>NZ_JBSHCA010000001.1:604426-1142297 GCF_053615555.1 Microbacterium sp. NPDC055903 | reverse complement strand
GACAAGCTCAGCGAGCGGGGAAGGTGTCGCTCAGCGAGCGGAGGTGCGGCTTGGTTTGTTCTAGTTCGCTGAGCCTGTCGAAGCGGAGTTCTCGTGTGGGCGCGCTTCGACAAGCTCAGCGAGCGGAGAAGTGTCGCTCAGCGAGCGGAGGAGTGTCGCTCAGCGAGCGGCGAAGGCCCTCGCGCGGGTCAGACCCGGGAGTCCTGCCGGGGGATCCATACCTTCTTGATGATGATCAGGATCGACGCCGTCACGGGAACCGCCACGAGCGCCCCGAGCAGGCCGAGCAGCGTGCCTCCGACGAGAGCGCCGATCACGACGAGCGACCCGGGGATCGAAACCGCACGGTTCATCACCCGCGGCGTCAGCACGTACGCCTCGATCTGCATGTACACGAGGTACACGGCCGCGAAGATCAGGGCGAAGACGATGTTGTCGCCGAAGAGCGCGATCCCGGTGCCGATCACCCAGAACAGCAGCGAGCCGACCAGGGGGATCAGCGTGACGAGGAACGCCACCACCGCGAGCAGCAGCGGGAACGGCAACCCGAAGGCGCTGTAGAGGATCAGCACGACGACCGCGTTGATGAACGCCAGCGTCACCATTCCCATCACGTAGCCGCCGACCGAGTCGGTGATCTGCTCGGTGATGATCTCCGTGTTCGCACGGTCGCGCGCCGGGACGAGACGGATCATCGCCTGCTTGATCGTCGGGAGCGTCGCGGTGAAGTAGATGATCAGCACGAGCACGACCACGATCCCGGAGATCCCGTTGGCGATGGAGGCACCGACCTGCAGAGCGCCGCCGCCGATCGTCGCGAGGTTCCCCGGGTTGGACAGGAAGGTCTGGATGTCGGCGATGAGCGACTCGAACTGGTCGCCGAACTGATCCTCCAGCGTCGCGTAGAGATCGCTGCGCTGGAAGTCGGTGATCATGCCAGGGACGTCTTTCACGAAGTTGGTGATCTGCTCCACCACGACCGGCACGATCGCCCAGACGACCAGGGCGAGCACGGCGATGAGGCTGACGAGCACGGTCACGATCGCGAGGGGGCGGCTGAAACGGTGTCGTTCGAGGAAGCGCACGGCCGGGTCGAGGCCGAGCGCGGCGAACAATGCGAGTGCGATGTAGATGATGACGGTCGACAGGTTCTGTACCGCGAGCCCCAGCGCGAAGGCCGCGAGCCCGCCGAGGGTCACGAGGAATCCGAAGACGAAGGGCTTGTCGATGCGCGTCCAGAACGAGCGATTCGAGGGCACCGGCTCGACGACGGGCTTCGCCACGAGCTCGGGCTCCGGCTCGGTCTCCTGCGCCGCCTTCCGACGCCGCGCGGGCTGCTTCACCTCGGCGGTGGGGTGCGGGCGCGCATCGGTCGCCGTCCGCGCCGCGTCACCCTCGGATGCCGTCGCGGGGGTCTCATCGCTGCTCATGCCCTCACTCTAGGGCGCGCTCGGCCAATCCATCTCGCTTCGCCTATCGTTGGTGTCATGACCGACGACGCCGCACGCGAGGAACTGCTGCGCCTGCGCGCCAGCATCGACAACATCGACGCCGCGCTGATCTTCATGCTGGCCGAGCGCTTCCGCGCGACCCAGCAGGTCGGTCACCTCAAGGCCGAGCATGCGATGCCGGCATCCGACCCCTCCCGCGAGGAGCAGCAGGTCGCACGGCTGCGCGCCCTCGCGGAGGAGGCGCACCTCGACCCGGAGTTCGCCGAGAAGTGGTTCAACTTCATCGTCGCCGAGGTGATCCGCCACCACACCGAGGCGGCTGAGCGGCGCTGACGGCCGCTCAGCGCCGCCGACACCCGCCGAGCCGGGCCGAGGCCGCCGACCGACGCCGACGCGCACCCGTCGGCGCACGCCAAAGGGGTGCCTCGGCTTTCAGCCGCGACACCCCTGTGCAGACGATGCAGATCCCCGCGCTCCCCAGCGCGCGTTCCCCAGTGTGGGATCTTCCGAGCCTCCCTCTTACTCCGGCTCTACCCCGAGTCATCCTCGTCGAACACCTTCTGAAGATCAGGAGCACGCTGCGTGCGATCTGATACATCGATTGGAAGAATTCTTCAGAATCCCGATCCGTGCGCTTGGAACGGGGTGTGCAGCCTCGTGGAGTCGGACGCCGAGGCCAGGGCCGCCGCAGGCTCCTGACCCGCTGCGAGGCCTTCGTGCAGGGCGGGAAGGAGCTCCGCTGCGATGTCGTCGCGAACGGTCACGGGCGAGGCGATCACACAGCGGGCCCCCGCATGCAGCCATACTCTCGTCATGCCGACGGCCTCCTCGCCTCCGCGCACCGAGGAGCGGCCGAGCTCGCAGGCCGAGAGGATCACCGTCGCCGGAGGCCGGTCGATGAGGTCGACGTCGTAGCCGAACAGCGTCCCATCGGCGAGCTCAAGGCCCGAGAAGAGCGGATTGTCCACGGTGTGCCTGCCGTGCGCCGCCACATGGAGGACGTCGCTGCGGCCGGCGAGCGCCATGACGGCCTCTACCGAGGCATCGGCGCCGGACAGGAGTTCCGCTGTTCCCCAGGACGAGGCCGACGCCGTGATCTCCTCGAACGCGCGCGGTACCCGCGGGCCGGCCGCGAATCCGATCCGCGCGCCGACCAGCGGCCGATCCTCCAGCCAGCGCGAGGCCGACGCGGCGAGCGTGAACGGCACACCGGCCATGCCGGGCAGCATGGCCCAGGGGATTCCGGCGAGGACGCCGGGCGCGGTCAGCGCCAACCGCCGTGCGTCCGGCATCGCCTCCCGTACAGGGCGCAGCAGCAGCGCGTCGAGCGCGGTGAGCCTGGCGTGCAGCGAGCGCTCCACCATCGTGGACATCGGTCCGCCGCGGGTCAGCGCGAACACGTCGAGATCCGCGCGCAGGCCGTCCATGGCCGCGCGCACGGATGGCCAGGAGAGCCGCACCATGCGAGCGCCCGACGCCGTCGCCACGATCGCGCTGAGGGCCGAACCGGTGAACACGAATGCGGCGAGGGCAGTGCCCTCCGGCATCCTTGCGCGTACCTCCCTCAGCCCGAGGCGGTCGTGAGATTCGACGCCGCCGGTGGATGACCACTGCCGCTCGCGCACGCGGTCACGGATGGCCAGCACCTCAGGATCGGTGAGCCAGTCATCCCCGATGAGCTCTGCGCGCAGCATCCGCAGCTCCGCGAGATCCGCGGCGAGGGCTTCGTCGCGCGGCGGGCGCAGCGGCGTCACCTGCTGGCTGAGATGCCTGGCCCGCTCGGACCATTCGAAGAGCACGGCAGGGTCCTCCGCGCGGGCCGCCGCCGTGAGTCCGATGCGCAGCAGCTCTTCGCTGTGCACGGCCGATGACGCGCGCAGGTCGAGCGCTCCGAAGGACCGGCGCCAGGCGTGCAGCAGGTCCAGACCGTCGGCGGCGATCCTTCGCGCTTCGGTGTGCCGACCGGAGGATGCGGCGCGCTGCGCGCGCACCTCGCACGATCGGATCCTCAGCGGCATGGGCGCGCCCGGTGGGACCCGCGGCAGCCGAGCGCTGTCGAGCGAGCGGGCCGTCAGCGCCAGCGACACCGCATCCGTGCGCAGCCCGTGTCGACGAAGCGCCGAGGCCGCCGTGTCGAGCTCCTCCGCCCGCTGGCGCAGCCCGGCGCGCACGCGCGCCTCCAGACGCACACCGTCCGCCCTGGCGGCCCACCCCGCGCTCCCGAGGGAGGCGAAGCGTCGAGCCGCGGTGGCGGCCGTGCGCGCGGCGTCCTGCGGGGCGTGACGCAGCTGTGATCGGGCGAGATGGAACTCGGCCTCACCGCGGGCCTGACGCATGCGCTGTGCGCCGAATCGGGCTGCGACCAGGCTCAACAACCGCTCGGCCTCCGAGGTCTCGCCGGCATCACGGAGCACCTCGGCCCTGTCGAGGTCGCTGATCGCCGCGGCGAGATCGCCGGTCTCGGCGAGTGTCGGCCGTGCCGCGTCCATGAGCGACAACGCCTTGACGAGGTCGCCGCCGAGCAGCGCGGCGTAGCCGAGGTTGTGCTGCGCCTCGGCGAGCGGCTCGACGTCGCTGTTCGCCTCGAACACCGCGATCGCGCGTTCGAGGTCCGTCCTGCACGCGTCGAGCGCATGCTGCTGCATCCGCGCGACCGAGCGGTTGACGAGGAGGTTGGCCAGGGCGGTGTCCTCGGATGCCGAGGCCTCGATCGCGCGACTCAGCATCCGCTCCGCCTCATCGATCCGCCCGGCGTGCAGGAGCAGCGTGCCCAGCTGCCCGAGCAGGATGGTCGTCGCCTGCGCTCCGATGCCCTCGCGCGCCAGCACATCGCGGATGAGACGCTCCGCCTCGGCGGGCTCTCCCGTCTGCGCGAGCACGTAGGCGAGGGTGCCGTCGATGCGCGCCCGCAGGTCCTCGTCGTCCGTGCGTGCCGCGGCGGCGAGCAACGCCTTCCGCGCTGCGGCGAACCGTCGTGCGTTCGCCGCGTCGACACCCCGCTGATGCAGGTCGCTCGCGGACAGGGGGCTCATTCCCCAAGGATGCCCCGACGTTCCGTGTCGGGGAAGTCGACGAGGCCGGGGAGTCACCCCTTCGACACGGGGGAGGGCAGCTCGGCGAGAGCGGCGGAGACCGCCTTCTTCACCGCGGCCGCGCTCGCACCCGCGACGGGAACGTTTCCGAGCCGTGCGGCGATGCGCCCCGCCAGGTACGGGGCGGCGAACGAGGTGCCGCTCCACACCGCGAAGCCGCCGCGGTAGTCGTCCGGGTCGATGGTCTCGCGGGGGAGCCCGTCCACGTCGTGCCGCGTCGATGCCTGCTGCCCGCCGACGAAGGCCGGCGAGGTGCTGACGATCGCGGCGCCCGGCGCATATGCGCGCACCCACGGCCCGACGTTGGAGAACAGCGCCACCGAGCGCGCGGAGGGGTTCAGCGCTCCGACCGAGAGGTGCGGGGCGCCGTGGTCATGACCGAGCCCGTTGTCGGCGCCCGGCCACGCCCACAGCGACGCGGGGAACGAGGGGCGGTCGATGGCGTCGTTGCCCGCCGAGCAGACGACGACGCAGCCCAGTTCCCTGGCCTCGGTCAGAAGCGCGTGCAGCGTCAGGCTGAACAGGCCGTCGGTGGGCGTCTCGTGGTAGTAGCCGAGGGAGAGATTGAGCACGTCGACGGGGTGGCCGGTACGAGGATCCTCGCGATGGCGGCGCATCAGCTCGACGACCTGCGCGAGAGCGGTCAGGAACGTGCTCTCCCCGACGACGCCGAGAGCCCCCGCCACGCGCACCGACAGGATGTCCGCGTCCGGCGCGGTCTGGCGGATGATGCCGGCGATGAACGTCCCGTGCCCGGCGACGGCATCGATCTCGCCGTCGAGCTGGCCGTACAGATCCGGGTACCGCTCCGGGTCGGCATCGCCGGTCAGCCCCACGGCCACGCCGTCCAGCTCGACGTGACGGGTGACGATGTCGTCGGGCAGCCAGTCGTGCACCCCGCATCCCGTGTCGAGCACGGCGACCACGGGGCGCCTGCCCTTGCGTGGAGCAGTGCTTCGCACCGGCGCGGGACCGACCCAGGTCACGGGCTGCCTCGCCCCCCTGCCCGGCTCGAGGTAGTCGTCGCTGCCGCCCGCGCCGCGCCCGCCGGCGGGGTTGGTGCGCGTGAACGGGTTGGTGCGCGTGAAGGGGTTGGTCCTCGTGAAGGGGTTGAGCCCGACGGGATCGATCGAGATCACGTGCTCGAGGCTCGTGCGCGGCATCGTCGTGCCCGAGATCCGCCTGGCGCGCTGGAGCACCCGCCAGGCATCCGGAGGCACCGGGGACTCGCCGCGCACCGGCTCGTCGGGAGTGGTGATCGTCGCCCGCTGGAACCGAGAGACGCCGCGCGCGAGACCCTGTTCGAGATCGTCGACGCGGATGCCCCAACCGAAGGACCCGGCGGACTCATGCAGTGTCTTCAGCTCGCGGTCGAACGCGCCGTTGTCCTCGTCATCTCGGGAGATGAGCAGCTGCTCTGGGAGGTACGCGGTCGGGAAGGCGCGGATGCCGTGCACCTGCTCGACGGTCGGATCCAGGGCCGCCCCGAGCCGGATCGATCCCTCGGCTCTGTCCTGCCATGTCCATCCGCGCGGCTGCTCCATGGGTCACCCTCTCCGGCGGCTCGGCGGCCGCGATCATCCCCCCAGTGGACTCACGCCTCGAATCGCGGCGTGAGCAGATCCTTGCCGTCTCCGGCGAGGACGACGCGCACCTGGCAGAGCCCCGGTGCGATGTCGTCGAACACGAACCGGCCGTTCTCATCCGGCGGCACGATCGAGGTGCGCTCGCCCTGGCTGAGCCGGATCTCCACCGCCTCCGCGTCTGCCCAGCCGTCGATGCGCCGCCGGTCGCCCGGCATGCGGCTGACGTGTAGCAGGACGCCGGAGGCGCCGTCGCCGAACTGCAGGGTCGCCGTCTCCGACTCGCCGCGCACGGCGCCGACGGCGCCCTCGATGAGGGTGAGGAGGGCGAACTCGCGAGACAGGTCGGCCACGGCCACCGCGGCGATCATCCGCTCGGCGAGGTCGGCAGGCACGGGATCGAATTCCTCTGCGGCGTGGCGCAGCCGGGAGAAGAGGGCGTCGTCAGATCCGGTCATCACCGCCGCCTTCCGTCGGGGCGGGGTGACCGGTGGCGACCAGCGCCGTGCGCAGCTTCGCCAAGCAGCGCTTGCGCGTCGGGCCGATGCTTCCCACGGGCATCCCCAGATCGACGGCGATGGATGCGTAATCCGGCCGCTCCTCGAACGCGACGATCCGCAGCAGACGCCGACAGTGCTCGGTGAGGGACTCCACGGCGGCCCACAGTCGTGCGTTCTCGTCGGACTCCTGCGCCAGGATCTCGGGGGAGTCCTCGACGGGCAGGAGCGGCTCGAGGATCTCATCGGCCGTGGTGTCGGTCCGGCGGCTCTGCTTGCTCACGCGCCACGCCTCACGCCGCGCGGTGACGGTGAGCCATCCCGAGATCGCCTTCGTGTCGGCGATCGACTCGTGCGTGCGCACGAGAGCCAGCCAGGTCGACTGCACGACGTCCTCGGCGAGCGTGCGCTCCAGCCCGTAGGCGCGCACGACGTGCCAGAGCACCGGCGTCATGAGGCGGACCAGATCGTCCATGGCGCGCGCGTCACCGGCGCGCCAGTCGGCGAACACCGCGGCCGCGCGTTCCCAGCGCGCCGAACCATCGCTGACGGCGCCCTCGGGGAAGGCGTCGGTCATGGTGCCCATTGTGCTCACACATACCAGGAGCACGGCAAGGGCCCTGTGATACATGGACGGGGTCGATCTTCGATATCGCGCGCTTCGACAGGCTCAGCGAGCTCTGAGCGGTGGATCAGCGAGCGGGAAGGCGCTTCGACAGGATCAGCGAGCGAGCGAGCGAGCGGCGGGGCAGGGGGCGTCACCCGTTGTTCACCTTCCGTTCCGATCCGAGTACGGCGGTCTCGTAATTCCCGGACACCTTGCCGAGTTCGAATACAGGTGTTCTCGGAATCCCCCCTTCTGAAAGGTCCCTCCCATGCGTCGCTACACCCTCCCCGCGGTGGGCATGCTCGGCATCACCGCTCTCGCCCTCACGGGCTGCCAGTCCGCCGCCGGCGATGAGGCATCCGCCGCTGACGCCCCCATCACCATCGCGACCCTCCCCGTCTCCGACGACCCGACGGCTGTGAACCCCATCGACGCGCTCGTCGAGCTCCTCGAGGCCGAGACCGGTCGCGAGGTCGAGGTCACGGATGTCCCCGACTACCTCAGCGTCGTGGAGGCCATCCGCGCCGACCACGTCGACATCGGCATCATGAGCGGCTTCCCGTCCGCGCTCGCCGTCAACACCGGCGAGGTCGATGCGCTGCTCGCCTGGAAGGGCTCGGACGAGCCCGTCTCCACCTGCGTCGTGCTCGACGACTCGCCCATCCAGACCGTCGAGGACCTCGAGGGCAAGACCGTCGCCTTCGCCGACCAGGCCTCCAGCTCCGGCTACTTCATGCCCGTCTACATGCTGCACGAGGCGGGTCTGGAGCAGGGCGAGGACTACGAGGCGATCTTCGCCGGCGGGCATGAGGGCAGCTTCGCCGCCCTCGAGCAGGGCCAGGTGGATGCCGCCTGCACCGCGTTCGTCCTCACCGAGATGGGCGCCCCGATGTTCCCGTTCGCCGAGGGCGAGTGGCGCGCGGTCGGCGAGAGCCCCGCGATGGACGTGATGGGCACCGTCCTCGCCCGTCAGTCGCTCGACGAGGAGACCCGCACCGTGCTCGAGGAGGCGATCCCCGCCGTCTTCTCCGAGGAGAACGCCGAAGCGCTGGCCGCGTACGGCTCCTTCATCGGCCTCGAGGTCGAGATCGCTCCCGACCCGAGCGTCTTCTCCTCCTTCGCCGACATCGCAGCCGTCGCCGGCGTCGACCTCGAGGACCTGAAGTGACGACGGCAGCTGTGACCGCGAAGGCCAAGGTCGTGCCCGTCACGACCGGTGAGGTCCGCCGCGCTCTGCCGCTCGTCACCGTGCGGGGGCTCGGCGTCTCCTACGGCGACGCCCGAGTGCTCGACGGCGTCGACCTCGACCTGTTCGCCGGCGAGATGGTGGCGCTGCTCGGTGCATCGGGCTCCGGCAAGTCGACGCTCATGAAGAGCCTGACCGGTTTCGCCCCCATCGCCGAAGGCTCCGTCAGGGTCGCAGGGCACGATGTCACCAACCTCCGCCGGGGGGAGCTGCGCACCCTGCGGTCGGAGGTCGGACAGGTGTTCCAGCAGTTCAATCTGATCCCTCGGCTGAGCGTGCTGCAGAACGTGCTGACCGGTGCGCTCCACGACGCGGGCCCGCTCAACCTCGTGGGCGGCTTCTCCAGCGCGCACCGCCGCCGGGCCATGGAGCTGCTCGACCGCGTCGGCATCGCGCACAAGGCCAAGGACCCCGCCCGCTCGCTCTCGGGAGGACAGCAGCAGCGCGTCGCGATCGCGAGGGCGCTCATGCAGCAGCCCCGCGTGATCCTCGCCGACGAGCCGGTCGCCTCGCTGGACCCCAAGCTCGCCGACTCCGTGCTCGAGCTGCTGCGCGGCATCGCGGGGGAGGACGGCATCCCCGTGCTCGTCAGCCTGCACGTGCTGCCGCTCGCCCTGTCGCACAGCGACCGGATCGTCGGGCTGCGGCACGGACGGATGCTCGTCTCCGGCCGCACCAAGGAGCTGGATGCCGCGGCGCTCGCCGCGCTCTACGAGGAGGAGGACGGCGATGACGACCACGACGCCTGAGCCGCGCACCCGACGCGAGAAGCCGGCGCTCCCCGCGGCGGAGCGCGCGCGGATGGAGAAGGCGTTCTCACTCCCGCGGACGCGCTTCCTCATCGGCATCCCGATCGCCCTGCTGATCCTGTTCTGGTCGGCCGGCGGCGTCGGCTTCGACTTCGTGAAGCTCGGCGAGGGCACCGTGAACATGGGCGAGTTCCTCTCGCGGCTGTTCCCGCCGGACTTCTCGAAGATCGGCACCATCGTTGCGCTGCTCGTGGAGACGCTGCAGATGGCGATCGTCGGCACCGTTCTCGGCGTGGTGCTCTCGCTCGTCGTCGCCTTCGGTGCGGCATCCAACATCGCACCGCGCTGGCTCTACTACCCCTCGCGCTGGGTGATGAACGTCATCCGCGCCGTGCCCGACCTCGTCTTTGCGCTCATGTTCGTCTCCGCCGTCGGGCTCGGACCCTTCGCCGGAATCCTCGCCATGACGCTCGGATCCCTCGGCTCGATCGGCAAGATCTTCGCCGAGGCGATGGAGTCCGTCGACAACGGGCCGATCGTCGCCATGCAGGCCGTCGGCGCCTCCAAGCGCCAGGTCATCCAGTACGGCATCCTGCCGCAGGCCGCGCCGCTGCTCGTCTCGTACACGCTGCTGCTGTTCGAGGGGAATGTGCGCGGCGCGACCATCCTCGGCCTCGTCGGCGCCGGCGGCATCGGCCTCGAACTCACCACGGCCATGCGGATGTACGACTACGGACACCTCAGCGCCATCATCATCTGCATCATCGTGCTCGTCACGGTGATCGACCAGGGCAGCGCCCTCATCCGAAGGAGAATCACATGACCACCATCGAGCTTTCCGCACCCGTGAACCTGCGAGACCTCGGCGGCATCGCGATCGGCGGCGGCGTGCTCCGCGACGGCGTGGCGATCCGCACCGACGATCTCGCCTACGTCACCGAGGACGTCGCGACCGCGCTCGTCGAGGACGGCCTCACCGCGATCATCGACCTGCGCTCGCCGATGGAGGTCGCCATCACCGGCCGCGGCCCGCTCGGCCAGTACCCGATCAGCTATCACCACCTGCCGCTCATCGCCGACGTGGTGACGGAGACGCCGCGTGACGGCGGGTTCAGCCACGAGGGCATGGGGCGGATGTATCTCGGCATGATCGCCGGGGCGGCACCCCAGCTCGTGACCGCGCTGAACGTGATCGCGCACACCCCCGGCGCGACGGCGTTCCACTGCGCCGCCGGGCGTGATCGCACGGGCGTGCTCGCCGCCATGCTGCTGCTGGCGCTGGGCGCCGGAGACGACGACATCGTCACCGACTACGCCCGCACCGGTGAGAACATGGCAGCCATCATGGAGCGCAGCCGGCCCGTGATGGGGGCCATGTGGAAGGCGCTGGGCTTCGAGATGGATGCGCCGGACACGACAGGTCTCATGGAGGGCTCGATGGAGATCTCCATGCGGATCGTCCTGGAGACGCTGCGCGAGACGCACGGCGACCCGCTCGCGCCGCTGCGCGCCGCAGGCCTCTCGGACGACACCGTCGCCCGACTCAGGGAGAAGGCTCTCGCCGCATGACGACGGCGACGATGGATGCCGGGACCGCGGTGCGCCGCGGCCCCGGCCGTCCCCGTGATGAGGACATCGATCGGCTCATCGTCGACGCGACGCTCGCGATCATCGATGCCGAGCAGGACGTCACGGTCGCTCGCATCCTCGCCGGCAGCGGCGTGAGCCGGGCAGCCCTGTATCGCCGGTGGCCGTCGCTCACCGCGCTGATCGCCGCCGCGCTCGACGTGGGCCGCAGCGTCCCACCGGCCGTCGCGCTCGACGGGGAGCTGCGCGATGCGGTGTTCACCTCGATGTTCGGAGCGGAGGCGGCCGCGTTGTCCGCCGGGTACTCCGAGGTGCGCTTCCGGCAGCGCATCCGGCTCGTGATGTCGGACCGGACGCTGCAGAAGGCGTACTGGAACTCGCACGTCTCGCGGCGGCGGGTGCCGATGGAGGCGGCGTTGCGCGCCGGCATCGAACGCGGCATCCTGCGCGCGGATCTCGACGTCGAGGCCTGCTTCGACGCGATCGCCGGTGCGGCGTACTACCAGCTCGTCGTCCGCGGCGACGGCATGGACTCTCCCGGAACGCGCGAGCGGCTGCAGGCCGCCTTCGACGTCGTCTGGCGGGGGATGCTCGCGTAACGCCCTGAGCCTGTCGAAGGGAGCGGCTAGCGTGAGAGGGTGATTCCCCTCGCGATCGTCCTGTTCCTCAACGCCGGCTTCAACGTGATCGTCTGGCCGCGCTTCTACAAGCGGATCGCGAGCGACACCCGCGCGCGCGACGAGGCGGGCAAGGCCACGCCGTTCCTCATCGTGCACGTGGTGCTGATCGTCATCGCGCTGGTTCTCGCGGTGGTCTCCGTGCTGGTCGGCATCGCCGGGCTCGTCGGAGCCCTCTGAGCCTCACGCGCGGGCGACCGGCTGCTGCAGCTCGGTGACCCAATCCGACTGATCGTCCGAGACGGCGCGCACGTAGAGCTCCCGGCACGGGCCGGAGGGCACCATCCCGCGCGCGATGATCTCGGCGTGGATCCGCTGCCAGCTCTGCGCGATGCGGTCCATGGCGCCGAGGTGGATGCCGCAGATCGCCTCGCCCGCGGCCGGAAGGTCGATGAGCTCCACGCCTTCGCGCACCGGCCCGTCGTAGGCGTAGCCGGCGACGACCTCGGTGCCCTCCTCGACGGCGGCGTACTGGGCGATCGGCGTCGTGAGGCTGCCGCAGGCGTCGCCGATCACCGCGGCGACGGCGTCGAAGGCGGGGCCGACGACCTCGGCGATCTCCGGTTGCGAAGCGACGAGTGCGCGGCGCGCCGCCAGGCGCACGGCGGGCAGGGGCTTCTCGATGATCTCGATGGGGGACATGGTGTTCTCGCTTTCGATGAGCTGGAGTCGCCGTTCCACATCGACCAGGCGCGCGGCCGCGATCCGGTGCTCCTCTTCGACCTCGGCCCTGCGCGCCTTCAGCAGCGCGGTGATGCGCTCGGCATCCACCCCCTGCTCCAGGATCAGGGCGATGTCGTCGAGGCCGAAGCCGAGCTGCCGCAGCGCTACGATCCGGTGCAGCCGTGCGAGCTGCGAGGGGTCGTAGGAGCGGTAGCCGCTGTACTCGTCGACGTGGGCGGGCACGAGCAGCCCGGCGGTGTCCCAGTGCCGGAGCATCCGGTGGGTCACCTGGCCGATCTGCGCGAACGCTCCGATGGACAGCATGCTTCTGTTCTCCCGCCTGACACCGTGTCAGAGTCAAGCATCCCAGTTCACCGGATCTCGAACCGGCGGGCGTGCTCTGCCCAACCGGCCTCGGCGGGGAGGGCGCGCAGGGCCTTGTTCGTGACCGCGAGCACGACAGCGACGGCGCAGAGCGCGGCGCTGAACAGGATCGTGGTCTGCCTGCCGACGAGGGTGAGCCCGAAGCCCGCGATGAGCGGGGCGAGCGGCATCGCACCCATCCCGAGCACGCCGGCGGCGCTGTTGGCCCTGCCGAGCAGCTCGGTCGGGGTGGCGACCATGAAGTAGCCCATCATCGACGCGTTCAGTGCGGGCAGCAGGAACACGGATGCTCCGAGCACCGCGGCCATCGCCCACGGGCTCTCCAGCATCGACACGATGATCGCCCCGGTGGTGGTGCCGCAGAGGCCGATGATGGTGAGCATCCCTGCGCTGATGCGGGGCACGAGGAAGGGCGCGACGATCGCGCCGACGAGCATGACGGCGCCGAGCGCTGCGGACATCGTGCCGATGAGCAGCTCGGAGTGCCCTGCCTGCTGCAGGCCGTAGACGACGGTCGTGATGGCGGCGTTGAAGCCGAGGTTGATGATGGTGATGATCACGATCACCCCGCCGAGGTCGGGGCGGGAGAACAGCCAGGTGAAGCCCTCGCGGATCTCGGCCCAGGCGTTGGGCTTGCGGACGGGGGTCTGAGCGGGCGCCGCGAGGCCGTCTTCCCCGTCGACGTCCGCCGGAGAGCCAGGACCATCAGCCGTGCCGGCGGCGTGTCCGGCTGCGACACGCGGTTCGCGCGTCGGATCGTGTGGGTTCTCCGTCGCCGCGGGGGCCGCAGCGGAGCGGCGCAGCACCCAGGCGGTCACCGCGGCGAGGGCGTAGCAGAGGGTCATCACGGCTCCGATGAGCCAGGCCCCGATGCCCAGGAGCACGCCGCCGAGCGGCCCGCCCGCGAGCTGCAGTGCAGCATCCCGCCCCTGGTTCGCGGCCTGCGCGCGCCCCATCGAGTCGGCGGGGACGATCTCCTTCAGCGCGCTCTCGCTGGCCGGCTCGAAGAGGCCGGCCCGCATCATCAGCAGCACCTCGACGACGAGGATGACGGTGAAGGTGAGCGCGTCCGCGAGGGCCAGGAGCGTGAAGCCGCCGGCGAGGACGGTCGCGACCAGCGCGCCGTAGATCATCAGCGCGATGCGGGAATGGCGGTCGGCCAGAACTCCGCCGTACAGCGTGACGAGGAGTCGGGTCACGAGCCCCACGCCGGCGATGGTGCCGGCCTGGGCTGGCTCGTCCGTCACGATCAGGGCGATGAGGGGGATCGCGAAGCCGGCCAGGGCAGTGGCCAGGCCTTTGCTCGTGTCACTGGTCAGCCACAGCAGATAGCGGCGGTTGGTCCACAGCGAGGTGCTCTCTATGGCAGTCGTCATGAGCATCAGGTTAGATGCGCAAGAAGAATTGCGCAAGTAAAGTTGCGCACATTGTGGTGCGGGTATGATCGGGGCATGGTCGAGGACGAGGAGACGCCGTTCGGTGATGCCACCTGGATGACCTCGGCCATGCTGAAGGCCTATTCGCACCCGCTCCGCCGAAGGATCCTCCGTCTCATCTCCCGGCGCGAGTTCGTCCGAGCCGCCGATGTCGCCGCCGAGCTCGGCGTTCAGCCGAACAGCGCGAGCTTCCATCTGCGAGCGCTCGGCGATGCCGGCCTGATCGAGGAGGCGCCCGATCAGGCGCGCGACCGGCGCGACCGCGTCTGGACGGGTCGCAAGGGCGCCCTCAACGTCGGCGGACCGGAAAGCCCCGTCGCGGACGAGCAGCTGGGCGGCGCGGTGATCGCAGCGCTCGCCGAAGACCACAACGACCTCGTGCGGCGCGTGCTGGCGTGGACGCCGGAGTACGTCTCCGGCCGGGTCTCCGAGGCGCATGCCGCGTTCGCACAGCGCACGATCCGCCTCACCGAGGCGGAGTTCGACGGCGTGATGCGCAAGATCCACGAGGTTCTCAACGTCGCAGACGAGGCCCATGACGACGCCGACCCCGAGGGCCGCTACTGGCAGCTCGATCTCATCGCCGCCGACGACACGATCTGAGGGCGGATGCTCGCAGCATCCACGACCTCTCTGTCACGCGAAACCTCTCCGCACCGACGAGACCCCGTCGTATCCACGGGGATACGACGGGGTCTCGTCGGGAGAACGGGGCTCGGGGTCAGGGGACCGTGCGGCGGAAGGCGAGGAACGACACCCCCGCCAGCGCGGCGACCGCGACCAGGCCCCAGAGGGCGAGACCGAGTGCGCCGAGCGTGGCGATGTTCCCGATGAGCTGATCCCACAGCTCCAGCCGCGTCACCAGGAACAGCGCGCCCACGAGGAGCAGTCCGAGACCGACGCTCGCGATCGTCAGCACGGTCGGGCCCCAGCTCTTGTACACCGTCGCGCCGGTGAACCCGACGACGAAGAAGAACAGGGCGAGCGCGAAGTAGAAGACGAAGGCGCCGAACGGGCCGGACTCCCACAGCCATGGCAGATGGAAGACCCAGCCGTTCACGCCGTAGCCGTCGGTGAGCTGCTCGATCCAGCCTCCGATCACGAACAGCACCCCCATGAACGCGCTGCCCAGGATCGCGGTGAGCATCGTCCCGAGGAAGAACTCTCGGCGCGTGATGCTCATCGCCTGCGAGAAGGGGAAGGTGAGCGTCATCGCGGACATGCCGATCGCGAAGAAGTACCAGAGTGGGGCCTGTCCGCCGCCGCCGTACTTGGGCGCATCCCCGGGGATCATCATGTAGATGAGGACGGAGACGAGCGTCGCTGCTCCCAGGATGATCAGTGGCACCCAGATGAAGGTCTGCCGGTTGATCAGCTGCAGGCGGATGACGTTGAGTGTGCGTCGCATCAGCGGACCTCCTCCGTGGTGGCGGCTTTCTGGGTGAGTCGGACGATGAGCTGCTGCAGCGAGACCGGTGCCAGGTCGAGGCCGGAGGCGGTGACCTCGGCGCGCTCGGCGTCGGTGAGGCGTCCGAGGACGGTGATCGATGCCACGCGTCCGAGCGCCTCGCGGTGCAGGACCTCGCGGCCGTCCGCCCACGCGTCGACCTTCGCCGCGTCGCCGATGACGGTGACGGCGCGGTCGCGCACGGCATCCGTGTCCTCGTCGAGCAGGATCGTGCCGTTGTCGATGACGATGACCTTCTCGATGAGGTTGGAGACCTCGTCGATGAGGTGCGACGACAGGATGATCGTGCGCGGATGCTCGGCGTAGTCCTCGACGAGGCGGTCGTAGAAGATCTGCCTCGCGACGGCGTCCAGGCCCAGGTACGGCTCGTCGAAGAAGGTGATCTCCGCGCGGGACGCCAGCCCGATGATGACGCCGACGGCAGAGAGCTGACCGCGGGACAGCTTCTTGATCGTCTGCTTCATCGGCAGCTGGAACTCAGCGATCAACTCCTCGGCGAGCTCCTGGTCCCAGTTCGGGAAGAACAGGCGTGCGGCGGCGAACGCGTGCCTGGGGTACGCGTCGTCCGGGTACTTCTGGCTCTCCCGCACGAAGCAGATCCGGCTGAGCACGCGGGCGTTCTCGTACGGGTGCTCGCCGAAGACGCGCACCGTGCCGGCGGTCTCGAAGTTCTGCGCCGTGAGGATCGACATGAGCGTCGTCTTGCCGGCGCCGTTGCGGCCGAGGAGGCCGTAGATCGCGCCGCCCTCGAGCGAGAGCGAGACGTTGTCGAGTGCGCGCTTGTCCTTGTAGTGCTTGACGAGGTTCTTCACCTCGATGACGGCGGTCATGCGGGGGTGTTCCCTTCTGTGCGGGCGGCGCGCTCGGTGAGCAGCGCCGCGAGGTCTGCGGGGCCGAGGCCCAGGGTGCGGGCTTCGGCGAGGAGCGGGTCGATGTAGCGGTCGGCGAAGGCGGCGCGGCGTTCGCCGAGGAGCAGCTCGCGAGCGCCCTCGGTGACGAACATGCCGATGCCGCGGCGCTTGTACAGCACGCCCTTGTCGGTGAGCATGGCGACTCCCTTGGCTGCGGTGGCTGGATTGATGCGGTAGAAGGCGGCGAGCTCGTTCGTCGACGGCGCCTTGGTCTCCTCGGCGAGGCTGCCGTCGACGATGGAGTCCTCGATCTGCTCGGCGATCTGGAGGAAGAGCGCCTTGCCCTCTTCGATCACGGTGCCTCCGATTGGTTAGGTGGTTACTTACTCGACTAACTAACCATGTAACCCGGAGGGTGTCAAGCAGAGATGCGTGAGCGACGTCAGCCCCTTGCGAGGGCGCGCCGAGGGGGATGCCTCTTTCTGGGGTGTCAGCCGCGGAGATCCCGAGTGCGAAGGGCGAGAGCGGACGCCGCGGCCAGTGTCACGGCGAGCGCCCAGGTCGTGGTCAGGCCCCCGAGGTCGACGCCTTCGGCCAGGGGAGACCGGTGGTACACCCAGGCGTAGGGGGAGAGCATCCGCAGCCATTCCAGGTCGGGGGACTGCTTCGCGAGTGCCTGCAGGATGTATCCAAGAACCGCGATTCCGGCGCCGGCGCCCGTCGCCCAGACTTTGCGGCCGGTCGCGGCGCCCGCCAGAAGGGCGGCGGATGCGGTGAGGAAGGCGAGCCCGGTGAGGGCGGCGCTCGCGCCGACGATGCGCACCGGGTCGAGGTCGAGCCCGGCGGGGCCGTTGAGCGCCCACACGACGACTCCGGAGAAGGCGCCGAGCCAGCCCAGCCGTACGAGCACGGACAGCGCCGATTCGAGCGCGTAGGGCGTCCGACCGATCCCGTGCGCGAGATCGAGCTCCAGGCGTCCGCTCTCCTCTGCGCCCGCGATGGCGGCCGCGCCCCAGAGCACCGCGGCGATCGTCAGGAGCAGGAACCCCATCAGACCGTAGAAGGTGCTCTGCGTGTAGCCGGCGCCGCTGGAGATCTGGTCGTAGCCGAGCGTCTGCACGAGATCTTTCGGCAGGGAGTCGATGAGGCTCTGCAACTCGTCGCTCGTCCCCAGGGATGCGTACAACGGCAGGTAGAGGAGCAGCACCGTCGCGAGCCCGAGCGACCAGCCCACGACGCTGCGCCCCGATTCCCGCATGCTGCGTCGGAACACCGGCAGGATGCGGAGCATCTCACTCGCCCCCTTCGCGCAGTGACCGTCTCGTCACCGGGCGTGCGACGGCGCCCTTCTGGATGGAATCCCCGTACAAGTGGAGGACGGACTCCTCGAGGTCCGGTTCTTCGACGGTGAGTTCGACGACCTGGAAGCGCGCGAGCGCCTTCACGAACGGGTCGATCGCTCCGTTGACGGTGGCGGAGACCCGTGCCGCATCCACCTGGTCGATCACCAGCTCCTCGATGCCGGGAAGACTCGTGAACGCGGTGCGGACGTCTTCGGCATCCACCTCGCCGACCGTGACGCGGATGCGACGGATGGAACCCAGCCTGAGCGAGGCGACGTCCCCGTCTGCGACGATCCTCCCTGCGCTCAGCACGGCGACCTCGTCGGCCGTCTGCTGGATCTCGCCGAGCACGTGCGAGCTGAGCAGCACCGTCTGACCGGCATCCCTGGCCTCCCGGACGAGGCGCAGGAACTCACGTTGGACGAGCGGGTCCAGCCCGCTGGTCGGCTCGTCCAGGATGAGAAGCTCCGGGCGGTGCATGAACGCCTGGATGAGGCCGACCTTCTGCTTGTTGCCCTTCGAGAGCGTGCGCACCGGCCGGTCCAGATCGACGCCGAGGCGATCGGCCAGCTCGCGCGCGGTCCGCAGGGCGGCCGCGCTGTCGTGGCCGGACACCTCGGCGTAGAAGGACAGCACGCGATGGCCGCTCGCGCGCCCGTCGAGACGCAGCTCACCCGGTACATATCCGATTCTCCGGCGCAGCGCGGCACCGGCATGACGGGGGTCCTCGCCCAGAACGCGGACCCTGCCCGAGCTGGGGCGGATGACGTCGACGAGGGTGCGCAGCGTGGTGGTCTTGCCCGCGCCGTTCGGGCCGATGAGCCCGAAGACCGTGCCCGGTCGCACATGCAGGTCGAGCGCGTGCACCGCGATGCGATCGCCATAGCGCTTGCGGAGACCTTCGATAGCGATCGCGTCGTCCATGATTCCGCTCCTCCGCACTCTGGGGGGCACGTTAGACACGCCGCCGCTCGGTGTCAAGGCTCGTGCTGCCGTGCGGGGCGCGGGTGGAGACGGGAGACGCACCGGAGTGCGAACCGCGGGCCTATCGTGGGGGAGTGGACTTCCCGTATGCCAGGCTCAGGCGCTTCCCCGATGTCGAGGCCCCGAACCTGCAGGCCTGGGATGCCACCGACGAGCAGCTCGTGGCGCGGGCGCTGGCGTCAGGTGTCCCCGGTCCGGAGATCAGCGTGATCGGCGACGAGTACGGTGCGATCTCGCTCGCCCTGGCGTCGGCGGGTCTCTCCGGCGTCCGGGTTCATCAGGATCTGGCCACCGGTCGGCGCGCCCTGGTGCGCAATGCACGGCAATGCGGGGTGTCGGTGTCGGGGTCTGCGTGCGAAACGCCGGGCGGGGCGCCGCGTGTCGCGGATGCGGATGCTGAGGCGCGCCAGGCGCGCCCGGGAATCGGTGCGGTCGAGACGCACGAGCTGGATGCCGGCCTGCTGTCCGGCGCCCGGCTCGTGCTGCTGCAGCTGCCCAAGGCGCTCGCGGAGCTCGAGGAGATCGCGGATGCCGTCGCCCGTTGGGCCGCGGACGATGTCGTGCTGGTGGCGGGCGGGCGCGTGAAGCACATGACCCTCGCTCAGAACGAGGTGCTCGGCCGCTTCTTCGCCGAGGTGCAGCCGCAGCGTGCAGAGCGGAAGTCGCGCCTGATCGTCGCGACAGGTCCGCGTCCCGTGGGCGCCCCGCCGTTCCCGGTGCAGGCGGCGCATCCGGAGTTCGGTCTGACCCTCGTCGCGCACGGCGGCGCATTCGCCGGTGACCGTGTCGACATCGGCACGCGCGTCCTGCTCGAGGTGCTGGCCGAGCGCGCGGGCGGCGGGAGCCCAGGGCTGGCGCCGGCAGAGCGCCTCGTGGTCGACCTCGGCTGCGGCACGGGGGCGCTCGCCGCATCCTGGGCGCTCGGTCACCCCGATGACCGCGTGGTCGCGACGGATCGCTCGGCCGCTGCGGCGGCATCGGCGCGCGCGACCATGGCGGCCAATGGGCTCATCGGCCGCGTCGAGGTGATGCACGACGATGCCGGCTCCGAGATCCCTGATGCGAGCGCCGACGTCGTGCTCCTCAACCCCCCGTTCCACCTCGGTGCGAGCGTGCACACCGGCGCGGCCTCCCGGCTCTTCGATGCGGCGGCGCGCATCCTTCGCCCTGGTGGCGAGTTGTTGACCGTGTACAACTCCTCGCTCGGGTACAGGTCCGAACTCGCCCGCCTCATCGGCCCGACCGAGCAGCTGCGCCGCACGCCGAAGTTCACCGTCACGCGCAGCGTGCGTCGCTGACTTTTCCTGCACAAGACACGGCTTCAGCGAGCTCTCCACATGTTCGCGGAATCAAGCCTGACCTGGGAATTATCCTCGGAATCGGGCTGGCATTCTCGTCGCATCAGAGCAATGATGAAAGGGTGCTCACCGTGACAGAACCTCAGATATGGACGGCGCTCGGGATCCTCGCCGCCGCCCTCACCGGCATGATCGCCGTGACGACGCAGCTGATGATGCGCACCCTCGAGGCGCAGTTCGCCGCCGTTCGGTCGCAGTTCGCCGCCGTCGGCTCGCAGTTCGAGCAGGTGAACACGCAGTTCTCCGAGCTGCACAGCAGAATCGACGGCTTTCGCGCGGAGATGATCGTGCGGTTCGACACTGTCGACCGGCGCTTCGACGCGGACGTGCAGGCGATCACGAAACGGATGCTCCCCGAGTAGCGGAAGGCGGGCGATTCGGCGTGCGTCGCTCGGGGGGGTCTTTTGCAGGAATCCCCGTTCACGCGCGTATTCGAGACAGGGCCGACACGCCCAGATTTGGCCCTGATCGGCCATTTTGTTAGGTTGGAATTCGGGCCTCGTGCCCGAAGACCAGTCCGCGGCCGCGTCCTTCTTTCGAAAACAGCTGTGCTACGAAGAGGCGTGGGCGTACGGTCGATGTCCTCTGCGGGGATCCGAAATCCGCCGCCCGAGCCGCCAGTGCAGCGCTGTCGAAGCGGCCTTGTGGACATCACCCGGGCGTAACCGAAGCAGGCTCACCGAGCCCGAAAAACGGTGAGCCGCGGGGGAAACGTGACCGAAACCGCTCTGCAAGCGCGCCATCTCTTCAAAGTGTTCGGACGCAGTCCGAGCCAGGCCGTTCGCCGCCTCAAGGCCGGCGAGTCCAGGGCCGACATCGCCGATGTCGGCACCGCAGCCGTGATCGACGCCAGCTTCACCGTCCAGAAGGGCGAGATCTTCGTCATCATGGGCCTGTCGGGATCCGGCAAGTCCACCATCATCCGCATGCTGAACGGCCTCCACGACATCACCGACGGCAGCGTCGAGGTCGGTGGAGCCAGCATCACCGGCATCCCTGCCTCGCGACTGCGCGAGATCCGCCGCGACAAGGTGTCCATGGTCTTCCAGCACTTCGCCCTGCTGCCGCACCGCACCGTCGCCGCGAACGTCGCGTACCCCTTGGAGTTGAAGGGCGTCAGCAAGGCCGAGCGCCTCGCGAAGGCGGAGGAAGTGCTCGCGCTCGTGGGCCTGGACGGCTGGGGCGACAAGCTTCCGGGTGAGCTGTCCGGCGGGATGCAGCAGCGCGTCGGCATCGCCCGCGCGCTCGCCGCCGACACCGACATCCTGCTCATGGACGAGGCATTCAGCGCCCTCGACCCCCTCATCCGCCGCGAGATGCAGGAGCAGCTGCTCGAACTCCAGCAGAAGCTGCAGAAGACGATTGTCTTCATCACCCACGACCTCAACGAGGCCATGTTCCTCGGCGACCGCATCGCGGTCATGCGCGATGGGCGGATCGTCCAGATCGGCACCCCGGAGGACATCCTCACCGACCCCGCCAACGACTACGTCGAGCAGTTCGTGCAGGACGTCGACCGCGCGAGGGTCCTCACAGCGGCGAACGTCATGGAGCGTCCTCGTCCGGTCGTGGCCGAATCGGCCGGCCCGCGCACGGCTCTGCGCCAGATGCGGGATGCCTACATGTCTGCCGTGTACGTCACCGGCCGCGATCGGAAGCTCCTCGGCATCGTCACGGACCGCGATGCCGTAAAGCTCGTGCGCAAGGGCGAGTCGAACCTGTCGAGCGTCATCAAGCCCGTGCCGCAGAGCGTGCGCGAGGACGAGGTGCTGATGAACCTCTTCGTCCCCGCCGTCGAATCGCCGCTTCCCCTCGCCGTGACCGACGCCGAGGGGCGCCTGGTCGGCGTGATCCCGCGCATCACCCTTCTCGCGGCACTCGGACCGGGACCGGGTGCGACCGAGGAGATCACCCTCCCGCTGCCGCCGGTCTCGCACGCCGAGATCGCGCTCGTGCTCGGGGAGGCGGATGCCGTCGGCGGCGCCCCCGTGACCGAGGGGGAGGTGCGCTCGTGAACGGCTTCCCCCGCATCCCGATCGGCGAATGGGTCGCCGCCGCCGTCGACTGGATCAAGGACAACCTCGAGGGCCTCCTCGACGTCATCGCGCTCGTCGTGCGCTTCCTCGTCAACGGCCTCACCGATGTGCTCACCGGCACGCCCATCGTCGTCATCGTGCTGCTCGCCGGGCTCATCGCCTGGGCGGTGCGCTCGCTGTGGATGGCGGTCGGCACCATCGTCTCGTTCCTGCTGATCCTCAGCCTCGAACTCTGGATCCCGGCGATGCAGACCCTGTCGCTCGTGCTCGTCGCCGCGGCGGTCGCCCTCGTCATCGCGCTGCCGCTGGGCATCTGGTCGGCGCGCAACGACACGGTGCGCGCGATCCTGAAGCCCGTGCTGGACTTCATGCAGACCATGCCGGCATTCGTGTACCTGATCCCGGCGATCGTCTTCTTCAGCATCGGCGTCGTGCCCGGTCTCGTCGCGACCGTGATCTTCGCACTTCCGCCCGGGGTGCGCATGACCGAGCTCGGCATCCGAGGCGTGGACGCCGAGACCGTAGAAGCGGGCAAGGCCTTCGGCGCGAAGCCGGGGCAGATCCTGCGCGGCATCCAGCTCCCGCTGGCGATGCCCACGATCATGGCCGGCGTCAACCAGGTCATCATGCTCGCCCTCTCGATGGCGGTCATCGCCGGAATGGCGGGCGCCGACGGTCTCGGCAAGCGGGTCGTCGAGGCGATCTCGACCGTGAACATCGGCAAGGGCGTCGAAGCGGGGCTGGGTGTCGTGCTCATCGCCGTCTTCCTCGACCGCGTGACCGCGGCCCTCGGTACTCCGTCCGAGCATCCCTCATCGCTCCTCGGCATCGCGTCGCGCCGTCGTGCTGCGCGACGCGCGCAGACCACGGATGCCGTGACGCAGCCCGCCTGACATCTCTCCCACCCATACGAAACGCACCAGATTATACGAAAGGCATCACCATGAAGTTCCGCACCACAGCAGCCATCGCCCTCGGACTCGCCGGATCCCTCGCCCTCGCGGGCTGCGCGACCGGTGACCAGACCGCCGGAGGCGACGGCGGCGCCGAGAGCAAGGGAACCATCACGCTCGGCTTCATCCCCACCTGGACGGACGGGCTGAGCATGGCCCACCTCGTGCAGGACCAGCTCGAGAAGCTCGGCTACACCGTCGAACTGCAGACGCTCACCGACGCCGGCCCGCTGTACACCGGCCTCGCCCAGGGCGACATCGACCTGTTCCCCTCCGCCTGGCCCGAGGTCACCCATGCCGACTACATGGAGACCTACGGCGAGGACCTCGAAGACCTCGGCGCGTACTACGACAACGCCAAGCTCACGATCGCGGTGCCCAGCTACAGCCAGCTCGACTCGATCGAGGACCTGAAGGGCAACGCCGACCTCGTCGATGGCAAGATCATCGGCATCGAGCCCGGCGCGGGTCTCACTGCCAAGACGCAGGATTCGATGCTCCCCGCATACGGCCTTGAGGGCGAGTACACCCTGGAGACGTCGTCGACCGCCGCGATGCTGACCGTGCTCGGTGAGGCGATCGACAACGAGGAGGAGGTCGTCGTCACGCTGTGGCGTCCGTTCTGGGCCAACAGCGCCTACGACGTGAAGGACCTGGAGGACCCCCTCGGTGCGATGGGCGAGGCGGAGACGCTCAACTTCATGGCGCACAAGGGCTTCGCGGAGGAGTTCCCCGAGGCCGCGGATCTCATCGAGCAGATCACCCTCGACGACGACCAGTACGGCTCGCTCGAGGACCTGGTCGTGAACGAGTTCGGCGAGGGCCAGGAGGCCGAGGCCGTCGACGCGTGGCTGGAGGAGAACGGCGACCAGTTCGACTGGATCGTCGAGTGATCTCCGCCGGCATGACGCACCGCACGCGTGCCGCCGGCCTCATCGCCCTCGGGCTCGGGGGCGCGATCGTGCTCGCCGGGTGCGCGTCCGGCGACGACCTCGCCGCCGGCGCCGATGCCCCTGCGGGCGAGACGAAGGGCACGATCGCGATCGGTTACCTGCCGTCGTGGACGGATGCCGTCAACAACGCCTACCTCCTGCAGGACCAGCTGCAGAAGCTCGGCTATGCCGTCGAGATGAAGACGCTCACCGACCCCGGCGTGCTGTACGCGGCACTGGCGGAGGGGGACATCGACATCTACCCCTCCGCCTGGCCGGAGATCTCGCAGGCGGCGTACATGGAGACGTACGCCGAAGACCTGGAGGACCTCGGGACGTACTACGAGGGCGCTCAGGGATTCGTGGCCGTGCCCGACTACCTCGACGACATCCAGACGGTCGACGACCTGAAGGGGCAGGCCGATCGTTTCGGCGGCAAGGTCTACACGATCGAGCCGGGCTCCGGCACGGCGACGATGGCCGAGGAGAAGCTGTTCCCCTCGCACGATCTCGGCACCGAGTACGCTCTCACGACATCGTCGCTCGCCGCCATGCTGACGGTGGTCGACGACGCCGTCGCGGCGGAGGAGCCGGTGGTCGTCACGCTGTGGAAGCCGTTCTGGGCCATCGAGACGTATGGCCTGAAGGAGCTCGAGGATCCTCTGAACGGCATGGGCGATCCGGAAGGGTTGCACTTCCTCGGGCATGAGGGGTTCAGCGAGGAGTTCCCCGAGGCGGCCGCGCTGATCGGGCAGATCACGCTCGACGACGCGCAGTACGGCGCGCTGGAGAACGCGATCGTGAACGAGTTCGGTGAGGGTCAGGAGGCCGAGGCCGTCGACGCATGGCTCGAGGAGCACAGCGGGCAGCTCGACTGGGCGGTCGAGGAGGGGTGAGCCTCAGCGGTCGCCCCGGCGGCGGACGGCTCTGATCACGAGCACGGCCGCGCCGAGCACGATGAGTGCGCCGGCGGCGATGATCAGCGGTGTCGAGTCGGCCCCGGTATCCGCGAGATCGGATGCCGGGGTCTGCTCGTTGCCGCCGGAGAGCGGAGGAGTCTCTTCGCCGGGGGTCTCCTCGCCGGGGGTCTCCTCGCCGGTTTCCTCCGCGGGGACGACGTCGATGAGGAGCTCGGCGGCGGCGCCGGTGGAGGTCTGGGTCAGCGTGAGAGTGTGAGGGCTGGCGTGCGGGAACGTGACCGAGACCTCGCCGTCGGCCTTCTCGATCACGTCGGTGGCGACGCTCGAGGTCACGGCGTAGTCGGTGGCGGGGAGCGGAGCGCTCTCGCCCATGTCGTCCGTCCCCGTGACCGTGAAGACAGCCGTGTCGCCCTGGTTCACCGCATCCGTGCTCTGCGCGAGGAGCTCGACCGTCGGGGTCGTGCGCACGCCGACCTCGAACACGTGCGTGGTCTCGTTGCCTAGCTCATCGCCGACGATGCAGGTCACCTCCGTGTCGCCGAGCGGGAAGGTCGAACCGCTGAACGGGGTGCACGTGCTCGCGGCGACGCCGGAAGGGTCGCTCGCGTCGAGATCCCACTCGACGATGGCGGAGGTCTCACCCGCGGCCACGACGAGGTCGATGTCCTCAGCGCCGACGGCGGGACCGGTGCGGTCGACGACGGCGGATGCCGTCGGGGAGGCGGCGTTCACGTCGTCGAACTGCCCGTCGACGGCGCCGGCGGGCACCTGCACCGTCACCGCTCCATCTCGCTCGACGCCCGTCACGGTGACCCGGTAGTACGAGGCCGCGAGGTAGAGCGAAGCGGCCGTCGACTCCGTGGGCAGGGGGAACGCCGTGAACTGCTCCGAGGGGGAGATCGGTGCGACGGTCGCCGAGACGGCGCCCGCCGTGCCGCCGAACACGAGGTCCGAGACGTCGAAGCCCGTCACCGTCTCGCCGAACCGGATGTCGAAGACGGGAAGCGTCGTCGCCGGCGACGTCGTCCCCCTCGCCGGTGCGACATCGGCCTGGAACGATAGCCCGGGGCAGCCGGTCAGGAACTCGACCCTGTCGTCGATGCTGTAAGACGCCACTCCGCCGCGGCGGATGTAGATGCCCGCGATCACGGGGTTCGACGCGGGTGCGGAGTCGAATGTCGCGACGACGGGGCCGTCGGGGAAGGAGTACGTGTCGTTGTCCTCGCCGAGGTACAGCACCGTCCCGCCGCCGTCGATCACCTGGCCGAAGTAGTACTCGCCGTCGCCGACGGTGCCGCCGGTGCCGGACCCGTCCTCGCTGTTCGGCGTGAGGGTCCAGCTCTCGCAGGTGAGCTCGGAGCTGCTGATGATCGCGACGACGGACTGCAGCGTGCACCCGCTCAAGGCCACGCCGAGCGCGGCCGCTCCCGCGACGACGGCGCCTGCGCGCGCCAGCATCCTTCGGCGCACACGCGCGCTGGAACGGATCATGCTCCGACCTCCCCTTGCCGACTGAGCTGTGCTCACAGTAGCGGCAGGGCAGCGCTGGGCGGAAGGGCCGGTCAGGGAACGATCGCGTCGATGTACCCGCCGTCCACCCGCACCGCGGCGCCCGTGGTCGCGGAGGCCAAGGGGGAGGCGAGATAGGCGACCATGTTCGCGATCTCCTCCGGCTCGATCAGCCGCTGCAGCAGCGATTGCGGGCGGTGCAGCCTCATGAACTCCCGCTGGGCCTCGTCCCAGGGCAGGGCGGGATCGACGAGTTCGTAGACGAATGCCTCGACGCCCCCGGTGTGCGTCGGCCCTGCCAGCACGGAGTTCACGGTGACGCCGGTTCCGGCCGCATCCTTCGCGTAGCCGCGGGAGACGGCGAGCAGCGCGGTCTTGGACATGCCGTAGTGGATCATCTCGGCAGGGGTCACCACGGCCGAGTCGCTGGCGATGTTGAGCACGCGGCCCCATCCGCGCTCCTTCATCACGGGCAGCGTCGCGCGGATGAGCCGCACGGCGGCGAGCACGTTGACCTCGAAGTAGTGCCGCCACTCGGCATCCGAGATGTCGAGGGCATCCGTCGCACCGAAGATCCCGAGATTGTTCACGAGGATGTCGACGGTGCCGGAGGCGAGGAGCACGGCATCCGCACCCTCCTGCGTCGTCACATCCCCTGGGGCCGCGACGAGCACGCGCGACGGGTTCTCGGCGACGAGCTCCCCGATGACGGCCGCGACCGATTCTCTGCTGCGCCCGTTCACCGCGACGCGTGCTCCGGCGTCAGCGAGCGCCGTGGCGATCGCGCGGCCGATGCCCTGCGTCGATCCGGTGACGAGTGCGGTCCTGCCGCTGAGGTCGATCTGCATGGAGGTCCCTTCGGTCAGTGTCGACCGTAGGGGCAACACCGAAGCCCGTCCAGGCATGCCCGCTCCGCGTGGCGCGCTTCGACAAGCTCAGCGAGCGGAGCAGGGATGCTCAGTGAACGGAGCAGGGGTGCTCAGCGGGCGGAGCAGGGGTGCTCAGTGAACGGAGCAGGGCCGCTCCCTGAGCCTGTCGAAGGGTGCGGCCTCATGGGCGCGCTTCGACAAGCAGCCCGGTCAGACCAGAGCGACCACCTGTCCGCCGGCAGACACGGAGGCCTGTGCGGCCTTCACGATCTCGACGGTGCGGATGCCGACCCCGGCATCCGGCTGGATCTGACGGCCCTCCCGAAGCCCCGCGACGAACGACGCCAGCAACAGGGCGTCGAGGTCCGGCCCCGTCGGTGTCCATGTCTCGCCCATGGCATCGTGTCCGCCGACGCCCTTCGCGAAGGGGCTGACCGTGATCGTGCCGCGCTCGGCCACGATCTGCAGCGTCAGGCCGCCCCAGGTGGGCGAGGTGGTCGGCCAGCTCCAGGAGCAGTCGATCGTCGCGATCACCCCGCTCGGATACGTCACCGTCACCATGCCGCCGGTCTCGACGGCCAGGTCGTGCCCGGCGTACAGGATGCCGTTCGACACCGCCCGCACCGATGCCGCGCGCTCGTCGAGCAGCTCGTCGAGCAGGTCGGCGCAGTGCACGACGTGATCGACGAGGGCGCCTCCGCCGGCGAGGCCGGGGTCGGTGAACCAGGCGCGGTCGGCGGGCAGCTTGCCGTTGTTGATGCCGGTCACGCCGATCACGCGGCCGAGCGCGCCGCTTCGCACCTCGGCCAGCGCGTCGCGGAACTCCGGCGCGAACCGCACCGGGTAGGCGACCGTGAGGGTGACTCCGGCCCGCTCGCACGCCTCGCGCATGGCGATCGCATCGGCGACGGTCGTCGCGAGCGGCTTCTCGCACAGAACGTGCACCCCGGCATCCGCCGCGCGCAGCACGAGGTCGCGATGCCGTGCGTTCTCGGCGGTCACGATGACGGCATCCGGCCCCCATGCGAACGCCTCGTCGTAGGTCTCGACGTAGTCCACGCCGAGCTCGGCGGCCAGTGCCGCCCCGCGTTTCGCCGCATCCGGTGCGGTCGCACCATCGGGGTCGGTCGCGATGAGCTCGACATCCGGCATCCGCTGCAGGGCGGACACATAGCTCAGCGCATGCCCGTGGGCGAAGGAGAGCACGGCGATCCTGAGAGTCATCGGGCGACCTCCGGGAGTGAGACGGGGCGACCCGCGGCGATGGATGCGTAGGCGGCCTCGGCCACCGCCACGGCGGCGACGCCGTCATGGCCGGTGACGCGTGCCGGGGCGTCACCGCGGATCGCGGCGACGAAGTCCTCGATCTCGCGGAAGTACGGGCTGTCCTCCGGGGACATCGGCGGCAGGTAGTCGGTCGCGGCCGTCGGCGCGGTGTCCCGCAGCAGCGAGGAGTCCGCACCGCTCGCATACGACAGGCGTCCCTGCGAACCGGAGATCTCCACCGCGGTACGGAACGGGATGCCGGGTGACACCCAGGTCGACTGCAGATGCGTGATCACGCCGTTCGCGTGGGTCAGCACCACCTGCGCCGTCACGGGTGCCGGTACGCGATCGTCGACCGTCGGAGGGTTCTGCACGGCGTAGACGTCCGTCACGGGGCCTGCCATCCACAGCGCCTGATCGATGTCGTGGATCATCAGGTCGCGGATCACCCCGCCGCCCGTCGACTCCTGGAAGAACCAGGGCGCGATCGGCGCGGAGCCCATCCGGAAGAAGCGCTGCGTGGCGACGTCCCCGATCGCCCCGGCATCCACGTCGGCCTTGATGCGGGCGTACTCGGGGAAGTACCGCACGACGTGTGCGGGGAAGATCCGGACGCCCGCCGCGTCGGCCGCGTCGACGATCTTCTGAGCGGCCTCCGCCGTCGGCGCCAGAGGCTTCTCGCAGACGACGTGCTTGCCCGCGGCGATCGCCGCGAGGGCGAACGCCGGATGGGTTCCGCTCGGGGTGACGATGTCGACGATGTCGACCTGGGGCAGCAGCGACGGCACGTCCGGTGCGACGGTGAAGCCGTACTCGGCGGCGATCTCCTCGGCTCCCGCGAGCGAGGTCACGATGCCTGTGGCGCCGAGCGCGCGCCAGGCGTCCGCGTGCACGCGGGAGATTCCGCCGGCGCCGATGAGGCCGACTGTGAGCTCGGACATGGAGTCCTTTCGAGTATCAGGCGTCCGCTGCGACGGGCGTGGCCTGCGGCAGCGGGGTGAGGGGGGGAGAGGACATCTGCGGGATGCCGTAGATGTCGCTCGTGCAGCGGGCGAAGGCGAAGGCGAGCGCGCCGTGGGCTGCGGCCTCCGCACCCAGGCGGGCGCCCACGATCGGCACGTCGATGGGGAGACCGATGTGCGTGGCCACCGCTTCGCGCAGCGGTACGAGCAGACGTTCGCGGGCGAGCGAGAGCCCCCCGCCGATCACGACGATCGCCGGGTCGACGGTCATCACGAGCGTTGCGATGCCGTGCGCCAGTTCGTCGACGAACGCGTCCAGCTCGCGGCGCGCTTCGGCGTCGCCCTGCTCGGCCCGGCGGAACACGGCCTCGGCGTTATCGGCGGCCCGCCAGTCGATCTGTCCGGTGCGGGCGTTCAGACCGCGGAAGGCGAGTCGACCGATGTCGCCGGCCACATTGTGCACCCCGCGGCGCGGCCGCCCCTCGAGGATGAGGCCGGCGGCGATGCGGTTGCCGACCGAGAGATAGAGCACCTCGTTGATCAGCCGTGCCGCACCGAGGTGGTGCTCGGCGACCGCGGCCAGCCGTACGCCGTTGTCGACGACGATCGGGCACGCGAACGCGGAGCGCAGGTGCGCGACGATGTCGATGCCCGCCCAGGTGGGGATGACCACGGAGGCGAGCACCCGCCCGTTGTCATCCACGATGCCCGGCAGCGAGACGCCGACGGCGCGGAAGCGGGTGAGCGGGATGCCGGCGTCCACCGCGGCTTCGGTCACCACGGCGACGACCTGGTCGAGCTGGGTCGCGCCGTCGGCATCCGGGCGCAGGCCGTCGGCGCTGCGGTGCGCGATGACGACCCCGGCGAGGTCGGCGAACAGGACGCGGATGCTGTGCGCACCCACGTCGACGCCGACGACGACTCCCGCCGAGGATTGGAAGGCGTAGCGCCGCGCGGGGCGACCGGCGCCCTTGGCGGCGGGGGCCGGTGCATCCGCGACGATGCCGCTGCCCTCGAGGGTGCCGAGCGCGGTCTCGACGGAGGTGCGGGACACCTCGATCGCCTGGGCGAGCTCGGTGACCGTGTGCGGGCCGTGCTCGCGCAGATGCAGGGCCAGGCGGACGGCGACGGGAGCCGGTGCGGCGGGGCTCATCCTCGCCTCCTCTCCTCGGCGTCTGTGACGTGCTTCGGCAACGTGCGAACAAATTAGCACACCGCGTTCACGGAAATCGAGAGATCGGGAAACATGACGGAATCTCTGGAATCCTGCGGTTAACAAACTCGTTACATCGCACCCCTTGACCAATTATCACACTACGATGTCATAATAGCTCCACCCCTGGATGGTCCCAGCAAAGGAGCATGATGCGATTCACTAAGTTCACCGGCGCGGTCGCAGGACTCGCCGCCGTCGGTCTGATGGCCGGATGTTCTGCCGGCGGCGGCACCGCCGCCGAAGGTGACAAGGAGGTCACCGTCTGGATCTACCCCGTGATCGCGGACGAAGCCGCGCACAAGGCGTTCTGGGACGAGACGATCGCCGACTTCGAGGCCGAGCACGAGGGCGTCACGGTCGACTACGAGATCTTCCCCTGGGCCAACCGCGACGAGAGCCTGCAGACCGCGATCGCCGCGAAGAAGGGTCCGGACCTCGTCTACCTCGTGCCCGACCAGCTCGCCGCATACGAGTCCTCCATCGAGCCCATCGACGACTACCTGAGCGCCGAGTACAAGGACTCGATCCTCGACAACGTCGCGGACTCGATCACGCTCGACGGCGGCCTCATGGGCGCGCCGATGCTCACCAGCGTGCAGACCCTGATCTGCAACCAGGCCGCGTTCGACGCGGCGGGCGTCACCGAGTTCCCCGAGACCTGGGACGACATCCTGGAGATCGCCCCGAAGTTCGTCGACGCGGGCATGTACGTGGCCAACTACCCGGCATCCGCCGAGAACACCCTCAACATGACCTTCTACCCGCTGCTGTGGCAGGCCGGCGGTGAGGTCTTCACCGACGAGGGCGAGATCGGCTTCGCCGGCGACGAGGGCGTCGAGGCGCTGTCCTTCCTCACCGAGCTGGCCGACATGGGCGCGCTCGACCCCGACGCGCTGACCACGTCGGTGCCGCTCGAGCAGACGCTCATCGCGCAGGGCAAGGTCGGCTGCACCTGGAACAACGTCGTCACCGAGCTCGAGCCGTTCTGGGGCGAGGAGAACATCACCGTCCTCGCGCCGCTCACGGATGAGGAGTCCGTCGCATACGGCACGGTCGGCACGCTCGCGATGCTCAGCGGCGCCGGTGACAAGGAGATGGCCGGTGCCTTCGCCGAGTTCGCCACCAGTGCCGAGGTCGTGACTCCGTACCTCGAGGCCGCCGGCTACTTCTCTGCCCTCGAGGGCGACCCGATCTACCCCGCGGACTCGCTGCTGGGCCAGGTCGAGCAGTACGTCCCGAACACGACCGTCGGCGAGCTGAACACCGCCTCCCGCGAGGTCATGGGTGTCCTTTCGCCGGAGATCCAGGCGGCGCTGCTCGGTCAGAAGACGCCGGAGCAGGCGCTGACGGATGCCGAGACCGCCGCGGCCCCGCTGCTGAAGTGACCTGCTGATTCGCTCACGGTGGGGGTGCGGCCTCGGCCGCACCCCCACCCCCGATACGAGGTACTGACATGACCACTGTGCGACCCGGCACAAGACCACCCGGCCTCACGCGGCGCGTGCTCGCGCGTCGCGAAGCGCGCGTCGCCCTGCTCTTCGTGCTGCCGGCCTTCCTCCTCTTCCTCGCCTTCCGCTTCGGGCCCGCCATCGTCGGCGTCGCCCTGAGCTTCTTCGACTACGACATCTCCGGCGAGATCGCCTGGCGCGGCCTCGACCACTTCCAGCGGCTCATCGCCGATCCGCTGTTCTGGCGCGCCCTGTCGACGACCCTCGTCTACACGGTTCTCGCCGTCCCGATCTCTCTCGCGCTGTCGACGGTGATGGCGCTCGGTGTCCGCAGGGCCTTCCGTGGCGCCCGGTTCTTCCGCTCGATCTTCTTCCTGCCGGTGATCACCTCGCTGGTGCTGGCGGGCTCCATCTTCGTGTGGATCTTCTCCAGCAGCGGACCGTGGTCTGCGCTCATGGCGCCTCTCGGCCTTGGCGGCTCGTGGCTGGCGAGCACCGTGCTCGTCGTCCCCGCGATCGTCGTCGTCGGCGTCTGGTCGCGCTTCGGCTACGGGATGATGATCATGATCGCCGCGATGCAGGACATCCCGCGCGAGCTCGAGGAGGCGGCCCTCGTCGACGGGGCGAACGCCTGGCAGCGTTTCCGCTACATCATCCTGCCGTACCTGCGACCGACCGTCTTCTTCCTCGCGGTGATCGAGACCACGGCGGCGTTCCAGGTCTTCGACGTCATCTACGTGATGACCCAGGGCGGCCCGGCCAACGCCAGCTACTCGCTCGTGTACCTGATCTACGACCAGGGCTTCAAGTACTTCAACTACGGCTACGCGGCCGCGGCAGGTGTCGCGCTGTTCATCATGACCCTCGTCGTCGCCCTCATCCAGCGCCTCGTGATCGGAAAGCAGAAATGACCACCGCCGTCTCGACCGTGAATCCGCGCGGGAAGCAGCGCTCCTACCGGGCGCTGGAGCCCACAGGCAAGGGTGTGGTGCTGCGCTGGCTGTGGCTGGGCATCGCCGCGATCTTCAGCTTCTTCCCGTTCTACGCGATGGTCGTGTTGAGCCTGAAGCCTGGCGCGGTCGTCAACTTCCCCGAGTCCCTGCTGCCGTGGGGCGGCATCTCCTTCGATTCCTACGCGCAGGTGCTCGGCGGGCAGAACATCCTCGTCTGGCTGTTCAACACGCTGGTGTACTCGCTCGTCTCGGTCGTCGCCGTGCTCTTCCTGTCGGCGCTGGCCGGCTACGCGTTCGCGAAGAAGCGGTTCGCAGGCAAGGAGGTGATGTTCTGGTCGTTCCTGTCGATGGTGATGGTCCCGTTCCACGTCACCCTCATCCCGACGTTCATCCTCATGGCGAACATCGGCGGCGTGGACGAGTACTGGGGTCTGATCCTGCCGACGCTCGCCAATGCACAGGCGGTCTTCCTCATGCGCCAGTTCATCGAGGGCCTGCCGGACGAGCTCTTCGAGGCCGCCCGCATCGACGGCGCCGGGGAGTTCCGGATCTTCCTGCGGATCGTGCTTCCGCTGTGCAAGCCCGTGCTCGCAACCCTCGGCATCTTCGTGTTCCTGTGGCACTGGAACGACTTCCTCTGGCCGCTGATCATCGCGAAGTCGAACGACATGTTCACCCTCACGGTCGGCATCTCCTCGCTGCAGCAGCAGGACGTTCCGCTGAGCGTGATGCTGGCGGGGTCGGTCGTCGCGCTGATCCCGATCTTCATGGCGTACCTGATCGCACAGCGCTATGTGCAAGAGGGCGTCACCGGCACGGGGATCAAGGGCTGATGGAAGGAAAGAACGACGTGACACAGCAGGGCTTCGCCTCCGAGGCGGAACTGGAAGAGGCGCTCGGCACCCCGAGCCAGGGCCTCATCGAAGATCTGGCGAAGGGCGCCGGCGACCTCGTCATCCTCGGCGCGGGCGGGAAGATGGGCCCGACCCTGGCGATGCTGGCCCGTCGTGGGCTCGACGCCGCGGGGCGTGCGTCCGACACGGTCTACGCGGTGTCCCGTTTCGGCGACGCGGCCATCCGCGAAAGGCTCGAGGCGGCGAACGTCGTCGTCGTGCCCTTCGACCTCATCGAGAACGATGATCTGGCCGGGCTCCCCGACGCGGACAACGTCGTGTTCATGGTCGGCGCCAAGTTCGGCGCGGCGACCAACGCCTCATGGGCGTGGGAGGTCAACGCGGCTCTTCCCGACCGGGTGGCCCGCCGCTACCGCAAGAGCACGATCGCCGTGCTCTCCACAGGCAACGTGTACCCGTTCGTCGCCGCGGCGTCCGGCGGTGCATCGGAGGACGTCTCCCCGGCGCCCATCGGCGAGTACGCGCAGTCGTGCCTCGGGCGGGAGCGGGTGTTCGAGTTCGGTGCGCAGGAACGCGGCACGAAGGTGTCGATCATCCGGCTGAACTACGCCGTCGACCTCCGGTACGGTGTCCTCGCCGATATCGGACGGGCCGTGCAGGCCGGCGAGCCCGTCTCGCTCGCGACGTCGAACGTGAACGTCATCTGGCAGGGCTACGCGAACGAGGTCGTGCTGCGCAGCCTCGTGCATGCCTCGGAAGAGGTCTTCACGATCAACCTCACGGGTCCGGAGCTGCTGAGCGTGGAGTCGGTCGCGCGCCGGTTCGCCGAGCTCCTCGGCACCGAGGTCGCCTTCGTCGACGAGCCGCAGCCGACCGCTCTGCTCAGCGATGCGCGCCGCTGCATGGCACTCTTCGGGTATCCCGCGGCCTCCGCCGAGACGCTCATCCGGTGGCAGGCGCGGTGGCTCCGGGACGGACTGCCGCTGATCAGCAAACCCACCAAGTGGGCCGTCAGGGACGGGAAGTTCTGATGGCAGCCGCCCCCGCGCTGCGTGTCGCAGCCGCTGAGACCCTGTCCCGCGGCGCGGTCATTCCCGCGCATCCGCTGGCCCTCACCGCGGAGCGTCGCCTCGACGAACGACGGCAGCGGGCACTGACCCGCTACTACGTCGACGCGGGCGCCGGTGGCGTCGCCGTCGGCGTGCACACGACGCAGTTCGAGATCCGCGATCCGGAGCACGCCCTGTTCGAACCGGTGCTCGCCCTGGCCGCCGAGGAGCTCGACCGACGTGCGGACGAGAGCCTCGTGCGCGTGGCCGGCGTCTCGGGTGGCATGGCGCAGGCGGTGGCCGAGGCCGAGCTCGCCCGCTCGCTGGGGTACGACGCGGTGCTCGTGAGCCCCCGAGTGCCTGGCGCCGACGACGCCCAGCTGCTCGCCAGGGCCCGCGCCGTCGGCGAGGTGCTGCCCATCATCGGCTTCTACCTGCAGGAAGCGATCGGCGGGCCTGTGCTGGACCGGGCCTTCTGGCGCGAGTTCGCGCAGATCCCCTCGGTCGTCGCGGTGAAGTCGGCCCCGTTCGACCGGTACCGCACGCTCGAGCTCGTCCGTGGCGTTGCGGAATCGGGGCGCGCGGACGACATCGCGCTGTACACCGGCAACGACGACGCGATCGTGTCGGACCTGCTCGCGGAGTTCCACGTCGACTCGCCCCAGGGCCAGCGCACCATGCGGTTCGCGGGTGGGCTGCTCGGCCAGTGGGCCGTCGGCACACAGGCTGCCGTTCGGATGCTGGACACGGCCCACCGCGCGGCCGCCGGCGACGTGCAGGCGTACCGGGAGCTCGGCGCCGCGTCGGCGGACATGGTGGACGTCAACCAGGCCGTGTTCGACCCCGGCAATGCGTTCCACGGCGTGATCGCCGGCGTGCACGAGGTGCTGCGGCAGCAGGGTCTGTTCGAGGGCGTCTGGTGCCTCGACCCGGCCGAGGGGCTCTCCCCGGGGCAGGCGGAGGAGATCGAACGGGTCCGCCTGGCGTATCCCGAGCTCCACGACGACGCCTTCATCGCCGAGCACAGGGATGCGTGGCTGGCATGACCGCTCCGGTCCTCGTCCTCGCGGTGTCCGAGCCGCTCATGCGCGAGTTCTTCTCGGATGCTGATCTCGCGCGTCTCGGTGACGCGGCAGCGTTGCTCGGGGGAGACATGGTCCGTGTCGACGCCCTCGACGAGGTCGCCGACCGCTCGCGCGTGCGCGTGGTCGTGACGAGCTGGGGCGTACGCCCCTTCGACGCCGAGGTGCTGGCGACCCTGCCCTCGCTGCAGCTCGTCGCGCACACCGGAGCGAGCATCCGTCCGTTCATCACGGATGCCCTCTTCGATCGCGGCGTCCGCGTGACGCAGGCCGGTGCAGGCATGGCGCGGTCGGTCGCGGAGGTCTCGCTGACCTGCACTCTCGCGCTTCTGCACCGGGTCCCGCAGCTGCACGACGCCCTCCGCGGTGGCGGCTGGTGGGATCCGGAGCTCGTGCAGCACGAGATCCTCGGCGCTCCGATCGCCGTGATCGGCGCATCCCGTACCGGTCGGGCGTACCTCGAGCTCATCCGCGCCCTCGGCGCCGAGCCCCTGCTCACCGACCCGACGCTCACGCACGAGGAAGCGGAGGCGCTCGGCGCGCGTGTGGTCCCGCTCGACGAGGGGCTGCGGTCCGGGTCTATCGTCGCGATCCACGCGCCGACGCTCCCCGAGACGCATCACCTCATCGGCGCTCGGGAGCTCGCGCTCATGCCGGACGGCGCGGGGCTCGTGAACACCGCCCGCTCCTGGCTGGTCGACGAGCCCGCGCTCCTTGCCGAGCTGACCGCGCGTCGCCTCTCGGCGGCGATCGACGTCTTCGACGAGGAGCCCCTTCCGGAGGACAGCCCGTTCCGCAGCGCCCCCGGCGTCCTGCTGACGCCTCATCGGGCGGCCGGCACCCATGAAGGGCGTCTCAGGCAGGGGCGCATCGTCGCCGACGAGGTCGCCGCCTTCGCCGCGGGTGAGCCGCTCTCGCACACGATCAGCCGCGAGCAGCTCGCGACCATGGGCTGAGCCATGCGGATCGCGTTCGCCGGCGTCGCGCACTCCCACCCCTTCTCGGACGCCGCGAATCTGCTCGCCCGCGGGGCGGAGCCGGTCGGGGTGTGGGACGGCGATGACCCGGTGCGACGCAGGCTGTTCGCCGACCGGTTCGCGGTACCGGAGTTCGACACGCTTCCGGCGCTGCTCGCCGCAGGCGCGGATGCCGTGGTGGCGACGCCGCGCACCCCGAGAGCGTCGGACGTCGCGGCGGCGTGCGCGGCAGCGGGGGCGCCGGTGTTCTTCAACAAGACGGTGGCCGCGGATGCGGCCGGCCTCGCCGCCTGGGAAGCCATCGCGCATCCTCGGCTGTCCACCTCCTCGGTGCTGCGTTTCGCGCCGGAGCTGGTCCGCTTCGCCGCCGAGCTCGTCGATGTACGGCTGCACGCCGTCGAGGTGCATGCGCAGCACGACATCGCCGGATTCCTCGTCGAGGGCGCCGACTGGCAGGATGACCCGGCCGGTGCCGGGGGCACGCTCGTCAACGTCGGCGTGCACGCGTGGGAGATGGTCGACGTGCTCCTGCCCGGCGGGCGCGCCGAGATCCGCTCTGCCTGGCGCACACGAGGGGATGCGCCGACGGCATCCGAGCTCGTCGGGGGTGTGCACGCCGATATCGATGGCATCTCGGTCTCGGTGACGATCTCCGGGGTGGGCGGCCCGGACCGCTACGCCGTGCGGGTGTGGACGGACGAGGGCATCCGCGCCCTCGTCCTCGCCGATGACGCGGATGCCCTCGGCTACGGCGGCACGGCCGACGCGATCGCCGCGCTCGCGCGTGGCGGCGCCGCGCCCGTCGACCCGCGGCGGACCAGCGCGGTCTACCGCAACATCATCGCGGCCGCCGAGGCGGCTCGCTCTCGAGGTCTGGGGAGACCGTGCGGGCCCGGCCCGCACCCGATCGCGGCCCTGCCGCAGGAAAGGTGAGGAAAGATGACGGACATTCTTCAGGAGACTCCGACGCCCGGCGAGGGGCGGACCAGACGCATGGTGCTGGCCGGCTTCGGCGCGGCGGCGCTCGGCGGCATCGCAGCCGTCGGGGTGGCACGGCCCGCTCAGGCGGCCCAGCCTCAGATCGTGCCGGCGTCTCGGCAGGCCGGCTCCGTCGCGGTCGTGGACGATCTCACCGGTGAGAGCGCCAAGGCGGACGACATCATCGCCGTCGCGGGGTACGCCGCGGCGGGAGACGGCGGCGGCGGGCTGTTCCGGTTCGTCACGACCGACAAGCCGGAGGTCAACGGCGGCACGGTCGTGGCTGGCAAGAAGGGCGTCTGGGTACGCGTGCACAGCGGCGTGCTCGACTTCCGTGCGTTCGGCATCTTCGGTCCGGATGCTCCGGCCGATGACGCCCTCGACGCGATGGTGGCGGATGCCGGCATCCATCGCATCGAGGCGCACACCGATCTGAACTTCGTGCGGCGGCACATCTTCTCCCGGTCCACGATCGAGTTCGACTTCGGCAACCACCTCATGACCACGGAGGGCATCGAGAACGCCGGCGCCGACGACCCCTTCGCCGCGGTGATGTTCTTCCGGGGGAAGGTCACCGACGACGTGCACGAGGCGAAGCTCGGCGAGGCCGTGCCGGATCTCGCCGACGTCTTCCCGGTGGGGGACTCCTCGTTCTTCTCCGTCGGGGCCTGGTACGCGGCCGAGGTGAATGCCCTCTCCGGGCGCTGGGAGCGCGAGCTGCAGCGACTCGTCCAGGTGACGCAGATCGTCGACGGCAGCCACATCAGGGTGAACTACCAGAACGGCTGGCCGCTGGGCAAGGACCGCTCGATGACCTGGCGGCGGGTCGAGCCCGTGCAGGACGTACGGGTGTCGAACCTGCGGTTCCGCGGCAAGGGCACCGACCAGTACACGGGCTCTCATCCGCTGGCGTTCGAGTACGCGGTGCGCTGCGATGTGGACCACATCGACGGGACCGCGACGTTCTGGCCGCTCATCATGCGCCGCTGGAACACGTACTTCACCACGGATGCCTGCAACCTCACGAACCCCACCTCCGTCACCTACGGCGGTGCGGGCTACATGACCCAGCAGATCTACTGCCTGTACGGCTATGTCGCCAACTCGCACACCTCCAACGCCAGGCATCTGAACGACTGGACGGCCAGCGCCTACTGCCTCGTCGAGAACTGTCACGGCGACGGCGACGACCAAGGGCCTTTCGTGACCCACGGTCAGTACGAGCACGACCTCACCTACATCGGCAACTCGGGGCTGATGACGTTCGCGAACTCGGGTGCCGCGTGGGGCTCGGCGGCCAAGCGCATCACTGTCCGCCAGCACGTCTGCTCGTGGTTCGTCGCCAGAGTGAAGGTCACCGACCTCACCCTCGAGGACGTCAAGGTCATCGGCAAGCCCTCGCTGGCAGGGTCGGGGATGCTGTGGATCAACGCCGACGGGGCGCAGCTGCGCGGATGCTCGGCCACCGACACCCTCGTCATCACGCAGGCCTCGGACGCGTCGAAGCGGCCGACCGTGATCGAGGCCTCGGAGTTCACGTTCGTGGCGGCCGGTGATCTCACCAATGCCACGGTGAAGAAGCCGGTGACCTTCGTGGACACCACGCTCGTCGGGGTGAACGGCATGAAGATCGGCGGTGCGGGCGCCGTCACGTTCCGTGGCGGCAGGCTCGTCGGCGGGGAGCGGGATGCCGTGTTCAGCTCATCCTCGGCCCGGCTGCGCTTCGACGGCGTCGAGCTGTCCGACGTGCGCGTGGGGACGGCATCCGAGACCGCGGTCGAGGTCGTCGGCGGCTCGAGGTTCGACACCGCGAAGGGTGCAGCGCTCTCGCGCACGGGTGACGGCGCCGTCTCCGTGCTCCTCGCCGACAGCACGTTCGCGGGCAAGGGCGTGCACATCTCGCTCACCGGCGGCAAGAACCACTACCGTGCCGTGGGGTGCCGGTTCGACGGCGGGTCGATCGAGCTCGCCGCGGGCGCCTTCGGGACGGGATCCACGCTGCTGCACTCCTCGAATGTGGAGACGTCGGTGGCGCGCACCGTCCCCGATGAGGCGGACAACATCATCCTCGCGGCGAACGTGACCGTCTGATGATGCCGTCGAGATCCCCACGCGCCGACGCGACCCCTGAGCCCGGCATCCCGCTCGCTGAGCCTGGCTCGCCGATCGCGCGCGGGGATCTCGGCGCTGCGGCCCCGCCCGCTGTGCGTCTCTTCCCGCTCGCTGTGCGTCTCTTCCCGCTTGCCGAGCCTGTCGAAGCGCACGCTGAGCCTGTCGAAGCGCAGCAGTTCCCGCTCGCTGCGCCTGTCGAAGCGCGCCCGCTAAGCGGGCTCCTCCGTCGGCTCCGACAGTCGGATGCGTGCGACGGCCGTCGCGACGTGTTCGGCGATGACGTCCTTCGCCCGCTCGGGGTCGCCGCTGGCGATCGCGTCGAGGATCTGCTGGTGACTGCGCACGTGCTCCTGCTGCTCGGCAGGGTCCAGCGTCGCGTTCGCCGCGTGCAGGAATCCGGCGATGCGTCCGCGCAGCCGGGTGCTGAGCTCGTCGAGGAAGCGGTGCTCGGCGAGCTCGGCGAGGGTCTCGTGGAACAGCCGGTCCTGGCGGAGCACCTCGGCGATGTCGCCGGGGGCGGCATCCGCCATCGCGGCCACGACGGCTCCGAGCCGCGCGGCGGACTCCTCGCTCCAGCGCTCCTGGACGCGGACGGCCATGAACTGCTCCAGCACGACCCGCAGGCTCGAGATCTCCTCGAGGTCCGATGCGGTGAGCTCGGCCACGCGCGCACCGCGGCGTGGCTCGCGCACCACCAGGCGCTCCTCGGTGAGCCGGGTCAGCGCCTCACGCACGGGGATGTGGCTGACACCGAGCTGTGCGGCGAGCTTGCGCTCCACGAGTCGTTCGCCGGGAGGAAGCTCGCCCGAGTGGATCGCGGCGCGCAGCTCGTCCGTGACCTGCGCGGCGATGTTCTGGTCGGACACGGTACGCACGTGTCCGATGCTATGGCAGATCCAGCCTTCCGAGAGGCAGCATGACCGTCACCGATAGGCCGACGATGCGGGGCGACGCGATCCGCATCCCGCGCAGCGCGCTGCGTGTCGCGGTCGCCCGGCGAGACATCACGCCGCCCGTCGGCATCCGCGCGAAGAACTGGGGACCCGCCGACTGGGAGCGCTCCGAAGGGGCGCACCGTCCCTTCACCCTGACGGCGCTGGCGCTCGTCGGTCAGGACGAGCGGCCCCGCGTGCTGCTCGCCGTCGACGGCACCTGGTGGCGACGCGTCGCCGATGAACGCGGGGTGCGATCGGCGATTCTCGGCGGGCTCGGGCTCGAGGCGGACCAGCTCATGGTGTCGCTCTCGCACACGCATGCCGGCGCCGTCCTCTGCGCCGCCGACGCGCACCTGCCCGGGGGAGAGCTCATCCCGGAGTATCTGGCGAGCATCGCCGCCGCGGGTATCGCTGCCGGCCGCGAAGCGCTCGGCCGCGCGGCCGAGGGGCGGATCGAATGGGCGACGGGACAGTGCGGGCTCGCCGCGGACCGTGAGCTCGATCTCGACGGCCGGGCGCTCGTCGGGTTCAACCCGCACGGCGAGGCGGACGACACGGTCGTCGTCGGACGGGTGTCGGATGCCTCGGGCGCCGTGCTCGCCACGCTGGTCAACTACGCGTGCCATCCCACGACGCTCGCATGGCAGAGCAGAGAGGTGTCGCCGGACTATGTCGGCGCGATGCGTGAGACGGTCGAGACCGCGACTGGCGTGCCGTGCCTGTTCGTCCAGGGAGCGTCCGGAGAGCTCGCCCCTCGCGAGCAGTACACGGGGGATGCGACCATCGCCGATCGCCACGGACGCGCGCTCGGTCACGCGGTGCTCGCCGCCCTCGCGGCCCTCCCGGATCCCGGCACCGAGGTGCGGCTGACCGGCATCGTCGAATCCGGTGCGCCGCTCGCGATCTGGACGGCGCAGCCGGCGACCGGCGGGGCCGAGACCGCCGGGGAGATGTCGAGCGTCGAGCTGCCGCTGCGCGAGCTGGCGACGATGGAGCAGCTCGCCGCGCAATGGCGCGACATCGACCCGCGGTCCCGCGAGGAACGCCTCGGCCGCGCCCGCAACCTCCGCGAGGGGTACATCGACGGGCCGACCGTGCAGCATCCGGTCTGGGCCTGGCGGCTCGGCGACGCCATCATCCTCGGGCATCCGGGCGAGGCGTACTCCCGGCTGCAGCGCACGCTCAGAGCACGGTTCCCCGATCATCCCATCGTCGTCATGAACCTCACCAACGGGCCTGGCTTCGTCTACCTGCCCACGCGCGAGGCCTATGACCGCGGCGCGTACCAGGCGTGGCAGACGCCGCTGGCCCCTGGCGCGCTCGACCTGCTCGAGGAGCACGCGATCGGCATCGTGGCAGCCCTCCTCGACCCCCACCCCCGCACGGAAGCAACGAAGGACCCGCAATGACCCCCACCCCCGCACCGCTCGCCGTCATCACCGGAGGCGCCGCCGGCATCGGCTGGGAGATCGGCCGCCGGCTCGTCGCGGACGGCCACCGCGTCGTCGCCGCCGACCGCGTGCCAGGTCTCACCGGCGGCGCCAACCCCGACGGCATCCTCTGGCGGGAACTCGACGTGACCGACCCCGATGCCGTCGAGCGCGCTTTCGCGATGATCGAGAACGAGCTCGGACCCATCGACGTGCTCGTGAACAACGCGGGCATCCAGCGCCACAGAGGCATCGAGGACCTCACCTGGGCGGAGTGGTCGGCCGTCGTGGACGTGAACCTGCACGGCGTGTTCCTCTGCCTGCAGGCGGCGGGGCGTCGCATGCTCGCCCGCGGCTCGGGTCGCATCGTGAACATCTCCTCGATCTCGTCGCGCGGATCGGCAGGGCGCGCTCCCTATGCGACGACGAAGGCGGCCGTGATCGGCTTGACCGCCACGGCAGGCGCGGAATGGGCGGCCCGCGGGGTGCGCGTCAACGCCGTCGCCCCCGGCTACGTCGACACCGGTGTGTTCCGTCAGGGCATCGAACAGGGCACGCTCGACCTCGACACGATCCTCGGACGCATTCCCGCCCGCCGCCTCGCGGATGCGAGCGAGATCGGTGCGGCGGTGAGCTTCCTCGTCGGCGACGATGCGCGCTACATGAACGGTCAGACCCTGTACGTCGACGGCGGATTCATGGTCGACTACGGCATCCCGCTGGCGAAGAAGCCCGCATGAGCGCGATCCGCAGCGTCGAGACGGCGACCACGATCCTCCCTCTGCCTGCTCCGCTTCGGCTGGGCGCGATGACGGTGAGCCGCCGGGAGTACAGCGCCGTGCGTGTGCGGGACTCCGAGGGGACGACCGGCCTCGCCTACTGCCTGTCCAGGGAGGCGCCGATGGCGGAGCTTGTCGAACGCCTCGTCGCCCCGCATGCGATCGGCACGGACCCGGACGACCCCGCGTCGACGTGGGAGCGGATGCTGCGCGGGAGCGCCATCGTCGGACGAGTCGGCCTGGTCCGTCGAGCCATCGGCCTCGTCGACATCGCCCTGTGGGACATCGCCGCGCGGCGCGCCGGCGTGCCGCTGTGGCGGATGCTCGGCACGGGAGACGCCCCTCGCCCCTCGATGCTCGTCGCGGCCTACCCCGCCCCCGACCGGACGCCCAGGGACGTCGCTGAGGAGGTGCTCTCGCAGGCGGAGGGCTGGACGACCGTCAAGATCTCGCGGCTGCCCGACCCTGAGTACATGCGTGAGCTCATCGCCCTGCTGAATGCGGAGCTCCCGTCATCGACAGGTCTCGTCGTGGACGTCGGCTTCGCGTGGCGCGATGCCGACGAGGCGCTCTCGGAGATCGCGCGATGGGGGGATGTGCGGCTCGCCTGGCTCGAGGACCCGCTGCTCCCCGAGGACGTCGCAGGGTGCGCGAGGATCCGGCGCGAGAGCGGTCTGCCGGTCTCGGTCGGCGACGAGGTGACCGATCCGGCGGTGCTCAGGGCGCTCGTCGACGCAGCGGCCGTCGATGTGCTCCGGCTCGACGTCGTCGCAGTCGGCGGCGTGACCCCCGCGCGCGAGCTCATCGCGTGGGCGGGCGATCGCGGGGTGCCGGTCTCCGGTCACGTGTACCCGGAGGTGACCGCGCACCTCGGGATCGGCGTGGAGACCTTCGCCCGCGGGGGCAATCCCTATGACCCTTCGCCGGCGCTGGTCACCGGCGGTCCGGCGTTCGACGGCCTCGTCCGTCCGTCGTCGGATCCCGGGCTCGGATTCGGCTTCGCAGCATCCGTCTTCGACTTCGGAGGAGAGTCCGCATGAACGCATCTGGCAGTGTCGTCGTCACCGGCAGCGGCAAGGGCATCGGGAGGGCGATCGCAGAGCGGCTGACCGCCGACGGCTGGATCGTCGTCGGGGTGGAGCGCTCGCCGGGATCGGGGAGCGCCGAGTCGGGCGCGGTCGCCGAGGTCGTCCTCGGCGACGCGGCGGATCGGGCCATGCATGAACGTGCCGCTGCAGCCGCGATCAGGCACGCGCCGCTGCGCGGGTGGGTGAACAACGCCGGGATCACGAAGCGGACGCCGCTGCACGAGTTGGACGAGTCGCTCGTCAGGGAGATCGTCGGCATCAACGGTTTCGGCTATCTGTGGGGGAGCTCGGCCGCCGTCACCGCGTTCGTCGACCAGGGCGTGCCCGGCTCGATCGTGAACGTGGGTTCCATCCACGGACGGGCCAGCTTCATCGACCACGCCGCCTACGAGTTCACCAAGGGCGGCATCGACGCGCTGACCCGGAGTCTCGCGGTGACGTACGGCGGCCTCGGCATCCGGGCGAACGCCATCGCGCCCGGTGGCGTGATGACTCCCCACCTCGCAGCGCAGATCGCCGGTTCGCCGGATCCGGCGGCTGCGGAGCGGGCGCTCGCGGAGGGACCGCCGATGGGGCGCATCGCGCGCGCGGAGGAGGTCGCCGCGCTCGCCGCCTTCCTGCTGTCGGGGGAGGCGCCGTACCTCAGCGGTCAGTCGATCGCGGTCGATGGTGCGTGGACGGCCTCGTTCGGAGATATCACCGTCGACCAGGCGCTCCGCGCCCGTTTCGAGGGCCGGTAGCCCGCGTCGGCAGACCCAGCGAGCTGACGCGCTTCGACAGGCTCAGCGAGCAATCGCTTCGGCAGACTCAGCGAGCAATCGCTTCGGCAGACTCAGCGAGCAATCGCTTCGGCAGACTCAGCGAACGGGCTTTCCCCTCTAGCTCCCTGAGCTTGTCGAAGGGCGCGGCCCCGCAGGAGCAATCGCGCTTCGACGCGTTCGGCGAGCGGCCGCGCTTCGGCGCTCAGGCCTTGAGCATCGAGGCGCGCGCGATGAGCCCTCCCACCACGTCGAACGTGGCGATGGTCTCCGTCGCGACGCCGGCGTTGACGACCTGCTCGTGCGCGACCACCCAGCGCTCCCCGAAGAGCACCTGGGCATCGATCTCGCACGACAGCTCCGGGTTCGCGAGGCGGGGCTCGTAGAACGCCCGGATCTCCGCCCGGCCGGTGATCGGCTCGGGTGAGACGCCGGTGATCACGGCATCCACCGCGTAGGTCGCGACGAAGGCCTCCAGATCGTGGGCGTTGAACGCGTCCAGCTGTGCGCGGACGGTGTCGACCGCTGTCCGGTGCTCAGTCAATGCGAACTCCTCCGTTGACGTCGTAGGTGGCCCCGGTGATGAAGCGGGAGCGCTCCGAGGCGAGCGCGGCGATGATCCATGCGACATCGGCCGGCTGCCCGAAGTCGCCGAGCGGGATCGACGACGCGAGCTTCGCACGGCCCTCGCCCTGGAGCTGGTCGGTGATGGCGCTGGCCACCGGGCCGGGGGTGACGGCGTTCACGCGGATGCTCTCGCCGGCGAGATGCCTGGCGAAGCTGCGGGTCAGCGCGAGGATCGCGCCCTTGCTCGCGGCATAGTGCATCCCGGTCTGGAGTGCGCCGACCTGCCCGGCGATCGAGGAGATGTTGACGACCGACCGGTCGCCTTCAGCAGCGCGCAGCAACGGCAGGGCGGCCCTGGTGAGCAGGAACGTGCCGCGGGCGTTGGTCTCCATCACGGCATCCCACTCGTCGATCTCGATGTCGTCGTAGGGCGTGTAGGGGCAAACGCCGCCGTTGTTGATGAGCACGTGCAGCGCGCCCCACTGCGCCGTGAGGTCTACGACGAGGTCGTCGATGGATGCCGGGTCACGCAGATCGAGCCGCGAGACGTGCGCCTCCGGAGCACCTGCGGCGAGGCAGTCGGCGGCCACCCCGGCGGCCTCCGCCTCCCTGCCCGTGTAGGTGATCCAGAGGGCGGTGCCTTCGGTGGCGAGCTCGAGGGCGGCGGCGGTGCCTATGCCGGAGCTCGCGCCGGTGATGAGGGCGCGACGAGTGGTCATGGTCAAACGCTATAGCAAAGTTGCCTTCGCGCGCGAGCTCACCCGCTATTTGCTATAGCATCACATCATGACCCCTCCCCTCATCGTCGTGAGCGACTGCGACCTGCCAGGAACCGTCATCGAGCAGACGCTGCGTCGAGGCGACCTCCGCGCCGTGCGCGCGGCGTCCGCCTCTGCCGAGGACATCGTCGCCGCGGGAGCGGGCGCCAGAGGTCTCGTCGTCCAATGGGCGTCGATCACCGGCGAGGTGATGGACAGGATGCCCGCCCTCGAGATCATCAGCCGCGTCGGCATCGGCTACGACATGGTCGATGTCGAGGCGGCGACGGCCAGGGGGATCGCGGTGGCGAACACGCCGAGCTACTGCATCGAGGAGGTCGCGGCGCACACCATCGCCATGATCATGACCCAGGCGCGAGGGCTGGTCGCATACGACCGCGCTGTCCGCGCCGGCGCATGGCGGGCGGTCGACGCTAGCCCGATGGCCGTGCGGCCCTCGGCAACGACCGTCGGAGTGCTCGGCTTCGGCCGGATCGGATCCCTCGTCGCCCGCGGTTGCAGGGCGCTCGGCTTCCGCGTGATCGTCGCCGACCCCTACGCCTCCGACGAAGCCGTGCGCGCTGCCGGCTGCGAGCCGGTCGAGATCGCCGAGGCGATCGCCGGTGCGGACCTCCTCACGCTGCACGTTCCGCTCACCGCATCGACGAGGCACCTCATCGACGAGGATGCGCTGCGGACGATGAAGCAGGGCGCTGTCGTCGTGAACACCTGCCGTGGCCCGCTCATCGACGAGGACGCATTGGCCGCCTCCCTGCGATCCGGGCACCTCGGTGCTGCGGCCCTCGATGTCTTCGCCGGCGAGCCGCTGGCGATGAGCTCCCCGCTCCGCGAACTCGATCAGGTCCTGCTGACGCCGCACGCCGCGTGGTTCTCGCCCGAAGCGCTGGCGGACTTGCCCGTGCATGCGGCGGACAACATCATCCGATACCTCGCGGGCGCGAGCGTGCCGATCGTCAACCCCGCGTACGCGGACGCCCGCTGACGGAGAGGAGCGGACATGGAACTCTTGAGACTCGGCGCCGCAGGAGAGGAGCGCCCGTTCGTGCGGGACGACGCGGGGACGATCCGCGACCTCTCCGCGCTGACGGCGGACATCGACGGCGCGTTCCTCGCCGCGGACGGCATCGCCCGCATCCGTGCCGCCCTCGCTGCCGGATCCCTTCCGGTGGCCGAGGGCATCGCCGGACTCCGCATCGGTGCGCCGATCGCGCGGCCCCAGGCCGTCGTCTGCATCGGCATGAACTACGCCGCTCACGCCGCGGAGTCGGGTGCGTTGCCGCCCGCGCAGCCGGTGGTCTTCTTCAAGCATCCGAACACCGTCGTCGGGCCGGACGACGACGTCCTCCTGCCGCCCGGCGCGGAGAAGGTCGACTGGGAGGTCGAGCTGGCCGTCGTGATCGGTCGGCGTGCGCGCTATCTCGCCTCACCGGCAGATGCGGATGCCGTGATCGCCGGGTACACGGTATCGAACGACGTCTCCGAGAGGGCGTTCCAGATCGAGGTGTCCGGCGGTCAATGGTCCAAGGGCAAGTGCGCCGAGACGTTCAATCCGCTCGGCCCGGTGCTCGTGCCGGCGGATGAGGTCGACCCGCAGTCGCTCCGGCTGCGCTCCCGGGTGAACGGCGAGCCGCGACAGGACTCGTCGACGTCGGACATGGTCTTCGGCGTGCGGGAGCTCGTCCACCACCTCAGCCAGTACATGGTGCTGGAGCCGGGAGACGTCATCAACACCGGGACCCCGGAGGGCGTGGCGCTGTCAGGACGCTTCCCGTACCTCGCCGATGGCGATGAGATGCGCATCGAGATCGAGGGCCTCGGCGCCCAGCGGCAGCGCGTGCGTCGGGTCGTCATCTGACTCCCTGAGCGGGGATTCCGCTCCCTAGGCGGGGATTCCGCTCCCTGGGCGGGGATTCCGCTCCTTGAGCGGGGATTCCGCTCCCTGAGCTTGTCGAAGGGGGCGTGCGACGGGTTCGCTTCGACAGGCTCAGCGAGCGGGGGAGACAGGCTCAGCGAGCGGGGGAGACAGGCTCAGCGAGCGGGGGAGACTGGCTCAGCGAGCGGGGAGACAGGCTCAGCGAGCGGGGGCCGCCTCGGCGAGCGGAGAGGCGGCGGGTGTCAGCCGGCGTAGGGGGTGACCGGCAGCCCGGTCACCCCTGGGCGCACGGCGAAGACGGAGCCGGCGGCGGTGCCGTGGTCGTCGCCGAGATCCTGCGCGGAGGTCGTGATGTACAGCGTCGAGAGGTCGTCGTCGCCGAAGGTGCAGGCGGTGACCTGCGGCACGGGGAGCTCGATGCTTTCGCGCATGATGCCGTCCGCGTCGTACCCGTGCACGGCGTGCCCGTTCCACAGCGCCACCCAGACGCTGCCGTCCGCTGCGACCGTCAGGCCATCGGGGAAGCCCTGGTCCGACGGGATCTCGATGAACGGCCGCCGCTCCACGAGCTCGCCATCGCGCGCGTCGAAGCGGTCGACGCGTCCGGTCACGGTGTCGACGTAGTAGGCGATGGTGCCGTCCGGCGAGAAGGCGACGCCGTTGGATATCGTGACCCCGTCGACGACGGTCTGCACCGTGCCCTCGCGGTCGATGCGCAGCAGTCGCCCCACGGGGCCTGCACCCGCTCCCGCCATCGACCCGGCAAGCAGCCGCCCCTGCGGATCCACCGTGCCGTCATTGAAGCGGGCATCGCCGAGGTCGAACTCCTGTGCGGCGCGCACCGGCCCATGCGGCTCTTCGGCGAGATACAGGGTGCGCCGGCCGAAGGCGACGAACCCGCCATTGCTGCGCGGCCGGACGAATGCGGCGTAGCCGTCGTCCAGGTGCATCCGGTGGATGCCGTCCTCGCGCAGGGTCAGGAGGTCACCCGCGTGGCCGTCGACCCAGCGCAGCCCACCCCATCCCTGCCACCAGACGGGGCCCTCGGCGTGGCTGGCGACGGGACCGGTGACGTTCTCCGCCCTCATGAGGCATTTCCCCCGTCGATCTCCCGCGCGACCTTCTTCTCGAGGACCTCGACGGCGGCATCCGAGAGCAGGATGAGACCGTCGAGCTCCTCGCGCACGCGCTTGTAGGCGAGATTGCGCTCAGCCTGGGTGGCGGACTCGTCCACCGCGACCGTGAGCAGTTTCTTCGCACGGTCGAGCTTCTTGCGCTCGGCGTCCGAGAACGTGGAATCGCGCAGGCGTCTGGCATCGCGCTCGGCGACCTCGAAGGCGACGGCGTAGTTGCCGACGGCATCCAGGTACTCGGTGACCTCGCGCTCGGTGACGGGAGCGGTCGCGGATGCCGGGCGCAGCGTGTCGGCGATCTTCTTCGCGCGCAGGAACGCGGCGGTGAGCGGCTGACGTCCGTCGCTCATGGCGGGGAAGGCGATGAGCTTGGCGACGTCGAGCTCGTAGTCGAGCCACCGCGCGGTGATCTCGTCGTGCTCGACGAGCAGGCGCTCCAGCAGCTGGTTCGGGGGCACGGCGGGAGCGGAGGCGACCTCGAGCGGCTTCGTCGGTGCCTGCTGGCCGCTGCGCGCGGCGATCTGCGCCGCCTTGATCTCGCCCTTGACGCGGATGCTCTCCATCTTGCGCTGGTGGCGCCGCTTCGCCGCGCGCTCCGAGGAGGCGTAGAGCGCACTGATGCCGCCCCACGCGGCAAAGCCGACGGGGAAGGCGATCCACCAGTAGTCCTCGAACCAGAGCCAGAACGCATCCATGATGCTGCCAGCCTAGCGGCGGGGCCTCGCGCCATCGTTCCCCGCACGGAGGTCAGGAACGGCCCGCATCCCTTCGTCCGCTGAGGCGTCCGCTAGGGTGACCCGCAACGGAAGGGCGACATGATCATCACGGATTTCCCCAGGGACCTGCTCATGACCGGCGTCATCTTCGGCATCGCCGCGTTCGTCTGGTCCGGATGGGCGCAGGAGCGCCCGCCCAAGCACTGGATCTGGCGGGTGGTGCTGGCGGCCATCGGCCTGGGCGGTGCGACTCTCGCCGGGATCAACCTTCCCACGGTGATCAGGAACTGGGACGCCCCCACCGCCATCGCCTTCGGCGGAACGGCCTCGGTCATCTACCTCGTCGTCTTCTGGCTCGAGGTGATCGCGATCATCGTGCTCGCGATCGTCGCCACGAGACGCAAGCGTCAGGACCTCATCCCTGTGCTCGTGCTCGCCGTCGTCGGCATCCACTTCCTCCCGCTCGCGTGGGTGTTCGGCCAGCCGATCTTCTTCGTCACCGGTGTGCTCGTCACCGCTGTCGCGGTGCTCGCCGTGTTCCTGCCCGACGACAAAGCGGCGCGGAGCTTCTGGTGCGGGGCGCTCGGCGGAGCCGTGCTCCTCGTCAGCGGCGCCATCTGCGCGATCGCGGGGTTCGCCGGTCTCGGCTGAACGCCTCGACGCCAGCACGCGGCGGCGTCAGCGCGACGCGCAGGACACGCAGAGCTCGGCGAACGGCCGCACCTCGAGCCGAGCTGCAGGGATTGCCGCCCCGCACGACGTGCACACGCCATAGGTGCCGGCATCCACACGGGCCAGGGCGTCTTCGACCTCACGGAGCTCGCCCTGCGCCGCGTCGGACAACGCCATCAAGCGCGACCACTCCGACGACAGCGTGACCCCCTCCGGATCGTGCTCGTCGTCGTCGTTCGCGCCCTCGCGGTCGTGCGTGAGCGCGGCCAGCGCCGCCACCGCGGACTCGACCCTGCTCAGCGCATCGCCGCGCAGGCGTTCGAGGCGAGCGCGAGGGTCATCGCTCATCGGGGCCCGCCGTTCGCAGCGTCGCCTTCGCGAAAACGGTGCGCATCGCATCCGTGCCGGCGATCTCGCCGACCACGAACATGAGGAGCGAGAAGATGATCTGCTCGATGACCATCCACAGCGGATAGAGCCCCGGGATCGCGGCGGTGACCAGGGTCACGATCGGGAAGATGCGCGCGAACAGCCGCAACCGCGAGTACGCCCAGTACCAGCCGGCGGAGGCGCGCAGTGCGAAGTACGTGAGCCCCGCCGTGAGGCCGAACACCACGAGCACGCGCATCCAGACGGCGAAGCCGTCAGGGTTGCCGGTGAGCAGATTCATCCCGGCGATGCCGATGGCCGAGACGCTGATGACGATCTCCACGGCGAGGATCCAGCCGATCGCGCGGAAGCTGCGCTGCACCGACGCCAGGTCGCCGCCCGCGCGCAGGTCGCGCTGTCGGCCGGCCGCGAGGCGGTCGACACGACGCAGCAGCGCGGGCAGGTTCTCAGCCGAGACGGCCACGGATCAGCCGAACAGCAGGGAGAGCACGGTCGCGCCGCCGCCGCCGATGAGCAGGGCGATGATCGTCACCCAGGCCACGATCCTGACGCGGCGATTACGACGCTCGCCGAGGTCGCCGTAGTCGTCGTCGCGGGTGTCGAGCTCGCTCATCAGGCGTCGACCGACTCCGTGACGGTCGGGCCGAAGTATGCGGGAAGCGTGGCCTGCGAGCGCTCGCGCAGTTCGGATGCCGAGATGGTGAAGACGTCCTGCACCTCGAGCTGCGCCTCGGTGTCGGTCACGCCGATGCGCAGCACCGGGTAATCGCGGCCCTCGCACAGGCCGCGGAACTTGACGTCGTCCTCGCGCGGGACGGTGACCAGCACGCGGCCGGTCGACTCGGAGAAGAGGGCGGTGGCAGCATCCACGCCGTCGCGCTCGATGATCTCGCTCAACCAGACGCGTGCGCCGACACCGAAGCGCATGACGCCCTCGGCGAGGGCCTGAGCGAGCCCGCCCTCGGAGAGGTCGTGCGCGGAGGAGATCAGCCACTCGTCGCGGGCGGCGCCGATGAGACCGGCCAGGCGCTTCTCGCCGGCGAGGTCGACCTTGGGCGGCAGGCCGCCGAGGTGACCGTGCACGACATCGGCCCACGCCGAGCCGGAGAGCTCGGTGGAGGTCGTGCCGAGGAGGTAGATGTTCTGCCCTTCGTCCTGCCATCCGGAGGGGATGCGGCGCGAGACGTCCTCGATGAGACCGAGCACGCCGACCAGCGGCGTCGGGTGGATCGGCACGTCGCCGGTCTGGTTGTAGAACGAGACGTTGCCGCCGGTGACGGGGGTGCCCAGCTCGAAGCATCCGTCGGCGAGGCCGTCGACGGTCTGGCCGAACTGCCACATGACCTCGGGGTTCTCTGGCGAGCCGAAGTTCAGGCAGTCGGTGATGGCCGTGGGAACGGCACCGGTGACGGCCACGTTGCGGTAGGCCTCGGCGAGGGCGAGCTGCGCGCCCGCGTAGGGGTCGAGCTGGCAGTAGCGGCCGTTGGCGTCGGTGGCGATGGCGAAGCCGAGGCCGGACTCCTCGTCCACGCGGATCATGCCGGCGTCGTCGGGGAAGGCGAGCGCGGTGTTGCCGAGCACGTAGTAGTCGTACTGGTTGGTGATCCAGCGCGTGTCCGCCAGGTTCGGGCTCGCGACGAGGGCGAGGAACTGCTCCTTCAGCGTCTCCGTGTCGTTCGAGCGGGGGAGCAGCTCCGCAGCATCCGCCTGGAGCGCGTCGATCCACGTGGGGTAGGCGACCGGGCGGTCGTAGACGGGACCGTCGACCGCGACCGTCGAGGGGTCGACGTCGACGATGCGCTCGCCCTGCCAGTCGATGACGAGGCGACCGTCGCCGGTGACCTCGCCGAGCACGCTGGTCTCGACGTCCCACTTCTTCACGACCTCGAGGAACGCGTCGAGCTTCTCCGGCGCGACGATCGCCATCATGCGCTCCTGCGACTCGGACATGAGGATCTCCTCAGCGGTCAGAGTGGGGTCGCGCAGCAGGACGTTGTCGAGCGAGACGTGCATGCCGCTGTTGCCGTTCGCGGCCAGCTCGCTCGTCGCGCAGGAGATGCCGGCGGCGCCGAGGTCTTGGATGGCCTCGACGAGCTCGCCGCGGTAGAGCTCGAGGCAGCACTCGATGAGCACCTTCTCGGCGAAGGGATCGCCGACCTGAACGGCCGGGCGCTTGGTGGGGCCGGTGGAGTCGAAGGAGTCGGAGGCGAGGATGCTGGCGCCGCCGATGCCGTCGCCGCCGGTGCGGGCGCCGAAGAGGACGACCTTGTTGCCGACACCGGTGGCGTTCGCCAGCTTGAGGTCTTCGTGGCGGAGCACACCGACCGCGAGCGCGTTGACGAGCGGGTTGGCCTGGTAGACGGAGTCGAACACCGTCTCCCCGCCGATGTTCGGAAGGCCGAGGCAGTTGCCGTAGAAGCTGATGCCCGCGGTCACGCCATGCACGACCCGTGCGGTGTCCGGGTGGTCGATGGCGCCGAAGCGGAGGGCGTCCATGACGGCGACGGGCCGCGCGCCCATGGAGATGATGTCGCGGACGATTCCGCCGACGCCGGTCGCCGCGCCCTGGAAGGGCTCGATGAAGCTCGGGTGGTTGTGCGACTCGGCCTTGAAGGTGACGGCCCAGCCCTCGCCCACGTCGATGACGCCGGCGTTCTGCCCCATGCCGACCATGAGGCGCTCCTTCATCTCGTCGGAGACCTTCTGCCCGAAGCGGCGCAGGTAGTTCTTCGACGACTTGTAGGAGCAGTGCTCGCTCCACATGACGGAGTACATCGCCAGCTCGCCGGAGGTGGGGCGACGGCCGAGGATCTCGCGGATGCGTGCGTACTCGTCGTCCTTGAGCCCGAGGGCGCCGTAGGGCTGCTCCTTCTCGGGAGTCGCGATGGCGTTCTCGACAGAGTCGGGGACGTGGACGGATGCTTCGGGGGTGGTCACGCGCACTCCAAGGGAAAGGGCCGGCGGGGCGGTGTCCAGTCTACCTTTCGTGCAACGCGTGCCTCGCGCTCAAGGGCGAGCCTGCCCTCGTGCGCGAGTGGAGGGCGGCGCGGTGATCAGAGGCGTTCGTGCACTGCTCTGCGGTGCCCCACGCCGTTGACCGTCACGAGGACGAGTTCGTCGGCGATCTCGTACAGGATCCGGTAGTCGCCCACCCTGATCCGCCAGGCTGCGTCCAGCCCGGAGAGCTTGCGTGCGCCGACCGGTCGCGGGTCGCTCGACAGCCCCTCTGCCGCGGCCAGCACACGGCGACGGATCTGTTGGTCGAGCTTCCGGAGTTCTCTCGCCGCTGCCGTCGTGAACTCGACCGCATATGCGGTCACTCGACCAGTTCGCTCTTCAGTTCAGCGAGCGAGACGCGAGCTCCGTCATCGGCGGCCCTGGCTGCGCGGAACTCGACCACGTCCCGCGCCTCCTCGAGCTCCTCGAGAAGCTCCAGATCCTCCACGCCGATGAGAACAGCCGCGAGCTTCCCGTGCTTGGTCACTCCGATCCGCTCGCCGCCGTACGCGGCACGCGCGACGGCCTCAGCAAGACCGTCACGGAGTTCGCGCGTCGTGATCGATCGATCCAAAGTCTCCATAGAACTTTTCCCGCACTTTCGCGTCATCGATTCGCCCGTATGGACTCTTCCCTCTTGGAGCCCCGTCGACCCGCTCGCCGGAGGGTTCCGACGGCGCCGCGGAGGCGGTGCCGACGCAGGGACGCGTCGCCATGCACGCGTCCCCTTTTCATTGCCCTGGAAGAAAGATATTGATGTCTGAGAGTATCGCCGCGCCCCCACGCGTGCGCACCGTCGTCCACTGGCTGGCCGGAATCCTGGTCGCCCTTCTCGCGCTCGGGGGCATCAGCACCCCCGCCTTCGCCGCAGGCGGCAAGGTCACCGTGTTCCCTGTCGAATCGTCCACGTCTCAGGGCGGCACCCCCGTGCTGTCCGAGGGGGCGATGTACTCGTTCCAGATCGGGTACGGGAGCATGGATGACGGTGCGGTCGTCGCCATCACCGTGCCGGAGGGCATCACGATCCCCGATGCGGCGCTCACCGTTCCCGCGGGCAACACCGCCGTGCAGTCGCTGGCGATGAATGATCAGGGACAGCTCGTCGTGACGTTCATGGATCCGTTCCCCTCGGATGTGAACCAGGGCGTCCTCGACCTGCAGTTCGTCGTCGACGTCGTCGAGAGCTCCGAGGTCAGGGACCTCGTCTGGGACGTGGACGGCGAGCGGACCTCCCAGACGGTCATCGTCACGGATGCCGGTGACTCGCCGGTTCCGACCAGCACGTCCTCCCGCAAGACGACGTCGCGGGCCTCGCTCCCGCACACCGTCGTCGACGGCGAGGTCGTCCTCGATCCGAGCATCCTCGACATCGAGATCCCGTACACCGTCACCGTCGGCAGCAAGGACGCCCGTGACGTCACCCTGACCGACACCCTCGGAACGGGCCTGGCCTATGTGCCGGGATCGCTGTCGGGCACGAAGGTGGTCCGCGATGCGAACGACCTGAATCCGGTGAGCTCCACGCTGACCGGTCTCCCCGACATCTCCGGTTCGAGCTTCGATCACGACTTCACCGCCGAGGCGAACTCGGTGTACACCTTCACCTACAAGGCGAAGATCGCGGATGCTGCAGCGCTCGCCGACCTGCGGGATCGGCTGCAGGCTGCATACGACGGAGTCGATCCGCTCAATGGTGGCGGCTACTCGGTGTCGCTCGGCAACACCGTCGATGTCAACGGCCAGGTTCGCAACGCCAGCACGTCGATCAGCGGCAGTGTACAGGGCCAGGTGCGCCCCGGCACCGCCGCCGCCTTCAGCAAGACGGTCGATCCCGCCTCCGTCACGCTGCCCGAAGGGCTCGCCGCTGGTGCGACCCTCGATGAGGGCATCCCCGTGACGTACACGCTCGGCGCCGACCTCACCGCCTTCGCCGACTTCGCAGACGGACCCTTCGCCCTCGACCGCAACGTGGTCATCCGCGATACGCTCTCCGCTCAGATCTCCTGGAACGTCGATGACGAGGACTTCCTCGTTCTCGTCGACGCCTCGGGCGCGGAGGTCGTGCTCAGCCCGGCGCCCGGTCTCAGCGGCAACGCCGAGACCGAGATCGCCGCGGACGAGTTCGTCAACACCTACGTCGTGTCAGGCCGGACGATCTACATCAACGTCGGCAAGGACGTCACCCAGCGCTACACGCTGACGGCGAAGGCGACGATCGACTCGCTCCCGACGTCATCGAGCAGCCAGAACCAGTACGAGACGCGCTACCGCGCAGACAACACCGCGTACTTCGTCTACGACGAGGGTCGTTACGAGTCCAAAGGCGCGTCGACGACGCTCATCGTTCCCAAGGACACCAGCGCGGGCGTCGATGACCCGAGCAAGTTCGCGAAGACGACCTCTGGGCGCCCCATCACGGTGACCAGCGGCACGTCCGCGACCATCCCGTACACCTTCACGATCGGGCAGGGCATCGGAGATGCGGCGTCCTCGCGCATCATCGACGACATCGACCACTCCGTGTTCGACGTCACCGAGGAGACGCTGCCCCAGATCAAGGCATCCATCTCCGGCACCTACGACTGGAACTACCCGCTCGACGGCGACACCTTCGACGTGTCGATCGACGAGGACGGCGCTCTCGTGATCGCCCCCAACGACGCGTTCCCGAAGCAGGCGTCGTGGGGAGCATCCGCCCCCGCACCGTTCACGGGCACGTGGACGATCACCGTCGGCCTTCCGACCCACGTGATCCAGGGCAAGCAGACGCTCGAGATCGAGAACAGCGCCCGCTATGAGGGAGCCGATCAGGAGATCGTCTTCACCGCGAGCGCGAGCGCCACGGCAACGAGCTACGGCAACGAGATGGAGGTGCGCAAGCGTGTCTACGACGCAGCGAACGACGCCTTCACCGGCAACCTCCGGGTCGCGACGGACGCCGAAGGCGCGCTCGTCGATGACGAGTTCGTCTACCGCGTCGAGCTGATGCCGCACGGCACATTCACGAACATGGTGGAGGACGTCGTCGACGTGCTGCCCGAGGGCGTGGAGTTCCTGGGCTTCGTCGCCGCGGGTGATGTCTCCACGGGGACGACGACCGGTGGCAGCACCTACGCGATCCCCGGTTCGAACGTCGTCGCATCCTATGACGCAGAGGCGAACTCGGTGACGCTGGAGCGGGGCCGACTGGTCAGCGGACAGACGCTGGCCATGTACTTCGCGGTTCGCATCGTCGACCACGAGGCGAACGTCGGGATCACGAACGTCATCGGCAGCGCCGGCGCGACGATCACTCCGACGAACGACTATCCGTTGAGCCTGCTCAAGCGGGACAGCACGGATGCCGCGAAGCTCATCACCGATTCGGCCGCGCGCTTCTCGGTGCTGGCCGCCGACGAGCAGACGGTGGTGCTGAGCGATCTGCGGGTCGTGGACGGCAAGATCGTCACGGTCGAGGGCGCGACACCCGTCGTCGCCGAGCCCGGCACGTACTGGCTGCGCGAGGACGTCGCGCCGGTCGGGTACGAGCGGGCGACGTCGCTGAGCCGCATCCTCGTCGAGGACAGCGGCGCGTCGGCGGACGTCGTCCTGTACAACACCCCCGGAGAGACCGTCGAGCCGGAGAAGACGTACGCCATCGGCGATGTCGTCTGGATCGACGCCGACAAGGACGGCGCGCAGGACGACGCGGAGCAGGTGCTCCCTGGCGTCACGGTCGAGCTGCTGAAGGACGGCGAGGTCATCCAGGCCACGACGACCGATGCGAACGGCCGCTACCTGTTCGACGCGCTGCCCGCCGGTGAGTACCAGGTGCGGTTCACGCTGACCGCCGAGCAGAGCGCGATCTACGCGTTCACCACGGCGGATGCCGGTGATGACGACGCCGTGGATTCGGATGCCGATGCGCAGACCGGGCTCACCCAGACGATCGTGCTCGGGCCGGACAACCAGCACCTCACGCACGAGTACGGCTGGGCCGATGTCACCGCCACCGAGGGGATCGACCCGACGTGGGACGCCGGTGTGATCGTGCGCGAGACCGGGACCGAAGAGCCGGGTACCGATCCCGACACCGAGGAGCCGGGCGCGGGTGACGCCGACGGTGGTGACCAGGACGTCGATTCCTCGCATCCGGGCACCCCTGGAGTCAACGAGCTCGCGACCACCGGCGCCACCGCACCGCTCGGGATGATTGGCATCGCGCTGGTGATGCTGGTCGCCGGTGCCGGGGTGTTCTTCATGAGGCGTCGCGCCCGCGGCTGACGCTGTCGGAGGCGAGGGGCGTGGAGGGTCATCCTCCGCGCCCCTCGTTCGTTCAGCGGGTGCGGTGCGGCCGGTCGACGAGGCGCCAGGTGGCGGGCAGCAGCACAGACATCGCAGCGATCTTGATCGCGTCGCCGATGAGGAACGGGGCGACGCCGAGCGCGATCGCCGTGCCGAGGTCGAGGCCGAGGAACAGGGCGAGCCAGGGAACGCCGCAGGCGTAGATCGCCAGCGAGCCGAGGGCAGCCAGGCCCAGCGTCGCGGCGACGGTGCGATCGGAGCGGCGGCGTGCGAGGGCGCCGACGATCGCGGCGGCCACGACGTAGCCGAGGATGTAGCCGAACGAGGAGAACGCCCAGCCGGACGCTCCGTGCGCGAAGAGCGGGACGCCTATGAGGCCGAGCGCGAGGTACAGGCCCGCGCTGGCGATGCCGCGGACCGGTCCGAGAGCGGCGCCCGTGAGCAGCACCGCGAAGGTGGCGAGCGAGATCGGCACGGGTGTGAACCACAGCGGGATCGTGATGTAGCCCGCGGCGGCGATCGCGGCCGTGCCCGTCACGGTGAGGGCGACGTCACGGGCGAGCGATCCGGGGAGGAGGTCGGCGAGGACGCCCGGCCTCGGGGATGCAGCGATGGTCATGGATCCTCCTGAACAGTGTTCACCTGAACGATGTTCGGTAGAGTAGCACCATGAGTCCGGTGGAGAGAAACGCCCGTGCCGATGTCGTCGAGGCTGCGCTCCGCGTGCTCGATGAGCTGGGGGTGCCTGGGCTGTCGATGCGGCGCATCGCGGAGATCCTCGACCTGCAGGTCAGTGCGCTGTACTGGCACTTCCCCAACAAGCAGTCGCTGCTCGCGGCGGTGTCCGAGCGCATCGTGGAGGTCGGCCCCGCGGAGTCGGAGGGCGATCTGATCGCGATCGCGACGGCCATCCGTGCGCGTCTGCTGGCGCACCGCGATGGTGCGGAGCTGGTCTCCAGCTCCCTCGCGCTCGGTCTGCTCGAGCTGCCGAGCAGGGCTTTGCTCGTCGAGGCCGCACGTCAGGATGGTCTCGGCGACGCTGCGGCGGAGATCGCCGCAGACACCATCATCCACTTTGTGATCGGTGCGACCTTCCACGACCAGCAGCGGATGCATGCCGCCGTCGTCGGAGCGGCGGATGCCTCCGTCGATCTCGCCCCCGGTCGCGTCGACGATCGGCGAGACGCCTTCGCCGAGGGGCTGGCGATGATCGTCACCGGTGTGCGGAGCGCGGCGACGGCGCGCTGAGTCGCGGCGAGCCCCGTGGTTGGGTGGGGGGTCGAGCCCCGGCAGGGAGGTGGCTCGTCTGGCCGGGTCGTTCGGTTGGATGCGGCGATTCGGGGTACCTGACGAGCGATGATGCGGCGAATCGGGGCGCGGGCACCGCAGCGCGGCGTGGCGAAGCATCCGGATGCACGAGGGGCAGGCGCTGATGCTCAGCCGCCTGCCCCTGGTGATCGCGATGCGTGCTTACTGCACCGACCAGCCGCCGTCGGAGGCGAGGACGGCGCCGTTGATGTTGACGGCGTCGTCGGAGAGCAGGAAGGTGATCGAGGCGGCGAGCTGCTCGGCCGTCGCAATGGTGGGGATCGACTGCTGGAACGGCGCGAGGCGGCCGGAGCCGTACTCGGACATGTTCGGCGGCATCGGGATGCCGGTGGCGACGCCGCCGGGAGCGACGGAGTTCACGCGGATGCCCTTGGGGCCGTACATGAAGGCGGCCGACTTCGTCACGCCGATGATGCCGTGCTTGCTGGCGGTGTAGGCGTTGCCGGAGGCGTTCCCGCGCAGGCCGGCCTCGCTCGCGACGTTCAGGACGGCGCCATGGCCGGCCTTCTCCATGAGCGGCAGCACGGCGCGCATGAGCTTGAACGGCGCGGTGAGGTTGATCGCGATGACGCGATCCCAGACGGCATCCGACGTCTCTCCGGCGGGGGAGAAGTCGTCGTTGATGCCCGCGACGTTGGCGAGGGCGTCGATCGTCCCACCTGCGGCGGCGATGACGGCGTCGATGGCATCCTGCTTCGTCAGGTCGCCCGCGACCGTGATGATCTCGGGGAACTCGGCCTTCAGTGCCTCGAGCTTCTCCGCGGTGATGTCCGCGGCGATGACGCGCCCGCCCTCGCGGGCGATGCGCGATGCCGTCGCCTTGCCGATGCCGGAGGCGGCGCCGGTGACGATGACCGTCTTGCCGGCGAAGCGGCCGGAGGTGGCCTGCTCTACCCAGCCGACCGGTGCGGCGTCGGTGGGGATCTCGCCGCCGTTGGCTGCGCGGACGAGGTCGTCGACGACGGACTGCGGCATGGCGCCCTGGCTCATCACGACGAGCTGCTGCAGCGGCAGGCTCAGCACGGGGGCGAGCGAATCGGGGTTGGCGCCGGACTTCTCGAGGAGTCCGCGGATGATCGGTCCGCCGACCTCGTCGTTCAGCCAGTCTCCGATGGTGGATTGTGCGGTGAGGGCCATGACGGTCTCCTTCTGTTTCGCAACGGTGCGTCTAGTTATCTTCGATGGTACTCCTCGATAGCCTGAACGGGTGCCGAGACCTCGCAGTGAACACGCCCGCCAGGCGGTGCTGGCGGCGATGCGCGCGGCGCTCGCCGACGGCGGGTACGCGGCCGTGACGATCGAGGGTCTCGCCGAGATCGCGGAGGTCTCGAAGCAGACGATCTACCGCTGGTGGCCGTCGAAGGCGGCGATTCTGGGTGAGGCGCTGCTCGAGGGCTCGTTGTCCACGCCTGAGCTGCCGATGACCGACGACCTGTCCGCTGATCTGCGCGGCTGGTTCTCGGCGATGTCCCGTTCGCTCGGCAGCTCCGAGGGTGTCGAGCTCGCGCGGGCGCTCATCGCCGTGACGGCGACGGATCCGGCGCTCGGCGCGATGCTCAACGAGCGGCTGGCTGGGCCGATCCGCGCGTGGGTGACGACCCGCCTTGCGCGAGCGGTGGATGCCGGTGAGGCGCGCGCTGAGGTGGACGCCGACGTCATCGCCGAGCAGCTCGTGGCGATGTCCAGCTACGCCGCCCTGCAGGGAAAGCCTCTGACAGAGGTGCAGGTCGATGCGACGGTGGATGCCTTGATGCGGGGCGTCGCCGTCGATCGCTGAGGTGGGTGCGGTTCTGCTCCCGCACGGCGCCCGGACCTATGCGTTGGTTCGCGTCGCGCCGTCGGCCATTCGCGCCTGCGCGCGGTCGTGCCGTCGGCCGACGGGCACGTGCTCGGTGGCCTTGGCGAGTCCCATCCGCTTGGTCGACACGTAGACGCTTTCCGCGCTCGCGACGAGGAAGGTCTCGTGCCAGACTCCCACCGCGCCTGGCGCCTTGCGGGCCGCCTTGTTGAAGGCTGTCCAGGCGGGGCGATGCTCCTGATCCGGTGCGGACGCATATGCGTAGAGCTTCTCCATCGACGACCAGTACTGCACGACGTAGGGACCGCCGGCGCCGAGGAGCAGGTCGTACCCGAGCAAACCGGACTCGGTGTCGATGGAGAGCTCGCGAAGCATCCGGGGCATGGCGAAGAAGGCTGGCAGCCATAGATCGGGCCGCCACCATCGGTTGATCTGCATGCCGATGTGGAACACGACGAGTTCGCCCTCGTGGTGGTGGGACATGCGGCCGACGATGACGGGTGACATGGGGTTCCTCCTCTTGGATAGTGCTGCTATCTATGATGGATAGCGCTACTATCGATGTCAAGAGGTGGTCATGAGAATCTCAGAGCTGTCGGCAGAGACCGGTGTGGCGGTGCCGACGATCAAGTACTACCTGCGTGAGGGTTTGCTGCCCGAGGGGGAGCGGAGTGCTCCGACGCAGGCGGCCTATGGCGAGCGGCACGTGCGCCGGCTCCGCGTGATCAGGGCGCTGATCGCGTCGGGGGTGAGCGTCGCCGAGACACGGCGGGTGCTCGCGGCATTGGAGGATCCGCCGGAGAGCCGCAATCAGCTGCTCGGCACCGTGCACGCGGCTGTCACACCGTCCGGCAACGACGATCTCGATCTGGAGGCGGCTGAAGAGCTCGCCGCCGGTCTCGGCTGGAGGCCGGGGCTGTGCGATCCCGACGTCCTGCGGGGGGTGGCTCGTGCTCTCGGCACTCTCCAGAGCGCCGGGTTCACCGTGCCGGCCGAGGTCATGCCGGTGTATCTCGAGAGCATCCGGAAGATGGCGGATGCGGAGATCGCGGGTGTTCCGACCGACTCGGCGGATGCCGCAGTGGAGTATGTCGTGCTCGGCTCGGTGCTCGTCGAGCCGCTGCTGCTGGCGTTGCGCCGGGTGGCGCAGCAGGTCGCGTCGGGGGAGCGCTTCGGAGGCGGGGCGGGCTGAGCGCCGTTCGTCGTTAGGTTTGTCGGATGGATGAGATCTCGACGGCTTTGGCGTCCTTCTCGATGCTGGCGGCGTTCTTGTCGATCCTGCTCTCGGTGGGGCTCCGCTGGCTGGCGCCGCACATGCCGGCCGCAAAGCAGGTCTTCGCCGCGGCGGAGTTCGTCCTCGCGATCGTCGGCTTGGTCGGTGCTGCGGTGTCGGTCTGGATCTGGAGCGGTCAGGACTTCGCTGTCACCGGCATCGCTGTGGTGTCCTCGCTTCAGCTCGCGACGATCGGATGCGTGGTCATGGTGCTGGCCTCGATCGGCATCGCTGCGGGGAGGGAGTGGTGGGGGCGTCGCAAGGCGGCGCAGAGGCGCGCTACCCGGCCGTGAGTTCCCGCTGACAGAGTCTGCGGCATCACTCCCGCAGGAGCGCCCGCAGCGTCTGGATCGTGTCGGCATCCGCGGCGGTCTTGTCGGGCCGGTAGCCCTTCACCCGGGCGAAACGCAGGGCGATCCCACCGGGATACCGGGGCGAGCGCTGGACGCCGTCGATCGCGATCTCCACAACGAGCTCCGGCCGGAGGAAGACGGCATGAGGCGAGCGGTGTGCCTCGTAGTCGGGGAACGTCTCGGTCTGCCAGCGGAGCAGCTCATCGGTGAGACCCTTGAAGGTCTTGCCGACCATGACGTAATCGCCGGGTGCGCCGAACTCGCCCGCGGCGTCGAGGGCGCCGAGGTGCAGGTTCGACAGCATCCCCTGCCGTCGCCCCGATCCCCATTCGGCGGCAAGGACGACGAGGTCGTAGGTCAGCACGGGTTTGACCTTGACCCAGGACTTCCCGCGTCTTCCGGCGGTGTACGGGGAGTCGATCGCCTTGACGAGGACGCCTTCGTGGCCCGCCGCGAGTGCTTGTCGGGAGAGCTGCTCGGCGGCATCCGGGTCGGCGGTGATGATCCCCGGCATCCGCCATTCCGGAGCAATGCGTTCGAGCTCGGCCAGACGCACCGAAAGCGGCTCGTCGAGCAGGTCGCGGCCGTCGCTGTGCAGGAGGTCGAAGAACCAGGGCCGGAGGGTCAGCTCGCGCGCGATGTCGGCGCCCAAACGCGACATCGTCTCCTGGAACGGGCGGGGGCCGCCGTCTTCATCGAGGGCCAGCGTCTCTCCGTCGAGGATGAGGTCGTGGGCGGGAAGACCGCGCACGATGTCGACGATCTCCGGCACGCGGTGGGTGATGTCGGCCAGACTGCGGGTGTACACGCCGACCTCGTCGCCGTGTCGGTGCACCTGGATGCGGGCGCCATCGAGTTTGTACTCGACGGACGCCTCGCCGGTGAGCTCCAGGGCCGCGGTCGGCGTCGCGGCCGTCGCGGCGAGCATCGGGAGCACGGGGCGACCCACCTGAAGTCCGACTGATTCGAGGTCTTCGGCGGTGCCGGTGAGGGCGGTCAGAGCCGTCTCGCCGAGGTCTCCGGAGAGCATCGCCGCACGGCGGACGGTGGCGGCGGGGCGATCGGATGCGCGTGCGATCGCATCGAGGAGAACGCCGCCGAGCGCACCGGTGCGCAGCTCGCCCAGAATCGCGCGGGAGAGGAAGCCCCATTCCTCGACAGTGGCGCGTTCCGCGAGCTCTGAGAGCAGGGCCGTGCGTCGTGCAGCGGAACCGGAGCCCGAGGCGTGCGCCAGCGCGTCGAGAGATCGGTCGACCTCGCCGATGCTCAGGGTGGGTGTGTCGGTGTGAGCGACGGCGAGGGCGGTGAGGCTGCGCCATCCGACGCCGAGCCTGCCTTGCCGGGGTGCGGCGAGCAGCAGCCCGATCAGGGGGCGAATCTCTTCGGCATCCGCGCGTGCCAGCAGCCGCGCGAGCGCTTCGATCTTGGCCAGTCGCGACGACGTCGACGCGACGTCCGCGGCGGTCTGGGCGAGCTCGGTGAGCCTCATGAAGAGATTGTCGCACCGGGGTCGGACATCGGCGGTGGGCAGGGCGCCCTCCGGACAACGAGCGGCGAATGTCGGCACCCGTCAGTACTGTGTGACCATCCGGGAGCACCGGCGGACCGCATCGAAGGAGAGCGGCGAGATGAGACCACTGCGCTACGCGATCAACGTCACCCTCGACGGCTGCGTCCACCATGAGGCGGGCGTTGCGCCGGATGAGGAGCTGATGCGGTTCTGGACCGCCGACATGGAGCGCGCCGATGCGCTGATCTACGGGCGGGTGACCTACCAGATGATGGAGTCGGCGTGGCGGCGTCCTGCGTCGGGAGTATGGCCCGACTGGATGGACGAGTGGGAGATTCCCTTCGCAGAGGCGATCGACCGTGCTCCGAAACACGTCGTCTCGGGCAGCCTGGCGGAGGTGGACTGGAACGCCGAGCTGGTGCAAGGAGACGTGGTCGAGACCGTCCGCCGCTTGAAGGCGTATCCGGGCGGAGGGCTGGCGGTCGGCGGGGTGACACTTCCGCTCGCGCTGGCCGAGCAGCGGCTCATCGACGAGTACACCTTCGTCGTGCATCCCGTGATCGCCGGGCATGGGCCGAGGCTTCTCGACGGCCTGCGCGAACGGGTCAGGCTCGAGCAGGTGGAACGAAGGGAGTTCGCATCGGGCGCCGTGGCGACGCGCTATCGGATGGCGGGGTGAGAAGAATGGTGTGATTCCGGTGCTGCGCGGAGGGCCGCACACAGGACCTCGCGCAAGGCGGGATCGCAGACGTACACGTACGTGCCGCACATCCCGCGCGTCAGCAGCACGCCGTAGATGTTGCGGATGAAGGTGAGCAGGGCGTCGTCGCCGAAGGCGTCCTTGAGGTGCCCGGTGTTCTCCTTGCCCTTCTTGTCCCGGTAGGCGTCGCGGTCGGCGACGATCGCACCGGTCTGCGGATCGAGGCGCAGGTCCGGTCCGATGATGACGCCGGCGTAGTTGAGGTCGTAGCCCTGGACGGTGTGGATGGATCCGACCTCATCGACGGATCCGGGGGAGTTGATCCAGTCCTTGTCCGTGCTGTTCCAGCGCATGCGTTCGCCATCGAGTTCGATGTCGAACGCGGTCTTGTCCTTGCGTGAGGCCCAGTCCCAGGCGTATCCGGCGACGAGGCGGGACAGCCCTTCGGCGGCGTCCCTTTCGCGGATCGCGGCCCGCATCTCACCGAGGTCGTCGAAGAACCGGAGGTCGTAGTCGCCGAGGTCGGGGCGTTCGACGACATCCCCGCGCAGCAGCGCACGGACGTATTCGACGTAGTCCGCGCCCGCCCGCACGCGCATCTGCGTCGTCAACGGGTAGAGGCGATGCGCGTTGCGCGCGATGCGGATCTCGTCGCCGAGCACCGTCGGCGGTAGATCATGCGGCCGCACAGTCTGCTCCCCGTCGACGAGGAGCAGCCGATGGGTCGAGCGCGCCTTGATCCAGTCGAGCTGCGTGTACCTCTGATCATCGTCGCCGAACAGGTTCTCGTTGATCTGGGTGAACTTCTTGTTCTGCACGCCGGATGCCTGATTCGCGCGCTGGTTCAGGCGATGGGTCTCGTCGACGATGACGACGTCGAAGGCATCCGGGGATTCGCCGAGCTGGAACGGAGTGAGGACCATCGAAGGATCGAGCTTCGGGGTCTTGCGGAACACCCGCCTGATCGATTCCCGCAGAGACTGCTGCGGGACCACGAGGGCCATCCGCAGTGTGGACAGGAGTTCGCGATTCTCGGGGACGAAGAACTCGGCGAACACCGAATCGGGCTCGATGTCGTCCTGGTGGCGGAAGTCGCGGATGTCGGCGAGGAGTTTCATGATGTAGATCGCGATGATCGTCTTGCCGGTGCCAGGGGCGCCCTGCACGACGAGCGTCGATGTCCGCTCCGGATGCCGGAGGTCTTCGAGCAGGCCTTCCACGATGTCCTCGACGGCGGCGGCCTGGTCGGTCGTGAGCGCCTTGAAAGGGGACAGCTTGAACAGATCGGAGTTCTCGATCTGCGGGATGCTGCGGGTGAAGAGGCCCTCGTCGCGGAGCTCGTCGAAGATCTGGCGGAAGGATTCCCGGTAGCGCTCGCGGTCGTAGTAGTTCGCGTCGAGCTGTCCGCTGTTGCCGTTGAGGACCTCGTAGCGCCCGTCGCCGGAGAACCAGCGGATGAGGTGCGCCTCGAGGTCGAGGCAGGCGGACTTGTTGAACTCGTCGTCGACGACGACACGCACCGACTGAAGCCCCTCGTGCTGCTTCGGGCCTTCGAGATGCTGGCGCATCCGCTTCTGCGCGCTGGTCGTCTCGCCGACGTAGAGCTTGTGGCGCCCGTCGATGACGTACACGACCGGCCAGTCGGCCAGGCGTGGTTGCCCGGCCTGCTCGATCGCGTTCTTCGCGAACGGGACCTCGACGATCACGCGCCCGGTTCCCGCTTGTTGATCGTGCCCTGATTGAGCTCGACGGGATACTTCGCCTCGGTCTTCGCCAGCTTCGCCGTCACGATCTCATCGAGGTCGACGCCGAGCCGATTCGCCAGGTGAATGCAGTATGTAACGACGTCGGCGAGCTCATCCTCGACCTCCTGCTGGTCGGGGGCGTCGGTCCACTGGTAGAGCTCCAGGAGCTCGGATGCCTCGATCGTGATGCTCTTCGCCAGGTTCTCCGGGGTGTGGAACTGCTCCCAGTCGCGGGCGGCGACGAAGGCACGGAGAGCTTGGCTGGTGGCGGGGGAAGGCATGGGGAGAACGTAGCAGTCCGGCTCATCCTGTCGCCGTCCGGAGCGCGCGAGGCGAGTCGGCTGGTGCTACTCGTCCGCACTGTCTGCGACGACGAGCACACTCGTCAGCGGGATGACCCGACGCCACCGCTCCGGGAGTTTGGCGTAGTTCTCCAGAACCAGGCTGACGACGTCCTCGCCGGAGAGAAGCCGCAGTCCCGATCGAGTGCGTTCGATCGCCACAGCATCCTTCGTGTACGTCCCCAGCGTGACGAACAGCGCGAGATCGCTCGGACCCTGCGCGCCGACGAGACGTTGCACGTCAGGAGCGGAAATCGATCCGGTGAGATGCTTGCACTGGACCTTGATCTGAGGGGGTTCGACGCCGAGCGGGTCGCGATGTGCGATCACATCGACTCCGCCGTCTTGCGAGTACGGCGTCACGCGTGCTTGATAGCCGAGTGCTCTGAGCAGATCGGCCGTGAACTCCTCGAACTCCTGATGCGAGATGTCCTTGTGCAGCGTTTCCAGGACGAAGTCGCGGGTATGCCGGTCGATCCGCGAGGCTCGAGGCGTCGTGTCCGCTTCCTCGTCCTCACTGGCGGTCACCGTCCGGCTCACAGACTCGGCCACCGCATCGATGGAGGCGTCAGGGCTGCCGAGAGCAGCCAGGAACTCGCCGGCATGGTTCCTGACACGAAACACCGTGATCGCCGATCCGATCTCGTAGAGCGCGGACTGCGAGAAGACCGTGCGTGGCAGGCCCACCTTCTTCCACTCCACGCGATGCCGATGTCGGTGGGTCTCCGCGCTCGCGGTGAAGTAGTACTCGCTTGTCACGACGCCGATGTTGACTGTCGAGTCGGGTTTGTATGGCGCGACGATGACATCGCCCACACGGATCTCGTCACGAAACCTGATGAGGACGCCCGCCTGTCCCGCGATCGACCGCGGCTTGGCGTCTGGCCATAGTGCGGTCAGGGCGGCCTTGATGCTCTCTCGACCCGAGAGCGATGTCAGCGGCCCGAGACTGTCCCAGCCGATACTGATGAACCCTTCCTCGATGAGTTCTTCAGCGAGGGAGTCGTTGTGTACACCCCATACGTTCACGCGCCTGATCTCCTGTCATCGATGACCTCGCCAGAGTATCGGTCGAATGCCGAGCATTCTCACAGCCCACAACGCGCGCTAACGACATATCGTTGACTATCGCTCACTTCGAGGAGGTCATCATGAACGGTTCCTTCCCCTCCGCCGGTTTCGGTGCGGGATTCGGCGCGAACGGCCCGGCCGGCGCGATCTTCGACGCCTTCGAGCAGTTCCGGCAGAGCTTCGAGCAGCGCACCGGCGGACCATCGCGCATGGCGCGCGGCGACGTCCGGACGGCGGTCCTGTCGCTCCTCGCCGAACAGCCGATGCACGGCTACCAGATCATCAGCGAGATCTCCGAGCGCTCCGGAGGTGCCTGGAAGCCGAGCGCCGGCTCCGTCTACCCGACGCTGCAGCTGCTCGCGGACGAAGGTCTCATCACAGCCGAGGAGCAGAACGGCCGCAAGACCTACTCGCTCACCGAGGCGGGTGTCGCCGAAGCCGAGGCCGCAGCGGAGAAGCCGGCACCATGGGAAGCATTCGGCACCAAGATGTCGCAGCTCGCCGCCCTCCCCAAGGCCGGCGCAGAGCTCGCCGGCGTCGCGGCGCAGGTCGGGCGCACGGGCTCCCCGGAGCAGGTGCAGGCCGCCGTCGACGTCCTCGATGAGGCGCGACGTAAGCTGTACGCGATCCTCGCCGGCGACTGATCGGAGTGCGGATGGGTGCGGATGCCGGAACCGACGCGGTTCGGCAGGACCAGGACGCTGATGGCGCGGCGCGGCCCGATCATCGCGACGGTGAAGCGAGTCTGCACACCGGAGAACAACCCCAGCACCGCGCCCGCTACCGCCGCATCGTGGCCTTCGCGGCGCGCGAGCTGCTGAAGATCTGGTGGTTCGACCTCGTCCTTCCCCGGTTCGGCTTCGCCTCCGTCTCCGACCGCACCCGCACGGCCAGGATGCAGCGCTTCGCGCGCCGCTTCCACGTGCTCGCCGTCGACCTCGGCGGGCTCATGATCAAGGTCGGGCAGTTCATGTCCTCCCGCCTCGACGTCCTCCCGCCCGAGATCACCGCCGAGCTTGCCGGGTTGCAGGACGAGGTGCCTGCGGTCCCCTATGCCGACATCAGAGCGCTCGCCGAGGCGGAGCTCGGCGTTCCGCTCGAGCGCGCCTATGCCTGGTTCGATGAGAAGCCCCTCGCGGCGGCATCCCTCGGCCAGGTGCATCGGGCCCGTCTCTCGGCACAGGATGCCGCGGACACCGGCCTCGGCAACGTCGTCGTCAAGGTGCAGCGGCCGGGCATCGAAGGCATCGTCGCGACCGACCTCTCGGCGCTTCGCCGGGTCGCCGGTTGGCTCAGCCGCATCCGCCTGGTGTCCTCGCGTGTCGATGCCCCGGCGCTCGTCGAGGAGTTCGCCCAGACGAGCCTCGAGGAGGTCGACTACCTCCACGAGGCCGCCAGCGCAGAGCGCTTCGCCGAGAACTTCTCGCACGACCCCCGTGTCGCCGCCCCCGAGATCGCGTGGGAGCGCACCACACGCCGCGTGCTCACCCTCTCGGATGTCACCGCCATCAAGATCAGCGACACCGATGCTCTCCGCACCGCGGGCATCGACCCCGCCGACGTCGCAGACGTCTTCGCCGAGGTGATGCTCGACCAGGTTTTCACGCACGCCTTCGTGCACGCCGACCCGCATCCGGGGAACATCTTCGTCACCCCGCTCGGCGGGGAATCCGAACCCGCATGGCGGCTGACCTTCGTCGACTTCGGCATGATGGCCGAAGTGCCGGACAGCCTGCGCGCAGGCCTGCGATCCCTGGTCATCGCCATCGCCGGTCGAGACAGCCGCGGACTCGTGGACGCCGCCCAGCAGATCGGCGTGCTCCTGCCCTCGGCGGATACCCGAGAGCTCGAGCGTGCGCTGACCGCGCTCTTCGCCCGCTTCGGCGGCATGGGCTTCGCCGAGCTCCGCGACGTCGACCCGCGAGAGTTCACCGGGTTCGCCGCGGAGTTCGGCGACACGGTGCGCTCGCTTCCCGTGCAGCTGCCCGAGAAGCTGCTCCTGCTCATGCGCGCCGTCTCGCTCACCTCGGGGATGTGCAGCGCTCTGGAACCGGGGTTCAACATCTGGAACCCCGTCGAGCCGTACGCCGCCCGTCTGCTGCGCGACGAATCCGGCAACATCGCTCAGGAGTTCGGCCGCCAGGCGACGGCGAACGCCGGCATTCTCTGGCGCCTTCCGCGGCGCGTCGACGACCTCGTCACCCGCATCGACGACGGAACCGTCAGCTTCGACACCTCACGTCTCGAACGACGCCTCGACCGGCTCGAACACGTCGCCCGCCGGATCGCCTCCGGTGTGCTGTTCGCCGCCATGCTCGTGGGCGGAGCGATCCTCCTCGTACCGGCACCGCCGCTCGGCATCACGCTGATGGCCGTGTCCGCGCTGCCGTTGCTGCACGCCCTCTTCGCCCGCTCGCGCTGACGCGACCGGATGCCGGCGCTGCCTCAGTCGGCGGCGCCCTCCGCTGCACCGGTGATCCTGGCCGCCATGCCCGCGAAGATGGCGCCGTGGAACGGCAGCACGGCGAACCAGTACAACCGCCCGGTCAGCCCGCGCGGGAAGAAGATCGCCCGCTGCTCATAGCGCGAGCCCTCGCCGTCCGGCACGGCGCGCAGCTCGAGCCACGCGGCGCCCGGCACCTTCATCTCCGCCCGCAATCGCAGCAGATTTCCCGCATCCGACACCTCCACCGCCTCCACGCGCCAGAAGTCGATCGCGTCGCCCGGCCGAGCGATCGTGCGGCTGCGCCGCCCCCTCCGCAGACCGACGCCGCCGACGATCCGGTCCATCCAGCCGCGCACGGCCCAGAGGAAGGGGGAGGAGTACCACCCGTTCGCGCCGCCGATCCCGAGGATCACCGCCCAGAGTCGGTCGACGGATGCCGCAGAACGCAGCGTCCTGGCGTCGGTGAACACCGTACGTCCCGCCCAGTCAGGGTCGCTCGGCAGTGGGTCGCTCGGCGCGCCGGACACCTCCGCGTCCTGCCAGCTCGTCTCGACGGTGTCCGCATCCAGACGACCCAACGCGAGGCGAACGGCGCGCCGGTACCCGGTGAGACCGCCCTCGGGCGGCGGGATGAGCGCGTCCACGTCGTGGTCCTTGACGACGCATTCGTTCTGCAGCGAGGCGACGAGCGGGCGGGCGATAGACCGCGGAACCGGCGTCACGAGGTTCACCCAGTGCGAGGCCAGGCCGGGCGTCAGCACAGGGAGCGCCGCGATCGCGCGCTGGGGGAGCCCCGCCTCGACCGCGTAGCCGTTCATCATCTGGCCGTAGCGGAGCACATCCGGCCCGCCGATGTCGACCGTCCGGTTCACCGCAGCATCCACCCGCGCCGCGCCGAGGAGATAGTGCAGGACGTCTCGGATCGCGATGGGCTGGATGCGGTTGCGCACCCACTTCGGCGCGGGCATGTATGGCAGCACATCCGTCAGGTGACGGATCATCTCGAACGAGGCGGAGCCCGATCCGATCACCACACCCGCCTGCAGAACGAGCGCGGGAACCCCGGAGGCGAGGAAGATCTCGCCCACCCTGACGCGCGAGCGCAGGTGCGGTGACAGCCGGGCATCCTCAGGGTGAAGCCCGCCCAGATAGACGATGCGCCCGACCCCGGCGCGCTTCGCCGCAGCGGCGACGGTCTCCGCCGCTTGCTCATCCGTCTCCTCGAACCCCTTCCCGGCGGTCATGGAGTGGATGAGGTAGTAGACGACGTCGACATCGTCCATCGCGGTGGCGACGGCATCCGCATCGTCGGCCGAGCCCTCGACGATCTCCGCATCCGAGCCCCACGGGCACGACCTAGCGCGCGCCGCATCCCGCGCCAGCACCCGCACGCGGTAGCCGGCATTGACCAGCCGCGGTGTCAGCCGGCCGCCGATGTAGCCCGTCGCGCCGAAGACGAGCGCGCGCGGAGCCGAGCCGTCTGGGCGGGGGACGGCACGCAGGGACTCCTCATGGCCGGTGGGCTGGGTGAGCTCGGTCATGCCCCGAGCGTAGGCCTCGTCGCGGGCATCCGGAATGCGGTTGACAGCATCGATCATTGACTGCGCCTGCGCGGAACGGTAGATTTATCCGTGTTGTGAATCGATTCACAACACGGCCTCGATGACGAGGGCCCACGCCGTGCGCCGAATCCCTGTGGCCCACCAAGGAAGTGACAATGAAGCCACTCATCCGAAGAATCTCAATGGGCCTGGCCGCAACGCTGGCGGCCGCGCTCCTGATCACGGGCCCCGCGCCCGCAGCTCAGGCGGCTGTCGCGCCCATCGAGGTCTATCCCCTTCAGTCGACGTATCCTGCCTCCCCCGATTTCGTCCTCACGGTCAACGGGCAGAGCGTTCCTGTGCAGGACTACGCGGGCTACGACATCGCGCAGTTCGCGATGGGCGCGGGAGATGCGACGATCTCCATTCGCAAGCTCAACAACACGAACATCGGGTCGTTCTCGATCAGCCCGCTCAAGCTCGGGTTGACCGGTACGGTTTCCGGACCGACATTGACGTTCACCGTCACCAAGGACGAGTATCTCATCGTCAAGATCGATGGTCGACCGGAACTGGTCATCGCGATCGATCCTCTGGAGACGGATCGCCCCGCCGCGTCGGGGGCGGGGATCTTCAATGTCACGGCGTCCCCGTATTCCGCGTCTCCGGGTGCGCAGTACTCCAGCACGGCGTTCCAGACCGCGCTCAACGACGCGGCCGCCTGGGGATCGGCGAATGGTGTGCAGGGCACCGTGTACGTCCCCGCGGGCACGTACACGCTGGGCACGCTCTATCTTCGATCGAACCTGAGGCTCTACCTCGCCCCTGGCGCTGTCCTGAAGTACACCGGAGAAGCCGCGCACTACGACGTCCACTGGCGGAAGAACTCGCAGGCGAGGGATGTCACATGGTTCATCTCCACGCGGTACGGCTCGACGAACATCACCATCGACGGGCGCGGAATCATCGACGGAAACGGGATGGCGTCCCTGCAGCCGAGCAACCTCGGTGTGAACCTGCTCGTGCCGATCTACACGGAGGACTTCGCTGTCGACGGCATCACGTTCCGCGAGTCGAGCAGCTGGGCGATCATGCCCACCCGCTCCGAGAACATGGCGTTCCGGAACATCAAGATGTTCAACCGATTCGACATGGGCGAGAACGACGGGATCGACGTCATGGAGTCGCGTGACGTCGAAGTCACCAATGCCATCGGCATCGGGTTGGACGACCCGTTCAGCACGAAGACCTGGGCGAACCACATCGACCTCTTCGCCAAGGTTCCCGGCTCGCCGCAGCCGCTGGAGAACGTGACGTTCAGTGATCTGGTGAGCTGGACGTACTGCTACGGTCTCAAGGTCGGTCAGGGTGTGTTCCAGCAGCAGCTGAACGTCACCTTCCGGGATGCCACGATCTACGACGCCGCCGTCGGTGTCGGGGTGCACCACAAGTACGGCACGGCCGGGGCCGTGAGCATCCAGTTCGAGGACATCGACATAGAACGGTTGCGGCACAGCAACGACGGAAACCGGACATGGCTCGCTCTCTGGACCGGCGCCACCGCCGAGGGCATCGGTCCGGTGGCCGATGTCGACCTGACGCGTGTTCGGATCAGGGACGCCGGAACGACGCCGGCGCGCATCACGGGAGTGCCAGGCGCACCGATCACGGATGTCAGGTTCGAGGACATCTGGATGCCTGGTGCGACCAGTACGGCGACCACGCTGGCTCAGATGAACGTGACGAACGTCACGGATGCATCGAACATCCAGATCATCCCCTAGAGCGGACGTCGAGGGGCCGCGGAGATCCGCGGTCCCTCGACCCGTCGGCGCGTCCCTTCGGGCCCGCGCTCTCCCGCATCAGCCCACGGAGCGGAAGCCGATGCCGAGAAGGTCCGCTGCGGCTCTGTAGTCCGCGGCATGGTGCCCGACCGACAGCGACCAGTGGTGCCCGGTGCCGGTCGAGCTCCATTCGTCGACCCATTCGCCGGGGTCGCGTCCGAAGTCGACCCGAGAGGTCGTGTTCCCGATCTCGAGCAGCGGACCGGGGACAACGACACCTTCCGAGGCGACGAATCCCAGCGAGCCGTCCCGCTCCTGACCGAGGCTGAGCAGGGTCACCGGGCCCGCGTGCACGTCGAACTCGACCGAGACTCCCCAGCCGCGCTTGCCGTGGTAGACCCCGAGACCCCGCAGCAACGGGTCCTTCGATGACACCGCGAGATGCGCGGGGCCGTCATGACCCATCTCCACCACTCCGTCCTCGAAGTTGAGCGCCTGGATCTCGGTGAAAGAGCCTCCGGCGCCGATCACGCTCGTCGCCACCTGCGCGACGGTCGTGCGCAGTTCATACTCTCCGGTGGTCGGGATGCCGCGCGCCGTGAGTAGGGAAGCCCCGAGGATCATGCCGGCGCCGAGACGCTCGTGAAGCTCACCGTCGAGCCCCCGGTGGTAGTAGGCGAGGCTGTCGAGATCGAAGTCCTCGACCAGGCGGTCGAGGGCGACGCTGACGCGGGCGCCCCAGGAGAAGTCCTCGTCGACGACGGTGCTGTCGATCGTGAAGATCTCTCGTGCGAGCCTCATGCGCGCTGCCGTCTCTGCCTCGCTCACCCGCTCCACGCGCTGGCGCAGATCGTCGAACTCGAGGACCTCGACATGCGAGCCGAAAGTCGAGGGGAGCAGGGTGAGGTCCGTCGAGACGTCGAGCATCCCGGGGTACACGTGCCCCATCAGGCCGTGACGCGCGTGACGCAGCGCCGAGCGGATGCGTGCCGCGTTGATCCACTGCTCGATCCGTCGCCATGCGGATTCCTGCCGAAGATGACCGGAGACGGAACGGAACGGGATCCCGGCGCGCCGGAAGACGTTGCCGAGCTCGGGTACCGAGCACTGGCCGCAATAGGCGAGCCACTGTCCGGTGTCGAAGGTCGCGTGGTCCATCTTCTCCGAGGGCTGAAGATCGATGACCAGCACCGGCGCATGCGATCGCTGTGCGATCGGCAGCACCATCGACGAGGTCAGATAGGTCGTCAGGAACAGGACGATGAGGTCGCAATCCGCCGTGCGAAGAGCTTCGGCCGCACTCGCGCCTTCCTGGGCGTCTGAGACGAATCCGACGTCGATCACATCCGCGTCCATCTGTGCGAAGCGCTCGGAGACGAATCGTGCGGACGCCTGGAGCTGCGGGAGCAGCCCGGGGAACTGCGGCCAGTACGTGCCGAGTCCGCCGGCGACCAGACCGATCCGTGTGCGGCGTCGGATGCTCTCCGGCGCGCGTGTCGAGTGCTCATTCATCGCCGACACCGCCGTGGTGCGCGGCGAGCGACCCGCGCTCGCCGATATGCAGGATTCCGTCCACCCGCCGGGGAATGCCGAGCGGATTGTCCTCCTGGAGCGCGGCGGGCAGGACTCGGTCGTCCGCGCTCTGATAGGCGATCGGGCGGAGGAAGCGTCGGACGGCCGTCGCGCCCACCGAGGTGAACTGCGATGTCGTCGACGGCCACGGTCCGCCGTGGTGCTGAGACCAGGTGACGGCGACCCCCGTGGGCCAGCCCTCGAACAGGATGCGGCCCGCGATCCGTTCCAGCGCGGGCACGATGCGTCCGGTGTCGTCCGCATCGTCGGCGTGCAGTGTCGCGGTCAAGCTGCCCTGCAGCGCGCCCAGGCTCGCGAGCGGTCCTTCGGCGCCGTATCTCACCAGCAGGGTGACCGGCCCGAAGACCTCGGTGTGCACAAGCATCGGGTTCGTGAGGACGGTCGTCTCGTCCACCGCGAGCACGATCGCCTCGCCCTCCCCGCCGGAGATCACCTCGACACCCGCCGTGGCGACGAGCTCGTCGACGCCCGACTCGAAGCGCTCCCTCATCGACGGCGACAGCATCTCCGGCCGGCCGGGCGGCGCCTGGATCGCAGCTTCCATCCGCGACCCCTGCGGAACGAGGACCACGCCCGGTTTCGTGCAGAACTGTCCCGCGCCGAGCGTCATCGATGTGACGAGACCGGCTGCCAGCTCCGCTCCGCGCGTGCGGTCGGCGGTCGGCATGACGACGACCGGATTGACGCTCCCGAGCTCCCCGAAGAAGGGGATCGGGTCCGGTCTGCCTGCGGCGAGATCGAAGAGGGCTCGGCCGCCTTCCGTGGATCCCGTGAAGGCGACCGCCGTGATGCGGTGATCGCGCACGAGTTCTGTTCCCGACGCGAAGCCCTCCACCGTTGTGAGCAGACCCTCCGGTGCGCCGGCGCGGTCGAGTGCTCCCCGGACGGCCGATGCCACCGTGCGGGACAGCTCGGGGTGGCCGGGATGGATCTTCACCACCACGGGGCATCCGACGGCCAGCGCGCTGGCGGTATCGCCGCCCGCGACGGAGAACGCGAAGGGGAAGTTGGATGCGGCGAAGACCGCCACCGGGCCGAGGGGTCGCAGCACGCGGCGAAGATCGGGGCGGGGTGGTGTCGCCGCCGGGTCGGCGTGATCGATCGTGGCCTCGAGGTACGAGCCCTCGGTGACCACGCTCGCGAAGAGTCGCAGCTGCGCGGTGGTGCGTGCGACCTCGCCGATCAGCCGCGGCGCTCCCAGATGGGTCTCCCGGTCGGCGATCTCGGAGAGCTCCTCGGCGCGGCCGTCGAGGTCGTCGGCGATCACGTGCAGCCACTGCGCGCGCTCCGCATCCGATGCGGCAGCCGCCTCGGGGAAGGCGGCGGCAGCGGCAGCAGCAGCCGACTCGACGTCATGCGCGCCGTCGGCGCTCATCGGGCGAGCTCCCGCCCGGTCTCGAGCAGTCGTGCGAGTTCTCGCAGGTGCTCGTCCGAAGGGTCCACGAGCGGTGCGCGCACGGGGCCGACGTCCAGTCCACGCAGGCGCAACCCCGCCTTGACGAGGGATACGCCGTACCCGGGGACGCGCTCGCGCAAGCGCACGAGCGGCTCGTAGAAGCCCGTGAGCAGCGTCGACATCACGCCACGGTCGTCATCGCGATACGCCGTGTAGAAGGCGGACGCCACCTCCGGTGCCATGGCGAAGGATGCGGAGGAGTAGAGCGGGACGCCGATCGCCCGGTAGGCGAGCTGACTGAGCTCCGCGGTCAGCAGGCCGTTGAAGAAGAGCACGTCGTCGCGCCCTGCCCGTGCGGCGGCCAGCGTGAAGCTCTGGGCCGCGGCGATGTCTCCGACGCCGTCCTTCACGCCGATCACCCTCGGATCCTCCAGGAGCCGCTCGATCGAGGCGGCCGAGAAGGTGGCGAGCCCGCGGTGGTAGACGATCACGGGCAATGCCGTGGATTCCGCCACAGCCAGCACGTAGGCGACGAGCCCCTCCTGCGGTGCGCCGACGAGATACGGAGGCAGGACGAGGAGAGCATCCGCTCCGGCTCGCTCCGCCGCGGCGGCGAGGGCGCGAGCGTGACCGAGCGGCCCGCCGACGCCCGCGACGACGGGGACGCGCCCGGCTGTCACAGCCACCGCCGTCGCCACGACCTGTGCGTGCTCACCGGCGTCCAGGGCGTGGAACTCTCCCGTGCCGCACGCGGGGAAGACGGCGCCGGGTGAGAAGCTCAGCGCCTGGGACAGATGCCGCTCCAGAACGGACCGGTCGACGAGGCCCTCCGAATCGAACGGCGTTACCGGGAAGAACAGGACTCCGTGCATCTGCACAGTGCAACCTCACTCTCGTGTCGCAGCCGCCTTGGCTGTGACATCGTTAATCGATCCACATTCGCGAAGGATTGGGTCTTGCGCACCTGTGGGGGTCTGTGCGTAAAGTGTGTTGTGAATCGATCCACATGTCAAGGCTGGATCGCAACCCGGAAGTAGACGAAGTGGTCTCGATGACAACCGAAGCGGCCCCCGCGGCGACCGCCACCGCCCCGCCCCCTGCCCCGCGCCCACGCCGTTCGCGGCGGTCCGGCGTCAGTGTGCCCTGGTGGTTCGTCGCGCCGGCGATCGCCATCTATCTCTTCATCGTGGTCGTGCCCAGCGTGCGCGGCGGCTTCTTCTCCTTCACGGACTGGAACGGCCTCGGCAGCGACTGGGATTTCGTCGGCTTCCAGAACTTCATCGAGGTGTTCGGTGACCGGGCGGCACGCGCGGCGCTGCTGAACACGATCATCCTCGCCGTGGTCGTCACCGTGGTGCAGAACGCGATCGGTCTCGCGCTCGCCCTCGGTCTCAACTCGATGGTGAAATCCCGCTACGTGCTGCGCGTCATCTTCTTCGCCCCCGTGGTGCTGACCCCGCTCGTCGCGGGATACGTCTGGAGCTATCTGCTCTCGCCGAACGGAGCCGTGAACGAATTCCTGCGCGCCGTCGGCCTCGGCGGCCTCGCGCAGGACTGGCTGGGCGACCCGCAGTTCGCGCTGGGCTCGATCGTGCTGGCGATCGTCTGGCAGTTCTCCGGGTACTCGATGGTGATCTTCCTCGCCGGCCTCCAAGCGATCCCCGAGGAGATCATGGAAGCGTCGATCATCGACGGCGCGGGTGCCTGGCGGCGGTTCTGGAGCGTGACCTTCCCGCTGCTCAACGGCGCCGTGCTCATCAACGTGCTGCTCTCGCTGATCGGCGGGCTCAAGCAGTTTGACCAGGTCATCGCGATGACCGGGGGAGGACCGGGCACGGCGACGGAGACGATCTCGACGCTCATCTACAAGAACGCGTTCGCGCTCGGTGAGTATCCGTTCTCGACGGCCCTCGCGGTCGTGATGACACTCCTCATCGCCGGCCTCGCCGCCGTCCAGTACCGCATCACGTCGCGGAAGGCCAGCTGATGTACCGCCGCTACACCGTGCGGACCCTGATCCGCGAAATCGTCCTGATCGTCGCCGCCATCGTCTTCGCGATCCCCCTCATCGCGCTCGTCAACGTCTCGCTCAAGCCGCTGAACAGCGGCACGGGAGCGCTGAGCGTGACCTGGCCGCCCACGTTCGACAACTACATCCAGGCCTGGACGCAGGCGAAGCTCGGCGGCGCCCTCGTCAACAGCACGATCATCGCGGTCGTGAGCGTCGCACTGATCGTCGTGATCTCGGCGCTCGCCGCCTACCCGTTGGCGCGCGTGACGCGGGGCTGGTCGCGGTGGACCTTCTACCTCCTGATCGGCGGCTTGATCGTGCCCGCCCAGCTGGCGCTGCTCCCGCTGTACACGACCATGCGCGACATCGGTCTGATCGGCTCGTTGTGGTCGGTGATCCTCATCAACGTCGGCACCGGCATGCCCTTCTCGATCTTCCTGTACACGACGTTCCTCCGTGAGCTTCCGATGGACTACGAGGAGGCTGCGCTGCTCGATGGATGCGGCCCCGTGCGCGCCTTCGTCAGCGTGGTGTTCCCTCTCGTCCGACCGGTCACCGGAACCGTCATCATCCTCAATCTCGTCGGCATCTGGAACGAGTTCTTCGTTCCGTTGCTCTATCTGACCGGGAGCGGCAACAGCACAGCCCCCGTGGCGATCTACAGCTTCGTCAGTCAGTACGTCACCATCTGGCCCCTGATCTTCGCGGGGCTGGTCATCACCGTCATCCCGATCCTCCTCGTGTACTTCTCGCTGCAGAAGTACGTCATCAAGGGGTTCGCGGGAGGACTCAAGGGATAGTCCTCGGACATATCCCAGCGGCGCACCATTCATGCATCACGGGCGACTGCCCACATCCAAAGGAGGAAAAGTGAATCGCACCACAGCATCCCGTCGCGCCGTCGCGTTCGGATCTGCCGCCCTTGTCGCGCTCGCCCTTGCCGGCTGCTCGACCGAGACCACGGCCGGAGGCGGGAACGGGGAGGACAGCCAGGTCCTCACCTTCACCGCCGCAGGCGAGGCGCCGGCGCAGGCCGTCATCGACGCCTTCGAAGCGGCGAACCCCGGCGTCACGGTGGAGGCGACCTTCGCCAACGACGATGCCTCGTACCAGCAGACCCTTCGTACGCAGCTGTCGGCGGGAACCGCCCCCGACGTCTTCCGCATCTGGCCCGGTGGCGGCAACGCGACCGCCGTCCGCACGCTCGGCGACGACGACCTGCTCATGTCGCTGGAGGATGAGGCGTGGGCGGCCGACCTGAACGACACGCAGCGGTCGGTGTCGGAGTCGTCCGACGGCACACTCGTCGGCATCCCGGTGACCGTGGTGGGCATCGGAGCGGTCTGGAACGATCAGGCCCTGGAGGCTTCAGGCCTCGAGGCGCCGACGACGTGGACCGAGGTGCTCGACTTCTGCGCCGCGGCGAAGGACCAGGGCAAGGTCGCGTTCGCGCTCGGACTGAAGTCCGCCTGGACGACTCAGCTCGTCCCGTATGCTCTCACTGCGTCGCTCGTGTACGGTCCGGAGCCGGACTTCACGCAGCAGCAGCTCGATGGAGAAGCGACCTTCGCGGACTCCGGATGGAAGGACGCCATGGATCAGTATGTGGCCATGCAGGACGCCGGCTGCTTCACCGAGAACCCCAACGGCGTCGGCTACGACGAGCAGATGAAGAGCCTCGGCGAAGGCACCGCGCTCGGCGCGATCCAGGTCACGTCGTCGGCGGCCAACGCGGATCAGTACGCCGCTGAGGGAACGACGTTCTCCATGACGCCGCTCCCGGCGACGGACGACCCCGCCGACACCTTCCTGCCGGTCTCCGTCGGCATCGAGTACGCGATCAACGCCGACGCGAAGAACCCCGACCTCGCCCGCAAGTTCCTCGAGTTCCTCGCATCCAGTGAGGGCCAGGCGATCTACGCCACGGAGTCCGGTGCTGCTCCCGCCCTTCCGTCCGCCGACTTCGAGTCGACGCCGGTTCTCGTGCCGGTGGCCGAGTTCCAGGCCGAGGGCCTCGATCGCCCGTTCCCCGATGTGTTCTGGCCGAACCCCAAGGTCCAGGCGGAGCACCTCGCCGCGATCCAGGAGCTCTTCAACAAGACGATCGACAGCGCGCAGGTCCTCGAGCGCATGGACACCGCCTTCGGCGAGGACTAGAACGGCCAGGATGGGCCAGCGCATCGCTGGCCCATCCACCCGATGGAGATGGACCCATGACGACAGAAAACACCCGCCGCACCGTGACCCTCAGCGACGTCGCTGAGCACGCAGGAGTGTCTCGCGCCACGGTGTCGTACGCACTGACGCAGCCCGACCGCCTTTCGGAGGAGATGCTCGCCCGCGTCCAGTCCTCGATCACCGAGCTCGGCTACGTCCGCAACGACGCGGCCAGACGGCTGCGGGTCGGCCGAAGCCAGGCACTGGGGCTCGTCGTCGCCAACAGCCGCAACCCGGTCTTCGCGGAGCTGGCCTCCGGTGCGGAGGCGGAAGCCGCGCGCCATGGCATGTTCATCCTGCTCGCGAACGCGGATGACGATCCGGAGCGCGAACGCCAGTATCTGAGGTTCTTCGAGTCGCAGCAGGTGAACGGCGTGCTGATCGTCCCCGTCGCCTCTGTGCCGGAAGAGCTCGTCGAGCTCAGTGGCCGGGGGACCCCGTTCGTGCTTCTCGGCAAGCCCGAGGCGAAGACCACGTACCCCGCGATCAGCGGTGACGGCTACAGCGGCGGTCGACTGGCCGCCGAGCACCTTCTCGCGCAAGGACGGCGGCGGCTGCTGTTCGTCGGTGGACCGCACCCGCAGGTGACCGAAAGGCGCGAGGGGGCTCGCGAAGCGGTCGCGGCATCCCCGACTCCCGCTTCGCTCGAGGTAATCGACGTCCCACTGCAGACCGCGCAGGAAGGAGAGCGCATCGCCGACCAGCTTCTCGCGCGAGCCGAACTGCCGGACGGCATCTTCGCCGGCAACGACCTGCTCGCGCTGGGTCTGATGCATCGGCTCATCGCCGCCGGCGTCAGCATCCCCGACACGCTCTCCCTGATCGGCTACGACGACATCGAGTTCGCGGACTTCGCCATCGTGCCGCTGACGAGCATCCGCCACGACGGGCAGAAGATGGGCGCTGCGGCAGTGCGTCGTCTGCTCGGCCTGCCGTCGGCGGCCGGCGCACGGGAGGACGGCTATGCCCCGCAGCTCGTCGTCCGCGACACGTCGTTGCCGGGGGCGTCATGAGTTCCCGTCGCGCGTCGAATGCGCGTCGGATCATCGGATCTCCGATCGACGCGGCTGCGGCCGATGCGCGATCGGTCTCGATCGTCCGGGAGGGAAAGGGGGCGCGCCGCTCTCCTTCCTCTCCCGGACCCGGATGCGCGGAGCGCGGATGAGCCGCATCAAGACGGTGGAGGTGATCCCCCTCGCCTTCGCCGACCCGCCGCTGCTGAACACCTGGGGTGTGCACGAGCCGCTCGCGCTGCGCACCCTCGTCGTTATCACGCTCGATGACGGCACGGTAGGCCTGGGAGAGGCCGGGGGCGACCTCCCCGTGCTCACCGAGCTGCGTGCGGTGGCGCCTTCGCTCACCGGTGCGCGCGTCGACGACTCCACGGCGGTGAGGCGGGCGGTGGACGAGCTCCTCGGCCCCCGCACCCCTGAAGTCAGGCGCAACATCGTCGGCTCGCCCTTCGAGGTCGCCTTCCTCGACGCGTGGGGCCGACTCGAAGGCGTGCCTGTCGTCGAGCTCCTCGGGGGCGCGGTGCGTCGGCATATCGAGTACAGCGGATACCTGTTCTACAAGTGGGCGGGGCACCCTGGCCATCCTGACGATGGCTGGGGCCCTGCGCTCGACCCTGACGGCATCGTGCGTCTCGCCCGTGCGATGGTCGAGGGGCGAGGGTTCCGATCGCTCAAGCTGAAGGCGGGCGTCTACAGGCCCGAGGAGGAGATCGCTGCGATGCGCGCGCTCGCGGACGCGTTCCCCGAATCGCTCCTGCGGATCGACCCCAACGGGGCGTGGACGGAATCCACGGCGGTCCGCGTGTCGGAATCGCTCAACGGGATCGTGGATTACGTCGAGGATCCGGTGCTCGGCATCGATGCCATGGCGAGGGTCCGTGCGGCGACGGATGTCCCGCTGGCGAGCAACATGATCGTGAACACCCATCAGGACCTCGAGGAGGTCGTGGCGGCCTCCGCGCTCGACATCGTGCTGGCCGACCATCACTACTGGGGAGGTCCTCGTCGGGCGCTGGACCTGGCCAGGGCCTGCTCGGACGCGGGCCTCGGCGTCTCGATGCATTCGAACTCGCACCTGGGGGTCTCGCTGGCAGCGATGACCCATGTGGCCGCAGCGTCGGCGGACATCGCCTACGCGAGCGACACACACTATCCCTGGAATGCGGACGACGACATCATCGTCGATCCGTTCGTGTTCACCGACGGCGGGCTCGCCCTGTCGGATCGCCCAGGCCTCGGCGTCGAGCTCGATCGGGCGAAGGTCGAGCGGCTGCACGCCCAGTACGTGCGATCCGGGCGACAGGTGCGCGACGACACCGGATACGTGCGCACCGTCGACCCGACCTTCGATGCACGATTGCCGCGGTTCTGATGCGGACGATCTTCAGCCTCTTCCCGTGGGACGTGGAAGGCGATCCTGACGCACCTCGCTGGCTGGCCGAGCGAGGCGTGACGGATGTGGCGTTGGCGGCGACCTATCACGCGGCCAGGGCGGCGACGCCGCGGCATCCTCGGCATCGCGTCGTCGACGTCGAGACCTCCTCGAGCTATCTGGCGGATTCCTCCTTCCTCCCGCCAGGGCATGCCTCGTTCGAGCGCGCGCGTGATCGTCTCGTGGATGAGGGGATCGCGGTGCATGCCTGGGTCGTCCTCGCGCACCTCGACGGCGCGCGGGCAGACATCCCTCGGGTTGTGGATGCTTTCGGCACCCCGCTGCGTCACGCCCTCTGCCTCCGCTCGCCGCAGGCCAGGGGGTATGTCGACGCCACGATCGACGCCGTCGCGCGCACGGGAGCCGCGTCCTGGATCGTGGAAGGGGCCTCCTGGGCGGGCCTCGGGCACGCGTCGCTGCATGACAAGATCGCGGCGGGCGGCCTCGACATCGAGGCGCTGTCATGGTGCTTCTGCGCCAGGTGCTCCGCGGCTGCCGGGGTCGATGCCGCCGAGGTCCGCGGGGCGCTGACGAGCGGGGAGCCGCTCGACCCTCGTACCGCGAACGGGATACGAGCCGCGCGCCGTGCGGCCGCGGACGAGTTGCGCAGACACGTGCTCGAGAGCGCCGACCGGCACGGCGTCACGAGCATCCTCTTCCACCCTGACCCGGAGGCGACCGAAGCACCGCGCGGTGCGACCCTGGCCGATGCGTGGGGCGGGCCGGATCGTGCGATCGCCGAGCTGCGCGCAGGGCGCGCGCAGGGCGCGTACGTGACGATCCTGGACGATCCCAGACCTGACGCCGAAGCACTGCGCGGTGCATGGTCGGCGCTTCGCGACGCGGGCGCCCAGGACCTTCTCATCTATCACGCGGGCCTCGCTTCGACGCCACGCCTGGACGCGGCACTGGCCGCACGGAAAGGACTCTCATGACCTCCGCCCACGAAGTGTGCCTGTGGGTCACGCCGAAGATCTTCGACGACCTGCGATCGCCCGAGGCGGGTGTGAGGGCGTTCTTCGAGCATCACGCCGACTGGTTCGTCGGCAACGACGTCACCATCGTGTTCTGCGCGGGAAATGGGGACCACGTCCTGGACTGGCGCGGGCCGGGCGGATGGGATGTGACGTTCGACTGGGCGCGGTACAACGCCTACGCCTGGGACCCGGCCGGCGGCGACACCTTCGAGACCGTGGTGCGCAGCCACAACGCCAACTGGCTCGACAGGGTGCGGGAGGGCGGCGAGCGGTCGTCGAATCCGTACTCGGCGGGCCCCATGATGGTGCTGTCCGAGCAGGAGATGGACTACCGCATCCTCGCCGACATCTACGCGGCGTTCCGTGCCGAGGCGGACAGGCGCGGAGTGCGGCTCAGGCTCCTCGAGTACTTGGAGCCGGGACCTGAGTTCTGCCGCAGCGAATGGAAGACGACCAGGCACCCGGAAGTCGCCGCGGCACGCGCCGATGCCGGCGGTCACGAGATCCCCGGACTGATCGATGTGACCCTTCCGCTCGACGAGGACCCTCGCGACTACGCCGGATGGCCGGACGGCATCCCAGGGGGGACCATGGCGGGGGAGTTCATCGCCAGGCAGACCGCGGCGTTCGTCGCAGACTTCGAGCTCGACGGCATCCTGCTCGGCAACCAGTTCGGCCTGCTCGGGTTCTGGCATCCCTCCAATGCTCCTGAGCTGACGCCGGACCGCAGGGACGGCATCCGTGCGTTCTTCGTGCGCCTGCGTGAGGCCATGGGCGACAAGCAGATCTACTGGATGGACAGCTACTGGCGCGCGGAGGTCGAGCGCGAAGCCTGGGGGATGACGGACGAGTGCTACGAGGCGCTGGATGCGATCATCGTCTCCACGTTCGCGGTGCTCGTCGAACGCACGGAGATCATCCCCAACCTGCAGAGCAAAGCGGGGATGCGTGCGCGCACCCTGTACGCGGTCGATTTCGTGGACCCCTGGTACGCGTATCGCACCCACCTCGACGACATCCGCAGCTACGCGTATCAGCGCGACGTCCTCCGCACGCACCGAGACCTCACCGACGGCGTGACTTTTTTCGCGAACGACACCTTCGGTCAGTTCGTCCCCGCGGAGCGCCTCGATGAGACGCGCAGGGTGCTTCAGGGCTGAGCCGACGTGGCCAGGATCCTCCTCACCGGCGCCGCAGGCACGATCGGGCGCAGCATCGCTCCCCTTCTCGCGGCCGATCACCACCTCGTTCTCCTCGACCGGGCTCTTCCCCCTGACGCCTCGATGTGGGAGGGGCGGTGGGTCCAGGCCACGATCACCGATCAGGACGCGCTGGCCGGGGCGATGCGCGACGTGGACCTCGTCGTCCACCTCGCCGGGATCTCGACCGAGGCGCCCTGGCAGGACCTGCTCGCAGCGAACGTGGACGGGACGAAGACGCTCCTCGAGACCGCGCGGGGCTGCGGCGTGCGGCGCATTCTGCTCGCGAGCTCGATACATGCCGCGGGCTATCTGCCGGGAGAGGCGGCTGGCGTCGACGCGGTGCGGCCGGACTCCTTCTACGGCGTGACCAAGGTCGCCATCGAGGCGTTGGGTGCGCTGTACGCCGAGCGGTACGCGATGAGCATCGTCTCGGCGCGGATCTGCACGTTCGGCGAGACGCCGTCGCCGGGGCGGACACTCGCGACGTGGCTGTCGCCCCGCGACATGGCGCGTCTCGTGACCGCCGTCGCCGCGCTCGACGATGCGGGCCATCGCCTCGTCTGGGCGGTCTCGAACAACGCGGCCGGGTGGTTCGATCTGGGGGCGGGGTATGAGATCGGGTTCCATCCCGTGGACGACGCGGATGCCTGGTTCGGACAACGCGGCGAAGGTCACGAGGCCCCCGCCCCTTCGCAGGCGCTCGGCGGGTCGTTCCTGGATCTTCCGCTCGGCGGGTGAACGGGAACACGGCATCCGGCGGGGCCTGGATGCTGCGGCGATACTCTGACTGCGTGAGCACGGTGGACGACTTCCTCGCGCGGCTGTCATCCGCGGATCAGGACTCGGCCTGGACCGCGCGCGAGCTGCTCGCTACGGGGTGGGTGGTGCGTGACGTTCTCGGGCCCGTCCAGATGGATGTCTGGCAGCTGCTCCTGCGCGGAGGGGAGTGCGATGTCCGCTTCGGGATGGAACGCGGCTACTCCGACGGTGTGCACGTCGCCGACGAGGCGGGGGAGTATCGGCCGGTGACGCGGATGATGAGTGCGGAGGATCCGTCCGCCTCCGTGGATACGGCGCCGACTGACGTCCTCGGTTGGCTGATCGAGCGGGCGGGGCGTCCTCGGTCCTGACGGTGTCCGGATGCGGCGTGTACCGACGGGGTGTGCCTGGTTCGATGAGAAATGTCGGGAACGAAGCGAAGTGACACTGAATGTCGCGCAAAAGCTGCCGTTTCGGGCGGAATGCCGCATCTGTGCCGTGACACTCTTTCTCCGGCTTCTGGAGGCCTCTCTCGGCTCAGTCATGTCGCCCCGGGTACCCCAAGTCTGCGCGGTCAAAGGACGCCCAGAGTGCGCTGCGACCGTTTCGCCGCGTACGCACGTGTGTCAGCAGAACGTCCCGGAGATCACCCATCTGGCCCAAAGGACGGTTGCTGCGCGCATCCTGGCTCGCGTGGCTGTCGTGTGCCGAGCGCTCGACGCGGACTGTCGGTACTCGGTATGTTCAGCAGGGGAGGACTGATTGTCTAATTTCAATGCATCGCGGCTTACCTGTTTCGCTCTGCTGTCGGCCCTTGAGGCTGACGCTCGCGACTTGATCTTGCAGCTGGACGAAATCAGCGGTGAGGCCAACTGGCCGTCGGTAGCGCTGGACAATGCTCAGAGCCGGTTCGCGCGAGATCACGGTGACATCGTTGCTGAGAGAAGTGCTCTCGTGCAGTATCTGAACTTTCCGGATGCCACTCAGATTCTTCTCGGGAACAAGGCGACAGCGCTGCAGTTGCTGAATCGGGAAGCCCTCGAAACTCTCGGTGCCCGGTCAGAAGCCCTTGTGGCAATACGAAACAGGGTCGCGCACACACGCCCGTTGCAAGTCGAGGACCTGCCGACGCTGAATGACGTGAGCGTCTTGCTCGCGAGAAGAGATGGCGAGCGATGGCCCACGTTGGTCTCGACTCTGGCCAGGTTGCGCGAAGAACCGTCCTTCGTGCTCGGGCTTACAGTTCAACTGCGCGCAGATGAAGATCCGGGGCCATTCCACAACCTTCCAGTGCCCGATTTCGATGAAACGGGGTTCGTCGGTCGCGGAAACGCCGTCCGCCAGATCAAACGTGCCGTGCTCGGTCCGTGGCCCGCTGTGTCGATCCTTGGTGATGGTGGCATCGGCAAGACGTCGATTGCGCTCAAGGTCGCGTACGACATCTTGGATGACCACCGAGACGAGTTCGACGCCATCGTGTGGGTCACCGCGAAGTCGAGCACTCTGAGTTCGCATGAAGTGAAGCGGATCAACGGAGCGATCCTCGATTCGGTGGGGTTGCTCGCTGAGGCCGCCCGCCAGCTTGGTGCGCCGTCCGAGTCGGCGGATCCACTTCAGGAGCTACTCGACTACCTTGAGACGTTCCGAGTCCTACTGATCCTTGACAACATGGAAACAGTGATGGATCAGCGCCTCCGTGACTTCCTGCGGGATCTGCCTCGAGGAAGCAAGGTGCTCATCACGAGTCGAATTGGCTTCCAGATGGAAAGTCCGTTCAAGCTCGACCCTCTGACGGAGTCGGAGTCGAACCAGCTCCTCATGGCCTTGGCACACGGACGCAACGTGCGCATCATCAAAGAGCTTGACGAGGTCGGGAAGGCCAAACTGCTAGAGAAGACGAGCGGTCATCCCCTCTACATCAAGTGGCTTGTCGCTAGTGTTCAGGCCGGTCGGCGCCCGAGCGAGGTCGTCAGCAACAACGAAACGTTGCTCGATTTCTGCATGTCCGATGTCTTCGACAAGCTCAACGAGCCTTCGCGTCAGGTCCTGCAGTCGATGCAGGTCATGAAGGGGTCGCGAATGCAAGCAGAACTTGCATTCCTGAACGCGATGAACGCGCACGAGATTCAGTCCGCTCTCCTCGAGCTACTCGCCACCAACTTTGTGTTGATGACGCAATCGGCGTCCAATCAGATCGAAAATGGATACATCGTTGGAGATTTTGCTAGCGCGTACCTTGCGAGGAAGCAGCCGACGCCAAGGCGTCTACGGGATCACGTTCTTGAGCGTTCAGCGAAGCTGCGCGAGCTCAGCTCGACGATGTCAGGGGACCAGCGGCTCAATCCTCTTGACCCGTGGACGCTGGACATCCGCGGGCCTGAAGATGTTCCCGTAGCCAAGATTCTCCGCGATGCACACCGTGCCATTCAAGGCGGACGGCCAGACCTCGGACTCGACCTGTGTCATGAGGCGCAAGGTCTGTCGCCGTCGTATCACGAGGCATGGCGTACCGAGGCGCTCGTACACATTCGGCGGCGGGACCACGGTTCTGCGGAGCAGTCGTTCGAGCGGGCAATCGAGCTCGCCGAGGGCATGTCGGCCGAGGCTATCGTCAAGTACCACTTCGCAACGTACCTCGCAGACGAGACGCGCCAGTACGACCGAGCGCTCCCGCTCCTGCAATCAGCTGCTGTCTCGAACGGTGCCATCGAGATCCTGCTGGAGATTGCGCGTTGTCACTTCTACTTGATGAGCTACGCAGAGGTTGTCGACGTATGCAGAGGCGCCGTGGATAAGCCGATGACCTCGAATCAGTCCGACGACTTGGCGTTGCTCGGATTGCGAGCAACCTCCTACGGCCTCATTCGCGACCTCTACGACGGTGCCGTCGATAAGGCTCTTGAGCTCATTGAACAAGCGACTGAGTTAGCTCACGAGATCAAGGTAGAACAGTACGCAGGAGACCTCGGCGACTGGCTGGTGGCAGTGACGCACTGGGCTCAGCGTCTCGCGGATGACATCAGATCGGATGACTACCTCTCGCGGCGTTCAGACGAGTTCATGGCCCGGCTTAAGGCGCGATTGCGGGTCATCGATCCTGAACTCTTGGAACGGAAAGTTGCTCAGGCCAAGTCGCCGCTGCCTGAGGGCGGCGACTACCTGTTCCTGGCTGACGGTCTGGATACGTTCGTCCACAGAGACCGCGTTCGCCCGCGCTCAGCGTGGAGTCGCGTAACCTCGACCAGCGTCTTCGCGTACTACGGGGAGGTGGGGGACAGGGGGCCCCGTGCTAACAGGGTGACGCTGCTGGATTGACCTGGCGTTTCGGATCGGTGGCAGTACAGGCGGAAGGGGCCGCACCCTGATAGGGCACGGCCCCTTGTAATAGGCCTGCTGCCCCTACGCCCGCTTCATGCTGAGCTCATCTGCCTCTTCATCGTTGAGCTCGCCGACGAGTTCAGCGATCTTCACCGCGATGTCCTCGATGGGCTCTTCTGCGGTGCTGAAGCCACCGCGGGAAGCAAGAGTGGGACTGACCTGGTCTAGCTCCTCGAACGTCACGCCGTGCATGACCGGGATGAGCAGATTGCGACGGAGGAGTGCGCTGAGCTCGTTGCTGGCGATGCTTCGATCTGTAAGCAGCTTCTCCAGCATTGCGGGCGTCACCAGCACGATTCCGATGCGAGAGCTCACGAGTCCCCGGTCGATGGCGACGCGCATGTCTGTGCCCGGGCGAAGCGTTACCTCGCTGAACCATACAGAGACGCTCTCGTCAACGAGGAGGTCGTAGAGGTCCTTGGCATCTTCCTTACGGTCGGGCCACGCGTGGCAGAGGAAGACGTCGTGGGCCTGGGTCCGGGATATTGCCGCAGTGCGCACCGGTTGGAGGTCGCGGACCTGCTGGGGCGTGTACGACACGATCGACGTGCTGGGAGACCACTTCGGTCTTGCAGAGCGACTGCCGCCTCCACCTCCGCCCCCACCGCCGGACCGTGGTGTGGGGGTCACTGACGGTGGCGTATGCGAAGGATAGGCCGGCCTCGAGTAGCCATAGCTGTATCCCCCGCGTCCGCCATGAACGGGGCAGTCCGCGCCGCCGCCGCGGATGTGCCCTCGGACTGGGGCGGTGCACTGTCCGTAACCGCGCGCCATTATCGTCGTCCGTTTCGGTAAGCGAGCCTGAAGCCCATGCCGTCTATCCGTCCCGCGACCCGTCTCTGCCAAGTGCGAGTCGGCTTCAAGCTCGCTTCCACGGGAGCTGAGACCTGCATTCGGTACCGCTGACGCGGGTCGCGTTTGTTCTTACGTCGAACGGTCATTCAACTTTACGTTCGGCCTCCGACACAGACCCGGGGGTGAGAATCACGCTCGATGTACTTTGGTCGTCACCTTGACCGAGGGGCGATCTGCCTGAACGCCCGTCTGAGATGCCCTCTATCGACGGGTTGTCGTCGAAGCCGAGCATAGTTAGGAGTCGTCGTTCGGATCGAAAACTTCAGTCACCTCGAGAACCGGTGCGGTCGCACGTGGGGCCGCGAGTTCACGACAGCAGCGGGGAGCGACTGGTTGTCGTAGATGGTGACGGCCGGCGTTGGTTTCGGCCAAGGGACCTGAGCGAGATGAGGCCCGTCGGGGTGCGTCGCGACCCAGCCGAAGGCGTTCTTTGCTTGAAGCCGGTTCACCTCGTGGGCGATCTTCGTCGCCGCACGGCCCCCCACGTTCCAAACCATGGAGTCCCATCGTGATCCAACTTCCCCGTAGACGAGGGCGTGGCGTGGGCTGAGGGGAAGGATCACCTCGTCAGCGTCGTGGAACCCGACGTCGCGGCCGTTGGAGATCAGCACAAGGTTCTCGGGGGCAACGCGTTCGCCGTCGATGCGAATTCGACTACGCAGGTCGCCTTTAGGCGCGTTATCCCGAGGGGTGAGGACGACTGGTTCATCACCAATGATCAGCAATGGTGCGTCGAGAGTTGCGACGGAGACGGAGCGGTGGGAAAGATGGTCAGCCAGGGTCTCGCTGACGCGATGCATGAACTGGATGTGATCGTTCTGGTGCGGCACGATCTCTATCTGCTGAATCTCTTCGGCGCTGATCTTGTCCTGGTTGACCAGCTTCATCCCGTAGTCGGCCATGAGCTCCATGGCACGTCTGGTTCGCATGCCGCGCGATGCCTGTACTGCAACGAACGTATCGAGTGCGAAGCGGTCGACACCCGATGGTGGGCGGGGAATCCCGAAGGCCGAGCTGGACAGGTATGGACGGATCACACGGGCGAACTCAGCCTCGACCTCGCTCAGCCACACTTCCATGGCGCCGTTGGGAGCCATGTCGAGATCGATGAACGTATAGAAGTCTTTGACAGCCACATCGCCGACGGACACGACGCGTACCTTGCTCGTCATGCGGTCGCGCAGGCGGATCTGTCCTGCTCTGTTGGCGAATCTGCGCAGAATTGTGCGCGGCACGATGTGATGCCGAGCGCCAACCTGACTTCTCAAGTCGATGGACTCATACCACTGTTGAGCCAGTCGCTCTGCGCCGGCATCGCTGGCCAGCTGATATAGGCGTCCCACGGGGACATGCTGGCAGGTGCCTCCGACATTGCCCCGCTTCTCACTCCTGGATTTGCCCCGCCGCACTCGCGACCGGGCAGCCTGCCGACTCTTCAACTGCGTCACGCACCGCGCAGGAGGTGGTTCGGCACCTGACGGATCTCGGATGAAGCGTGGCGGAGGATGAAGTCATCAACAGCCCGCTCGTTGCTATCAGCCTTCTCCGTGCCGCAGGACTCATCGCAGGCTCCTTCGAGAGTTGCCGTCGACTCGGTCTCAGGTTGCGGAACGCCATTGCCCCGCTTGCCGGTGATACTCCTCCCAGGCGGCTGTAGGGAAGGTAGGCGTACGGGGTGTCGTGACACTCTGTGCAGGGGGTGATTGTGGATGTGTAAGCCAAAGGTGGTTTGTGCAAGGCAAAGAAGTTATCGACGAGAAACCTCTTGACAACGCATCCGCCCCGTCGTAACGTACAACCAAATGGTTGCACAAACAGAACTGAGCGAAGCGGAGATCGACCGTGTCTTCCATGCACTGGCGACGGCGACGCGGCGGGACATCCTGCGCCGCACGATCCTCGAGGAGCAGTCGGTGTCGGCCCTCGCCGCCGACTACGACATGTCGTTCGCGGCGGTCCAGAAGCACGTCGCCGTGCTCGAAGCCGCGCACCTCATCATCAAGCGCGCCGAGGGGCGCGAGCGGCTCGTCCGTGCGGACCCTGCGATGATCGCCCGCGCGAGGGCGCTGCTCGCCCGATACGAAGACCTCTGGCGGTCGCGCATCGCCCGCCTCGACGACCTGCTGGCCGACGCTTCGACAAGCTCAGCGACCGAGTAACAGCGAACACATCAAGGAGAACGACATGCCCGTCACCGACGTCATCACCGACGCTGACAACCTGACCATGACCGTCATCGCGGACTTCGCCGCCCCGGTCGACCGCCTCTGGGACGCCTTCACCGACCCGCGCCAGCTCGAACGCTTCTGGGGTCCTCCCGGATGGCCGGCGACGTTCACGGCCTGGGCGTTCGAGGTCGGCGGCCACGCGCACTACGCCATGCACGGCCCGCGCGGCGAGATGTCCGCCGGCAGCTGGGAGTTCCTCGCGATCGACGCTCCGAAGGGCTTCGAGGTCCTCGACGCCTTCGCCGATGAAGAGGGAAAGCCTCTCGACGGATTCCCCGCCATGCGCATGACCTTCTCCTTCGCCGCGACCGAAGACGGCAGCAGGATGACGAACACGAGCTACTTCGACTCGGCCGAGGCGCTCGAGCAGATCGTCGAGATGGGCGCCGTCGAGGGCACCCGCATGGCGATGGCTCAGTTGGATGCCGTGCTGCAGGACCTCCGCGAGTACGCGCAGGGCAAGGGCACCCGCCTCGAGCTGCTCGACGACACCCACGTGCGCATCACCCGTCTCGTGAACGGTCCGCGCGAACTGGTCTGGCGGGCCCACCACGACGACGAGCTCGTCAAGAAGTGGATGCTCGGGCCGGACGGCTGGGAGATGACGGAGAGCATCCAGGCGAAGGAGGTCGGTCAGAGCTACCGGAACTCCTGGGCTCCTGTCGGCGACACCCCCGGTGAGGCTTTCGGCTTCGAGGGCGAGTTGCTGCTGTCCGATCCGCCGCGCCGCGCGGTCACGACAGAGCGGATGCAGGGTCAGCCGATCGAGACGCTCAACGATCTGAACCTGTACGAGGAGGACGGCGTCACCCTCATCACGCTCCTCATCGAGTATCCAGACAAGGACACCCGCGACATGATCCTCGCCACGGGGATGGTCGACGGCATGGAGTCCTCGTACCAGCGGCTCGAAGCGGCAGTGCTCGAAGGCGCCCGCTCGTAACGAGACAAAGCCGGTCGTCACTCACGTGGCGGCCGGCCTCCGCGCGTCTCAGCGGCGTCCGCTGCGGGTAGACCAGAGGGCCAGGATGATGAGCACCGGCTGGAAGAACAGCCGGACGAAGCGCTTCATGTCCGTGTCGAGGCCGAAGCCGTTGCGGTGGTGCATCCACTGCGACACGTTGCCGGGGAACACGGCGACGAAGAACAGCGCGGCGATGACGCCGACCAGTCGTCGCCGGCGACGGGCGAGGATCAGGGCCGCGCCGAGCCCGATCTCGACCACGCCGGACGCGAGAACGGTCGCATCGGGATCCAGCGGCACAGACTCCGGCACCTGCGCCTGGAACTCCTCCCTCGCGAACGTGAGGTGCGAGACACCGGCGAAGGCGAGAGCGGATCCGAGCAGGAGCCGTGCTGTCGTGCGTGCGGGCGAGGACATGCTGCGAGTGTACGCCCGCTCAGATCAGTCGCCGCAGGGCCTCTTCGAGGGAGATCCGCTGCGCCTCGGCCCGGTCCCGCAGGCGGGCGTGCTCGTCGGCCGTGAGTGCGACGCGCACCTCGATCGGGGCGAGGACAGAAGTGTCGAGCCCGGCGAGCAGATCGGATGCCTCGGCCCACAGCGGCGTCGCGGAGGGGCTCCCTTCGACAGGCTCAGGGAGCGGGGAGGCGGGCTCAGGGAGCGGGGAAGCAGGCTCAGGGAGCGGGGAAGCGGGCTCAGGGAGCGGGGAAGCGGGCTGAGGGAGCGGGGAAGCGGGCTCGGTGCGCGCTCGCGCCGACTCAGCATCCGTTCCGGACGCACCAGCCGTGAACCCTGGACCCCTGTTCGGCTCTCGCTTCTGCTGGTACGCCTTCGCCGCGCCGTTCGCCCGTTCGTCCGCCGCCTCGTTGAGGTCGTGCCCCGCATGGCCCTTCACCCATTGGAATCGCACGTCGCGACCGCTCATCGCCTCGTCGAGCGCCTCCATGAGGTCGCGGTTCAGCACGGGGGCGCCATCGGCCTTGCGCCAGCCGCGGCGCTTCCAGCCCGGCATCCACTTCGTGATCGAGTCGATGACGTACTTGCTGTCGCAGAGGATGACCAGAGCCTCGTCGCTCTGCGCTGTCGCCCGCAGCAGTTCGAGAACCGCCTGCAGCTCGCCCTGGTTGTTGGTGCCGTGCGGCGACCCGCCTGCCGCCCAGTTGGCGTCGTCGATGTACCAGGCCCAGCCGTTCGGGCCGGGGTTGCCCAGGGCGGAGCCGTCTGCGGCGGCGGTGATCGTCATCCTTCGAGCGTATCCCGCGTGATAGACGGCGGATGCCGAAGCGGAGCGCGCTTCGACAAGCTCAGCGTGCGCGGGTTCAGGCCCGCCGGAAGGTGAAGTAGCCCGCGACCGCGCCGTGGTTCACCACGCCCTCGCCGGTGCCGAAGATGCGCGCCGATGTCGTCGCGCCGCTCTCGACGAAGGTGTAGCCGGTGTGCTCGAGCCGCCACCCCACCTTCTCGATCTCGGTGAGGAAGTATCCGACGCTCGTGTCCGTCGTCATGACATTGCCGGCCGAACCCCACGATGAGCTCTCGCCGGTGAGCAGGCTCACGTCCAGCTGAAGATGCAGCAGCACGTCGCCGCGCGCGTGCGCCTCGGTGGCGAGCTGCACCTGTCGGGCCGCTTCATCGGCAGTGGGCATGCGTCCTCCTCGGGATCTGTCGCGATCAGCGTAGTCCGGTCATCCCTGTTCGATCGCGATCACCGTCGTGCGCCGCACGCCGCCGTCGACGGGGACCTCGTAGCGCACTGGCATCCCCGGATGCATGACGGAGAACCAGAACGTCTCCACGCGGGCATCCTCGCCGTGCACCTCGTACTTCAGGCACTCGACCCTGCCGATCGGGAGATCGAGCGTCTGGGTCGACAGCACCGTACGGTCCGCGTCGAAGGCGGCATGCGCCTGCAGCTCCCGCCAGGTGACCCGCGACCGCGAGACGGCGCCGTCGACGACCCGGTCGGGGCCGGACACCCAGCGCTCCAGCGTCGCGCCCTCGTCATCCGCGTCGCGGAAGCGGTTGACGCGGATCAGGCTCGCCTCGCCGGGAGCTTCGACGAGCATCCGGATCGTCTTTCCACCCCTGGCCGCGCCGCGGATCTCGCCTGCAGTGAAGGGCGTCGGAAGCAGGCCGGGGCCGAGCAGATGCGCATCGGAATCAGGCATGGCGCCATTCTGCCCCGCGAGGTGCGACGTCTCGCGGTTCGGCGGGGCGACGCGCCGACGCCGACCTGGCCCGGTCAGTCGCCGACGATCCGATCCACGGCCTCGCGCAGTACGGTGCGTTCGAGCGGTTCGACGTCGAGGGCGCTGTGGATGCTGATGCCTTCGATCATCGCGTCCAGCAGGCGTGCGGTCGCCGGATCGAAGTGCCGCTCGAGTGCCGCCCTGCTGCGGGCCATCCACGCGCTCGTCAGCTCCCGATAGCGCTCGTCACGTGCGGCAAGCGTGTACAGCTCGTGCGAGAGCACGAGCTCACGGCGCCCGGCGAACACGTCGTGCTCGATGAGTGCAACCACCGCGTCCTTGGCCGCATCCCTCGTGGTCGCCCTGCTCAAGCGCGCTTCGAAACCGTCGGCGATCTCGTGCGAGAAGCGCGTGAAGGCCTCGCGGAGCAGCTCGTCGATCCCGGCGAAGTGATAGGTCATCGATCCCAGCGGCACGCCCGCCGCCGCCGCGACCTTCCTGTGCGTCGTGCCGGCGACGCCCCTCTCGGCGATCACCTCCAGGCACGCTTCGACGATGCGGTCGCGCCGCTCGGGGTCGTACCGCGGGTTCGTCGGCATCAGATGCTCCGCACGACCTTGGCGGGGTTGCCGACGGCGACGACGTTCGCCGGGATGTCGCGGGTGACCACGGCGCCCGCTCCGATCACGCTGTTCTCGCCGATCGTGACGCCGGGGCAGACGATCACGCCTCCACCGAGCCAGACATTGTCGCCGATCACGATCGGCTTGGCGGCTTCGAGCTTGTCCCGTCGCGGCTCGGGTTCGATCGGATGCGTCGGGGTGAGCAGCTGCACGTTCGGCCCGATCTGGCAGTCGGCGCCGATGGTGATCGGTGCGACGTCGAGCGCGGTCAGGTTGAAGTTGATGAAGGTGCGCGCGCCGATGGTGATGTGCTCGCCGTAGTCGACGAACAGCGGAGGACGGATCACGGCATCCGGGGCAAGGTCGCCGATCAGGTCGGAGAGCCAGCCTCGTGCGGCTGGGTCACCCGCGATGACCTGGCGGTGGTAGAGGTCGGCCAGGCGCGCAGCTCGCGCCGACCGGGCCTCGATCTCAGGATCGTCGGCGATGTACAGGTCGCCGGCGAGCATCCGCTCATGGTTCGTGCGGGGATCGTCGGCGAAGTAATCCTTCATATGTACAACTGTACACATGAAGGACCGCGGCCGCAGGAGAGATCGGCCGGGGGAGTGGGGCTACGCCGGGTCCTTGGGCTCCCCTTCTGCATGATCGGATGCCTCGGGCGCCGGCGGAGTCACGGGGAAGACGATCGACTCGACCGAGGCGCCGAGTCCGACGCTGAGCGGATCGACCACCGGAGCGGACAGCGCGTCGACGCCATCCGGCGTCGACGGCTCACCAGGAAGCGCGGCCCATGCGCTCTGATCCTCGGGGCGCTGCGTGAACATTCCCATAGCCCTATTGTGCGCGTCCGCGCGGTGAACCGGCTCAGAAGTCGGCGATGATCAGCTTCTTCATCGACATCATGTGCTCGTACGCCCCAGGTCGACGCATCAGCTCGGCCATCTGCTCCGGCACGATCTGCCAGCTCACGCCGTGCCGATCGGCGAGCCAGCCGCACGCCTCCGCCTCCGGAACCGCGCTGAGCGCGCCCCAGAGGCGGTCGATCTCGCGCTGGTCGGCGCAGCGCACCTCGAGCGATACGCCGCAGGTGAACCGTGCATCCCGGTCGACCGCGGAGTCCATCATCGCGAACCATTGCTCCGCGATCCGGAACTCGCCGAACATCACCTCACCGGCGGACGCCGGGCCGGTCGCGGCGGGGTACTCGGCCACGAATCCGAGCCCCGAGTCCTCGAACAGCGACACGTAGAACTCGGCCGCCTCCCGCGCCCTGCCCTGCACCTCGCCAGCGAAGAGCAGCTGCGGAATGACGAACGGACGAGGATCCCCGGCCGGATCCGTGAGCATGAGCTGCCAGTTCACGCCGTACCGATCCTCCACCCACCCGTATCGCGGGCTGAACGGGTATTCGCCGAGGTCGAGCACCACGTTCCCCGACGCCGATAGCGCGGCCCAGGTGTCGTCGAGCGCCCGTGCCGCTGCCTCGCGATCGCCGCCGTGGAGGAGGGGGTCGAAGTTCAGCATGAAGGAGATCGACGCGTTCGGACGGAACTCGTCGCCGGCGTTGATGAGGGTGACCTGGTAGCCGTCGATGTCGACGTCCACCGTGAGGGCCTGCCCTGCGAAGTCGCGCTGCCATTCGGGCACCTCATCCGGATAGCGGGCGGTGACGACGGCGGATGCGCGGGGGAGGGCCGATGCATAGAAGTCGCCGGCATCCTCGGCGCTCCTGTCGAACCAGAGATTCGGGATGATCCGCTGCGTCATGGTCGGCTCCCTCGCCGTCGTTGGTGGTGTCGGATCCAGCCTGCGCCGGTCATCCCGTCCGCGCAAGGGCCGGAACGAGCTCAGGAGGTCGTGCCGGGGGCGGCGTCGTCATCGGCATCCGGCTCCTCGATGCGCGCGCCGGATGCTCGTACCGCGTCGACGAGCTCCCGCCAGGGGCCCTCGACCTCTGCCTCGCGCAGCTCGCGCTCCCTCTGCGTCTGACCGGTGTAGGCGCGGATCGACCACAGGAAGCGGTCGGCATGACCGTCACCGGGTGCCGGAACATGCGGAGCATCCCATGGGCACCGCTCGATGAGCGTCGACCATGGCGTACCGGGGGCTGCCGAAGCATCGACCTGCCATCGCCGCCGCAGTCCGGCCAAGCCGCCCGTGCGGACGACGACGATCGTCACTTCAGCGTCGCCGGCCGGATCGCTCATCCTCGTACACGCCCACCGCCGTCCACGCCGTGCGGACGGCAGAGAGCACCTCCGAGTCCTCACCGTACAGGCGCGTCGCGGCCTGCGCAGTGGCATCCGCGAACCTCCGGAAATCCGCGGTTGCGGGCAAGCCGCCGGTGAGGGCGGCGTACCAGACGCGGCCGGCACGCTCCCAGGCGTTTCCGCCGAGCGTACGGGCGGTCAGGGCGAAGGCGCGGTTCGGAATGCCGGAGTTGATGTGCACGCCGCCGTTGTCCTCGGTCGTCGTGACGAAGTCGCTCATGTGCGCGGGCTGCGGATCTTTGCCGAGCTCGTCATCGTCGTAGGCCGTACCCGGCTCGAGCATCGATCGCAGTGCCGCGCCCTGGACCTCGTCGGTGAAGATGCCTTCGCCGATCAGCCAGCTCGCCTCGGCGGCCGTCTGCCCCTGGGCGAACTGCTCGGTCAGCGCCCCGAAGACATCGGCGATCGATTCGTTGAGTGCGCCAGGCTGCCCCTGGTACTCCAGAGCCGCCGTGTGCTGGACCACGCCGTGCGCCAGCTCGTGGCCGATCACGGAAAGCGAGCCGGTGAAACCGCGGAACACCTCGCCGTCCCCGTCGCCGAACACCATCCGCTCACCGTCCCAGAAGGCGTTGTCGTAGTCGGTGCCGTAGTGCACGGTGGCGTCGAGCGGGGCTCCGGCGTCGTCGAGCGAGTTGCGCCGGAACGCCTCGAGGAGAAGGTCGAAAGTGGAGCCCAGGCCGTCGAAGGCCTCGTTCACCGCGGCGTCGCCGACCGGATCGTCGTCCTCGCTGCGGACGATGACGCCGGGCAGCTTCTCGGTGTTCTGCGCGTCGCTGACCGTGCGGTCGGGGGCGTCGCCCAGCTCGGCCACGAGCGATCCGTCGGCGTCGATCGACAGCGTGATGCGAGCGCGGAAGGGCGGCCGCCCGGCGAGGAGCGTCTGGCGCGCAGCATCCGCGGCGCGGGGGAAGCGGCCCGACTCGGCGAGACGCGCGAGCAGGTAGGCGGGGACGATGCCGTTCGAAGTGCTCATGCTGCGACGATACGCGCGGCATCCGACATGGCGCGCGCAGCGCCATCCGCCATCCGGGATCCGCGCGGCGGTTCGGGGGTCGACATGCCGTGTGTCGGACCTTGGGCGGCGTTTCGTCCGACATCTGGCGTGTCGGCCCCCGGGGTGCGAGACGTCCCAGGTGCGAGGCGTCCCGAGGTGGCGCGTCGCCCGCGGAATCGAGTCCGGGGGAGCGGAGCCAAGGGCCGGCCCAGGGCCCTCGCGTAGAATCGGTGCAATGACCGATGCCAGCGGACCCGTGTTCGACGAGACGAAGAGCGGCATCGACCCCGACGATCTCGCTACGACGCTGCGCGTGCTCGGCGCCCTGCACGAGCTCGATCAGGAGCACCCGGACTTCATCACCGTGCGCCGCGCCACCGCGGGCATGTTCAAGGCCGCCAAGCGCGTGCGTCGCAAGGAGATCCGCGACGCGATCGCCGAGGCCGACAAGGCCGTCGTCGCGAACACCGCCACGGGCGCGCCGGACCGCATCGACGACGAGACCAGGGGGATCCCGCTGGCCGTGTCGACCGAGGCGCCGACGGCCGGCACGCTGCTGAAGCCGCGCAACTGCTACATCTGCAAGCAGCCGTACACGCAGGTCGACGCCTTCTACCACCAACTGTGCCCGGACTGCGCCCGGTTCAGCCACGGCAAGCGCGACGCGGGAACCGACCTCACCGGTCGCCGCGCGCTGCTCACCGGCGGCCGCGCCAAGATCGGCATGTACATCGCGCTGCGGCTGCTGCGCGACGGCGCGCACCTCACCATCACCACGCGGTTCCCGCGGGATGCCGTGCGCCGATTCACCTCGCTGCCCGACTCCGCCGACTGGATCCACCGCCTGCGCATCGTCGGCATCGACCTCCGCGACCCGGCGCAGGTGATCGGCCTCGCCGACTCGGTCGCAGCCCAGGGCCCCCTCGACATCCTCATCAACAACGCCGCGCAGACGGTTCGCCGCTCGCCCGGCGCGTACTCGCTGCTGGCGGATGCCGAGCTGCAGCCCCTCCCCGACGGACCGCTCCCCGAGATGGAGACCTTCGGGCACACGGCCGACCCGCACCCGCAGGCGCTGCAGGCGTCGGTGGACGCGCACCCGCTGCTCTCCGTCGCAGCCCTCGCCGGGACGGTCGCCGAACAGGGCGGCCAGGCGCTCACTGCCTCCGAGCTGGCATCCCTCGCGATGGCTCCTGGATCGTCGTCGCTGGAGAAGCACGCCGACGGCACCGCCATCGACGCGGGCGGGCTCGTCCCGGACGTCAACCGGGTGAACAGCTGGGTGCAGTCCGTCGACCAGGTCGACCCCCTCGAGATGCTCGAGGTCCAGCTGGCCAACACCACCGCGCCGTTCTTGCTCATCAGCCGGCTGCGGGCCTCGATGGCGGCCTCGGAGTTCGACAAGAAGTACATCGTGAACGTCTCGGCGATGGAGGGACAGTTCTCCCGCCGGTACAAGGGCCCTGGGCATCCGCACACCAACATGGCCAAGGCGGCGCTGAACATGCTCACCCGCACGAGTGCGGGGGAGATGTTCGAGACCGACCGGATCCTCATGACCGCCGTCGACACGGGGTGGATCACCGACGAGCGCCCGCATTACACGAAGGTGCGCCTCGCCGAAGAGGGCTTCCACGCACCGCTCGACCTCGTCGACGGCGCCGCCAGGGTGTACGACCCGATCGTGCAGGGCGAGGCGGGCGTCGACCTGTACGGCGTGTTCCTGAAGGACTACAAGCCGAACCCCTGGTGAGCCAGGCTCGCTGCCGCTGAACGCGCGCAAGTCCGGTGGCCGACACGCCAGATGTCGGACGGATGCCGGAGATCGGTCCGACATCTGGCGTGTCGGCCCCCAGTGCGGCCGGCGGATGCCGGATGCTGCGGGGCTCAGTGCGCGGGGGCGCCCAGGTTCGCCGACGCCCAGTCCCCGAGCTGCTCGAGGATGGGCAGCAGGCCGCGACCGCTGCCGGTCAGTGCGTAGGTCACGGACACCGGCGGCCCGGCCTCGACGGTGCGCTCGACGAGACCCGTCTGCGTGAGCTCCGCGAGCCGGTCGGACAGCACGGTGTCGCTGATGCCTGCCACGGAGCGACGCAGCGCGGCGAAGGCTGCCGGCCCTCCGCCGAGCGCGGAGACGATCATGCCGTTCCAGCGCTTTCCGAGCACGCTGAAGGCCAGGGTCACCGCGGCGTCGCAGACGTGCACGCCTTCCTCGGACTCGGCCATGACGTCAGTCTACCGTGCTACGCTGTCGCTAGTCGCTAAGAAAAACAGAGCGACTACGAAAAGTGAAAGGAATGTCATGTCGCTCTTCCGCCTGGATGCCAGCATCCTGCCCGCGACCTCCGCCAGCCGCTCGCTCGCCGACATCGTCGAGGCGGAATGGACCGCAGCGCACCCCGACTCCGAGGTCACCCGCCGCGACCTCGCGCTCGAGCCCGTGCCTGCCACCGCGTGGGCCGAGGCCGTCACCTCGGGATTCGTCGACGAGGCGCAGCGCACCCCGACCCAGGTGGCCGCGCGCAAGCTCGCCGCCACGTTCGCCGATGAGCTCATCGGGGCGGATGCCCTGCTCTTCGCCGTGCCGCTGTACAACTACGGCGTCTCCCAGCACTTCAAGACCTGGTTCGACCTCGCCTACACCGACCAGCGCATCGATCCGACCGGCACCGCGCTGAACGGCAAGCCGGCGACGCTGGTCACCGTCCTCGGCGGCAACTACGCCGCCGGCACGCCGAAGGAGGGCTGGGACCACTCCACCGGCTGGCTGCGCCGCGTGCTCGAGGACGTCTGGGGTCTCGACCTGCGCGTCGTGGAGCGTCCGTTCACGCTCGTCGGCGTGAACCCGGCCATGGACGCCTTCGCCGACATGGCACAGGAGCTCAAGGACGCCGCCGAGACCGACGCCCGCACCTACGGCCGGGAGATCGCGGCGGCCCGCAACGCGGCCTGACCCGTACTGCGGTGCACCGTCCGGGCGGGACGTGTCGTCAGCCGAGCCGACGACACGTCACCCGCCTGTGCGGGGAAGCCACACCGTGGCGATCAGCCCGCCGCCCTCGCGCGGCGAGAGCACGAGGGATCCGTCGTGCGCCTCGGCGATCCGCCGAGCGATCGCGAGGCCGAGGCCGACTCCGACGTGATCGTCGTCGCGCGTGCGGGCGGCGCCGCGCTGGAAGGGCTCCGTCAGCGTCTCGATGAGCTCACCGGAGAGCACGGGACCGGAGTTCTCGACGACCAGCGCCACCGCCCCTGGTTGAGCCCTCGTCCGCACCGCGACGAGGCCCTCGGCGACGTTGTGCACGATCGCGTTGTGCACGAGGTTGGTCACGAGCTGCTGCAGCAGCGCCGCGGAGCCGACGACGGCGATCTCATCGCCGCCGACGTCCATCCGGACGCCCCTGCGGTCGGCGAGCGGAACCAGCGTCTCCACGGCCTCCTCCGCGGCGAGCGAGAGATCGACCTGGCTCCGCGAGAAGCCGCGCTCCGCGCGGCTGAGCTGCAGGAGAGCTTCGGTCAGCTCGATCGCTCTGGTGTTCACCTCTTGGAGCCGCGCCAGCACGGCATCGACGTTCCGATCGGGATCCGACCGGGCGACGTCGAGCATCACCTGCGTGATCGCCAGAGGAGTGCGCAGCTCGTGCGAGGCATTCGCCGCGAAGCGCTTCTCCTCGGCGAGCTGGGCTTCGAGCCGGTCGAGCATCGAGTCGAAGACGTCGGCGAGCTCTGTGAACTCGTCCTTCGGCCCCTCCAGCGACACGCGTTGAGACAGCGAGCCCTTTGACACCGCATCCGCGACGCGTCCGATCCTGGACAGCGGCGCCAGCATCCGCCCGGCCAGCCACCACCCTCCGACGACGCCGAGGACGAGAAGGAAGAACATCGCCGCCGCAGCCGGCGGGAGGAACGCGCGGATGAGATCGCCGCGATTGGGGACGAACCGTTGGGCGCTGATCGGCCCGTCCGGCACGTACCTGAGCAGGTACACCGCCACGACGGCGAGCAGCAGGAGCCCGGAGATCACGACGACGGCCACGTAGCTCAGCGTGAGCCTGAGCCTGGCGCTCATGCCGGCTCGCCTAGTCGCCGGCATCCGGCTCGCCTTCCTCGTCGATGCGATAGCCGACACCGGGCACGGTGCGGATGATCCACGGCTCGCCAAGGCGCTTGCGCAAGGACGACACGGTGATGCGCACGGCGTTGGTGAACGGGTCGGCGTTCTCGTCCCATGCCCGCTCCAGGAGCTCCTCCGCGCTCACGACGCCGCCCGCGGCGCCGACGAGGACCTCCAGCACCGCGAACTGCTTGCGGGTGAGGGCGACGTACCTTCCGTCGCGGAACACCTCGCGGCGGAAGGGATCCAGCCGCAGTCCCGCTATCTCGCGCACCGGCGGTCGTACGACGGCCCTGCGACGGTCGAGCGCCCGAAGCCGCAGGACGAGCTCGCGCAGCTCGAAGGGCTTGGTCAGATAGTCGTCGGCTCCCAGCTCGAAGCCCGACTCCTTGTCGTCGAGCCGGTCGGCCGCGGTGAGCATGAGGATCGGGATGCCGCTGCCGGATGCCACGATCCAGCGCGCGACCTCATCGCCGGACGGCCCTGGAATGTCACGGTCGAGCACGGCGAGGTCGTAGGTGTTGATGCTCAGCAGCTCGAGGGCGGCGTCGCCGTCGCCGGCGATGTCCGCGGCGATCGCCTCGAGGCGGAGGCCGTCGCGGACGGCCTCCGCGAGGTAGGTCTCGTCCTCGACGATCAGCACGCGCATGGCGTCGATCCTACGCACGGCGGCGTATCGCGAGCATATGAAGAAGCGCATACGACGCGGCAACACGAACGACGATGCACTGGATGCATGAGCAGCAGACGCATTCCTCGGCGCGCCCTCACGACCCGTGGCGCGGGGAAGGCCGGTGCTCCGATCATGGCGCACCGTGCGGTCGTTACGGCCCTCGACACCGTGTCGTTCAGCACGGAGCGCGGCACGCGCGCGGCTAAGGTCGAGTGATGCACGTCGAAGTGACAGCGCGACCGACGCTGGAGACCCTCTCCGAGGGCGTCGTCGCGAACCTCGCGATGCTGAGGGGAAGGACCTCCGCTCGGGTCATGGCGGTCGTGAAGGCCGATGGCTACGGCCTCGGGCTCATCCCCGTGGCGCGCGCTGCAGAGCGCGCTGGGGCGGTGTCGTTCGGAGTGACCGAGATCGGCGAGGGCGCGCAGCTGAGGGAGGCGGGGCTCACGCTTCCTGTGCTGGCCTGGCTGCATCCCGGCGGCATCGACGTCGAGCTGGCCGTGGCACATGACATCGAGGTCGCCGTCTCTTCGCCATCCGAGCTGCGCGCGCTGAGCACCCTGGTGCCGGATGGTTCGACGCTGCACGTGCACCTGAACATGGACACCGGGATGGCGCGTGGCGGGTGCGCCTTCGCCGAGTGGCCGGACCTCCTCGATGCCGCACGCGACGCCGAGCGGAGCGGTCGCTTGCGCGTGACCGGGATGATGGGGCACCTCCCGCTCGCCGATCAGGCGGATCCCTCCGCCAACGCGCCCGCCGTGCGAAGGATGAGGGATGCGCGCGACGCCGCGCTGCGCGCGGGGCTCGGTCCGCTGACCACGCATCTCGCGGCGACCGCCGGAGTGCTCACCGACCCGGCCACGCACTTCGACCTCGTACGCGTCGGGGCAGGGCTCGCCGGCATCGATCCCTCCGGCACCACCGAACTCAACGCCGCGGCCCGCCTCAGCGCGCCCGTCGTGCACACGCGCTTCGCAGACAGGGGTACGCCGGTCGGTTACGGTGCCGCGCACATCCTCGACCGAGGGACGCACCTCAGCGTCATCGGCGTCGGCTATGCGGACGGCATCCCCCGGGAGCTCTCGCCGGATGCCGGTGTGGAGATCGGGGGGCTGCGGCACCCCATCGTGGGTCGCGTGTCCATGGATCAGATCATCGTCGCCACCGGGGACATCGCCGTCCCGCAGGGGACGGTCGCGACGATCTTCGGGCCGGGCGGGGGTGCGGTCCCGACGCTCCAAGACTGGGCAGGTTGGGCGGGCACGATCCCGCACACGATCATCACGGGCATCGGGCCCAGAGTACGAAGGAGCGTGGCATGACGCAGGTTCTCGTCATCGGGGGAGGAGAGGGCGCCGAGCACGAGGTGTCGAAGGCATCCGCCGCCGGCATCGCGGCTGCGCTCCGCGAGCGCTCCTACGACGTCGTCGAGGTCACGATCGGCACCGACGGCATCTGGCGCACGACCGATGCCGACCTCGGAGCGACGCCGGCGCTGTCGCTCCGTGCAGCGCTGGAGCTCGTGGAGGCCGCCGACGCCGTCTTCCCCGTGGTGCACGGCCCGCTCGGCGAGGACGGCACGCTCGCGGCGCTGTGCGCGCTCGCGCACGCGCCGGTGGTCGGCTCCGGGCTGCGCGCCGGTGCGCTCGGCATGGACAAGTGGGCGACGAAGCTCGTCGCCGAGGCGGTAGGCATCCGCACGGCCCGAGGGGTGCTCGTCCGCGCGACGGAGATCGAGGGCGTGGAGTACGACGGCCCGGTGGTGGTGAAGCCGGCATCCGAGGGCTCGAGCTACGGGGTGAGTCTGGTGGCCGAGGGCGGTCGGCTGCGTGCGGCGCTGGAGGAGGCGGCGCGGTTCGATGAGCGCATCCTCGTCGAGGAGGTCGTGCAGGGCCGCGAGATCGATGTGGCCGTGCTGCGCGATGCCGACGGCGGATGCTTCGCCGCACCCCCGCTGGAGATCCACGCCGCCGGATTCTTCGACACGACCACGAAGTACGACGGGTCCGCGCGCTTCACCGTGCCGGCCGTGATCGATCCTGTCGAGCGGGCGGAGCTCGAGCGGGCGGCCGTGCTCATGTTCGAGGCGCTCGGCTGCGATGGCGTCGCCAGGATCGACTTCTTCCTCACCGCGGACGGGCCGGTGCTCAACGAGGTCAACACGATGCCGGGCATGACCGCCGCATCGCAGGTGCCGCGGATGTTCGCCGCCGCGGGGGTGGGGTATCCGGAGCTCGTCGACCGGATGGTGCGCGCGGCGCTGGCGTAGGAGCGGGCTATTCGGCAGACGGGGCGGGGCAGCCCGGACTACATCCGGTCGACGGCGGTGACGCTCACCACGGCTTCGCCGGCCTCGTCGGATGCGGCGAGGTCGATCGTCGCCGAGATCCCCCAGTCGTGATCGCCGGAGGGGTCGTCCAGGATCTGCCGCACCGACCATTGCGTCTGCCCCTCGGTGATGAGCAGCAGCTTCGAGCTGCGGGCGTCGCCGCCCGTGAAGATCTCGTCGTGCTCGGCGAAATACGCGTCCAGCGCGGCATCCCATCCCTTCGCACCGAAGTCCGGATCGAGCTCGGCGAGGGCGTCGACGTCCTCCCTGGCGGCGAGCTGCACGCGTCGGAAGAGCTCGTTGCGCACCAGAATGCGGAACGCGCGCACATTGCCGGTGAGCCGCTTGGGCGCAGGCGGAACGATCGGAGCGTTGTCGGGTCGGTTGAAGGAGCCGTTGTCCACGCCGGAACGCAGCTCCTCCCATTCGTCGAGCAGGCTGGAGTCGACCTGCCTCACGAGCTCGCCGAGCCACTCGATGAGGTCACGGAGATCCTCGTTCTTGAGCTCCTCGGGGATGGTCTGGGAAGCGGCCCGGTAGGCGTCGGAGAGGTAGCGGAGCACGACGCCCTCGGAGCGGGCGATCTTGTACTGCGCCACATATTCCCCGAACGACATGGCTCGCTCGTACATGTCGCGCACGACCGACTTCGGACGCAGCTCGAAGTCGCGGATCCACGGCTGGGCGGCGCTGTACGTCTCGAAGGCGGCGCCGAGGAGCTCCTCGAGCGGCTTCGGATAGGTGATCTGCTCCAGCAGCTCCATCCGCTCCTCGTACTCGATGCCCTCCTGCTTCATGGCGGCGACGGCCTCGCCTCGGGCGAGGAACTCCTGTTGGGAGAGGATCGCGCGCGGATCATCCAGGGTCGATTCGACGATGGAGATCATGTCCAGCGCGAATGCGGCGTCGTCCGGATCGAGCAGCTCGAAGGCGGCCAGCGCGAAGGGTGACAGCGGCTGGTTGAGGGCGAAGTTGGGCTGCAGATCGACGGTGAGGTGGATGCCGTCGGCATCCTGCTCGACCACACCGGACTCGCGGAGCGTCCGGTAGATCCCCAGCGCGCGCAGTGCGAGGATGCGCTGGCGCGAGCGCGGCTCGTGGTTGTCGTATACCAGTGCGCGCATATTACCGAACACGTCGCCGCCGCGGGCGATGACGTTGAGCATCATCGCGCTCGTGATCTGCATGTGGGAGGTGAGCGTCTCCGGCGTCGCCGCGATGAGCTTCTGGAAGCTCGGCTCCCCCCAGGAGACGAAGCCATCGGGGGCCTTCTTGCGGATGATCTTGCGCTTCTTCTTGGGGTCGTCTCCCGCCTTGCGGATGGCGGCGATGTTCTCCGACTCGTGCTCGGGGGCCTGAGCGACCACGGTGCCCGCGGTGTCGAAGCCTGCCCTGCCCGCCCTGCCCGCGATCTGATGGAACTCGCGGGCGTTGAGCTGGCGCATCCGCGTGCCGTCGAACTTCGTCAGAGCCGTGAGGAGAACGGTGCGGATGGGCACGTTGATGCCGACGCCGAGCGTGTCCGTGCCGCAGATCACGCGCAGCAGACCCCGCTGCGCGAGCTGCTCGACGAGGCGCCGGTACTTCGGCAGCATCCCCGCATGGTGCACGCCGATGCCGGCGCGGAGGAAGCGCGACAGCGTCTTGCCGAAGGACGTCGTGAACCGGAACTCGCCGATGAGGTCGGCGATCTCGTCGCGCTGCTCCCGCGTGGCGATCTTCGTGCTCGACAGCGCCTGAGCGCGTTCCATGGCGGCCGCCTGGGAGAAGTGCACGATGTAGACGGGCGCCTGGCCGGTGTTCAGGAGATCCTCGATGGTCTCGTGGATCGGGGTCGTCTCGTAGAAGAAGTGCAGCGGCACGGGGCGCTCGACGCCGGTGACGGTCGCCGTCTCCCTCGTCGTGCGGCGGGTGAGGTCCGCCGCCAGCTCCGACACGTCCCCGAGCGTCGCCGACATCAGGATGAACTGCGCTTGGGGCAGCTCCAGCAGCGGCACCTGCCACGCCCAGCCGCGATCCGGGTCGGCGTAGAAGTGGAACTCGTCCATCACGACCTGGCCGACTGCGCTTGCGCTGAGCCCCGTCGACGCGTCGGCGCCCTCGCGCAGCGACAGATTCGCGAGGATCTCGGCCGTGCAGCAGATGATCGGAGCATCCGCGTTGACGGATGAATCGCCCGTCACCATGCCGACGTTGTCCGCGCCGAAGACGTCGACCAGCGCGAAGAACTTCTCGCTGACCAGAGCCTTGATCGGAGCCGTGTAGTAGCTGCGGCGGCCGTCCACGAGAGCCGCGAAGTGCGCCGCCATGGCGACGAGCGACTTCCCCGTGCCCGTCGGGGTGGACAGGATCAGGTTGTTGCCCGAGACGATCTCGATGACGGACTCGTCCTGTGCGGGGTACAGGCTGATGCCGGTCGACTCCGCCCATTCGACGAACGCCAGGTAGACGGCATCCGGATCGGCGCCATCGGGGACGAGAGAGGGGGAGAGCGCGACAGGCATGATCCTTCGATCATCCCCTACTCGCCGGCGGGCGGCTGCGTCGGCGAGGGGATCAGTGCAGGCTGAGGTACTCCTCGAGGGTCTCCGGATTGGCCTTCAGCAGCGGCTCGCGGACCTGCTCTCCGGGGAACTCGCTCGCCTCGAAGAACCAGCGCTCCGATGCAGGCATGCCCCACAGCTGCGCACGCTGGGGATCGCTGACATCCCAGCGGATCGGCGGCGTCTCCAGGTCGATGAACTGGTAGTGCGTCGTGAAGAGCTCGATGCGGTGCTGATCGGGGTCGCGCACGTAGAGGAAGAGGGCGTTGCTCAGCCCGTGCCTGCCCGGCCCTCGGTCGATCTCCCTGCCGAATCCGGTCGCACCGCAGACATCCGCGGCATGGAGGAGAGCGGATGCGTCGGGCACCGTGTAGGCGAAGTGATGCAGGCGAGGGCCGCGCCCGTTGGTGAAGACGAGGTCGTGGGTGTTGCCCTTCACCTCGAGCCAGGTGCCCCACAGCTCATCCGTGCCGTCGGCGGCCGTGTACTCCGCCATGCGCATGCCGAGGCCCGCCCAGAAGTCCGTTGCGGTCTGGACGTCGTAGGTGACCACCTGGAAGTGATCGAGGCGCTGCGGGAACGCGGAGCGGAACTCGTCGAACCGCTGCATCTTGCGTTCGACGACGTCCATCGAACTCGTCAGCTCGAGTCGGGTGCCGACCGAGTCGCGGAACCGGATCGTCGGGCCCTGATGCGGCAGCTCGACGCGCTCGTGCTCGATCCCTCTGGCGGCGAAGTGGCGCTCGGCCGCGAGGATGTCGTCATCGGTGCGCACCCGCAGGCCCACCTGCAACGCCTGCGGCTCGGCGGTGCGCTCGAGCACGAGGCTGTGGTGCGCCGCTTCTTCGAGACCCCGCAGGTAGATCGCGTCATCGGTCTCGGCGGTGACGACGAGGCCGATGACGTCGCGGTAGAAGTCGCGGCTGCGGGCGAGATCGGTCACGCCGAGCCGCACGTGGCTCGCTCGAGTCAAGGTGAACGGCGGGGCGTCGTTGGTGGTGGGGAGCATGGGTCCTCTTCGACAGGCTCAGCGAGCGGTGGGGTCGGGGAGCGAGGCGATGAACGCCTTGCCGTAGTCGTTGCCGTTCGGCAGACGCAGCGTGGTGTGGACGTGGAATCGGGCAGGCAGGCGGTTGTTCAGCCACACGCCGGCATGGTGATCGAGTTCGGCGAGGATCACGGGGCTGTGGACGCGGAGGTAGAACGGCGTCGTGCCATCGGTCTCTCCGTACCAGCTGAAGCGCGTCTCCCCGCGGTGCGCATCGACCTCGGTCATCGTGAGAGCGAGCTGCTCCGGAGGAAGCAGGACATGGACATCGGCGATGATCGCCCGCAGCGTGCCCCACTGGGCATCCGAGAGCTCGGACGCCTGGATGCCCTCAGAGGGGACCACGCGGTTGTCGCGGAATGCTCCGGCGACGTGACGCTCGTCCGCGGGATGCAGACGTCCTTCCGGCATCGCCGGGTCGAGGACGGAGGCATAGACGATGGCGGCATCGCGCTGTGCCGGGGTGAGCGATGACGCCAGTTCGAGCGCGAGCTCCTCGCGCGCGGCGAACAAGGGTGGACGATCGTCGCTGAGCGCGGGCTCGGCGCCGAGGAACACGGGTGCCACGACCTGACGAGCTCCAGCGAAGACCGAATGCACCGCGACGTGATGGCCGAACAGCTGCCAGCCCCATGGCCCAGACGAGGGAGAACCGTAGAGCGCGAACCAGTAGCTGCGTTCGTTCATGATCATCGGAAGATCCACCAGCTCGCCGAGATAGGCGTTCAGCCCCATCGCCTCACGGACGCGGTGATAGCCCGCAGGGCTCAGCGATGCCTCGATCACCCGGAGCACGGCGCGCACGACGGCATCCGTCTGGTCCTCGAGACGGAGCCCTGTGCGGAAGAAGACGAACTCCGGATTGCTCCAGCTGCGCCACTCGGGGGCATCGATCGGATACGAGACCGCCGCGCGTTGCGCAGGGGACAGCTCTCGCAGCAGCGCGGAGGCTGCCCGCGCGGCATCCGCGCCCACCTGAGCTCCCTCAGCCGACGACCAGACATCCTGCACCGAGCCGTCCGTCGTCGTCCCGATGAACGGCTCGTCGTACAGGGCCTTCCATGTCGAAAGCAGCTCTCGCAGGAACGGGGCGCGATATCTGTCGGTCGTGAAGGCCTCGTAGTCCATCCCCCGGACGTCGGCGAGCATGGGGTCGTCGACGGGGATCAGATACGTCTCGAACGACGACGTGTCCAGAGTGACGGACTCCGTGCGCGCTGCGATGCGGTCGCTGGAGAAGAAGCCGTCGATGTCGTTGTGCGCGGCGTGCGAGGATGCGTCGGAGGAGGGCATGTCAGATCGGGAGACCGAACAGCCGCTTCGCGTTGCCGGACAGCACGAGCTCGCGGTCCGCTTCGCTGATCTCCAGCTCGTTCTTGACGAACTCGACGCCCTGGCCCATCCAGCTGTAGAACACCGGGAACGACGAGCCGAACAGGTAGTGGTCGGCTCCGTTGATCTTCAGCGCCGCTTCGACCTGGTCCTTGCCCCAGGAATGCGGGTGGGTCATGTCGAAGAAGATGTTCTCGTCGAGGTACTGGGCGATCTTCTCGCCGCCGGTCGGGTCGAGCCGCTGCATGGCCTCGGTCTTGTTGCTGGCGTGCGGGGTGAGCAGCGCCGTGTTCGCGAACCAGTTGCCGCCCATCATCGTGTGGATGAACCGCAGACCGGGCATCCTGTCGAACATGCCGCTGAACAGCTCGCGGCCGACGGCGATGCCCTGGTCGATGATCCGGCCGTACTCGCGGCGCAGATTCGTGTAGTCGATGACCGACTTGTACTCGACCGGCAACGGCGTGTGATGCACGATCACCGGGACATCGAGCTTCTCGATCACCTTCAGATAGGGCTCGAAGACCTCATCGTCCAGGTAGAGCTGGCCGTAGTGGCAGGCCAGCTGCACGCCCACGGCGCCCAGCTCCTTCACGCTGCGCTCCAGCTCGTAGATGTTCTCCTTGCCGCCCCACGGCGGCACGCAGGCGGTCGCGAACAGGCGGCCGCCGGACCGGGCGACGATGTCTGCGGCGTTGTCGTTGACCGCCTTGCAGGTGTCCAGCCCCAGCCATTCCTGCCAGACCGGCACGCGCATGATGCCGTAGTCGACGCCCGCTTCGTCCATCGCGGCGAGCTTGGCCTCGGCGGAGTAGTCGCCCTCGACGTAGTTCAGGTTCTGGAAGCCGGCCGGCTTCTCGAGGATGAGCTGCTTCTTGCCGCTGTCCATGGTGATGACCCTGGCGATCTCGCCGAAGCCGCGCGGAGCGGAGTCGAGGAACCCGCGGAGGATGCGCTCGTTCGTGAAGAGGTCCTCGGGGAGGTGGTGGATGTTGATGTCGACGACGGTCATTGTCGCTCCTGCTCTGTCGAAAGTCTCCCTTCACGATAGGCAGTAGCGCGGTGCCGGCACGCCTCCGATCGTGCACAGTTATGTTGCGCGCCATGGCATATGCCGTCGGCTGCATCGCTGGCTATGGTGAACGGGTTCCGGGTCGCCGACTCCCGATCGGCCGGCCCTGCAATCACCCAAGGAGGCAAAGGTGCCACACAACAGAGCAGTGCTCACGACGGCCGCGATGGTCGCGGTCGGCGGGCTTCTGCTGGCGGGTTGCTCGGCAGAGACGCCGGACGACGCGAACAGCTCCACATCCCCTGCCGCGGACGCCACGCTCCGCGTCAACTTCGGCCAGTTCCCCGAGAACTGGGGCCCTGGCCAGGAACTCGAGGGCGGAGTGCTCCGCATCCCCTACGAGACGTTGCTCGCTCCCGGCGAGGACGGGCAGCCCGCGCCCTACCTCGCCACCGGATACGAGCTCACCGACACGTCGCTGACGCTCACGCTGCGCGACGACGTGACCTTCCACGACGGCACCCCCTTCGACGCCGAGGCCGTCAAGGCCAACATCGAGTACGTCAAGGCCGGGGCCACGGCCTATGCCGGCTCATTCCTCACGGTCGCATCCGTCGACGTCGTCGACCCGCTCACCGTGCGACTGAACCTCTCCAGCCCGAACCCGTCGCTTCCGACGACGCTCACCACGAGGGCGCTCCCGATCGCCAGCCCCGCCGCCATCGCCGACGGCTCGATCGCCCAGACACCGGTGGGCACCTCGCCCTGGGCCTATGACGACGCGCAGTCGGTCGTGGGCACGAAGATGTTCTTCGCCGCCTTCGAGGACTACTGGGGCGAGAAGCCCGGCTTCGCGAACGTCGAGCTGTACGCCATCGAGGAGCCGGAGTCCTCCGCCGCAGCTCTCCTGGCCGGAGACCTCGACGTCACCGACACCGAGGTGTCGACCCTGCCGCGGTTCGAGGGCAGTGCGGTCGAGTCGTTGCAGTATCCGGCCATTCGCAACAACCTCTTCTTCTTCGACCGCGGCGCTGGCGGCGTCTTCGAGGACGTCGCCCTGCGTCAGGCCGTCTGCTACGCGATCGATGTCGAGCAGATGGTCGAGGTCGAGGGCGAGGGAGAGGCGGCCACCCAGCACTTCGCAGAGGGCGAGATCGGCTACAACGCCGAGATCAGCGGATATCCGACGGATCTCGATGAGGCCCAGGCGCTCTACGCCGAGGCAGGCAGCCCGGCGGTCGACGTCGAGATGGTCGCGGCGCCCTACAACGTCACGCAGATCGAGATCTTCATGACGCAAGCAGCCGAGATCGGCGACTTCCACGTGACGGTCACCCAGCTTCCACCACCGCAGTACAACGGCGAGTGGAACAGCGGGAAGTACCCGCTCGGCCTGTCGAGCAATGACGAGCTGACGCCGTTCGAGTGGTACAGCGCATGGTTCGCCGCGGATGCACCGGGCAACCCCTCCGGTATCGAGAGCGATGAGCTCAAGGCCGCCGCGGATGCCGCGATCGCCGCCGGGGACACGGAGGAGGCCGCCGACCTGTGGGCTGCGGTCACGAAGATCATCGCCGACGAGGCGCTGACCTGCGCACACGCCCGCGGCGTGGAGACGCTCGCCTGGAACGCGGACACCGTCTCCGGCGTCGCCGCCCCTGCGGAACCGTGGGAGCCGAAGTCTGTCAACTACCGGGATCTCGTCCCTGCATCCTGACGCACCGCACCTGAAATCGAGACGCACGTGAAGAAGTCGATCCACCCGCCAGGGCGAGAGGAAGGCCGCTGATGCTCAAGCTCATCGCCTCCCGCCTCGCCCTGGCAGTGCCCCAGCTGATCCTCCTGTCGTTGTTCGTGTTCCTGCTGACCTACCTGGTACCAGGAAGCCCCGCGGCCGCCATCCTCGGTCCGTCCGCGACGCCGGAGAGCATCGCACGGCTGGAAGCGCAGCTGGGGCTGGACCGGCCCTTCTTCGAGCGCCTCGTCGACTACTACGCCGGCGTGTTCCGCGGCGACTTCGGCACGTCGTTCAACTCGAGCCGACCGGTCGCCGAGCTGTTCGCGGAGCGCATCCCCGCCACCGCGTCACTGATGCTCGGCGGCCTGATCGTCGCGATCCTGCTCGGTCTGGCGCTGGGCTTCATCGGAGGAACCAAGCCCGGCTCGATCCGCGACCGCATCGCGACGGCCGTCACGAGCGTCACCATGGCCGTCCCCGAGTTCTGGATCGGCATCGTGCTGCTGCTCGTCTTCGCCGTGCAGCTGCGGGTCGTGCCGGTGATCGCGTATGTGCCGATCGGAGCGGATCCGGCTGCCTGGCTGCGCGGCCTCATCCTGCCCTCCATCGCGCTGGGCATCGCCGGAGCAGCCCTCATCGCCAGGCAGACGCGCACGGCGATGGCCGAGACCCTCTCCGCGCGCTACGTCAACACACTGGTCGCCGCCGGCGTCTCCCGCCCTCGGCTCGTCTTCCACTACGGCTTCAAGAACGCCCTGGTCCCGATCCTCGCCTCGACGGGCATCACCGTCAGCATTATGCTCGGCGCCAGCTTCGCCATCGAGAAGGTGTTCGCCTTCCCTGGCATCGGATCGCTCATCATCCGCAGCGTCACGGCAAAGGACTTCGCCGTGCTCCAGGGCGGTGTCCTGCTCATCGCGACGATGATCATCGCCGTCAACCTCATCCTCGACATCAGCTACGCAGCTGTAGACCCGAAATCCAGGCCGCAATGAGCGACACCTTCACCACCACCGTCCAGGCGGCGCCTCGTCCGCACAAGCACGCCACGAATCTGGGGCGCGTTCTCGGACGCCTGCGCCGGCAGCCGGGAACGATCGTCGCCGCGGCTTTCATCGTGCTGCTGGCCCTCGTGGCCATCACCGCCGCGTGGATCGCGCCCTACGACCCCAACCAGGCGCACTTCGATCACGTACTCCAGGCTCCGGACGCCCAGTTCCTGCTCGGCACCGACGATCTGGGTCGCGATCTGCTGAGTCGCGTGATCTTCGGTGCGCGCATCGTGCTGCTCGTCGCGCTGGGCGCCGTGCTCATCGCCATCGTGATCGGCGTGCCGCTGGGCCTGGTGTTCGGCTTCAACGGAGGCTGGTGGGACCGCATCGGCATGCGCTTCGTCGACATGGCGCAGTCGTTGCCTGGCATGCTCATCGGCATCACGGTGATCACGATCCTCGGCCGGAACATGTTCATCCTCATGTTCGCGATCGGGCTCATCTTCTCGATGGCCTTCGCCCGCATGACCAGGGCCACGGTGCTCACCGAGCGCAAGAAGCTCTATGTGGAAGCCGCCGAGGTCACCGGGCTCTCACGGGCGCAGATCATCTTCGGCCAGGTCCTGCCCAACCTCACCGGCGCCATCATCACGCAGGCGGCGGTGTTCCTCGGGTCGGCGATCATGATCGAGTCGGCGATGAGCTTCCTCGGGATCGGCCTGGACAGCGACACGCCCACGTGGGGGTCTTTGCTCAGCCTCGCCGTGGAGAAGCAGGCCGTGGCCCCGTACCTCACGTGGCCCCCCGGCATCGCGATCGTTCTCACCGTGCTGGCGTTCAGCGTGTTCGGCGACGGCCTCAACGATGCCCTCGTCGGCGAGCGGCGGCGCGTGCCGAGGCTCGGGCTGCGTACGCGCTCCGACGAGCGCCCGGAATCCGAGAAGCTCCCTGAGCCCGTCGAAGGGAGCGGAACGCCGGAGGTGCGCTCCGACAGGCTCAGCGAGCGTGAGGGGGAGCGGCACGCGGCCATCCTCGCCACCCGTGACGTCACCGTCTCGCTCGCGCGCCCGGACGGCGAGCACGTGGAGATCGTCAAGCGCGTCGCGCTCGACGTCGCCAAGGGAGAGATCGTCGGGCTCCTGGGTGAGTCCGGCTCCGGAAAGTCCACCTTCGCGCGAGCCGTGCTGGGGATGCTTCCGGCGGGCACCTGGCTGTCAGACGGGTCCATCCGCATCGCCGGTGACGAGGTCGCGCACCGTCCGGAGCGGGAGCTGCGGAGCATCCGTGGATCGGTCGTCGGCTCCGTCTTCCAGGACCCCTCCAGCGCGCTCTCGCCGGTGCACACCGTCGGAACGCAGCTCATCGAGCCGCTGCGCATCCACAAGGGCATGTCGAAGGCGCAGGCCAGGGGCAGGGCCGTCGAACTGCTCGAGCGGGCGGGCGTCCGCCGCGCGGCGAGCCGCCTCGACGACTATCCTCACCAGTTCTCCGGCGGCATGGCGCAGCGCGTCGCGATCGCGATGGCGCTCGCCGCCGATCCTGAACTGCTCATCGCCGATGAGGCGACCAGCGCCTTGGACGTCACGACCCAGAGCCAGGTCCTCGACCTCATCCTCGACCTCAGGCAGGAGTACGGCATGGGTGTGCTGATGATCACGCACAGCCTCGGCGTCGTCGCCGAGACCTGCGATCGCGCGGCGGTCATGTACCGGGGGCGCATCGTGGAGGATGCCCCGGTCGGGCGGCTCTTCGACGCCCCGGAGCATCCCTACACCCGCGCGCTCCTGCAGGCGAACCCGCTGCGGTCCGAGGGGGAGCGGCTCTCCGTCATCGACGGAGCGCTGCGCGCGGAGATCGATGCGGAGATCGATGCGCTCGACAGGCTCGACCTCGCCCGAGCGGGAGGCGCACGATGACCGCCCTGCTCGAGGTGCGCGACCTGTCCGTCGGCTATCAGGCCCGCAGTGGTCTCTTCGGAGGCACGCGCACGGTGCCCGCCGTCGAGGGCATGAGCTTCGACATCCATGCGGGGGAGACCCTCGCCTTCGTCGGCGAGTCGGGGTCGGGCAAGAGCACGACGGGACGGGCGATCCTGCGACTGCTGCCGACGCTCACGGGACGCATCCGCTTCGACGGCGAGGACCTCGCCGAGTGGGGCAGGCGCACGCCGCTGTCGTACCGGCGGCAGGTGCAGGCGGTGTTCCAGGACCCGAGCGCATCGCTCAACCCGCGGCAGCTGATCTCGCACGCGCTGGACATCGCGCTGGCCCGTCACGGTCTCGGCGACCGCCGTGCCCGCCGACGCCGGATGTCGGAGGCGATCGAGATGGTCGGCCTCACCCCCGCGCACCTCGACCGCTTCCCCAGCGAGCTGTCCGGCGGCCAGCAGCAGCGGGCCGCGATCGCGAGGGCCCTCGTCCTCGAGCCGCGTCTCGTGGTCTGCGACGAAGCGGTCAGCGCGCTGGACCTGTCCACGCAGGGCCAGATCATCAACCTGCTCGCCGACCTCCAGCAGCAGACCGGTGTCAGCTACCTCTTCATCGCGCACGACCTCGCACTGGTGCGGCACATCGCGCATCGGGTCGGAGTGATGAACAGCGGACGTCTCGTCGAGCTGTCCGACACTGAGCAGTTGTTCCGTGATCCGCAGGATCCGTACACGCGGCGACTGCTCGAGGCGACGCCGGCATCGCATCCCGAGGGGCGGGAGCAGCGCAGGGCCGTTCGGCTGGCCGACCGCGCTCTCGCCGAGGCCGGCGCATGAGCGGGCTCGATACACTCATGGCATCGCGGATGCCCCCCGAGCCCGCGGTGGAAGAGGCCCGCAATGGATCGATTCGTCGTGATGAGGACGTTCGCCGCCGTCGCGCGCGCGGCCACGTTCAGCGGGGCAGCGGCGGATCTCGGCATCTCGCCGTCGATGGTGTCCCGGCACGTCGCAGACCTCGAGGAGCAGATCGGAGTGCGTCTCGTGAACCGCACTCCTCGCTCGGTGTCGTTGACGGCGGCCGGCGTCAAGTATGCGGAGTTCGCGGAGCGGATCCTGCAGGAGATCGACGACACCGACGCGCAGATGTCGGACACGCAGGATTCCGCCGAGGGACACCTGTCGATCATCAGCCCGAAATGGATCGGGCTGATGGATCTGGGCACGGCGGTCGGGGCCTTCGTGGAGGCCCATCCGCGGATGCGGGTGCGTCTGGAGCTCGGCGGGATCTCGGACCGGCTGTACGACTTCCTCGACCGCGGCTTCGATGTGGCGTTCCACGCCAGGGATCCGCGCGACTCCAGGGTCAGAGTGCGCCGGATCTCGGAGCTGCCGTTCGTTCTCGCGGCATCCGCGGACTACCTGGCTCGCCGCGGTGCGCCGGAGTCGGTCTCCGAGCTGAACGATCACGATCTGATCAGCCATACCAGCGACTCCGCATGGCGCCTGGGCGAGGGCGCGGATCTCGTGCACTACAAGGTGCAGGATCCGATCGTCGCGACGAACGCCTATCTCACGATCGAGCAGCTGATCGAGTCGGGGCGCGGCATCGGGATCATCCCGCGTCGCTCGGCGAGGGCTGCGTTGGAGTCGGGCCGGGTGGTCGAGGTGCTTCCGGAGCTGCCCGTCCAGTCGCGCTCGCTGTACGCGGTCCACGGTCCAGGAGGACAGACGCCGGAGCGCGTCAAGGTGTTCCTCGACTTCATGAGCGACTGGTTCCGCCGCACGCGCGACTGAGCCCCGCCTGCTTGGACGGAGGCGTCGCATGAGCGCCACCGTCAGCCGTGATGTCGGCTATGTGCACGACGGCGATCGGATGCTCGGGGCGCTCGTCTCCTCGCGCGGCGATCGGGCGCTGCCCACGGTGCTGCTGCTGCACGACGCCTTCGGTCTGAACGCCGATACGCTCGCCATCGCGCACCGCGTGGCGGAGCGGGGGTTCACCGTCTTCGCGGCGGACGTGTGGGGCAAGCGCCGCACGCCGAGCGGCGAGGAGATCGGGCCGATGATCGGCGCGATGGCCGGCGATCGGATGCGCTGGCACGGGAGGCTCCTGGCAGGACTCGAGGCGGCTGCCTCCCAGCCGGAGACGGATGCCTCGGCGGTGATCGCGCTCGGCTACTGCTTCGGCGGATCCGGAGCGCTGGAACTGCTGCGCATCGGCGGCGAACTCCGGGCCGCCGCCAGCATCCACGGCGGCCTGGATCTGCTCGCCCCCGACTGGAGCCTCGCGCTGCCTGGTTCGGATGTGCTCCTCGTCACCGGCGCGGATGACCCGATGGGCACCCCGGCCCAGTGCGCGCGACTGACCGCAGAGCTCGATGCGGCTCGCATCGATTGGGAGCTGGACGTGTACAGCGGCACCGTGCACGCCTTCACCAACCCGCGATCGGCGCACGCGCTCGACCCGTCCGTCGTCGCGTACCACCCGCGCAGCGCGGCCCGCGCCTGGGCCGCCACCGAACGCTTCCTCGCCGAGATGCTCGGCGAGGCATGAACCGAGAGATGAGAAGAAGAGGAACCATGTCGGACATCGCGATCATCGGGGCGGGCCCTGGAGGGCTCGTCACTGCGCTCCGCCTGCAGCAGCGCGGAATCCCCGTCACCGTGTACGAGACCGTGCCGGAGCTCAAGCCCCTGGGTGTCGGCGTCGACATCAAGACCGTCGGCACCAAGGAACTCGACGAACTGGGTCTGCTGGAGGAGTTCCGCGCGATCTCCGTCGACGCGGAGGACTCGATCTTCTACAACCACTTCGGTCAGGAGATCTACGCCGAGAAGTGCGGTGTCCACATGGGGTACCTGCACGAGCAGCGCTTCGTCCACCGCGGCGTCCTGCAGATGCTGCTGTTCCGCACCGTCATCGATCGGCTGGGCGAGGGTGCCGTCGTACTCGGAGCCAGGGTGGTCGGCTACGCGCAGGATGCGGATGGCGTGACACTGGACATCGAGCATCGCGACGGCCGGGCCGAGCAGGTGCGGCACGACGCCGTCATCGCCGCGGACGGGATCAAGTCCGCCGTGCGGCGGCAGATGCATCCGAACCAGGCGGAACCGGAGTTCTCCGGCATCACGATGTGGCGAGGAACGACGCTGCGTGAGCCGATCAGGGGCGGTCACACGATCCTGCATCTCGGAGACCCCCGGATCTCGACGATGATCGTCTACCCGATCGCCGAGAACTTCGAGGGGACCGGTCTGGACCTCATCAACTGGGTCGTGGAGACCAACGGGGAGGAGACGATCGAGGACTGGAACCAGGTCGCGGACCCGGAGCAGATCATCCCGGCATTCGACACCCTGAGACTGCCGTTCCTCGACGTGCAGGAGCTGATCAGGCAGGCGCGGGAGGTCTATCTCTTCCCGCTGATCAGACATTTCCCCCTTGATTCCTGGGTGGACGGCCGAGTCGTGCTGCTGGGGGACGCCGCACACGCGATGTACCCGCGGGGTGGCAACGGCATCACGCAGGCGATGCTCGACGCGCGGGTGCTCGCCGAGAAGCTGGCGGAAAACGGCGATGCGACCGAGGCCTTCGCCGCGTACGACGCGGCGCGGAGGGAGATCGTCAATCGCATCGCTGACAACATGCGCGGCGAGGGGTACGAGGTGATCCGTCGCATCGTGGCGGAGCGCACCGATGGCGAGCCGTTCGAGGACATCGAGGACGTGCTTCCGCTGGCCGAGGCGGACGAGATCTTCAGCCGCTATCACGCTCTCGTCGGGGCGCCGAGGCCTGGGCACGAGGCGGGCGAGGCGACCGGCTTCCGTACGTGGCAGGCGGTGGGCTCGTGACTGCGACCGAGCAGCCGGACGCAGCGGTCCGGGATGCCATCCTCGAGGTGGAGGAGCGCCGTCGACGCGCTCTCATCGACGGGGACCTGACGACGCTGGACGAGCTGTTCGACGAGGAGCTCGTGCACATCCATGCTCCCGGCCTGACGCACACCAAGGCGCAGCTGTTGGAGCACGTCGCCACTCGGCGGGCGTATCTGGACATGGTGCGCGGCGAGCTGTCGATCCGACTCGTGGGCGATGTGGCGATCATGACGGGCCCGATCACGAACCGTCTGCGCAATCCTGACGGCTCCGAGAGAACGCTGGGAGGGGTGGCGACGCAGGTGCTGAGGCGCGGCGCCGACGGCGCCTGGCGCTTCGTCAGCTTCCAGATGACCCCGACCGGCGAGCAGGTCTGGGGAGCGTTGCCCAGCGAGTCGACTGAGCCCGGTTCCGCCTCGCTCCCTGACGCCGGTTCCGCCCCGCTCCCTGACGCCGGTTCCGTCCCGCTCCCTGAGCCTGTCGAAGGGGCCCGCGAATGAGACTCGCGCGTTTCCGCCTCGCCGACGGGGCTGCCCGGCTCGGCCGTGTCGACGGCGACGAGATCGTCGACCTCACCGAGCAGTTCGGGCCGTCGCTGCGCGCCCTGCTGCCGGACCTCGCCGCCCGCGGCGATGACCTCCGAGCCGCCGTCGGTCCCCGCTCCGCGCTGAACGACGTCGAGCTGCTCGCCCCGGTCGATGATCCGCAGAAATATCTCGGTATCGGCATGAACTATGCGAAGCACGCCGAGGAGGCGAGGCTCGCGGGCATCCCGATCCCGACGAGCCAGCTCTGGTTCAACAAGCAGGTGTCGTGCATCAACGACCCTTTCGGGGAGGTCGTCAGGCCCGCGGTCTCGGAGGAGTTGGACTACGAGATCGAGCTGGGCGTCGTGATCGGAACCCGATGCCGCGATGTCGCCGCCGCGGACGCCCGATCGGTGATCGCCGGCTACGTCGTGGCGAACGACATCTCGGTGCGCGACTGGCTGCAGAAGCGCTCTCCGACGTTCACACTGGGCAAATCCTTCGACACGCACGGACCCATCGGGCCCTGGCTGACCACGGACGATGAGATCGCTGATCCGCTCGCGCTGCGCATGACGCTGACGGTCAACGGCGAGGTGCGTCAGGACGCCGACACCGGCGACATGATCTACGACATCTACGAGCAGATCGCGTACTTGAGCCAGGTGATGACCCTGATGCCGGGGGACATCCTCGCCACCGGCACGCCGTCAGGCATCGGAGCGCCGACGCAGACATGGCTCGTACCCGGTGACGTCGTCCGTGCCGAGATCGAGGGGCTGGGATTCATCGAGAACACGGTCGTCGCGTGAGCGATCGGGTCGCGATCGAGCTCGTCGGCTTCGCGCACGCGAACCCGGTTCCGGCTGCGAGCCGGATCGGGCCGTTCCTGGCATCCGGGGTCCTCACCGGCCGCGACCCCGTGACGCGCGAGATGCCAGGAGACCTCGCCGCGCAGTGCCGCAATGCATTCCTTCACGTGCATGAGCTGATGGAGGCGGCGGGGGGATCGACCGATGACATCCTGAAGCTCACCGTGCATCTCGTCGACTACCGAGATCGCGATGACCTGAACCGCGAATGGCTGGCGATGTTCCCCGACGCGGCGACGAGGCCCGCGCGCCAGGTGATGAAGGCGGAGCTGGACTCAGGTGCGCTCATCCACCTGGACGTGCTCGCCGTCCTGCCCGCCTGATCAGGCGGTCGCGGCGCGCAGAGCGATGCGGATCATGTCGCCGAAGGTCTGCTCGCGCTCCTGCGCGGTGGTCTCCTCGCCGGTGACGATGTGGTCGGACACCGTGCAGATGCTCAGCGCACGGCGCTCGTAGTAGGCGGCGAGCGTGTAGAGCCCGCTCGTCTCCATCTCGACGCCGAGAACACCGTGCTGCACGAAAGGCTGATTCAGTTCGGGGCGGGTGCTGTAGAACTGGTCGCTGGAGAAGAGGAGCCCGACGTGGACGTCGGACTCCAACGGCTCGCCCTCGGCGGCCTCGACGGCGGCTCGCAGCAGCGAGAAGTCGGCGACCGGCGCGTAGTCCAGGCCGTTGAAGCGCACGCGGTTGATGCCGGAGTCGGTGCACGCGCCGTTGGCGATGATGATGTCGCGCACCTTCAGCTTCTCGGTGAGCGCGCCGCAGGATCCGACCCGCACGATCGTTTGCACGTCGTACTGCTGGAAGAGCTCGTTCGCATAGATCGACATCGATGGAACTCCCATGCCAGAGCCCTGCACCGATACGCGGTGGCCATGCCAGGTGCCGGTGAAGCCCAGCATCCCGCGCGTCTGGGTGTAGAGCTCTGCATCCTCGAGGAAGGTCTCGGCGATCCACTTGGCCCGCAGCGGGTCGCCGGGGAACAGGACGATGGGGGCGATCTGGCCGGCCTCGGCGGCGATGTGCGTGCTCATGCGTCCAGCCTAGGGAGGATGCGGATGCGCTTCGACGGGCTCAGCGAGCGGGATGCGCTTCGACGGGCTCAGCGAGCTCAGGGGAGGCGCTTGGACATCTCCGTGATCCAGATCGGCGCGAACGGAGAGATGCACCCCGGTGCGGTCGGATAGTCGGCGAGCACCTGGAGCTCCTCCCCGATCGCCAGCGCACGCGGACGCAGCTCGGGATGGCGGATGCCGATGTGGGCGAGCGTCTCATTCATCGCCCACTGCGGGCGCGACGGAGCATCCTTCATGTTCCGCTCGATGAGATCCAGCAGGCCGTCCAGATCCAGGCCCTCGGACCGCCCTTTGGCGATGCGGTCAGCGGTGAGGGACCACGCCGCCGCCGACACGGTGGGATCGGCATCCTCGAACCAACGAAGGCGCAGCTCGTCGGCCAGCGGGGACTTCTTGGCGAGGTAGTTCACGAACCAGTCGTTCACCTTCGGCACCGCGGTCTGACGCAGCATGGCGTCGAGCTCGTCCGCCGTGAACTCCTTGGGCCGGCAGATAAGCATCGAGAGGAGCCTCGGCGCCGTCTCACCCGTCGCCCAGAGCTGCTGGGCCAGCGCATGGTCCGTCTTGATCTGCTTGGCGAGCACCCGCATCTTCGACAGGTGGATGCCGTGATCATCGCCGCGCTTCTCGTTCGCGGCACGCATCTTCGGATCCTCGAGCGCCGCGAGTTCGTCGAGCGCCCAACTCAGCTCGGTCATGGATCCAGGCTAGATCAGCCGTTCGTCTCGCGCCTCGTCCGCAGTCGTGGCAGGGTGGCAGAAGGGTGGAACGTCGGGGAGGGCGTGTTGTGAACAGATTCTTCCAGCGGTCGGTGGGTCTCGCGGTGATCGTCATCGTGCTGCTCGCCGCCGGTCTGCTGTGGTGGGGCATCGCCGTCACCGATCCGCCGACCCTCTGGGAACCCGCCCACCTCACCCTCGCGGGCGTGTGGGATGTGCTCTACAGCACGGAGCTGCCGAACCTCGGGGTCCTCGCCGTGGCGCTGGGCATCGCCCTGTTCCTCGTGCTCTTCGTCGTGATCAGCGAGCGCATCGTCGCCAGCAGGTACCGGCGAGCAGGCTCCGAGGTGACCAAGCTCACCCTCGCGCCCCGTGCCGTCATGGAGCGGACGAGGGGCGTGTTCGCCGGCGATGTCACGGTGACCGTGCTCATCCCCGCACACAACGAAGAGGCTTCTCTGCCTCACACGCTCCGGTCGCTGCTCGAGCAGAGCACCCCGCCGAACCGGATCCTCGTGGTCGCCGACAATTGCACCGACAACACCGCCGCGGTCGCCCGTGAGTTCGGGGCCGCCGTGTTCGAGACGGTGGGCAACACGCACAAGAAGGGTGGCGCGCTCAACCAGGCGCTGGCCGATCTCCTTCCGCGGCTCGGCGACAACGACACCGTCATGGTCATGGACGCCGACAGCCAGATCGGTCCCGACTACCTCGCCGAGGCCGTCCGGCGGTTCACCGCCGACCGGGCGCTGATGTCGGTCGGAGGGCTCTTCGAGGGTGAGGAAGGGCACGGCCTCCTCGGCCAGTTCCAGCGCAACGAGTACTTCCGCTATCAGCGCGAGATCAAGCGCAGGGATGGCCGCGTCTTCGTCCTCACCGGTACCGCTTCGGTCTTCAGGGCGTCCGCGCTGCGCGGTGTCGCGGAGGCACGCGGTACACAGATCCCGGGTCGCAAGGGCGACGTCTACGACACCTTCGCGCTCACCGAGGACAACGAGCTCACCATCGCCATCAAGTCGCTCGGTGGCCTGACCGTCTCCCCGACCGCCTGCACGGTCGTGACCGAACTCATGCCGACGTGGCGGATGCTCTGGGCGCAGCGCCTGCGCTGGCAGCGCGGAGCACTGGAGAACCTCGGTGCCTATGGCGTCACCCCGCAGACGCTGCGCTACTGGGCTCAGCAGATCGGCATCGGATACGGCGTGCTCGCGCTGTTCGCCTACTTCCTGCTCATCATCCTCATGATCGTCTCGATGGACACCTGGGTCTGGTTCCCGTTCTGGCTCGGGATCGGCCTGCTGTTCGCAGCGGAACGGGTGATCACGGCCTGGCGCGGAGGCTGGCGGGCGCGGCTGGTCGCCGTCCTCGTTTTCCCCGAGCTCGTCTACGACTGCTTCCTCAACCTGGCGTTCCTGCGGGGCGTGTTCGAGATCGCGTTCGGACGCAGGGCGACGTGGAAACACGTCGAGCACGGAACCGCGAAGGGGGCGACGGCATGATCGGGCTGGTGCGCACGGGCTTTCTGCTGCCCGAGTCGGTGCTGTACTCGGACTGGTTCAGCATCCTCGCGACCTTCGTCGCGATCAACACGGTGATCTACGTGGTGCTCGGCATCACCAAGGTGCTGCCGAAGATCCGGATCCGCCGTCGCAACGGGGCGAGCAGGCGCTCAGAGACCAGGAGCATCCACCCCGACGCGCCCGCGTAGCTCCCTGAGCTGATCGGCCATCTCCGCGGCGGGCGTGGGGAGGCCGAGATGGAAGCCCTGTGCGAGTCGGATGCCCAGCTCGCGGGCGAGCGCGACCTGCTGCTCGTCGGAGACGCCCTCGACGAGCAGTCTCGCTCCGGCATCCCTGGCCGCCGCCAGCAGCGAGAGCATCCGTGCGCGGGCCTCGCTGTCTGCGGAGACCTCCCAGAACAGCGCCCTGTCGATCTTCACCACGTCCGGCTGAAGCGTTCTGATGCGCGCCTCGTCCGCGCACGCGGCGCCGGCGTCGTCGACGAGCAGTTTGCCCCCGAGGTCGTGCACACGACGACGGATCGTCGGCAGGTCGGCACGGGTCGCGCCCTCGTAGAGCTCCAGACCCCACGGGCGGTCAGCGCGCGACAGGATGCTGGGCAACTCGTCGCGCAGCATGGTCGTACCAGAGGCGTTCATCGTGATGACGAGATCGTCGGGAAGGCCTGTCGTCGCGTCGACGGCGAGGGAGATCAGCGCCAGCTCGAGATCGCCGCGCAGGCCAGCGGCCTCCGCTTCAGCCAGGCGCTGCGGCGGCGGCGTGCCATCGGCGAAGCGGGCGAGAGCCTCGAACCCCACGACGCTCCACGCCTCCAGATCGACGATCGGCTGGAAGACGATGCGGGCATCCGCTGCGGCGGATGTCGCGCTGGGGGAGGCGATGCGCCCGTGCGAGACCACGACTCAGTGTATCGGTCGAGTTCACGAAATCGTTCGGCGGAAACCTAGACAAAGGTCGTAGGCTGTAGGTGGGGAAGGCCCAGGGGAAGGGCCTGATGAGGGGAATGGGAACATGCTGGTCGAGGGGAACCGCGCGCCTTCCGCAGGCGAACTGACAGGCGACAGCTGGCCGATCCGGATGGACAGGCGGACATCGACGTATTCGATCGTGACCGCCGGGATCGCACTCCTGTTCTCGGTGCTCGGGGCGTTCGAGCTGTTCGAGAATGACATCACGCCCTTCGAGGCCGGCCTCTCACTCGGCATCCTCGTCGCAGGTCTCGGCGTCGGAGCAGCGGTCATGGTCCGCGGCATCGAGCTGCCGCGCTGGCTCGGAGCCGCTCTCGTCATCGCGCACGCGCTGATCTCGATCTACTACCTCGGATTCTCGGACGAACGGCAGAACGCCATCGCGGCGCTGCAAGAGCTTCCCGTGATGGCCATGTACTTCGCATGGTTCTACGGCCCCCGTATGGCACGGATCGGCGAGGGCATCATCATGACGGCGGTGGCGATCGCCGCCATCGCGGGGCCGTTCACCACGATCGACGGCCTCCTCGGCCCGGCGAACCTCCTCGGCGCCGCTTTGTTCACGTGGCTCTGCCTGGAGGCCGGGCTGTTCGTGCGGCGGCGGATGCTGCGCGAGTCCCACTCGGACGAGCTCACCGGAGCACTGAACCGCCGCGGTTTCGTGGGTCGGGCGCAGGTGGAGCTCCGAAGGGCGGAGCGGCACGCCCGCCCGGTCAGCGTCGCGGTGATCGACATCGACAAGTTCAAGGCCATCAACGACACCTCAGGCCACGCGGCGGGCGACGACGTGCTGCGCGTGCTCGTGTCTCAGTGGGAGCTGCTCTCCCGTGAGACGGACTTCGTCGGTCGCCTCGGCGGAGACGAGTTCGCGCTGCTGCTGCCGGAGACCGACGAGACGGATGCGGCGTCGCTGATGCGTCGGCTCCGTGAGTTCGCACCGCACCCGTGGTCGTGGGGCGTCGTCGAAGCTCGGCGCGGGGAGAGCATCGAGCAGGCGATCAGTCGCGCCGACGAGGCGATGTACGACGACAAGCACCGCTGAGCGCGGCTCAGTCGCGCCCCTCGACGAGCTGACCGCGGATGCGGGCCAGATCCTCGAGGAGTGATCCGATCAGGATCCAGTGCGCCGATGACGGCGGCGTCACCTGCAGGGGCGCGGTCAGTGCAGGGATGACCGAGGTCATGGCATCCGGTTCCGGCGTGAGGTCCGCGGCCTGCACGGCCAGCCGCACGTCATGACCTGCCCTTCGCAGCTGTTCGGCGATGGCGTGGACGGTCGGCTCGTCGCCCAGGGCGTCGTCATAGTGGTCGACATAGGCGCGGGTCATGCCGATGAGCTGCGTCACGATCGGCGAGAGGCGATCGAGCAGCGCATGCAGCTCATGCAGGTCGTCACGATGGGCCGAACCCCGCGGGTTCAGGGCTAGCGACTCGTCGCCGGCGGCGATGGCGGCCTGCGCCGCGGCCTGCATGGGCCGCAGCAGCCGCGCCTGCAGCATGATCTCGTGCAGCCGGGCCGGCTCCATCGGCGAGGGCAGTGCATCGGCGAGCCTGTCGAGGGCGGCGGCGAGTTCCTGGCCGAGCAGGCCGAGCGATCGACGGGCAGGCTCGACGAGAACCGGCGGGACGACGAGCACGTTGACGACGAAGCCGATGGCGGCACCGATCAGGGTCTCGAGGATGCGGTCGATGGCGTAGCCGGGCGTCGATGAGCCGAGCGCGAGCACGAGCATCGCCGAGATCGCCACCTGGTTGCCGGTGCCCGGGCTCGCGCGCAGTGCCCAGGCGACCAGCATCGCCACGACGATCGCGAGCAGCACGACCCAGCTCTGCGGGCCGAGCGCGAGGCTGAGGCCCACGGCGATGAGCACGCCGATGATGACGCCGACGCTGCGCTCGAGCGCCTTCGCGAGCGACTGGTTCACGCTCGGCTGCACGACGAGCAGCGCCGCGATCGCGGCGAAGACAGGGAGCGGGCCGGGAATGAGCCAGGAGGCGATCAGCCATGATCCGATCGTCGCGACGGCGGACTTGACGACCTGCAGCAGCGAGCCGCGCTTCGCGCTGCGCACCGCCGCCGTCATCCGCATATCGCCAACGCTACTGCGTGGCTCCCGAGCTCGACACGCCAAATCCTGACCTCCGAAAGGGGGTCATTTTCCGGTCAGTCCGGATGGGGCGTCTTTCCAGCCGCTACGTTTTCCGCGGGGAGCAGTACAGATCTTTTTCTGGGGATTCATTTCGATGCGCGGCGTGAGCCGTGCGTGGGGTAAACGCCAGGGGGAGTCTGACGTGAAGAAGTTCCTTGCCGCGACGACGAGCGTGGCCGCGATCGCGGCCCTGTCGATCGCTTACGCACCTGCGGCCATGGCCGCACCGGGTGACGGCACCATCACGGTGACGGTCGTCAACGACCGCAACGTCAACAGCACGCGCGACGCGGCCGATCTGCCGCTGAACAACGTGCAGGTGCGGATCACCGACTCGTCCGGGCACACCGTCACGCGGAACACCAACGCCACAGGGCAGATCGTGCTCGCGGCGGGGGATGCCGGGAACACCCTCGTCGGCGGCAAGTACCGCATCGACGTGGCGAACCCGAGCACCGGCACCTACACCGAGGCGCCGATCCTCGACGGGCACGCGGACCCGCAGTTCGCTCCGGCCACCTCGTTCGTCGACGTCCTCGACGGCGAGGCGGCGGCGGTCTCCGTCGGCTACGTGGACGTCTCCACGCTCGGCCCCGAGAACGCCCAGATCTTCTCCGCCATCCAGCCCGACAGCATCTGGCCTGGCGCATCCGAGAACAAGGAGATCTACACGGTCCCCTACCGTCTCGACGAGGCGGTCAGCCCCGTCACCACGCGTGTCACCACCGGATCGGTGTACGGCATCGGCCTCGACCAGGATGCCCAGAAGATCTACGCGGGCGCCTACGCGAAGCGCGGCTCCACGTACGGCTCCGGCGGGCCAGGAGCGATCTACCGCGTCGACCCGTGGACGGGTGCCACCGAGGTGTACGCCACGGTCGCCGACGTCGGAACGACCGAGCATGACATGACCAGCACGAACGCTTCCGGTCACGAGACCCAGGACTACGACTTCCGCACGGCGGTCGGCCGCGAGAGCCTCGGCGACGTCGAGGTCACGGACGACAGTCGGTTCCTGCTGGCGGTCAACATGCACACCGACTCGATCGTCGTGTACCCGATTCAGAGCGGCGTCGACCCCGCACCGCTGCAGACCTTGCCGATCCCGGCCGTCGGAGAGTGCGCCGCCGACTGGGCGCCGATGGCGATCGAGCAGCACGACGGAAAGATCTACATCGGAGCCACCTGTGGCGCCACCTCCGAGGCATCGGTCATCGAGTACGACCTCTCCGCCGAGGGCATCCTGACGCCCACCGGTGTGGTGCTGACCGGCGACCCGACGACGGCGCCCGGACACAGCGGCGTTCACTCCGGCAACATCCCCACCGCCGCGGAGTGCGAGGACGTCGACTGGATGCCCTGGCGGGACGACGTCCCCCAGCCGTGCATCGACAACTCGGCGGCGGTCACGCCGCCGGACCCGGCCGGGCAGGGCCTTGCGCGACAGTTCTCGGTTCCGCAGCCGATGCTCTCCGACCTCGCGTTCACCGAGGAAGGCGGCCTCGTCCTCGCGTTCCGCGACCGCGGCGGAGACCAGTACAGCTCGATGCTCTACTACGGTGCGCGCACCTCGGGTCTCGCGGCGTACTCGAACTACATCGCGACGGGCGACATCGTCGCCGTCTGCGTCGACGGCTCGACCATGGACTTCGACTGCCGTGCCGACTTCAACGACTTTGGTGGATTCCACAATGAGGCCGCCTTCGGCGGCATGGTCTATGTCGAGGGGACCGACCGTCTGGTCATCAACCAGATGGACGCCACCGAGCTCTGGTCGAACGGTCTGCGCGCTTTCAACCCGGCGACCGGCGCGAAGGCCGCGGGAGCGACGGGCACGGCTGACCGCCTCGTGACCAACGACTTCCAGAAGGCTCAGGGCCTGGCCGACATGGAGGCTCTCGTCCGCGAGACCGTCCAGCAGATCGGCAACCGGATCTGGCTCGACGACGACGAGGACGGCCTTCAGGACCCGAACGAGCCTGCGGTAGGCGGCGTCCAGGTGTCGCTGTACACGGCGGCCGGCGAGTTCGTCGCGACGACGGAGACCGACGAGAACGGCGAGTACTACTTCGACACCACCGACGGCCTGCTGCCCGGTACGCAGTACCAGGTGCGTCTGGACCGCGCAGACGACTTCGAGGCAGGCGGACCGCTGGCCGGAACCACGGTGACGATCAACGGCGCCGGGAACACGTCAGCCAACGACGGGTATGACAACAACGGTTTTGCGGCCACGGTCGGCACCGACCAGGTGATCGTCGCGAACGTGACGACGCCGGCGGACTACCGCAACGACCACTCGATCGACTTCGGGTTCATCCCGGCGAAGGTCTCGATCGGTGACTATGTGTGGCTGGATGCGGATCGTGACGGTCAGCAGGATGCGGGCGAGGCGCCGGTCCCCGGCGCGACGGTCCGGCTGCTCGATGCAGACGGCAACGAGGTCGACTCGACGACGACGGATGCGAACGGGTACTACTCGTTCACGGATCTGCGTGCGTCGAGCGACTACACGGTGGTGTTCCCGATGACGGTCACGGTCGATGGCGCGGTGTATGCGCTGACGTCTCCGGAGCAGGGCGACGCTGCGAGCGACTCGAACCCGGCCGTGGCGACGGGCGAGGCCCCGGTGCGCACGCCTGCGGACGGCGACAACCTGGGCACTCCGGGTGACGCGGACGACCCGACGATCGATGCCGGCTATGTGGCGGTCGTGTCGGTGGGCGACTACCTGTGGATCGATGAGGACGAGGACGGTGTGCAGGATGCCGGTGAGCCGGTGGTTCCTGCGGGCACCGAGGTGCGTCTGCTGACGCCGGAGGGTGACGAGGTCGCCACGGCTGTCACGGACGAGAACGGCTACTACGTGTTCCCGAACCTCCCGGGCGGCACGGATTACATCATCGAGTTCCCGACCTCCGTCACGGTGGACGGCATCGAGCATCCGCTGACGACGCCGAACCAGGGCGACGACGACGCCGCGGACTCGGATCCCGACCCCTCGAACGGTCGGGTGGAGATCACGACTCCTGAGTCGGGGCAGAACTCGACCGAGCCGGGCGAGGCCGACGATCCGACGATCGACGCGGGGTACACGCCGAACGTCGTCTCGATCGGTGACTACCTGTGGATCGACGAGGACCGCGACGGAGTGCAGGACGATTCCGAGGTGCCGGTCGGCGGCGCGACGGTGAACCTGCTGAGCGCGGACGGCGAGACGGTCATCGCGACCACGACGACCGACGAGGACGGCTACTACTTCTTCGCGAACCTTCCTGCGTCGACGGATTTCCTCGTCGAGTTCCCCACGACGGTCACGGTGGACGGCATCGTGTACTCGCTGACCGAGCCGTCTGCGGGTGATGACAACGCGGAGGACTCGAACGCGGACCAGGCCACGGGTCGTGCTCCGGTGACGACTCCGGCCGAGGGCGACAACCTGACCGGCCCTGGTCAGACGGATGACCCGACGATCGACGCGGGCTACATCGCCCCGCTGGTCTCGATCGGCGACTACGTCTGGATCGACACCGACCGCGACGGACAGCAGGATGAGGGCGAGGTGCCGGTTCCCGGTGCCACGGTGAACCTGCTCTCCGCCGACGGCGAGACGGTGATCGACACGGTCGAGACGGACGAGAACGGCTACTACGTCTTCACCGACCTGCCCCCGGGAGTCGACTACATCGTCGAGTTCCCGACCGAGGTGACAGTCGACGGGGTCGTCCACGTCCTCACCGCGCCCGGGCAGGGCGCGGGGGCCACGGACTCCAACCCGGCGATCGCGACCGGACATGCGCCGGTGACGACGCCGCTGTCCGGCAACAACTCGGCAGAGCCCGGTGAGGCCGACGACCCGACGATCGACGCCGGATTCGTGCCGGTGCTCGTCTCGATCGGCGACTACCTCTGGATCGACGAGGACCGCGACGGCATCCAGGACGAGGGCGAGACCCCCGTCTCCGGTGCCACGGTGACCCTGCTGACGCCGGAGGGCGACGTGGTCGCGACGACCACGACGGATGAGAACGGCTACTACGTTTTCCCGAACCTCATCAACTCCACCGACTATGTCGTCGAGTTCCCGCTGACGGTGACGTTCGACGACCGCGACTACTCGCTCACCCAGCCGGGTGCGGGCGACGACGATGCGGCCGACTCGAACGCGGATGTCGTGACCGGTCGTGCGCCGGTGACGACGCCTGCCACGGGGAACAACTCGACGGAGCCCGGTCAGGCGGACGACCCGACGATCGATGCGGGCTATGTCGCGCCGCTGGTCTCGATCGGAGACTACGTCTGGATCGACACCGATCGTGACGGCGTGCAGGATGCTGCGGAGGCACCGATCCCGGGCGTGACCGTGACGCTGCTGACCCCGGAGGGCGACGTCGTCGCCACGACGGAGACGGACGAGAACGGGTACTACGTGTTCCCGAACCTGCCCACTTCGACGGACTACATCGTCGAGTTCCCGACCTCGGTCGAGATCAACGGTGTGGAGATCACGCTGACCACACCGAACCGCGGTGACGCGGACGGTGCGGACTCGGACGCCGACCCCGCCACGGGCCAGGTGCGTGTCACGACTCCGGCTTCCGGTTCCAACTCCACGGAGCCGGGTGAGGCGGATGACCCGACGATCGATGCCGGCTACCTGCCGTCGCTGGTCTCGGTGGGTGACTACGTCTGGATCGACAAGGACGGCGATGGCGTCCAGGATGCGGGTGAGAAGCCGCTGGCCGGTATCGAGGTGAAGCTGTTCGACAAGGACGGCAACCTGGTCGAGACGACGAAGACCGACAAGGACGGCTACTACTCGTTCACGGATCTGCTGCCTGGCACGGAGTACCAGATCGAGTTCCCGACGACGGTGACGATCGACGGGGTCACCTACGACCTGACGCGATCGAACCAGGGCGACGATGACGATCGTGACTCGGATGTCGATCCGAAGACCGGCCGCGTGGTGTTCACCACACCGCTGAGCGGGTCGAACTCGGGTCTGCCCGGTGAGGCCGACGGGCCCGACATCGATGCCGGCTTCGTGCCGCAGTCGCCCCTGGCCCTCACGGGTGCGGTGGTTCCGTGGCTCATCGTTGCCGCGGCGATGACGATGCTGCTTGTCGGTGGTGCCCTCGTCCTCCGGCGCCGTCAGACGGCATGACATCGCAGGGCGCGAGGGCTGGGGAGCCCTCGCGCCCACCGGTAAGGTGCAGAGAGTGAAGAGAACCGTCGCGCTGGCCGCCGCCCTTGTGGTGGCGGCCTCGCTCGTGGGGTGCAGCGCGGACGAGCCGGCCCCGCAGGCCCTGGATGTCGTGCACGTGCCCGAGGACGCGAGCCTCACCGAGGCCGGCGGCATGGTCGCCGAGGGCGGCATCATCCTCATCGCCCCCGGCACCTACACCGAGAGCCTCGAGGTCGCAGCCGACGACGTCACGGTTCGCGGCGAGGACCGCAACACGGTGGTCATCGACGGCGAGCTTACCCGCAGCAACGGCGTCGTCGGCACCGGTGAGCGCATCACGGTCGAGAACCTCACCGTCCGCAACCACCTGCAGAACGGCGTGCTCATCACCGGCGCGACGGACGAGAACGGCGCCGGCGTCGCGCGGGGACCGGACGGCTACCTCCCCGAGGACGTGTCAGACCCCGTCCCCGGCTACCTCGTGCAGCAGGTCACGGCGAACAACAACGGCCTCTACGGCATCTATGCGTTCAACCGCACAGACGGCGTGCTGCGCGACAACCTCGCCAGCGGCGGATCGGACTCCGGCATCTACGTCGGCCAGTGCGCCGAATGCCGCGCCATCGTGCAGGACAACGTGATCGTCAGCAACGCGGCGGGCCTCGAGCTCGCCAACGCGTCCGGCGTCGTCGTCACCGGCAACCGGATCGTCGGCAACCGCATCGGCATCAGCGTGCTGAGCAACTACCTCGAGGCGCACGGACCGACACGAAGGGTCCAGATCATCGGCAACGTCGTCGCGGACAACAACGAGTCCGAGACGCCAGAGCAGGCGAGCGGAGCCTTCGGGATCGGCATCGGCCTCGGAGGCACCGTGGACGCCGTCGTGCACGCCAACCTCATCACCGGCAACTCGGCCGTCGGCCTGTGGATCACCTCCTCGGAGGACTTCGCACCGACCGGATCGGATGTCGCAGGCAACGCCTTCGACGCCAACGCCCTCGACATCGCCCTCGCGCCCTCCGAGATCGCACCCGGCGAAGGGAACTGCTTCGCCCTGGCAGCAGGGACGACGACGAGCCCCGCCGGGCTGTCAGGCTGCACCGACGAGCCCGGTGCGTTCACCCCGTCGGCGGGCCCTGCCGGCGTGCTCTTCTCCGAGGTCCCGCTTCCTGCCGAGCGTCCTGGCCTCACCGACGTCGACGAGACTCCCCGGAGCCTGCCGGAGCGCGTCGAGCTCCCGGATCTCGGCGACGTGGTGGTCCCGGCGGCGGACCTGCTCGCGGAGCCGGCCGGATGAGGCGACTGCTCGCGGCGTCCTGCGCCGTGCTCGTGCTGCTGCTGACCGGATGCCAGGCGGGGCTCTCCGACACCGGGGAGCCGCTGACCACGGAGCAGGCGGAGTCGCTCGCGCAGACGCGGTTCCAGCTCACCGCATCCGGGCCGCAGGTGCTCGAGATCAGCATCGGAGCGAAGGATGATGTCGACCATCTCGAACTGCAGGTGACCTACGACCCAGAGCGGCACGCGGCGTGGGGCACGATGCTCCGGGGACCCGAGGGGCTCGCGGTCGAGGAGCAGGTCGCGTTCGGACCGGATGCCTTCGCGAAGCTGCAGGACGGCCAGTGGGTCGTCGGCGGCCTCGACGCCGGCCCCGGCGCCGCTCTCGCCGTGGTCTTCGCCCTCGCGTCCGACCGTCCGGAGAACGCGCAGCTGCTGCGTCAGTCCGACGCCGTCTACCTGGGCAGTGTCGACGACGACGGCACGCTGCTCGACGTCTACCGCTCTCCGAGCGCGGAGGGCGCGACGGAGGCGAGAACGCGGTTCTGGCTCGATGAGGACGGGCGTCTGCGAAGGGTGGATGCCGGCGATGACGAATCGCTCGTCATCCGCGTGACCGACGAGGCCCCTCAGTCGCAGCCCGAGGGGCTCCCGTTCGCGGGGGAGAGCGATGAGTGAGGACGCCTCGTCCGGAACGACGCGGCGCGGGCTGTTCATCGGTGCGGGAGCAGCGGTGGCCACCGGTGTCGCCGGATGGGCCCTGCGCGGAACCGTCGAGCAGGGCTCGGCCGAGCCGGCGCCGGCGCCGAGCGCCGCGCCCTCCGGTTCCCCGCTGCCCGCCTCCGAGCATCGGGCGGGGATCACCTCGCCGGCGGTCCCGCAGCGCTACGTGCTCGTGCGGGTCCTCTCCTTCCCAGGGGTCCTCGCCGCAGACCTCCGTGCCCGCGCCGTCGCCGCTGTGCGGGACCTGCCGGAGGCGGCGGCGGATGCCGGAGAAGTGACCGTCACGGTGGGCTACGCCCCCGCGCATGCGCGGGAGCTCTGGCCGGAGCGCGCCGCCGCAGCATCCGAACTGCCCTCCTTCACGAACGACGCGGACGCGGTCGTCACCGGCGGCGACCTCGTCGTGCAGACCTGCGCCGAGACGGCCTCCGCCGTGCGGGATGCCGCGGACGCCGTCGCGGCAGCGCTGGGCGGGTCGGTGCTCTGGGAGCAGGGCGGCTACCGCGACGCTCCGACGCCGCACGGCACGGCGAGGACGTCGACGGGCTTCATCGACGGCATCATCAACCCGCGCACCGCGGAGCTGGTCGCCGCGGGCGTCTGGTCTGACGCCGAGCACCGCGACACCCACATGGTGGTGCGCAGGATGCTCATCGCGCCGGAGTTCGTCGCAAGGCCCGTCGGGCAGCAGGAGCAGGCCATCGGGCGTGAGCGCGCGACGGGAGCACCGCTGTCGGGCGGCGGGCCGGACGACGAGGTCGATCTCTTCGCCAAGACCGGTGACGGACGACTGCTCACGCCGAATGCGAGCCACGCCAGGCGTGCGCACCCGAACAACATCGGGCGGCCCCTCATGCTCCGGCGCAGCTACAGCTTCGACCCGCGGCAGGGGGCTGGCCTGGTGTTCATCGCGTTCGTGGCCGATCCGCAGACCTTCATCATGACCCAGCGTCGTCTCGATGAGCTGGACGATCTCATCGCGAGCACGTCGACGGACGCATCCGGATGCTTCTTCGTGCCGGGGGACGACCGATAACGCTCCTGCAACGGAACTGAGGCAAGCCTAACCATCTGATAAATTAGGCGAGGCTAACCAAGCCTCTGGCGCAGTTCGCGCCGCACCCCTCATCCCGACCCGAAAGGGACGCTCGTGCGCACCTCCCGTCTTCTCGGCCTCGGCGCCGCAGCAGTGCTGGCCCTCGGCCTCACCTCCTGCGCCACCGCATCCACCGGCTCCGGCTCCGACAGCGGATCCGACGCCGCCCCGGAGGGGACCTTCCCCGTCACCGTCGAGCACGCGCTCGGCGAGACCGAGATCGCCGCACAGCCGGAGCGCGTCGCCACGATCGGCTGGGGCAACCACGACGTGGCCCTCGCTCTCGGCATCGCCCCCGTCGGCGTCGACGACCAGACCTGGTCGATGGACGGCAGTGACGGCCTCGGTCTCTATGACTGGAGCCTCGAGGCGTACGAGGCACTCGGCGCCGAGGAACCGGTCATCTTCTCCACGGCAGACGGCACCGACTTCGAGGCCATCGCCGACACCACGCCCGACCTCATCCTCGCCGGCTACTCCGGCGTGACCGAGGAGGACTACGCGACCCTCACCGAGATCGCGCCCACCGTCGCCTACCCGGACGTCGCCTGGCTCACGCCGTGGCGCGAGGTCATCCGCATCGACTCCGAGGCGCTCGGGCTCGCGGAGGAGGGCGAGGCCCTCGTCTCCGACCTCGACCAGCAGATCGCCGACGCCACCGCGGATGCAGGCTTCGAGGGCAAGAAGGCGGCGTTCTTCTTCATGAACGCCGCAGACCTCTCCACCATCTCGATCTACGGCCAGGGCGACTCCCGCACGGCGTTCCTCGCCGACCTCGGATTCGACCTGCCCGAGCTCGCCGGCGACGTCGAGACCTTCTACCAGGACATCACCGCCGAGAACGCAGACCAGATCGCCGACGTCGACGTCATCGTCAGCTACGGCGACGGCGACGCGCTGCTCACCGCGCTGCAGGCCGACCCGCTGTGGAGCACCCTGCCCGCCGTCCAGAACGGCGCCGTCGTCACCGTCGGCACGGGCGACGCCTTCAGCGGCGCCGTCACCCCGACCGCGCTGTCCATCCCGTGGATGCTCGAGGACTACGTCGCACTGCTGAGCGACGCCGTCACCGCCGCGCAGTGACACCCGCGCCGGCGACCGTCGGAGACGTTCGACGCACCCCCGCCACCACGGCGGGGGTGCGTCGGCGTGCGCTGGCGATCGTCGGCGGTGTCATCGCCATCGTCGTCGCGATCCTGCTCTCGCTGGCCTTCGGATCGCGTCCGGTATCGCCGGCCGAGATCGTCGAGGGTCTGGTCTCCTGGTTCCAAGGGCGCGTCCCCGAGGAGATCGGCGCGATCGCGGTGCAGGAGCGGATCCCGCGCACCGTGCTCGCGATCGTCGCCGGAGCGGCCCTCGCCCTCTCCGGCGCGCTCATGCAGGCCATCACCCGCAACCCGATCGCCGATCCGGGCATCCTCGGCGTGAACACCGGTGCTGCGCTGGCCGTGGTGTGCGGCATCGCCTTCTTCGGGATCACCTCGCCGTACCAGTACCTCTGGCTGGCGCTCGGCGGTGCGATCCTCACCGCGATCTTCGTCTACAACGTCGGCTCGGTCGGACCCGGCGGATCGACCCCCATCAAGCTCGCTCTCGCCGGCGCGGCGACGACCGCGGCCCTCGGCTCGCTGGTCAGCGCCGTGTTGCTGCCGCGGACGGCGGCGATGGACGTCTTCCGGTTCTGGCAGGTGGGCGGGGTCGCCGGCGCCGATTGGGGAACCATGGCCGTCATCGCGCCGATGCTGCTCGTGGGAGCGCTTATCGCCTTTCTCTGCGCCCCGGGGCTGAACGCGCTCGCGCTCGGCGACGACGTCGCCGTCGGCCTCGGCGTGCGCATCGGGCGGACCAGACTCCTCGCCGCGGCGGCCGGTGTCGTGCTCTGCGCGGCAGTGACCGCCGTCGCCGGACCGATCGCCTTCGTCGGCCTCATGATCCCGCACGCCGTGCGGATGCTGGTCGGCCCCGACCAGCGCTGGCTGCTGCCGCTCTCCGCCCTCGGCGGCGCCGTGCTCCTCACCCTCGCCGACACGATCGGCCGGCTCATCGGCTACCCCGGAGAGACGGAGGCCGGCATCGTCACCGCCTTCGTCGGCGCCCCCGTGCTCGTCATCATCGCCCGTCGAACCCGCATGAGGGCGCTCTGACATGACCGCTGTCGCTTCCGACCTCTCCGCGCGCACCGAGCTGGTGCGCGTCGGACGGCGTCGCCGATCCCGGCGCCGCGTCATCGCCATCGCCTCGCTCGTGCTGGCCGTGCTCGTGCTGATGGCCGCGATGATCATGCTCGGCAACACGATCTATCCGCTCCCCGACGTCATCGCGGTGATGCTCGGCGAGACCGTGCCCGGCGCATCCTTCACGGTCGGCACGCTGCGCATCCCGCGGACCGTGATCGGCCTGCTCGCAGGGCTCGCGTTCGGCGCGGCGGGCACGACCTTCCAGACCATGCTGCGAAACCCCCTGGCCAGCCCCGACGTGATCGGGATCAGCTCGGGTGCGAGCGCCGCAGCGGTCGTCTGCCTCGTCGTGCTGCACTGGAGCGGCACGGCCACGATCCTCGCCGCGCTCGTCGCCGGCGTCGCTACCGCGGCGGCCATCTACCTCGCGGCCCGAGGGGGCGAGTCCACCGGGGGGCGGCTCATCCTCATCGGCATCGGGATCGGCGCCATGCTCGACGCCGTCGTCTCGTACGTGATCCAGCGCGCGGCGGAGTGGGACGTGGCCGTCGCGATGCGGTGGCTCACCGGGAGCCTCAACGGTGCGCGCTGGGAGAGCGTGCTGCCGCTGGGCATCGCCGTGGCGGTGCTGCTGCCCGTGCTCGTGCTCCTGTCGAAGGAGCTGCGCGCGCTCGAACTCGGCGATGCGGCAGCCACCTCGCTGGGCGTCAAGGTCGACCGGGTGCGCATCCTGCTCATCCTCTCCGCGGTGGCGCTCACCTGCTTCGCCACCGCGACGACCGGACCGATCGCGTTCGTGGCCTTCCTCGCGGGCCCCATCGTCTCGAGGATCGTCGGTCACGGCGCCTCGCTGACGATCCCCGCGGCGCTGATGGGCGCCTGCCTCGTGCTCGCGGCCGACCTGATCGGACAGTTCGCCTTCGACACCCGCTTCCCGGTCGGCGTCATCACCGGCATCCTCGGCGCTCCCTACCTGCTCTACCTGCTCATTCGCACGTCCCGCCGCGGAGGATCCTCATGACCGCAGAACACCTCCTCGCCGCCGAAGCGCTGGTCGCCGGCTACGGCGGACGGACCATCGTCGACGAGGTCGACCTGGAGCTCCCGGCCGGACGGATCACCGTGATCGTCGGCGCCAACGCATGCGGCAAGTCGACCCTGCTGAAGACGATGTCGCGCCTGATCTCCCCGTCCGGGGGAGCGGTCGTGCTCGACGGCAAGAAGATCAGCGAACTGCACACCAAGGAGCTCGCCCGCACCCTCGGTCTCCTCCCGCAGCAACCGATCGCCCCGGAGGGCATCGCCGTCGCGGAGCTCGTGGGCCGCGGACGCCATCCCCATCAGAAGCTGTTCCGATCGTGGACGACCGACGACGACCGCGCGGTCCTCGAGGCGCTGGAGGCGACCGGGACGGTCGAGCTCGCGGACCGCTCCGTCGACGAGCTCTCCGGAGGACAGCGCCAGCGCGTCTGGATCGCGATGGCGCTCGCCCAGGAGACGGACATCCTGCTGCTCGACGAGCCGACGACCTTCCTCGACGTCGCCCATCAGATCGACGTGCTCGACGTGCTCACCGACCTGAACCGCCGCCGCGGCACGACGATCGTCATGGTGCTGCACGACCTGAACCTCGCCATCCGCTACGCGGACACCCTCGTCGCCGTCAAGGACGGCAAGGTGCACGCGATGGGTGCGCCAGACGAGGTCATCACAGACACCCTCATCGAAGAGGTCTTCGGCCTCGCCAACCACGTCACCACGGACCCGGTCTCCGGGAAGCCGATGGTCACCCCGATCGGAAGGCATCATGTCCGCTGAGGCAGCCACCACCAAGAAGAAGCCCTCGTACGTCCTCGGCCGTGCGGAGGTGCGCGCGGTCGAACGCGTCTCCCCGAACTTCGTCAGGGTGACGTTCGGCGGCGAGGAGATCGCGGAGTTCGGCACTCCCGGCGATGTCTACGACGCGAGGATCAAGCTGATCTTCCCTCCGGCCTCCGGCGTCCTGCCTCCGCTCGATCGCGACACCGACGACTGGTGGGGCTCCTACCTCGCCGTCCCCGAGGAGGAGCGGGGGTCGATGCGCACCTACTCGATCAGGGAGCTGCGCGTGGAGGGCGCGGAGACCCTCGTCGTCGTCGACTTCGTGCTGCACCTCGCTCCGGGGCTCACCGGTCCGGCGTCGCTCTGGGCGAGTGGGGCGGAGGTCGGTCAGGAGATCTTCCTCATCGGCCCGCGGCGCGGGCGCGAGGACCGCGGCGGCATCGAGTACGAGCCGGGGGATGCCGGCACCGTCGTGCTCGTGGGTGACGAGACCGCAGCTCCCGCCATCGCCCGCATCCTGGAGGATGCTCCGCGTGAGACCAGAGGCATCGCGTTCATCGAGGTGCCCTCCGCCGCCGACGTCCTCCCCATCGACGCGCCGACCGACGTCGAGGTGCACTGGCTGCCGCGGGGGGATCAGCCGCACGGCCTGCGGCTGATCCCCACCGTGCTCGACTACCTCGGCGACGACGACACCAGTGAGATCACGGTGACCGACATCGACGGGGAGGACCTCGTCTGGGAGACGCCGGCCTACTCGGGGCAGGGCGAGGACATCGCCGCCTCCGCGGCTGCGGGGGAGCGGTACTTCTGGATCGCGGGGGAGAGCGGCGTCGTGACGACGCTGCGCCGCCATCTCGTGAAGGATCTCGGCATCGACCGCGGGCAGGTGGCCTTCATGGGCTACTGGCGTCGCGGCGTCGCGATGCGCGGCTGAGCCCTTCGCTCGGGCGGGGCGCCGGTCGCGAGGGGTGCGCCGGCGTCGGTGGCGCGTGGTTCGATGGACGCATGGCGCAGAGCGACCGGATGCAGCAGGAGACCAGAGCCGTCTGGGTGACGGCGGGGTGCTTCGTGCTCGGGGTGGCCCTCGGCGTGCTCGTGCTGCAGGGCAATCCCCGCCCGATCGCGGGGGACGGCTCCGTCGGGATGCCGATCGCGATCGTTGCCGGTGTCATCGCCGCGGCGTCGTTCGTGATCAGCACACTGCTGCACCGCCGAGGGGAGACGCGTCGGATGCCTCGCTGGCAGGCGATCATCTCCGACCTGTCGACCGCCGCGCTGACGGTCGCGTTCGCCGGCGTCACCGCACTGGGCGTGCTGCTCGCGGGTGAGATCCTCGGCGTCGGCCTGCAGGGGCTCGAGCTCCCGCCGCTCGGCGGGGGCGTGCTGGCCGGTGTCGCCTCGGCTGTCGCGGGGCGCTTCACCTTCGGCGCGGGCGTCGGCCTCACCACCGGCGATCTCGCGGGCCTGCTGTTCGGCTACCTCATCATCGGCACGCTGTTCGCCATGCTCACGGCGGCCGACCCGGCGTGGTGGGCCGCGAACTTCTCGCAACTCGGGATCGGCGAGGGCGCCTGGGCGTTCAACGGCACGCTCGTCGTGGCCGGTCTCCTGATCGCGACGGTGGGCGCCTACATCGGCCGCGACCTGCACGGGATCCATGGCGATGCCGCCCTGTTCCGGATCGGTTGGGTCGTGGCGCTGTGGGTCGCGACGGGCGCGGCGCTCGCCGGAGTGGGGCTGTTCCCGGTTCATCGGCTGGTCCTCGTTCACAACCTCTTCGCGCTGGCGACGCTGACGCTCTTCCTCGCGGCGGCGGCGCTCACCACAGTGGTCATGCCGGGCCCGCCCCGGCCGCTGGTGCTCACTACGGTGGTGGTCGGAGCCCTCGTCGTCATCGCCTTCGTGCTCTGCGAGCCGTTCGGCCTGTATTCCGTCACGGTGCTCGAGGCGATCGTCATCGGGCTCGGGATGCTGTGGGTCACCACACTCGTCCGGATGCTCGGCGTGCTCACGCCCGTGGCGCCCCGTGCATCCGCCCGCGCGCACCTGCTCTCGCGCTGAAGCGCCACCGCAACCGCAGCCGCTCGACAAGTGGCGTCGAAAACCCCAGTAGGTTAGGCTCTCCTAACGTGAGTTCGCCCGATTCCCGCATCCCGGTCGGTGCCCTGCGCGGCGACAACCTCGTGCTGGGCTACCGCAAAGAGCGGGTCGTGCACGATGTGTCGCTCCGGCTCCGTCCTGGCGCCGTCACCGCGCTGATCGGCCCGAACGGCAGCGGCAAGTCGACGGTTCTCCGGTCCCTTGCCCGGCTGCATCCTGTGGAGAGCGGCACGGTCCACGTCGGCGACGAGGAGCTGCGGACCCTCTCGGCCAAGGCCTTCGCCCGCACGGTGGCGATGCTCTCGCAGTCGCGCCCGCACCCGTCAGGGCTCGAGATCCGCGACGTGGTCGCGTTCGGGCGCCACCCGCACCGCGGGCGCTTCGCGGGAGTGAGCGACGCCGACCGCACGGCCATCGACGACGCTCTCGCCCTCACCGGTCTCGCCGCCATGGAGCACCGCCCCGTCGACGAGCTCTCCGGCGGTGAGCTTCAGCGAGTGTGGCTCGCGACCTGTCTCGCTCAGGACACCGGCATCCTGCTCCTGGACGAACCGACCAACCACCTCGACCTCCGCTACCAGATCGAGGTGCTCGATCTGGTGCGCGATCTCGCAGACCGAGGCACGGCGCTCGGCGTCGTGCTGCACGATCTCACCCACGCGGCGTCGGTCGCGGACGAGGTCGTCCTGATGCACCAGGGGCGGGTGCGCGCGACCGGGACGCCCGCCGAGGTGCTCACCTCCGAGAACCTCTCCGATGTCTACGGACTCCGCATCGACACCGTCGTCGACGCCGACACCGGCCACGTCCGCGTGCATCCACGTGGGCGCCACCAGGAGCGGCGCCGCCCGGCATCCGAAGCCGCGCTCGCCGACTCGACGATCTGAAGAGGAACGATGAAGAAGGCACCCCTCGCCGCGCTGGCGACACTCGGCGCTCTCGCGCTCACCCTGACCGGCTGCGGCACCACCCAGGTCGCCCCGGAGGACAGTGCGGCGCCGGAGACCGTCGCGAGCGCGGACTGCTCCGCCGACGAGACGGCGACGTCCACCGGACCGGTCAGCCTCACAGACGACTACGGTCGTACGGTCGAGCTCGACAAGCCGGCCGAGCGCGTGGCGGTCCTCGAGTGGCAGCAGATCGAGGACACCCTGACGCTGTGCGTCACGCCGGTCGCCGTCGCCGACGTCGAGGGCTACTCCACCTGGGACACCGCCGAGATCCTCCCCGAGGGCGTCGTCGATGTCGGCACGCGGCAGGAGCCGAACCTCGAGGCTCTGTTCGCGACCGATCCCGACCTCGTCATCGTCGAGGCCAGCAGCGCGGACGACGAGATCATCGCCCAGCTCGAGGCGTACGACGTGCCCGTGCTCGCCACCATCGGCGCCGACGCCGCCGACCCGATCGCCAAGATGATCTCGACGTTCGACCTCATCGCTCAGGCGACCGGTCGCGAGGAGCGCGCCGAGATCGTCAAGGAGGAGTTCGAGACGTACCTCGCCGACGCGAAGGATGCTCTCGCCGACGCCAACCTCCCCACCACCGACTTCGTCTTCTTCGACGGCTGGGTCGACGGCGGCAACGTCGCGCTTCGCCCGTTCGGGCAGGGCTCGCTGATCGGCGAGATCGGCGAGGAGCTCGGGCTGACCAACGCCTGGACCGGTGAGGTGGACGCGGCCTACGGCCTCGGCCAGACCGACATCGAGGGCATGCTCGCCGTGGGCGACGCCACGCTGCTGCACACCGGAACGGTCGACGAGTCGGCGGACGACTTCCTCACCGCACTGGAGAGCAACGGCGTCTGGCAGTCGATCCCGGCCGTCGCCGAGGATCGCGTGTACAGCTTCCCCGCGGGCATCTGGACCTTCGGCGGTCCGCGCTCGGCGCAGCAGATCATCGACGCGTACGTCGCGGCACTGGGCGAGTGAGCCGCACCGAGACGCGCGGCATGCCGGAGGCGCCAGCCGCGCCCGCACGGCGTGCCGCGCGCCTCGGACCCGCCGGGGTGCTGATCGCGCTCGCGGTCGCCCTGGTCCTCGTGTCGCTCTGGCACATCACGCAGGGGACGAGCGGTGACGTGTTCGCCGACGAGACGGTGCTCTGGGGGTCGAGGATCCCTCGTCTCGCGGCGGGCGTGACCGTCGGCATCGCGCTCGGCGTGGCGGGCACCCTGCTGCAGTCCCTGTCGCGCAACGCGCTCGCCTCTCCCGACACTCTCGGCGTCACGGCAGGTTCCTATCTGGCGGTGACCGTCATCTCGGCGTTCGGCATCGCGCTGCCGATCTGGGCATCCGGGGCGGTGGCGTTCACCGGCGGCCTCGTGGGTGCCGTGATCGTGCTGGGACTGGCGGGAGGTGCGGCTTCGTCGACGACGCGGCTCGTCCTCGCCGGATCAGCGCTCGCGATGGCTTTCCAAGCCGGCACGTCGACCCTCCTCATCCTCTTCGAGGAGGAGACGAAGGGCCTGCTCGCCTGGGGGAGCGGGTCGCTCACCCAGCTGAACCTCGATGCTTTCCTGCAGGCGGCGCCGGTCGTCGTGCTTGTCGTGGCGGTCGCGATGCTCATGGCCCGCCGCTTCGACGTCCTCGGTCTCGGCGACGACACCGCGTCCTCGCTGGGTGTGCCGATCCGCTCGACGCGTGCCATCGGCATCCTGTTCGCCGTGGCGCTGACCGCGGTGTCGGTCACGCTCGCGGGCCCGCTCGGCTTCGTCGGGCTGTGCGCCCCGGTGCTCGCGCGCCTGCTCACGCGCCCTTTCCCCGGACTGTCCAGGCATGTGCTGCTGCTGCCGGCATCTGGCCTCATCGGTGCGCTGGTCGTGATCCTCGCGGATGCCGTGCTGCGCGCCATCCTCGGGGCCGAGGAGGCGATCAGCATCCCGACCGGCGTCGCGACGACGCTGCTGGGCGCGGTGGTGCTCGTCGTCATGGCGCGGCGGTTGCGGGACGCCGGCCCGACGCGCGAACCGCCGAAGGTGCGTTTCGGTGTGCGGAGCGCACGCCGGTTCACGGTCGTCCTGGTGCTCGCGGCGCTCGGCGTCGCCGGAATCCTCCTGACCGGCCTCCTGCTGGGGCACGGTGCCCTGCTGACGGGCGACATCCTCCTCTGGCTCCAGGGGCAGGCGCCGCGTCAGATCTCGTTCGCGCTCGATGAGCGCGCACCCCGCATCGTCGCCGCGTTGTGCGCCGGTGCGGCTCTCGCGCTGGCGGGGACCCTGATCCAGGCCGTCAGCCGCAATCCGCTGGCGGACCCCGGGATCCTCGGGGTGACCGGCGGTGCAGGTCTCGGCGCGGTCATCGTGGTGACGAGCGCGGTGGCGTCCGTCGCAGGCATGATCGTCGCGGCCGTGACAGGCGCTCTGCTGGCCTTCCTTCTCGTATACGCGCTCGCGTGGCGACGCGGGCTCAACGCCGACCGGTTCATCCTCATCGGCATCGGCGTCTCGTACGGCGCGACGGCTCTCACCACCTTCCTCCTGCTGCGGGCCAACCCGTGGGACACGCCGAAGATCTACACCTGGCTCTCGGGGACCACATACGGGCGGGTCTGGGAGCAGGTCGTCCCGGTAGCGATCGTCCTGCTCATCGCGCTGCCGCTGGCCTTCTTCGTGCGCCGCGAGGCCGATGTGCTTGCCCTCGACGAGGACACCCCGCGTCTGGTCGGCATCGGGATCGAGCGGGTCCGGATGCTGCTCCTCGTCCTCGCCGCCGTGCTCGCCGCGCTCAGCGTCACCGCCGTCGGCGTGATCGGCTTCGTGGGCCTGGTCGCCCCGCACGCCGCGCGCGCCCTGGTGGGTGCCAAGCACGCCAGAGTCATCCCGGTGTCCGTCCTGCTGGGCGCGCTGCTCGTCGGCGCGGCGGACACGATCGGGCGCACGATCATCGCGCCGGAGCAGCTTCCTGCAGGGCTCGTCGTCGCCCTCCTCGGCGCGCCGTACTTCGTGTGGCTGCTCTGGCGCTCGAAGGATGCCTGAACCGGCCGGGATTCCTGAGCGTCAGGATGCCGTCGGCCACTCCTCTGCGAGGAGGCCGTAGCGCATTCCGTCCATCCACTCCCCGGAGCGATGCAGCGCCGTGCGGCGGCTGAACTCTTCGCGGCGCATCCCCAGCCTTTCCATCAGCCGCCATGAGGCCTCGTTCGCGGCGAAGCATCCGGCGTGCACCCGTCGAAGTCCGAGCGGACCGAAGCACGCATCGATCACGGCCCTCATCGCCTCTGTCGCGTAGCCACGTCCGGTGTAGGCGGGGCCGAGCACCCAACCCAGCTCGGCCTCGACACCGTGGGCTTCATCGGCCGCTTCCGCCTGCGCCCAACCGTCGCCGATCCGCACCATGACGTCGCCGATCACCCGCTCCGCTTCTCCTGCGCCGTCCGGGAGGAGCAGCGCGACAGTGAAGGTCGCCGCCAGCCGTGCCGGATCGAGATATACCTGCCGGAAACCCCCGAGCGTCTGCGGAGCGCGGCCGAGCCAGTGGTTCACCTCGGGCAGTCTCCGATACTCCCAGATGTCATCGAGATCGGCAGGCGTTGTTCGGCGAACCTCAAGGCGCGTGGTGCGGATCGGCCAGGCATCCTCAGTCATGCTCTCAGGCTAAGGGCAGGCTCTGACGCCTGGTCAGAGCACGAGCCGATAGCCCATGCCCGACTCGGTGAGCAGATGCACCGGAGCGCTCGGCTCCCGCTCGAGCTTCTTGCGCAGCTGCGACATGTACAGCCGCAGATAGCCGGTATCGGCGACCTGCTCGCTGCCCCAGATCTCCTTCAGCAGCTCCTGCCTGGTCACGAGCCCCCCTGGATGGCGGCTGAGGTGTTCGAGCATCCGCCATTCCGTCGGCGTGAGGTGCACGCGTTCTCCCGCGCGCGTCACGGATCGACTGGCGAGATCGACGATCACGTCGCCGAAGGCGACGGTCGACTCCTCGGATGCCGGCTGCGCCCGCCTGGACAGCGCGCGCAGCCGCGCGAGCAGCTCGTCGATCTGGAAGGGCTTGGTGACGTAGTCGTCCGCTCCGGCATCCAGCGCCTCCACCTTGTCGGCGGATCCGGTCCGGCCGGACACGACGATGATGGGGACGGTCGTCCATCCCCGCAGCGCTTGGATCACCTCGATGCCGTCGAGCCGGGGCATGCCGAGATCGAGGAGGATGATGTCGGGATGCGTCTGCGCGGCAGCGGCGATCGCTGCGGCCCCGTCCGCGGCCGCGACGACGTCGTAGCCGTGGGCGGCCAGGGTGATCCGCAGCGCCCGCACCATCTGCGGGTCGTCATCGGCGATGAGGAGCTTCACTCCATGTCCTCCCGGTCGTCCGCGTCGTCCGCGAGGGGCAGCGAGACGACCATAGTGAGCCCACCGCCGGGGGTGTCCTCGGGGCTCAGCGTACCGCCCATGCCCTCCGCGAATCCGCGCGAGAGCGCGAGGCCCAGGCCGAGGCCTGTGGTGTTGTCGGTGTCGCCGAGCCGCTGGAACGGCTGGAAGATGCTGTCCTGACGCTCGGCCGGCACGCCGGGGCCCCTGTCGATGACCCTGATCTCCGCGCGCTCGCCGAGTCGGCTCGTCGACACGAGCACGCGCGCGTCCTGAGGCGAATGCCGCAGGGCGTTGGCGAGCAGGTTCACCAGGACCCGCTGCAGCAGCACGGGGTCGGCGGTGACCGCAGGGGAGTCCGGGTCGAGGGAGAGCTCGACGTCATCCGGGCCGAGGGAGAGCTCGTCGAGGGCGGCCAGGATGCTCGCACCGGCGTCGACCCTGGTGGCGGACACCGCGAGGACGCCTGCCTGCACGCGGCTGGCGTCGAGGAGGTCCGTGACGAGCGTCGACAGCGTCGCCAGGCTCTCATCCGCGGTGGCCAGCAGCTCCTCTCGATCCTCGGAGGAGAGCGCATGCGCCCCGCGCAGACCGCCGACCGCCGCGACGGCCGAGGCGAGCGGGCGCCGAAGATCGTGACTGACCGCCGAGAGGAGGGCGCTGCGGACCTGGTCCGTCTCGGCCAGGGCCTGCACCTGCCCGGCGGTGGCGCTGAGGTCGGTGTGCTCGATGGCGGCGGAGAGTTGGGCGACGATGACGTCGAGCAGTCGTCGGGATGGTGCGTCCAGGGGTGCGCCGTGCAGTTCGAGGAAGGCGCGGGGGGATCCGTCCGCGCTGCGGCCGACGGGGAACGTGGTCGAGGTGCCGTCGGCCAGCGGCTCGCCGTCGCGGGCGATGACCTCCCCGTCCGGTGCGATGAGGCGCACTCCGCTCAGGCCGAAGGCCTCTCTGGCGCGAGTGATGAGGGCGAGGGTCGCGCTCTCTCCGCGCAGCACGTTGCCTGCGACGGAGGCGAGCAGCTCGGCCTCGGCGGTGGCACGCTGCGCCGCCCGCGCTCTTCGCGCCGCCTGATCGACGATGAGGCTCACGAGGATCGCGATGATGACGTAGAGCCCCAGCGCGATCGCGTGCAGGGGATGCGCGACGGTGACGGTGTACAGCGGTGCGACGAAGAGGAAGTCCAGGGTGATCCCGGAGAGCACGGCGGCGAAGACGGCCGGTCGGATGCCTCCGATCAGCGCCACCACGACGACGAGGAGCTGATACGAGAGCACATCGGAGGTGATCGACTCCGCGCTGCGCAGCGAAAGCAGCAGCCAGGACAGCAGCGGACCGCCGATGAGTGCCACGGCGAAACCGAGGACCTGTCTGCGCCAGCCGAGCGCCCCGCCGGTGATGCGGGGAAGTGCGAGGCGCGTTCCCGCCGCATCATGGGTGACGATGTGCACGTCGATATCGCCAGAGCGGCGGATGACCTCGGTGCCGATGCCAGGGCCGGTCAGTGCGGCGGCGAGGCGGCCGCGCCTGCTCACGCCGATCACGAGCTGGGTGGCGTCCACGGAGTGCGCGAACTCGACGAGGGCGGCAGGCACATCGTCGGACACGATCTGGTGATAGCTGCCGCCGAGGTCCTCGACGAGCGAGCGCTGGGCGGCGAGCGCGCCGGGGGCTTCACTGCGCAGGCCGTCCTGCGTGGTGACGTGCACGGCGATGAGCTCGCCGCCGGCGGCCCTCGCCGCGATCCGCGCTCCGCGGCGGAGCAGCGTCTCGCCCTCCCGGCCGCCGGTGAGGGCGACCACAACCCGCTCGCGCGCCTGCCAGCTGCCCTCGATGCCCTGTTCGGCCCGGTAGGTGCGCAGCGCGCTGTCCACCTCGTCGGCGAGCCAGAGCAGGGCGAGCTCGCGGAGGGCAGTGAGGTTGCCGAGGCGGAAGTAGTTGGAGAGCGCGGCATCGATGCGCTCCGCCGGATAGACGAATCCCGCCGAGAGCCGGTCGCGCAGCGCCTGCGGGGCGAGGTCGACCACTTCGATCTCGTCCGCGCCGCGGACGACGGCATCCGGGATCGTCTCCTGCTGGGCGATGCCGGTGATCTTCTCCACGACGGAGTTCAGCGACTCGATGTGCTGCACGTTCACGGTCGTCACCACGTCGATGCCCGCGGCGAGCAGCTCCTCGACGTCCTGCCAGCGCTTCGCGTTGCGCGAGCCAGGGGCGTTCGTGTGCGCGAACTCGTCGACGAGGGCGAGCTGCGGGCGGCGCGACAGCACGGCGTCGACGTCCATCTCCGCGAGCTCGACGCCGCGGTGCACCGTCGTGCGACGGGGGATGAGTGCGAGCCCTGCCGCCTGCGCCTCGGTCGCCGCCCTGCCGTGCGTCTCCACCACGCCGATGACGACGTCCATGCCGTCCTCGCGGAGCCGGTTGCCCTCGGCCAGCATCTCGAAGGTCTTGCCGACGCCGGGGGCCGCCCCGAGGAGGACTCGCAGGCGGCCGCGTCTGGTGGGGCGCTCCTCGGTCATCAGCCCTCCCGCTCGTCCAGGGCGAGGTTGAGCTCGACGACGTTGATCCTCTCCTCGCCGAGGAAGCCCGCATCCCGCCCTTGAATCCTAGACTCCACCATCTCGCGCAGCTCGGCCTCGTCCATCCCTCTGGCCTCGGCGACGCGGGACACCTGAAGCAGGGCGTAGGCCGGGCTGATGTGCGGATCCAGACCCGAACCGGATGCCGTGACGGCGTCGGCGGGGACGGCATCCGGATCGACGTCCTCTCGCGCGGCGATCTCCGCGCGGCGCTCCTCGATCGCGGCGACGAGATCCGGGTTCTCCGGACCGAGGTTGCTGCCGCTGGAGGATCGCCCGTCGTAGCCGTCGCCTGCGGCCGAGGGGCGGGACTGGAAGTACTCCGGCAGGGCCTCGCCGTCCGCGTCCGTGAAGGACTGCCCGATGAGCGAGCTGCCGACGACCTCGCCGTCGGCAGCCGTCACGACGGAGCCGCCGGACTGCCAGGGCAGAAGGAGCTGGCCGACCCCCGTGATGAGGAGCGTGTATCCCACCCCGAGGACGAGCGTGAGGACGAGCATCGCGCGGACGGCGACGCCGGTGGTGCGCACGGTGGTGCGAAGCGATGACATGGGATGCCTTTCCGATCAGAAGCCGGGGATGAGGCTGACGACGAGGTCGATCAGCTTGATGCCTACGAAGGGGGCGATGACGCCGCCCAGCCCGTACACGAGGAGGTTGCGCTGCAGGAGCCGCGCGGCGCTCGCAGGTCTGTAGGCGACGCCGCGCAGTGCGAGCGGGATGAGGAACACGATGACGATCGCGTTGAACACGATCGCGCTGAGCACCGCGGATGCCGGCGAGTGCAGCTGCATGATGTTCAGCGCCGCGAGGCCGGGGAACACGCCCATGAACATCGCAGGGATGATCGCGAAGTACTTGGCGATGTCGTTCGCGAGGCTGAATGTAGTCAGGGCGCCGCGGGTGATGAGCAATTGCTTGCCGATGCGGACGATGTCGATGAGCTTGGTCGGATCCGAGTCGAGATCGACCATGTTCCCAGCCTCTTTCGCTGCGGAGGTGCCGGTGTTCATCGCCACTCCGACGTCCGCCTGAGCGAGGGCGGGTGCGTCGTTGGTGCCGTCGCCCGTCATGGCCACCAGGCGTCCGCCCTCCTGCTCCTTGCGGATGAGAGCGAGCTTGTCCTCGGGGGTCGCCTCGGCGAGGAAGTCGTCGACGCCGGCCTCTTCGGCGATCGCGGCCGCGGTGAGCGGGTTGTCGCCGGTGATCATCACCGTGCGGATGCCCATGCTGCGCAGCTCGTCGAAGCGCTCGCGGAGGCCGTCCTTGACGACGTCCTTGAGGTGCACGACACCGAGCAGCCGCCCCGTTCCCGCGGCGTCGCGCACGGCCACGACCAGGGGCGTGCCCCCGGACGCGGCGATCGCATCCGTGTGGCCTGCGAGCTCCGGCTGATCGTCGTCGAGCCCGAGCCAGGCCCGCACGGCGGAGCCCGCGCCCTTGCGGATCTGCGTGCCGTCGGCGAGGTCGAGGCCGCTCATCCTGGTCTGCGCGGTGAAGGGCACGACGACCGCGCCGGCCGGCTCTGCGACGCGGATGCCGCGGGCATCCGCCAGCTCGACGATCGAGGCGCCCTCGGGAGTCGGGTCGGCGAGAGATGAGAGCGCCGCGGTGCGCAGCAGCTCGTCGGGGTCGACACCGGTCATGCGCACCACCTCGACGGCTCGACGGTTGCCGTAGGTGATCGTGCCGGTCTTGTCGAGCAGGAGCGTGGTGACATCCCCCGCGGCCTCGACCGCCCGCCCCGACATCGCCAGGACGTTGCGCTGCACGAGGCGGTCCATGCCGGCGATGCCGATCGCGGAGAGCAGGGCCCCGATCGTGGTGGGGATGAGGCAGACGAGCAGCGCGATGAGCACGGGGATGCTGACGGGCGATGCCGCATAGGAGGCGATCGGGTTCAGCGCGAGCACGACGAGGACGAACACGATGGACAGGCTCGCCAGGAGGATGTTCAGGGCGATCTCGTTGGGGGTGCGCTGTCGGTTGGCGCCTTCGACGAGGGCGATCATGCGGTCGACGAAGGTCTCGCCCGGCTTCGAGGTGATGCGCACGACGATCCGGTCGGACAGCACGCGCGTGCCTCCCGTGACCGCGCTGCGGTCGCCGCCGGACTCGCGGATCACGGGTGCGCTCTCGCCGGTGATGGCGGACTCGTCGACGGTGGCGATGCCGGCGACGATGTCGCCGTCGCCGGGGATGAGCTCGCCGGCCGTCACCACGACGATGTCGTCGCGCTGCAGCTCTGCCGAGGAGACGTCCGTGGTCTCGGCGCGCAGCGCCGCGGCATCCGTCATCGCCTCGTAGTGCAGCACGCGACGGGCCATCGTGCTGGTGCGCGTCTTGCGCAGCGTCGCGGCCTGGGCCTTGCCGCGCCCTTCGGCGACGGACTCGGCGACGTTCGCGAAGAGCACCGTGAACCACAGCCAGACGGCGATGCCCCAGGTGAATCCGGCAGGCACGGGCGTGCCGCCGGACTCGCCCGCGCCGCCGAGGAACGGCTCGGCGACGGCGAGCACCGTGGTGAAGGCCGCGCCGACCCACACCAGAAGCATGACCGGGTTGCGGACGAGCGCTGCGGGGTTCAGCTTGCGCAGCGCCCCGGGAAGGGCGGCGGCGAACTGCTGCGCGGTGCCGCCGAGGTTGCCGCTCCCTGAGCCTGTTCCGTTTCCGCTTCCTGAGCCTGTCCCGCTCCCGCTCCCTGATCCGCTCCCGCTTCCTGAGCCTGTCGAAGGGTGCTTGGCGGTGTCGTTCCCTTCGACAGGCTCAGGGAACTGGGAGGTGGGCTCAGGGGAGGTGTGGGCGGGATCGGGGAATTCTGCACGGGCGGTCATGAGACGAGTCCTTCGGCGAGCGGTCCAAGGGTGAGGACCGGGAAGTAGGTGAGCGCGGTGATGATGACCGTCACCGCGGTGAGCAGGCCGACGAACTGCGGCCGATGGGTGGGAAGCGTCCCCTGGGTGGCCGGCACGCGATCCTGCGCGGCGAGCGATCCGGCGAGGGCGAGCACGAGCACGATCGGGATGAATCTGCCGAGCAGCATCGCCACCCCGAGCGCCGTGTTGAACCAGGGCGTGTTCGCGGTGAGCCCTGCGAAGGCGGAGCCGTTGTTGTTTGCCGCCGAGGTGAACGCGTACAGCACCTCGCTGAGACCGTGCACGCCGGGGTTCAGGATGCTCGTCGCCTCGACGTCGGCTCTGATCGCCGGAATGGCGAAGCTCAGCGCGGTACCGCCGAGCACGAGCGTCGGCGTCACGAGGATGTACAGGCTTGCGAGCGTGATCTCCCGAGGGCCGATGCGCTTGCCGAGGTACTCGGGGCTGCGTCCGATGAGCAGGCCGCCCACGAACACCGCGATGACGGCGAGCACGAGCATGCCGTACAGCCCTGACCCGACACCGCCGGGTGCGACCTCCCCGAGCATCATGTTCAGCATCGGCATCATGCCGCCCAGCGCCGTGTAGGAGTCGTGCATGGAGTTCACCGCACCGGTGGAGGTCAGCGTGCTCGCGCTGCCGAACAGCGCGGAGCTGAGGATGCCGAAGCGCTGCTCCTTGCCCTCCATCGCGGCGCCCGCGAGCTCGGGCGCGGTCCCGCGTCCTGCGAGCTCCAGGGCGGAGAGCGCGACGGTCGAGACGAGGAAGATCGTGGCCATCACCCCGGCGATGGCATATCCCTGCCGGTCGTCGCCGATCATCCGGCCGAAGGCGCGGGGGAGGGAGAACGGGATGGCCAGGATGAGGAGGATCTGCAGCAGGTTGGTCCATGCCGTCGGGTTCTCGAAGGGATGCGCCGAGTTGGCGTTGAAGAAGCCTCCGCCGTTCGTGCCGAGGAGCTTGATGGCCTCCTGGGAGGCGACGGGCCCGCCAGGCACGGCCTGTGTGCCGCCGGTGACCGTCGTGATCTCCGTGAAGCCGGCGAAGTTCTGCACCACGCCGCCGGCGAGAAGGGCGATCGCGCTCAGCACGGCGATCGGGAGCAGGACGCGACCGAGCCCGCGGATGAGATCGACCCAGAAGTTGCCGATCGTCGCCGAGCCACGACGCGCGAATCCGCGGATGAGGGCGACAGCGACGGCGAGACCCACCGCCGCCGAGACGAAATTCTGCACCGTGAGCCCGGCGAGCTGCACGGTGTAGCCCATGGTCTGCTCCGGCGAATACGACTGCCAGTTCGTGTTGGCGACGAACGAGGCCGCCGTGTTGAAGGCGAGACCCTCGGGGACCGCGGGAAGCCCGAGCGACTGCGGCAGGAGCGCCTGACAGCGCTGCAGCGCGTAGACCAGGACGAGACCCGCCGCGGAGAAGACGATCACGCTGCGGGCGTACGCACGCGAGGTCTGCTCGGAGGCGGAGTCGACGCCGATGAGGCGGTAGACACCGCGCTCCACGCGCAGATCGCGGGCCGAGGAGTACACCCGCGCCAGATAGTCGCCGAGGGGACGATAGAGCAGGATGAGGGCGACGACGACGGTCGCCGCCTGCAGGATGCCGAACCAGATCGTGGCATCCATCAGAACCGCTCCGGGCTGACGAGGGCGACGACGAGATAGACGAGGGCGGCCACGGCGAGGACGGCCGCGGAGATCTCGAAGACGATCATCCGCGCATCACCGCCTTGGCGACGAGCGAGACCAGGGCGAAGAGCGCGAGAGTCAGCGCGAGGTAGATGAGATCGAGCACGAGAGTCGATACAACTCCGGTGCGCCCGGTCCTGCCTCGATCCTCACGCTTCCCCTACGGACGCCGCGGCGATGCATGCGGGATGCTCACGGCATCCCCGTCGACGCCTGCTCAGGGCCGGCGCGTGCCCACCCTGCGACGGCGGTCATTGCCGCCGCGGAGGTCGCGGTTGAGTCGGCGGTCGCCGTGGTACAGGATGCCGGCCCAGTCGACCGGCCCGGCAGAGGAAGGCACCGCATCGGATGTCTTCTTCCTGGGCGCCCGATCGGGGACGTAGAGCCAGTTCAGCAGCCCCAGCCACATGTCCACGAGTGACGCCCTGATGCCGATGTACGTCCAGATCGCGTAGGCCGCGAGTGAGGCGTTGATGGCCGCGAAGGCGGCGTTCCCCCAGTTCTGGGCGACGAGGTCGCGCCACAGCGTGTACAGCGAGAACGCCACGATCAGGTAGGGGACGAGGACGTACAGCGCGGGAGCCGCTGTGCGGTCCTTCACCTTCGGCGTCCGCACGAACGGGATCTTCTCGCCCGTGATGGCCTGCTGGAGAGACTTCAGCACGCCGGCGAGATTCACCGGCAGGAGGATGAGGTTGAAGCCGTAGATGCGGAAGATGTCGGTGAAGCGGTGGCCGCAGTAGCGCAGGTCGCTGCCCATCGCGAGGAAGTAGGGCAGCGCCGCGAGGAACACGACGGGGGAGAGCAGCCGGCTGTCGTAGGGGTAGGCGAGCAGGAACAGCAGCCCGAAGCTCGCCCACGCGATGGAGGCCATGTAGTTCACCCGCAGCCACACCTCGCGCAGCGCGATCCGCTCGCGGCGGAACCGCCGTTCGCGCAGCTGGTCGCGCAGCTTCGGCAGGATGAGCAGGCCGCCGTTGGCCCACCGGCGGCGCTGGACGACGAGGGATCCGAAGTCCGGCGGCGTCGCCGAGTAGCTGAGCCGCTCGGGGTAGTTGACGAGCGTCCACCCCTTCGTGCCGATGTCGATGCTCGACTCGGTGTCCTCGATGACGGTGCGGTCCTGGATGTAGGTGGCGATCTCGAAGCCGCCGACGGTCTCGAGCTGCACGATGTCCTCGAGTGCCGGCTTGCGGATGACGGCGTTCGCGCCCACCCAGAAGGTCGCGCCGAAGTAGCTCATGCCCTGGTGGAGGATGTGCTGCAGGTCGGTCGTCGCCCCGGCGATCCGCTCGATGCGGGTCGGGGCGCCGCGGAACGACGAGTACGGCGTCTGGGTCACGGCGACCCGTTCGTTGCCCGGCTCTTCGAGGAAGTACACCAGGCGCAGGCAGTAGTCGCGCAGCAGCAGCGAGTCGGCGTCGAGGGTGAGTAGGTACGGGCTGTCCGGCACGACGAGGTCGGCCTCGGCGCGCGATTCCGCACGGCGCAGGAGAGTGCCCGCAGCGGTCTCCTCGGTGCGCCAGGCCTTGCCCATCAGACCGATGTAGGAGTTCAGGTTCATGGCCTTGTTCGCCTCGTGCGACAGCGAGGCGTAGCGCTTGCGCTGGAAGGCGCCGGCGGAGACGGTGAAGATCCGCTCCAGGCGCAGATGCAGCTCGAGCATCCGATCGCGGTCGGGATGCTCGCCCTGATCGATCGCCGCGCGCAGGGCGAGCAGGCTCAGGCGCAGCTCGGACGCGAGGCCCATGAGCACCTGGTCGATGAAGAACTCGTCGACGTGGTCGTGCATCGGCTCGGACTCCGCCATCGCCTCGAGCCACTCGGCCGCGGCCTCGTAGTCGTCGGCCAGGCGCTCGAGAAGCGCAGGGACGGATGCCTCCTCCAGCGCCGCCGCGTCGGGAGCCGCGGTCTCGAAGGCGACCCGGCTCGCCGCGAATCGCGCTCGCGGCTCCTCCATCGCGGCCTCGATCTCGCCGGGCAGCGCGAGAGTCGCCTCCAGTCGCCGCCGGTCGGCGTCATCGGACGGATCGGGTCGGTCGTCGACGAGCAGGACGATGCGCAGATCGGCGAACTCCTGCAGAGCGGCCGACCACAGCGTGCCGCGCACCACCGCCGGTTCCTCGGCGTACGAGGGAACGAGGACGGTCACGCCGCCGGCGTGCTCGCGGAAGTGCCGGTCCAGCTCGGCCCTCGGCACGCGCTTGTGGTCGCGGAAGCGGTAGAGGGCGCCCTGCCTGGCGATGAGGTACATCAGGGCCGAGAAGGTGAGGAACGTCACGACGACGAGGTAGCCGATCGCCTCCATCGTGAAGCGGAAGCCGCCCGGCTGCTCGATGAACTCGCGGATGACCGTCGTGACGACGTAGATGAACCAGAAGGCCACCGTCGCGACGATGCCGAGGCGTCCCCAGGCGATCTTCGCCACGCTCGGACGCTGGTGCACGATCGACATCGGCTCGGATCGGCGCTCGGCACCCCATTGACGCCGGCGGGTTCGCGGCTGATCGAGCACGTCGGACACGGGGGCTCCTCTCGGCGCCGACGTGGGGTATCGGCACCCGTAGACTAGCGCCGAAAGACCCCCCACACCGACCTCCGAGGCGACGCATCGCGCCGATCACGCAGGGAGAGCAGGATCATGTCCCAGCGGTTTCCGAACCGTCATCTCTCCCCGTGGCGACTCACGCTGGTGATCGGCGTTCTCGCCGCGCTCGTCTTCGCGGGCTTCCAGGGCTGGCGCTGGTTCGCCAACACCCAGACCGTCACGGCGGAGCCGTGGTTCGGCGGATACGTCGACGTCACGGCCACCCCGGCGTACGCCTTCGAGAACCCGGCTTCCGCGCAGGACGAGAACGTCGTGCTGAGCTTCGTGGTCGCCGACCCGGAGGAGCCGTGCACGCCGTCGTGGGGCGGTGCGTACAGCTTGACCGAGGCAGCAGAGCAGCTCGATCTGGATCGCCGTCTCGCCCGCCTCGAGCAGCAGGGCGGCGAGGCGATGATCTCCTTCGGCGGACAGGCCAATGACGAGCTCGCGATCGTGTGCGAGGACCAGGGGCGTCTGCTCGACGCCTATCGGTCGGTCGTCGACCGCTACGGGATCGACGCGATCGACCTCGACATCGAAGGTCCTGCGCTCGTCGACGACGACGCGAGTGAGCGCCGTGCGGCGGCCGTCGCCGCGCTGCAGAGCGAGCGCGCAGTCGCGGGCCATCCGATCGCCGTATGGGTCACCCTCCCCGTGACGCCCGCGGGTCTGACCGAGGAGGGGACGGAGGCCGTGGCGACGCTCCTCGAGGCGGGCGTCGAGCTCACCGGCGTCAACGTCATGACCATGAACTACGGTGCGAGTCTCGTCGACGACACCACGCTCGGAGAGGCATCCGTCTCCGCCCTGCAGGGCACTCAGCGCCAGCTCGGCGTGCTCTACGAGCGTCAGGGCACCGAGCTCACCGATGCGACGCTGTGGAACAAGCTCGGCGTGACGCCCATGATCGGCCAGAACGACGTCCGCGACGAGGTCTTCGGATTCGACGATGCGGAGCGGGTGAACGCCTTCGCCGTCGAGAACAGGCTCGGCCGAGCCTCGATGTGGTCTCTGAACCGTGACGCCACCTGCGGCGTGAACGTCGTCGATCTCCGCGAGGTCTCGGATTCCTGCAGCGGTGTCGACCAGGGCGACCGCCTCTTCGCCGCCGTCCTCGGCAAGGGCTTCACCGGAAGCCCGCTCTCCGGTGCCGGCATCCGCACGACCTCCGAGCCCGTGCCCGTCGTCACGGATGACCCGGCGACGAGCCCGTACCAGATCTGGAACGAGGAGCACTCGTATCGGACGGACACCCGCGTCGTCTGGCACGGCAACGTCTACGAGGCGAAGTGGTGGACCGAGGGCGATGTGCCCGACAACCCCGTGCTCCAGGAGTACGAGACCCCATGGCGGCTGATCGGCCCCGTGCTCCCCGGTGAGACGCCCGTGCCCGTGCCGACGGTGCCCGCGGGGACCTACCCCGAGTGGTCGGGCGATGAGACCTACCAGCGCGGGGACCGCGTGCTGTTCGACTCGCTGCCCTACGAGGCGCGCTGGTGGACGAACGCGGACAGCCCGCAGGCCGCCGAGGTCGACCCGGATTCCTCGCCGTGGCTCGCGCTCGACCCGGAGGACGTCGCCGGGGGCGAGTAGCGGCGCTCAGCCCTCGTCGTCGGCCGGCCCCTCCGGGCGGCGAGCGCGCCTGCCCGACACGACCACCGGCCTGCCCGCCCGCTCCTGTCCTGGCATCGGGCGGGAGCGGCGTCCGTAGATGATCTCGGAGGAGTCCAGCAGCCAGGGCACGAGGGTGATCGTCACACCGTGCACGAGCATGAGCTGGTTCGCCAGCCGCCTGGCTCGCCGGTTGTGCAGGAACGTCTCCCACCAGTGCCCGACGATGTACTGCGGCAGGTAGACGGTCACGACGGAGGAGCCGTGCTTCTCGCGGTACTGGGCGATGAACTGCTCGATCGGCTCCGCATAGGAGCGGTACGGCGATTCCAGGATCACCAGCGGCACGGGGAGCAGATGATCGGTCCATTCCTTCTGCAGGCGTCCTGCGTCGTCGGCGTCCACCGCCACGTGGATCGCGATCGTCTTGCCGTGCTTGGCCGCGACGGCGTAGTCGATCGCTTTCACCACCGGCTTCTGGAGCTTGCTCACCAGCACCAGCGCGACATCCCCCGTTGCGCCGAAGTGCGTGGTGTCGTCGATGGCGATCTCATGGTCGACGTCGCGGTAGTAGCGCTTCACGCCCATCATGAGGAAGGCGAGGATCGGGATGGCGAAGAAGACGAGATAGGCGCCGTGGGTGAACTTCGTCACGGTGACGATGAGGAGCACGAGCACCGTCAGCGTCGCGCCGGCGGAGTTGATGACCAGGCCCGAGATCGCCCCCCGTCGTTCGCTGCTGCGCCCGCGGCGGAGCATCCGCCGCCAGTGCCGCACCATGCCGATCTGGCCCAGCGAGAACGACACGAAGACGCCGATGATGTAGAGCTGGATGAGGGTGGTCAGCCGCGCCTGGAAGACCACCAGCACGACGATCGCGGCGATCCCGAGCACGATCATGCCGTTGGAGAAGACCAGGCGGTCGCCGCGCGTGTTCAGGGCCTTGGGGGCGTAGCCGTCCTTCGCGAGCACGGCGCCGAGCAGCGGGAACCCGTTGAAAGCGGTGTTCGCAGCGAGCAGGAGGACGCAGGCGGTGGCGGCCTGCACGATGAAGAACAGGATGCTTCCGCCGCCGAAGGTCGCCGCAGCCACCTGCGCCATCAGGCTGGGCTGCGGTGTCGTGCAGTCGAAGCCGATCAGGTCGCAGGGGTTCTCCGCGTAGTGCACGCCGGTGATGAGCGCGAGCGCGGTGAGGCCGGAGAACAGGCAGATCGCGATCGTGCCCATCAGCACGAGCGTCGACTGGGCGTTGCGCACCTTCGGCGCCCTGAACGCCGGCACGCCGTTGGAGACCGCCTCGACGCCGGTCAGGGCGGAGCATCCGCTGGAGAACGCGCGCAGGATGAGCAGGATGACCGCGGCCTGGCTGAGATCCTCCGTGTGCACGGCGAACTCTGCACTGGAGGCCACCGGCGCATCGCCGAGGACCGTGCGGATGAGGCCCGTGACGATCATGATGCCCACCGAGCCGATGAAGATGTAGGTCGGGATGGCGAAGGCGAAGGAGGCCTCTCGGACGCCGCGGAGGTTCACGATGATGATGAGGATGACGAAGCCGACGGCCAGCTCCACGCGCAGCGGGTCCAGGCCGGGGAGCGCGGAGATGATGTTGTCGACGCCGGAAGCGACCGAGACCGCCACCGTCAGCACGTAGTCCACGAGCAGGGCCGAGGCGACGACGACGCCGGGGATCTCGCCGAGGTTCTTGCGAGCGACCTCGTAGTCGCCTCCGCCGGAGGGATAGGCCTTGATGAGCTGGCGGTAGCTGAGCACCACGACGGTGAGCAGCACGACGACCGCGACGGCCACCATCGGGGTGAAGGAGAGGAAGGTGAGCCCGCCGATGAGCAGGATCATCACGAGCTCCTGCGGGGCGTAGGCCACCGAGCTGAGCGCATCCGACGCGAAGATGGGCAGCGCGCGGCGCTTGGGCAGCAGCTGCTCGGCGCTCTCCGCGGAGGAGATCGGCTCGCCGAGGAGGATGCGCTTGACCGCTTGCGGGTCGCGGGTCTCGTTCGTCACGTCCGGTGACGCTACTCCCCGATGAGGGATCCTGACGCGATCCTCACGGAAAACATACGGGTGCAGGCGGCGTGCTCACGGCATCCTCACGCCGCCCGGAATCTCATCGGGATCGCACAGCAACTTCCGATCACGAACGCGTAACGTCGGGTGCATGACGACCGTTGACGTCACCGAGGACACCATTCGGCAGACGAAAGAGCTCCGCGACGAGTTCCAGCGCTTCCTGCGGGAGTACGAGTTCGGGATGCGCGAGGTCGAGACGAAGATCTCGATCCTGCGGGACGAGTTCACCCACGATCACGCGTACAACCCGATCGAGCACGTGAAGAGCCGGCTCAAGACCCCGGACAGCATCGTGGAGAAGATCGCGCGCAAGGGCATCGACGAGCCGGACTTCGCCCGCATCCGCGCCGAGATCACGGACATCGCCGGCGTCCGCGTCACCTGCAGCTTCGTCGCCGACGTCTATCGACTGTTCGACCTGCTCACGGCGCAGGACGACGTCTCGGTGCGCGTCGTGAAGGACTACATCAAGGACCCGAAACCCAACGGGTACAAGAGCCTGCACGCGATCATCGAGGTGCCGGTGTTCCTCTCGACCGGCGCGCTCATGGTTCCCGTCGAGGTGCAGTTCCGCACCATCGCGATGGACTTCTGGGCGAGCCTCGAGCACAAGATCTACTACAAGTTCTCCAACCAGGTGCCCTCGCATCTGGCCGACAGCCTGTCGGACGCCGCGGATGCCGCGGCCGAGCTCGACCTGCGCATGGAGCGGCTGCACCGCGAGGCGCACGGCTCGCCGAACCGTCAGCTCGCGCCGCCGCCTCCTCGTATCGTCCAGGTGTAGTCGCGCGGCTGCGTGGCGTCGCGTGGTGGGCCGTCAGGGGCGGCGAAGCACCGCAGCGATCGTGCCCCAGCCGAGCTCGACCTCCCGCTCGAGCAGCCAGCCGGCCGGTGCGCCGAGTGCGGCGATCGCCGCGGAGTCGCGAAGCCCGCTGCCCGTGGCCGCATAGAAGAGCAGTTCGTCGCCCGCTGACCCGCCGAGGGCGTCAGGACGTGCCTCCTCGATCACGACGAGCATCCGCGCGGAGCCTGCGAGACCGGCCAGCAGCACACGTGACTCCTCGTCGGTGCGGTGGCCGAGCGCGAGGGCCAGCACGGCGAGATCGGCGAGCCGTTCCTGTCGTTCCGGGGGCTCGTCCCCGGCGTGCAGGACGTGGAGCCCGTCGAGACCGGCATCCTCGATCGCGCCGGCGACCGCGGCGGAACCCGGACCTACGAGGACGCAGGTGTGCGCCTCGGCCCACAGCGGATCGGCCAGCAGCCCGTCGAGGAGGAAGGCGAGTCTGCCTGCGTGCTCGGTCAGCTCGTCACCGAGCGTCCCTTCCTCGTCGGCCGCCGTGGCGAGAGTGCGTCCGTGGTGCGCGGCCCAGGAGGAGTCGCCTGCTCGGATCGCGGGTGCGAGCGAGGCGAGGGTGAGCAGGATATCGGCGTCGAGCCCGAGGTACTCCTCGCGCTCGTGCTCATCGAGGAGCTCCTCGCCGGCGGCGCCGAGGCGCAGCATCCCGCCGTCATCGATCACGACCCCGTGCGCGGTGAGCACGGGAAGCATCGCCGTGATCCCTGCGGGCGCCGCGCCGATGCGCTGTACCAGCATCCGCTCGGTCATCGGACCGTCCGCCAGCGCGTCGATGATGCCGAGCTCGAGCGCCGCGCGCACGGCGAACCAGGGGAGGGGATCGGGCACGGCGGGGAACGCGGGAACCGAGGTCTCGTCCTCGGCAGCCTCGGCGTGCCAGTATCCCGTGATGTTCAACCGGTCCTTGGGGATGCCCACCTCGCGCTGGAAGTAGCGCCGCACGGGCAGCAGGGCGCGACTCTCGGCGGCGGCCCAGACGTAGCCATGGCCCTCCTCGGGGATCGGCAGGGCGCGCACTGCGCGCTCCAGAGCGTCTGCGTCCGCTCCCTGGGCGATGGTCCAGGTCAGGCTGTCGCCGTCGGCGACGACGAGGGGCTGGATACCCTGTTCGTCCTCGACGGTGACGAGCACGTGCACCGGGCATGCCGCCGGCCGTTCGTCGAGGAAACGCCCCACGGCGGGAAGACCGGTCTCATCGGCGATGAGCACCATCCAGTCGATGTCCTCCGGCAGGCGCACGGACGACTTGGGCCCGACGAAGCACAGCTCGTCACCGGGCTTCGCGGATTCCGCCCACGCCGCCGCGGGGCCGTCGCCGTGTCGCACGAAGTCGAGCGTGAGCTCGCCCGCGGCGAGGTCGACGCGGCGGGGCGTGTAGTCCCTGGCGGCGCGATGCTCCGCCACCGTCCACTCGATGCCCGTCGCCACCTGGCGGGGCAGCGCGGCCTCGATGTCGCCGTCGGTCGCGAAGACGAGTTTGACGTGGTCGTCGAAGCCCGGAGCCGCGAAGGCCCTGTGCTCGTGACCGTCGATCACTTGGACGCCGAGCGCCGCGCCTCCCACCACCACCCTCCGCATTCGAGGCGTGACGTCTTCGACGCGCTGCACGCTCACGCGGCGGACGACGAGCGGATGGGATGTGAATGCGCGATGCGCCATGAGTACCTCGGCGGAAGGATAGTCGACTCGGGTAAGGTGAGCCTATGCTTGCCGACCAGCGCGTGTGTGACGGACGCGACACGGACGGTGACGGGAGCGACACGTCCGAGAGGAGCCCATGATGATGATCAGCGCGCTCGGATCTCTCGTCGAGGAGACGGCGATCCGCTTCCTCGGCCATGATGAGCACTCGCACCCGGAGCCGCACCTCATCTTCGTCGTGAGCGGGACGGCCACACTCATCGTCGACGGCCGGGAGTACGCGCTGGGCACGCACGAGGCGGCGTGGCTGCAGGTCGACGTCCCGCATGCGCTGCGGGTGCACGACGGCGGCATGGTGCTCGGCCCGCTGCTGGAGGCGACCGCCGAGCCGCCCGCGCGTGTGGTGCGCCTCGGCGTCGTGCCAGCCCTCGTGGAGGCGATGATGACCACACTCGTGGCCTCGCCGACGACCGAGGAGCAGATCCGGCCGTTCCGCCGTGCGCTCGGCCGCGTGCTGGCGGATGTGGCGACGCCGTACTTCCCTGTCGTCCTGCCCGCTCATCCCGCCGCGCGCCTGCTCGCGCGCGAGGCCATGCGCTCGCCGCGGACGCTGGAGGACCTCGCCGCACGACATCGCATGAGCGTGCGGCAGGTGCAGCGCATCTTCGCGGCGGAGACGGGATGCTCCTTCACGCGGTGGCGCACCAGGGTTCGTCTCAACGGGGCCGTGGCCCATGTGCTCGGCGGCGGCGACCTCGCCGCTGCGGCCCGCCTCGCCGGCTACGCGACCCGCTCAGGGCTGCTGCGTGCGCTCAGCCGCGAGACGGGCACGTCGATGGCGCATCTCGCGGAGGATCCCGTGTCGGCGCTCGCCGCCTGACCGCGCTCGCCCGCGCTCGCCCACTGCCCCCTGACCTCGCTCGCCCGCGCTCGCCCGCTGCCCTGCGGGATCGAAAAAGCACCGGAGGAGGCCTCGCGCGGTGCTTATTCGATCCCGCATCCGGGGCATCGCCGAGGTGGGCGGTGGGCGAGGGGGTAGGGGCGGATGCTCAGGCCAGGAACTCCCGGGCCGCGGTCTCCATCGCCGTGACGCCGATCTCGATCGTCGGGTGGATGACCGGCGCGAAGAACGGCGAGTGATTGGTGGGGATCGTGCTGTCGACCGTGTCGTTCGCCACGGCATCCGCGTAGACGGCCGCATCCAGCCCGCCCCAGAACCAGAACACGAGCGGTGCGCCGGCATCGCGCGCGAACCACGAGACGTCCTCGCTGCCGGTGAACAGGCCGGGGTCGATCACGGCGTCCTGGCCGAGCTTCGCACGCAGGGCGGCCTCGACCCGCGCGGTCGCCTCTTCGTCGTTGATCGTCGCAGGAAGGGTGTGCAGGGTGGTGATCTCCGGTTCGCGTTCGGCGCCGGATGCCGCGGCCTCGGCGCGCACGATGCGCTCGACGCTCGCCAGCACCTTGTCGCGCATCGCGTCGGTGGGGTAGCGGAGGCTGAGCTCCAGCTTGGCCTCGGTGGGGATGATGTTGTTCTTCAGGCCCGCGTGGAGCGAGCCGACGGTGACGACCGCGACGTCCTTCGGGTCGATCTCGCGCGAGGTGATGGTCTGCAGGCGCATCACCGTGGCGGCGGCCATGACCACGGGGTCGATGGTCGTGTGCGGGCGAGAGCCGTGGCCGCCCCGGCCGTGCATGACGACGCTGAGGCCGTCTGACGCCGACATCTGCGTGCCGCTTCGGACCCCGATGATGCCGGTCGGGAAGGGGGTGACGTGCTGGCCGAGCACGATGTCCGGCTTCGGATAGCGGTCGAGGATGCCGGCATCCAGCATCGCCCTGGCGCCGGCGCCAAACTCCTCGGCGGGTTGGATGATCACGACGATCGTGCCGGACCACGCGTCGCGGGTGGCGACGAGGCGCTCGACGGCTCCGATCATGGCGGTGACGTGCATGTCGTGACCGCAGGCGTGCATCACCGGAACCTCGTGTCCGTCGGGGTCGAGGCCGTGGGCGGTGCTCGCGTAGGCGAGCCCGGTCTCTTCTCGCACGGGCAGGGCGTCCATGTCGGCGCGCAGCCAGACGACGCGGCCATCGCCGTTGGCGAGCATCCCGACGACGCCGGTCACGCCCACCCCCTCCTCGACCTCGAGTCCGAGATCGCGCAGGTGCGCGGCGGCGATGCCGGCGGTGCGCGTCTCCTGGAAGGAGAGCTCCGGATGCTGGTGCAGATCGATGTACAGGGCTTCTAGGTCGATCGTCATGGCCTCACCCTAGCCCGGTCGCCCGGTCAGTGCGGCGAGCGGGCGGGCGGCTCGTTCGTGTAGTCGGACAGTTCGGGGCCGGGCTTCAGCACGCCGTTCACGATCGCGCGGATGGCGAATTCGCTCGCGTCGCCGAGGTCGATGATCTCCGGGTGCAGCAGCCACTGCAGCTGCAGGCCGTCCATGACGGCGAGGATCGCGGCGGATGCCGCCGCGACGGTCGACCGGTCGGTGACGCCCTGCTGGTCGCAGAGCACAGCGAAAGCATCCGAGACCTCGCGCCGCAGCGTGGTGTATCGGTGCTCGAAGTACTCGCGTCCAGGGTGGTCATCGGTGACCGACTCGGACGACAGCACCGTGTACGCCTGCACGATGCCGGGGCGCATCTCGTTCGCGAACGCGGTGCGCACGAGATGGAGGAACAGCTCGGGCCCACCGGGGATGCGCTTGCCATCGAGGTCCTGCACATCGGCCTGGTCGCGGAAGGCGAGCACCTCCAGCAGCAGCTTCTGCTTCGACCCGAAATGGTGCAGCACACCGGCATGGGTGATCCCGACCTGCTCGGCGACATCGGCGAGCGTGCCGTTCGTCGACCCCTTGTTTCCGAAGATCTCCACGGCCGCTTTGAGGATCTGCTCGCGCTTGGCTCGTGTGCCGGGACGACTGCGCACGGGCTTGTCGCTGCTGATCGCCACGCTTTTCTCGCTTCCCGTCGTTGGTCCGCTTGCCATCGTAGTGACGGCCGGGTACTGTCAGCGTAACTTACTTTCTCGCCAGTAAGTTTACGTGTCCCCCGCACAACGACCCGTGCCCAAGGAGTAGCAATGAAGCTCAGAAAGTCCCTGATCGCCGCGTTCGCGGTCGCCGCCCTCAGTGCCACAGCGCTGGCCGGATGCTCGGCCGGGGGAGGCGACGACGACGCGGCCACCGGCGGCAGCGTCGCTCTCACGATCGCCAAGCCGGACGGCGCGATCACCACCGAATCGCACAACCCCTACCTCGGCGACTCCTCCGCCTCGAAGTACGGCTACGCGAAGGTGATCTTCGAGCCGCTGGCGCTCGTCAACCCGACGGGCGACCTCGGCACCACGCCGTGGCTCGCGGAGTCGGTGGAGTGGAACGAGGACTACACGCAGCTCACCGTCGTCCCACGCAGCGGTGTGAACTGGAGCGATGGCGAGCCGTTCACCGGTGACGACATCGTCTTCACCTTCGACCAGTTCCTGAACGGCAAGCTCACCGACTCCGCCGGGCTCGACTACCAGGGCGCGACCGTCGACGGCGATGCCATCACGCTCACGTTCGGGAACTCGAAGTACACCTCGCAGTCCCGCGTGCTGCACACTCCGATCGTCCCGAAGCACATCTGGGAGGGCATCGAGGATCCCAATACCGACCCGCTCACGGGTGAGGGCCTCGCGGTGGGAACCGGCCCCTACGTGCTGTCCAGCTGGACGACGGAGGCCGTCACCCTCACGGCGAACGAGGACTACTGGGGCGGGGATCTCGCCGTCCCGGAGCTGCACTACGTCTCCTACGGCGACAACGCCGCGCTGACCACCGCCCTCGTCTCCGGAGAGGCGGACTGGGCGCAGGCCTTCATCCCTCAGATCGAGGACAGCTATCTCGCCGCCGACGAGGACAACCATTTCCTCGTCTCGCCCACCGCCGGCGCGGGAACGCTCTTCATGAACCTGCAGACCAAGCCGTTCAACGATCCAGCCCTCCGGGAGGCGCTGGCGTGGACGATCGATCGGCAGGCATACGTGGACATCGCGCGCGAAGGCGCCAGCGAGCCGGTGTGGAATGTCACGGGGCTCGGCACGCTCCTCTCCGACGAGATCCTGCCGGAGTACAAAGACCAGAACTACTCGGTCGACATCGACAAGGCCAAGGAAATCCTCACCGATGCCGGCTACACCTGGGCAAGCGACCAGCTGATCGATCCGGACGGCGAAGCGGTCGCCTTCTCGATCTCGGTTCCCGCCGGATGGAGCGACTGGAACACCGAGCAGGCGCTGCTCGCGGAAGAGCTCGGCGAGGGCCTCGGCATCGAGGTCAAGGTCGATCAGCCCGATTGGGGCGGCTGGGACGCCGCGCGCCAGGAGGGCACGTTCCAGGCGATCATCCATTGGCTCGAGGACACCGGCAACGCCTACGGCCTCTACACCTCCACGATGGACCCGAAGTGGATCGTCGACGGAAAGGCGTCGTTCAACTTCGGCCGCTTCGACGACCCCGCGGTCACCGAGGCGCTGAACACCTACGCCAACGCCGGCTCCGAGGAGGAACGTGAGGCGGCAGGGGCCGTGCTGCAGACGGCGTTCGCCGAGAACATCCCTGCCATCCCGCTCGGCGCGCATCCACTGCTCGGCGAGTACAACACGCGCAACTACGTCGGCTTCCCGACCGAGGACGATCAGTACGCCTCTGCCGACCCGACCCAGCCGGGCATCGTGCAGGTCCTGACGAACCTGACCGCCAAGTAATCCGCCAGCCCGTCGACGGGCTCAGCGGGCCGACGCTCCTGAGCCCGTCCACGGGTGCGATGACACGAGGTACTCCATGACAGATCCCCTGCTCAGCGTGCGCGACTTCTCGGTCGTGTACGACGTCGATCCACCCGTCCGGGCGGTGACGGACGTGACACTCGAGCTGCAACGCGGTGAGATCCTCGGTCTCGCCGGAGAATCCGGTTGCGGCAAGACGACACTCGCCTACGGCATCCAGCGCCTTCTCAAGGCGCCCGCCGTGATCACCGGCGGCGAGGTGACCTTCCATGACGCCTCAGGGCAGGACATCGATGTCAACGCGCTCGGCCCCGAGCAGATGCGCCGGTTCCGCTGGGACAAGATATCGATGGTGTTCCAGGGCGCGATGAGCGCCCTTAACCCGGTCGCCACGATCGGCGCGCAGCTCGAGGACGTGTTCGAGGTGCACCGGCCTGGCATGGGGCGGCGCGAACGCCGCACCGCCGTCGCAGAGCTGCTGGAGATCGTGAAGGTGGGCGCGCAGCGCGTCCGCTCCTTCCCGCACGAGCTCTCCGGTGGGATGCGCCAGCGCGTGATGATCGCGATGGCGCTCGCCCTGCGTCCGCAGCTGATGGTGATGGACGAGCCGACCACGGCCCTCGATGTCCTCGTCCAGCGCGAGATCCTGCAGCAGATCTCTCAGCTTCGCTACGAGTTCGGATTCTCCGTGATCTTCATCACCCACGACCTGCCGCTGCTGCTCGAGATCAGCGACCGCATCGCGATCATGCGCAGGGGGGAGATCGTCGAGATCGACACGGCCGAGCGGATCTGGACGTCGCCAGAGGACGAGTACACCCGGACGCTGCTTTCGTCGTTCCCGCGGCTCACCGGAGACAGGGGGGTGGTGGTGCGATGAGCGTGCTCGAGTTCCGCCATATCAGCAAGATCTACAACGTCCGCGGCGCCGGTCGGTTGACCGCCCTCGATGATGTGAGCTTCACGGTGAACTCCCGTCAGACGATCGGGCTGGTCGGGCAGTCCGGCAGCGGCAAATCGACGATCGCGAAGATCCTCACCCAGCTCGAGACGCCCACCGCGGGCAAAGTGCTGCTCGACGGCGCCCCCATCCCGCGGCGGGGGAAGGGCCTGCGGGACTACCGCCAGCAGCTGCGGATGGTCTTCCAGGATCCCTTCGCCTCGCTGAACCCCTACCACTCGATCCGATACCACCTCGAGCGCCCGTTGCGCCTCGACGACGTCGTGCCGAAGGAGGAGACGGAGAGCGAGGTGCGCCGACTCCTCGAACGCGTGCGCCTCGATGCGGATGCGGTCATCGATCGTCGCCCGCACGAGCTCTCCGGCGGGCAGCGTCAGCGCGTGGCCATCGCCCGTGCGCTCGCCTCGCGTCCGAGCATCCTCGTCGCCGACGAACCGGTCTCGATGCTGGACGTGTCGATCCGTCTCGGCGTCCTGAACCTGCTCGCCGATCTGCAGCGCGAGGAAGGTCTCGGCGTCCTCTACATCACCCACGATCTCGCCACCGCGCGACACTTCAGCGACGAGATCATCGTGCTCAATCAGGGGCGCATCGTCGAGCACGGCACCGCCGACGACGTGATCCTGCGTCCCAGCGACCCGTACACGCAGGCGCTGCGTGCGGCATCCCCCGACCCTGAGCGGCACTTCGCGAGCATTCAGGGAGGCGCACGATGACCGCCGTCGAACCTCAGATCCCCGCCACAGAGGCCGTCGCCGCAGGCACCGCGGCCACGGCCGTCGTCGCCGGGAGATCGCGCATCCCCTGGCGCTTCCTCGGCGGGCGGGCCGCCTTCTACCTGTTCACCCTCTGGGCGGCGTTGACGATCAACTTCTTCATCCCGCGCTTCATGAAGGGTGACGCGGTCAGCCAGTACCTCGCACGAAACAGGGACGTGTCTCCCGAGGCGGCGGAGGCGCTGCGGGCGCTGCTCGGGCTCGATACGGACAAGACGCTGTTCCAGCAGTACCTCGACTACTGGGGCCTGCTGCTGCGCGGCGACCTCGGCATCTCGCTGCTGCACGGTCTGCGCCCGGTCACCGAGGTGATCTCCCAGGCGCTGCCGTGGACCGTCGGCCTCGTCGGGTTCGCGACCATCGTCTCGTTCCTGATCGGCACCGTCGGCGGTGCGGTGATCGGGTGGCGTCGGGGATCGAAGCTCGACGTCCTGATCCCCGTCACGACCTTCCTGAGCACCATCCCCTACTTCTGGCTCGGCCTGCTCGCCATCGCGGTGTTCTCCGTCAACCTCGGCTGGTTCCCGATCGGCAAGGCGTACGGCGTGGGAGTGACGCCGGAATGGTCGATGGAGTTCATCGGCGAGGTGATCAGGCACGGCACCCTGCCGGCGGCGACGATCGTGGTCGCTTCGCTGGGCGGATGGATGCTGGGCATGCGGAACATGATGCTCACGGTGCTCGACGAGGACTACATCACCGTCGCCCAGGCGAAGGGGATGCCCAATCGGCGCGTGCTCTGGCGCTACGCCGCTCGCAACGCCGTCCTGCCGCAGATCCAGAGCTTCGCACTGTCGATCGGCTTCATCGTGGGAGGCACGATCGTGATGGAGATGGTCTTCAGCTATCCGGGCGTGGGCAAGCTCCTGCTCGATGCGACGAATGCGAAGGACTACGCGCTCATGCAGGGCGTGTTCCTCGTGATCACCCTCTCGGTCCTGGTGGCGAACATCCTCGCCGACCTGGCCTACGCGTTCCTCGATCCGCGCACGCGGCAGACGGAGGTCTGAGCATGACTTCGACACCCCAGAGCCCTGACCTGCTGCGGAGCACGCCGGCAGCCGGATCGCCGGCCACGCTCACCCTGCGTACGGATGCCGGCAGCGGCGCACCGGGGCCGCGTCAGAGCCCGTTGGCCCGGTTCGCCTCCGCGTTCGCGATGTTCCGCAACGGGAAGTCGATCACCGGCCTGGCGATCCTCGGCTTCTTCGTCCTGATCGCGATCTTTGCCGACGTCATCGCGCCGTACTCGCCCACCAAGGTCGACAACACCGCCCGGTTCCAGCCGCCCTCCGCGGCCCACTGGCTCGGCACGACGCATATCGGGGAAGACGTCCTCAGCCAGGTGATCCACGGGACGAGGGGCGTGATCGTGGTCGGGTTCCTCGCCGCGGTCATCGCCACGGTGATCGCGATCGTGATCGGCGTCATCGCGGGGTATGTCACCGGGTGGCGCAGCGAGGCGCTCTCCGCGCTCACCAACGTGTTCCTCGTGATCCCCGGGCTGCCGCTGATCATCATCGTCGCCTCGCTGTTCGAGGAGCCGCCGCTCATCCTCATCGCCGCGGTGCTCGGCATCACGGGCTGGGCTTGGGGAGCCCGTGTGCTTCGCGCTCAGACCATGTCACTGCGCAACCGCGACTTCATCCAGGCGGCCCGTGCGAACGGCGAGCCGCTGCGACGCATCATCACGATGGAGATGCTGCCTAACCTGATGGCGCTCATCGCGGCCAGCTTCGTGGGGACCGTCACGGCCGCGATCCTGGGGCTCACCACGCTGTCCTACATCGGCGTGATCCCGGTCACCACGTACAACTGGGGGACGATCCTGAACTGGGCCTCGGCGCAGGGCGCCTTCGGTCAGAACCAGTGGTGGTGGTATCTGCCGCCCGGGCTCTGCATCGCCGCCATCGGCGTCGCGCTCTCGCTGATCAACTTCGGCATCGACGAGTACGTGAATCCTCGCCTGCGATCTGCGGGAGAACGCGCCCGCGCGATGAAGAAGAAGGGTCTCGACGTGAATGACGCCGTCACCGCCGTGCGCCCCCTCGACATCACGAAGAACGAAGAGAAATGACATCGCATACGGACACGCTCCCCTACCTGGACACCACCCTCCCGATCCCGGCTCGCGTGGCCGATCTGCTCTCCCGGATGACGGTGGAGGAGAAGATCGGGCAGATGCTTCAGCTGGATGCCCGTGACGACCTGGAGGACCACATCCTGCGCCGTCATGTCGGGTCGGTCCTTCATGCGTCTGCCGAGGCGCTCCTGCGTGCGCGACAGTTGACGATGCAGACCCGGCTGCGGATCCCGCTGCTGGTGGGGGAGGACTGCATCCACGGGCACTCGTTCTGGCCCGGCGCCACGATCTATCCGACCCAGCTCGGCATGGCGGCGTCGTGGAACGCGGAGCTCGTCGAGCGCGTCGCCCGCGCCACCGCGGAGGAGGTCGCCGTCACCGGCATCCACTGGACGTTCTCACCGGTGCTGTGCGTCGCCAGGGATCTGCGCTGGGGGCGTGTGAACGAGACCTTCGGCGAGGATCCGTTCCTCATCGGGGAGCTCGCCAGCGCCATGGTGCGCGGCTACCAGGGCGACGGCCTCGGCGACCCGACCGCGATCCTCGCGACGGCGAAGCACTTCGCGGGGTACTCGGAGACGCAGGGCGGCCGTGACGCGAGTGAGGCTGACATCTCGCGCCGGAAGATGCGCAGTTGGTTCCTGCCGCCCTTCGAACGCGTCGCACGCGAAGGGTGCCGGACGTTCATGCTCGGCTACCAGACCACCGACGGGGTGCCGATCACGGTCAACGACTGGCTGCTCAGCGATGTGCTGCGCGGCGAGTGGGGATACACCGGAACCCTCATCACGGACTGGGACAACATCGGCCGCATGGTGTGGGATCAGCAGGTCATGCCCGACTACGCCCATGCGGCCGCTGCAGCGGTTTCAGCGGGCAACGACATGGTGATGAACACCCCGTTGTTCTTCGAAGGAGCGCTGGATGCCGTCGCGCAGGACCTCCTGCCTGAGGACGCCTTCGACACCGCTGTGGAGCGGATCCTCGTCCTCAAGTTCGAGCTCGGCCTGTTCGAGGACCCTCGTCTGCCCAGCGACGAGGCGGCGGCAGTGATCGGCCGTCCAGCTCATGCGGACCTCAACCTCGAGATCGCCCGCCGTTCGGTCGTGCTCCTGGAGAACGACGGGACGCTGCCCCTGCGGCCAGGGGGCGTGAGCGGCTCGTCGTCCCCGTCGGAGCCGGTGCGGGTGGCCGTCGTCGGGCCTCTCGCCGACGATGCGCAGACGCAGCTCGGCGATTGGGCCGGCGGGTCCGGTCAGGCCGGTCGGCTCGATGGGCAACCGCGCGAGATGATCACGACGGTCCTCGATGGGCTGCGCGCGATCGACGGCGTCTCGGTCGCGCACGCGCTCGGCGCCGACATCCTCGCCTTCGATGAGAGGCAAGGCGCCCTCGACCTGGTTCCGTGGGACCGCGCGTTCCTGCCGGCGGATCCCGACCCGGCGCTGATCGCCGAGGCGACGGCGCTCGCCGCGGCATCCGACGTCGTCGTCGCGGTCGTCGGCGATCGCATCGAGCTGCACGGCGAGGGGCGCTCCACGGCGACGCTCGAACTCATCGGCGGGCAGAACGCGCTCCTCGATGCCCTGGTCGCCACGGGTACGCCGGTCGTCGTGGTGCTGCTCGCCTCGAAGCCGCTGGTGCTGCCGGCATCCGTCTCGCGGGCCGCTGCGGTCGTCTGGGCGGCGAATCCGGGGATGCAGGGCGGGCGTGCCATCGCCGAGCTGCTGTGCGGGATCGTGGAGCCGTCTGGGCGGCTGCCGATCTCCTTCGCCAGGCATGCGGGCCAGCAGCCGACGTTCTACAACCAGATCCGCGGGCAGCACGGCGACCGTTATGCGGATCTCACTCAGGCGCCGGCGTGGGTGTTCGGCGAAGGGCTGTCGTACACGACGGTCGACTACGCCGATCTGGCGGTCTCTGTGGCGGGGGGCGATGTGATCGCCGAGGTCACGGTGACGAACAGCGGCGCTCGACCCGTGCGCGAGACGGTGCAGGCCTATGTGCGGGACGAAGTGACCTCGGTCAGCTGGGCAGATCGCGAGCTGAAGGCGTACCGCCAGGTGGACCTGGCCCCCGGCGAGACGGCGCGGGTGCGACTGGTGATCCCCGCCGTGGAGTGCACGATCGTGGATGCCGCGGGCAGGCGCATCGTCGAGCCCGGCGAGTTCGGTCTGCTCGTGGGGCCGAGTTCGCGGGAGGAGGATCTGCTGGTGGCGCCGTTCACGCTCGCTCGCTGAGCCGGTGGCGCGTCTGTCCGGATCGTCCTGAGGCTAACCTGGATCTGCCCGCTCGGGCGAACACCCCCAGGAGCATCCATGACATCCGTCGACCGCTATCGCGCGCATCCCACCGTCCTCGATGCGCTGAAGAGCCCGCGGATGCTGACCCGTGAGGTGCTGGCGGGGCTCGTCGTCGGTCTCGCGCTCATCCCCGAGGCGATCGCCTTCTCCGTCATCGCGGGCGTCGACCCCAAGGTGGGCCTGTTCTCGTCGTTCATCATGGCGGTCGCCATCGCGTTCCTCGGCGGGCGTCCCGCGATGGTGACGGCGGCGACCGGAGCCGTGGCGCTCGTCGTCGCGCCCATCGCCCCGACCTACGGTCTCGACTACCTCATCGCGACGATCATCCTCGCGGGCGTCTTCCAGGTCGTGCTCGGTGTGCTCGGCGTGGCGAAGCTCATGCGCTTCATCCCGCGCAGCGTCATGACCGGCTTCGTGAACGCGCTCGCGATCTTCGTCTTCAGCTCGCAGTTCCCGCAGCTCATCGACGTGCCGTGGCTGGTGTACCCGCTCGTCGTGCTCGGCATCCTCGTGATGCTCGTCATGCCGCGGCTGACGAAGGTGGTCCCCGCCCCGCTCATCTCCGTGATCATCGTCACCGCTGTCGTGCTCGTCTTCGCGCTGAACGTCCCGACGGTGGGCGACCAGGGCGAGCTGCCGCGGAGCCTGCCCTCGCTCTTCCTCCCCGACATCCCATGGACCTGGGAGACGTTCTCGATCATCGCGCCTTTCGCGCTCGGCGTCGCCGTCGTCGGGCTCATGGAGTCGCTGCTCACGGCGAAGCTCGTCGACGAGATCACCGACACCCGCTCGAACAAGTCCAGGGAGTCGTGGGCGCAGGGCGCGGCCAACATCCTCTCCGGGGCGTTCGGCGCGATGGGCGGCTGTGCGGTGATCGGCCAGACCATGATCAACGTCAAGGAGTCCGGCGCCCGCACCAGGATCTCCACCTTCTGCGCGGGGATCTTCCTGTTCCTGCTCGTCGTCGTCTTCGGCGACTTCGTCGCGACCATCCCGATGGCCGCTCTCGTCGCGGTGATGATCATGGTCGCGATCGGCGCCTTCGACTGGCACAGCGTCCGTCCGTCGACGCTGAAGCGGATGCCGAAGAGCGAGACCTTCGTCATGGTGGCCACCGTGGTGCTCGTGCTCCTCACCCACAACCTCGCGATCGGCGTGGTCGGCGGAGTGCTCGTCGCCTCGGTCCTGTTCGTCCGGCGTGTGGCGCACGTCGTCACCGTCACCCGCACCGTGGACGGCGATGCCGCGCACTACGTCGTCGACGGCGAGCTGTTCTTCGCCTCGAGCAACGACCTGACCACCCAGTTCTCCTACGCGGAGGATCCGGCGCACGTGGTCATCGACCTCTCGCGCTCGCACGTGTGGGACGCCTCCACCGTCGCCGCCCTCGATGCGATCCAGACGAAGTACGCCGCACGCGGCATCGAGGTGCAGCTCGTCGGCTTGAACGAGGCCAGCGGCCGGTTCCACGGGCGTCTCACGGGCGGCTTCCCGCCGGCCTGAGCCCGGTACGCCGGCCTACTCGCCGAGGCGGCGCGGACCGGTGCCGGAGGCGCCGAGGGCGTCATCCGGATTGAGCAGCCCGCAGGCCTTCATCGACAGGCATCCGCAGCCGATGCAGCCCGTCAGCTCGCGCTCCAGCCGTTCGATTCCCTCCCGACGCCGTTCGAGGTCGCGCTTCCACCGCCGGGACGCCCGTTGCCACTCCGCATGGCTGGGCGTTCGCGTCAGCGGCACGTCGGCGAACGCCTCCTGCACATCGCCGAGGGGGATGCCGAGGCGCTTCGCGACCGTGATGAGCGACACCCGGCGCAGCATGTGCCTCGCGTAGCGTCGCTGGTTTCCCGGCGTGCGGCTGGACGCGATGAGCCCCAGCTGCTCGTAGAAGTGCAAGGCGGATGCTGCGACGCCGGTGCGCCTGCTCATCTCGCCGATCGTCAGCAGGTCGTCCGCTGCCGGCTCGGCGTCCCTCGGCATCCCGCTCTCCTCGATTTGACCTCAAGTAGACTTGAGGTCTTAGCGTATCGCTGACGCGCACGAGAACGAAGGAACCCGATGACCTCTGCAGCACCCGGCGCTCCCGAGCCGACTCCCGTCGGCGAGGGCCTCAAGGCGGCCTTCCGCGCGCACCCGGCGGGAGTCGCGATCATCACCGCGTCGACGGACGAGGGGCCGGTCGGTCTCACCGCCTCCAGCGTGGCTTCGGTCGCCGTGGACCCTGCGGCGATCATGTTCTCGGTGACCCGCGCCACCGGAAGCGCAGGGGCGATCCTCGGGGCCGACACCTTCGTCGTGCACCTCATCGATGCCGAGCATGCCGACCTCGCGCAGAACTTCGCCGTCTCCGGTGCCGAACGCTTCACCCCCGAGCAGGGCTGGACGGCCCTGGAGTCGGGCGAGCCGCACCTGGCCGCGGCGAGGGCCGCGCTGCGCTGCCGTCCGCTGCACACCGTGTCCGTCGGCTCTTCCACGGTCGTGATCGCCGAGGTGATCGAGGTCATCCAGGGTCCGGCGGGCAGCCCCGTCGTGTACCACGACCGCCGTTTCCACGCCCTGCCGGCGGCCTGAGCGGCTAGGAGTCCGCGGCGGCGAGCTCGGCGTTCCGGTAGCGGCGATTGCGGATGCCGAGCACGATCGATGCGGCGAGGGCCGCGATCACCGATGCGCTGAGGATCGCGACCTTGGCGTGATCGTGGTGCGGGCTGTCGGCGGCGAAGCTCAGCTCGGCGACGAGCAGCGACACGGTGAAGCCGATGCCGGCAAGCACGCCGACGCCGGCGATGTCCACCCACCGCAGCGAGGGGTCGAGATCGACCTTCCGGATGCGGGTGATGATCCACGTCGCAGCTGTGATGCCCAGCGGTTTGCCGACGACGAGGCCGAGCACGATGCCGATGAGCACGGGGTCGCTGAGCGCGGACGCGAATCCCTCCATCCCGCCGATCGCGACGCCGGCGGAGAAGAACGCGAAGACGGGTACCGCGAAGCCCGTCGACAGCGGACGGAACCGGTGCTCGAAGATCTCGGCCAGGCCAGGCCCGGCATCCTCGGAGCGATCCGCCTTCTTGTGCAGCACGGGGATCGTGAAGCCCAGCAGCACACCGGCGATCGTGGCGTGGATGCCGGAGGCGTGCATGAGCGCCCAGGCGATGAAGCCGAGCGGAAGCAGGATGAGCCATGCGGCCGCGGGGCGCACGTCGAAGAACATCCGGTGGCGCTGTGCGATCACGCCGTAGACGACGATCGCCGCGACGGCCAGCAGCAGGGGGATCAGCTCGATCGAGGCGGTGTAGAAGATCGCGATGATCCCGATGGCGATGAGGTCGTCCACGACCGCGAGGGTGAGCAGGAAGATGCGCAGCGCGCTGGGCAGGTGCGAGCCGATGAGAGCGAGCACGGCGACGGCGAAGGCGATGTCGGTGGCCGTCGGGATGGCCCATCCGTGCGTCATGTCGCTCGCGCCGGCGACGATGACCGTGTAGATCACCGCGGGCACCGCGACGCCGCCGATCGCGGCGACGACGGGCACGATCGCGGTCGCCGGGTTACGGAGATCACCGGAGACGAACTCCCGCTTGAGCTCGAGGCCGACGAGGAAGAAGAAGATCGCCAGCAGCCCGTCCGCCGCCCATTGTCCGATCGTGAGCCGGAGATGCCACGGCTCGTAGCCGATCTCGATGTCCCGCAGCGCGAAGTAGCCATCGGCCCACGGTGAGTTCGCCCAGATGATCGCAACGGCGGCGAGCGCGACGAGCAGCATTCCGCCGACGGTCTCCTTGCGGAGGATCTCGCTGACGCGGAGCGACTCCGCCCGCGATGTCGTGGGGAAGAAGCTGCGGATGCGGGAGGGGAGCTGCGGCATGAAGGCCCTTCGGAGCGGTCGGCTGTTCGGCGTCGACCAGGCTTCCCGACACTCCTGCGCTCAGTCTACCGGTGCGAGTCTCGCCGTCGTCCCCCGGACGATGAGCTCGTACGGCAGTTCGCGGTGCGCGGCCGACGGCTGGGCATCCTCCAGCTTCGCGAGCACGGCTTGCGCGGCGCGCTCGCCCTGGCCGATCGGGAACTGGTCGACCGTGGTGAGCCGGAAGAACTCGCCGAGCTCGTGCCCGTCGATGCCGACGACAGAGAGGTCCTCCGGAACGCGGAAGCCGAGGTCGCGGGCGGCCAGGATCGCGCCGATCGCCATCTCATCGGATGCCGCGAACACCGCCGTCGGGCGTCGTCCGGGGCGACCGAGCAACTGCTTGGCGGCGCGGTAGCCGCCCTCGACGGTGAAGTCCGCCGGCTCGAGGAACTCGGGGTCGGGGGTGATCCCGGCATCCGCCAGCGCGCGCTCGAAGCCCTGCCGGCGCTGCGTGGGGATGTGGAAATCGAGATCGAACTCGGGGTTCGCGCCGATGTGCGCGATGTCGCGGTGACCGAGGCCGAGCAGATGCGCGGTGGCGAGCCTCGCGACCGCGACGTTGTCGACGATCATCGTGTCCAGGCGCGGGTTGGGTCCGCCGATCGCGATGACGGGCAGGCCGAGGGCGAGCAGCTGACCGGTCTCGGTCTCGTCGAGCTCGATGGAGACCGCGATGAGGGCATCCACCCGTTGACGGCGCAGCGCCGTGTCGAACACCTGCTTGCGCACATCGCGGTCGGCCGTGATGTTGTAGAGCGTGATGTCGTAGCCCGCGCGCATGAGCGCGTCGGAGACACCCGAGAGAACCGTGCTGAAGAACCAGCGGTCGAGGAACGGCACGATCACCCCGATATTGCGGGTGCGCCCGGAGGCGAGCGACGACGCCCGCGAGGAGACGACGTAGCCGAGCTGGTCGGCGGCGGCGAGGACGCGCTCCCGGGCGGCGGCGGAGACGTGCCCCCGTCCGCTGAGCGCGCGCGACACCGTGGCGGTGGAGACTCCCGCCAGCTTCGCGACCTCATCGATGCTGGTCATCGTGCGTCGTACCGTGTTCCTCTCGGCGAGAACCGGAAGCCGCACGAGAGACCACGGTGAGATGGTCTCTCGTGCGGAGAGCGGCTTCTCGGCGGCGTCAGGCGGTGGTGTACCAGACGGCCGTGTCGACGGGGAGGGTCGTACCGCTGAACGGCTGGCTCTGCACCACGACGGTGGCACCGGCCGGCAGTTCGACAGGGGCGGTGCCCAGGTTCGCCGCGACGTGGAGATCGCCGCGGCGGAACGCCACGGTGCCCTCGCCGAGGTCCTCCCAGACCAGGGAACCCGTGCCGAGGGCGTGCTCCCGGCGCAGCTGGAGCAGCTCCTTGTAGAGCGCGAGCGTCGAGGTCGGGTCTGCTTCCTCGGCATCCCGCGCGTACTCGGCCCACTCGACGGGCTGCGGCAGCCAGGAGGCGCCGGACTCGTTGAACCCGAAGGCGGGTGCGTCGGCCTGCCACGGCAGCGGCACGCGGCATCCGTCGCGGCCGTAGCGCTCGTGGTTCGTGCGGAACCAGGTCGGGTCCTGGCGGAACTCGTCCGGGATCTCCATCGCCTCGGGAAGACCCAGCTCCTCGCCCTGGTACAGGTACGCCGAACCGGGCAGGGCCAGCATCACGGTCGTCGCCGCACGGCCGCGCGCAAGGCCGATCGCCGTGTCCGGCTTTCCGGGCGACTTCGGGCCGATGCCCTCGCCCTGCGGGTTGTCCGCGGTCAGCGCGAGCCGCGAGGCGTGCCGGACGACGTCGTGGTTGGAGAGCACCCAGGTGCTTGGCGCGCCGACCTTGCCGAACTCCTCCAGCGACTCCCTGATCACGGCGCCGAGCTGATCGGCATCCCACGGCGTCATGAGGTACGGGAAGTTGAAGGTCTGGTGCATCTCATCGGGTCGCACCCACAGAGCGGTCTTCGCGAGCGTGGGCAGCCACGCCTCGCCGCAGAGCGCGCGGTCGCCGTCGTACTCGGCGAGCACGTTGTGCCAGTCGCGGTAGATGTCGTGGACCTCGTCCTGGCCCCAATAGGGGACGTTCTCCTCGCCGCCGCCCATGGAGTCGGCATCGGCGACCGGCGCGTAGTCGGGGAGCCCCGCCTCCTTGACCATGCCGTGTGCGACATCCACCCGGAAGCCGTCGACGCCGCGGTCGAGCCAGAACCGGAGGATCGAGCGGAACTCCTCGCGGACCTCCTCGTTCGTCCAGTCGAAGTCGGGCTGGGTGGCGTCGAAGATGTGCAGGTACCACTGGCCCGGCGTCCCGTCGGCCTCGACGATGCGCTCCCACATGCCTCCGCCGAAGACGCTCTCCCAGTTGTTCGGCGGGAGCTCGCCGTTCTCGCCCTTGCCGTCGCGGAACACGTAGCGGGCGCGCTCACGGCTGCCAGGGGCCGCCTTCAGCGCCTCCTGGAACCAGACGTGCTGATCGGAGGAGTGGTTCGGAACGAGATCGACGATGACGCGGATGCTGCGCGCGTGCGCCTGGGCGACCATCTCGTCGAAGTCGGCCAGCGTGCCGAACAGCGGGTCGACGTCGCGGTAGTCCGCCACGTCGTAGCCGGCATCCTTCTGGGGGCTCGTCATGAACGGGCTCAGCCAGATGGCGTCCACGCCCAGCTCCTTGAGGGAGTCCAGTCGGCTGGTGATGCCCGGCAGGTCGCCGATGCCGTCGCCGGAGGCGTCCGCGAAGGAACGAGGGTAGATCTGGTAGATCACGGCGCTGCGCCACCACTCGGCACCGGGTGCGGCGAATTGCTCAAGCTCAGTCATGCGATGAGCCTACTGCAAGCGCTTACAGTTCGGCGACCGCAATGTGCGCGACGGGTGGGGCTCAGCCGTTCAGGACGATGTTGAGAGGGGGTTCGCCGGCCAGCATCCGCTCGATCTGGGTGCGTACGAGACGCGCGATGCGAGGGCTCATCGCGCTGGATGCGCCGCCCACGTGCGGGGCGATGAGGATGCCCGGCGCGCTCCACAATGGATGCCCCGCGGGGAGCGGCTCCTCTTCGAGGACGTCCACGGCGGCGCGCAGCCGCTCGGACTGCAGCTCGGCGGCCAGGGCATCCGAGTCGACGAGCGAGCCGCGGCCGACGTTGACCAGGAGCGCCCCATCGGCCATGCGCGCGAGCATCGCGGCGCCGAAGAGGTGCTGCGTCTCGGCGCCGCCGGGCAGACTCAGCACGACGATCTCGGCGTCGGGGAGGAGGTCGGGGAGCTCCGTGATGCCGTGCACGACGATCTCGCCGACGCCTTCGACGGTCTCGGTCCTCGCCGAGCGTGCAACGGCCGAGAGCTCGACTTCGAAGGGGGCGAGGCGTCGGGCGATCGCCGTGCCGACGCCGCCGAATCCGACGAGGAGCACGCGGCGGTCGGCGAGGCTCTGGGCGAAGACGGGATCCCATTCGCCGCGCTCCTGGGCGCGCACGAATCGGGGGAGGTGACGCTGCGCGGCCAGGGTGAGCGCCACGGCGAGCTCCGCGGTGGATGTCTCGTGCACGCTCGCGGCGTTTGCGAAGGGGATGCCGTCTGGCAGGTTCGCTGCGACGCCGTCGTAGCCGATGGACTGCCCCTGGATGAGCCCGACGTCGACGCCCTCGAGGGCGGCGAGCGGGCGGCTGCCGCCCATGTACGGGGGCACAACGATGTCGATGCGCTCGCGTGGGGCGGGTGAGGCGAGGTCCCAGACGAGGATCTCCACCCCCTCCGGGGCGGGCGCGATGTCCGCGGCGAGGCGTTCGGAGGGGACGGTCACGACGAGGCTCACCCCTCGACCCTATCGACCCGTGACGCGGGCGCGCGGTACTGTTGCGGCATTCGACGAGCGGAGGCTGCGATGGTTCCCGAGATCAACTACTGGGCCGTGCTGCTGGCGACGGCATCGAGCATGGTCGTCGGCTCGATCTGGTACGCCCAGAAGGTGTTCGGAAAGCGCTGGGCGAAGCTCGCGCGCATCGACATGGACAACCCGTCGCAGGGTGCGCTCTGGCCGATCGTGACGACCGTGCTGGTCAGCTTCGGAACGGCCTGGGTGCTCGCCGGAGCATCCGCCATCGCCTGGCACTTCTACGAGGGGTCGTTCCTCGCGGCCACGTTCGTGACCGCCATCATGCTCTGGGGCGGCTTCACCGGTGCACGATTCATCACGCACGACGCCTTCGAGGGGCGCCCGACGCAGCTGACCACCCTGAACATCGCCCACGAGCTGGTGACGGTCGTGGTCATGGCGCTGATCATCGGCGTCTGGCCGCCCGCAGGCGTCTGACCCTCCCGGCCCGGGAGGCGAGCGACAGGTGTCGCGCAGTGGTGGATGCTACGCGGCGACGCGTGCGACCGCAGCGATCGCGCTCGCGAAGAAGTCGAGGCCGTCGACGCCGGAGCGCATGGCCGCAGCGGTGTCCGGCCCGAAGCCGGGCTCGGTCGCGTGCTCCGGGTGCGGCATGAGCCCGACGATGTTGCCTGCCTCGTTCGTGATGCCCGCGATGTCGCGCAGCGATCCGTTCGGGTTGACGCCCGCGTAGCGGAAGGCGACGAGGCCCTCGCCCTCGAGCCTGTCGAGTGTGTCCTCGGACGCGATGTAGCCGCCCTCGCCGTTCTTCAGCGGGATCACGATCTCCTGGCCCTTCGCGAAGGCGTTCGTCCAGGCCGTGTCGGCGTTCTCGACCGTGAGCTTCTGGTCGCGGCGCACGAAGTGCTGGTGGTCGTTGCGGATCAGGCCGCCGGGCAGCAGGTGCGCCTCGACGAGCATCTGGAAGCCGTTGCAGATGCCGAGCACGGGCATGCCCTTGGCGGCGGCGTCCTTGACCTCGGTCATGATCGGCGACAGGGCGGCGATCGCGCCGGAGCGCAGGTAGTCGCCGTAGCTGAATCCACCCGGCAGAACGAGGGCGTCGACGCCTTCGAGGTCGTGCGAGCCGTGCCAGAGGGCGACCGGCTCGGCGCCCGCGAGGCGCACGGCGCGCTGGGCGTCGCGGTCGTCCAGCGAACCGGGGAAGGTGACGACCCCGATCCGGACGGTCACTCGACGACCTCGACGCCGACGACGTCCTCGATCACGGCGTTGGAGAGCACCTCGTCGGCGACGCGGCGCGCCTCGGCGAGCAGTTCGTCCGTGACCTCGCCCTCGACGGCGAGCTCGAAGCGCTTGCCGATGCGGACGCCGCTGAAGCCCTCGACGCCAAGACGCGCGAAGGCGCCGGCGACGGCCTTCCCCTGCGGGTCGAGCAGCTCGGACTTGGGCATGACGTCGACGACGATGGTGGGCATGTGATCCTCCTGGCGGCCTCAGGCGGCGGCTATCGGTCGTTGAGCGACGAGCGCAGCGAGGATTCGTAACGCCGGGAGTCGCGGAAAGACGGGCACGGTCAGTCTACCGGGCTGCGGGCTGCGCCTTGCGCGGGGCTCAGGCGTGGAAGACGGTGTGCAGGTCGCCGATGGCGTCTCGGCCGCCGAGGCCGTCGATCTCGAACAGCACGGAGATGCCGGCGACATGGGATCCGAGGCGCTCGATGAGCTGCCGTCCAGCGGCGAGCGTTCCGCCGGTGGCGAGGACGTCGTCGATGAGCAGCACGCGGGATCCGGCGGGCAGGTCGTCGTGCATCTCGATGGTCGCGGTGCCGTATTCGAGGGCGTAGTCGACGGATGCCGCAGGCCGGGGGAGCTTGCCCGCCTTGCGGATCGGGATGAGCCCCACTCCTGCGGCGATGGCTGCGGCGCCGGCGAGGATGAACCCGCGCGCCTCGATGCCTGCGACGACGTCGAACCGGCCGGCGAAGGGCTCGATGATCGCGTCGGTCGTCGCACGCAGCGCGTCCGCATCCGCGAGCAGAGGGGTGATGTCGCGGAAGAGCACCCCCGGTTCCGGATAGTCGGGGATGCTGCGGATCAGCGATTCGGCGCGGGCGAGTTCGGGCGAGAGTTCGGCGGAGGGCACCGGACAAGGGTACTCCGCGCATCTGCGCGCGCCCGCGTCGCGCTCGAGCACCGGTCTCCGTCATCGGCTTGACAGCGATGGGAGCGCTCCCATACAGTTGCACCTCAGATCGTGGGAGCGCTCCCACGATCGCCTGAAAGCACCATCCCCCCACTGCAATCCGCACAAAGGAGTGACACTGTGAACGCACGCGCCAAGCGCCGGATGCTGATCACCGCATCCCTGGCATCCGTCTCCGCCCTCGCCCTCGCCGGCTGCTCCGGCACCCCCGACACCGGCGGCGCCGGCTCCGGCGACGAGGACATCACGCTGACCATCACCACGTTCGGCACCTTCGGCTACGAGGACCTCTACGCCGAGTACGAGGAACTGCACCCGAACATCACCATCGAGGCGACGAACATCGACACCGGTGGAAACGCCCGCACCGACGCCTTCACGAAGATCGCCGCCGGCTCCGGCCTCAGCGACATCGTCGCGATCGAGGAGGGCTGGCTCGGCGCGATCATGGACGTCTCCGACACCTTCGTGGATCTCAAGGACTACGGCATCGAGGACCGCAAGGACGACTGGGTGGACTGGAAGTACGCGCAGGCCACCGACGCGGACGGTCGGGTCATCGGCTACGGCACCGACATCGGTCCGACCGGCATCTGCTACAACGGCCCCGCGCTCGAGGCCGCGGGTCTGCCCAGCGACCGCGAGTCGGTGGCGCAGCTGCTCGAGGGCGACTGGGAGAACTTCTTCGCCGTGGGTCAGGAGTACACCGACAAGACCGGCAAGGCCTGGTACGACCACTCCGGCTTCGTCTGGAACTCCATGGTCAACCAGCTCGACGAGGGCTACTACACCGCCGACGGCGAGCTGAACGTCGAGGGCAACGCCGAGCTCAAGGAGCGCTTCGAGCTGCTGGGCGCAGCCACCGAGGGCGGCCAGTCCGCCGCGCAGACCGCCTGGGACTGGAACGGCGGCAAGTCCTTCGTCGACGGCACCTTCGCCACGTTCGTCTGCCCCGGCTGGATGCTCGGCGTCGTCCAGGGTCAGGTCGAGGCCGGCGGCGGCGACGCCTCCACCGGCTGGGACTTCGCCGACGTCTTCCCCGGCGGTGCGGCGAACTGGGGTGGCGCGTGGCTGTCGATCCCGGAGACCTCCGCGCACAAGGAGGCGGCTGCTGAGCTCGCCGACTGGCTGACGCAGCCCGAGCAGCAGGTCAAGCAGTCGACCGCTGCGGGCAACTTCCCCTCCACGATCGGTGCGCAGGAGACCCTCGCCGCCGACGCGACGCCCAACGAGTTCTTCAACGACGCCCCGACCGGCGCCATCCTCGCCGAGCGCGCGAAGGGTGTCGTCGCCCAGTTCAAGGGCGCGGACGACTCCGTCATCCAGGAGAACGTCTTCGGCCCCGCGCTGAGCTCGCTCGACCGCGGTGAGACCGACACGCAGGGCGCCTGGGACCAGGCGATCCAGCTGCTCGGCGACCTGGTCGGCTGATCCGACCGTGACAGCCGGGGCGGCGGGCTCAGCGGCCCGCCGCCCCGGCGCTTCGACAGGCTCAGCGAGCGCTTCGAGCTCAGCGAGCTCCGCGACGCATCCCCCATCCGCGCCCGACAAGGAACGAACATGACCCTCACTGCTCCCTCCGAGGAGCGCGTCGCTGCAGCGTCCGCCGGTGCGGATGCCGCGACGAAGCGCCCCTGGCGTCACCGGCTCTCGCGATTCGACCAGAACGCCTCGCCGTACTTCTACATCTCCCCGTTCTTCCTGCTGTTCGGCCTGATCGGGCTGTTCCCGCTGCTCTACACCGTCTACGTGGCCGTGCACGAGTGGGACCTGCTCAAGGGCGAGGGCGACTTCGTCGGCTGGGGCAACTTCGTCGAGATCCTCGGCGACGGGATGTTCTGGAACTCCATCTTCAACACCCTGAGCATCTTCCTGCTCTCCGCGATCCCGCAGCTCACCGTCGCCCTGGTGATCGCCTACCTGCTGGACCGTGGACTGCGCGCTCCCACGTTCTGGCGGATGAGCGTGCTCATCCCGTTCGTCGTGACGCCGGTCGCCGTCGCCATCATCTTCTCCAGCGTGTTCAACGAGGCCGATGGCCTGGCGAACAACCTGCTGAACCTCATCGGCATCGCCGACCAGGAGTGGAAGCACAACACCTTCCTGTCGCACATCGCGATCGCGATCATGGTGAACTTCCGATGGACCGGTTACAACGCGCTGATCCTCCTGGCCGCCATGCAGGCTGTGCCGCGCGACCTCTATGAGTCCGCGGCCATCGACGGGGCCGGGGCCGCACGCCGGTTCTTCTCCATCACGATCCCGACGATCCGTCCCACCCTCATCTTCGTCATCATCACGGCGACCATCGGCGGCCTGCAGATCTTCGCCGAACCGCGCCTGTTCGACGTCTCCACCGCCGGTGGCATCGGCGGCAGCGACCGCCAGTTCCAGACCACTGTGCTGTTCCTCTGGGAGCTGGCGTTCTTCCGCCGCGACCTCGGTGAAGCATCGGCCGTCGCGATCCTCCTGTTCGTCCTGATCGTCGGGATCGGTGTGATCAACTTCCTCATCTCTCGCGGGATATCCAGCGGTGATGCGCCAAAGAACAGCAACCGCGCCGCGCGTCGTCGCGCCCGCGCCGCCCTCAAGGAGGACGCCCGATGACCGCCACCCAGGCCCTCAGCGTCCCCGAGCGCATCCGCCGTCGCCGAGGCGCGGCGGGCGGCACCGCCGGCATCGGCAGCCGTCCCGGCTTCCTGACCTACGGGCTGCTCGCCGCCTTCATCATCGGCAGCGTCTATCCGCTCTGGTGGTCGGTCGTCGTCGCCAGCGGCACGAACGCGACGCGCGGCGAGACCCTGCCGCTCATCCCCGGTGGCAACTTCTTCGCCAACGCGGCGAAGGTCTTCGACGCCATCCCGTTCTGGTTGGCCCTGGGCAACTCCTTCCTCATCTCCGCGATCATCACGGTCTCGGTCGTGACGTTCTCGACCCTGGCCGGCTACGCCTTCGCGAAGCTGAGGTTCAAGGGCAGGGACGGTCTCATGGTCTTCGTCATCGCGACGATGGCGATCCCCACGCAGCTGGGCATCATCCCCCTGTTCATGGTGATGCGCGAGCTCGGCTGGACGGGATCGATCGGTGCGGTGATCATCCCGACCCTCGTCACGGCGTTCGGCGTCTTCTTCATGCGCCAGTACCTCGTCGACGTCATCCCCGACGAGCTCATCGAGGCCGCGAGGATGGACGGCGCCAACCAGTTCCGCACCTTCCTCACCGTCGGTGTGCCAGCCGCCCGCCCTGCGATGGCCATCCTCGGCCTGTTCACCTTCATGACGGCCTGGACGGACTACCTCTGGCCGCTCATCGTGCTCTCCCCCCAGAACCCGACGCTGCAGACGGCGCTCAGCCAGCTGCAGTCGGGCTACTACGTCGACTACTCGATCGTGCTCACCGGTGCCGTGCTCGCGACCCTGCCCCTGCTCGTGCTCTTCGTGGTCGCGGGCAAGCAGCTGGTCAGTGGCATCATGGCGGGCGCGGTGAAAGGATGACCTCCATGACGCGTTCCTTCCCGGACGACTTCCTCTTCGGCGCGGCGACGGCCGCCTACCAGATCGAGGGTGCGGCCTTCGAGGACGGCAGGACCGCCTCGATCTGGGATGCCTTCGCACGCGTCCCCGGCGCCGTGATCGGCGGCGACAACGGCGATGTCGCGTGCGACCACTACCACCGCTACGCGCAGGACGTCGCGCTCATGAAGGAGCTCGGGCTGCAGACCTACCGGTTCTCGACCTCGTGGGCGCGGGTGCGCCCCGACGCCGGCGCGGTGAATCAGGCGGGCGTGGACTTCTACAGCCGTCTCGTCGATGAACTGCTCGGAGCAGGTATCCTGCCCTGGCTGACCCTGTACCACTGGGACATGCCGCAGGCCCTGCAGGAGATCGGCGGCTGGACGAACCGCGACGCGGTCGACCGCTTCCTCGAGTACGCGGGCACCATGCACGATGCGCTGGGCGACCGCGTGAACGTCTGGACCACGCTCAACGAGCCGTGGTGCGCGTCGTTCCTCTCTTACACCGGCGGCGAGCACGCGCCGGGACACACGAGCATCGCCGAGGGCCTGCTGGCCTCGCACCACCTCCTCCTCGCGCACGGTGCGACCGTGCGCGAGCTGCGCGGTCGCGACGCCTCGCTGAACCTCGGGATCACTCTCAACCACACGGTCACCGACCCCGTCGATCCCGAGAACCCCGCCGACGTGGATGCCGCGCGTCGGGTGGACGGCCAGTTCAACCGCTGGTTCCTCGACCCGATCTACCGCGGTGCGTACCCGGCGGACATCGTCGAGGACATCCGCGCGGTGGACGCAGCCGCGGTGGCGCGCTTCGAGGATGCCGTGCACGAGGGCGACCTCGAGACGATCGCGCAGCGCATCGACACCCAGGGCGTCAACTACTACCACGGCGACTATCTGGCAGGCGCGGCGCCGGCCGTCGCACCGCCGTCCGGTGGCCCAGCCACGGAGCGCACGGGCCGCAGCCCGTACCCCTCGGATGCCGGCATCCATTCCCTCGAGCGAGGGCTTCCCCGCACGGCGCAGAACTGGGAGGTGCAGCCGGAGGGTCTCACGCGCCTGCTGCAGCGGATCTGGACCGAGTACGCGGAGCCGGCGGGCGTCGCGCTCTACGTCACCGAGAACGGTGCCGCCTACGACGACGTGCTCTCGGAGGATGGTCAGGTGCACGACGACGATCGTGCCGAGTTCCTGCGCCTCCACCTCGACGCCGTCCTGGATGCCGCGGATGCCGGTGTGGACGTGCGAGGCTACTTCTACTGGTCGTTGTTCGACAACTACGAGTGGGCGTGGGGATACGACAAGCGGTTCGGGATCATCCGGGTCGACTACGACACCCAGGAGCGCACCGTGAAGGACTCCGGCCGGGAGTACGCTCGCATCATCGCCGCGCGCTCGCTGTAGGCGCCGCGCGGACGGCGCGTCTGCGAGCAGATGCGCGGTGCGAAGGGTTCGGAAGGGCAGGAGGGTCCCGATGTCACGGGCGACCATCGAAGAGGTGGCGGCAGCCGCCGGGGTCTCCCGGTCGACGGTCTCAAGGGTCGTCAACGGGTCGACGGCTGTCAGCCCCGAAGCGCTCGACGCGGTGCGGTCGGCCATCGCCAGCCTCAACTACGTGCCGAACAGGGCGGCCCGCTCGCTCGCGACGCGCCAGACGAACGCGATCGCGCTGATCGTCCCCGAGGACACCACCCGCTTCTTCGGTGACCCGTTCTTCGCCGCGATCGTGGCAGGCATCACCGGGGCGCTGGCCGGCTCGGATTACATCCTGAACCTGCTCATCGCCAGCGATGACCCCGGCGACAAGATGGCGAGCTTCGTCCGCAACGGCGGCGTCGACGGCGCGCTGATCGTCTCGCATCACTCCTCGGACGCCTACATCGACACGATCGCGGATGCCGTGCCGACCGTGTTCGGCGGGCGGCCCCTGCATGCGCGGGACACCGACTACGTCGTGGACGTCGACAACGTGACGGCCGCGCGGCTGGCAGCGGAGCACCTCATCGGGATCGGGCGGACGCGCATCGCCACGATCACCGGTCCGCTCACGATGCTCTCGGCCGGCGACCGTCTCGAGGGATTCCGTTCTGCGCTGGCGGATGCCGGCATCGAGCCGTTCGCCGTCGAGGAGGGTGACTACTTCGAGGCCGGCGGGGCGGAGGCGGCCAGGCGCATCCTCGCCGCAGGGACGCCGGATGCGATCTTCGTGGCGAGCGACTTGATGGCCAGGGGTGCCATCAGATCTCTGCGCGCGGCGGGGCTTCGGGTACCGGAGGACGTCGCGGTCGTCGGCTTCGACGACTCCTCTGTCGCGGTGAGCACGGATCCTCCTCTCACCACGGTGCGCCAGCCGATGTACAAGCAGGGCGAGACGATGGCCGCCGTCCTTCTCGCGCATCTGTCCGGAGGGGCGCCGGGGCGCGAGACCATCCTGCCGACGGAGCTCGTCGTGCGCGCCTCGGCGTAGCCGCGCTCGCTGTGCTCCCTTCGACAGGCTCAGGGAGCGGGAATGAAGCGCACGTTCGCTGTGCCTGTTGATGTCGTAGCTCGCTGAGCCCGTCGAAGCGTGCGGTGTCCCTTCGACAAGCTCGGGGAGCGGGAATGAAGCGATAGCTCGCTGAGCCTGTCGAAGCGTGCGGGTCAGCCGAACAGCAGTGGGGCGCCGAAGAGACTGAACGCCATCACGGCGCCGGAGAGCAGCAGCACCCCGGCGGTGCCGGCGATCGCCATGATCGACACCCCGCCTCCCTTGAGCCTCTGCCCGCGAAGCCCGATCGCGACGCCGGCAGCCGCCATCGTGGCATCCCGCTGATCGTCGCGGTAGTGCGCGGTCCTCGCGGCGAATCGCCGGTGGAACTCCTCCGCGAGCACGAGCACGGCGGCCATGGTGTCGGGCTTGTCGAACCTCGTCCGATGCGGCAGGTACACGTACAGCCGATCCCCGGCGAGTTCGATCTCGGCCCCCCGACCGAGATCGATCACCCTCGCCATGAGGTCAGGGGTGAAGATGTAGAGCGCATCCTGCTGGTATCCCTCCGGTACGAACAGCAAGAAGTGCTTCGCGAACTCGCCTTCGAGCTCCATCCTCGCGTTCCCCTTGCCGAAACCCAGCGAGGGGATGATACTGCGCCCCCTGTTGCGCAGCACGATGTGGGGGACTTTCTGAGGGAGCGGCATCTCGATGAACGCGAACGGCTTCTGCACCGTCGCCGCCTCGTCGCGGCCCCTGGCCACGGAGTAGTGGTACCCGAGCTCGAATGGCATCCGCGGATCGTCACCGGCGACGACCGCACGCTCGCGTCCGCGCAGGACTCGCGTGAATGCGGATCCCGGCCTCCTGGTGTGCTCGAGCGAGTCCGCATAGGCCCATCCGTTGCGCCAGGCGAACGCCGCGATCTTCGCGCGACGGCCGAGCGTCGCGGTGAACCAGGCGAAGGACGTGGCGGCGAGCAGGCCGTACCCCGCGGCGAACAGGCCAAGGATCGGCGCGGCCTGAAGGATGCCGGCATCCGCCAGCCACCACAGGGCGACGCCCATCGCGACGCCGAGCAGCACCACCCCGGTGAGCACGACGAGGAACCTGCGGTACCAAGGGATCCCGCAGATCCGCTCGCACTCGAGGATGTCGCCGAGCCCGGCCGGGCGGCGCAGCGGTGCGAGATCGACTGTTACAGCGTCCACGGGAGCAGTGCCCACGGGCCCTGCCTCTTCGCGGAGACGCCGGCTGCGAAGTCGTTCGCGGTCGATGCGCCGAACTTGTCCCAGGTCTTGTCGCCGAGCACGCCATCGCTCCAGTGCATGACGCGACCGACCGTGTAGCTCAGCCCGAACTCGTACCACGAGGAGAACAGGGGACGGGCTTCGACGTTGATGCGGCGGATGATGCTGCGCGCCTCTTCGATGTCGGCATGACCGAGCGCCACGCCCCAGGTCGTGAGGGCGACGGCCTGTCCGAAGGCGTAGCCCTCGAGCGTCGTGACATAGGAGTCGGCGGGGAAGTCCTTTCTTCCGACGACCTTGCGCGTCTCGGCCTCGATGGCCTCGATGGAGCCGATGAAGGTCTTGGCGTCGCGCTTGTCGCCGCCGGCCTCGATGACGGCCTGCAGCCATTCCTTGGTCTTGGGCTCGCGCCCGAGCCGCGCTCCCACCTCGCCGCGGACGGCCAGGTAGCTCACCCAGAGGTCGCGGCGACGGCGGTCGGTGACGAGGCGCTCGATGTTCGCCAGCCACTCCTGCCGCGTCGCGACGCCCCACTGGTCCACGAGCCCGCGCTTCTCGCGTTCGGTGAGCCCGGATGCGGTGGGGTCGTTCCACGGGCCGGAGGGCAGGTTGTAGATCTGCAGGAATCCGAGCGCGATGTCGTTCGCCTCGGCGCCCGTGCTCGCGAACTGCTCTGCGGGCTTCAGCTTCGCCGCCGGCATGATCCACACGACGAGGAAGAAGAGCACGATGACGCCGACGATGACCCATACCCACCACTGCTCGAGCAGCCAGCCGACGATGGAGCCGAGGTCGTTGAAATCGACGCGCGCGAAAGGAAGCATGACATCCCCTGGGTAGGGAGCGCTCTTAGGTTGAACGCTCATTCAGTGAGTACCATAGCGGGAAGTCGCCGATCGGCGGTAGTCGCGACCCCCGTGCGGGAAGGAGGGCGACGTGGCGAGATCAGAGGCGCAGAACCGCACCGCCCGTGAGCGCGCTCGCGAGAGCATCCTCTCCGCCGCCATCGCGCTGTTCGCGGAGCGCGGCGTGCACGGTGCGACCGTCGCGGACATCACTGGACGGGCGGGTGTCGCCCAGGGGCTGCTGAGCTATCACTTCGGGGGCAAGGAGCAGCTCGTCGCCGAGATCGTGGATCGATGGTTCCGCACGCTGATCGCGTTCCCCGCTGTGGCGGACGGCGACGCGGATGCCCGGCTGCGCGGCATCATCGACGCATCGCTCGCCGCGACGCCGGAGGAGATGATCCTGCACAAGGCTGTGATCGCCATGCAGCAGGACCCGGCGCAGCAGCGCTTCTTCGCCGAGTCCGCCGCGCGCAACGCCGAGGCGGGGGCGGTCGCAGAGGGAGCTGTGCGGCAGATCTTCGCAGACCGGGGTGCCGTCGATCCCGCGCTCGAGGAAGTCATGCTGCGCACGACGCTCGAGGGGATCGTGCTGAAGTCTGCGATCGCCGGAGACGTCTACCCGCTGGCGCAGGCCCGCCTCTGGGTGCTCGATCGCTACGGGCTCAGCGACGACTGATCAGACGACCGAGGCGTGCAGCGCGTTGTTCCACGGGTCGTCGAAGCTGAGGGTCCTGCCGTCATCGGCCACCTGCGTGCCGTAGTGGGTCAGCCGCTCGTGCAGTGCTCCCAGTGCATCGGCGTCCGGAAGCGCCAGATCGATGCGGCCGAGTCCCAATGCCGGCATCCGCGGTCCGGCGCCGCGTGAGTTCCACACGTTCATCGCCATGTGGTGGTGGTAACCGCCCGCGCTGACGAAGAGGGCTTGGTTGCCGAGCTCCGCGGTGGTGTCGAATCCCAGCCGGTCGACGTAGAAGGCGCGCGCGGTGGCGACATCGCCGACCGAGAGGTGCACGTGGCCGATCTGTGCGGCGGAATCAGCGGGCGTGTCCGCAGCGAAGTGCTCGCGCAGGAACGTGTTCGGGTCGAGGTAGAGCGTGTCCATCTCGACCTGTCCGTGCGTCCACGACCAGTCGCTGCGTGCGCGGTCCCAGTACAGCTCGATGCCGTTGCCCTCAGGGTCCGTCAGGTAGAAGGCCTGGCTGACGAGGTGGTCGGCGCTGCCGGTGAAGGTCTGCGGTGCGCGCTGCGCGACAGACAGCAGCGCGGATGCCAGGGAGGCCTGGGACTCGAAGAGGATTGCCGTGTGGAAGAGGCCTGCCGATCCGCTCGCCGCGTGGCGCAGAGACGGCTCGTGGCGGAGGAGGACGAGCTCACGGCCCGCCCTGCCGAGCGCTGTCTCGGACTCCGCTTCGCGCAGCACCTCGAGCGTCACGACGTCGCGATAGAACGCGGTCATGGCGTCGAGATCGCCGACCAGGAGCGTGACGGCGCCCATGGATGTTGCCGCGGCAAGTTTTTCGATCATGCTCGATGGAACCGTCGGGGTGAGGCGGGTATTCCCGGCATCCTCGCTCGCACCCGTCGGAGGGGGGTGCGGATGCAGGAGGGATTCGGTCAGAACTTCCCGCAGGTGCAACCCCCTCCGACCGATATGTCAGTGTCGGGTGCGGTCGGCTAGGGGCGGATGGAGCGGATCGCCGCGATGAGGATGCCGAACGCGAACACGGGGACCGCGCTGAAGGCCGACCGCCAGTTGCCGTTCAGCACAGGGAATGCGATCGCCACGATCACGCCGATCACGAAGATGGCGATGATGACGACCCGCCACAGCGTCTCGGACCTCGTCCGCGCCTCCTCAGAGGAGGATGTCGGTTCGCTCATGAGGGCTCCCTTCCCGTCGGTTCCGGTCAGCGTAGCGGAGTGCCTACTGCGGGTCGCCGCCGAGCGGGCCCACCGCGGGGATCGGGCCGCCGTCGTCCGCGCCGGTCTTGCGCCAGCGGGCGATGAGGTTGCCGAGGTGGTAGATGAGCAGAGCGGCGACCGTGCCGAGGACGATGGCGCCGAGCTGGAAGCTGCCCCAGCTCATCGCGAATCCTGCGATCGCGATGACGAACGACACCGCCACGGTGTACTGGTTGACCGGGCGTGAGAAGTCGACACGGTTGTCGACCCAGATCTTGATGCCGATGACGCCGATGAGCCCGTACAGTGCGGTGGTCACACCGCCGAGCACGCCGGCCGGGATGGTGTTGAAGACGAATCCGACCTTGGGCGAGAAAGCCAGCAGGATCGCGACGATGCCCGCGACCCAGTACGCGGCGGTGGAGTAGACGCGCGTCGCGGCCATCACGCCGATGTTCTCGCCGTAGGTCGTGGTGCCCGAGCCGCCGAAGCCGCCGGCGATCGTGGTGGCGAGACCGTCGGCGACGAGCGCGCGGCCGGTGTGCTTGTTGATCGACGGGTCTTCTGTCATGGTCGCGACGCCGCGCACGTGGCCGACGTTCTCCGCGATGAGCACCAGTACGACGGGCAGGAACATCGGAACGAGCGCCCAGGCGGCGGGGTCGGTGACCGCGGCGAGGTGGAAGTCCGGCAGGCCGAACCACGGGACGTCATCGATGCCGGTGAAGGTCAACTGGCCGGTGACCGCGGCGACGATGTAGCCGACGATCACGCCGAGGAAGATCGAGATGCGGCCGAGGAAGCCGCGGAACAGCACGCTGAAGAGCACGACTGCGGTGAGCGTCACGGTGGCGAGCTCCGGCTGGAGTGTGAAGTTGTTCCAGGCGGCCGGCGCGAGGTTGAAGCCGATGAGCGCGACGATGGAGCCCGCAACCACGGGCGGCATGAGCTTCTCGATCCAGCCCGTTCCGACTGCCTGGACGACGAAGCCGACGGCCGCGAGCAGGATGCCCGCTGCAGCCACGCCGAGGAGCGCCTGGGTGATCTGCTCCGAGGTCTCCAGCGCCTTCCCCGCGTTGAGGGCGGTGATCGGCGCGATGAAGGCGAACGACGAGCCCAGATAACTGGGCAGGCGATTGCGGGTGAGGAGCAGGAACAACAGGGTGCCGATGCCCGAGAACAGGAGCGTCGTCGTGACCGGGAACCCGGTGAGGATCGGGACGAGGAAGGTGGCGCCGAACATGGCGACGACGTGCTGGGCGCCGATCGCGATCGTCGCCGGCCAGCTCAGCCGCTCATCGGGCTTGACGACCTGTCCTGGTTCGACGGTGCGGCCGTCTCCGTGAATCTTCCACAGCGCCATGCGCGTGCTCCTCAGGGTCGGGGTATCGGGAGTGCTCTGAAAACCCTACCGATCCCTGGGTGTTCCCTGGGAGCGCGGCTGCGTGCGGATCAGGCGCTGAGGCGGTCGATGAGCTCGCGGTAACGGTCCGCCGTGCGCTGCACGATGTCGTCGGGGAGCGCTGGCGGCTCGCCCTGCTTGTCCCAGTTCGACGCCAGCCAGTCACGGACGATCTGCTTGTCGAAGCTCGCCATCCGTGCGGCGGGCGTCGTGCCGGTCTCCCAGGCCTCGGCGTCCCAGTACCGGGACGAGTCGCTGGTGAGCACCTCATCCGCCAGGCGCAGGGTGCCTGAGGCATCCGTGCCGAACTCGAACTTCGTGTCGGCGAGGATGAGGCCCTTCGACTCCGCGAGCGCGGCGGCACGGGTGTAGATCGCGATCGAGGTGTCGCGCAGCTCGGCCGCCCGCTCCGCTCCGACGAGCTCGGCGGTCTGGGCGAACGTGATGTTCTCGTCGTGCTCGCCCATCGGAGCCTTGTACGCGGGAGTGAAAAGCGGCTCGGGGAGCCGGTCGCCGTTCTCCAGGCCGGCGGGCAGGGGGATGCCGCACACCGTGCCGCTCTCCTGGTACTCGATCCAGCCGGAACCGGTGATGTAGCCGCGGACAACGCACTCGATGGGCAGCATCTCGAGCGACTGCGCGAGCATGGCGCGGTCGGCGACGGCATCCGGGATCTCGCCCTCGGCGAGGTGGTTCGGGAACTCCGCGAGCTGCGCGAACCACCACCGGCTCAACTCGGTGAGCAGTGCGCCCTTGTCGGGGATGCCGGGGGAGAGCACGAAATCGAAGGCGCTGACCCTGTCGCTCGCGACGACGAGGATCCTCGGGTCGTCCGCATCCTCCGAGGCGTACAGGTCTCGGACCTTGCCGGAGTAGAGGTGTCGCCAGCCGGGGATCGTCGTCGCTTCGCTCACGTGCCCATCATCCCAGACGACAGGAGCGCGGATGCGCCTGGTATATTCCATCTGGACTATTTCGGATGGAGCACTTGTGAAGGATGCCGTGAGCGCACTCACCCCGATGGGGGTGATGGTGCTCGCGCTGCTCGACGAGGGCGACATGCATCCGTACGAGATGGTGCGGCTGATGCGGATGCGCCGGGACGACCGACTCCTCACGATCACCAACGGCACGCTCTACCACACCGTCGCCCGCCTGCTGCAGGCCGGTCTCATCTCCGAGGTGGGCGTCGATCGCGAGGGCAACCGTCCCGAACGGACCACCTACGCGCTCGCCGAGGAGGGCCGCACGGCCCTGCGCGAATGGGTTCGACGCGAACTGCCTCGGGTGGACAGAGACGCCGCGTTCCGCATCGCGCTCGCCGAGTCGCACAACCTCGCGCTCGACGAAGTCGTACGGCTGCTCGGGGAACGCAGGGACGCACTGTTCGCCGAGCACGCGCAGCACCGGGAGGGCCTCGCCGCGGCGGCGGAACGCCGGGTGCCCGTGCAGTTCCTCGTCGAGTTCGAGCGGCAGGAGGCCCTGCTCGCCGCCGAGCTCGTCTGGCAGGATGTCCTGCTCGATCGACTCAAAGCATCCGAGATCCCGTGGGGCACGGACAGGCCCGACCGATCCGACGACTACGACGCTCAGCGAAAGGCCGCGAGACAATGACGGAAAAGACCCCTGAGGCCGAATCGGTGACGACGAACACCGGATCCTTCGCGCATCCCCGCAGCCCGTGGCCGGCCCTGTGGGCGCTGGTCGTCGGCTTCTTCATGATCCTCGTCGACACGACGATCGTCTCGGTCGCCAACCCGGCTATCAAGGCGGCGCTCGACCCCGACACGAACAACCTCGACAACGTCGTCTGGGTGACCAGCGCCTACCTGCTCGCCTACGCGGTGCCGCTGCTCATCACGGGCCGGCTCGGCGACCGCTTCGGGCCGAAGAACATGTACCTCATCGGTCTGACGGTGTTCACGCTCTCCTCGCTGTGGTGCGGTCTCTCCGACTCGCTGGGGATGCTCATCGCCGCCCGCGCCGTTCAGGGACTCGGCGCGGCATTCATGACCCCGCAGACCATGGCCGTGATCACGCGCACCTTCCCGCCGGAGCGGCGCGGCGCCGCCATGGGGCTCTGGGGCGGCACCTCCGGCGTCGCGATGCTCGTCGGTCCGCTCGCCGGAGGCTTCCTCGTCGACGGCCTCGGCTGGGAGTGGATCTTCTTCATCAACGTCCCGGTCGGCATCATCGGCTTCGTGCTGGCGTCGATCCTCGTCCCCCGTCTGGAGACGAGCTCGCACCGTTTCGACATCCCCGGCGTCTTCCTCAGCGCCATCGCCCTGTTCCTCATCGTCTTCGGACTGCAGGAGGGCGAGACCTACGACTGGGGTGTCATCTGGGGCCCGATCTCGGTGTGGAGCCTCATCATCGCCGGCGTCGTGGTGCTCGCGCTGTTCATCTGGTACCAGGCGCGGACGAAGAACGAGCCGCTCGTGCCGATGGAGCTGTTCCGCGACCGCAACTTCTCCTGGTCGAACATCGCCATCGTCACCGTCGGGTTCACCGTCACCGCGCAGTCGCTCCCGCTGATGTTCTTCCTGCAGCTGGCTCGCGGGCTCACCCCGACCGAGTCCGCGCTGCTGCTGATCCCCGTCGCCGTCATGGCCGGTGTCCTCTCACCGCTCGCCGGGAAGCTGCTCGACCGCATCGATCCGCGGCTCATGCTCGTGCCTGGTCTGCTGCTCGTGTCGATCTCGCTGTTCCTCTACGCGATGATGATGAACACCGACATCGACGTCCTCTGGATGCTCATCCCCTCCGCCATCCTCGGTGCGGGCAACGCCGGGATGTGGGGGCCGCTGGCCACCACGGCGACGCGCAATCTCCCGCCGCGACAGGCCGGTGCCGGTGCGGGCATCTACAACACCACGCGCACGATCGGTTCGGTGCTGGGAGCGGCGGCGGTCGCCGTGTTCATGCAGAGCCGGATCGAGGCTGAGCTGCCCGGTGCAGGCGACGCCACCAGCGGCGGCTTCGCCTCTGGCGCGCTGCCGGATGCCGTCGCCGGCCCCTTCGCCGCGGCGATGGCGCAGACCATGCTGCTGCCCGCCGCGTTCATCCTGCTCGGCGTCGTGTCGGTGCTGTTCCTGCGCGGTCGCGCGAAAGTGTGATGTCCTGACGGGATGACCATCGCGCTGATCCGTCCCACCGCACGCCTCTTCGAAAGCTGGGCCGCGGCCGTCGCCGAGTTCGGAGATGTGCACATCGACGGCTCGGGGCTCCAGGCGCCGGTGACGCCGGATCGCGCGACGCTGGATGCTCTGATCGAGAAGGCGGCACGCATCGCCGACACGAGCATCCCGCCCGAGGACGGCTTCGTCCACAACGACCTGTACTGGATCGCGGAGGATGACGAGGTCATCGGGTTCGTGTCGTTCCGGCACGAGCTGAACGACTGGCTGCGCCGGTTCGGCGGCCACATCGGCTACTCCGTGCGCGCATCGCGCCGCAGGCAGGGCCATGCGTCGGCCGGGCTGCGCCTCGCGCTGCAGCGTGCGCGCGAGATCGGTCTCGAGCGCGTGATGCTGACCTGCGACGACGACAACATAGGGTCCGCCCGCACCATCGAGGGCGCCGGCGGCGTGCTCGAGGACGTCATCGAGGCACCGGAGGAGGGCCACCCGCGCCTGCGCCGCTACTGGATCGAGCTGTAGGAACGCCGCGGCGCGGGATCGAGAACGCCCCCGCAGGCCGCGCCCGCCGCGATGCGAGATCGAAAACGCACCGGAGCCGGGCGGCTGGGGTGCGTTTTCGATCCCGCATGCACCCGAGTCCGGGTGGGTGAGGGGTCAGCGGGTCGAGAACGCGGAGTCGAACGCGGCATCCGCCGGGCGGAACGACGAGAGCCTCCGCACGAATGCGAGCGCCTCGGGGGCGCCGACGAGCCGGTCCATCCCGGCATCCTCCCACTCGACCGACAACGGACCCTCGTATCCGATCGCGGTCAGCATCCGGAACGCGTCCTCCCACGGAACATCGCCGTGGCCGGTGGAGATGAAATCCCATCCCCGGCGCGGGTCCGCCCAGGGCAGGTGCGAAGACAGTCGTCCGTTGCGCCCGTTGCCGAGTCGGCGCTTGGTGTCCTTGCAGTGCACGTGGAGGATCCGGTCCTGGAAGTCCCAGAGGAAGGCGACCGGATCGATGTCCTGCCACACCATGTGCGACGGGTCCCAGTTCAGACCGAACGCCTCGCGGTGCCCGATCGCCTCGAGGGCGCGATGGGTCGTCCAGTAGTCGTAGGCGATCTCTGACGGGTGGACCTCATGCGCGAAACGCACACCCACCTCGTCGAAGACATCGAGGATCGGATTCCATCGATCGGCGAAATCGCGGTAGCCGGCCTCGACCATCTCCTCCGTCGCCGGTGGGAACATCGCGACGTACTTCCAGATGGATGAACCGGTGAATCCCGTGACCGTCCGCACGCCCAGCTTCGCCGCGATGCGAGCGGTGTTCTTGAGCTCCTCCGCGGCGCGCTGGCGCACGCCCTCCGCGTCGCCGTCGCCCCAGACGTGCTCGGACAGCATGTTGTGGTGGCGCTCATCGATCGGGTCATCGCATACGGCTTGGCCCTTGAGGTGGTTGGCGATCGTCCAGACCTTCAGCCCGTGACGCTCCAGAATGTCGAGCCTGTTCTGGACGTAGGCGTCGTCATCCCAGCGCCAGGGGTCGAGATGGTCGCCCCAACAGGCGATCTCGAGGCCGTCGTATCCCCACTCTCCGGCAAGGCGGCACACCTCTTCGAACGGGAGATCGGCCCACTGGCCGGTGAACAGCGTGATCGGTCGTGACATCATCGTCCTCTTCTCGTCGAGATCATTGTGCCGCGCGTGGTGATGGCAGCGGGAGCCCCTGTCAGACTCCGGTCCAGGCGGAACGGTTCGCAGCGCTGCGTTCGACCGCATCGAGCACGCGCTGAACGCGGAGTCCATCGTCGAAGCCAGGCTTCGGATCCACGCCCTCCGCGATCGCCTCGACGAGGTCCTTCACCTGGTGCGAGAAGCCGTGCTCGTAGCCGAGCATGTGTCCGCTCGGCCACCAGCCGGAGACGTAGGGATGCTCTGGCTCGGTCACGAGGATGCGGGTGAAGCCCTGCGTGGCGACGCCGGCCGTGGCGTCGTAGAAGTCCAGGACGTTGAGATCCTCCAGGTTCCAGTGCAGCGCACCGGCGTCGCCGGAGATCTCCAGATCGAGCGCGTTCTTGCGTCCCGTCGCGAACCGGCTCGCCTCGAAGGAGGCGAGCACGCCGGAGGCGAGTCTTCCCGTGAACAGGGCGAGGTCGTCGACGGTGACCCTGCCGCGTCCCGCACCGGCGGTGCCGCCCAGGCCGACGCTGTCGCCGAGCAGGGGGCGCTCGTCGACGAGTGTCTCGAGGATGCCTGACACCTCGCCCAGGTACTGGTCCGTGACGAACTGCACCATGTCGATGACGTGGGCCCCGATGTCGCCGAGCGCGCCGGACCCGGCGAGCTGCTTGTCCAGTCGCCAGGTCATCGGCGCCTCGGGGTCGGCGAGCCAGTCCTGCCGGTAGCTCGCGCGCACCTGACGCACCGTGCCGATCTGTCCTCGGGCGATCAGGTCGTGCATGAGCGTGACGGCCGGGACGCGGCGATAGGTGAACCCGACCATCGCGCGCACCCCGTGTGCGGCCGCCTTCGTCGCGGCCTCAGCCATGGCCTCGGCCTCGGCGACGGAGTTCGCCAGAGGCTTCTCGCACAGCACGTGCTTGCCGGCGGCGAGCGCGGCGATCGCGATCTCCGCGTGCGAATCCCCAGGGGTCACGATGTCGACGAGGTCGATGTCGTCGCGCTCGATGACGCGTCGCCAGTCGTCGCTGCTCTCCTGCCACCCCCAACGTCGCGCGGATGCGGCGGTCTTGTCCGCATCGCGTCCGGCGAGAACGGTCATCCGCGGCGTGCGCGGGAGGTCGAACGCGGCGGGTGCCTGACGCCAGCCGACGGAGTGGGCGGCTCCCATGAATCCGTGGCCGATCATCGCCACGCGCAGGTCGGTTGTCATGTCTGCTCCCCGGGGAGGGGTGGGGCGGTGCACGAGCGCCCGCCCCACCGTGTGGTCAGGACTCGAACGCGAGCTTGATGAACTCGGCGACGTTGTCCTTCGTCACGACGGGCGCGTCCAGCACGATCCGGTAGGGCACGCTGGGTGTGATCAGGTCGCTCATCGTCTTGTCCTGCGCGATCAGGCGAGCCATGGCGATGCCGTCCGCGGCCTGCGTGGACGGGTAGATGACGGTCGCCTTGATGACGCTGTCATCGGCTTCGATGCGATCCATCATGTTGACGCTGCCTGCGCCGCCGACGAGGAAGAACTCGTCGCGCCCCGCCGACTCGATGGCGGCGAGGACCCCGACGCCCTGGTCGTCGTCGTGGTTCCAGATCGCGTCGATCTCAGGGTTCGCGGAGAGCAGCTGGGATGCTGCGCTCTCCCCGCCCGCGACGGTGAAGTCCGCGGCGACCCTGGCGGAGACCTCGAGTCCGCAGCCGTCGAGGGCATCCTGGAAGCCCTGCGAACGGTCCTGCGTCAGCGGGAGCGAGTCGATGCCGGCGATCTCGGCCACGACGGCGTCGGTCTGTCCGTCCAGCTGCTCGCAGATGTAGGTGCCCGCGCTCACGCCCATGCCGTAGTTGTCGCCGAGGATCGTGATCCGCGACGCGAACGGATTGGAGAACTCGCGGTCGACGTTGATCACCGGGATGCCGGCATCCATCGCCTTCATCGCCACCTCGGTGAGGGCGGCGCCGTCGGTGGGCAGGAGCACGATCGCATCCACGCCCTCGTTGATGAACTGCTCGACCGCCGCGATCTGCTGATTGGCGTCGTTGGTGCCCTCCGCCTGGCGGAGCTCGACGTCGTCGAAGCCCTCTGCGGCATTGATCGCGCCGGAGTTGATCGCCCCGAGCCAGCCGTGGTCGGCCTCGGGTCCCGACCATCCGATGACGACCGTGTCGCCGGACGCCTCGTTCTCCTCGCTCGTCGTGCCCTGGTTCTCTGCGCCTTCGTCGCCTTCGGTGCCGTCACTGGTGCAGCCGGCCATCAGGGTGATGGCGAACACGGCGGCGGCTCCTGCCATCAGCGGGCGGAGCCCGCGGGTACGCATGCGGTGCATGTCTTTCCTCCTTGAAATGTGATGCAGATGCGTGCGGTGCGGGGCCGGTGGGCGAGTGCCCGATCGGACGGTGCACGGCACGGTGAGGTCAACGTAACAGAAGAACGAACATATCCGCCAGCTTTTGTCTGATCTTGGTCATAAGTACGTCTGCCCTGGAATATCAAGGAAGTCAGGCGCTCGTCCTCCTCCCGATCTTCGTGAAGCCTCGTCCTTTCGCCGCAGAATCCCCTCTCGATTCCTTTGAGCAGGCATGTTATGTTCCTCGTGTGATCAAAGATGACCAGACCTCACCGCTGCTCGAGATGCGCGCGGTGGAGAAGAGCTTCGTCGGCGTCCGCGCGCTGCGCGGCGTCGATCTGAACGTCCGTGCGGGCGAGGTGCATTGCCTCCTCGGGCAGAACGGCGCCGGCAAGTCGACACTGATCAAGACCCTCGCGGGCGTCCACACCCCCGACGCCGGAGAGATCCTGTGGCGCGACGAGGTCGTCGAGATCAGCGACCCGCAGGCGGCGATCTCGCTCGGCATCTCGACCATGTACCAGGAGCTCGACGTGGTCGACGGGCTGACGGTGGCCGAGAACGTGTTCCTCGGCCACGAGTTCGACAGGCTCGGCTTCACCGATCGGCGTCGACTGCTCCAGGAGACCAGGCGCCTGCTCCAACGGCTGGGTCACGGGAACCTGTCCCCGAACGCAGAGGTCGGCACGCTGAGCGCGGCGGAGAAGCAGATCGTCAGCATGACGAGGGCGCTGTCCCACGACACGCGACTGATCATCATGGATGAGCCGTCCGCCGTCCTCGACTCCGAAGAGGTGAAGAACCTCTTCGCGGTCGTCCGCGAGCTGACCGCTCAGGGGATCGCAGTGGTGTACATCACCCACCGTCTCGAGGAGATCCGTGAGATCGGCGATCGCATCACCGTCCTCAAGGACGGATCGACCGTGGCGCGCGATCTCCCCGTCTCGGAGACGCCGACCGCCGAGCTCATCCGATACATGACCGGTCGCACGGTGCAGAACGTGTTCCCGCCGGCCGAACCCGTCGCCGAGGACGCCGCGGTGCTGCTCTCCGTCGACGGCCTCGGTCTGGCCGGAGTCTTCGAAGACGTCTCGTTCTCGGTGCGCGCCGGCGAGATCATCGGGCTCGCGGGCCTCGTCGGCTCCGGTCGCAGTGAGATCCTCGAGACGATCTACGGCGCGCGCCGGGCCACGTCCGGCACGGTCCGCGTCGAGGGGGCGGCGCTGCGACGGGGATCCGTGGTGGCCGCGGTCGAAGCCGGTATCGGGCTCAGCCCGGAGGAGCGCAAGTCCCAGGGGCTCGTCCTCGGGGAGCCGATCTTCAAGAACATCACGCTGTCGTCGTTCGCGCGGTTCGCGAAGGCATCCCTGCTGGACGAGCGCCGCGAGCGCCGCATCGCCGACGATCAGATCACTGCGCTCGAGCTGCGCCCCGCCGATCCGGACAGGCCGGCCGCGACGCTCTCCGGCGGGAATCAGCAGAAGATCCTGCTCGCGCGCTGGCTCGTTCACGGAAGTCGCGTGCTGCTGCTGGACGAGCCGACCCGCGGCGTCGACATCGGGGCCCGGTCGGAGATCTATGCGCTCATCCGCCGCCTCGCATCCGAAGGGCACGCCATCGTCATCGTCTCGAGCGAGATCGAAGAGGTCCTCGGCCTCGCGGACGACGTCCTCGTCATCGGCGACGGCCGCGTGCTCGCCTCGCTTCCCGCATCGGAGATCGACGAGCACGGTGTGCTCGACCTCGTCATGAAAGGAGTCGCCGCGTGAGCGTGCAGACCACACCCACCCCGCCCGCGAGCGCGCAGGAGGACTCGGCCCTCCGGCGGCTGATGTCCGGATCCGTCGGACGCAACCTCGGGCTCGTCGTCGCGCTGCTGGCGATCGTCGTCGTCGGCGCGGCGACGTCGTCGAACTTCGCGAACTTCGACAACGCCCTCGTCATCCTCCGTCAGGCCTCGATCACCGGCGTCGTCGCCATCGGCATGACCTTCGTGATCATCGCCGGCGGCATCGACCTCTCCGTCGGCGCCGTCCTCGCGCTCGCCTCCGTCGTGGCCTCCCTGGCGGCGATCCAGGACATCGCCGGCTCGAGCCACTGGATCGTGACCGCGATCGTCGCGCTCGCCGTCGGGCTCGGGGCCGGTCTCATCAACGGTGTCGTCATCGCCTACGGAAAGGTCGCCGCCTTCATGGCGACGCTGGCCATGATGGTCGGCGCCAGAGGGCTCGCCGAGATCCTTGCGAACAATCGCACCCTCGTGATCTCCGACCGCGACTTCGTCCGTGCGATGAACGTCGACCTGCTCGGCGTGGATCTCCTGATCTGGATCTTCGTCGTCGTCGCCGTCGCAGGCTGGTTCCTGCTCAACCGTACGACGTTCGGTCGGCGCACGGTCGCGATCGGCGGCAACCCGGAGGCCGCCCGCCTCGCCGGCATCAAGGTGAAGCGGCACACGATGTGGCTGTACGCGATCGTCGGCCTCACCGCAGGCATCGCCGCCGTCATGTACCTCGGCCGAACCACCGCCGGCACGTCCACCCACGGCACCCTCCTCGAGCTCGATGTGATCGCAGCCGTCGTGGTCGGCGGCACGCTGCTGGTCGGAGGCCGAGGCACGATCACGGGGACGGTGTTCGGCGTGCTGATCTTCGCGACCCTCTCCAATGTGTTCGTCCAGAACAACCTGCCGTCGTCTGCTCAGGCCGTCGCGAAGGGCGTGATCATCGTGGTGGCCGTCCTGCTGCAGCAGCGATTCGCCGCAGGCCGGATCCGGCGACCACTGCGCGCACCGCAATCGCAGGTCACGAACGCGGGGGCCTGACCCTCCGCGCGTAGACTTTCGATCTTGGGCGCAGCGACGAGAACGCGCATCACACGTGCGTCATCGCAACGCCCACCAGGACACGCACAGGGGAAGAATGGCAATCAATCCCAACTCCGTCGCAGTCGGTCAGCTCTTCCAGCTGCTCCGGGACGGCGTGCCGCGCACCCGCGCCGAACTGGCCAAGTCCTCGGGCCTCGCCCGGTCGACGGTAGCGGCCCGCGTCGACGAGCTCATGCGGCTCGGCCTGATCACGCCCGTCTCCGACGCCGTCTCGACGGGAGGCAGACCCTCTTCGCAGTTCGCGCTGAACCCCGCGGCGAAGGTCGTCATCGCCGTGGACATCGGAGCGTCGCACACCACCGTCGCGGTGACCGATCTCGCCGGTGACGTCCTCGCGGAGCGCAGCGGGCGCATCGCGGTCTCCCTCGGCCCGGAGGCGGTTCTCTCCTGGATGGTCGACACCGTCGGCGAGCTCGTGGCGGAGGCGGGCGTCTCCCACGACCGTGTCGCCGCAGTCGGAGTCGGAGTTCCCGGCCCGGTGGAGCACTCCACCGGGCGACCGGCCAAGCCGCCCATCATGCCGGGCTGGGATGGCTTCGACGTGCCGGGGTGGGTGCAGCAGCACCTCGAGGTGCCGGTGCTCGTCGACAACGATGTGAACATCTCGGCGATCGGCGAGCGCGCTGTCGCCTGGCCGGGCACGGATCACATGCTGTTCGTCAAGGTCGCGACCGGCATCGGCGCCGGTGTCATCTCAGACGGGCGTCTGCTGCGTGGTGCGCAGGGGATCGCGGGCGACCTCGGACACGTGCGCGTCGCGCGCGGGGGTGATGTGCCGTGCCACTGCGGCAACACCGGATGCCTGGAGGCCCTGGCCTCCGGGCCGGCGATCGCCCGCACCCTCACTGCGCGCGGGATCGCAGCGCAGGACGGCGACGACGTCGTCGAGCTGGTCAAGGCCGGCAATCTCGAAGCCATCCAGGCGGTGCGCCAAGCCGGTCGCGATCTGGGAGAGGTCCTCACCGCGTCGGTGAGCCTGCTGAACCCCTCGGTGATCTCGATCGGAGGGGCGATGGCGCGCGTCGGCGAGCATCTGATCGCCGGCGTTCGTGAAGTCGTCTACACGCGATCGATGCCGCTCGCGACTGAGCATCTCGCGATCGTGCAGTCCGTCGCGGCCAGTCAAGCCGCGGTGCGCGGAGCGAGCATCCTCGCCGTCGAGCACGTGCTGTCGCCGGAGATCCTGCCGTACAGCCTCGCCCTGGAGGCGTGAGCGTCGGATCGCGCTGTCCGGCGACACCGACCGTCGCGAGACGCGGGATCGAAAACGTACCGGGCGACCGCATCCGCCGCGACGCGGGATCGAAAACGCACCCGTGCGAGGGCGCCGGGGTGTGTTTCTGATCCCGCATCCGTCCGAGGCTCCGGGTGCGCGGATGCTGCGGCGCGACTTACTCCGCGACGCGGGCGGCGATGTCGCGGCGGTAGTGCGCGCCGTCGAGCGTGATCCTGCCCATCGCGTCGTAGGCGCGCGCACGCGCGGTCGCGAAGTCGGATGCCGTCGCCACGACGTTCAGCACGCGACCGCCGGTCGCCAGGAGGTCGCCGCCGGGAGCATCCGGGCCCGCGGTCGCCGCGTGAATGAGCCGCACGCCCTCGACAGCCGCCGCGTCGGCCAGGCCGGCGATCGGGCGCCCGGTCTGCGGGGCCTCGGGGTAGCCCTCGCTGGCGAGTACCACCGTGATCGCCACGTCGTCGGTGAAAGCCGGCTGCGGCTGGTCCTCGAGGGTTCCGGATGCTGCCGCGAAGAGCAGCTCGGAGAGCGGGGTGACGAGCCGCGGCAGCACGACCTGCGTCTCGGGATCGCCGAAGCGGGCGTTGAACTCGATGACGCGCACGCCGGATTCCGTGAGGATCAGCCCGGCGTAGAGGAGCCCGATGAACGGGGTGCCCTCGGCGTCCAGCTGACGGATCACGGGGAGCGCCACATCGCGGGTGACCTCCTCGACGAAGGCATCGACGCTGCCGAACTGCTCGGCGAGCCACGGCAGCGGCGAGTACGCTCCCATGCCGCCCGTGTTCGGGCCTTCGTCGCCGTCGAAGGCGCGCTTGAAGTCCTGCGCGGGGCTGAGGGCGCGGACGGTGTCGCCGTCGGAGAGGAAGAACAGCGAGACCTCGGGGCCGGAGAGGAACTCCTCGACCAGCACGGGGCCCGACGGCAGGTAGTGCTCCGCGTGCGCGAGCGCCTCGGCGCGGTCGGAGGTCACGATGACGCCCTTGCCCGCGGCCAGGCCGTCGGCCTTGACGACGTGCGGTGCGCCGAGTTCGTCGAAGGCGGCCTCCACTTCGGCGAGGGTCGCCGCCCTCGCCGCGCGACCGGTGGGCACGCCGGCGGCATCCATGATCCGCTTCGCGAACGCCTTGGATCCCTCGAGCTGCGCCGCCGCCTTGCCGGGGCCGAACACCGGAATGCCCCGCTCGCGCAGCACATCGGCCACACCGGCGACGAGGGGCGCCTCGGGGCCGATCACGACGAGGTCGATGGCGTGCTCGTTCGCGAAGGCGGTGACGGCCGCGCCATCGAGCGGGTCGACGCCGACGAGCACGGCATCCTGCGCGATGCCCGCGTTGCCGGGAGCGGCGTAGACGTCGTGCTCCGCGTCCTCCGCTCGCAGGGCGAGGATGATCGCGTGCTCACGGGCACCGGAACCGAGGACGAGGATCTTCACCCCCTTAGCCTACCGAGACGGGGGAGAGGAGGCTCAGAGCGCGACGGGGCGCTCGTCGCTCCGATCCCAGGGCGTGTTCCATCCGGCCGCCTCGAAGAGGCCGTCGAGCACCATGGCGGTGAAGCCCCACACGATGGTGCCGTCGACGTCGAAGGCGGGGCCGCTGAAGCGGCGACCGGAGCGCTCGATCACCGAGGTGAAGCGTGTTGCAGGGTCGAGCAGCTGCGCCACGGGCACGCGGAAGACCTCGACGGTCTCGGCGTGATCGACCGCGACGACGCGGGACGGATGCCGCCACCAGCCCAGCACCAGTGCGACCCTGTGATTGCTGGCGGCCAGGGGCAGCTCGGGCAGGGTGGCGAGGATCTCCACTCCTGCAGGGTCGAGCCCGGTCTCCTCCTCGGCCTCCCGGAGCGCCGTGGCCGCGGCATCCGCATCGCCGGGCTCCCAGCCGCCGCCGGGGAACGAGACCTGACCGGGGTGCGCGGACAGCGTGGGCGCGCGGCGCTGCAGCAGCACGTCGAGATCGCGCGCGACGGCGGCGTCGGCGACAGGGGCGGGGATGCTGTCGAGGACGCCGAAGAGGATGAGCACGGCGGCGCGGCGGGCTGCCGACGCATCCGCGAGCGGCGGGAACGGCCCCGCCCACGCGGCCGCCGCCGATGCGGCGAGCAGCTGCGCGCGGGCGCCTTCGGAGTGCGGGGGCATGCTTCGAGCGTACGCCGGGCAGGCGGGTGGTGGCCTGTCCGGTGCTGAACGGGAAGGACCGGTCCGGGCTAGGCTCGCGGGCATGAGGGGCTCCGTCGTCGTGCGCGCGATCGCCGCTGTCGTCGTGCTCGCGGCGCTGGGCGGATGCACGGCGGAGCAGCCGCAGCTCCCCACCGGCGACGAGCTCGATGTCGACCTCGACCGCGGGCCGACCGCCGGATTCGTGGATGCGGGGGACGGCGTCGTCCTCGCGGACGGCGAGGACTGGACGCTGCCGTCGTGGGTGCGCCCTGCCGCGAACTCGGGCTTCTTCTCGGAGGAGGCATCCGAGGAGCACCTCGTCGGCCTCCGTTCCGTCGACGTGACCTGGCGGCAGATCCAGCCCGGACAGGGCGGATCGATCGATCGGGAGGCATCCGGCTCCGCGCAGGGGATGGAACTGGACGGCCTCGACGCGCAGCTCGCGGAGGACGGCGACTTCTGGATGCGGCTGTTCGCCAGCGGCGAGAGCTGGGCGCCGGAATGGGTCGCTGAGGACTGCGGGGTGAGCAGTTACGGTCCGGACGCGGACGGCGAACGTCATCTCCCGATCTGGGACGAATGCGTGTGGGGTCACCTCATGGACAGCTACCGCGCCGTGTTCGTCGATCTCGGCCTCGCCGCGGACGAGCGGCTGCGGTTCGTGTACGTCCCCGGCGCCTTCAGCTGGGCCGAGTACGACTACGACATCATCGGAGAGGCGATCGACGCGGGCGATCTCGATGAGGACGCCTACCTCTCCTGGTACGACCACGCCTGGACCGACCTCGTCGACATCTTCGGCGCGGATGCGCACAAGCTCGTCTTCACCGGCGAGGACTATCCGTTCGGACCCTTCGGCGCGGCCGACGACCTGCTCGCGCAGCAGGCGGTGGATGCCGGGATGGGCATCCGCACCGGCATCACAGAGCCGAGCAACTTCCACCTCAGCGAGGCGCCTTCGTACGGATCGACGATCCAGCCGGACGGTCACATGATCGTCGACGAGTCGTTGCCGATCCACTCGGGGGAGTTCGTCGTCGCCACCGAGAACGAGTGCTTCACGGACTGCGGATACGAGACGGGCGATCCTTCCTACGCCGTCCGTCAGGCCAATCTGAAGGCGCTGCAGCTGCGGATGAACTGGATGTACGTCGTTCCGGAGGACTCGTACATGGCCGAGTACCCCGAGCACTGGGACTGGGTGCGTCTCGAGCTGGGTCACACCGCCGCCACCGCGCCGGACGCCTGGGCGGCCTTCCGCGACGCCGAGGACACCTTCTGGATCGACGAGGAGTTCCCGCGGGAGTGGAGCACCAGGCCGTGGGTGCGCAACCTCGAGCGCTGGCTCGTGCAGGTGGATGAGACGGGGTCGGTGGCGCATCGCACCGAGGTCGACGCCCACGTCGGCGAGGTCGAAGCGGTGAACGGGACGGCCTATGAGGGGCTGTCGACGGACGTGTCAGAGGGGGACACCGGCTTCGTGCTGGAGGTCGACGACGCCTTCGCGGCATCCACCTCCGGCGGCTCGGTCCTCAAGGTGACGTTCCTCGATTCCGGATCGGGCTCGTTCACGGTCGAGACGGCGGGCGGTTCATCGGCGGAGGTCGCGCGCGCCGGCAGCGGCACGTGGCGCACCGCGACGATCGCCCTTCCGGACGGTGCGGTGGCGGAGGAGGCGACGCGTCTGCGGATCGCGCTCGCCGAGGGCGCAGACGATCTGGTGGTGCGTTTCGTCCGCCTCGTCCGGCTCGAGGCGCCTGCGGCGTAGCATCCGACGCGTCCTGCGTGCATAGGCTGGGACCATGGCCCGCTCGATCGACACCGCCGCGGGGCGCGCCGCGCTCGCCGTGGTCGAAGCCGCGCGTGCGGCGGGGGAGAAGCCCGCACGCACGGCAACCGCCACGGCCGTGCGCTATCTCCTGCAGCTGCTCGACGAGAAGGCGCCAGGCAACAGCGTCGAGGTGCGTGTGCCGCCGTTCGGCGCCGTGCAGGTCGTGCAGGGACCGCGCCACACCCGCGGGACGCCGCCGAACGTCATCGAGATGGACGCCGCGACCTGGATCGCCCTCGCCACAGGCGCGGAGCCGTGGCAGACGGCGGTGGATGCGGGGCGTGTGCACGCCTCCGGCATCCGCGCCGACCTCAGCGACCTGCTGCCGCTGCGGCCCTGACCACGCTCAGCGCCGGGCGACCACGAGCGGAACGCCGGTGCGCGGATGCGGGAAGACGTCGACGGCCTGACCGTAGACCTCCTCGACGCGTTCAGGGGTGAGCACGTCGGCCGGATCGCCGGAGGCGGCCACCCTGCCGTGCGAGAGGAGCGTGATCCGGTCGGCGTGGGCGAGAGCGGCGTTGAGGTCGTGCAGCACGACGGCGACGGCGACGCCGGCGTCTGCGCGCTCCCTGATCAGGCGCATGACGTCCTCGTGGTGTCTCAGATCGAGGGCGGCCGTCGGCTCGTCGAGGAGCAGGACGGGGGTGGTCTGCGCGAGGACGCGGGACAGTGCGACCCGTGCCCGCTCTCCGCCCGAGAGCGAGGACACCGATCGTGCGGAGAGCGGGAGGACGTCGGTCGCGGCCATCGCGGCGGCCACGACCTCGTCATCGGCGTCCTCGGCCTCCGTGCGTGCCCACGGCGCCCTGCCCATCCGGACGACCTGCTCCACGGCGAACGGGAACGAGACGGCGTTCTCCTGCAGCAGCACGGCGCGACGGCGGGCGAGCTCCTTCGCAGGGATCTCCGAGATCGGGCGCCCGTCGAGCAGCACGGTGCCGCGCTCGGCGGCGACGTCTCCGGCGAGGACGCCGAAGAGCGTCGACTTGCCGGCGCCGTTCGGACCGATGAGCGCGTGGATCTGCCCGGGCCGGATCTCGATGGATGCGTTCTCGAGGATCGTCTTCCCGCCCGGCGAGGGGCGCACCGTGACCCCGTCGGCGCTGAGCAGCGCGGTCATGCCCAGCCTCCCGATCTCCGGCGCGTGCGCACCAGCAGCCAGAGGAAGAAGGGGCCTCCGACGAGCGAGGTGATCATGCCGATCGGCATGTCGGAGAGCGGCACGAGGGTGCGGGCGAGGAGGTCGGCGAGGCTGATGAGCAGGGCGCCCCCGATGGCGGAGGAGATCACCAGGGGCAGGTGCGCGGGGCCGATCGCCATCCGCATGAGGTGGGGGACGACGAGACCGACGAAGCCGATCGTCCCGGCGAACGCGACCGCGGCGCACACGAGCAGGGCGACCGTCACGATCACGATCATCCGGAGCAGCTCGACGCGCACACCCAGATGGCGTGCGGTGCGCTCGCCGAGCGAGAAGAGGTCGAGCTGGTGCGACACGATGAGCGCGACGGCGATGCCGATCGCGACGAGCGGGGCGACGAGGGCGATGTTCGGCCAGAGGGCGCCGTTGAGCGAGCCGAGCTGCCAGAACACGATCTCCTCGCGCGTCGAGGTGGTTCCGAGGAAGGTGAAGAACGCCATCCCTGCACCGCCGATCGCGTTGATGGCGATGCCCGTGAGCAGCAGGGTCACCACCTCCGTCCTCCCGCCGGATCGGCTGATGAAGTACACCGAGAAGACGGCGACCAGGCCGCCGAGGAACGCGAACGCGGGCGTCGTCCACATCCCGAAGGTGGCGAGGCCGAACGTGATGCTCGCGGCGGCGCCGAGCGCCGCGCCGGAGGAGACGCCGACGACGCTCGCGTCGGCGAGCGGGTTCCCGAACACGGCCTGCATGAGCACGCCGGAGACGGCCAGTGCGGCGCCCACCAGCAGGCCGAGCACGAGCCGGGGCAGCCGCAGGTTGAGGATCACCCCGGCATCCGTCGTGTCCGTCGGGGCCCAAGGCGTGTCGATGCCGATCGCCTGAAGCAGCACGCCGACGACTCCGGTGGGGGAAAGGGAGTACTGCCCATTGGTGAGCGCGGCGATCGCGGTGACGACGAGTGCGACGAGGAGTCCGGCGACGATCAGCGCGAATCTGCTCCTGCTGCGCGCTGGCGTGCGGCGGGCGGGAGCCGGAGTCTCGACGGTCATCCGGCGGTTCCGGATGCCGGAGACGAATCCGGCGCGTACAGCGCACGAGCCAGGGCCCGGATGATCTCCGCCGACCGGGGGCCGAAGCTGAGGATCTCGCTGTCGGCCATGTCGATCACGCGGCGATTCGCGCCGGCCGGTGTCTCGGCGACAGCCGGCACGCGCTCGATGAGACCGTCGACGCCTCCCACGGACTCCAGCCCGTCGGTCATCATGACGAGCACATCGGGCTGCGCGGCCACGAGAGCCTCGGCGGTCATCGGCTTCATCCCCTCCCAGCCGATCTCACTCGCGACGTCGACGCCTCCGATCGATTCGATGAGGGAGTCCGCCCCGGAGTCGGCGCCGAAGATGTAGTAGACGTTCGCGGTGCCGCGCACGTAGAGGAAGAGCATCCGCGCCCGATCCTCCGCGTCATCTGGGATGACGGCGGCGATCTCGTCGAGAGCGGCGTCGAGGGCGGCGTCCTGCTGCGCGATGAGGGCGTCTCCGCGCGAGGGGATGCCGAGCGCGGCGGCGATCTCGGTCACCAGGTCGTCCGCGGTGTCGAGGCGCCGCTCGCTGGAGATCACGACCACCGCGATGCCCGCGTCGCGCAGCTGCTGGCGCACTTCCTTGGGGCCGATCGTCGTGTCCGTGAGGATGACGGTCGGTGCGAGCTCGAGGATCGCCTCGGCGTTGAGCGTGTGCCCGGTCGCGGTGACGACGGGCAGCTCCTCGGTGCCGGCGAAGTCGGTGGATGCATCGCGGCCGACCACCTGGTCGCCCATTCCGAGGGCGAAGACCGTCGAGGCGATGGTGCCCGAGATGTCGATCGGGAGGATGCGGTCGACCGAGGTGATCTCGATCTCGCGGCCCTCGCTGTCGGTCACCGTCGCGGGGAGCGCTGGCGCGGTGTCGTCATCGACGACGGACACGGCGTGAGAAGGGAGGCACGCGGTCGAGACCCCCTCGGCGGTGCGCACGTCATCGACGAGGTCGAGGTCGGAGAGCAGCTGGTCCGCGCCGACGCAGGTCTCGGCCGGGCTCGGCTCGCTGCTCGCGGGGGGAGTGGGGGCCGCGCATGCGGAGAGGGAGAGCAGCAGCACGGCCGCAGCCGCAAGGGAGATCACGGGGCGTTGCATTAGGTGAGGCTTTCCTAAAAGTTGACGCCCGAGGAAGGGGCGCACTACGCTCGGAATCGAGCTTGCTTAGCCTATCCTAACCAAACTCTCACCCTTCACCCGATTGCATAGCGGCACCCGGAGCGTGTGCTCGCGCACGCTCGCAGAGCGCCGGGAGACCTCGTGAACATCACAGCGCATACCGAGTCGGGGCCCAGCCGCACACACGTGCTGCTGGCCGCCCTGCTGTCCTTCCTGCTGGCCATGGCCGGCGTCCTGACCAGTCAGCCGGCGTCGGCGGCGACCGGAGTCGTGAACACGACGGTCGCCTCGGCGGACGAGTCGGGGCTCAGCATCCGGGTCGACGCCTCCGGGCTTCCCGAGGGCGTCGCTGGAGCCTACGCCGCCCTCATCGAAGAGGGGCAATACGAGGCCCTCAACGGGATGTCGTACATCGCGTTCGCGCTGCCCTTCCCCTCCGTGAGCGCGGGTTCGACCTCGTTCACCCTCACGGCGGAGGCCGCGGATCTCGACCGCACGAAGAACTACGAGGTCGTGATCTGGAAGCAGCACAGCGGGTACACCGCCGCGACGGAGTACGGCCGCTCGACCGTGAGCATCTCCTCCGCGCAGTGGGATGCCGTCTTCCCGCCCGCGCCGGAGCCCGAGCCGGAGCCGGAGCCGGAGCCGGAGCCGGAGCCCGAGCCCGAGCCTCAGCCGGCGGCCTCCTCCCTCACGGTGTCGCAGACGACGGAGCTCGACCCGTCCGGTGAGACGCTGACGATCACGGCGGAGAACTACCCCGCGACCGAGGCGTCGAAGCACGGTTCGGGCAAGGCCGGTTTCTACATCCAGGTCGGCTGGATCGCCGACTCGTGGCGTCCCTCCGAGGGCGCCGCCAGCTCGGCGCGGACGAACGCCTACTCCGCGTGGGTCGCAGATGCGGCGAACACGCTCGCGACGACGAAGTGGACGGACAACGGCGACGGCACGGCGGACGTGACGTGGACGGTCGATGTGAGCGAGGCGGCGCTGCTCGCCAAGCCGCTGGCCGCAGGTGGCGGGAGCCTCGCCGTGTTCACGGTCGGTGCCGGCGGTGTCGTGCAGGCGGATGCCGAGCATGCTGTGGCGATCTCCTTCGCGGAGCCGGAGCCGGAGCCGGAGCCGGAGCCAGAGCCAGAGCCGTCTTCGCTGACGGTTTCGAAGACGACCGACCTGAATCCTGAGGGTGAGACGCTGACGATCACGGCGAAGAACTACCCCGCGACCGAGGCGTCGAAGCACGGTTCGGGCAAGGCTGGTTTCTACATCCAGGTCGGCACGATCGCTGAGACGTGGCGTCCGTCGGAGGGTGCGGCGTCTACGGCGCGCAAGAGCGCGGTCTCGACGTGGGTGGCGGATGCGGCGAACGTGCTCGCGCCGACGAAGTGGACCGACAACGGCGATGGCACCGCGGATGTGACGTGGAGGATCGAGGTCAGTGAGGCGGCACTCGAGGCCGCACCGCTGCCCGCGGGAGGCGGCTCCTATGCGGTGTTCACGGTCGGCGCAGGCGGTGTGGTGCAGGCGGATGCCGAGCATGCTGTCGCGATCACGTTCGCCCAGCCAGAGCCAGAGCCGGAGGCGTCTTCGCTCACAGTCTCGAAGACCACGGATCTCGATCCTGAGGGTGAGACGCTGACGATCACGGCGGAGAACTACCCCGCGACCGAGGCGTCGAAGCACGGTTCGGGCAAGGCTGGTTTCTACATCCAGGTCGGCACGATCGCTGAGACGTGGCGTCCGTCGGAGGGTGCGGCGTCTACGGCGCGCAAGAGCGCGGTCTCGACGTGGGTGGCGGATGCGGCGAACTTCGCGGCGCCGACGAAGTGGACAGACAACGGCGATGGCACCGCGGATGTGACGTGGACGATCGAGGTCAGTGAGGCGGCACTCGAGGCCGCACCGCTGCCCGCGGGAGGCGGCTCCTACGCCGTGTTCACGGTCGGCGCAGGCGGTGTCGTGCAGGCGGATGCCGAGCATGCTGTCGCGATCACGTTCGCCCAGCCAGAGCCAGAGCCGGAGGCGTCTTCGCTCACAGTCTCGAAGACCACGGATCTCGATCCTGAGGGTGAGACGCTGACGATCACGGCGAAGAACTACCCGGCGACCGCGGCATCCAAGTACACCTCGGGCAAGGCCGGTTTCTACATCCAGGTCGGCTGGATCGCCGACACCTGGCGTCCCTCCGAGGGCGCGGCATCGGATGCTCGCGGCTACGCGGAGGCCACCTGGGTGGCGGATGCGGCGAACTTCGCGGCGCCGACGAAGTGGACAGACAACGGCGACGGCACGGCCGATGCGACCTGGACCGTCGAGGTGACGAAGTCGGCGCTCGCTGCGAAGGCGGGCTCCGGCGGGACGTTCGCGGTCTTCACCGTCGGTGCCGGCGGTGTCGTGCAGGCGGATGCCGAGCGCTCCGTCGCGATCTCCTTCGCCGACGCCGAAGGACCGGTCACGCCGGAGGAGCCGGAGGAACCGGGGACGACCCCGACCACTCCGACGAAGCCGACCACCCCGGTCAAGGGCGGCTCGCTGCTCTGGTCGATCTCGTCGTCGTTCGCGAACTACGTCACGGGCCCGATCGCGCACGGCGCGATCACCGTCTCGAACGGTGCGACCCGGTCGGGAAGCCAGTTCCAGTTCGGCCAGACCTCCAGCAGCTACGTCGCCTCGACGGGCCTCGGCAGCGTCACCTACGGCGGTTCGGTGCGGTTCACCGGACACGACGGCATCCTGGATGTCACGGTGTCGAACCCGCGCATCCGCATCTCGTCCGCGAGCACGGCGACGCTGTACGTGACCCACGGCGGCGCCTCGGTGGCGTTCGCGACGCTGGATCTCAGCTCGGCGCGCAAGACCACGTCGGGCGGAGCCGTGACCTACACGGCGGCGCCGGCATCGCTCACGAGCGAGGGTCGAGCGAGGGTCCTCAGCGGCTACGACACGAACCTCGACGCCGTGACCTTCACGATCGGCGCCGCTGCTGCGGCTCCGGCGGGCCAGACCGGCACGGTGGCGAGCGCTCCGGAGAAGGAGAAGGAGGAGCTCCCCGAGACGCCTCCGGCGACCGGCGGGCTCCAGATCGACGAGGCGAACCTCGCCGCATTGCAGGCCGGCCAGCAGGCGACGGTGTCCGGCAGTGGATTCCAGCCGAACGAAGAGGGCATCAAGGTCGTCGTGTATTCGACGCCCGTGCTGCTGGACACCGTGACGGCGGATGCCGACGGCGTCGCGACCTGGACGGGAACCCTTCCTGCCACGCTCGCCGACGGCGCGCACACCCTGACGCTGCAGGGTTCGGTCAGCCATGGGCTCGAGTTCACGCTCGCACGCGCCGCAGCCGCTGTCGCCGCCGGACAGTGCGTCGTCGAGGGGGCAACGCTGAACTGGGGCTTCAAGGAGTCGTTCCGCAGCTACATCGAGGGCATCGCGGCCGGCGGCTGGGAGCTCACCGGCGTCGAGTACCGCTACCCCGACTACGTCTGGCAGAGCGGAACGGGAGCGGTCGACCCCGCGACGGCCACGGGCCTTGTGACCTACGGCGGATCCATCCGCTTCACCGGTCACGAGGGCGCGCTCGACACCACGCTCGCGAACGCCCGCCTGGAGTTCGCCGGCGACAAGGGCTACGTCGTGTTCGACGTCACTGGCACGACCCAGGGCGGCGATGCCGTCGAGCAGCAGGGCGTCCGTTTCGCGGAGTTCGCTCTGGACGGGCTCACAGCCGTCGACGGGGTCATCTCCCTCGATGCGCTGCCGACGACGCTGACCGACGCAGGGGCCGCCGCCTTCGGCACCTACCCGGCAGGCGACCCGCTCGATGCTCTGAGCGCGGTCATCCCGGTCGCCGCGGACTGCGGCGTTGCCCCTGTCGAGGAGCCGGAGGCCGAGGCGGAAGCCCCGGTCGCCGCGCTCACGGACGAGGCGATCGGCGTCGACACGACCCCGCTCGCGTGGCCGTGGATCGCCGGTGGGGCGCTCCTGGTGGCCCTCGCGATCGCCGGCACCGTGCTGATCGTCCGCCGCCGCGCAGCGGCGGCGGCCACGGAGGCATCCGACACGCTCTGATCCCGCAGGACGCGCAGGGGCCCGGTCTTCGGATCGGGCCCCTGCGCCGTATGGCCGCGGGGACGCGGCGCGGACACAGCCGGCGAGTGGGACAATGGAGACATGGCCAGCCCCGAGACCCACCACACCGTCGAAGCGACCGTCCGTCGCGTGCCGCGCTTCGGTGTCTTCATGGGGATCGGTGTCGTCGTCGGCATCATCGTGGCGGTGATCCTCACCTACACGGGGAGTTTCGAGAAGTCCGAGGCGCTCGATGTCGTCTACCCGGCAGGCCAGGTGTTCGGCTTCCTCCTGCTGTGGACCGCGCCTGCGGGTCTCGCCCTCGGCGGTGTCGTCGGTCTCGTCTTCGAGCGCCTCGCCCGACGGCACGACCGCGTCGTGCGCGTCGACCGCGAGACGGTGGTCGCCGCGAGCGCCGAGCCGGATGCCGAGGACAGCGCCTCCTAGGCGAGCTCCGCGATCACCGGCCTGATCGCCGCGTCGAAGGCGACGACGTCGCGCCGCAGACCGTCCGTCACGGCGACGGAAAGATCGCCGATCCACCAGATGCCGCGCTGAGTGAACGGCAGCACCTGCACGTTCAGCTCGAAGGAGTGCGCGCGCCTGCCGATATCCCGCTCGAACTCCGCGATCGCCGAGGCATACGCGCGGTAGGCGCCGCCCCCTGTCGTCGAGCGCATCGAGTCCGAGTACCGCCGGTGCTCGGCCCTGGCGTACCGCAGCGAGGGCTCGGCGAGCGGACGGATCGCATCGCGCAACTGCTCGGCGCCGGACTGCGGCAGCGCCACCAGCGTGTCGAACCCTTCCACGAGCTCGAGAGGGCCGGATGCCCTGTGCGCCCTCGGCTCGACCGTCATGTCCCAGTACTCCCGCCACTGGGTCTCCAGTGCGGCCGTCGCGTCCTCGGCATCCGGCATCCTGACGCCGAGATCGCGCAGGGCCGGCAGTTCGTCCGGTGCGCGCACGCCGAGCGCCTGGCGCAGCGCGAGCGCGAGCAGCACCGGCACGCTCGCATCCTCGCGGATCAGCCACTGGGGCTTATCGGACATAGCCCCATCGTAGGAGCAGAGCGCCCCCGTGGCACCAGGACGGCACCGGCGGAGAGGGATGATCCGGGGCGGTAGTCTTGAGGGGTGGCTGCCTCCTCCACCAATCCCTATTCCGAAGCCGGCGTCGACACCGCTGCCGGTGATCTCGCCGTCGAACTGATGAAGTCGTCCGTGCGCGCGACGCACGGCCCCGAAGTGCTCGGCGGCGTCGGCGGCTTCGCCGGCCTCTTCGACGCGAGCGCCCTGCTGTCGTACCGCCGCCCGCTGCTCGCGACGAGCACCGACGGCGTCGGCACGAAGGTCGCGATCGCGCAGGCCATCGACAAGCACGACACGATCGGTCAGGACCTCGTCGGCATGGTCGTCGACGACATCGTCGTCGTGGGGGCGAAGCCGCTCTTCATGACCGACTACATCGCCTGCGGCAAGGTGTTCCCCGAGCGCATCGCCGACATCGTCCGCGGCATCGCCGACGGCGCCAAGGCCACGGGCACGGCCCTCGTCGGCGGCGAGACCGCCGAGCACCCGGGGCTCCTCGGCCCCCGCGACTACGACGTCGCAGGCGCCGCCACCGGCATCGTCGAGGCGGATGCCGTGCTCGGCGCCGAGCGGGTGCAGGACGGCGACGTCGTGCTCGCCCTCGGATCGAGCGGGCTGCACTCCAACGGCTACTCGCTCGTGCGCCACATCATCGCCAGGGCCGGCATCGGCTACGGCGACAACGCCGCCGACTTCGGCACGACGTGGGGAGAGGTGCTGCTGGAACCCACGCGCCTGTACACCCTGCCGCTCCTGCGCCTGCTCGAGACTCTCGACGACGGCGCCGTGCACTCCCTCAGCCACGTGACCGGAGGCGGCATCGCGGCGAACCTCGCACGCGTGCTCCCGCAGGGGAGCTGGGCCGACGTCGACCGCGCCACGTGGTCGCCGAGCCCCGTCTTCCGGGTGCTCAGCGACATCGCCGGATCCACACTGGAGTCCGCCGAAGGCACCTGGAACCTCGGCATCGGCTTCCTCGCCGTCATCGACGCGCGCGCGAAGGAGGCCGCCATCGCGGCGCTGGCCGCAGAGGGCATCCCCGCGTGGCAGGTCGCGACGGTGTCCACGGGCGCCAGGCCGGCCGGCGAATACGAACAGGGCGCCAAGGGCGTCGACGGTGGAGCGGTGCGCCTGGTCGGCGCGTACGCGGACGGAGCGAAGTAACACCCCATGTGCGGCATTGTCGGAATCGTCGGGAACGCCCCGGTCAATCAGGACATCTACGACGCTCTGCTGCTTCTCCAGCACCGCGGTCAGGACGCCACCGGCATCGCGACCGCGGAGCCCAACGGCGTCATGCACATGGCGAAGGCGCAGGGCATGGTGCGCGAGGCATTCCGCACCCGAGACATGCGGTCGCTGCTCGGCAACGTCGGCCTCGGCCACGTCCGCTACGCGACCAAGGGCACGGCGTCCAGCGAGGAAGAGGCCCAGCCGTTCTACGTGAACGCGCCGTACGGCATCATCCTCATCCACAACGGCAACCTCACCAACACCCGTGAGCTCACCGCCGACATGGCGCACCGCTACCGCCGCCACCTGAACTCGTCCAGCGACACCGAGCTGCTGCTCAACGTCCTCGCCGGCGAGCTGCAGGAGACCACCTCGCCGGTCGATCTCGACCCTGAGCGCATCTTCGAGGCGGTCTCCCGCACCCACGAGCGGATCGAGGGCGCCTACGCGGTCATCGCCGTGCTGGCGGGCTACGGCCTGCTCGCCTTCCGCGATCCCTTCGGCATCCGCCCGCTCATCCTCGGTCGCCGGCCGTCGACCGTCGAGGGCCGTGAGGGGCGCGACGAATGGGTCGTGGCGAGCGAGTCGCTCGTGCTGGAGAACGGCGACTACGAGATCGTCCGCGACGTCGAACCGGGCGAGGCCGTCTTCATCACCGACGAGGGCGAGCTCTTCTCGCGTCAGTGCGCGCCGGTCACGAAGCTCGCGCCCTGCGCCTTCGAGTACGTGTACCTCGCCCGCCCGGACTCGGTGATGAACGGCATCTCCGTCTACGAGTCCCGGCTGCGCATGGGCGACCGGCTCGCCGACACCATCGCCAAGCACGTGCCGCTGGAGAAGATCGACGTCGTCATGCCGATCCCCGACTCCTCGCGGCCCGCGGCCATGGAGGTCGCCCGCAAGCTCGGCATCGAGTATCGCGAGGGCTTCTACAAGAACCGCTACGTCGGACGAACGTTCATCATGCCGGGTCAGGCGGTGCGCAAGAAGAGCGTGCGCCAGAAGCTGAATGCGATGTCGACCGAGTTCCAGGGCAAGAACGTCCTGCTCATCGACGACTCGATCGTCCGCGGCACGACCAGCCAGCAGATCATCCAGATGGCCAGGGATGCCGGTGCGCTCTCGGTCACCTTCGCCTCGGCGGCGCCGCCCATCCGGCATCCGCACGTCTACGGCATCAACATGCCCTCGCGTCATGAGCTGGTCGCCTACGGCCGCACCATCCCCGAGATCGCCGAGGCGCTGGGCTGCGACCACCTCGTCTATCAGGAGGTCGACGACCTCAAGGCCGCGATCATCGAGGGATCCGCGCTCACCGATCTCGACCTCAGCCCCTTCGACGGCGACTACGTCACCGGCACGGTGTCCGAGGAGTACCTGGCGTGGGTGGAGAGCACCCAGTCGTCTTGAGCATGACGCAGCCCCTGTGGCGGGGGAGGGCTCTGGCCGTCCTCGGAATCCTGCTCTGCGCGTTCTCGTTGCGCTCCGCGGTCGCTTCGCTGTCTCCGCTCATCGACCACATCGCAGCGGACTTCCCGTTGTCGTCGACCGTGGTGGGTCTCATCGGCACCGCGCCTCCGGTGTGCTTCGCGATCTTCGGGCTGACGACGCCGCTGATGGAGCGTCGTCTGGGGCTCGAGCGGGTGGTGATCATCGCCCTGATCGCGATCTCCGCCGGCCTCGTGCTGCGCGGATTCGCCGTCGACGCGATCACCCTGATGCTCGCCACGTCCCTCATCTTCGCCGGCGTCGGCATGGGCAACATCCTCGTCCCGCCGCTCGTGAAGAAGTACTTCCCCGACCGGCTCGGGCTCATGATGACGCTGTACACGACGGCCATGTCGCTGTCGACGTTCATCCCGCCGCTCGTCGCGGTGCCGGTGGCCGATGCGGCCGGCTGGCGCTTCTCTCTGGCCGTCTGGGCCGTGTTCGCGCTCGCCGGGCTGATCCCGTGGATCCTCCTGCTGGCGGCGGACCGCGTCCCGCGTGCCCCCGAGCCGCGCGCCGACGGGGGCGCCCCGATCACCGAGCCCGTGGCCCTTGCGACCGGTCCGATCCAGATCGCGCCGACCGGTGCGAGGGTGTTCGCCAGACTCGCCCGGCTCCCGCTGGCGTGGTCGATCGCCGTGGTGTTCGGAACCTCGTCGATCATGGCCTACGCATCCTTCGCCTGGCTGCCGTCGATCGTCATGGACGTGGCGGGAGTGGATGCCGTGACCGGCGGCCGGCTGCTGTCGCTGTTCGCCTTCATGGGTCTTCCCGCATCGCTGCTCGTCCCCGTGCTCGTCGTGCGCCTGCAGGCCACCAAGGCGGTGTTCCTCGTCGCCGTCGCGGGAGGAGTGATCGGCCTCGGCGGGCTGCTGCTGTTCGCGAACCCCGTCACCGTGTGGATCTGGATCACGCTCTTCGGCATCGTCCCGGTGATGTTCCCGCTGGCGCTGGTGCTCATCAGCATCCGTGCACGCACGCCGGAGAGCGCGGTGGGCCTCAGCAGCTTCGTGCAGAGCGTCGGCTACCTCGCCGCCGCCGCATTCCCGTACCTCATCGGCGTCGTGCACGACGCGACCGGGTCGTGGACGGTGCCGATCCTGGTGCTCGGCGCCGTGGTGCTGATCTCGCTGCCCTTCGGGCTCATCGCCGGCCGGCCTCGGACGGTCGAGGACGAATGGGAGCGTCGGCACGGAGCCTGGTGACGACACCGTGCCGCTCGCGGGTTGGTAGTGTGCCGATTCGGACCCCCCCACCCGGATTGGACATCATGACGCTCGCACTCAGCCCGCTCACCCTCGGCACCTCCGGCCTCGGACGCGACACGGCGCCCGGTTCGCCTGAGGAGGAAGCAGCCGTGCTCGTCGTGGTGGATCTGCTCACCAGCGACCATCACTACGTCGACACGTCGAACAACTACGCCGAAGGGCGTTCGGAGGCGGTGCTCGGCCTCGCCATCGCGCGTCTGGGCGCCAAGGCCGGAGAGAAGGTCATCTCCAAGGTCGACTGCGACCCGGTCACCGGAGCCTTCGACAGGGATCGGGTGCTGCGCTCCTTCGAGGAGACCACGGCCAGACTCGGCGTGGACCGGCTCCCGCTGCTGCATCTGCATGACCCGTATACGGTCTCGTTCGAGGAGGCGATGGGCGCGGGCGGTGCGGTCGAGGGTCTGATCGAGCTGCGCGAGTCGGGCAGGGTCGGCGCCATCGGCGTCGCGGCCGCCCCCGTGCCGCTCATGGCGCGCTATGTCGGCACCGGTGTCTTCGACGCCGTGCTGATCCACAACCGCTTCACCGCCGTCGACCAGTCGGCGGCCCGCGTCTTCGAGGATGCCCGCACTCGCGGGATGAGCGTGTTCAACGCCGCGCCCTTCGGCTCGGGTGTGCTCGTCACGGGTGCGACCGAGGGGGCCCGCTACGACTATCGCCCGGTATCGGCTGAGCTGGCGGACTGGGTGACACGGTTCGAGGCGGTCTGCGCGTCCCACGGCGTTCCGCTGGCCGCGGCCGCCCTGCAGTTCTCGGTGCGCTCGCCCCTGGTGGACTCGACCGTGGTGGGCGTCGCACGCGCAGGACGAAGGGCGCAGTCGGATGCGCTGCTCGCGACGCCGGTGCCGGACGAGCTCTGGGACGATCTCGCAGCGCTCGGCCCCGCGCCATCGCCGGTGGACGACAGCCGCTACGCCTGAATCTCCCTGCATCTCCCGGTGGCGGGCCGCTCCGGATTGACTATTTGTTCCACAGCGGTACATAATGGCCGAAGTCGCTGGAGCGGCTCGCTGCTCGACGCGGAAGACGCGCGACCGGCGAACACATCAAGGGAGATTCAGAAGATGCAACGCAGCAAATTCATCGGTGCTTCGGCTGTCATCGCCGTTGCCGCGCTGGCCCTCTCCGGCTGTGCAGCCGGGTCGGACGAGGCGACGGACGGACCGATCACGCTCGAGTACTGGGCCTGGGGCACCACCCAGAAGCCGCTCGTGGACGCATGGAACGCCAGCCACCCCGACATCCAGGTGAAGCACACCGATGCCGGCGGCGGTACGGACTCCTCCGCGAAGCTCGTCACCGCCCAGCGCGCGGACAACGCCCCCGACGTCGCCCTTGTGGAGTACAACACCCTCCCCGCCATGATCGTCGCCGGTGTCGCCTCCGACATCAGCGAGTACACCGGCGACCTCGAAGAGGAGTACGCACCCGGCGTCTGGAGCCAGGCCACCTTCGACGGCGTCAGCTACGGCGTGCCCCAGGATGCCGGCCCCCAGGCGCTGACCTACAACCAGGCCCGCTTCGAGGAGCTCGGCATCGAGGTGCCGACCACGTGGGCGGAGTTCGCCGTGGCGGCCGAGCAGGTGCGCGCCGCCGACCCGGATGCGTACATCACGACCTTCGCCCCCGCCGAGTTCGGCGGCTTCGCCGGCCTCGCGCAGCAGGCGGGCGCCGAGTGGTGGACCGTCGACGGCGACGAGTGGACCGTCGACTTCGACGACGAGGCCTCCGTGGCCGTCGCCGACTACTGGCAGGACCTCATCGACCGCGACCTCGTGCTCGCCGAGCCGCTGCTCACCCCCGAGTGGAACGCCCGCCTGAACGAGGGCAACGTGCTCTCCTGGCCGGCCGGCCTCTGGGCCGCCGGCGTCATCAACGGCGTGGCCTCCGAGATGGCAGGGCAGTGGGCCATGGCCCCGCTTCCACAGTGGACCGAGGGCGACAGCGCCGTGGCGTTCCAGGGCGGTTCGGCCGCGATCGTCACCACCTCCTCCAAGCACGCGGAGGCGGCGGCGGAGTTCGCCGCGTGGATCGGCACCTCGGAGGAGGCCGCCCAGATCCAGATCGAGGAGGGCCAGTACCCCGCCTCGTTCACGGGCCAGGAGCTCACGCTCGACGCGGACGCGCCGGCGCTCATGCCGCAGCAGGACGACTACTGGGAGATCGCCGCGGAGATCGCCGCGAACACGATCCCCGAGATCAGCTGGGGCCCGAACGTGAACGTCGCCTCGAGCGCGTTCCAGGACGCGATGTCGGCCGCCGTGACGAACGGCACGCCGCTGTCCGGCGCCCTCACGGAGACCGAGAAGGTCGTCGTCGAGGACATGGAGACGTCGGGCTTCACCGTCGTCGCAGAGTGATCACCGGGAGCGCCGGCGGCCCCGTCGCCGGCGCTCCCGTCCCGAAGGAGCCCGAAAATGAGTGCAACCGCTGAGGCCCCCTCGCCCGCGCGCCGCAAGGCGCACCGGTCGAGATGGCTCGTCCCGTACACCTTCCTGCTTCCCGCAGGACTGCTGTTCCTCGCCTTCCTGGCGATCCCGATCGGCTACGCGATCTTCCTCAGCTTCCGCGGCATGCGCGTGACAGGCAGCGGCCCCTTCGGCGTTCGTGAGGAGACCTGGGTCGGCTTCGAGAACTACATCCGCACATTCACGGATGCCGAGTTCCTCGCCGGCTTCGGCCGTCTGGCGATCTACGGCCTCATCGCCGTGCCGCTGACGCTCGGACTCGCCCTGCTCTTCGCGCTGCTGCTGGATCTGCCGCGCGTGCGGGCCGCGAAGTTCTCCCGTACGGCGATCTTCCTGCCGTACGCCGTGCCCGGCGTCATCGCCTCCCTGCTCTGGGGCTTCCTCTACCTGCCCTCCACCAGCCCGCTGAACTGGATCCTCAACCAGTTCGGTCTGCCGGATGTCATCGTCCTCTCCGGAGGCGCACTGTATCCCTCCGTCGCGAACATCGCGATCTGGGGCGGCGTGGGATTCAACATGATCATCATCTACACCTCGCTGCGCGGCATCCCCTCGGAGATCTACGAGGCCGCCAGGATCGACGGGGCGACCGAATGGAACATCGCCTGGCGGATCAAGATCCCGCTCGTCGCGCCGGCCCTCGTGCTGACCGGTCTGTTCTCGCTGATCGGAACCCTGCAGGTCTACGGTGAGCCGACCACCCTGCGCCCGATGACGAACGAGATCTCGCAGACCTGGGTGCCTCTCATGAAGATCTACCGGGACGCCTTCATGCGCGACGACCTGTCGCTGGCCGCGGCGTCCTCGGTCGTCCTCGCCCTCGGCACCCTCGTGGTGTCGGTGATCCTGCTGCGGGTGACGCAGCGCCGAGCACTCGGAGAGAACTGATGAACACCACCACGACCTCTCCGAAGCGCGCTTCCGGCGCGAAGACCGGCGCGGCAGGGCGCGCGCCGATCGCACCAGACTCCCGCCTCAGCCGACGCGGCGCGAAGCAGCGCCCCGTCGTCGCGAGCGCCGTGCTCATCCTCGGTGCGCTGTACTGCCTGGTGCCCGTGCTCTGGGTCGTCATCGCCTCGACGAAGTCGAACACCGAGCTGTTCACGACCTTCACGTTCCTCCCCGGCACGAGCCTGTTCGACAACCTCGGCGACCTGTTCAGCTACGGCGGCGGTCAGTTCGGGATGTGGGCGATGAACAGCGTGATCTACGCGCTGGGTGGCGCGGTGCTCTCCACGCTCGTCTCGACCATGGCGGGCTACGCGCTGGCGAAGTACGAGTTCCCGGGCCGGCAGGTCTGGTTCTACGCCATCCTCGCCGGGGTGCTCCTGCCCGGCATCACCCTCGCTATCCCGCAGTACCTGCTGATGTCGCAGGTGAACCTGGCAGGGACCTACTGGTCGGTGCTGCTGCCCTCGCTGATCTCGCCGTTCGGTATCTTCCTCGCGCGGGTGTACGCGGCATCCGCCGTGCCATCCGACACCATCGAGGCCGCGCGGATCGACGGAGCCGGCGACTTCCGGATCTTCGCCTCCATCGCGATGCCGATGATGATCCCCGGCATGGTGACGGTGTTCCTGCTGCAGTTCGTCGGGATCTGGAACAACTTCCTGCTCCCGTTCATCATGCTCTCCGACGAGCGGATGTACCCCCTGACGGTCGGCCTTTACACGCTGCTCTCGAAGGGGTCCGGGACGCCTTCGCTGTACAGCCTGGCGATCATCGGCGCCGCGGTGTCGATCATCCCGCTGATCATCATGATGCTCGTGCTCCAGCGCTACTGGCGGCTGGACCTGGTCAGCGGAGGTCTGAAGGGATGACCGTGAACGACGTGTACGCGCCCCCCGCCCTGCTCTTCGGCGGCGACTACAACCCCGAGCAGTGGTCGCGGGAGGTCTGGGTCGAGGACATCAGGCTGATGCGCGAGGCCAGGGTCAACACCGTCACGATCGGGGTGTTCTCCTGGGCGATGCTCGAACCCAGAGAGGGCGAGTACGAGACCGGGTGGCTCGACGAGGTCATCGCTCTGCTCGACGAGGCGGGGATCGGCTTCTTCCTCGCGACGCCCACTGCGTCTCCGCCGCCGTGGTTCAGCCTCGCGCACCCCGATGCGCTGCCCGTCCGCGCGGACGGCGTCCGCCTGCGCCACGGTTCGCGCGACACCTACGCGGTGAGCGCGCCGGCATATCGCGAGGCGTCCCGGCGCATCGCCAGGATGCTCGCCGAGCGCTACGGCGCGCACCCGCGGCTGCGCGGCTGGCACGTGCACAACGAATACGGCACGCTCGACCACGGTCCGCATGCGGCAGCGGCGTTCCGGCGCTGGCTGCAGGAGCGCTACGGTTCGCTCGATGCGCTGAACGCCGCCTGGTACACCGCGTTCTGGTCCCAGCGCTACGGATCCTGGGACGAGATCGAGACGCCGGCCGAGGCGCAGTATCTGCACAACCCCACGCAGGTGGTGGACTTCCGCCGCTTCTCCTCCGACGAGATGCTCGCCGCGTTCGAGGAGCAGAAGCAGGAGATCAGGGCGACCGGATCCACCGTCCCCGTCACGACGAACTTCATGCTGCCGACCTGGAACCACCTCGAGCAGTGGTCGTGGAGCGATGCCCAGGACATCGTCTCGATCGATCACTACCTCGACACGACAGGGCCGGATGCCGAGGCGCACGTCGCCTACGGATCGGATCTCACCCGGTCGTGGGCAGGCGGGCCGTGGGTGCTCATGGAGCAGAACGCCACCGGCATCCGTGTCGGCGACCGCACCTACGCCAAGCCGGCGGATCGGATGATCCGCAACTCGCTGGGCTACATCGCCCGCGGTTCGCAGAGTTCGCTGTTCTTCCAGTGGCGTGCGGCGGCAGGCGGTTCGGAGCAGTGGCACGGCGCGCTCGTGCCGCACGGTGGGGCGAACGCCGCGTTCGATGCGGTGGTTGAGCTCGGCGGCATCCTGGAGACGATCTCCGAGGTGACGGCCCCTCCGGCGGACGGCGTCATCGTGGAGGCATCCGTCGGAATCGTCTGGCACGCCGACGGATGGTGGGCGCTGGAGACCCCGCACCTGCCGAACGATGCGATGAGTTACTCCGACGAGGTGCGCGCCACCCACCGCTCGTTCTGGCGGGCGGGCATCGCGACGGACTTCGTCCGGCCCGGTGCCGACGTCTCGTCCTACCGGCTTCTCGTCGTCCCCACTCTCTATGCGATGCGCCCGGAGATCGCCGCGTGGCTGCGTGAGTACGTGGACGCCGGCGGCCGGCTCGTCGTCACCTACCTCACCGGCGTCGCCGACGAGAACCAGCGCATCATCGGGGGCGGGTACCCCGGTGCCATCGCCGATCTGCTCGGGGTCCGCGCGCAGGAGATCCTCCCGCTCGCTCCGGACGCCTCGGTCGCGCTCAGTGGCGGTCTCTCCGCCGAGGAGTGGACGGAGCGCCTCGAGACGGAGGGCGCGACGGTGCTCCACCGGCACGAGGAGGGCGCGCTCGCCGGCCTCGCCGCGATCACGGAGAACATCGTGGGCGAAGGGCGAGCCGTCTACGTCTCCGCCCGACTGCAGCAGACCTCTCGCGACGCCTTCTTGGCGGATCAGGCGGCACTGGCCGGCATCGAGCCGACCCTGGCCGGAGCATCCGCCCTCGGCGTCGAAGCTGTGCGGCGGCGCGGCGCGGACGGCGACCACCTCTTCCTGCTCCACCACGGCCCGGATCCGGTGCGGGTCGTCGGCGCCGGGACGGATGCGATCTCGGGGACCGACGTCGCGGACGGCCTGGTGATCGAGCCGGGCGGCTGGGCCGTCGTCCGTCAGCGGGCGGATCGGACGATCTCGATCGCTCCTGCGGAGCGCTGATGACGAGGCCGAACGTCCTGCTGATCGTCTCCGACGACCACGGGTACGCCGACCGCGGCATCCTCGCTCACGACCCTGCCGTGCGAACCCCGGCCCTCGACCGTCTCGCACGCGAGGGTCTGACCTGCACGGATGCCTACGTCGCCGCCCCGATCTGCAACCCGTCGAGGGCGGCGCTCATCAGCGGCGACCATCCGGCGCGGTGGGGATCGACGTGGTTCCTGGACACCCGGTTCCCGGACGAGCGGATCACGCTCGCCGAGCGCTTCCGCGAGCACGGCTACCGCACCGGCTACTTCGGGAAGGTGCACTACGGGCAGGATGAGCCGGGCGACCGCGCCTGCCCGCCGGAGCACGGCTTCGACGTCTCGTACTACGGCCTCGCGGGGCGCCAGCAGGGTCGACTGCACTACCTCAGCCACACCGAGGACGCCGTGCGCGAGTACGGGCCGGAGGGCAACTGGCGCATGGCGGTGCAGCCGATGTTCGACGGGCGGGAGGAGGTCGAGCTGGAGGGCTTTCTCACCGAGGAGCTCGGTCGACGCACCCGCTCCTTCATCCAGGCGGACGACGAGCAGCCGTTCTTCGCCATGCTCGCCTTCAACGCCGTGCACAACTTCTGCTGGCAGCTTCCCGCCGACGAGCTGGAGCGCCGGGGTCTTCCCGTGCACGCGGACTGGGACGAGTCCGGCGACGCCCCCTACGCCCAGTGGTACGACGGCGCGATCGCCCCGAACCTCGACCACGGGCGCGAGTACTACCTCGCGCAGCTCGAGCTCATGGACCGCGAGATCGGTGCCCTGCTCGACCGGCTCGAGACCCTCGGCATCGCCGATGACACCATCGTCGTGTATCTCACCGACAACGGCGGATCCACGTGCAACTACGGCAGCAACGCCCCGCTCAGCGGGACGAAGTACACCCTCGCCGAGGGCGGGGTCAGAGTGCCCTTCCTCGTGCGCTGGCCGAGCGGGCAGTGGGCCGGCGGCGGGGTGCGCGAGGGGATCGTCAGCTCGATGGACCTCTACCCGACGCTGCTCGCCGCCGCAGGGTACGACGTGTCGGCGCTGGGGATCGACGGTGTGGATCAGGGTGCGCAGCTGCGCTCGGCCGTCCCTGCGCGCGATGAGCTGCATTGGGAATGCGGCTTCCAGGCGGCCGTGCGCAGCGGAGACCTCAAGCTCAGGGTGACGCACGGCGAGGATCCGTCCGCCGAGGGCATCCGCGTCGTCGAGCACACCGACCCCGGTGACGGGGTGCAGCTCTTCGACGTGCGCGCAGACCCGGGGGAGGAGCACGATCTCCTGGCAGATCGCATCGATGACGCGCGCCGACTCTGGGATCTGCATGCGGGATGGCTGCGCGAGGTGGGGCGCGACGACCTCATCGCCAGGCACGCCGAGCGGGTGGCCGATGCGGTCGCGCCTGCCAGGGCGTCCTGAGGAAAGGCCATAGGCTGTGGGGGTGTCCGTCTCGTCGCCGGTGTCAGGTCCCTGGCCTGGTGTGCCGGACACCGAGCGCAGGGTGCTGCGTGAGCTTCTTCTCCGCGGCGAGCAGTCGAGGGTGGACATCGCCGAGCGACTGGGTCTTTCCAGGACGAGTCTGACGCGCATCACCCGCGGGCTCATCGACGCGGGCCTCATCATCGAGGGCGCCCTGCGCATCTCCGGTGCGCGCGGGCGCCCTGCGGAGATGCTGCATCTGCGTCCGGACGCCGCGCACTTCGTCGGCGTGAAGCTGACGGCGGACATGATGTACCTCGTCGTCACCGATCTCGGCGCGCGCGTGGTCGCACGCGCCGAGCGCCCTCTGCCGAGCCGTGACGTGGGCGATGTCGTCTCCCTCATCGCCGATTCCATCCCGACCGGCGAGGTGAAGGGCATCGTCGGCATCGGCGTCGCGCTCGCCGGTGACGTGACCGATGAGCCGGAGGGCGTCCTCGTCCGCGAATCGCCCTTCCTCGGGTGGGCGAGCGTGCGGCTCGCCGACCTGGTCACGGCGGCGACGGGACTGCCCGCAGCGATCGTGAACGACATGCACGCGCTGGCCGGTGCCCATCACTGGTTCGGTACGGGTGCCAGACATCGCTCCCTCGTGGTCTTCGGCGTCGGAGCCGGCATCGGCTCAGGAGTGGTCGTCGGCGGCGAGCTGTATCTCGGAGCGCAGGGGCGCGCCGGCCGGGTAGGACACACGCGCGTGGGGGGCCAGGGTCTCCGGTGCGGCAACGGGCACGTCGACTGCGTGCACAGCTTCGTCACGATGCCCGCCATCACTCACAACGCCGGGGTGGCCCTCGACGCCTATCCCGACCTCCTCGAGCGGGCGCAGTCCGGAGAGCCGACGGCGGTTGCAGCCTTCTCCGACGCGGCACGCGCGCTGGGCGCAGCCGTGGCGGATGCCGTGAACGCGTTCGACCCTGAGGTCGTCGCGGTGATGGGCGAAGGCGCCGACATGTTCGACATCGCGCCCGAGTCGCTGCGCGGGTCGTTGGCGGAGTACCTCGAAGAGGGCGATCCGGAGAACATCGAGCTCCAGCGTCCGCCGTTCGAGTTCGGGCTCTACGCCCGCGGTGCGGCGGTGGCCGCCATGCGGAGGCTGCTCGCCTGACGCGTTTCCGCGCCCGGATCGCGGGTTCGGCTCGCGTCGGAGCATCCTCGTCTGTATATTGTTTCATGAGTTGACAAAATGGTGACGGTGCCGCTCAGCGGTCCGCGCCGGCGGACAGGAGTGTGATGAAGTTCACCGACGGGTTCTGGCAGCTGCGGCCAGGCGTATCGACGCTGTATGCGCAGGAGGCGTACGACATCGAAAGGGTCGACGACTCGATCGACGGGGAGGCGCTGGTCGTCACCGCGCCGACGGCGGTGATCGGCCGCCGAGGGGACACCTTGAACCGTGCGGTCTTCACGGTGACGCTGTCCTCGCCGCTGGAGGGCGTCGTGCGCGTGCGCGTCGCCCATCACGAAGGCGGCCCCTGGCACGGCGGCTTCGCCGTGGAGGGCACCGAGGGGGGCGCCGGTGCGGCCACCGTGACCGCAGAGGGCGGCAGTCTCGTCACCGGCGGGCTGACGGCGCGCATCGCGCCGGGTGCGCCGTGGGACCTCTCCTTCGAGGTCGACGGGCGGCGGGTCACCGGCAGCGGACGGAAGGCCCAGGGATACGTGCGGCTCGACGGGGACGCGCAGGTCGACCCCGGCATCGTCAACCCGGCACCGGCCGGCGTCCGCGCGCCGCGCGCTGACACCTTCGTCCACGAGCAGCTGGATCTCGGTGTCGGCGAGCTCATCTACGGGCTCGGTGAGCGCTTCGGCCCGCTGACCAAGAACGGCCAGACCATCGACGTCTGGAACGCCGATGGAGGCACCTCCAGCGAGCAGGCGTACAAGAACGTGCCGTTCTACCTCTCCAACCGCGGCTACGGCGTGCTCGTGAACGACTCGGGTCATGTCTCGTTCGAGGTCGGCTCGGAGTCGGTCGAGCGCGTGCAGTTCTCGGTGACCGGTGAGGTGCTGGAGTACTTCGTGATCGCCGGGCCGACGCCCAAGGACGTCGTCTCCCGGTACACGGCGCTGACCGGTCGACCGCCGATCGTGCCGGCCTGGTCGTACGGCCTCTGGCTGTCCACGAGCTTCACCACCGACTACGACGAGGAGACGGTCAACTCCTTCGTCGATGAGATGGCTGCCCGTGAGCTCCCCGTCTCGGTCTTCCACTTCGACTGCTTCTGGATGCGCGAGTTCAACTGGTGCGACTTCGAGTGGGATCCGCGCACGTTCCCCGACCCGGACGGGATGCTGGAGCGCCTGCACGCCAAGGACCTGCGCATCTGCGTGTGGATCAACCCGTACATTGGCCAGCGCTCGCGTCTGTTCGCCGAGGCCGCTGAGAACGGCTACCTCGTCAAGCGCCCGGACGGCTCGGTCTGGCAGTGGGACATGTGGCAGGCGGGCATGGGTCTCGTCGACTTCACCAACCCCGCCGCCGTGGAGTGGTACCAGGGCCACCTGCGACGCCTGATCGATCAGGGCGTGGACTGCTTCAAGACCGACTTCGGCGAGCGGATCCCCCTCGAGGTGGAGTACTTCGACGGATCCGACCCGTCGCGCATGCACAACCTGTACACCCACCTGTTCAACCGTGCAGTCCACGACGTCCTCGTCGAGAAGCGCGGCGAGGGCGACGCCGTGCTCTTCGCGCGGTCGGCGACTGCGGGAGGGCAGTCGATGCCCGTGCACTGGGGCGGCGACTCGACCTCGACGTTCCCGTCGATGGCGGAGACGCTCCGCGGCGGCCTCTCGCTCGCGATGTCCGGTTTCGCGTTCTGGAGTCATGACATCGGCGGCTTCGAGGGCACGCCCGATCCCGCGGTGTACAAGCGATGGACGGCGTTCGGTCTGCTCGGCAGCCACTCGCGGTTCCACGGCTCGCAGTCGTATCGCGTGCCGTGGGCGTTCGATGAGGAGGCGGTCGAGGTCACCCGTGTCTTCACCCACCTGAAGATGCGTCTGATGCCCTACCTCTTCCAGGTCGGTGTGGACGCCGCGCGCACGGGCGTTCCGCTCATGCGCCCGATGCTCCTGGAGTTCCCGGAGGACCCGGCGGCGGCGCACCTGGATCGGCAGTACATGCTCGGCCCCGACCTGCTCGTCGCCCCCGTGCTCTCGGCGGACGGCACGGTCGAGTTCTACCTGCCGGAGGGCACCTGGACCAGCCTGATCACCGGCGAGCACGTGACGGGCGGGCGCTGGGTGCGCGAGACCCATGGATTCACGAGCCTGCCGCTGTACGTGCGCCCCGGCGCCGTCCTGCCGTGGGGGGCGCGCACCGACCGCCCGGACTACGACTACGTCGACGGTCTCGCGCTGCGGGTCTTCCCCGGTGGTGAGGGGACCGCCGAGCTGACGGTCACCACGCCGGACGGAACGGCGCACTCGTATACCGTCGACCGCGCCGCGGTCACCGAGTGAGGCGCTGAGCTCAGCAGGGATGCGCGGGTCCGACGGTCACGTCGGGGCCCGCGCATCCGCGTCCGGTGTGGTCTCCCGTGCGCGCGGCGGGCGGTCAGGCGGTACGACGATGACCCCGCTGCCGAAGCAGCGGGGTCATAGAAGCGCGAACTCGGGCCTCAGGCCTTTTCGAGTTCGTCCTCGTCTTCATCCGCGTACTGGTCGGCCCACTTGTCGACGTAGGCGTCCTCAGACTCCTCCGGGTGCCCGAGCTCGCGCTGCAGCGACGAGAAGTTCACGTCCGGACTGTAGGACTTGAGTTCGCGGGCGATCTTTGTGTGCTTCGCCTTCTGACGGCCACGGCCCATGCGCGAGACCCCCTCACGATCTAAGCTGCGGGCGCCGAGCCCGCGCATTCACGACACCGGCTGACGGCCGGTAAGAGTAGCATTCAGGATAGCACGGAGGCCAGAGCGACAGGCCGTCGCCGGCCCCATGAAGGGAGCGATCGACATGTCAGATGCACCAGCAGGCCGATCCGAGGAAGCGGTTCAGAACAGCGAACTGCTCTCCGCCGTCATCGTCGGGATGCAGCCCGACCAGTCCCCGCGGGTCCTGCAGGAGGCGATCCGCTACGCCACGCTGCTCGGGGCTCCGCTCGTCGTCGTGCACGTCGATGTCACGCGTTTCGTGACGTACGAGGACCCCGACGGCTACGTGCACTCCTCGCCGATCGACATGAACGTCGACGCGGGGGCCGCGGAGTTCGAGAAGGTGCAGGCGGATGCCTCCGCAGCGCTCGAGGCGACCGGGCTCACCTGGACCGCCCGGCAGCTCGTGGGTGACCCTGCACTGGCGATCAAGCAGCTCGCCGGCAAGCTCGACGCCCAGCTCATCGTCATCGGAACCCGCAAGCGGGGCATCGGCGAGTCCATCAGGGAGTTCTTCACCGGCTCGGTGGCCGCGCGTCTCGCGCACCGGCAGCACCGCTCGATCCTCGTCGTCCCGCTGGAGGAGCCGGTGCCGGACGATCAGCCCGAGATCTGGGTGGAGTGAGCGCAGCCGCTCCCTTCGAAGGGCCTCGCTCGCTGAGCCTGTCGAAGCGCTTCGTCAAGGCATTCCCTTCGACAGGCTCAGGGAACTGAGACGACAGGCTCAGGGAACTGAGCAGACAGGCTCAGGGAACTGAGACGACGGGCTCAGGGAACCGAGCTCGCTGAGCCCGTCGAAGCGCGCCCTCCTCAGTCGGACAGCGCCCGCGTGACGGCCTTGGCCGCCGCGTTCAAGGCATCCTCGAGCTCGCTCACGACGCCGGCGGGCAGGGTGCGCCCGAGGGCCACATGCGTGCGCAGGTCGGTGCGCACCTTCGCGCGGAACGCATTGATGACGGCATCCGCCCTGTGCACCTCCTCGCGGCTCGTCGCGCGGTCGTCCGCTTCCGCGGTGCGAGGCCGTGAGGATGCGGAGGACCGCTCCTCCTTGGCCGCGGCGGCGAGATCGGCCCTGAGACTCTTCATGGCCTCCTGCACGCTCTGGCGCACCTCGTTGGCGATGAGCCGCACCGAGTCGGTGAGACCGGACTCGATGCCGGCGAGGTCGTTCTCCCTGCTCGCGAGCTCGGCGCGGCCGGCATCTGTGATCGCGTAGATCGTGGTCCGGCCGTCCGCGGTCTTGGTGACCAGACCCTCCTCCTCGAGCTTGGCGAGGCGCGGGTAGATCGTGCCGGCGCTCGGCGTATAGGTGCCGCCCGTTCGATCGGTCAGGGCCTGGATGATCCCGTAGCCGTGCTGGGGCGACTCGGCGAGCAGCGAGAGAAGGTAGAGGCGCAGGTCGCCGTGGGAGAAGACGGCCGGGGTCATGCTTCCCACTCCTCGTCGTCGGCGACCGTCCGCACCGGCTGGCGCAGCACGGTGATGCCTCCGGAGACGGAGTTGACCCTGACGTCGACGAAGCTGCCGGCGAGCTCGCCGGCGGAGCCGGTGTACGAGGTCGGCCCCGAGGATCCGCGCTCGACGCCGTCGATCTGCACGCGGCCGCTCATCGAGCGCATGACGTAGTTGGCGGGAAGGGTCTCGTCGAGGCGGATCGTGCTCTTGCCCGACACCGTGTTGAGGTTGATGGTGTTGGCGTTGCCGCTGACGTCCACCCACACGGCGCCGGAGACCGTGTCGATGGTCGTCTTGCGCAGCGAGCCGGTCGCGGCGACGTCTCCGGAGACGCTGTTGGCGGTCAGGGAGCCGGTGAGCTGGCGGATCTGCACGTCGCCGGAGACGGCGTTCACGGACAGATCGCCCGTGTGGGTGTCGACGATGATGTCGCCGGACACGGTGTTGAGCCTGGCATCGGTCGTGAGCCCGGAGACGAGAGCGCCGGCGCTGACGACGCCGAGGGTGAGGGCGATGTCGCGCGGGACGGCGACGCTGATCTCGGCCTTGGGGCCGCCGGAGCCAAAGTTGCGGAACACCTCGAGGAAGTTGTCCCAGCTCAGCTGCGGGTGGTCGATCTCGATCTGCGTTCCATCGGACTCGATGCGCAGATCCTTCACGGTCACGCCGTGCACTTCGACGCGGATGCCCGGCTCGTCATGGGCGATGACGTCCACCTGTCCGCCGACGAGGCCGATCTTGATCCTGGACGCCTGGGCGACGTCGATGACACGTTCCTCGCCGGGGGCGATGAGCCACTTCTCCGTCATGTTCTTCTCCTGGTTCGGCGATATCGAGATATATCGCGATGAGACGAGAGTAACACGATATATCTCGAATCGTCACGAACTTTCTCGCAGAATCAGCTTGACATTGACGTTGCGTCAACTTCTACCGTGGAGAACAGCACAAGGAAGGAGGTCGCATCATGACGGCGACGGACTGGTCGATCCAGGAGATCGCGCGGCTGGCGGGAACCACGAGCCGGACCCTTCGTCATTACGACGACATCGGTCTGCTCGCGCCGAGCCGCATCGCGGGCAACGGCTATCGCCACTATGACGAGCGCGCCCTCGTGCGGCTGCAGCGCATCCTGCTGCTGCGCGGCCTCGGTCTCGGTCTTCCGCAGATCGCAGAACTCCTGCGCGATGCGGACGCAGGGCCGCCGGCAGAGGCATCCGCCCTCGAGACGCACCTCGCCCTGCTGCACGAGGAGCAGACGAGGCTCGCGCGGCAGGTCGCGGCAGTGGAATCCACCATCAGAGCATTGAGAGGAGGTGAGGAGATCATGGCAGAGAAGATGTTCGACGGCTTCGACCACACCCAGCACAGGGAGGAGGTCGAGCAGCGCTGGGGTCGCAAGGCCTACGCCGACGGAGACCGCTGGTGGCGGTCGATGACGGATGCGGAGCGATCCGACTGGCAGCGGATCGTCGCCGATCTCGGGCGCGACTGGATCGCGGCCGCGGAGAGCGGCATCGATCCGGCGTCCGAGAAGGCGCAGGAGCTCGCCGCGCGTCACGTGCGGTGGCTCACCGGCATCCCGGGGACGCCGGCCGCGCAGCCCGGCGGGGACACCAAGGGCTACGTGATCGGACTCGGCGAGATGTACGTCGCTGATCCGCGCTTCGGCGCGAACTATGCGACATCGGCCGGCGGAACGGCCGGCGCGGAGTTCGTCCGCGACGCGCTGCGCGTCTACGCAGAGGCGCAGCTCTGACCCGGAACGGGTGAGCGAGAGCGCGAACGGGAGGAGAACGCACGATACGGAGGAGGCTCCGGCCGTGCGGGCTCCTCCCGTTCGTGCGTTCTCCTCCGCAGCGGATGCCGGATGCCGGATGCCGGGGCGTAGTGTCGACCCATGGGACGGAGCGATTCCCCCTCTGCGCTGTTCGCCGCCGCCGCGGCCGGCTACGGTGCGAACTGCGCGCTCGGCGGCGCCGTCGCTCTGCGCCTCATCGACACCCGACGCTTCCGCTGGGTGCATCACGCGCTGTACATCCTCACGTGCACGCTCGTCGGCGCAGCCCTCGTCGCCGGGTGGGCCCGGCGATCGCATCCGACCGACCGTCGCGCCGCGCTGGCGCTGGCCCCGGCCGTTGTGCCGCTCGCGGTGATCCCGTTCGCGGGGACGCGGGGACGCAGGCATCCGCTCATCGCCCTCGCCGCGGCGCCGTTCGTCGTCGCCGCCCTGATCCTCTCCCACCGCTCGACCGACCGGAAGTGATCGCATGGAACTGCTGGACGCCATCCGTCGCCGCAAGACCACCAACGGGCCGTTCCTGCCCGACCCCGTCTCCGAGGAGCACCAGCGCATCCTGCTGGAGGCCGCGGGCAGAGCGCCGTCGCAGCTGAACAGCCAGCCATGGCGCTTCGTCGTGATCGAGAGCCGCGACACCATCGAGGAGATCGCTCGCATCTCCGGCGAGAGCATGACCGAGGCGATGTCCAACGGCACCTTCTTCGAGCGGTACAAGCCCTACTTCCGATTCAGCCAGGCCGAGATGGACGAGAAGCGCAGCGGGATGCTCTTCGACAAGCTCCCCGCGCCGCTGCGTCCCTTCACCGGGCAGGTGTTCACCCGGCGCGGCCAGGCCCTCATGAACGCGTTCGGGGTGCCGAAGACGCTCGGCGCGGAGAACCGCCGGCTCGTCGCCGGCTCGCCGCTCCTGCTCGGCGTGATGCTCGATCGCAGCGAGTACCGGCCCGGTCAGCTCTCGTCCTTCTACTCCCTGTTCAGCATGGGGGCGGCCATGGAGAACGTCTGGCTGACGACGGGAGAGCTCGGGATGGGCATCCAGTTCATCTCGTTCCCGATGGAGGTCCCCGGCCGATGGGAGGAGATCGTCCGGCTCCTGCGCGTTCCGGACGAACTCGAGCTCATGGCCGTGTACCGGCTCGGATACCTCCCGCCGGAGCAGCGCCGCCCGGCGATCGACTGGACGAGCAGTCAGCGCCGGCTGACCTCGCAGTACGTGTTCCGCGAGACCTGCGAGAGCCCGCAGACGGGCTGGGACGAGCCGCTGGGCGGGTCGACGGCTCGCTGAATCAGGCGAGGCGCTCCAGATCCCGCACCGCGGGGCCTTCGATGCGAGTTCCGTCCGGCGCGAAGCGGGATGCGTGCAGAGGGCAGTCCCACGTGCATTCGGCGTCGTTCCAGGAGACCACCCCGCCCAGGTGGCTGCACCGGCCATCGATCGCCGTGGTGACGCCGTCGACGGTCGAGACCGCGACCGCCCTGCCCGCCCGGTTCGCGATCACGCCACGGCCTTCGGCGGGCCTCGGCACGGGGACCGGCCGCACCTCGGCACCGGCCCAGCCGACGGCCATCCACCGCGCCGTGCGGAGCCCTTCGGCCGCGCCCCTGACGAGATCGGCAGGGCGGGTCATCCTGGTTCCGATGGCGCCCATCCATCCCGGACGGCTCCGGCGCGGCGTGCCGAGGATCTCGGCCGTCAGGCGGAGCGCTGCCGCGGGGGCGTTCGAGAGTCCCCACTTCGCATAGCCGGTGGCGAAGCGGATGCGCCCCAGCCCGCGGGGGAGCGCCCCGACGAAGGGGATGAGGTTGTGCGACTCGTAGTCCTGCGCCGACCAGCGGCTCACCTCGACGGCATCCGGGAAGTGCCGACGGGTCCACGCGACGAGTTCGTCGAGGCCGGCGCGCTCGCCGGAGGAGCGGCCGACCGGATGACCGGCGCCGCCGACGACGAGATCCGCCTCCTGAGCCGGGCCGTCGCCGTACGAGACGGGGCGGATCGACCGGGTCGGGTCGTCCACGGAGAGGAACATGCCCCTCGGTGGATCGGCGGGGATGCGGAAGGCGATGCACGAGGAGCGCAGCCCCCGCGTCTTCGCGAACGTCAGACCGCGATCCACGATCGCCGTTCCGGTGGCCAGCACGATCCGGCGTCCGTGGATCGGGCCGAGCGCGGTCTCCACACGCGGATCGCGCGCGGAGCGGATGCCGTGCGCGCGCACGCCCGTGTGCAGCGTCGCGCCCGCGTCCACCGCGGCGGCCGCCAGCGCACAGACGACCTGCATCGGATCGATGGCGACCTGCTGATCGAGGGCGACGGCGGCGGCGACAGGGAAGGGCACGTCCAGGGCTCCTGGCGCCGGCATCCTCGTCGCAAGACCGGCCTCTCTGGCGGCCGCGTGCTGCCGGTGCACGGCGTCGATGCCCCCGGCGCCCTGCGCGTAGGCGTGATCGGTGCGTCTCGTGTACGGGATGCCGGCGCTGTCGGCGAACCCCGTCAGCCATTCGGCGCCGTCGCGGTTCGCGTCGACGTAGGCGCGCACGAGGGCGGCGGGGTGGTGCCGGCGGATGGCTGCGAGCCGATCGCCCTGCAGCAGGGAGAGCTTGCCCGTGTTGCCGCCCGAGGCGAGCGCTCCCAGCTCGCCGGCGTCGATGACAGCGACGTCCATGCCGGCCCTGGCGAGCGTCAGCGCCGTGGAGAGCCCGGTCAGCCCGGCCCCGACGACCACCGCCTCGTGTCGTGCACCCGGCTCGAACGGCGTTCCGAGGGGCGAGGCGGCATGGAGTCTCCATAGCGATGTCATGACCGCAGTCAACGACACGAGCCCTGGGCCGCCCACGGCCTTGACATCCGTGCCGGGGTCGAGGAGCCGTGGCGACCGCATCACCGGGATCGGCTATCGAACTCCGGTCTAGGGTGAGAGCGTGACCCTCCGCCGCCTGCTCCTCGTCGCACTCGGCGGGATGCTGGGCACGGCGGCCAGACTCGGGGTGGCCCTCCTCATACCTGACGTCGGGGGCATCCCTGCCTCGGTCCTCCTCGTGAACGTCGTGGGGGCGTTCCTCATCGGTGTGCTCGCGGGGAGGCTGCCCCTCGACGGGCTCGGGGAGCGGGGGGAGGACGGGCTCGGGGAGCGGGGGGAGGACCTGCTCGGGGAGCGGGGGAAGGACCTGCGCGTCTTCCTCGGCACCGGCGTCCTCGGCGGGTTCACGACCTACAGCGCCTTCGCCGTCGGCTCGGTGCAGCTGTGGAGCGGGATGCCGCTGCTCGCCGTCCTCTTCGCGGCGGCGAGCCTCGTCCTCGGCATCCTCGCCGCTTTCGCGGGCATGCGCCTGGCCGTGCCGCGGAGGCGCGCATGAGCCCGCTGATCCTCCTGCTCGCCTCCGTAGCCGGCGGGGCGGGTGCCGCCCTGAGGTATCTCGTCGACGTCGGGGTCACGCACGCGCTCGGCAAGAGATTCCCCTGGGGGATCCTGGTGGTGAACGTCACAGGGTCCTTCGCGCTCGGGGTTCTCACCGCCTCATTGCCGGATGCCCTGTTCGTGCTAGGGGCCGGGCTTCTCGGCGGGTACACCACCTTCAGCACGGCGATGCTCGACAGCCTCGGGCTCTGGCAGACCGAGCGGCGCACGTCCGCGCTGCTGCATCTCGCCGGGACCTTCGCCGCCTCGGCCTTGGCGGCGCTCGCGGGCCTCGCGGTGGGCTCCGTCTTCTGATGAGGACGCTCACAGGTTCCTGTATGCCCCCTGTGGAATACTGACCTCGCATCCCTGTTTGCGCACTTCCCACCGAAGGTCTTGCTCTTGTCGAAGCTCGCCATCCTCAGTCTGCGCAATCGCGCGCTCATCGCCCTCGTCACGATCGTGGCCGCCGTGTTCGGAGGGCTCGCGCTCACGAACCTCAAGCAGGAGCTCATCCCGACGCTCGAACTGCCGGCGCTCATCGTCATGTCGAGCTACCCCGGCGCCTCGCCGGATGTCGTGGAGAACGACATCTCGACGCCCATCGAGACGGCCATCCAGGGCGTTCCCGGCCTCGAGAGCACGACGGCGACGAGCACGACCAACGCCTCCATCGTGCAGGCCACCTTCGCCTACGGCGAGAACCTCGCGACCGCAGAGCAGAAGATGCAGCAGGCGATCAACCGGATCTCCTCCCAGCTCCCCGACGCCGTCGAGCCTCAGGTGCTCTCGGTGTCGCTCGATGATCTGCCGGTGATCCAGGTGGCCGTCACCGGATTCGACGACGCCCAGGCGGCGCAGGTCGACCTGGAGAACATCGCGGTGCCGGAGCTGGAGGACATCGACGGCGTCAACGCCGCCGAGATCGTCGGCGGCGTCGGACAGCGCGTGACGATCACGCCCGATGTCGAGGAGCTGGCGGCAGCAGGCCTCGGCACGCAGGCCATCTCGGATGCCCTGGAGCAGAACGGCACGCTGTTCCCCGGCGGCGACATCACCGAGAACGGCGACACGCTCACGGTGCAGACCGGTGTGAAGCTCTCCTCGGTCGACGACCTCGCCGCGCTCCCACTCGTGGGCACCGACCTCACCATCGGCGACGTCGCGACCGTCGCGCAGACCGCCGACCCGATCTCGTCGATCTCGCGCGTGGACGGCGAGGACGCCATCACGCTGTCCATCACGAAGCTGCCGTCCGCGAACACGGTCGAGGTCTCGGACGGCGTCACCGCCGCGCTCGACGAGATCAGGGACGCGCTCCCGGACGCCACCTTCACCGTCGTCTTCGACCAGGCGCCGTTCATCGTGCAGTCGATCGAGACGCTCGCGACGGAGGGGCTGCTCGGCCTCGCCTTCGCCGTCCTCGTCATCCTGCTGTTCCTGCTGTCCGTTCGGTCGACCCTCGTGACGGCGATCTCGATCCCCACCAGCGTGCTGGTGACCTTCATCGGTCTTCAGGCGTTCGGCTACTCGCTGAACATCCTCACCCTCGGCGCGCTCACGATCGCCATCGGACGCGTCGTCGACGACTCCATCGTCGTCATCGAGAACATCAAGCGGCACTACGTCGGCGGGGCCGACAAGGGCGAAGCGATCCGGCTCGCGGTGCGCGAGGTGGCGGGTGCCGTCACGGCATCCACCATCACCACCGTCGCCGTCTTCCTGCCGATCGTCTTCGTCGGCGACATGGTCGGTGAGCTGTTCCGCCCGTTCGCGATGACCGTGACGATCGCCATGGCCGCATCGCTGCTCGTCTCGCTGACGATCGTCCCGGTGCTCGCGTACTGGTTCCTGCGTCCTGGCAAGGAGCTGACCGACGCGAACGGCGCGGTCATCGACCCCGAGCACCCGGATGCTCCTCCCACCTGGCTCCAGCGCGCGTACCGCCCGATCCTCAGCTGGACGCTCAAGCACTCCGTCGTGACGGTGCTCCTCTCCGTGCTCGTGCTCGGCCTGACGGGCCTCGCCGCACCGCTGATGAAGATCAACTTCCTCGGCGACTCAGGGCAGAACACCATGACCGTCACCCAGGACCTCGGCTCCTCCGCGAGCCTGGAGACCAAGGACGCCGCCGCGCAGAAGGTCGAGGAGGTGCTCGCCGATATCGACGGCATCGAGCACGTGCAGGTCTCGATCGGCTCCAGCGGATCATCGCTGCGTGACGCCTTCTCCGGCGGCGCCGGCGTCACGTACTCGATCATGACCTCGGACGACGTCGACCAGGAGACTCTGCGCACGGACGTGCAGGATGCCGTCGACGAGCTCGAGGACGTCGGCGAGATCAGCGTGTCCGGAGCGGCCGGCTTCGGCTCGACCGACATCGAGATCACCGTCTCGGCTCCGTCCTCGGATGCTCTGCAGGAGGCGACGGATGCCGTCGTCGCCGAGCTCGACGGACGAGACGGCATCTCCGAGGTGAGCGACAACCTCGCCGCGGCGCAGCCGTACATCGCCGTCGTGGTGGACAGGGCCGCCGCTGCAGAGCGCGGGCTCAGCGAGGTCGCCGTCGGCTCGATGGTCTCCTCGGCGATGCAGCCTCAGCAGGCCGGCAGCCTCGAGCTCGACGACACCGCGCTGACCGTGTACATCGCCGATGAGAGCTCTCCCGCGACCGTGCAGGAGCTCAAGGAGCTCGCGATCCCGACCGCGCTCGGCATCATCGAGCTGCAGGACATCGCCGAGGTCGAGCAGCGCGACGGCCCCACCTCGATCACCACGGAGCAGGGACGCCGCACCGCCACCGTGACGGTGCCGCCGGCATCCGACGATCTGACCGCGGCGACCGCATCGGTGACCGAGGCGCTGGACGCCGTCGACCTGCCGGACGGCGCCTCGGCTGAGGTCGGCGGTGTCGCCTCGCAGCAGGCCGACTCGTTCTCGCAGCTGGGTCTCGCGATGCTCGCCGCGATCCTCATCGTCTATGTCGTGATGGTGGCCACCTTCAAGTCGCTGCGTCAGCCGCTGCTGCTGCTCGTCTCGGTGCCGTTCGCCGCGACGGGAGCGATCCTGCTGCAGGTCGCGACCGGCGTGCCGCTCGGTGTGGCCTCCCTCATCGGTGTGCTGATGCTCATCGGCATCGTCGTGACGAACGCCATCGTGCTCATCGACCTGGTGAACCAGTACCGCGAGAAGGGGCTGTCGACCGCCGCGGCCGTGATGACCGGTGGTGAGAAGCGTCTGCGCCCGATCCTCATGACGGCGCTCGCGACGATCCTCGCGCTCACGCCGATGGCCCTGGGCATCACCGGTCACGGCGGGTTCATCTCGCAGCCGCTCGCGATCGTGGTCATCGGCGGTCTCGTCTCCTCGACGGTGCTCACCCTCATCGTGCTCCCGACGCTGTACAACCTCGTCGAGGGTGCGAAGGAGCGGCGCGCGGCACGGCGTGCCGCACGCGACGAGGGCGACGGCTCTGACGGCGGATCGACCGGAGGCGCGCCGCAGGGCGATGCCCCGGCCGGTACCGGTGCCGCCGCGTTCGCCGCCGTGGGTGCGGGCGCCGGCGCTGCCGCGACGGGTGGTGAGCCCGTGGCATCCGCGCCGACCGCGGTAGCAGGGCCCGCAACCGCGACGCAGGCCGACGTCGCTTCGGAGGCCGCGGATGCTCCGGCGGACGCCGCTGCCTCGCAAGCGGCAGAGTCGCCGCGCGAGCCGGAGCCGACAGCGGTGCGGGCCGATGGCGTCTACATCCCGGCTCCGAGCACTTCATCTGCGACGTTGGCCGCCGTTGCGGCATCCGCTGCATCTGCTGCTGCGGCAGCTGCAGCCGCCGCGGCGGCCGCGACCGCCATGGTGGCGGAGCAGAACGAGCACGCCCTTACCCGCAGGGAGCTTCGTGAGCGCCAGGCGGGTCTCCCGCCGGCGAACCCCGTCGACTGACGCCCGGCTCGCCGCTGGCGCGTGTGGGCTTTCGGGATCGGCTCTGCCCCGGAACGAGCGTGCTCAGGGGCAGAACCGATCCTGCGTCGGCATGCTCAGCCGAGTTCGATGCCCCAGTGCAGGGTCCACGTCTCGCCGGGCAGCAGCCGGCGGATGCCGAGGCCGCTGTTCAGAGCATCCGCCGGTGCCGTCATCGGCTCGATGGCGACGGCGAGCTCCTGACCGGGGTACCCCTGGGTGGTGTACACCTGGACGAAGTCGAAGCCCTCGCCCTGCCAGAGCGTCACGGTGCGTCCATCCGGAGCGGACAGCGTGTGCCGGATACGGCCGTCATCATCGCGGACGAGGTCGGTGAAGCCCGTGTCCAGCACGATGTCGCCGAGCCGCACGCCCGCACGCAGCGCGGCGGGCGCCGCGGACGTGCCGGTCGGAAGCATCCGCTCGTCGGTCTCGAACTGCGTCTCGGCCGGGATCGTCAGGACGAGCTCGCGCGGGTCGACATCGTCGATCGTGACGAAGGGATGGGTGCCGAGGGCGACGGGAGCGGCAGCATCCGTGCGGTTCTCCAGGGTGTGCTCGACGGCGACGCCGCCGTCGGTGAGCGTATAGGTGACCGAGGTCGCGATCTCGTACGGCCAGCCGGTCTGGGGGACGATCGTCGCGCGCAGCGTCGCGGATGCCTCCGTCTGGGTGACCTCGTAGGCGCTGAACCGCAGCAGACCGTGGCTGGCGTTGTTGAGCTTGGGCTCCGTGATCGAGAGCGTGCGAGAGGTGCCGTCGTCGTCCCACTCCCCGTCGCGGACGCGGTTCGGCCAGGGCGCGAGGACCACGCCGGAGCACGACGGCGTCGGCTCGGAGAGCGGGTACGGGGGGACGAGGCCGACGCCGCCGACGGTGAGGGAGCGCAGCGATGCTCCGACCTGCGCGATCTGTGCCGAGACGGCGCCGCGCTGCAGGTGGATCTGATGGCCGGTGGGGGAGAGAGAAGTCACCTCGACATCGTACGGGGGTCTCTCTCAGGGTGTGCGGGTATCCTGGAGGGGTCGGCTTCGGACAGCCGCGCACAGGCGCGGGCGTTTTTGTTGTGAAGTGTGAGTCCAGGGGCCGATGGTGAGCGTCGATCGACGCGCATGAACCATCACATGAATGGCCCCGGCCGACGGATGTCCGGATCGGTCTGCGCGCGCAGACGGCTGTTCTCGTGCAGAGAACCAGAAGGACACACCCATGCCCAAGAACCACAAGCCCAAGGGCGGTCGCCCCTCGGCGAACTTCGAGCCGCGATACGCGAAGAAGACGAGCTTCCACGACCGCCACAACAACGGCGGTCGTCCCTCACGGTCGGATGCCGAGGGCGAGCGCTCCTCGTACCGGCCGTCCGGGCCGGGCAGCAAGAGCCCGAACCATCGCGGCTACCGCCCCGCCGAGGGTGCTGACGGCGGCGCGCCCAAGCGCCGCTGGACCGCGCAGGAGCGCGCAGGACGCGACGAGGCCAGGGCCATCCGCGGCCGCGCCGAGTCCGGCCGTCGTGAGGCCCCGCACCACCGCGATGAGCGCAGCGGATCGACGGAGCGCGCCCGCTACAACGGCGGTGAGCGCCGGTTCACGTCCGATCGTCCGCGTCGGGACTTCGGCGGCGACCGTCCGCGGTACAACGATGACCGTCCGCGTCGGGACTTCGGCAACGACCGCGGTGGCGACCGTCCCCGCTACAACGACGACCGTCCGCGTCGGGACTTCGGTGGCGACCATCCGCGGTACAACGATGACCGTCCCCGTCGGGACTTCAACAGTGACCGCGGCAACGACCGTCCGCGTCGGGACTTCGGCGGCGACCGTCCGCGGTACAACGATGACCGTCCCCGTCGGGACTTCAACAGCGACCGCGGCAACGACCGTCCGCGTCGGGACTTCGGCAACGATCGTCCCCGTCGCGATGACCGTCGCACCGAGCACCGTCCCGGCCGTGACAACTGGAATGCGAAGGCGCCGTCGTCCTTCGAACCCACCGAGGACGTCGTCCACGAGCGGCTCGAGGCCAAGGCCGTTCAGGCGACCGAGGTCGCCGATGTGACCTTCGCCGACCTCGGTCTCGGCTCCAACATCACGGAGACGCTGGCCAACATGGGCGCGGCGACCCCGTTCCCGATCCAGGCCGCGAGCATCCCCGCAGTGCTCGAGGGACGAGACGTCCTCGGCCGCGGACGCACCGGCTCCGGCAAGACGATCGCCTTCGGTGCGCCGCTCGTGGAGAGCATCCTGACGTCGCAGGCAGGCAAGAAGCGGGAGTTCGGCCGCTCGCCGCGCGCTATCATCCTCGCTCCGACGCGCGAGCTGGCGCTGCAGATCGACCGCACGATCCAGCCGATCGCGCGCAGCGTCGGCCTGTTCACCACGCAGATCTACGGCGGTGTGCCGCAGGCCCGCCAGGTGGGCGCGCTCAAGAAGGGCGTCGACATCGTCATCGGCACGCCTGGTCGTATCGAGGACCTCATCAACCAGGGCAAGCTCGACCTCTCGGACTGCCGCATCGCCGTCCTCGATGAGGCGGACCACATGTGCGAGCTCGGCTTCGTCGAGCCCGTGCAGCGGATCCTCCGTCACACGAAGGAGGGCAGCCAGAAGCTGCTCTTCTCTGCCACGCTCGACCGCGAGGTCGCTGCGCTCGTCGACGAGTTCCTCGTGGACCCGGCCGTGTTCGAGGTCGCGGGCGAGGACCAGAGCTCGGGGACCATCGAGCACCGTGTGCTCGTGATCGAGCACCGCGACAAGGCCGATGTGCTCACCTCGCTCGTCGACCGCGACGGTCAGACCCTCGTCTTCGCGCGCACCCGTGCATACGCCGAGATGCTCGCGGAGCAGTTCGAGGATGCCGGCATCTCGGCGGTCTCGCTGCACGGCGACCTCAACCAGGCCAAGCGCACCCGCAACCTCGCCCGCCTCACGAGCGGCAAGGCGCAGGTACTCGTCGCCACGGACGTCGCTGCCCGCGGCATCCACGTCGACGACATCGACCTGGTCGTGCAGGCGGACGCGCCCGACGAGTACAAGACGTACATGCACCGTTCCGGTCGCACGGGGCGCGCCGGCCGTTCGGGTCGTGTCGTGACGCTGATCACCCGTCAGCGCCAGCGCCGCATGTCGGAGCTGCTGGATCGTGCCGAGATCGAGGCGCCGTTCGAGCAGGTCCGCCCCGGCGACGAGCTGATCGAGGAGATCGCCGGTCGCGTCCCGACGGCGGACGAGATCACCGCGTAACCCGCAGCATCCGCTCTTATCCGGTGCCCCATGTGGTCGCTTCCTCTCCGGGGAGGCGACCACATGGGGCACCGGTGGCATAGGGAGGCGGCGAGAGGGGGTACCGGAGTGGCGTGCACGCGACCGTACGGGGCAGCCGCCCGACCGCCTGCCCGATCAGAGGTCAGGAAGCGGGGATGCCCAGGGCATCCCCGACCGCGCGGGAGCGCAACTCGCCGCCACGCGTCGACAGGCCGGCCGCGAGCTCGGGATGCCTGGTGAACGCCGCGTCCGTGCCGAGGTCGGCGAGCGCCGTCGCGTACGGGATCGTCGCATTGGTGAGCGCCTGGGTCGACGTGCGCGGGACGGCCCCCGGCATGTTGGCCACGCAGTAGTACAGCGAGCCTTCGACGGGGAAGGTCGGCTCGTCGTGCGTCGTCGGGCGGGAGCCCTCGAAGCATCCGCCCTGGTCGATCGCGATGTCGACGAGCACCGAGCCCGGCGCCATCGCCGCGACCATGTCCACGGTGACGAGCTTCGGCGCCGCCGCGCCGGGGATCAGCACGGACCCGATCACGAGGTCCGCGCGGGTGAGCTCCTCCGCGATCGTGTAGGCGTTGGAGCGCAGCGTCTTGATACGACCGCCGTAGACGGCGTCGATCTGGCGCAGCCGCGGGATGGACACGTCGAGCACCGTGACGTCGGCGTTCATGCCGAGCGCCATGCGGGCCGCGGACTCGCCGGCGACGCCGGCTCCGATGACGACGACGTTCGCCTTCGGGGTGCCTGGCACGCCACCGAGGAGCACACCGCGGCCACCGCGTCCCTTCATCAGCTCAGCGCCGCCCACCTGGATCGACAGCCGACCGGCCACCTCGCTCATCGGGGCGAGCAGCGGCAGCGAGCGGTCGGGCAGCTGCACGGTCTCGTAAGCGATCGCCGTGGTGCCCGAGGCGAGCAGGGCGTCGGTGAGGGGGCGGTCCGCGGCCAGGTGCAGATAGGTGAAGAGGGTCTGGTCGGCGCGCAGTCGGGGGTACTCGACGGCGATCGGCTCCTTGACCTTGATCACGAGGTCCGCGCCCCATGCGCCGTCGACGTCGGTGACCACGGCACCGGCCGCCGCGTAGAGGGCATCCGGATATCCGCTGCCCTCGCCCGCGCCCGCCTGTATACGAACCTCATGCCCGTGATGGACGAGCTCCAGAGCCCCGGCCGGGGTGAGCCCGACTCGGAACTCGTTGTTCTTGACCTCTGTGGGAACGCCGATCAACATGGGATGATCATCGAAGACAAGCCGCCCTTTCGGGAGGAAATCCGCAGAATCTGCGGGAAGAACTCTCTGGATCGAAGATAAGGCGCAGAGCGGGAGTGTTTCGACGTGGCCACCGAAAATCCTTCAGTTGCTGAGATCGACGAGATCGACCGGCGCATCATCGCCCTGCTGCGCCGCGACGGCAGGATGTCGAATGCGGCACTGGCCGAGGCCGCCGGCGTCGCCGCCTCGACGTGCCTGGCGCGGGTCAGAGGCCTGCGCGAACGCGGGGTGATCACCGGCTTCGCCGCGCATGTCGACCATCGCGCGCTGGGCCTGGGGCTGGAGGCGCTGATCGGGGTGCGCATCAGGGCGGGGGCCCGGCATCAGATGGCCTCTTTCATGACCGAGCTGGCGCAGGTGCCGGGGGTCGTGCAGGTGTTCTTCCTCGGCGGCGACGAGGACTTCCTCGTGCACGTCGCGGTGCGCGACTCGGATGCCGTGCGCGAGTTCGTGCTCGATCACCTCAGCGCTCATCCCGCCGTGGCCGGAACCCGCACCAGCCTGATCCTCGATCACGAGGTGCCGGCGCCCTCGCTCTGAGCGTCAGTCGATGCGGTGCTCGTGGACCGCGCTCGACAGTGCCGTTCCGTTGAGGTCGAGGTAGAGCTGCGACTCCGTGACGGTGAGCGTCATCTCGTTGCGGCGCTCCAGCTGCCGCGTCCCCTCGTCGATGAATCCGGGGTCGAATCCGTAGACCCTGATCGCCTCCGCATCGTGGATGCGCTTGCCCTCCCATGCGGCGATCACCTTCGTCGGGTCGCGGTGGGTGTACACCACGGTGCGATCCGCGAGTCGGCTGCCGTAGTGCATCCGCTCGGCATCTGGGGCGCCGATCTCGATCCAGCCGGTCGTGCGGCCTGTGAGATCGCGGACGACGACCGCCGGTTCGTCGGTGGACGAGAGCCCTTCGCTGAAGGTGATCCCCTCGGTGTACTCGAGGCAGTACGCCAGCACCCTGGTCAGCATGTAGGCGTCGGTCTCCGAGGGATGCTTCGCCGCGCGGAGCGTCAGCTCTTCGTAGACCCCGCGATCCGTGTCTGCCAGGTTCACCGTGAAGGTGTGGATCGTCGCGCCTATCGCCATGCTCCGAGCCTACGCGTCAGAACAGCGTCGCCTGGGCCGGGGAGGGTGCGGTCGACATCCGAACGGGCGGCGCGGGCCTGCGTCGCATCGGCAGCTCGTCGTCCGAGCGGGCGTCCAGGCCGTGCACGCGGATGAGCGGCCGGACGCGTTTCGCGAGCCACTGCCGATAGGCCTTCGGCGCCTCGGAAGCGGCCCCGGGGTAGAGGCCGCGGTACGACGACAGGAGCTCCGGATGCTCGCGCTCCAGCCACCCCAGGAACCACGGCTTGACGCCCGGTCGCAGATGGAGCGCGCCGTAGATCGCGGTGTCGGCGCCCGCCTCCTTGATGCGCCTCAGCGCGGTGTCGATCGCCTCCACCGAGTCGGTGAGGTGCGGCAGGATCGGCATGAGGAAGACGCTCACCCTGAATCCGGCGTCGGAGAGCGCCCTGACCGTGTCCAGCCGCGCCTGCGTGGAGGGCGTGCCTGGCTCGATGGAGTGCTGCAGCGCCTCGTCGTACATGGCGATCGACATCTGCACGTCGACGGGCACGGATCGAGCCGCCTCGACGAGCAGCGGGATGTCGCGTCGGATCAGCGTGCCCTTGGTCAGGATCGAGAAGGGTGTGCCGGAGTCGGCGAGGGCGCGGATGATGCCGGGCATGAGCCGATACCGCCCCTCGGCGCGCTGGTAGGGATCGGTGTTCGTGCCGAGCGCCACGAGCTCATGCCGCCAGCTGCCGCGGCGCAGCTCCTTCTCGAGCACCTCTACGATGTTCGTCTTGACGACGATCTGGGAGTCGAAGTCGCCTCCGCCGTCGAGATCGAGGTACTCGTGCGTGCCCCTCGCGAAGCAGTATATGCACGCATGACTGCATCCGCGATAGGGGTTGATCGTCCAGCCGAACGGCATCCGTGATCCGCCGGGGACGCTGTTCAAGGCCGACTTCGCCAGCACCTCGTGGAAGGTCATCCCCGCGAACTCGGGTGTCGTCGCGGAGCGGACGATGCCGCTCCGGCTCTCCATTCCTGGCAGCGCGGCATCGTCCACGTCATCGATCGTCTGCCCTTGCCACCGCATCTCTTCATTAGAACAAAGAAACGATGACTCTGCAATCCAGTTTCGGCGAAAGCTTCGATTCGAGTGCGACGAGGCTATCCCCGGGTCGGCAGGAAGGGATCGACGCGAGTGGGCACCGCCAGCGGATGCCCGCGCTCCGACTCCGGCCGCGGGCCTGCGTCGGAGACGTCCGGCACCCGGATGCCGAGCTGCTCCGCCGGCGAGCCGGGCCGCACGCGGAAGTCGCGAGCGGCGGCGTCGACGAAGAGCGGATCGGCCGTCACCGAATGGCGATCGTGCCCCAGCCGTTGCCACTCGGCGTCCAGCCGCTCGACGATCTCGAATCCGACTCGTCCGTCCTGCTGCGTCTCGCGGGACGCGTTCGCCGCGCGGGCGGCACCATCGAGCGGAGACTCGTCCCAGAAGAGGTTCAGGTCGCTGTCGATGCCGAAGGCGCGGATGTCACGATGGTCGGGGTAGCCGATGAAGGCCGGCATCCCCTCGCCGACGACGATGTTGCGGTGGAAGGTGAAGGACACGTGCTCCTCTGGCCGTGTGATCGACACCTGGCCGTTGCGGCCATAGGCCCAGACGTTGTCGCGGATCATCACCTCGCGGCCGTAGTGCTGATGGTAGGCCTGGCTCGAGACGTCGTGGACGACGTTCTGCTCGATGACGACGTGCGATGAGCCCTCGTCGAGATAGATGCCCCAGCCGCCGTAGTTCGCGCATTCCACGTCGTGGATGTGGTTGCCCCGCACGACCGTGCCGGGTGCGATGCCGAGCAGGTACACGCCTCCCATGTCGTTGAGCAGGCCCTTGCCGAGGTCGTGGATGTGGTTGCCCTCGATCCGGTTTCCCTCGGAAGGGCTGTGCAGGTAGTCCCACATCCAGCCGACGGAGACGCCCGAGTAGAGGAAGTCGCGGATCTCGTTGTGCGCGATGACATTGTGCGAACCGTGCTGGAAGAGCACGGCGACGGTGTTCGGGTAGACCTGGCCGCCGCGTTCGATGAGGCAGTCCGAGACCTCGTTCGCCTGGTTGTAGTCGGGGCCGAGCGCGTCGATCCCTCCGCCGGAGCGCACGGCTCCGGCGCCGAGGTCGGCGAAGCGGATGCCGCTGAGCAGATTGCCCCTCGAGCCCGGTCCCAGGCTGACGCCGTAGCCGCCGACCCGCTCGACCGAGCCGCCGACGACGGCGCACGAGCGGGCGTGCGTGAACCGGAGCGCGGCCGGTACGGTGCTCGCCGCCTGGACATCGGCCGCGTAGCGCCCGTCTGCGGGCAGCTGCGGGTCCTCGCGGACGCCGAACGGCGGCACGGCTGCCGGCACGCGGTCGAAGTCCGCCTCCGCGAAGGAGATCCCCTCGAAGCGCACCTCGCGGGCGGGGGCGTCAGCGGTCCCTGCCACGACGACGAAGGCGTCGGTCACCGGCATCCGGACGTCCAGATCCTCGATCGCGACCCCTGGTTCCGGCAGGTAGAGGACGTGCGGACCGGATGCTCCGGCGAGCTCGCCGGTGGCGTCCAGGTACCATTCGCCGGCCACCTCGCCGAAGCTCTCGGCGACGTTGTCGAGGTAGTACCGGGCGAAGAGCGCCGCGGCGTCGTCACGGAGCGCGAAGATGCTGCGCAGGTCGCTCGTGATGATGCGCTTCTCGCGGTCGATCGAGGCGATCGGCATCCGCTCCTGCACCCAGTAGTGCGGGACGACGATCTCGACGGCCTCGGGTCGGCTCAGCGCAGGGAGGTCGCCGTCGGCGTAGCGGAAGGACGCGGCGCCGTCGAAGAGCGTTCCCACGAAGCTGCCTGCGGGATCGAGCCCCTCCTGCTCCTCGACGCGGAGGAAGCCCTCGCGGGGGTACCGGGGACGCTCGGCGGCGGTGCCGTCGATGTACAGCCGGCGTCCGCTGCTGCGCGGAGCGGGGGCCGCGAAGGCGTCCACGCCGTTGACGGAGACCGGGAGCCACCCCGTGATCCTCGCCGAGCCGCGCAGGACCGGCGGGTTCGACGGATCGATCGCGACGACGGAGGTGAACGAGTCGGCCGCATCGAGAACGACGGGCCCGGCGTGCGCGTACTCGCCGCCCGCCATCCAGATGACGGCTCGCTGGCCCGGCTCCCGACGGGCACGGACGAGCGCGAGGCCGTGCGCGAGGTCGTTGGCGGGGTATCCGTGCGATCCGTCGGCGTACGGAGATCCATCGGGCGCGACGTAGACCTCGATGCGGTCGGTGCTCACGGCTCAGCCCTTCGTGGCGCCGGCGGTCACGCCGCCGGCGATCTGCCGCTGGAAGATGAGGTAGACCACGATGATCGGCAGCACTGCGAGGAGCACTCCGGCGATGTACGTCGGGACGTTGTCGGGGTACTGGCCGCGCAGCGCGCTCACCCCGACCATCACGGTGCGGTTCTGCGGCGACTGCATGATGAGCAGGGCGATGAGGATGTCGTTCCACACGAAGAGCGCGTTCAGGATGCCCATGGAGATGAGCGCCGGCTTGCCGACCGGGACCATGATCCGCCACCAGACGCCGAAGAGTCCGTTGCCGTCGACGCGCGCGGCCTCGGTGAGCTCCTTCGGGATGCCCGAGTAGTACGAGGTCATGAAGTACACGGTGAACGGCAGGAACTGGGCGACGTAGGCGATGATCAGCCCGGGGAAGGTGTTGATCAGCCCCATGTCGCTGAGGACCTTGATCGTGGGCACCATGATCACCTGGAAGGGGATCATCATCATCGCGAGGATGATCAGGAAGGCGACCCTGCTCCCGCGGAACGTCAGGTGGCTGAGTGCGAAGCCGCACATCGAGGCCAGGACGAGCAGCAGGAGGACAGCGAACACCGTCACGATGATCGTGTTCAGGAAGTAGCGGCCCATGTCCGCGTTCGTCCATGCATCGATGAAGTTCTGCACGTTGAACGTCTGGGTGACGCCGAGGCGGTCGAGCACGTAGTCCTTGCGCGTCTTCAGCGAGATGTTCAGCGCGTAGAGCATGGGGTAGATCGTGGCGATCGCCAGCAGCATCATCGGGATCGCGATGATCCACTTCGCGGTGCGTTCGCGGCGCATCATGCCTCCTTGGTGGCGCGGCGGAGCACGCGGATCTGGATGAGGCCGATCACGAGCACGATCAGCAGGAGGAAGACGGATGCTGCTGAGGCGAGGGCCGGGCGGGCCTCGCCGTTGAGCTTCCAGATGAGGAACTCCGGCAGGTAGCTGGCGGCTCCCGGTCCTCCGGCCGTCATGGTGTAGAGCAGGCCGAACAGGCCGGTCAGCATCCCGATCGTCGTCGTGACGAACACGAACTGGATCGTCTGGCTGAGGCTCGGGATGATGACATGCACGATCTGCTGCCAGAGGTTCGCGCCGTCGATCTTCGCGGCGTCGAGGAGTTCGGCGTCGAGCGTCGCGAACCCGGCGAGGAAGATCGTGAAGGCCATGCCGAAGGTGGCCCAGATGTGCACGACCAGGACGGTGGGCAGCGCGGTGCCTGGCAGGCCGAGCCAGTCGACGCCGGGGATGTTCACGGTGCCGAGCGCGGCGTTGAGCGGGCCGTTGGCTGCCAGGATGATGTTGAAGATCGCCCCGATGATGATGGGCGAGAGCACCACAGGCAGGAAGTACACACTGCGGTAGAAGCGGTGCCCCGGCACCTTCAGGAAGACGAAGGTGGCGAGGATGCCGGCGACGAAGACCTGGATCGGCACGAAGAGCAGAACGACGAGGACGTTGCGTGCCGCTGCCTGGAAGCGCTCGTCGCCGAGCAGGGTGACGTAGTTGTCCAGCCCGATGAACTGGCCGTTGAGCTCCTTGTCACCGGTGAACGAGAAGTTCACGCCGAGGGCGAGCGGGTAGAGTCGGAAGACGACGAGGATGAGGATGACCGGCAGCACCATGAGGTAGGGGGCCAGCCGCTCGGACGTCCACGGCTTCTTGCGCAGCGGGACGTCCGTCGTGGTGAGGCGCCCGCGGCCCGGAGCCCTGCCCTTCAGGACAAGGCTCCGGGTCGAGGTGGTGTCGGTCGACAAGAGATCAGCCCTCCGAAGCTGCCAGCTGCGCGGTCGCGTCGGCGACGGTCACCTCTCCGCCCAGCAGCTGCTGGCCGAGTCGGTGCAGCAGATCGAGCGTGTCGGCCTCGAGTGCGGTGTGCAGCAGCGGCTTGCTGCCGCCGAGCTCCGCGACGATGTCGTTCGCCGACGAGATGTCGGTGTCGAGCTCGATCGTCGTGTCGGACGTGATCTGGCCGCCGGCGAGCGAGTACGCCGAGAGGGCGTCGTGGTCGACGGTCGCCTTGATCCAGTCCACGCCGAGGTCCTTCTTGTCCTCGTTCAGGATGCCGTAGCCGATGCCGCCCTCGGCGGGGAGGGCGAGCGTCGTGCCGTCGTTGACGGTGACCGGCATCATGAAGCCGAGGTCGTCGCCGAGGAACTCGTCGAACTGCTTCCAGTGGGCGGTGCCGCTCATGAGGCCGACGACCATCGCCGCGTTGCCCGCGGAGAACAGGTCGAAGGAGTCGTTGAACATCGCCGTGGAGTTCGCGCCGTCGTTGTACCAGCCGTCCGCGGCGGAATCGGCCCAGAGCTGGAGCACCTGGGTGGCGTGCTCGCTCGTCCAGTCGCGCTCGCCGTCGATCCAGGCGTCGTACTCCTCAGGGGAGAAGATGCCGGAGCCGAAGCCCGACAGGAAGAACTCGATACCGAGGCCCTCCTTGTTTCCCAGTGCGAAGCACGACGCGTCGGTCTTGTCGAGGATGGCGGTGCACGCGGCGGCGAGGTCGTCCCACGTGGCCGGCGGGTTGTCGGCGTCCAGGCCTGCCTCGGCGAACAGTGCCTTGTTGTAGTAGATCGGGAAGCCCTGCAGGAACATCGGCGCGGAGTAGGTCTCACCGTCAGCCTGGAACGCGGGCCAGCCCGCGAGGGTGTCCTCGAGGTCGGCGAGTTCCGCCGTGATCGGGACCAGCGTGTCGGCGCGGCTCTTGAGCTGGGTGCCGCCGTTGAACAGGGCGAGGTCGGGGCCCGTGCCTGCCTCGACGGCGCTGCCGAGCAGCGTGTAGTACTGGTCGAACGGCTGGTTGACGATCTCGACCTCGACGTCGGGGTGCATCTCGGCGAATGCCGCCTTGACGTCTTCGGTGTACGCGGCCGCGGCCTCGTCTGCGTCGCCCCAGTTCCAGACGACGAGCTTGTCGCTCGTGCCGGAGGACTCTCCGGTCGAGCCGTTCGGCGACGCGCCGCCGCATCCGGTCAGGGCGAGTGCTGCCACGCCGACCATGGCGGGGATGGCGATCCTTCGCTTCATTGCGATCCTCTCAACGTTGATGGGGAAGTGCTGCAGAGCCTGTGGTGCCGGGCTCGTCCATGAAACATACTACGTCTGATGATGTGCGTCAATCAAACATCACATGAATGACCTTCAGGTCGAGTTGCGGGCTCGTCGATCACCGGATGGCCGGTCGGCCGATGGATGCTTGCGGATCGCCTGTTCTCGCGCCGTGGCGTCAGTCGCGGCGAGCGGAGGGCAGGCGGCGGCGCTCCCATGACCCGAGGATGTGCTCGCTCATCGCGATGCGCGCGGCCTCCGGGTCGCCCGCGACGATCGCGTCGACGATCCGCTCGTGCTCGGCGAGGGTCAGCTCGAAGGCGTGCGCCGGGTCATGGCCGGTGAATCGATCGCTCCCGACCGCGTGACCGATGAGGACGCGCGAGATGTTCTCTGCCAGGGCGTTGTCCGAGAGCTCCATCACGGTGATGTGGAACTGGACGTCGGCCTCGCGGAACGCGACCGAGTCGTCGAGGCGCTCGGTCATGGCGGTGAGATTCTCGCGCAGCCTGGCGCGTCCCTCCTCATCGGCGGCGCCTGCGGCGGACGCCGCCATCGCCGCCTCCAGCGCGCCGCGCACCACGCTCAGCTCGTCGAGGACGCCGAGTGTGGAGTCGTTGCGGATCATCGTCGACAGCACCAGCGGGTCGAGCACGTTCCAGCTCGTCGAAGGATTGACGTGCGTGCCTCGCCCCTGGGCGACGGTGACCATGCCCTTCTCCTGAAGGCGCTTCATCGTCTCGCGGATCACGGTGCGGCTGACACCGAACTGCACGCTGATGACGCTCTCCGGCGGGAGGGCGTCTCCCGGTGCGTACTCGCCGGTGACGATCGACTGGACCAGCTCGTTGAGCACCGTCACGCCGATCCGGTCGATCGGCGCTCGGCTGCGTCCGGACGCATCGTGCTCTGCAGGCAGGGTCATGCGTGCCACTCTATTGGCCTCCTCGGTGCGGGCTCGACGGACACTCGTCAAACCGCAGACATATGATGTATGGTGTTTACACCCACCCGATCTCACACTCAAGGGCGACATGAAGATCACCGGATACCGCACACTGCGCACCGTCCACGACTGGGGGCGCCCCGTCGGCGACGTCAACGGGTTCATCGCCTCCGGCGTCACCGATGTGCCCGTGGTGATCCTAGAGACGGACGAGGGCGTCGAGGGCGTCGGCATGGGATCGCACGCCGACCTCGACCGGCTCTTCCCCGCACTCGAGGGGCGCGACCCGCGCGCCGTCGCCACGCTCTATGACGCCATGCTCGCCCGGGTGTTCAAGTCGTCGCACGGGGGCGCCACCTTCGGCGGCATCGGCGCCTTCGACACGGCGCTCTGGGACATCAAGGCCAAGCTCGCCGGCGAGCCGCTGTGGCGGCTGCTCGGTGCCGGCGATCGCTTCGTGCCCGGCTACGCCTCGGCATTGGATGCGGCGCTCAGCGATGACGAACTGGCTGTGCAGTACCGCCGCTTCGCCGACCGCGGGTTCACCGCGGCCAAGCTGAAGGGCGGGCGCGGCCTCGACGCCGATCTGCGCCGCTTCGGCATCCTCACCGACATCCTCTCGGCCGGCGGTGCGAGCCCCGCGCTGATGCTCGACGCGAACGAGTCTTGGAACCTCAAGCAGGCGGTCCGCTATGTCAGCGCGATCGAGGAGCGGATCGACCTCACCTGGATCGAGGAGCCGCTGCGGCGGTGGGACGCCGCCGGTCACGCGCGCCTGAGCGCAGCGGTCAGGGCATCCGTCGCCACCGGCGAGAACCTCACGGGACTCGAGCAGTACCGTCCTCTCCTCGACGCGGGCGGTGCGGACATCGTGCAGGCCGGTGCGGTGTGGGGCATCACGCACTTCCTCCGCGTCGCCGTGGCGGCGCACAGCCGTGATCTTCCCGTGAGCCCCGTCGGGCTGACGGCGAACCACACCGTCACCGCCGCCGCGGCCGCCGTGCCCAATCATCTCTCCGCGGAGATCCAGGACCTCGGGGCCCCGTTCGGGCTCAGCCTGGACCAGGAGTTCACAGACGGCGGCGTCGTGCTCGGAGACCGGCCAGGCGTCGGCATCGACGTCGACGAGGCAGCCATCGAGCAGGCGAGGACCTCCGGAGACTGGCAGGAGCCGGCCGGACCCCATGTGCGCTCGCCGCGCGCCGGCCTGCGGCTCGTCGACAGCGGCTCGTGGGAGGAATGATGCAGCTTCGGCCGGGCATCCATCGCATCCAGGCGCCCCTGGGCGAGCGGTTCATCGCGATGTATCTGCTCACGGGACCCGCAGGCGCCCTGCTCTTCGACACCGGCGTCGCGGACTCCGTGCCGGGGACCCTGCTGCCGGCCCTCGCAGAGATCGGCGTCGACCCGTCTGAGCTGCGCTGGGTGATCAGCTCGCACTGCGACTTCGACCACACGGGCGGGAACGCCGCGCTGAAAGCCGTGGCGCCCGAGGCGCAGTTCCTCGCCGGCCGCGCCGATGTCCCGATGACGGAGGACGTCGATCTGCTGATCTCCGGCCGGTACGGCGAGTTCGCCGACCGCGACCGCTTCGACGATCCGCCGGAGACGACCGCGGAGGTCCGTCGGAGCACCGCGCTCGTCGCCGTCGACCGCGCCCTCGACGGCGGGGAGACCTTCGACCTCGGCGACCGGAGGATCGAGGTCCTCTCCGTGCCAGGGCATTCGCCGGGACACCTGGCCCTCTGGGATCGCACGAACCGGACCCTCCTCATCTCGGACGCCGTGCTCGGGGACACCGTGCCGACGGCGGACGGGCGGCCTGCGTTCCCCCCGACCTATCGCGACACGGAGGCGTACGTCGAAAGCATCCAGCGCCTGCGCGCCCTGGACGCCGATCTCCTGCTCACCGCGCACTATCCCGTCTACGAGGGGACCGCCGTGAACGATTTCCTGGACGGCTCGCTGGCGTACACCGAGCGGATCGATCGCGTCATCGAGGCCGAGCTCGCCGCGGGCGACGCGCTCGCCTCGCTCGAGCTGATCCACCGCTCGGCATCCGCGCTGGGCCCCTGGTCGGAGAGCGCCGCGGAGTATCTCATCTTCCCGATGACGGGCAACCTCGAGCGGCTCGTCCGGCAGGGGCGCGTCGCCGAGGGCGACCGCGACGGCATCCGTACGTGGAGGTGGATCGCATGACCGGCACCATCACCGACCGACCCGTGCGTCTCGGCGCGATCGGTGCCGGCTGGTGGGCGACGAGCAACCATTTCCCGCTGTTCGCAGCCAGGGAGGACGTCGAGCTCGTCGGCGTGTGCGGCAAGGGTCCGGGGCTCGAGGCCGTCAGGGAGAAGTTCGGGTTCTCCTTCGCGACCGAGGATGCCGAGGAACTCCTCGACGCCGACATCGACGCCGTCGTGATCTCCACACCGCACGACCTGCACCATCCGCTCGCCGCTCAGGCGCTCGAGCGCGGCTTGCACGTGCTCTGCGAGAAGCCCATGACCCTGAACGCCGATGAGGCATGGGATCTCGCGGCGCGGGCTGAGAAGGCCGGGACGGTCTTCCTCGTGCCGTACGGCTGGAACTACAAGCCCTTCACGGTCGCGGCCAGGCGGATGCTCGAGGAGGGCGCGATCGGGGAGATCCAATACGCGCTGTGCCACATGGCCTCGCCCACCCGAGGGCTGTTCGGCACCGACCCCAGCCACATGCTGGAGCGCTGGAACTCCGACACCGCGCCCGATCCGACGACCTGGTCGAGCCCGCAGCGCGGCGGCGGCTACGCGCACGGTCAGATCACGCACTCCTCGGCGCTGCTGTTCTGGCTCACCGGGCTCAGGGCGGCATCCGTCGCCGGGCGCGTGACCAGCGCCGGCGCTCCCGTCGACCTCTTCGACGCCGGCGTGATCCGCTTCGACAACGGCGCCATCGGCTCGCTGTCCGGCGCGGCGACCCTCGCGGACGGCGACAAGTACCAGGTGGACATCCGGCTGTTCGGCACCGAGGGTGTGCTGATGATCGACGTCGAGCGGGAGCGCGTCGAACTGAGCCGCTACGACGGCCGGCGCGAGAGCATCGCCATCCCGCCGGGGGAGGGCGAGTACGAGTGCCTCGTGCCACCCGCCCGTTTCATCGAGCTCATCACCGGCGCGAGCCGGGAGAACAACTCCGACGTCACCGTGGCTGCGCGCTCCGTCGAGCTCATCGACGCCCTGCTGCGCTCATCCGCCGCCGACGGCGCTGACACACCCGTCTGAGAGGAATCATGACCGAGACAACCGCACGCGGAGTCCTGGACGGCTACCGGGTGATCGACTGCTCCATCGCGATGGCCGGGCCCTTCGCGGCCCAGCGCCTCGGGGATCTGGGGGCCGACGTCATCAAGGTCGAGCCGACCGCGGGGGAGTGGCAGCGCTTCGCATCGGCGGGCGGTGCGGCCGGCAACGAGATCAACGTCTCCTTCCTGTCTCTCAACCGCAACAAACGCTCCCTCGCCGTCGATCTGAAATCGGATGCCGGCAAGGAGGTCGTCCGCGAGCTGATTGCCGGAGCGGATGTCTTCCTGCAGAACTACCGCCCCGGCGTCGCCGCGAGGCTGGGGCTCGACTACGAGACGCTCTCGGCGCTGAACCCCTCGCTCGTGTACGTCTCGATGTCCGGATACGGCGAGGATGGACCCTACAAGGACCGCCCCGGCCAGGATCTGATCCTGCAGGCCATGAGCGGTGCGATGCTCTCCGCGGGACGAGAGGGCGAGCCTCCTTCTCCCGCCGGTCAGTACCTCGCTGATGCGGTGACCGCGTCGACGGCCTTCGAGGCCGTGCTCGCCGCCCTGCTGCACCGTGAGCGCACCGGGGAGGGTCAGCTCGTCACGGTCAACATGCTCGATGCGCTGACCACCCTGCAGATGCAGGAGCTGAGCGTCTACACGGTCGGCGGCGTCCCGCAGCGGCGCGGCTCCGAGCCCAACGCGCACGTCTACATCCGCGCCCCCTATGGCGTCTTCGCCACCAGCGACGGATACCTCGCACTCGGTTTCGCCGACCTCTCGGCGCTCGGTGAGGTGCTGGGCGAGCCCTCGTTCGCCGGCCTCGATCCCGAGGTGCACGGGTGGACCCACCGCGACGAGCTCTACGCGACCGTCGCGCGGCACCTGCAGGCGCAGACGACGCAGCACTGGCTGGACACGCTGCTGCCCGCGGGAATGTGGGTGGGACCGGTCTACGGCTATGAGGAGCTCGTGAACGATCCGCAGATCATCCACAACGGCACCTTCGTCGAGTACGACCACCCGACGGAAGGGCGCATCAAGACTCCCGGCTTCCCCTACCGGTTCGCCAAGACACCGGCCCGCATCGACCGCGGGGCGCCGCTCGTCGGCGAGCACACCGGTGAGATCCTCGCCGAGCTCGGCATCGGGGCCGACCGCGTGCGGGAGCTCCTCGACGCCGGAGCCGTCGCGCAGTCGTCCTCGCGGAGGGGATGAGCGCATGACCGAGTACGTCGGTCTCACCTGGGACCACCCTCGCGGCAGGAACGCCCTGGAGGCGGCATCCGGCGATCTCGGCGGCGGGGACACCCTGCGCTGGGAGGTACAGCCGCTCGAGGGTTTCGAATCGGCCCCCATCGATGAGCTCGCCCGCCGGTACGACCTCCTCGTGCTCGATCATCCGCACCTCGGCGACGCGCTCTCGACCGGCAGTCTCCGTCCGCTCGACGAGCTGTTCGACTCCGCCCAGGTGCAGGCATGGACGGATGCCGCAGTCGGACCGAGCATCGCCTCGTACCGCGCGGAGGGAAGGCTGTGGGCGCTGCCGCTCGATGCGGCGACGCAGGTGTCGGCCCGGCGTCGCGACCTCGTGGCGGATGTCCCCCAGTGCTGGGATGACGTGCTGGCACTGGCCGATCGGGGCCTTGTCGCCACGAGCCTCGCCGGTCCGCACGCTTTCCTCTCGCTGTGCTCCATCGCCGTCTCGCTCGGCGATGACCCCGGTCGCGGCGAGGGCCTCTTCGACAGGGCCGTCGCATCGCGGGCGCTGGACCTGCTCACGCGGCTGTCCGCCGGAGCCCCTCGGGGCACCGGCCTGCTGAACCCGATCGGCCTGCTCGATCGGATGCGCGACCGGGGCGACATCGGATACATCCCGCTCGTCTACGGCTACGTGAACTACAGCTCGGATGCCATCTCCTTCGGCGCCGCTCCCCGGCACGAAGGGCGCATCGGCTCGACCATCGGCGGCACGGGCATCGCCGTGACGCGCCGCTCCAAGCCTTCGGCGGCGCTGCTCGCGCATCTGCGCTGGCTGCTGTCCGACGAGGCGCAGCGGGGGTTCATCCCGCAGCACGACGGCCAGCCGGGCGCGCGGTCCGCGTGGACGGATGCGGCCGTCGACGCCGCGGCGCACGGGTTCTACTCCGCGACCAGGACGACGATCGAGCACGCATGGGTGCGCCCGCGCGCGGCCGGATACATCCCCTTCCAGAGCATCGCGTCTGGCATCGTGCGTGACGTCGTCGTCGGTGCACGCGCGGCAGAGGAGGCGCTCGACGAGATCGAGGAGCGCTTCCGCGCGCTTCCCGCGTCGCCCCTCGAGTCCGTCGTCGCGCATTCCCCGTCCCCTTCATCCCCCGATAAGGAGCCCGCATGACCGTCGCTTCAGACACCGACCTCATCGTCGTCGAGACCGAGGGGCATGTGGCCACGGTCCGGTTGAACCGGCCGGAGAAGCTCAACGCGGTCACCCAGACCATGAGCGACGCGCTCGTGCGCGTCGTCAGAGCGCTCAACGACGACGAGGCGGTCCGCGCCGTCGTCTACACCGGCACGGGCAGGGCGTTCAGCGCCGGCAGCGACATCGCGACGCTCGACCAGTACGCGACCCCGTGGGAGTTCCGCAACCGCCGCGACTACTGCGACGCGCTGCGCGAGCTGCGCAAGCCCGTGATCGCCGCCGTCAACGGCTACGCCTTCGGCGGAGGACTCGAGGCGTCGCTCACCTGCGACATCCGCATCGCCGCCGACACGGCCAGCTTCGCCGCGCCGGAGATCAAGCTCGGCTGGATCGGCGGAGGCGGGATGTCCGTCCTGCTGGCGAACTCGATCGGTGCGAGCAACGCCGCACTGATGCTCATGACCGGCGACGCGATCGACGCGCAGCAGGCGCTCGCCTGGGGGCTCGTCAGCGAGGTCGTGCCCGCCGATGGCCTCCTCGCCCGCGCGCAGGAGATCGCCGCGGTGATCGCCTCCCGTCCGCCGATCGCGGCCGAGACGGCCAAGGCCAACCTGCGCGCGGCGTGGAACCTTCCGCAGGACCAGGCGATCGCATACGAACGCGAGATGCAGGGCATCACCTTCGCCACCGAGGACGCCGCCGAAGGGCGTGCCGCTTTCGCGGAGAAGCGCGCCGGTGTCTTCCGCGGCCGGTGACGCGGCCCTGACCGATCGCTCGATGACCCGGGACGCGACGCCGGGACCTCATTCACGCACACTGGAGGAACGATGACCGAGAACTGGACGACCATCCTGCCCATCGACGCGGAGGACGCGCTCCTCGTCGGGCGGGTGCAGCTCCCCGAGGGACCGGCCGTCGTCGTGCTCCGCGACGGTCGGCTGCACGACATCACCACGGCGTTCCCGACGATGCGGGAGCTGACCGAGCATGCGGACCCCGCCGCGGCCGCACGCACCGCCGACGGCCCGGTGATCGGGACGTTCGAGCACGTGTGGGCGAACTCGGCTCCCGATACGCGCGACGACGCACGACCGTGGCTGCTCTCTCCGATCGATCTGCAGGTGGTCAAGGCCTCGGGGGTGACCTTCCCCGTCTCGATGCTCGAGCGCATCATCGAGGAGCGTGCCCGCGGCGAGGCCGAGTCCGCCGACGGCATCCGTGCGACGATCCTCGACGCGCTGGGCGGCGACATCCGCGATCTCGTGCCAGGCTCGCCCGAAGCCGCGCGCCTCAAGCGCGTCCTCATCGACGCGGGGCTGTGGAGCCAGTACCTCGAGGTCGGCATCGGCCCCGACGCGGAGATCTTCACCAAGGCGCCCGTGCTGTCCACCGTGGGCGCCGGCAGCGACGTGGGCGTGCTCGCCGAGTCGAAGTGGAACAACCCGGAGCCGGAGGTGGTGCTGGTGGTGTCCTCCGCCGGTTCCATCGTCGGCGCGACGCTCGGCAACGACGTGAACCTCCGCGACATCGAGGGCCGCTCGGCGCTGCTGCTCGGGCGGGCGAAGGACAACAACGCCTCGGCGTCGCTGGGGCCGTTCATCCGTCTGTTCGACGACGGCTTCCGCCTCGACGACGTCCGGGTCGAGACGGTGACCCTCTCCGTCGACGGGGAGGACGGCTTCCGGATGGAGGCGAGCTCCCACATGGCGCAGATCAGTCGCGATCCCGCCGATCTCGCCCGCCAGGCCAGCGGTGCGCACCATGCCTACCCGGACGGCTTCGTGCTGTACCTGGGCACGATGTTCGCCCCGACGGACGACCGGGATGAGGCGGGGCACGGTTTCACCCACCATGTCGGAGACGTCGTGCGGATCGCCTCGCCCAGGCTCGGCGCGCTCGTGAACCGCGTGCAGCACAGCGAGGAGCTGGCTCCGTGGGCCTTCGGCATCGGCGCGCTCTTCACCAATCTCGCCGAACGAGGCCTCCTCGGAAGGACGGACGCATGACCACTCTGCTCACCACCGATCCCCGCACCGGACGCACGACCGACACGGGGATCACGACCACGGACGCTGCAGGCGTCGCTGCGCGCACGGCCGCCGCGGCCGCCGCGTCCGTCGCGCTGCGTGCGCACTCCAGGGCATGGCGCGCCGGGCTCTTGCGTGCGCTCGCAGACGGCCTCGAGGCCGACCGCGCCGAGCTCGTCGCGGCTGCGGTGTCCGAGACCGGTCTCGCCGAAGCGCGGTTGAACGGCGAGCTCTCGCGCAGCGCCTTCCAGTTTCGGCTCTTCGCCGACGCCGTGGACGAGGGAGGGTACCTCGAGGCGATCATCGATCACGCTGCAGACACCCCGCTCGGTCCTGGACCGGACGTCCGGCGGATGCTCGTGCCGATCGGGCCGGTGGCGGTGTTCGGGGCGAGCAACTTCCCTTTCGCGTTCTCAGTGGTGGGAGGAGACACCGCGTCGGCGCTCGCCGCCGGCAGCCCGGTCGTCATCAAGGCGCACAGTTCGCACCTGCTCACCTCGGCGCGTTCGTTCGCCTCCCTCGCCCGCGCAGCGGAGGCCTATGGCGCGCCAGACGGCACGCTCGGCATCGTCTACGGCCAGCAGGCCGGTTCCGCGCTCGTCGCGGATCCCGCCGTCGCCGCGGTGGGCTTCACAGGGTCTCTTTCGACCGGTCGTATCCTGCAGGCCATCATCGATGAGCGAGAGACCCCGATCCCCTTCTACGGAGAACTCTCGAGCCTGAATCCGCTGGTCGTCACCCCTGGCGCGGTGGCGGAGCGATCCTCGGCGATCGGCGAGGGGCTGTTCGTCTCGGTGACCGGTTCGGCAGGACAGCTGTGCACCAAGCCGGGTATCGCGTTCGTGCCGGAGGGTGCTGCGGGCGACGTGCTCGTCGCCGACGTGGTGTCACGTGCCGAAGGAGCTGCGGCGCAGACGCTGCTCAACTCCCGCATCCACGGTGCCTTCGACGAGATCCGTGAGCGCCTGATCTCGGAGGGCGGGGCGCGCAGTCTCGTCGCCCCCGTCGCCGGGCCGGACGGCTTCTCGCTCTCGCCGGCCGTGCTGGAGATCGATGCGGTCTCGGTCGGCCCCGCCGTCGCGGAGGAGGCCTTCGGACCGCTCGTCGTGCTCGTGCGATATTCCGCGATCGACGAGGTCCGTGCAGCGCTGCAGGCGGTGCCCCACTCGCTGACCGCGACGATCCACTCCGCGCCCGGAGAGACGGCGGAGCGCGCCGCCCTGACGGATGCCGTCGAGGACCTCGTCGGACGTATCGTCTACGACGGCTATCCGACCGGAGTGCGGGTCTCCTGGGCGATGAACCACGGTGGTCCGTGGCCGGCCACGAACACCCAGCACACCTCGGTCGGCGTGACCGCGATCCGCAGGTTCCTGCGTCCGCTCGCGTGGCAGGACGCCCCGGCTGACGTGCTGCCCGAGGAGCTGCGCGACGGGCCCGTGGCCATTCCGCGCCGGGTCGACGGCGTGCTGGAGCTCGCCTCCCGGTGAGAACGGTCGGGGCGCGTGAACAGGTCGCGCGCCCCGACCGGGCCTCCGATCAGCCGAACACGCCCTCGGGAAGCAGCCCGCGCTCGATGAGCGCATCCCAGAGCCGGTCGTCCACCGGCACGTCGAGGCGGTCGAGGTTGGCGGACACCTGCGCGCCATCCCGGCATCCGAGCACCACCGAGGAGACCGCGGGGTGACGGAGGCTGAACTGCATCGCTGCCGTCGGCAGATCCGTGCCGTGCGCCTCGCACACCGCGGCGATCGCGTTCGCCCTGGCGATGAGCGCGGGCGGTGCGGGGACGTAGTCGTACGTCGCATCGGCCGCGACCCTGGCGCGCGCGAGCAGTCCCGAGTTGTAGACGCCGACGTTGACGATCCCGACGCCGTGCTCGAGGGCGACCGGCAGCAGGTCGGCGAGCGCCGGCTGTTCGAGGAGCGTGAACCGCCCGGCCAGCATCACGACGTCGATGTCCGTCTCGCGCACGAAACGCGCGGGCATCGCCGACTGGTTCATGCCGACGCCGATGGCGGAGACGACGCCCTGATCGCGCAGCTCGACGAGCGCACCGATGCCCTCGGTCATGGCCTGCTCCTCGTGATGGTCCGGGTCGTGCAGGTAGACGATGTCGAGCCGGTCCACGCCGAGGCGGGCCATGCTCTCCTCGACGCCGCGCAGGATCGCGTCGCGCGAGAAGTCGAAGTCGCGCCGGAAGTCGCCGGGCACGGCGAAGCCGCCGTCATCGAGCAGACCCTCCGGGTTCTCCTGCGGCACGAGCGTGCGACCGGCCTTGGTCGACAGGACGTACTCGTCCCTCGGGTGATCGGCCAGCAGACGACCCAGTCGCCGCTCCGAGTGACCGAGCCCGTAGTGCGGGGCCGTGTCGAACAGGCGGACGCCGCGCTCCCATGCGGTCGCCACCGCGGAATGAGCCTGTTCCTCCGTGGTGACGCGACCGAGGTTGCCGAGCTGGGCCCCGCCGAGACCGAATCGGGTGAGCGGAGTTCCCGTGCGCAGCCGGGTCACATCCCTCATCGGCCGAGCCATCCGCCGTCGACGGGCAGGACGATGCCGTCGACGTAGTCGGATGCGGCGGAGGCGAGGAACACAGTGGCGCCGCCGAGGTCGTCGGGACGGCCCCAGCGACCTGCGGGGATGCGGTCGAGGATCGCGGCCGACCGGTCGGGGTCGTCCCGCAGCGCCTGGGTGTTGTCGGTGGCGATGTATCCGGGAGCGATGGCGTTGACGTTCACCCCTCGCCCTGACCACTCGTTCGACAGGGCCTTCACGACGCCCGTGATCCCGGACTTCGCCGCCGCATAGCCAGGGACATTGATGCCGCCCTGGAAGCTCAGCAGCGAGGCGGTGAAGATGATCTTTCCGCGGCCCCGATCGAGCATCGATGCCCCGACGGCCTGGGCGAGGGCGAACTGACTCGTCAGGTTGACCTGCACGACGCGCTCGAACCAGTCCATCGGATGCTCGGCGGCCGGCGCACGCAGGATGGTTCCCGCGTTGTTGACGAGGATGTCGATCTCGGCGGTGCGGAGCCGCTCGCCGAGATCAGCGACGGCTTCGGTGTCGGAGAGATCGCAGGAGATCGCCTGGAAGGTGCGGCCCTTCGCCGTGACGGCCTGCTCGATGTCGCTGCCGGATGCCGGGATCGATGCGCTCACCCCGATGATGTCGGCCCCGGCATCGGCGAGCGCGGTCGCCATCCCGAAGCCGATGCCGCGGTTGGCGCCGGTGACGACGGCACGAAGCCCCGTGAGGTCGAACAGCGCGGTCATCGGGTGGCCTGCACGTCGACGAGGATCTTCATCGCGCGCCCCGCTTCGAGCTCGGCGAAGGCCGCGGCGGTCTCGACGAGCGGGACGATACGGGTGATCACGAGATCGGTGGGGATCACGCCGTCTGCGATGAGCTGCACGGCCGTCTCGAAGTCGGCGCGCTGGTACACGCGGGCTCCGAGCAGGCGGAGCTCGCGCCAGAAGACGCGCTGCAGATCGACCTCTCTGGGAGTGGGATGGATCGCGACGACGACGATCGTGCCGCGGACTTTGGCCAATGCGGTCATCCCGCGTACCGCGGCAGCGGCGCCCGAGACCTCGAAGACGACGTCTGCGCCCGCGCCGCCGGTCCATTCCTCGACCCACGCGACCTGATCGATCGCCGAGGGATCGACGGTGGTGAAGCCCAGTTCCTCGGCTTGGGCCCGTCGTTCCGCATCGATCTCGATGACGGCGATCTCCGCACCGGTGTGCCTCGCGACGGTGGCGATGAGGGTGCCGATCGGGCCTCCGCCGATGACGACGGCCTTCTGCCCGGCGACGAGCTCGGAGCGGCGGACGTCGTGGACGGCGACCGCCACCGGCTCGACGAGCGCGGCGTGGTCCAGCGCGACGCCCTTCGGCACCGCGACCAGGGTATGGGCGGGGACGTTCCAGAGCGCCTGCAGGGAGCCGGGGGAGTCGATGCCGATGAAATCCAGGTTCTGGCAGATGTGCTCGTTGCCCTCGCGGCACGCGGGGCAGGTGCCGTCCCATGCGAGCGGCATGACGGTCACGGCGTCACCGACGGTCCATCCCTCGACACCGTCTCCGAGTGCGGCGATGGTGCCGCTCATCTCGTGCCCGAATACGAGAGGCGTGACGACCCTCGCGTCCATGTTGCCGTGCAGGATGTGCAGGTCGGTGCCGCACAGGCCCGTGTAGGCGACCTCGATCTGCACCTCGCCTCTGCCCGGTGCCCGAGGCTCGGCCTCGCGGATGTCGATCGTGCGATCGCCCACATAGTTCGCAGTCAGCACTGAATGCTCCTCACTCGTCGATGACCAGAATAGCTAAAGGTATGACGAATGATCAATATCGCGATCCCGCGACAGCGCTCTCAGGCTGACGGGGGAGAATAGGGGGATGAGCGAGTCGACGCAGCCCCGGCATGCGTCCCCCCGTTCCCGCTCGCTCGCGATCGCTTTGCCGATCGGCATCGTCGTCACCGCGATCGGCGCGCTGTGGGCACTCGCCGAGGTTCCGGCCGCTGCGCCGCTGGAACAGCCCGTGCCTGCTGCGGCTATGCAGCTCCCCCCGGTCGACGTCGACGCGACTCTCGCTGCCGACCCCTGTGCGGATGCCGCGGTGCAGGCGGCGCTCGCCGAGGGCGATGACGCGGCGACCATCGCCGCGTTCGGCGGGGGTGCCGCGTTCCGTGCGGCGGTGGCGGCGGGCAATGCCCCGTGCATCTCGCTGAGCGATCCGGAGCGCGTCTGGGTCGTGGTCAACAAGGCCCGCCCGCTCGATCCGGAATCCTATGTGCCGGGCGGGCTGACGCAGACCGAGTTGCGCACGACGAGCCGCTCGGCGGACCTCCGGCAGGAGGCCGCCGCGGCGATGGACGATCTGGCCGGCGCGCTCTCGGATGCCGGGGCGGGAACGCTCGGCATGAACAACGGGTACCGCTCCTACGGGCTGCAGCAGACCACCTACGCGGGCCACGTCAGCTCGCGCGGGCAGAGCGCCGCCGACGAGGTCTCCGCGCGGCCGGGCCACAGCGAGCATCAGACCGGCCTCGCGCTCGACGTCATCTCCTGCAGCGGCGGATGCGGAGGCATCCATGACTTCGGAGGGACGAGCGAGAGCGACTGGGTGATCGCCAACGGCTGGAGATACGGCTACATCGTCCGCTACGAGTCGGGGCGGACCGGGGTGACCGGGTACTCGCCCGAGCCCTGGCACCTGCGATACGTCGGGGTCGAGCTCGCCACCGCGTATCACGAGGGTGGCTTCACGACGCTGGAGGAGTTCTTCGGCCTCCAGGCCGCCCCGGACTACCTCGACTGACCCTGATCGCCCCTCTGGCGGCTCTCCACAAACGTGGAACCCGGTCCCGCTGACAGTGGGATGCATTCCCACAATGCCTTGCGGTCGCGTCGGACGATCCGCATAGAATCGCCGGAGCGACGACGCACGACACGTTCGGGAGGACGGCATGGAACGCGACATCTACGACGAGGACCACGAGGCCTTCCGGGAGCTCGTGAAGGACTTCGCGAAGCGCCACATCAGCAACGAGGCCATCGAGCGGTGGGATGCCGCGGGCGAGATCGACCGCGAGACGATGCTCGCCGCGGGTGAGGCCGGCATCATCGGGCTCTCCGTCCCCGAGGAGTTCGGCGGCGCGGGGATGCTCCAGGACTATCGCTTCCGGGCGATCGTGAACGAGGAGATCATCGGCGCAGGCGCAGGCTCCCTCGCAGGAGCCTTCGGCATCCAGGACGACCTCGCCGTGCCCTATCTCGTCCACATGGGCACGCAGGCGCAGAAGGAGAAGTGGTTGCCGCGCATGGCGACCGGCGAGATCCTCGGTGCCCTCGCGATGACCGACCCCGGTGCGGGCAGCGACCTCCGCGGCATCAAGACGAACGCGAAGAAGGTCGACGGCGGGTACATCCTCAACGGTGCGAAGACCTTCATCTCCTCGGGCAAGACGGCCGACATCGTCGTGACCTTCGTCAAGACGGGCGAGGGCAATCGCCCGGATGCCTTCAGCCTCCTCATCGTCGAGAACGGCATGGAGGGCTTCGAGCACGGCAAGAAGCTCAGCAAGATGGGCTTCCACGGCTGGGACACGGCTGAGCTGTCGTTCTCCGATGTCTTCGTGCCCGATGAGAACCTCATCAGCGGCACCGAGGGCCAGGGCTTCATCCAGCTCATGATGAACCTGCCGCTGGAGCGCCTGTCCATCGCCGTCTCCGCCGCTGCGGCCACCCAGGCGGCGCTGAAGTGGACCGTCGACTACACCCGCGACCGCGAGGCGTTCGGCGAGCGAGTCATCGACTTCCAGAACTCGCGCTTCCGGATCGCCGACATGGCGACGACCGTCGATGCGCTCTGGGCCTACGTCGACCGCGGTCTCAGGCTGTACGCGGCAGGCAAGCTCTCGGCAGAAGAGGCCGCTCAGCTGAAGTACTGGGCGACGGAGCGCGAGTGGGAGACCCTCGACATCGGCGTCCAGCTGCACGGCGGCTACGGCTACATCACCGAGTACCCGATCGCCCGCGCCTTCCTCGATGCGCGCGTGCACCGCATCTACGGCGGCACCAACGAGATCATGCGCGAGCTGGTCGGCAGGCAGATCGCCGGCAAGCGCTGAGTCGCCTCGCGAAGCCGCCCGTCCCCTCTTGCGGGGCGGGCGGCTTCGTCGTGTTCGGCGGATGCAGAGGAGTTCTCAGTATTCAGTGTTGCCAAGTACTGGTACTCAGTGTTACTTTCTACTGGTAGTCAACAACACTGAGTAGAGAGGGGTGATCGTATGGCGAACCAGATGACCGAGATGCTCAAGGGCTCTCTCGAGGGCATCGTCCTCGCGATCCTCGCCGAGCGGGCCGCGTACGGATACGAGATCACCGCCTGGCTCCGCGACCGCGGCTTCGCCGACATCGCGGAGGGCACGGTCTACGCCCTGCTCGTCCGCATCGAGCAGAAGGGGCTCGTGGACGTGGAGAAGGTCCCGTCCGAGAAGGGCCCGCCACGCAAGGTGTTCTCGCTCAACGCCGCAGGTCGCGAGCAGCTCGCCGACTTCTGGAGGACCTGGAGCTTCCTCGCAGAGCGCATCGAACAGCTCCGTCACACCGACATCAGCAGCACCGACAAAAGGGATTCCTGACATGGCCGCGAAGTGGATCGAAGCGCTCACCGGATCGCTCGAGCAGAAGAAGCAGTACAAGAACGACATGGCGCGCCTGGAGGCGCTGCCCGCCCCGTACGCGGATGCCGCGCGGGCGCTGAACCGGTACTTCATGTACTACGGCTCGATCGGTGAGGGAGACATCCTCATCACGATGCTCGGCGATCACGTGGACCTCTGGGAGCGGGCGGCTCTCGACTGCACGCCGGTCAGCGCGATCGTCGGCGAAGACCCGGTCGCCTTCGCCGAGGAGTTCGTCCGCTCGTACCGGCACAAGGAATGGATCGACAAGGAGCGCGCGCGTCTGACCAAGGCGATCGACGCGGCGATCGGAAAGGAACGTGAATCATGACCACCGCAGCGATCACAGTGCGGGGCATCCGCAAGACCTTCAAGGAGCTCGAGGTGCTCCGGGGCGTCGACTTCGAGGTCGCGAGCGGCAGCATCTTCGCCCTCCTCGGATCGAACGGCGCGGGCAAGACCACCCTCGTCCGCATCCTCGCCACCCTGCTGAAGGCCGACGCGGGATCCGCCGTCGTGCACGGCAGCGATGTGGCCTCCGATGCGGACGGCGTGCGCGACGCGATCAGCCTCACCGGGCAGTTCGCCGCTGTGGACGAGGTGCTCACGGGTCGCGAGAACCTCGTGCTCGTCGCGCGGCTCCGCCATCTGAAGAACCCCGGTGCCGTCGCCGACGAGATGCTCGCGCGCTTCTCGTTGACGGATGCCGGGGGCCGCAAGGCCGGCGAGTACTCCGGCGGCATGCGCCGCCGGCTCGACATCGCCATGAGCCTGGTCGGCAACCCGCCGATCATCTTCCTCGACGAGCCGACGACGGGCCTCGACCCGCAGGCGCGAATCGAGGTCTGGGACACCGTGCGGGCGCTCGCGCAGGGCGGCACGACGGTGCTCCTCACCACGCAGTACCTCGATGAGGCCGAGCAGCTCGCCGATCGCATCGCGATCCTGCACGAGGGCACGATCATCCAGAACGGCACTCTCGCCGAGCTCAAGCGGCTGCTGCCGCAGGCGACGGTCGAGTACGTCGAGAAGCAGCCGACGCTCGAAGAGGTCTTCCTCGCCCTCGTCGGCGGACCGAACCCCGCTGAGCCCGTCGAAGCGCCCGAGCTCGCTGAGCCTGTCGAAGCGCCCGAGCTCGCTGAGCCTGTCGAAGCGCATCACCCGGAAAGGAACGCATCATGACCACGCACGTCCTCAGCGATACCGGTGTCCTCACCGGCCGGTCGCTGCGTCACATCCTCCGCAGCCCTGACACGATCATCACGACCGCGGTCACGCCGATCGCCATGATGCTGCTGTTCGTCTTCGTCCTCGGGGGAGCGATCGACACCGGATCCGAGGGCTCGTACATCGACTACATGCTCCCCGGCATCCTGCTCATCACGATCGCCTCCGGCATCGCGTACACGGCGTACCGGCTGTTCCTGGACATGCAGGGCGGGATCTTCGAGCGGTTCCAGTCGATGCCGATCGCGCGCTCGAGCGTCCTCTGGGCGCACGTGCTCACCTCGCTCGTGTCCAACATCATCTCGGTGGCGATCGTCGTCGGCGTCGCCTTCGCGATGGGATTCCGCACCTCCGCGTCGTTCGGCGCATGGCTCGGCGTCGTGGGGATCATCGTCCTGTTCACCCTGGCGCTCACCTGGTTGGCCGTGATCGCCGGACTCTCCGCCAAGACCGTCGATGGCGCGAGCGCCTTCAGCTACCCGCTGATCTTCCTGCCGTTCATCAGCTCGGCGTTCGTCCCGACCGCCTCGATGCCTGGCCCTGTCGCCTGGTTCGCGCAGAATCAGCCGGTGACCTCGATCGTCGACACGATCAGGGCGCTGTTCGCCGGGCAGCCGGTGGGCTCTGGCATCTGGGTGGCGATGGCGTGGCTCGTCGGCATCCTCGTCGTGGCCTACGTGTGGTCGATCGCGATCTACCGCCGCAAGCTCCGCTGAGAGCGAAGGACGCGTATCCTCACCGGGATGCCGCTCCACACCCCGACCGTCTCAGCGCCGGCGAGTGCTTCCCGCACCCGCGGCGCTGAGACGGTCGGCGATGAGGATGCCGAGCGCCGTCGCCCCGACGCAGCTGGCCATGGTCACGACGAAGAGCAGCACCTGGCTCCACACGGGCTGCATGGTCATGTCGAAGAACTCCCAGGCGAACAGCGGATACACGATGCCCAGGAGTACAGCGCCGGAGTAGTGCTGCCAGGTGTGCCAGAACCGCCAGAGCACCACGAGGAAGGGCAGCTCTGCGAAGGCCGCCCATGAGACGTTCGATACGACGCTCATGAATCCGTAGCCCGAGAACGGCACGATCACGAGGCCGGAGAGGATTCCGACGAGGATCCCGACCAGGGGAGTGCGCAGCAGCCGCAGGGCGATCACCGACGGCAGCAGCCACAGGCCCGCGATCGCGACCGACAGGGGAGGCCAGCCCGTGGTCAGCAGCAGGGTCGAGAGCCAGTTCGACGGAGCGAGAAGGATGCCGCCGGCGACGCCGAGCGCCGCGCACACGAGCAGCAGTCGGGTGGAGATCCGGATGCGGGGGCGCGCCGGCCCCGAGGGGGAATCCGCGCTCATGCCAGCGGCTCCGCCGCCTGCTCGCGAGCGGCCTTGGAGGCGGGAGAGGCGGCGCCGATCTTCCAGTACCCGCAGAAGCTGACCTGGTCCTTGTCGACGCCGCGCTCGCCGACGAGCTGCTTGCGCACACCGGAGGCGAGGCTCTGCTCGCCGGCGCCGTAGGCGTGGAACGGTGCTGCGGGGAGCTCGGTCTCTCGGAGGGCCGCGAGCGCGCGCTCACCCGGCTTCACGTCGTGCGGGCGCGCGATCCAGGTCACGTCGACGCCGACGGGATGCGGGAATGTGAGGGCATCCTCGTCGCTCGGCACCTCGACGATGGCGAATCCGGTGGCCGTCTCGGGAAGTGACGCGCAGATCGAGGCGATCGCCGGCAGGGCGGTCTCGTCGCCGACGAGCACCACCCTGTCGGTGCCGCGCTGCGGATTGAAGGTCAGCCCCTCGTCGATGATGAGCACGTGCTCTCCCGCCGCGCACGTCTCGGCCCACCGGGATGCGGGGCCCGCCGTGCCATCGGCGGCAGAGCCGTGCAGCACGAAGTCGACATCGATCTCGGCACCGGCATCCGCCGTCGCCGCGCGGTACGCACGCACGCTGTAGTTGCGCATGACCGGGCGTTCGCCGTCGGGGATGCGCAGGAACTTGAGGTAGCCGAACATGCTGTTGGCCTTGGCGGGGACGCGCTCCAGCCCCGCCTCCCCTCCGATGGGAAGGAAGAGGCGGAACCACTGATCGAAGCCCATCGGCACGAACCGGTCGATGTCGCCGCCGCCGAGGGTGATGCGGATCCAGTGCGCCGAAAGGCGTTCGCTCCGCAGCACCCTCAGGTGCAGCAGGTCGGCCGAGGCGGGCTTGACCATCTTCGAGTAGGCCATGGGATTTCCTCTCAGGAGAGCTGCCAGGGATGCAGCGTGATGAAGACCGCTGCCGAGACGATGAGGAACGCGACGACGAAGACGACGTCGCGGGTGCGGAACGGCACGAGGTGGCGCTCGGTGCGCGTGGGGTGCGCGCCGAACGCACGGGAATCCATCGCGAGCGCGACGCGCTCGGCGTGGCGGATCGCTCCGGCCAGCAAGGGAACGATGTATCCCCAGCCCCTGGCGATCCTGGCGAGGGGACCGCGTCCGCCGTGATGCCCGCGCACGCGGTGCGCCGCGCGGATCACGGCCAGCTCATGGCCGAACCGCGGCACGAACCGGTAGGCGGCCAGTGCGGTGTACCCGATCCGGTACGGCAGCCGGAGCTGCTGCACGCTCGCGCGCACGAGGTCAGGACCGGTCGTGGTCAGCCCGCCGATCAGCGCCAGAGCGGTGATCGCCCCGAGACGCAGCGCCGTGGCGAAGCCGACCTCCAGCGCCCCGGAGTAGAGCGTCCAGGAGCCCAGCTGCAGGAGCGGCACAGTCGTGTCGACTCGTGCCGCGTCCACCCAGATCGCGAAGGCGACGCCGATCACCGCCAGTGCGACGGGAATCGCCAGGAGCACGGCGGCGGTTCTGCGGGTGGCCCGCACGCCGACGAGGATGACGAGGTACGCGATGACGAGGAAGGCCGCGGGGGTGGCGAGGTCACGGACGAACACGAGCAGCAGCATCGCGGGCAGCACAGCGGCGATCTTGGCCAGCGGGTTCAGGTGGTGCAGGAAGCGCAGGGCGGATGCCGGCGGTGCGGCGGCATAGGGGTCGATGGTCGCGCTGCTCATCGCACCTCCCCGGCGAGGACCCGCCGCACGGCGGGCGGGATCGCGCGGTGCAGGGCGGGCAGGCGCAGGCCCGCCGCCTCGAACAGGCCGTCGGTCGCCAACAGTTCGTTCGTCGGCCCCGCGGCGTGCACGCGACCGTCGGAGAGGATCACCGTGTGCGTCGCGTGCTCGGCGACGAGCTGGAGGTCGTGGGTGACGATGAGGATGGTCGTCCCCTCGGCGCGCAGCGCCCCGAGCAGGTCGAGCAGCTCCTCCGCGCGGGCGCGGTCCTGGCCGAAAGTGGGCTCGTCGAGGGCGAGCACGGTCGGTCGGGTGATGAGCGCAGTGCCGACGGAGAGCCTTCGCTTCTCCCCTCCGGAGAGGAGGAAGGGGTGGGTACCGGCCTTCGCCGCGAGTCCGAAACGCCGGAGCATCTCCTCGACGCGATCGGTGATCTCCGCATCCGCGACGCGTCGCAGTCGCAGCCCGTGCGCCAGCTCGTCGAACACCGAGTGCGCGATGAATTGGTGCTCGGGATTCTGGAACACGAAGCCGATGCGTTCGGAGAGCTCGCGCGGGGACGCCGTGGCGGGGTCGAGGCCGTCGATGTCGACCTGCCGTCGCGGTGGGGCCACCACGCCGGCGAGTGCCTGGATGAGGGTCGTCTTGCCCGCGCCGTTCGCCCCCACGATCGCCGTGAGCGATCCGGATGCGACCGCGAGGTCGACGCCGTGCAGGATCTCGCGCGCTCCGCGCCGAACCGTGAGGCCCCGAGCGCGGATCGCGTCAGCGTTCCCTGAGCCCCCGCTCGCGTTCCCTGAGTTCCCGCCAGCGTTCCCTGAGCCTGTCGAAGGGAACCCCGACGGATGCTGCGCTTCGACAGGCTCAGCGAGCGGTGGATGGAGGGGGTCAGCGAGCGGTGGATGGAGGGGCTCAGCGAGCGGTGGATGGACAGGCTCAGCGAGCGGTGGATGGACGGGCTCAGCGAGCGGAAGCGATGCGTCGGCCAGCGCGGCGACGAGTTCCTCAGGGGTCAACGGCAGCGGAGCATCCGGGGAGAGCACACCTCGCGAGCGCAAGGAGCGCGCGGCCAGGGTCGCGGCCGGGAGCCACACGCCCATCGCGACGAGCTCCTCGGTGTGCTCGAGCAGCACTTCGCGAGCCGGACCGTCGAACGCCAGCCGCCCCTCACGGTCGAGGACGAGCACCCGGGTGGCGAAGCGCATCGCGGCATCGAGGTTGTGCTCGACGAGCACGATCGAGCGGTCGCCGGCGGCGACGAGGTCGGTCAGCGCGTCGTAGACGTCGTCTATGCCCTGCGGGTCGAGGTTCGCGGTCGGCTCGTCCAGCACGATGAGGGGCGACTGCATCGCCAGCGCACAGGCGATCGCCAGTCGTTGGCGGCCTCCGCCGGACAGACGGTCGGGGTTCTCCGTGCGGCGCTCCCAGAGGCCGACCCTGGTCAGCGCCGTCTCGGCGCGAGCGAGGATCTCCGGCACGGGCAGCAGCAGGTTCTCCAGGCCGAAGGCGACTTCGTCCAGCACCGTCCCGGTGACCTGCTGCGCGTCCGGATCCTGGAACACCATCGCGATGTCCGTGCTGAGCGATGCCACGGGTGTCGTCGCGGCGTCACGGCCGGCGACCTCCACGGTGCCCTCCACCGTCGCGGGGACCGACTGGGGGATCAGACCGTTCAGCGCGAGGGTGAGGGTGGACTTCCCGGAGCCGCTCGGCCCGAGGATGAGCACGACCTCGCCGGCCTCGACGTCGAAGGAGACGCCCTGCGGTGAGGGGTGCGACGACCCTGCATGGGTGAGCGTGAGGTCACGCACATGGAGCAGGGGCATCCCCCTAACTTAGCTCACCCTTACCTGGCGTGCGGAGGTGGCGTCAGTGCCTGGCGACACCCGCGCGCCGCAGCGCGCTGCCGATGCCGAGCCCTGCCAGAGTCCAGGCGATGGGGCCGAGCACGGAGACGATGAGGTAGGCGATCTGCGCCCAGACGGCGAGCTTGCCGAGATCGACGGCGAAGAAGACCACCGCGGCGACGAGCACGCCGATCACCGCAGCGGAGATGAGGAACCGCCATGCGCCCCACGCCCGATAGCGGGTGAGCGCGGCGACGCCCTCCTGGATGCCGCCGAACAGCAGCGCCGTGCCGAGGAAGCGCAGCGTCCACGCCGGGTTGAACGCACTGGCGATCAGAGCCGCGAAGATGTGCGCCGACAGCGCCACGAACGGCCGTCGCAGCACCTCCTGGGCGATGATGCCGGGGAGCACATGCGAGCCGAGGACCAGGCCGTACGCCCACGGGGCCGTCACGATGACGAACGGCGTGATCAGACCGGCGATGCCGCCGAGGATGCCGGTCGCGACGCCGATTGCTGCGCAGACGAGGAGCACGCGGGTGGTCAGGACGGGGCTCTTCGGCACCCGTCAAGCCTACTGGCCGGGAGACATGCGACGTTCGTCTAGGAAATCTTCCGGTCTCTGGCGCGCCGCCGGACGCGGGTCTACGTTGAGCGTCGATGCGGCAAAGCCCGCCGCATCGCAGACCCACGGGAGAGCACCATGGCACGAACTCCTCTCCGACTCGCGGCGGCCGCAACCCTGGCCGTCCTGTTCGTCGGATCGACCGCAACAGCCACGTCTGCGGCAGAGGGGGTGACGCATCCCGCACCCGTAGAGGGCACGCCAGGTCATTACATCGTCGTGATGAAGGGCGACCCCGTCGCCACCTATGCCGGCGACATCTCCGGTCTGCGCTCCACGGAGCCCGCCGAGGGCGAGCAGCTCGACGCGAGCAGCCAGGAGTCCAAGGACTACATCGCGCATCTCAAGAAGAAGCAGGACAAGCTCGCGCAGAGCACGGGGGTGGCCCCGGACAACACCTACCAGGTGACTCTCAACGGCTTCAGCGCCGATCTCACCGGCGAGCAGGTCGACGCCCTCCGCGCCTCGAAGGACGTCCTCGACGTGTTCCCCGACGAGATCCGTCACCCGGATGCGGTCACCTCGACGGAGTTCCTCGGGCTCGGCGACGACCGCAAGGGCAAGGGCGGCGTCTGGCGGGACGTCGGAGGGGTGAAGGATGCCGGAGAGGGCATCGTCGTCGGCGTCATCGACACCGGCATCGCGCCTGAGCACCCGTCGTTCGCGGGCGACGCTCTGAAGGCCCCGAAGAAGAAGAACAAGGACGCCTACACCGACGGCGAGTACGTCTACTTCGATAAGTCGGACGGCGCGACGTTCAAGAGCGCCATCGTCGAGGCGCAGGACTGGGATGCCTCCGCGTACTCGACCAAGCTCATCGGTGGCCAGTACTTCTCCGCCGGGGCGGAGGCGAACGGCTTCGACTTCCAGTACGACTATCTCTCGCCGCGTGACGGCGACGGCCACGGATCCCACACGGCGAGCACCGCGGCCGGCGACTTCAAGGTCGACGCGTCCGTCGAGGGCGTCGACTTCGGCACCGTCTCGGGTGTCGCGCCCGCCGCGAAGGTCGCCATGTACAAGGCCTGCTTCGTTGGCCCCGACCCGCTCGTGACCACCGATGACATCTGTGCGCTGAGCGACCTCGTCGCCGCCATCGACCAGGCCGTCGCCGACGGTGTGGACGTCATCAACTACTCCATCGGCGGCGGCTCGGCCCAGAGCATCCTCGAGCCGGACGACATCGCGTTCCTGAACGCAGCGGCCGCCGGCGTGTTCGTCTCGGTGAGTGCGGGCAACGACGGCCCTGACCCGGTCACGGCCGACCACGCCTCGCCCTGGTACACCACGGTCGCGGCATCCACGATCCCCACCTGGGAGGGCACCGTCGAGTTCGACGGCTTCGCCGAGGCCGGAGCGAGCGTGAGCGTGCCCTTCGGCGAGGAGGTCACCGGACCGTCCGTCTTCGCCGGTGACGCCGCGCTCGCCGAAGGGGCGAACCTGTGCCTGCCCGGCACGCTGGACCCCGCGAAGGCCGAGGGTCGCATCGTGGTCTGCGAGCGCGGAGAGAACGCGCGAGCCGAGAAGTCGGAGGTCGTGAAGGACGCGGGCGGCATCGGCATGGTGCTCGTCAACGTCCCCGGCGGCTCGGATTCTCTCGACAACGACTTCCACGCGGTTCCGACCGTGCACCTCGCCGCCGCGCATCATGATGCCGTGCTGTCGTACGTGCAGGGCGGCACCGACCGGCCGATCACGCTCATCGGCGACAACGTGACCGACGAGGTCACGCCCACGCCGCAGATCGCCGGCTTCTCGAGCCGCGGCCCGATGAACGCCGATGGATCCGACGTCATCAAGCCCGACATCGCAGCCCCCGGTGTGGCGATCCTCGCCGCAGGGCACAACGCGAAGGGCGAGGAGCCCACGTTCGAGATCCTCTCCGGCACCTCGATGGCCTCGCCGCACATCGCAGGTCTCGCCGCGCTGTACCTGGGCGAGAAGCCGAAGGCGTCGCCGGCGGAGATCAAGTCCGCGATGATGACGACCGCCTACGACACCGTGCTGGCGGACGGCTCGGCCAACACCGACCCGTTCGAGCAGGGCGCGGGGCAGGTCGACGCGGAGCGCTACTTCGATCCCGGCCTGCTGTACCTGAACACCACGGGTGACTGGCTGAGCTACATCGAGGGGACCGGCCGGGTGGCCTTCGACGGCGTGGAGCCCATCGACGGCAGCGATCTGAACATCCCCTCGATCGCGATCGGCACCTTCGCCACCGAGCAGACGGTGACGAGGACGGTGACCGCCGCGAAGGCGGGCACCTACAAGGCATCCGTGTCGATCCCCGGCGTCGACGTCACCGTCTCGCCGTCGACGCTGAAGCTCAAGAAGGGTCAGTCGGCGTCCTTCACGGTCACCTTCGACAACGCCTCCGCTCCGGTGGAGGAATGGGCCACGGGCTCGCTGACGTGGACGGGCAGCGAGAAGAAGCATCCGACCACCGTGCGGATCCCGCTCGCCGTGTTCCCGGTGACCGCGGATGCTCCGGCCGAGGTGTCCGCGACGGGAGCCGACGGCTCCACCACGGTGGACATCCTGCCGGGTCTCGACGGCGACCTGCCGCTCAACCTGGCCGGGCTGTCGGCGTTCACGGTGCTGGCGGATCCCGACAACCCCGTCGAGGGGCACTCGGGTGACGAGAACTCCGGCGACGAGAACAAGGATGTCGCGTGGATCGTCGACGTTCCGGAGGGCACGCAGCTCTCACGGTTCGACCTCGACTCCTCCGACGACACCGGCAGCGACCTCGATCTGACCGTCTACCGGGTGGTGAGCCCCGACGACCTGCGCTACTACCAGCGCTGGCAGTCGGCCACCGCATCGGCCGATGAGCAGGTCACGGTGCAGACCCCGGTCGCAGGCACCTACCTCGTGGTGGCGAACGTGTACTCCACCTCCGCGCCGATGACGTGGGACATGACCTACGCCAACGTGCAGCCGGAGGGCGAGGGCGCCTTCACCGCGACGCCGAACCCGCTCAGCGTGACGAGCGGGGTCGACACGAGCTACGAGCTGTCCTGGTCGGGGCTGGAGGCAGGCACGCGCTACCTCGGCGTCGTACAGTACGACGACTCCGACGTGCGGACGATCGTCACGGTCGACGCGCCGTAGCGCGTACGTCGAAGGGGTCGGATGCTTCGGCATCCGGCCCCTTTTCGCGCGCTCGTCTCCCGCTCGCTGAGCCTGTCGAAGCGTGCGTTCGGGTGGGTTCCCTTCGACAGGCTCAGGGAACGATGCTCGCTGAGCCTGTCGAAGCGTCCCGCTCGCTGAACCTGTCGAAGCGTCAGATCCTCCGTCGCCGGGGCATCAGGTGCACGTTCGGCAGCTCGGGCGCCGGCACGCGCTCCGCGCCGTGCGTGATCACGTGACCGAAGCGGGTGGCGGAGGCATCCGGATCCTCCCAATCCGCACGCGCCTGCGCGATCTCCTCGTGCGTGCGCGCGGCGAAGTTCCACCACATCACCAGGTCCTCGTCGAAGGGCTCGCCGCCGAGGACGAACAGCAGGGCGCCCTCCGTGCTCGTCACCGTCACGGCGTCCCGTGCGTCGCCCAGGTAGAGCAGCTCATTGCGGACCAGCGCCTCGCCGTCGAACGAGGCTTCGCCCTCGACGAGCAGCACGGCGTGCTCCCACTCCGGCCGCAGCGGAAGCTCCACACGTCCTCCCGCACGCAGCGACACCTCGGCGCCGACGATCGGCGTGTGCACGGTCGCGGGGGAGCGGACCCCGGCGAACTCGCCGAGCAGCACCGTCGCGATGGCATCCGAACCCAAGTGCACCTGCGGCAGGTCGGCGTGCTGCTCGAAGGCACCGTCTCCGTGGCGGACGGACTCCGGAAGCACGACCCAGAACTGCAGGGCGTCCAAGGGGATGGGGTCGTCCGTGAGCGAATACTCCGAGTGGGAGATGCCGTTGCCGGCCGTCATGAGATTGAGCTGGCCGCGGCGAAGCGTGACGTCGCTGTCGACCGAGTCTCGGTGACGCATGTCACCCACGAGCGGCCAGGTGACGGTCTGCAGCCCGATGTGCGGGTGCGGCTCGACGCGCATGCGCACGGGGCCAGGACCGAAGCGGTCGAGGAAGCACCATGCGCCGACCGTGGGGAGGTCCTTATGGGGGAGCGTCCGCAGCACGTTCATCGCGCGGACGCCGCCGAGCGGCACCTCGCGCGGTTCGAGCGGGATGCGTCGAGGGCCGATCATTCGCCCGGCACCTGGGGCCAGCGGATTTCCACGCCGTCCACCACGTGTGACTTCAGATATCCGGCGATGTACGGGCAGTAGGGAACGATGGTGTGGCCGGAGGAGACGGCATCGGCGAGGGCGCTCGATGCGAGGATGCCGGCCAGACCCATGCCCTGGAATGCCGGGTCGATCTCGGTGTGCGTGAACAGGATCTCGCCGGGGCGGCGGCGGAACTCCGCGAAGCCGGCGAGGGTCTCGCCCACGCGGATCTCGTACCGGGACTGCTCCTCGGCGAGGGCGACGGTGGTGTCGGTCATGGGTGCTCCTTCCCGTCCCGACCACCCTAAGCCTGTGAGCGGGGCGAGTGGATGTCCCTGCGGGTCGTTACGCTGGAGGGATGCCGCAGAATCCCCGTGACCCCTACGAGGATCTGCCTCTGCCCGACGAGCCGTGGGACAACGCCTACCCGCCGGAGGAAATGGACTGGATCCCGCCGCAGGACGGCTGGGAGCCCCCGCTGGACTGGGGTTCTGGGCCGATGACCCCTGCTGCGGGTGCGGCCGTGCGCGGCGCGGCCCCGTCGCGGTATGCCACCGCTCTCGAGGCGCTGCACACCGTCTTCGGCTACGACGCCTTCCGCGGCGACCAGGCGGCGATCGTCGAGCAGGTGATCGGCGGGGGGGATGCCGTCGTGCTCATGCCGACCGGCGGCGGCAAGTCGGTCACGTACCAGGTGCCCGCGCTCGTGCGCGAGGGCACGGGCCTCGTGATCAGCCCGCTCATCGCGCTCATGCACGACCAGGTCGACGCCCTGCGTGCGAACGGCGTCAACGCCGCGTATCTGAACTCCACGCAGTCGATCGACGAGCGCCGCGAGGTCGAGCGCGCCTACGTCGCCGGCGAGCTCGATCTCCTCTACGTCGCACCGGAGCGGCTTTCGAACGCCGCGACCACGGCGCTGCTGCAGCGGGGCGCGCTGAGCGTCATCGCCATCGACGAGGCGCACTGCGTCTCGCAGTGGGGGCACGATTTCCGGCCCGACTATCTCGGGCTCGGCGATCTCGGCGAGCGGTTCCCCGGTGTGCCGCGCATGGCGCTCACCGCGACCGCCACGAGGGCGACCCATCAGGAGATCACCGAGCGGCTGCAGCTGGGCAGGGCCGCCCACTTCGTCGCGAGCTTCGACCGTCCCAACATCCAGTACCGCATCGTCCCGAAGGTCGAGCCCCGCAAGCAGCTCGTCTCGTTCATCCGCTCGATGCCGGATGGCGCTGCGGGCATCGTCTATGCGCTCAGCCGCAAGTCGGTCGAGCAGACCGCCGATCACCTCGCCGCGCAGGGCTTCGATGCGCTGCCGTACCACGCCGGGCTCCCCGCAGAGGTGCGAGCGGCGAACCAGTCGCGCTTCCTCCGCGAGGACGGCGTGGTCATGGTCGCCACCATCGCGTTCGGCATGGGCATCGACAAGCCGGATGTGCGCTTCGTGGCGCACGTGGATCTGCCGAAGTCCGTCGAGGGCTACTACCAGGAGACCGGTCGTGCCGGTCGCGATGGCGAAGCATCCATCGCCTGGATGGCCTACGGCCTCGGCGACGTCGTGCAGCAGCGCAGGCTCATCGATCAGAGCCCCGGCGACCGGACGTTCAAGATGCGCATGGGGCAGCACCTCGACGCCATGCTCGCCCTCTGCGAGACGGTGGAATGCCGCAGGCAGAACCTGCTCGGATACTTCGGGCAGGAGTCCGGCGCGTGCGGCAACTGCGACACCTGCCTGGAGAAGCCGGACACCTTCGACGGTCTGGTGCCGGCGCAGAAGCTGCTCTCGACGATCGTCCGTCTCAAGCGCGAGCGCAACCAGGCCTTCGGTGCCGGTCACCTCATCGACATCCTGCGCGGGGCGTCGAACGACAGGATCCGGCAGCAGCGGCACGACCAGCTCGCGACCTACGGGATCGGCAAGGACCTCTCCGACCAGGACTGGCGCAGCGTCGTCCGTCAGCTCCTCGCCCGCGGCATCCTCGTCGCGCAGGGCGACTACGGAACGCTCGCGCCGGGCGAGGCGGCGCAGGGAGTTCTGCGCGGCGAGACTCCGGTGCCGTTGCGCAAGGACGCCATGGGGCGCACCGCGGGCGCGGCCCGCGCGCGCAAGGCATCTGCCGCAGACACGCTCGGCGAGGGCGATCGCGGCCTCTTCGAGGCGCTGCGCGCCTGGCGTGCGGAGACCGCGCGCGAGCAGGGGGTGCCGGCGTACATCGTCTTCGGCGATGCCACGCTCCGGGCGCTGGCCGAGCATCGTCCTTCGACGCAGGCCGACCTCGACGGCATCACCGGCATCGGTGCCAAGAAGCGCGAGGCCTACGGCGATGCCGTGCTCGCGGTGATCGCCGCGTCCTGACCGCCTGCCGGGTCAGGAGGGGAGGACGTCCGCCAGATGCGCCTCGAGCTGGGCGGCGACATCGACGGCATCCCGGTCGTACAGCCACTGGTACTGCAAGCCGTCCCAGAGAGCGATGAGCCAGATCGCCTCCTGCTCTGGGTCGCGGTGCGCGGGCAGGGCGCCCTCGGCCTGAGCGATCCGGAACAGTTCGCGGAACTGGTCGAGCGCGCGCGAGAACCGGGAGGTGAAGTACTCGTGCGCCGGATGCGAGGCGGGCACGGCCTCGCAGGACAGCACGGCGTACACCTCGATGAGGCCGGGTGCGCCGATCGCGTTCTCGGCCGCACCGGAGGGAAGCGCGCGCAGCTCCTCGGCCGCGGTCGCGCCCTGGCGGTACGCCGGCCGTGAAGAGATCGAGCGGTCGCGCTCGGCGAGCACGGCGCCCAGCAGCGACTCCTTGGTCGGGTAGTGGTGCATGAGCGTCGACTTGGACACGCCCACCTTCTCGGCGATGTCGCGCAGGCTGGTGTCGCCGTAGCCCTCTTTGGCGAACAGTGCCATTGCATCAGCGACGATCTTCGCCCTCTTGCGGCGGCCGGATGCGTAGCCCGACTCCTCCTCGGCGGGGAAGACCTCGTCGATCGGGGGCAGGGGGGAGGGCACCGCCTCTGTCTGCTCCTCGTTCGGCTCTCGCCATCCGAGCGGCAGTGTCAGGTGTCCCTCGTGCGCCTCGAGCATGGTGGCGACGTCGACGCGACCGGGCAGATACTGCTCCAGCAGCTGGAGTCCGTCCCATGCGGCGGCCACCCGGACGGCCTCGCCGCGCGGGTCCCTCTCCTCGGAGATGGTGCCGTGCAGGATCGCATCCTCCATCACCTCGGTGGACATCGCGATCAGCCGTGCATAGCGATCGCGCATGGCCTCGTGCGCGGGATGGGATGCCGTCGACGCCTCGCCGGTCAGCGCGGCGAAGAGGGCCAGGTAGCCGCGGGTCTGCTCGTTGCGGCGGGCGATCTCGACGAACGGGAAGCTGCCGGGCTCGCCGGCGGCCGCGATCAGTTCGGCGGCTTCGACGTTCGCCTCCTCGAACGATTCCACGATCGTCGTGAGCAGCTCGTCCTTCGAGGCGAAGTGCTTGAGGAGGCCGGGGTGGCTGACGCCGGCCGTCACGGCGATGCTCCGCAGAGAGGTCGACCGGTAGCCGTACGCGATGAACATCTCACGCGCGGCGATCATGATGCGCGCGCGGGTCTGCGCTGTGCTCGCCTGGCGCGGCTTCGGCACTGCAACGATCATCGCCGACCCTCCTTCCGACCCATCCTATTCTCACTGATTACCAATCGGACGAGATTCGGTTACCAAAAGGACGGGTTTCATGTATTCTCGTCCGAGACGCCGCGTCGCAGAGGACAAGCGGCACACCCGAGAGGACCACCCATGACAGAGATGTCATCCGCCGCGACCGCCGCGGCCGTCGGCACGACCGGCTTCAAGGCGCCGGGAACGACCCCTGACAAGACCCCCCGTGGCTACACGCCTGCGCTCGCCGGTGTGAACTTCGGTGTCTACCTGGCACTGCTCACCCCGGTGATGGTGTCGATGGCGTTCAAGATCCAGCGCCTCGACCCCGAGGGCTATACCGGCAGCCTGGGCCTCGTGCTGGGCGTCGGCGCCTTCTTCGCGATGATCTGCAACCCTCTCGTCGGGCGCCTCTCCGACCGCACCACCTCGCGCTGGGGCATGCGCCGGCCGTGGATCCTCGGCGGCGGCCTCGTCGGCCTCGGCGGCTTCGTCGTCATCGGCGTCGCCGACTCGGTCTGGGTCGTCCTGCTGGCGTGGTGCCTCGTGCAGGGCGCGATGAACGCCGTGCTCGCCGCCGCCAATGCGACCCTCCCCGATCAGGTGCCAACGCACAGCCGCGGCAAGGTCTCCGGCATCATCGGCATCACCACCCCGATCGCGATCCTCGCGGGCAGCTTCATCGTCAACTACCTGCCCGGTGACTTCGAGCGCTTCGTGGTCCCCGCCGTCATCTCCACCGTGCTCGTCATCGTCTTCGTGCTCGTGCTCAAGGACCGCCGTCTCGCCGAGAAGCCCGCCGAGAAGTTCACGGTCGGCCTGTTCTTCCGCTCGTTCATCTTCAACCCGCGCAAGCACCCCGATTTCGGCTGGACCTGGATCACCAAGTTCTTCGTCATGTTCGGCTACGCCGGCGTCGCCACGTACCTGCCGTACTTCCTGCAGGACAAGTTCGGTCTGGACGAGCAGGCGGCGGTGTCCACGATCCTCCTCGCCAACGTCGCATCGACGATCGCGATGGCGCTCTCCGCCCCGCTCGGCGGCTTCTTCTCCGACAAGGTCGGCAAGCGCCGCCCCTTCGTGGCGATCGCCGGCGCGATCATGGTCGTGGGGCTCCTGCTCCTCGCCTTTGCCCCCAGCATCGCGGTCGTCATCGTCGCGCAGGCCATCATCGGCCTCGGCGCAGGCTCGTTCCTGTCGGTCGACCTCGCCCTGGCCACCGAGGTCCTCCCGAACCCCGCGGACACCGCGAAGGACCTCGGCGTGCTGAACATCGCGAACGCCCTGCCGCAGTCCATCGCTCCGGCCATCGCCCCGGCGATCATCGCGATCGGCGCGGCCACGCCGCTGGGCGGGTATTCGGTCTGGTACATCTTCGGCGCGCTCATCGCGCTGCTGGGCGCCGTGCTGGTCTATCGCATCAAGGGCGTGAAGTGATGACGGATGCCGTGACGATCCAGGCGGCAGAGGATGCCGTCGCCGAGCGCCCCTGGCTCGACACCGACCTCGACGTCGACACCCGTGTGCAGCTCCTTCTCGACGCCATGACGATCGAGGAGAAGGCGGGCCTCTTCTTCCATACGATGATCGGGCTGAACGGCGTGGACGAGGGCAACCCTGCCTTCGGGCTCCCCTCGGCGCGGGAGTTCGTCGAGGGCCGGTTCATGAACCACTTCAACCTGCTGGGCGCGGCCCCGACGGCGCGCGACATCGCCGCGTGGCAGAACGAGCTCCAGCGCCTCGCGGCATCCACCCGCCTCGGCATCCCGGTGACTCTCTCGACCGACCCGAGGCACTCGTTCAGCGATAATCCCGGCGCGGCGATCATGGCGGGTCCGTTCTCGCAGTGGCCCGAGACGATGGGGCTCGCAGCGATCCGCGACGAGGCGCTCGTCGAGCGCTTCGGCGACATCGCCAGGCAGGAGTACACCGCCGTCGGCCTGCGCGTCGCCCTGCACCCGCAGGTCGACCTCGCCACAGAGCCGCGCTGGGCCCGCGGCACGGCGACGTTCGGCGAGGACGCGGAGCTCACCTCGAAGCTGGGGGCGGCCTACATCCGCGGATTCCAGGGCTCCTCCTTCGGCCCTGGTTCCGTCTCGACGATGACGAAGCACTTCCCCGGTGGCGGCCCGCAGAAGGACGGCGAGGACCCGCACTTCCCCTACGGTCGCGAGCAGGTCTACCCCGGCGGGCAGTTCGAGCTGCATCTGAAGCCCTTCGAGGCTGCCTTCGAGGCCGGCGCGCGGCAGATCATGCCCTACTACGGCATGCCCGTGGGCACGGAGTACGAAGAGGTCGGCTTCGGGTTCAACAAGTCGGTGATCACCGGGCTGCTCCGCGAGCGCTACGGCTTCGACGGTCTGGTCTGCACCGACTGGGGGCTGATCACGGATGCCGAGATCTTCGGCGACCCCCATCCCGCAAGGGCATGGGGCGTGGAGGATCTCACGCCGAAGCAGCGCGTGAAGAAGGTGCTGGATGCCGGTGCCGATCAGTTCGGCGGCGAGGCGTGCCCGGAGCTCATCCTCGAGCTGATCGCCGACGGCGAGATCTCCGAGGAGCGGCTGGACGTCTCGGCGCGTCGGATCCTGCGCGAGAAGTTCGAGCTCGGCCTGTTCGAGGACCCGTACGTGGACGAGGACGCCGCCGATGAGATCGTCGGCAGCGTCGAGTTCCGCGCGGCGGGCGAGGCGGCGCAGCGGGCATCGTTCACGGTGCTCACGAACAGTGGTGTCCTGCCCTTCGCGCGCGGACTGAAGGTCTACGCCGAAGGCGTCGATCAGGCGGTCCTCGCGGAATACGCAGAAGTGGTGACCACACCGCAGGAGGCGGATATCGCCGTGCTCCGGCTCCAGGCTCCGTTCGAGGAGCGCGCGACCGCGTTCGAGAACTTCTTCCATGCGGGCTCGCTGGCCTTCCCCGATGAGGTCATCGCTCACGTCAGGGATGTCTCGTCCGTCGTTCCGACGGTCGTGGACGTGCTGGCCGATCGGCCGGCGATCCTCACGGAGATCGTGGATGCTGCCGCAGCCGTCCTGGTGAACTGGGGCGCCTCCGGCAGCGCATTGCTGGATGTCCTCACCGGTGTCGCCGCACCTCAGGGGCGTCTGCCGTTCGACCTGCCGCGGTCGATGGCCGCGGTCGAGGCATCCCGTCCCGATGTGCCCTTCGATACCACCGATCCGCTGTTCCGCTTCGGACACGGTCTCCGTCTGTAACGATCCGATATCGGATCCCCGAACGAGCGCTCCGCTTTTCCCGGCGGGGCGCTCGTTCTGTTCACCCCGTGTTTCGCCGTGTTTCTGAGAGTCGGCTGGACAGATGGGACCGGATACCGGAATACTGGCGGCACACGAGTCCTGTCGGTGAAGTTGCCGACTCCTGGGGAGGGTCTCGTGACGCGACATCGTTCGCATCACGGGAGGGCAAGAAATGACAAACAACAGGAGTGCTCTGCGCAAGCGCAGAGCCCTGGCAGTGGGGCTGGGTGGTCTCACGACCGCCGCGGTCATCGCGGGAGGGATCGTCGGGCCGCTCGCGGCTCAGGGTGCCCCCTCCGATGACTCGGAGGCTCTCGGCCAGATCATCCGCACAGAGCTGCTCGGGGGCGGGCTGCTCGACGTATCACAGGCGCTCGCCGGCAACCCCGGCGGACCCGCTGAGGTCGTCACACCGCTGAACCTGGAGCTCCTCGAAGGGCTCGAGGTCGACCTTGGCGGCGGCCTTCAGCTTCCGCTCATCACCGACGGCTCCGTGCCCGGTCTGCTGAACCTCGGGCAGGTGGGTCTGCTGAGCTCCTTCGCAGGGACGCCGGACGCCAACACCTCGACCGCGAGCGCCGGCGCGATCAGCGCTGATGGCTCGATCGCCATCGATGCCGACAACCCCGGCGACTTCGGCAACGCGACCGTCGACCTCACCGACGTCCTCGCCCAGCTCGGTCTCGACGAGATCACGGATGGCGTCGTCGACCAGCTCGGCCTCGAGATCGGTGCGCTGGCCTCGACCGCCACGGCAACCGGCGTCGCGAACGACGTCACCTTCGACTCCGAGTACGTCGCCACCGACCTCGGCCTCACGCTTTCCAGCCCGCTGCTCGGCGGCCTGGCCACCACGCTGACCAGCACCGTCGAGGGCGTCGGGGGGACGCTCGACACCGCGCTGGGCTCCGAGGGCGTCGTCGGGTCCCTGCTCGGCGACCTCGACATCGACCTGAGCGTCCTCGGGATCGGCGTCGCGATCAGCAGCGGCGACATCGGGGTGAACGGCCTCGATGCCGGCCTCTCCGCTCTCGCAGCCGAGCTGATCAGCGAGCCCCTGGAGGACACCTCCGGCATCGTCTCGATCAGCCTCGAGGACGGCACCATCGAGGTCGACCTCGCGCAGATCGCGGGGCCCGACGGCCTGAACGGGCTCGACCCGAACACGCTCGTGCTCGACGACACCACGATCAGCGCGATCACCACCGCTGTCGCGGAGGCGCTCGGATCGCTCACCACCAAGGTGACGACCGCCGTCACCGCTCTGCTCAACGAGACCGGCGTCACGCTGAACCTCGCGGCTGAGCTGTCGGCGCTCATCACGAGCGTGGACGCGACGATCACGATCGACGCGACCCTCGGCCAGCTGACGGGCACCGACTCCTCCGAGCCGACCATCGAGATCGACGCCGACGGCGGCCTCCTCGATGTGATCCTCGGCATCGTCGGCCTCTCGCTCAACGACCTCCTCGACGGCCTCGTCACGCCTCTCCTCGGAGTCGTCGTCGACCTGCTCGGCACGACGCTGAGCGGTGTCATCAACGGCGTCGGACCGGCGCTGAGCAGCACGCTCACCGGTGTCATCGACCCGCTGCTGGAGAGCCTCTCTCCGGTGCTCGAGGTGCTGAACCAGGTCGTGGAGATCACGGTCAACGAGCAGCCGGAGCCCGGCTACCTGGGTGACGAGTCCTTCACGGTCAACACGCTGAGCCTGGAACTGCTCCCGGCCGCTGCGGCGCTGAACCTGGACCTCGGCTCCTCGACGGTGCGCGCCCAGGCTCTGGATGAGCCGGACGGTGAGGTGAACGCCAACGCGTCCGCCTCGGCATCCGCATCGGCCGATGCCGACGACGACAGCAACGCCTCCGCACAGGTCGCAGCCCAAGCCGCCGCTCTCGCCGACGCCACCAGCACCGCCTCGGCGGCTGCTGATGTGACGGCGGACGCCGCTGCGGCGGTCGCGGCGACGGCTGACGCTTCCACCACTGCATCCTCCGACGCGACGACGGACGCCACCTCCTCGGCGGCCGTCGCAGCGCAGGCGGCGGCGCAGGCGGACAACTCCTCCTCCACCACGGCAGACGCGAGCTCTGCCGCGAGCGCGAACACGGCCGCTTCGGCCGAGGTCGCCGCCACGGCGACGTCGTCGAACGACGCATCGGCTACGGCCGCGGCGGATGTCGACGCGGATGCGGATGCTGACGCGGAGCTGAACACGAACGCCTCGGCGTCCGCGTCGGCTTCGGCGACGGCTGACCCCGACAACGATGTGGCGGCGCAGGCCGCTGCTGTCGCGGCCGCTCTCGCTGACGCCTCGACGACGGCGGATGCTGCGGCGACGGCGAACGCGGAGGCTGCGGCGGCGACGGCGCAGGCTTCGACGGCTGCGTCTGCAGATGCGACGACGTCGGCGAACGCCTCGGCATCCGTCTCGGCTCAGGCCGCAGCACAGGCGGACGCGACCTCCACCACGGCCGCAGACGCTTCGGCGGCTGCGGATGCGAACCCGAACGCCTCCTCCGCTGCTGCGGCGATCGCGACCTCCTCGCAGGACGCATCGACGATCGCAGCATCGGACGCGGATGCGGACGTGGACGCGGATGCGGATGCTGACGCGGAGCTGAACACGAACGCCTCGGCGTCCGCGTCGGCTTCCGCGACGGCTGACCCCGACAACGACGTGGCCGCTCAGGCCGCTGCTGTCGCGGCCGCTCTCGCTGACGCCTCGACGACGGCGGATGCCGCAGCCACGGCGAACGCAGAGGCTGCGGCCGCTGCGGCGGCGACGGCGCAGGCTTCGACCGCTGCGTCTGCAGATGCGACGACGTCGGCGAACGCCTCGGCATCCGTCTCGGCTCAGGCCGCAGCACAGGCGGACAACTCGTCCGACACGGCGGCGGACACCTCCGCCGCTGCCGACGCCAACCCGAACGCCTCCTCGGCGGCAGCCGCGACGGCCACGTCCTCCGCCACCGCCTCGGCGACGGCGGCATCGGATGCGGACGCATCGGCTGCGGCCGACCCGTCGGCAGCCGCGACGGCGACCGCCACCACGGCAGCGCAGGCGGAGGCATCCGCTGACGCGGACGCCGACCCGGAGCGCGTGCTCGGTCTGACCATCGAGCACCCGCGCCTGGAGCGCGGCGAGCAGCAGACCGCGACCGGAACGGGCTTCGCGCCCGGCGAGGTCGTGACCGGGGTCATGCACTCCACGCCGCTCGCCCTGGGCTCCCAGGTCGCCGACGACGCGGGTACGGTCACGTTCACGTGGACGATCCCGGCCGGCACGGAGCTCGGCACGCACCAGGTGATCCTCACGGGCGCGAGCTCGGGCGAGATCAGCGGAGCGTTCCAGGTCACCGCGGCAGGGCTCGCGGGCACCGGTTCCGACGCGCCGATGGGCTGGATCGCGCTGGGCGTGCTCCTGCTTATGGTCGGCGCAGGGATCGCCGTCGTGGCGCGTTCGCGCCGCGTCGCCGCCGAGTGAACTAGCACGGAGTGAAGGTCGGGGCCGTCTCCATGAGACGGTCCCGACCTTCGGTCATGAGGGAACCGAATGATGACGAACACTGAAGCGTCCGTTGAGCCGGAGGAGGCGGCGGCCGCTGTGGTCGTTGAGCCGCGGCCGAAGCGCGCCTGGTGGGTGAAGCTCATCGCTCTCGCCGCGTGCGTGCTGACGCTCTGGCACGTCTTCGCCTCGTTCCTGTGGATCGCGCCGTACTCCGCGGCACGCGAGATCCCCACGCAGCAGGTGCTGACCTCGTACATGATCCCGATGTTCGGGCAGTCCTGGAGCGTGTTCGCGCCTGAGCCGATCAACGGCGACTACCACTTCAACGTCCGGGCCGTGATCGAGGTCGACGGCGAGGAGGTGGAGACCGGCTGGGTGAGCGCGACGGACGTCGAACTGTCGATGCTCCGCTACAACCTCTTCCCTCCCCGCGCTGGCGTGCAGTCCAGCGAGGTCGCCAGCGGCCAGATGAACGCCTACAACAAGCTGAACGACGAGCAGAAAGCCGTCGCGGCGCTCGATTTCGACTCGGGCGACGGCGAGGCGTGGATGCAGCGCTCGTTCGACGAGCTCGAGGGCGATGGGCCGTCGACCGTCTCGTACATGCAGGCCGAGCACCTGGCGACCACGTACGCCACCCAGGTCGCGTATGCGATCTGGGGTGATGACGTCGTCGCCGTGCAGTACCGGGTGAGCAGGCAGAACGTCGTCCCCTTCGAGAACCGCAACGATCCGAACGCGCAGCGCCCCGACCCCACGTTCTCGACCACGGGCTGGCGGCTTCCGATCGAGGAGGACGGCCAGAACCGGCAGGCGTTCCGCGACGTCTTCCTCGCGCAGTTCGAGAGGACGCAGGGATGAGCGCTACCGAGCAGACGCCCCCGGCCTCCACTGCGGATGGCGCGCGCGAGCGTGCCGAGGCATCCTTCCCCGCGCGGGTGCTGGCCTTCGCCGGATCCCTGTTCGCCGGGTTCTGGGCGATGGTGCTGTCGGTCATCGACCGCGTCTCGGCGTTCGTCGAGGATTGGCTCTTCAACGGGAAGAAGGCGTTGTACGGCCTGGCCGTCACCCGCATCCTGTTCGGGCTGACCGCCGTCGGGCTGCTCGCCACGAACTTCAGCACCCGTCTGTACACGTTCGGGTCCGGCTCGGCCTGGAACGGCGAGCTCGCCGAGCCGGTCAGCGACTTCCCGAAGATCTGGTTCTTCAGCGCGTTCCATGCCGTGATGGGCAACGATGCGCTGTACACGCTGCTCTACGTGCTGCTCTTCGTGCTCGCGGTGCTCTTCACCGTCGGATGGCGGTTCCGCATCGTGCATCCGATCTTCTTCTGCATGTGGGTCGGGTTCATCGAAGCCAACGACATGGTCGGCGACCAGGGCGACAACATGTTCCGCATCGCCCTGCTGCTGCTCTTCTTCGCCGACCCCGCCGCGCGGTGGTCGTTCGATGCGCGCCGCAGGGCGAAGCACGGCGAGTGGTTCGCCCCCGGAGGGTCGTTCTCGCAGATCGGCACCGTCCTGCACAACCTCGCGCTCGTCGCGCTGACGGCGCAGGTCTGCTTCGTCTACGCCTCCGGTGCGCTGTTCAAGGCCGGCGGCGACCCCTGGGCCGAGGGCTACGCGGTGTACAACCCCCTGCACACGGCGCGCTTCGGCACGTGGCCGGTGCTCACCGAGCTCGTGACCTCATGGGGCCCCGGCGTCGTGATGCTGAGCTGGGGCTCGATCCTCATCCAGGTCGCCTTCCCGCTCATGCTGCTCACCCGCCCCACGAGGCTCGTCGGACTCATCGGCATCCTGTCTTTCCACATCGGCATCGCCGTGCTGATGGGTCTGCCCTGGTTCTCGCTGACGATGATCGCCATCGACGCCATCTTCATCAGAGACCGCACGTGGTCGCGGCTGAGCTCAGGAGTGGCCAGACGATGGCGGGATGCCGCTCACGCGCCGCCTCCGGAGCGTGTGACGCTCTGAGTCAGTCGGCGCGATAGGGCTCGGTGTGCACGTGGACGGTCGCGGATCCGCCGAGGAGCCGTGAGACCGGACAGCGGGCATGCGCCGCAGCGAGCACGGTCGCGGTCTCATCCTCGTCGGCGCCCTCCACCGAGAGGTATGCCTCGACGCGGAACTCGTAACCGCGCGCCGGGGCAGGATGCAGTTCCACCTCGACACGCACGGCGCTCCTGGTCGCACCGGCGAGCACGGCCTGCGCCGTGGCGTTCAGACACGTCGACCAGGCCAGGGCGAGCAGCTGCTCCGGATTGGATGCCGCCTGATCGAAGTCCGCGGCGAGAGGGGAGGAGACCTTCACCGACAGGCCTCCCGGCACGGCGCTGACGCCGTCTCCGCCGTCTCGGTTGATCGCCTGCGTGCGGTAGAGAGCGGTCGTCATGCCTCCACCGTACGGGCCGAATGTGGGGTCGGGACAAGGAGGCGGCGGCTCGGGCCGCGGGGCGATTAGAGGAAGCGCACAGGGTGCTTTGTCTGGGCTTGGAGGAGTTCTACGATCGACGCATCCTGACTTCTTCTGAGAGGATCCCCCATGGTCGACGCAGCCGTCCGCCCCTCGACGACTCCCTCCTCCGACGACGCCGTGCGCATCGACGTCCCTGTCGTGAACGATCTGCTCCTCGGCACCTGGGCGGAGACCCGCCGTGAGGCCCGTGCGCTGATCAAGGATCCGGCGTTCTGGCGCATCGACGACCTCGGCAAGGACGAGCACCGCGAGCGCGTGCTCGGTCAGCTCCACCTGCTCGTAGAGAACAAGGCGGTGCACAGGGCCTTCCCGAAGCGTCTGGGCGGCGAGGAGAACAACGGCGCGAACATCGCGGGCTTCGAGGAGCTCGTCGTCGCCGACCCGAGCCTGCAGATCAAGTCCGGTGTGCAGTGGGGGCTGTTCGGCTCCGCCGTGCTGCAGCTGGGAACAGCAGAGCACCACGACAGGTGGCTGCCCGGCATCATGTCGCTGGAGATCCCCGGCGCCTTCGCGATGACCGAGATCGGCCACGGCTCCGACGTCGCCGCGGTCGGCACGACGGCGACGTACGATCCTGCGACCGAGGAGTTCGTCATCCACACGCCGTTCCGCGCGGCGACCAAGGAGTACCTCGGCAACGCGGCCCTGCACGGAATCGCCGCGACCGTGTTCGCCCAGCTCATCACGAACGGCGTCAACCACGGCGTGCACTGCTTCTATGTGCCGCTGCGCGGCGAGGACGGCGTCGATCTGCCTGGCATCGGCCGTGAGGACGACGGGCTGAAGGGCGGGCTCAACGGGATCGACAACGGCCGGCTGAGCTTCGACCAGGTGCGCATCCCCCGGAAGAACCTGCTCAACCGCTACGGTGACGTGGCGCCGGACGGCACGTACTCCAGCGCGATCGACAGCCCAGGCAGGCGTTTCTTCACGATGCTGGGCACGCTCGTGCAGGGCCGCGTCTCGCTGGATGGCGCATCGTCGTGGGCATCCGCCCTCGGCCTGCACATCGCGATCACCTATGCGACGCAGCGCCGTCAGTTCGACGGAGCGGACGGCCAGGAGGTCGTGCTGCTGGACTACGGGAAGCACCAGCGCCGCCTGCTCCCGCGGCTCGCCACGACCTACGCGCAGATCTTCGCGCACGACGAGTTCCTGCAGAAGTTCGACGGCGTGTTCTCCGGGGCGACAGACACTCCGCAGGATCGCGAGGACCTCGAGACGCTCGCCGCCGCGCTGAAGCCGCTGTCCACGTGGCATGCGCTCGACACGCTGCAGGAGGCGCGCGAGGCGTGTGGCGGCGCGGGCTTCATGTTCGAGAACCGTCTCGTCGGCCTTCGCCAGGACCTCGACATCTACGTCACCTTCGAAGGCGACAACAACGTCCTGCTCCAGCTCGTGGGCAAGCGCCTGCTCACCGACTACGCGCGGCAGTTCAAGGGCAAGGATGCTGCAGCGCTGGCGAAGTTCGCCGTCGGCCAGACGGCGGGCAAGGTGTTCCACGGCGCGGGGCTCCGGCAGTTCGGTCAGGCCGTCGCCGACTTCGGCTCCACGGCGCGCTCGGTGGAGAACGGGCTGCGCGAGGAGCAGCAGCACGAGCTGCTGGCCGACCGCGTGCAGCAGATGGTCGCTGACGTCGCCGGCCGTCTGCGCCCGGCGGGCAAGGACAAGGCGCTCGGTGAGCGGCTGTTCAACGAGAACCAGGCCGAGCTCATCGAGGCCGCGCGGGCGCACGGCGAGCTGCTGCAGTGGGAGGCGTTCACGGATGCCGTGAACGGCGTCGGCGACGAGGACACGAAGACCGTGCTGACCTGGCTGCGCGACCTGTTCGGGCTGCAGCTCATCGAGAAGCACCTCGCCTGGTATCTCATCAACGGCAGGCTCTCCGCGCAGCGCGCGGCGGCCGTCTCCCGCTACATCGACCGGCTGTGTGCGCGGCTCCGTCCGCACGCGCTCGACCTCGTCGGCGCGTTCGGCTATGAGCCGGAGCACGTGCGCGCGCCGATCGCGAGCGGCGCCGAACAGCGTCGTCAGGACGAGGCGCGCGCGTACTACGCCGACCTCGCCGCCTCCGGAGCGGCGCCGATCTCGGAGAAGGCACTCAAGAAGCAGCAGCGCTGACGCGGCAGAGCTCGCCGAGCGTCCCCCCGCTCGCTGAGCGTCCCCCTCCGCTCGCTGAGCGTCCCTTCATAGCTCGCTGAGCTTGTCGAAGCGTGCGGTCGGCCCTCCCTTCGACAGGCTCAGGGAGCGGGAGCTTCATAGCTCGCTGAGCTTGTCGAAGCGTGCGGAAGGTGTCCCGTTCGCGGAGCGGGAGCTTCATAGCTCGCTGAGCTTGTCGAAGCGGGCGGTCGGGCCTCCCTTCGACAAGCTCAGGGAGCGAAGGATGGGGGAGGCCCCCGCTAGCCTGGCGGAATGACCTCTCTTCTCACCGGTGACGACGGCCGGGCGCGGTGCGCGTGGGTCGGATCGGATGCCGAGTACCAGCGCTATCACGACGAGGAGTGGGGCACCCCGCTGCACGGTGACAGGGCGCTGTTCGAGAAGATGTCGCTGGAGGGCTTCCAGGCCGGGCTGAGCTGGATCACCATCCTGCGCAAGCGTCCCCGGTTCCGCGAGGTGTTCTCCGGCTTCGTCCCTGAGGCCATCGCGGAGTTCGGCGACGAGGACGTCGAGCGGCTGATGCAGGATGCTGGGATCATTCGCAACAGGGCGAAGATCCTCGCGACCATCGGCAACGCACGGCTGGTGACCGAGATGGCGGAGGGCGAGCTCGACGAGCTGATGTGGTCGTTCGCCCCGCCGCCGCGCACCAGGCCGCGCGCATTCGCGGACGTGCCGGCGGTGACCGAGGAGTCGACAGCCATGAGCAAGGCGCTGCGCAAGCGCGGATTCCGCTTCGTCGGAGCCACCACGATGTACGCGCTGATGCAGTCCGCCGGCATGGTCGACGACCACATCGAAGGCTGCTGGCGCGCGCGCTGATCGGGTGGGGACATCTCCCCATCTCGCGCGTGTCGCGCGGCCGGTTAGGATGTCTCGGTGGGAGGCGTGCCTTTGGCGTGGCTCCACATGGACGAGGACCACGATCATCGACCCAGGGGGGAACCGGGGATGAAGGCGCTGAGCTGGGTACGAGCGCGACCCAAGACGCTGGCATCGGCGGCCGCTGTGACAGCCGGCCTTCTGACGATCACCACGCTCGCCTTCGCCTACGAGGGCAACCCGACCACCGAGGTGGACCTCAACGACGGCGGCGTCTGGATCACCAAGTCGTCGAGCCTGCTCGTCGGCCACTTCAACAACGAGTCGACCGTCCTCGACGGCGGTCTGCGCACGAGCGCCGAGAACTTCGACATCCTCCAGGACGAGTCGACGATCGTCGTCGTCAACAAGGAGGAGTCCACGGTCGGCCTGGTCGACCCCGCGCGCGTGTCGCTCGGCGACAGCACGGCCGTCCCCGGTGCCGCCAAGGTCGCGCTCGGCGACAAGACGGCGGCCATCCTCGACACCGCATCCGGGTACCTCTGGGTGAAGTCCGTCCAGTCGCTGGCCGGATTCGAGTACGCCGGCGCCGATCCGACGGCCGAGCTGGGTCGCGGTGCGGATGTGACCGTCGCCGCGGACGGCACGGTCTTCGCCGTCTCCGCTGAGCGCTCAGAGGTCGTCACCATTCCCGTCGACACGCAGGGCGATCCGCTCGAGGCGTCGACGGCCTCCATCGACGGGGTGGAGGCGAGCAGCTCGCCCACCATCACCGCGGTCGGCACGACGCCCGTCGTCCTCGACCCCGCACAGGGCGTCGTGACGACCCCTGGCGGGTTCCGCACCGAGATCGACGGCGCCGACACGGCCGTGCTGCAGCAGGCGTCCGCCGACGCGGATGCCGTCACCGTCGCCACCTCGTCCGCGCTGCTGAGCGTGCCGCTCGACGGCTCCGAGGTCGTCGCGACCGAGGCAGGTGCCGAGGGTTCGGCCGCCGCGCCGGTCTCGCTGCTCGGATGCGCGTACGGGGCGTGGTCGGGCTCGGGGATGTTCGTCCGCGACTGCGCCACCGACTCGAACGACCTCGTCAAGAGCATCCCCGACGTCGCACCGGGGGCGAACCTCACCTTCCGCGTTAACCGCGACGTCATCGTCCTCAACGACGTCGTCGGCGGCGCCGCGTGGCTGGCGACCGAAAGCCTGCAGCAGGTCGACAACTGGAACGACATCACCCCTCCCGAGGGTGAGACCGAGGAGGAGGAGGACACCACCGAGGAGACGGTGGAGACCTCGCTCCCCGAGCGCAGCGAGCAGAACACCGTGCCGATCGCCGAGGACGACGAGTTCGGTGTGCGTCCGGGCGGCACGACCTACCTGCCCGTCCTCGACAACGACACAGACGCCGACGGCGACGTGCTGGTGGCCTCCCTCTCCAGCAAGCAGCCCTCGATCGGCGATGTGCAGCCGATCAACAACGGCAGCGCTCTGCAGATCGCCGTCGACGAGGATGCCTCGGGAACCGCGACCTTCGAGTACGAGGTCGACGACGGCCGGGGCGGCAAGGACACCGCGACCGTGGTCGTCGAGGTGCACGATCTCAGCGTCAACGGCGCTCCGGAGGCCAAGCGCAAGAGCACGCTCGCCGTGGAGACCGGCGGCACGATCTCGTACAACGTCCTGCCCGACTGGATCGACCCTGACGGCGACGACGTCTACCTCCGCGATGTCGTGGCCGCGCCCGGCGACGAGGTCGACTTCACGACCGACGGCCAGATCACCTACCGTGCCGTCGCGAGCGCCCCCGGCCGCTACGAGGTGCAGGTCACGGTGGCCGATGCGCTGGGCGAGATCGCGAGCGGTGTCATCCAGCTCGATGTCCGCCCCACCGGCTCCACGCTGCCGAAGACCAACGCGGATCACGTCGTGACCAAGGTCGGCCAGCAGGTCACGGTCGCCCCGACGGCGAACGACACGAGCTCGAGCCGCGAGCAGCTTCGCCTCAACAGGGTGGACACGGTCGACGGCGCGACCATCGTGCCGGACTATCCGAACAAGACCTTCACGTTCAAGGCCGAGTCGAAGGGCGTCTACTACGTCCAGTACCTCGTGACGGCCGGCGTGCCGTCGGCGACGGGCATCGTCCGCATCGATGTCGAGGAGGAGTCCGAGGAGGACCTTCCGCCGATCGCGGTGCGCGACGTCGCCCTGCTGCCCACGGGCGGCGAGGTCCTCGTCGGCGTGCTCAACAACGACACCGATCCCGCCGGTGGCATCCTCGTCGTGCAGTCCGTGACGGTCGAGCCGGGCAGCGGCGTCTCGGTGTCCGTGCTCAACCACGAGACGCTGCGCATCGGCGATCAGGGCGGCATCTCCGGGCAGGTGCGCATCTCGTACCGCATCTCGAACGGGTCCAAGACCGCGGAGGGCGACGTCGTCGTCATCCCGATCCCTGCACCGGACAAACTCCTGCCGCCGGTCGCGAACGATGACACGGTCGTCGTCCGCGCGGGCGACGTCGTCACGATCCCCGTGCTCGACAACGACACGCATCCGAACGACGCGGCGATGCACGTCGCTCCCGAGCTCATCGAGCCGTTCATCGACCCGGAGGACGGCGAGGCCTTCGTCTCGCAGGACTCGGTCCGCTTCCGTGCGGGGCCTGAGGCAAAGACCGTGTACGCGACGTACAACGTGGTCGACGAGAACGGTCAGATGGATGCCGGATACATCACCATCCAGATTCTCGCCGTCGATGAGGAGCGCAACGCCGCACCGAGGCCGAGGGACGTCACGGCGCGCACGATCAGCGGAGCGACGGCGAACATCGCGATCCCGCTCGACGGCATCGACGCCGACGGCGACTCGGTCGAGCTGCTCGGGCTGGACTCCAACCCGAGCATGGGTCAGGTGACGGTCGAGCAGAACTATCTCGTCTACCAGGCGTTCGAGGATGCCGCTGGCGTCGACACGTTCAGCTACAAGGTCCGTGACAACCTCGGCAAGGAGGGCACCGCGACGGTCCGCGTGGGCGTAGCCCCCGGCGAGGAGGCGAACCAGAGCCCGTACGCGGTGAAGGACTCCGTGGTCGTGCGGCCTGGCCGCGAGGTCGCTGTCCCCGTGCTGCTCAACGACTCCGACCCTGAGGGCGGGGAGGTCGTGCTCGTCGAGGGCGGCGTCACCGTCCCTGAGGGCGTGGCTGGGCTCGACGCCCGCGTCTCGGGCGACCGCGTGCTCGTGCAGGCGCCGGACTTCCCGGTGGAGACGTCGGTGCAGTACACGATCGTCGACGACCGAGGAGCCGAGGCGAAGGCCGTCATCCAGATCACCGTGGACGAGGACGTGCCGCTGCTGTACCCGATCGCCAGGGACGACAGGGTGAAGTCCGAGGACGTCAAGGACGAGCTGACCGTCGACGTCGACGTCCTCGCGAACGACGAGGACCCGGACGGGACGACCGAGTCGCTGGCTCTGGAGAGCGAGCCGGGCGGCGAGGTGCTCGAGAACGGCAAGGTGCGCGTCACGATCGGAGAAGAGCGTCAGCTCATCCGCTACACGATCACCGACCAGGACGAGCAGTCGACGTCGTCGTTCATCTTCGTCCCCGCGCTGCAGGACCTGCGACCGGTGGTCGACTCCACGAAGGGCATCGAGGTCGTCAGCGGCGAGACCATCGAGGTCCCCCTCGCCGACTACGTCACCGTGGCAGGCGGCGGTTCGGTCGTGATCACGGAGGCCGAGAAGGTGAGCGCCGCGCACGCGAACGGCGACAACCTCATCAAGGATGAGCGCACGCTCGTCTACACCTCGGCCGAGGGGTACTTCGGATCGGACGCCCTGAACTTCGAGGTGACCGACGGCACGGGCCCCGACGACCCCGAAGGACGCAAGGCGACGCTGTCGATCCCCGTCACGGTGCTGCCGCCGGAGAACCAGCAGCCGACCTTCATCCGCGGCCAGCTGAACGTCGCGCCCGGTGAGGCGCCGGCATCCATCGATCTCGCCGAGCTGACGGACGACCCGGACCCCGAGGACCAGGGCAAGCACACCTTCACCTACGTCAGCGGGACGACCGACGGCCTGAGCGCGCGCGTCGAGGGCACCGAGCTGCTCGTCGAGGCCGCGTCGAACACGCCCAAGGGCACCGCGGCATCCATCGTCGTCCGCATCTCCGACGGCGAGACCGAGCCCATCGAGGGCACCGTCGACGTCACGGTGACGGCATCCACGCGCGAGCTGCCGACGGCCAACACCGACACGATCGACGAGGCGAACCAGGGCGAGACGATCACCGTCGACGTGCTCGCGAACGACGTGAACCCGTTCGTCGGCGAGGGCGAGCTGACCCTGCTCAGCGCGACGAGGGAGAGCGGCGACGGTCAGGCCAAGGTCGTCGGCGACCGTGTCGAGGTGACGCCGGCCGCGACGTTCGTCGGCACCATGAACATTCGCTACCGGATCGGCGACATGACCGAGGACCCCGACCGCGAGGTCGACGGGACCATCGTCGTCACTGTGCAGGGCAAGCCGGATGCTCCCGGCGTGCCGACGGTCTCGAGCGTGCAGGACCGTACCGTGGTGCTGTCCTGGTCGCCGCCGGCGAACAACGGCGCCGAGATCACCGGCTACACGGTGCGCTCCGTGCAGGGCGACCCGTACACCAAGCAGTGCTCGTCGACCACGTGCACGCTGGACGGCCTGACGAACAACGTCAAGTACCTCTTCCAGGTCACCGCGACCAACCGCGTCGGCGAGTCCGACCCGTCGCCGTCCTCGGCGGAGGCGCGTCCTGACGCGCGTCCTGACACGCCGGCCGCTCCAGTTCTGACCTTCGGCGACAAGGAGCTGAAGATCGACTGGACGACGCCGACGACACCAGGCTCGCCGGTGGAGTACTACACGATCGTCCTCTCCGGTGGTGTGGGCTCCGGCACGAAGACGAACATCACGGGCAACACGTACACCTGGACAGGCCTGGAGAACGGCACCTCGTACACGGCGACGATCCAAGCGCACAACCTCGCGCCCGAGCCGTCGACGATGAGCCAGCCCTCACTGCCCGAGATCCCCGCGGGCCCGCCGGCGCAGCCGGCACCACCGACGACTGCGGAGATGCAGGCTGTGCCGCCTCGCGCGCAGATGATGGTGAGCTGGGTCGCGCCGAACGATAACGGCGACGCGATCGACGGCTACCAGCTCGAGGTGTACAACGGGTCGACCCGTGTGCAGACGATCAACGTCGCGGCCGGCAGCACCTCGCAGGCGGTCGTCGTCGACACCTCGACGACGGCGTACACCTACAAGGTGCGTGCGCAGAACAAGGCCGACTGGGGTGCGTGGAGCGATGCCTCGGCGCCCCGCCGAGGCGTCATCAAGCCGGACACCCCGCCACGCCCTACGGCGACGACGGGTGACGGGTGGATCAAGCTGTCCGGGTACCAGCTCAGCGCCTCGCAGCTCAACGGCGCATCGGCCGGGGAGACGAGCTACCAGTTCAACCTCAACAAGGGCGGCGGCTGGCAGAGCAACTGGGATGGCACGACCATCTCGGGAGTCAGTAACGGGCAGTCGTACTCGGTGAGCGTGCGTGCGGTCGCGACGGTCGACGGCAAGCAGTACATCTCCGACGGGTCCGCGGGCTCGAACTCCGTGACGCCGTACGGCATCCCGCCGGCACCGAACGTCAGCGCCCAGAACAACGGCCAGTCGATCACGTTCTCGTGGAGCGGGAACGGCAACAACGGTGCTGCGCTCGATCAGGCGCGGATCAGCGTCAACGGCGGCGGCTGGCAGAGCGTGAACGTCAACGGCTCGACGACGGTCGGCAACGGTTACGGCCAGTCCCACTCGATCCGGGTCCAGGTGCACAACGCCGCCGGATGGTCCAGCGACGGCACGGCATCCCGATCGACGAGTGCTCCGCCGCAGCCCCGCGTCTGGGTGACGCAGGGCGACCTCGCCGGAAGCTGCGTGAACGGCTGCGCCAAGTTCGTCGTGCACTGGGAGAACCTGAACATCGGCAACCAGACCGTGAAGTGCTACTCCAGCGCCTACCCCAACGGTGTGAGCAACTACACCTACAGCGTCAACTTCAACGGCAACGGCTCGGCGCAGATCGGCTGCTACCTGGGCCGCGACGGCATCGAGGCCTGGGTCGACATCCTCGGCTGGGGCGGCGGCGCCGACACTGAGAAATCGTGGTGGCCGAGACCGTAGTCGGCCCCGTCCCTTTCAGAATCAAGAGAGATCAACAGACATGACGATGACCCCCGAACAGGCCGCCTGGTTCCAGGGCACCTTCTCCCGCCTCGTCGACAACGTCGACAAGGCCCTGCAGGGCAAGCGCGAGATCGTGAGCCTGGTGCTCGCGGCGATGCTCGCCGAGGGACACGTGCTGCTGGAGGACGCCCCGGGAACGGGCAAGACCAGCCTCGCGAAGGCGCTGGCGGCCACGGTGCAGGGGACGAGCGCGCGCATCCAGTTCACGCCCGACCTCCTGCCCTCCGACGTCACCGGCGTGACTATCTACGACCAGCAGGCGCACCGCTTCGAGTTCCACAAGGGGCCGATCTTCGCGTCGATCGTGCTGGCCGACGAGATCAACCGCGCCTCGCCGAAGACGCAGTCCGCGCTGCTGGAGGTCATGGAGGAGTCCCGCGTCACGGTCGACGGCGTCACGCACGAGACAGGGCGCCCCTTCCTCGTCATCGCTACGCAGAACCCCGTCGAGCAGGCGGGAACGTACAAGCTGCCGGAGGCGCAGCTCGACCGCTTCCTCATCAAGACCTCGATCGGATACCCCGACCTCGCGGTCACCGAGAGCATCCTGGCCGGTGCGTCCGACCGCAACCCTTCCTCGAGCCTCTCGGCGATCATCACCACCGGTGCCGTCGCCGACATGGCCGATCTCGCCGCGTCGACCCACGTCGAGCCCGCGGTGCTGCGCTACGTCGCCGAGCTCGCCGAGGCGACCCGCAACGACCAGGGCGTGCGCCTCGGCGTCTCGGTGCGTGGCGCGATCGCCATGGTGCGCATCGCGAAGGTATGGGCGGCCGCGCAGGGCCGTCACTACGTCCTTCCCGACGACATCAAGACCCTCGTGCGCCCCGCGTGGCAGCACCGTCTGCTCCTGGATGCCGAGGCGGAGTTCGCCGGCACCACGGCGGACACCGTCATCTCCCGCGTGCTCGACGCGGTCGCTGCGCCCCAGGCGCGATCGGCGGCGTGATGAGCTCGGAGACCGTTCCGGCCTCGGCGCAGACGATCGCTCGCGAAGCCGGCTGGCGTGACATCGCGATGGTCGTCGGCTCCCGGCTCGGGATGCGTCTCCGGCTGATCGCATCAGCCATCCGCCCGCTGGCGTGGGTGCTCATCGGCGCGAGCGTGGGGCTGTGGATCGTCGGCCAGGCGCTCGGCTGGTGGGAGCTGACCGTCGCAGCCGTGGTCATCGCCATCACGGTCGTCCTGTGCGCGCTGTTCCTCATCGGGCGCACCGCCTATGACGTCTCGCTCGACCTCGCCCGTACGCGGGTCGTCGTCGGTGAGCGCGCCGTCGGCGCCCTCACGCTCAAGAACAGCAGCGGCAGGGCGATCCTGCCCTCGCGCGTCGTGCTGCCGGTCGGCTCTGGCCGTGGAGAGTTCGGCATCCAGCGTCTCGCGCCGGGGGAGCAGGCCGAGGAGCTCTTCGCCATCCCGACTCAGAAGCGCAGCGTGGTGAAGGTCGGCCCTGTCAGCGTCGTCCGAGGCGACCCGCTCGGCCTCTTCGAGCGCGCCCACCGGCGGGACGAACCCGTCGACCTCTACGTGCATCCGAAGACCGTCCTGTTCGACGGCCAGTCGCTCGGCTTCCTCCGCGACCTCGAGGGGATGCCGGCCGCCGACCTCTCCCGCGACGACGTGTCCTTCCATGCGCTGCTGGAGTACCAGCCGGGCGACGACCTGCGCCACGTGCACTGGCGTTCGACCGCACGGACGGGCGTGATGATGGTCCGGCAGTTCGAGGAGACCCGCCGTTCGCACTTCGTCATCGGTCTCTCGCTGAACTCCGCCGAGTACGCCGAGCCGGAGGAGTTCGAGCGCGCCGTCTCCGTCGCCGGATCCGTCGGCCTGCGAGCGCTCAGGGACTCCCAGCGCGTCGACCTGCGCGTGCAGGGACGAGAGCTGCCCGCCGGCACGGGCAAGCAGCTGCTCGACTCTCTCGCGACGGTCGAGGTGTCCAAGCCCCGTGAGGGCGGCATCGACGAGCTCGCCGGTGTTCTCTCGGCGACGATGGCCCTTGCGAGCTTCGTCGTGCTCGTCACGGGTGCCAAGGCGTCCTCGGAGGACCTCCGCGCCGCATGCGCCAGGGTGCCGTTCGGCGCGCGCGTGCTGGCCGTCGTCGTGGACCTCCGCGCCGAGACGCCGACGCTGCGCCGTATCGCTGAGGCGGATGTCGTGACCGTCGGCTCTCTCGAGCAGCTTCCCATCGCACTGCAGAAGGTGCTCGCATGACCACCGCCGCCACCGCCGCTCCCGCCCCCATCGGCATCCGCCGGTGGGTGCTCGACCTCACGGCATCCGCGCTGCTGCTCGCCGTCGCCGCCGCCGGGTTCTGGCCGTCCTTCGCGGGCCCGAGCTATCTCGGCGCCGCGATCGGCGCGATCCTGCTCGGCCTCGCCGTCGCCGGCGTGTGCGCCTGGCGTCGATGGGGCGTGCTCGTCATCGCCGGGCTCACCATCGCGGTCTACTTCGTCTTCGGCGGGGCGCTCGCACTGCCGCACACGACCCTCGCCGGGGTCATCCCGACGATCGACACCCTGCAGTGGCTCGCCGTCGGCACGGTGACGTCGTGGAAGCAGATGCTCACCACGGTGGCCCCGGTCGCCGCTGCCGACGGTCATCTGCTCGTCCCCTTCCTCCTGCTCCTCGTCGCGGGCGTCGTCACCGGATCACTCGCCCTGCGGCTCTCGCACGCGGGCTGGGCGCTCATCCCGGCCGGTGCCGCGCTCATGCTCACGATCGCGCTGGGCGTCCCGACGCCCGCCGTACCAGTGGTCCAGGGGCTCGTCTTCGCCCTCGTGAGCATCGGCTGGCTCTCGCTGCGTCAGCTCTGGGCCCCGCAGAACGCCGCGGTCTCGGTCGGCGAGGTCGATCCGACGCGGGCCGCGCACATGCGCTGGCGTCGCATCGGCGCCGGAGCCGCCGTGCTCGTCGTCGCGGCCGGGGCCGGCGTCGCCACCAGTGCGGTCGCGGACCCGGCGAGCCCGCGGCTCGTGTTCCGCGACACGATCATCCCGCCGTTCAACATCCGCGAGTACCCGAGCCCGCTGCAGTCGTACCGGAAGTACATCCGCGACGACCGCGACGACACCCTCTTCACGGTGAAGGGCCTGCCGGAGGGCGCGCGCATGCGCCTGGCGGCCATGGACGACTTCGACGGGCAGGTCTACAACGTCTCGGACGACGGCGCAGGCTCCTCCGGGGCCTTCTCGCCGCTGCGCGGGAACATGTCCGCCGAGGCGGAGGGGGTGGCCGCCACCCTGCAGGTGGAGATCGGCGAGTACTCCGGCGAATGGATCCCCACGGCCGGCCGCGTGCGCGAGCTCGCTTATGAGGGGAGCAGCGCCGAGGAGCTGCGGCGATCGACGTACTACAACGAGGGCAGCGGCACCGGCGTCTCGACCGTGCCCCTGGCCGACGGCGACGCGTACACCCTCGACGTCGTGCTCCCCGAGGATCTCGAGGACGAGCAGCTCTCCGACGCTGACTTCGCCGCGGTGGAGCTGCCCAAGCAGTCGAACGTGCCGGACGAGCTCGCCTCGATCGCCGCCGAGACGGTCAAGGATGCCGAGACCCCGATCGAGCAGGTTAGGGCGCTGGAGGTGTTCCTCGCCGAGGGCGGGTTCTTCAGCCACGGTCTGGAGGGCGAGGTCATCTCGCGCGCCGGGCACACCTCGGAGCGCATCACGACCCTCCTGGGCGGCGAGCAGATGATCGGCGATGACGAGCAGTACGCCGTCGCCATGACGCTCCTGGCCCGTGAGCTCGACATCCCCGCGCGCGTCGTGATGGGCTTCTACCCCGACGAGGAGGATGCCGCATCGGCGACCTTCGCCGCGACGGGCGACGACCTGCACGCCTGGGTCGAGGTCGACTTCGCCGGCTTCGGATGGGTCGCCTTCGACCCGACCCCGCCGGAGGACAAGGTCCCCAACGACCAGAACACCAAGCCTCGCTCCGAGCCCAAGCCGCAGGTGCTGCAGCCGCCGCCCCCGCCGCAGGAGCCGGTCGATCTGCCGCCGACGCTGCCGGACGACCGCGAGGCGGAGGACGAGGACTTCAACCTCGCCGGTCTCATCGGCACGATCCTCGCCATCGGCGGCCTCACGCTGGGCGTGCTGGCGCTCCTGGCATCCCCGTTCATCGTGATCGGCGCGTGGAAGGCGGCGAAGCGCCGCGCGCGGCGCACCGCGGAGCGGACCTCGGACCGGATCAGCGGAGGCTGGGACGAGCTGACTGACCGCGCCGTGGACTACGGTGCGCGCATCGCGCCCGGCGGCACGAGGACGGAAGAGGCCGGTCAGGTCGCGGAGGCTCTCACGGTGCCGGCGGTCACGGTGCTGGCCCGCCGCGCCGATGCGGACGTCTTCGGCCCAGGCGAGCCGACCGCCGAGCAGGTCGATGCGTTCTGGGCGGAGGTCGACGGCATCGTCGGCGGCCTCGGCAAGGATGCCGGGTTCTTCAAGCGCCTGAAGGCGCGTCTGAACCTGCGCTCCGTGCTGGGAGGCTCCGGCCTCTCCTCCCGCTTCGCCGGTCTGAAGGACGCCGCAGCCGCGCGGATCCGGCGAGAACCTGGCACGATCGACAAGAGCACATCCCCCACCTCGGAGAGCGAGAGCGCATGACGACGGTTCCCTTCGGGCAGATCGCCCCGATCCAGCGGCGCGCGGTGGCCTATCTCCTCGATGCGCTCATCGCGGCAGGGCTGGGCATCGTGCTCGGCGGCATCCTCATCGGCGTCGCCTTCGCGAGCGGAAGCGTGGAGTCGATGCTCTCCATCCTCGTGCTGGGGTCGCCGCTGGTCTCGCTCGCGCTGCTCGCCTGGATGCTGGTCTACACGTTCATGCAGTCGAAGACGGGTTCCATCGGCATGCGCGCCCAGGGCGTGCGACTGGTGGATGCCCAGACGGGGCAGCCCATCGGATTCGGGCGTGCGCTGCTGCGCAACATCGTCTTCGGGCTCGCGGGCTCGATCGTGGTGGGTTACTTCTCGCCGCTGTTCGACGGCTCCGGCAGGTTCCAGGGATGGCATGACAAGGCCACCCGATCGCTCCTCCTCGACGCCCGAGGTGCGGGGGCTCCGGCGACCACAGCGATGCCCGTCGTCAACGGCATCGGCGCGGCTCCTGCCGTCCCTGCCGCCCCGGTGACTGCTCCGCCGCTGCCGGCCGGCGCTCCGGCGCCGATCATGCCCGGCTACGCCGCCCCGGCGCCGGCTCCTGCTCATCCGGTCGGCCCGCCTGTCCCCCCGGCACCCGCACCCGTTGCGCCAGCGGTTCCCGCGCCCCCCGCCCCGGTCGATATGGATCAGACCATCGTGCCGCCGCGCCCGCCGGCACCGGTCACCGCGCCTCCGGCGCCGCCGGCGGGAGACGGGGTCATCGCGTTCGTCCCCGGTGTGACGCTCGACGGCCCGCCGCCGCGCGACCCCGCACCCGCCGGACCGCCCGCTCCCGCAGCCCCGCCTGCGCCCGCAGCCGTGCCGGCACCCGAGCCCGCAGCCGCGCCCGTAGTCCCGCCCGCACCGGAACCCGCGACGCCACCTGCACCCGCGCCGGTCGTGGCTCCGGCGCCTGCCCCCACCGAGGCGGCGCCGTCCTTCACCACCCCGGACGACGGCGACATCGAGCAGACCAGGATCAGCGTCCCCGGTCATCGGCTGGTGTTCATCTGGGATGACGGCACGCGCGTGTCTGTCTCGCGGCGCACCGTCTTCGGGCGCAATCCCGCAGCGGAGGACGGCGCCGTGGTCGTTCCGGTGCGCGACGAGACGCTCTCGCTCTCCAAGACGCATTTCGAGGCGGCATCCGAGGCGGCAGGCGGCTGGCTCATCGACCGCGGGTCGACGAACGGCACGACGATCATCCGTGACGGCGCCTCCATCCCCTGCCCGCCCGGACAGCGCGTGACGATCCGGCTCGGCGACGTCATCGCCATCGGCGACCGCGTCGTGACCGTCGGAGGCTACGAATGATGCCCTCGATGATCGTCTCGACCGGGTCCGCGACGCACCCCGGAACCCGTCGCCCGTTGAACGAGGACTCCCTCCTCGCGAGCTCGCCGGTCTTCCTCGTCGCCGACGGCATGGGCGGGCACGAGGCGGGCGAGCGCGCCAGCGCGGTCGTCGTCGAGGAGTTCGCGCGCTTCATCGGTCGCCCCTCCCTCGTGCTGGACGATGTGCGCTCCGCGCTGGCCAGCGCCAGGGATGCCGTCGACGCGCTGTCGACGACGGGCAACGGGCGTGCGGGAACGACCGTGAGTGGCGTCGTCATCGCCGCCGTGGACGGGATGGGGTACTGGCTCGCGCTCAACATCGGCGACTCGAGGACGTACCGTCTCGCCGGCGGTGAGCTCGAGCAGATCAGCGTCGACCACTCCGTCGTCCAGGAGCTCATCGAGGCCGGTGAGCTCTCGCCGGAGGACGCGGCCACCGATCACCGCCGCAACATCATCACCCGGGCCGTCGGGGCTGGCAGCACCGGCGAGGCCGACTACTGGATGTTTCCCGCCGAGCTCGGCGACCGCATGCTGATCTGCTCGGACGGGCTGTCCTCCGAGCTGTCGGACGAGCGCATCCGGGAAGTGCTCGTCACCGAACCCGATCCGCAGACCGCGGCCGACCTCCTCGTGGACGAGGCCGTGCGCGCCGGTGGCCGTGACAACATCACCGTGGTCGTCGCCGATGCGGTGCTCGTCGCATCGAAGCCAGGCCGACCGATGCAGGCGGACGATGATCTGGACGCCGACACGCGCCCGAGGGAAGAAGTCGCAGGAGGGATGCGCTGATGCAGTCCAACTATCGCCCGGGGGAGTGGAACCTGATCGTGGTTCCCGGCGCTCTCGTGGCCCTGTCGCCCGAGGCATCCGACGTTCTCGTGGCGAGGCTGTGGGAGCGTCTCGCCGCCGATCGCACGCTGGCCGTGATCGTGGACGCGCTCACCGACGCGGCCGGTGGGTCGTTCGCCGCGATGCCGCCCTTCGCCGCTGTCGTGCTCGAGGGCGATCACGCGCGAGTCGCCCTGCGTGGAGACGTGCGCGCACGCGTGACGGCCGCCGACGGCGCGCAGACGCTGTCCGGGGCGAATGTCACGACCTGGAGCGAGCACTTCGTTCCCGGCGTCTCGCGGGTCGGCCTGTACCTGCAGGAAGCGCCGGGCGCCGTCACGCTGCCGGTGCTCGGCGGAATCGTGCGTGCGGCCGAGGCCGTGGTCGACATCGAGCCGGGCGATGCGGACGGCGTCCCCGCGGCGTCGGCAGCGGCGGGCCGGGCGGTGGATGAGCCCGCGCTCGCCGCAGAGCCTGCGTCTGTCGTCGAGCCCGCTCCGGTGGTCGCTCCCGCTCCCGAGGTCATCCCTCCCATCGCCGTGGTTGACGCGGACGTGGCATCAGAACCGGAGCCTGAGCCGGAGTCCGAACCGGAGCCGGAGCCGGAGCCGCAGCCGGAGCCCGAGCCGGAGTCGCAGCCGGAGCCGGAACCCGAGCCCGAGCCGGCGGTCGAGCCCGAGCCCGCGGAGTCGCCCGTGAGCGACCAGACGCTCATCCCGAGCGACCACACGATCGATGCGGATCTCGACGAGTTCCAGCAGCTCTTCGGCGACACCGTCCATGTCGTGCCGCCCGCACCGCCCGCGGTCATCGGCGATCACGACGGCGCGACCGTCTCGGTCGCCGAGGCGCGCGCGCTCCGCGGTGAGCTCCCGCCGCCTCCGCCGCCCGCCGCGGCGCCGGATGCGCCGACGGCGCTGATCCCGACCTCCGGCTCCGCGCTGGGCCGCGTTCGCGTCTCGACCGGACAGGTCGTCGCTCTGGACAGGACCGTCGTGATCGGCCGGCGCCCGCGGGCGCCACGCGCATCAGGGGCGAGCCTTCCTCACCTCATCGCCGTCGAGAGCCCCCAGCAGGACATCTCCCGCAGCCATCTCGAGATCCGTCCCGAGAGCGACACGGTGGTCGTCGTCGACCTGCACACGACGAACGGATCCACTCTGCTCCGCCCTGGGAACGAGCCCGTGCGCCTTCACCCCGGCGAGGCGACGCTCGTGCTCACCGGAGACGTGGTCGACCTCGGTGACGGCGTCACGGTCGCCTTCGAGGATCTGCCGTGAGCCGACCCCCCTCCGCTCCTCCGGAGCTGCACGGCTTCACGTACGTGGAACCGCTCGGCGCGGGCGGTTTCGCGGACGTCTTCCTCTACGAGCAGCAGCTTCCCAAGCGCCGCGTCGCCGTGAAGGTGCTGCTCGCCGACCGCATCTCGAGCGGAGCGGCGCAGGAGTTCACCGACGAGGCCAACGTCATGGCGATGCTGTCGACGCATCCGGCCATCGTGACGATCTATCAGGCCGGCGTCGCCGCGGACGGGCGTCCGTACCTGGTGATGGAGTACTGCCCGCGTCCGAACCTTCAGCTGCGCGCGCGCAAGGAGCCGTTCTCGGTCGCCGAGGCCCTCCGTGTCGGCATCCAGGTCGCGGGCGCGGTCGAGACCGCGCATCGTGCGGGGGTCCTGCACCGCGACATCAAGCCGGCGAACATCCTCGTCACCGAGTACAACCGGCCGGCGCTGACGGACTTCGGCATCGCCTCGACGTCGGCGGCGATCACGGAGGCGACGGGGATGTCGATCCCGTGGTCACCGCCCGAGTCGTTCGGCGACCCGCCTCAGAGCGGCACCTGGTCGGATGTCTGGGCGTTGGGCGCCACCCTCTTCACCCTGCTGGTCGGGCGCACCCCGTTCGAGCGACCGGGTGAGCGCAACTCCAGCGCGGACCTCATCGAGCGCATCGAGCGTTCCCCGCTCCCGGCGCTCGGACGTCCGGATGCTCCGGCCAGCCTGCAGCGCCTGCTCGAGCGGGCCATGGCGAAGAACCCGGCCGATCGCTTCCCCAGCGCTGTGGCGTTCGCGAGGGCGCTGCAGAAGATCCAGATCGAGCTCTCGCATTCGGTCACGCCGATCGACATCGTCGATGATCACCCGATCGAACAGCTGGAGGATGACGACGACGGCCTCACCAGGGTGCGCGAGGTCGTCAGCATCTCCCCGGATGCCGGCGCCACGCGTCCCTCCGCACTGACCCAGCCCTTCGCGCCGAGTTCCTTCGCACCCAGCCCCTTCGCGCCGGAGGCGCCCGTTGCATCCGCGGCGGCTCCTGCTGCGGCGCCGTCCCCTTCGCAGGCGGACGACACCGTCATGCGTCCCCCGACGGTCGTCTCGCCGACCGCTCCGGTCTCCTCCGCGGAGGAACGAACCCTGCTGCGCCCGCCCCGTGTGGTCGCGGCGCAGGCGCCCGCGCCGACTGCCCCCGCACCTCTCGCCGAGCCTGAGCCGCCGCGGCGCTCCGGACGAGTGTGGTGGATCGTGGGCGGCATCGTCGCGGCGATCGCGGTCGTCGCCGGAGGCGTGGTCGGCATCAACCTCCTCGCATCCGGCCTCAACGCCCAGCCGGAGCCGGTGGAGACGGAAGCCGTCGAACAGCCCCAGGACCCGTACTCCACCGCTGTGCCGGCGGTGGAGGAGCTCACCGGTGTGCGCGAGGGCGATCGGGTGACCTTCACATGGACGAACCCTGACGAGGAGGAGGGCGACGCGTACATCTGGGAGCAGGTGTCCCTCTCCGGCGAGGCCGTCAGTGAGCGGGTGACCGTGCCCACGGCGACGCTGACCGTCGACGGCGCCGGTGAGGTGTGCATCGACGTGGTGATCACCCGCTCGGACGGACGAGCATCAGAGCCGACGCGGGGGTGCGTCGGCGGATGATCTGGGAGATCCACGAGGAAGAACAGAAGATCGAGGGTCTGGATGCCGCAGGCAAGCCGGACCCGGCGTACGCCGCGGCACTGGGGCTCCTTCCCGCGCCGCTCGGGCGTCGCGCGCTCGCCGCGGTGTGCGACGGCGCGATCTGGCTGCTCCTGCAACTGCCCCTGTGGCTGGGAGCCGTCCCCCTCCTGCTGAAGCTCGCGAGCGGATCGATCTCGGCCTACGGGTTCCTCAACCACCCCGGATTCGTGCTGGCTGTCGTCATGGCCGCAGTCTCCGCAGGGCTGAGCCTGGTCTTCCTCATCGTCCAGCTCGTCCTGCACGGCCGCAAGGGCCTCACCATCGGCAAGGCGATCACCGGCATCCGCACGATCAACGTCCGAACGCTCGAGAAGCCGGGCGCGGGAGCCGTACTGCTGCGCTTCCTCATCCTCGGTGCCGCCGGCATCGTGCCGATCATCGGACAGGCGCTCTTCTTCATCTCGCCGATGTTCGATCTCGAGCGCCGAGGCCGCGGCTGGCACGATCAGGCGACGCGGGTCTGGCTCGTCGACATCCGCAAGGGCCTGCAGCCGTACGACGAGAAGCGGATGCGTGTCGCGCGCAAGGTCGTCATGGCCGACCCTGCACCGGAGCGGGCGGCGCTGCCGTCGCTGGCGACCCCGGTGGATCCCTCGGCGCAGCCCGCGTACCGCCCCGGCGGGCGGATCAGCGCGGGTGTGCTCGGGGTGGCCCGTCCGCACCGCCCTGACGAGCGTCCAGGGGGAGGTCTCGCGACCCCCGCGACGCAGGCAGCTCCGGTCTCCGCGGAGGAGGGCAAGCCCGTGCTCGGCGGATATCGCGGAGCGCAGGAGCTGCGAACGCCCGCCGCCCCTGCGCACCCCGTGGTGCCGACGCCGCCTGTCGTTCCCGCATCCCCGCCCTCCGTCGTTCCTGCGCCGCCCGTCGTGGAGGCGCAGCCTGCCGCCGCACCGCAACCTGCCCAGGCTCCTTTGCCGCAGCCAGCGCCCTCCCCTGCCGCGACGGCCGAACCACCGCAGCAGGCCCCCGATCCCGTACCGCAGCCGACGCCTGCACCGGCCGCAGTCCAGCCCGCGCCGCCCGCAGCCCAGCCCGCCTCCCCGGCCTCCGCCGGCCAGCCGCCGTTGACGCGCGCAGCGGCACGACAGGCCGCCCCGGCTGCCAGGTTCGGGCTCAGGCTCGACAACGGCGACAGCATCCTCATCTCGGAGCCCGTGGTGCTCGGTCGCAACCCGGACGCCGCGGAGGGTGCGCGGCCGATCGCGCTCGCCGACGACAGCAGGTCGCTGTCCAAGACGCATCTGCTCGTGCGTCCGGCCGCAGGGGGTCTCGAAGTGGTGGACTGCCGCTCGACGAACGGGTCGGGGCTGATCCGCGACGGCGTCGAGTACGCGCTCGCTGCCGGCACACCGGTGCTGACGACGGACGGCGACACCATCCGGATCGGCGACCGCACCGCGGCCGTGGTGCGGGTGTGATCTCGGGCGTGCGCACGACGATGACGGCTGAGAGGCCGATCGGAACCAGGGGAGACGAATGAGGCTCAAGCTGACCTTGCACCGCCAGAGCGGTGATCCGGTCGACATCGTGATCACGACGGACTCCACGGCGACCGCCGGCGATGTGGCGCGCCATGTCGCAGAGGCCGATCCGACGCGTGCCACCCCGGTCGCCGAAGGCGATGTGGTCACCCTCGCGGTGGCCCCGCCCACGGGTGAGCGCCTCGTCCCTCTGCAGCCGGACGTCCCGATCGGCGAGGCCCCGATCGGCTCCGGTTTCGCGGCCTCGATCGTCAACTACGGACCGGACCACGTCGTCGCAGGACGGCGCGAGACCGTCGGCATCCTCCGCGCGACGGCCGGAGAGCTCTCCGGCCAGGAGTATCCGATCACCGCGGGTCATGTGTTCCTCGGACGCGACGCGGGCAACGATGTGGTGCTCGCCGATCCCATGGCGTCCAAGCGGCACGCCAGGCTCGAAGTGGGCACCCACATCGAGCTCGTCGACCTCAACTCCGCGAACGGCGTGCTCGTCGACGGCGTGGCCGTCCAGCGCGTGCGGATCGAGGAGGGGGAGCCGTTCGTCATCGGCGGGACGACGCTGGAGCTGCGTCTTGCCAGGTCGTTCGACGGCTCGGCCTCCGAGGAACCGGTGATCGAGCGCGGCGGCGGTCTGATGTTCAACCGCAGCCCCCGCGTGGAGGTGCGCTATCCGGGCACCCGCTTCAAGATGCCGCGCCTGCCCGCCGAGAAGATCGGCAAGATCTTCCCGTGGCCGATCATGGTGGCCCCGATCCTCATGGGCATGGCGCTGTTCGCTCTGAACGGCAACCCGCGTTCTCTGCTCATGATCGTCATGACTCCGCTGATGGCCTTCGGAAACATCATCAACCAGTCGGTGCAGAGCAAGAAGAGCGAGAACCACGAGTTCCTCCTCTTCGAGCGCCAGTACGAGCAGCTCGAGGAGGACTTCTTCCGGGGCAAGCCGGAGGAGGAGGCCGCGCGCAACGCCGAGGCGCCGCCCGTCGCCGAGGTCTTCGATCAGGCGATGCGGTTGGGGCCCATGCTGTGGACCCGGCGTCCTGAGCACTGGAACTTCCTCGGCCTCCGGCTGGGGAGCTGCCGGCTCCCCGCGCGCAACCAGATCGACGATCAGGAGGCCCCGGACGGGCTTCCCGAGTTCATCGACAGGGTCGATCGCCTCCGCGAGCGCTACGAGTACGTCGACGACGTCCCCGTCTTCGACCTCCTCGCCGACGCCGGTTCGGTGGGCATCTCCGGCTCGCCGGGGCCGGTGGCCGATGCGATGAGGGGGATCGCGGTCCAGCTGTTCGGGCTGCATGCCCCCAACGACCTCGTCGCTGTCGCGTTCTCGGATGCCGGCTGGACACCGGAACTCGACTGGCTGAAGTGGATGCCGCACACGTCCGCCGAACGCAGCCCGTTCCAGGGCGTCGCGCTCGCCGATACGGCTCCGACGTCCGCGGCCCTGCTCAGCATGCTGGAGGACTACGTCAAGCGCGCCGTCGGCGACGGCCCGGACGGCGAGCCGCGCGGGCCCTTCAAAGAGGAGTGGAATCCGCTGCTGTACGGGACGGACGTCTCCCGTGCCGCGAACGAGCATCAGAAGACCCCGAAGCTCTCCGTCGTCGTCTTCGTGACCAGCGATGCCCCCGTCGACCGCGGACGCCTCACGGACGTGCTCGAGCGCGGAGCCGACCACGGCGTGCACGCCGTCTTCGTCTCGCCGACGGTCGAGTCGCTGCCGGCCGTCTGCCGCAGCTACATCGATGTCACCACGGGTCTTGCGGACGCCCAGGTGGGCCTCGTCCGCAACGGCGAGGTCTTCGAGCACGTGCAGGTGGAGGGCGTCTCGAACGCCTACATGAACATGCTCGCCCGGCGTCTGGCTCCGGTGGTCGACGCCAGCACCGTCGTCCACGACGCGTCCGACATCCCGGGATCGGTGATGTTCCTGCAGCTCGTCGACCCGGCCATCGCCGAGGACCCGAACGTGGTCATCGAACGCTGGCGGCAGAACAACACCATCATCGACCGGACGCCCGCCCCGCGTCCGCGATTGAAGAAGGCGGGCACGCTGCGCGCGATCATCGGTCAGGGCGCCAGCGACGCCATGGCGCTCGACCTGCGGACCCAGGGCCCGCACGCCCTCGTCGGCGGTACGACCGGTGCAGGCAAGTCCGAGTTCCTCCAGGCGTGGGTGCTCGGCATGGCCGCTGCGCACAGCCCGGACCGTGTGACGTTCCTCTTCGTCGACTACAAGGGCGGATCGGCGTTCGCCGACTGCGTCGAGCTGCCGCACTGCGTCGGCCTGGTCACCGACCTCAGCCCGCACCTCGTGCGTCGAGCGCTGACGAGCCTGCGAGCGGAGCTGCAGCACCGCGAGCATCTGCTGAACCGGAAGAAGGCGAAGGACCTCCTCGAGCTCGAGAAGCGTCAGGATCCGGAGTGCCCGCCCGCGCTCGTGCTCGTCATCGACGAGTTCGCCGCGCTCGCCTCGGAGATGCCGGACTTCGTCGACGGCGTCGTGGACATCGCCCAGCGCGGTCGCTCTCTGGGCATCCACCTCATCATGGCGACGCAGCGCCCCGCCGGTGTCATCAAGGACAACCTGCGGGCGAACACCAACCTGCGCATCGCGCTGCGCATGGCCGACGAGGCGGACTCCCGCGACGTCGTCGACGACGCCGTCGCCGCGAGCTTCTCGGCGGCCATCCCCGGTCGTGCGATCGCGAAGACCGGGCCTGGGCGGCTCGTCCCGTTCCAGTCCGCCTATGCGGGCGGCTGGACCACGGAGGACGAGTCCGGAGTCGCAGACGTGCGCGTCTCGGAGCTGCGCTTCGGCGCCACCGCCGAGTGGGAGCCCGACCGCCCTGCGGAGTCCGATGCGCACGAGGAGGACCTCGGTCCCAACGACCAGAAGCGGATCGTGTCGACGCTGATCAGGGCGAGCGACGCCGCACGGCTGCCGCGCCCTCGTCGCCCATGGCTGGACGATCTGGCGCCTCTGGTCGATCTGCAGGATCTGGCGCACGACGGCGATACGCGCATCCCGCTGGCCCTGCTGGACGTCCCGGAGGAGCAGAAGCAGGAGGCCGCCGTCTTCGTCCCCGACCGCGACGGCTCACTGGTGATCTACGGCACCTCCGGCTCGGGGAAGTCCACCCTGCTCAAGACGATCGCGACTTCCGCGGGCATGCGGCCAGAGCTCGGCCGTGTCCAGGTGTACTGCCTCGACTTCGCGAGCGGAGCCCTCGGCGTGCTCAGCGCCCTGCCGCACGTCGGCTCCGTCGTCGACGGTGCGGACGCGGAGCGCATCCAGCGCCTGCTGCGGACGCTGGACCGCGAGCTCGACCGTCGTGCCGCGCTCTTCTCGGCGGCCAGCGCCGCCTCCGTGCAGGAGTACCGCGACATCGCCGACAAGCGGATGCCGCGCATCCTCCTGCTCATTGACAACTACCCGGAGTTCAAGAAGGATTGGGAGATGGCCCCTGGTCGGGGCCCGTTCTACCGGATCTTCATGCGGATACTCGGTGAGGGACGCACGCTCGGCGTGCACACCGTCATCACCGCCGATCGCGGCAACGCGGTGCCCAGCGCCGTCGCGTCGAACGTCTCCCGCCGCGTCGTGCTGCGGATGGGGGATCCGAGCCAGTACATGCTCCTGAACGTGCCGCGCGACGTGCTCGACGAGCAGTCCGCGCCGGGGCGCGCCGTCATCGACGGGCACGAGGCGCAGATCGCGGTGCTCGGCGGCACCATGAACGTCGTCGAGCAGACCAAGGCCCTTCGGGCGCTCGGCGATCGCCTGCGCGCGGACGGCGTCGGCGACCTGCCCGAGATCGGCGCACTGCCCACGATGGTTCCCGTCACGGAGATGCCGGCGACGGTGGGCGGGAAGCCGGTGTTCGGCGTCGCGGACGAGTCGCTGGCTCCCTTCGGCTTCGAGCCGATCGGCTCGTTCATCGTGACCGGCCCGCCGGTCTCCGGCAAGACGAACGCGCTGAAGGCCCTCATCATCGCGATGGAGCGCTTCGACCCGAGCATCCGGCTCTACCACTTCGGCAGCAGGCGTGCGGAGCTCAAGGACTTCCGGCCGTGGGTCAAGAGCGCCACGCGTCCTGACGACGAGAAGGCGCTGGCCGAGGAGCTGTCCGAGCTCGTGCTGCGCGACGTCCAGGAGGGGCGCATCCTCATCGTCATCGAGGACATCCCGCACCTCGCGGACAGCACCGCCGATCGCGCGATGCGGGCCCTGCTCCAGGCGATGAACAACAGCGACCACATGCTCATCGGCGAGGCGGAGATCACCCGCGCCAGCGGCAGCATCGGTGTGCTGGGCGAATGGAAGTCCGGTCGCCAGGGCATCGCCCTGAAGCCGGAGACCTACGACGGCGAGTCGCTGTTCAAGATGCCCTTCAGCCGGATCAAGCGCTCCGACTTCCCCGTCGGGCGCGGGATCATGGTGCAGGCAGGCCAGGCGATCACCACCCAGGTGCCGTTCGTGCCGGCCGGCACCGATGGGTAGGGGTGCATGGGTAGCGCTCCCCGTTTGCCGGGCGCGCAACATTGGCTAACCTCGTGGATAAGAGGCCGAGCGGCCTGAAGACGACGAAACCTGGAGGCGGTTCTCATGGCCGGACATGACTTTGGTGCAACATACAGCGAGATGGAGAGCGCTGCGCAGCGCCTGCGTGACGGTCGTCAGACCGTCACCGACACCCTGAAGGAGCTGCAGGGCATCATCGATGACCTCGTGCAGGACGGGTTCAAGACCCAGAACGCCTCCGAGGCGTACTCCACGGCGTACAACGAGCTGACGACCTCGCTCGATGACGCGTCCGAGGCCGTGAACGACATGGCCGACGCGCTCGACAAGATGGCTCTGCAGATCCAGGACAACGACGCGGGCATGGCCGGCGGCGTCTGAGCCCACACCGACGGCGGAGGCCGCGGCGACAGTCGGGGGACTGGAGTCGCGGCCTCCGCCGTGTCAGGCCCACCGGGCCGCCGCATAGAATCGGCACCATGATCGGAGAGCAGAACTGATGAGCGAGTCGCGGAGCTATTACTGGTTCAACCTGTCCACCCAGTCGGTTCAGGAGGCGGACGAGCGCCCCTCCGAGGACACGATCGGCCCGTTCGCCACGTACCAGGAGGCGGAGGAGTCCCCCGCGGTGCTGCTTGAGCACGCGCGCGCCTGGCTGGAGAGCGAGGAGAGCGAACCCTTCCGCGCGCTCGCGGAAGCAGAAGGCGACATCGAACTTCCGTGAGGGCGACGGGGGGCATCCGTGCGGCCGCGGCATCCGCCGTGCTCGTGCTCGTCGTCGTTCTCGCCGCATGCGCGCCTGCGCTGCCCGATTCCGTGGTGCCTGGGACGAGCATCACGGTGGGGTGGGCGCAGGAGCTCACGTCCCTGAACGCGGCCGCTGCGCCGACGCCGGGGAACGTGGACATCGCCGAGACCATCCGTGCCGGCTTCGGCGACATGGTCGATGGGGCATTCATCGCCGATGAGGGGTTCGGGACGGCATCCATCGTGGAGGAGGAGCCGTTCACCGCGCGCTACGACCTGGCGGAGCCGGTCTGGTCGGACGGGATCCCTTTGGACGGCGCGGACCTCATGCTCGGCTGGGCGGGTCGCGCCGGGTACTTCGCGACGGACGAGGAGGGCGCACCCATGGAGCGCGACACCTCCGCCCCGGTGCCGGTGCTCGACGAGTTCGCCCGGTCGATCGACGTGACCTTCACGACCCCGGACATCGGATGGCAGCAGGCGGTGGACGTCCCTGTCCCTGCCCATGTCGTCGGCCAGCGCGCCTTCGACATCGATGATCCGATGGAGGCCAAGCAGGCGGTGATCGCGGCGATCCGCGATGGCGATGCGGATGCCCTGGACGCGATGACGGCCGTGTGGAACCAAGCTTTCGCGATCGAGGATCCCGCGGACATCCCCGCCGAGCTGCTGCTGTCCAGCGGCGCCTATCTCATCGATGAGATCGCCGCGGGCGAAGAGGGCCAGACGGTCACGCTCGTCCCGAACACGTCTTACCGAGGGCTCGTGGGCGCTCAGGTCGCGCGGATAGAGCTGGTGCCCGCCGGTGCCGATCCGGTGGCTGCCGTCGGACAGCTGGTCGACATCGCACAGGTGGCGCCGGTCGCGGCCAACCGTCAGGCCGTCCGTGACCTCGAGCGCCAGGACTTCACCGTCGCGACGACCCATGACGGCACGCTCTGGGCACTGATGCTCCGCCCGTCCGGCGTGTTCACCCGCGTGGACGCGCGCACCGCTTTCCTTCGCTCCGTGCTGCCGAGCACATTGGCCGACGGCGGTGGCGGGTCATGGGCATCCGCGTACACGGCCACGACATCGATGCTCTCGGCTCCCGGATCCCGCGCCTACGACATCGTCAACGAGGACTCAGGGTTCGCTCGCACCCTCGGCACACCAGCGGAGGACCCCGTGCTCGACCGGGAGCGGGCCGGTGTGGGCGCCGACCGGGGCATCTGCGTGCTGTACGACACGACGAGCGAGTTCGCCTCCGGCGCGTTCGCCGCTCTGCGCACGGCCGTCGCCGAGGCCGGCTGGAAGATCGTCGACTGCGGGAGCGATGACGTCGAGTCTGCGTACGCCGCGGGCCGGGGGGACGCTGTGATCCGTCAGGTCGCGATCCCGCAGACGCCGGAGGAGATCGCCGCGCAGTGGGGCACCGGCGGTGCGGCATCCCTGACGGGTCAGACCGATCCGCAACGGGATGAGCTCATCGGACAGCTGGCGCAGACCACGGACATCTATGAGGCGAGGGACGTCCTGGCCTCCATCGAGGGGACCATCGTCCGCGCTGCCGTCGCGCTGCCCATCGCGGTGAACCCCCGTGTCACCATCGTCGATCGCGACGTGACAGGTGTCACACCGCGGACCGGAGCGCTCGCTTCGCTGACGTACGCCGTCGTCCAATGGGCGGCCGTGCCGTGATCGGCGGGAAGTGGGTGGTTCTCCCCATCGCGACAGGTCGGTCGCGGCCCGTAGAGTCTTCCGAGGAGGTTGTGCCGTGGGAATGATGTTGCCGAATGAGCTCATCTGGGTGATGGAGAAGCTCGGGTTCGAGTGGCCGGATATCGATGAGGACGAGGTTCGCAAGGGTGCCGTTCTGGTGCGCAACCTCGGAACCGACCTCGAGTCGGTGATCCAGGCCGTGGATCGGAGAGTGAACTCCGATCTGGGCAATGCGCTCAGGGGCAAGACGGGGCCTGCGACGTTGAGTGCGTGGAATGCGAATCGGTCGCAGAATCTGCAGAAGCTGGTGGACATCATGCCGCCGGCGGCGACGGCGATGGATATCGGTGCGGATGCGATCTTCGGTTTGAAGATGAAGGTCATCGTCGATGTCACGACGACCCTGATCACGCTGGTGGCGATGCTGACGAACCCGATCACGGCGGCGGGTTCGGGGCCGATGCTGCTGATCAAGAAGAAGCTACTGAACGCGGCAGTGGACATCGTTATGGAGCAGCTGATCGCGCAGCTGCTCCCGATGGCGATCGAGCCGATGGCGGAGCAGCTCCCCGCGGTGATCGACGCGATCCTGGACGCTCCGATGGTGGAGGGTGCGGTGGGCGACTCGGACGAGTTCTACGCGGACCTCGCGGCTCTGGAGGACGCGCAGTCCGCGATGAAGCTCCATGGCGATGACATCTCCACGGTGACATCCACGTTCTTCGCGGAGTTCTCCGCGCTCGATTTCGGGGGAGACGCCTGATGGGTATGGGCATCGGCAAGCTGTTCAAGGACCTCTGGCAGGCGGTCGTGAAGGGCGGCAAGGACGCGGACGTCCGGCTGCCCGAGGTGACGCGCAAGCTCGACGATCACCTCGAGGACATCAAGCAGAAGGTGAGGCTCCTCGACGGCACGGAAGCCCCGGATCTGACGGGGTACAACACGAACCGGGTGGATCGGACGACCACCGAACCGCTCTACCGCTTCGACACCCGCAGTCCCGATGACATCTTCGACTCCGGTTTCCAACCCTGGAATCGGAGCGACAACGACTATCGTGCCTTCGTGACGCGAAACACGCCGTCCAACTTCGTCTCTACCACCAGGGATCCGGATCTTGTATGGGGCGGCAACTACCGGTACACCATCAACGCCCCAGGTGGCATCGATGCCGACGCAACCATTCCGGATAACCCTCACGGGCCGACCACGTTCACGCCGGAAAGCGAGATCACCTTCCAGGGCGGGGTTCCCACCGAGTTCATCGTCGGTGTGCATAGGGTCGTCGATGGGAAGCCGACGGACTGGATCCCGAATCCGAACTATGGTGGTGCGTGATGAGTGATCTCGACATGGACGGCACAGAACCGCACGTGAACCGACCCGCGACGCCGCCGATCACGGATGCGCTCCGTGCTCAGGCACGAGCCAACCCCGGCGGGTGGGTGTACGCGATCGACCCGGAGTTCGACGGGAGCGATGGCGTGCCACCTGAAGGCATCATCGGAGCGTGGCGATCGAACGACGCCGGCGAGCTGAGCGAGGAATTCACTCCCAATCCGCGGTACGTGCCGTCACCGGCGGGGCGTGGCTGGCCGGCGCCTACCACGGATCTCGAGCGCGTGCTGCAGCTCGCGCGCGCCGGACACGTGAAGAGCGAGCAGTTCGAACGGGCGTTCGCCGATGCCGAGGTCGTGATCCTCTATCCATCGGAGGGCGGCACCGTGCTGTTCGATGCGAAGGACGGCGGGCAGCTCGCCTACGCGTTCACCGACGTGGAGAAGGCCGCCGTCTCCGGGTACGCCGAGTTCGCGACGGTGCACGGGCGCGATTTTGCCGCATCGCTGCCCGAGGGTGTTCGCATCGCCCTCAACCCGTGGACCGAGGTCGCCCTGGTCATCGATCCGGCGGACATCCCGAAGACATGACCGGAGGGTCGCGCACGATCCAGGTCCGTCGCGAGGGAATCGATCGAGCTGCCACGGCGACGTGGCAGTTCCATGCGCCGCGCTCGTGGGTGGTGACCCTTCACTGTGCGGCGTTCGGCACAGCAGAGGCGACCGCCTTCGACGCCTTTGAGGCTCTCTGCATGGTCCGAGAAGAGCTCGAGCCGTTCGGGTGGCGGATCGGGGTCGCCGGCGCGCAGGCTGACGTGTGGCCGAGCGGCATGGCCAGGGATCAGGGTGCTGGGCTGAAGGCCTATCGGATCACACCGGAGCAGGTCGAAAAGCTCGTGGACACGTTCGAGCCGGTGGATCCGTCGACGGTGACGACCGTCGCGGTGCAACGGGCCGAGACGGAACGGATGCTCGAAGAGATCAGTCGTCGGCTGCGCGGCTGAGCCTGTTGAAGGCGCCGCGCGCTCATCCACTCTGGGCTGAAGTCCCCATGGGCTGAACTCCCCATGGCCTTCCCGTCGACCGGACGAATAGCTTCGTCGCAGGAGGGTGGTCGACATGGGAATGATGTTGCCGAATGACCTGATCTGGGTCATGGACAAGCTGGGGCTCGACTGGCCGGACATCGATGAGGACGAGGTCCGGAAGGCCGCGGTCTACCTGCGGGGGTACCGCGACGACATGGAGACGCTCGTCCAGACGGCGGATCGGAGCATCAACGGAGTGATCGCCGGCGCGATGCAGGGGCAGGCCGGCGCTGCGCACGTCGCAGGGTGGAATCGCAATCGTTCGGAGAACGTGCAGCAGCTGCTCGACCTGCTCGGCCCCGCCGCGGTGGGCATCGACCTCGCCGCCAACATCGTGGCGGCTCTCAAGGTCAAAGTGATCATGGAGATCACCGCCACGGTGATCCAGTTGATCCCCTTGCTCGCGGCGGGTCCCCTGGGCGCGGGAGGAGCCGCAGTGCTGATCCTTGCGCGGAAGAAGCTCTTCTCCATCGCCATGGAGCTGACGCTGGAGAAGGTGCTGGAGGAGGTTCTCCCGCTGGCGGTGGAGCCGATGGCGGCCCAGGTCCCTGTGCTGGTCGCGGCGTTGCTGGATGCTCCGGTGGTCGAGAGCACGGTGGGGGACGTCGATGACTTCTACGCCGACCTTCAGGCCTTGGAGTCGGCGGCGGAGGAGATGGACGCCCATGCCGCCGACGTCGAGGACCTCACGGATCGCCTCCTCGCCGATCTCGCCAACCTGCAGCTCACGGGGGACTGAGACATGATGCTGAAGAAGCTGATCCGCGACATCGTGGACGCCGCGGACGGTGCAGGCCGGGAGTTCAAGCAGGGCTTCGCTGGCGCGTTCCGCAAGCGCGGTGGCAAGCACAGGGCGGATGCTGACGCGATCAGGGGCCTGGACAGGAGGGCGGCTGCGCAGACCCCGCGGCACAGGGCAGACCGACGCCCGGTGTCTCACGCGAAGGACTACAACATCCTCCTCGACGTTTCCAGGGGGATCGAGACGCTCGGCCGCGCACCGCGGCACTCCAACCCGGACTACAACGTCATGCGCGACCTCGGCGGGGCGGCCGGCCAGGCTGTCCGGGATTTCCCGAAGGAGGTCCTCGGCGAGGTCAAGGGGATCCCGAAGAAGGCTGCCGAACAGCTGGTCGACGAGTTGTTCGAGATGGCGATCGGACAGAGCAGCCCCGACGAATACGGAGAGAAGCCCGGTGACATGCGGATGCTCGCACCGGAATCCGAGACCGCGCAGCTCACGTCTCTCAAGAACGACGAGGTCGAGACCCGTTTCGACCTCGACCCAGGAACGCTCGACGGCGCGGACGTCGAGGTCGTCCCTGTCGACGGCACGCCGTTCGTCAGCATCGAGATCGATGTGCCGGGCAGGTGATCGCCATGCGCCGGAGGGGGCCCGAGGGGGAGCGCTACCCATGGTGCGGACGTCGGCGGGATCGTACAGTCGTCGCAGGAGGTGGGCGCCGTGGGAATGATGTTGCCGAATGAGCTCGTCTGGGTGATGGAGAAGCTCGGGTTCGAGTGGCCGGATATCGATGAGGACGAGGTTCGCAAGGGCGCCACCCTGGTGCGCACCTTCAGCTCCGACCTCGAGTCGGTGATCCAGGCAGTGGACAGCAAGATGAACGGCGACCTGGGCAACGCGCTCAAGGGCAAGACGGGTCCTGCGATGTTGAGCGCGTGGAACTCGAATCGTTCGCAGAATCTGCAGAAGCTGGTGGACATCATGCCGCCGGCGGCGACGGCGATGGAAATCGGTGCGGATGCGATCTTCGGTTTGAAGATGAAGGTCATCGTCGATGTGACGACGACGCTGGTCACGCTGGTGGCGATGCTGACGAACCCGATCACAGCGGCGGGTTCGGGGCCGATGCTTCTGATCAAGAAGAAGCTCCTGAACGCGGCGGTCGACATCGTGGTCGAACAGCTCATCGCGCAGTTGGCGCCGATGGCGATCGAGCCTTTGGCGGAGCAGCTGCCTGCGGTGGTGGATGCGATTCTGGACGCTCCGCTGGTGGAGGGAGCCGTGGGGGATTCGGACGAGTTCCATGCCGACCTCGCCGCTCTCGAGGATGCGCAGTCGACCATGAAGCTGCACAGCGCGGACATCTCCACGCTGACGTCGACGTTCTTCGCGGAGTTCTCCGCGCTGGATTTCGGAGGTGATGACTGATGAGCGCGATCAAGCCCGTCATCCGGGAGCTCAAGCAGGCAGGCGTCAAGGGTCTGCGCCACATGGACGAGAAACTGCACCAGGTCGGGGACAACATCGCCGAGGGTATCGACGATGTCGTCAAGAAGGTCAAGGGTCAGGACCGGTTCGACGATCCCACGGGGAGCAGCACACCAGGCAGCGGCCAGGACGGGCCGCTGCGCGATGATCGAGGCCGCTTCGCGCCGAACCCGGACAGCACGAGGGACTCGACGTACGATCGCCCGAGCGGTTGGCGCGCGGGGATGCGGGATCGTGTCTGGGACGACGCGATGGGCCGAGACGGGATCGTTCGCGACCCCGTCTCCGGGGATCCGCTCAACAAGAACGAACCTTGGATCATGGGGCATGCGCCCGGGTACGAGTTCCGTCATCATCAGCGCTCGGCGCAGGAGCGAGGCATCACTCGCGAGCAGTTCCTCGAGGAGTACTACACGATGATGCAGTACCGACCGGAGTCGCCGCACACGAGTTCGAGCGGTAGTCATGAACTAGGCTGGGATGACTATGTCGGGCCGTGAATCGGCGCAGGATCGCCGAAGGAGATGATGTGATCAATCCGTACGAGATCGTCGCGCGAGTCCTCGCAGGCTTCCAGGCTGAACCCGGCGAGCCCCCGACCAAGCGCAGCACCGTCGACGAGTCGCGCGCCGTCGGCGTGCTCCTCGTTCCTGATTGCCCGGTACGGGGCGTCGACTCCTGGGCGACGGTCGAGGCCAGCGCGTTCGAGACGCCTTTCCGGACCCCGGACGGACGCGGTGTGCGCGTCGAGTTCGTGGCTGCCGTCGATGCCAGACTCGACCGATTCGGCGATGCCGTCGCTGCCGCGGCCTTCGCCATCGATCCGGCGAACGATGTCAAGCCGGGCACCGTGTACCGAGATGCTGTCTCCAAGATCTACGCATCAGCGACGACACCCCATCTGTTCTCCGTCTCTCCCTTCGTCTGGGGGGCGAACTTCGTGGCTTACGACGACGAAGACGTCCATGTGACGTGGTTGCAGCTCGTGCCGATCACTCAAGCCGAAGCGGCGTTTGTCGCAACCAACGGCCCCGCCGCGCTCGAGGACGCGTTCATGCGTGCTCAGCCCGATCTGTTCGCCGTCGATCGCGGCAGTGTTCCGCTGGACTGATCGGAGTATCGTATGCAGGCCGTCTTCACGGATATCGTCAACGGCGATGAGCAGAAGGTGCGAGAGCGGATCGCCAAAGATCCGTCGCTCGTCGACGCCGTCGCCACCGGGCAGCCCAAGCAGTACGCCGGCCAGTCCGCGCTCCAGGTAGCGATCCGTTCCGGGGCGTTCTCCATTGCGATGTTCTTGCTGGCGAGCGGGGCCGATCCGAACTTCGCGGATACCGGATCTCCGAGTGGTTGGGCCAAGTCCGTGCTTCACGATGCGTTGGCGGCAGCAGTCAAGCGATCGCGCTGGGTGCGTCTGTCCGTGACCGGCTCGTCCGAGAAGCAGTGGCTTCCGGTGAACAGCCTGGAAAGCGCTGACGCTGCTTTCCAGGTGCTCATCGCACTGCTGGACGCGGGTGCTGACGTCCATGCGGTGGATTCCAAGGGGACCACGCCGCTGGGCCGGGCTGCCAGAGCGGCCCAGGAGGTGCTGCCGCGGCGTCGAGATGATCAGCCCGATCGCTCGGACGACAAGCCGTTGAATGCGGAGCTCGTGGCGGACCTCGCTCGGATCTTCGGCGCCCTGGTGGCCCGTGGCGCGGACCCCGAGCGCGTCGAGCCACAGCTTGATATGAGCCTCGCCTACTATTACGAGCTCGAACTCGTGGGCAAGTTCCTCGCGGGGACGGTTCAGCCCGACACCGCTTCCTGATCGCGGCGTTGAGCGGGCTCCTCTGCCCCTCAGCGCCCCGCGCGGCGCCTCTCCGTGGCAGGATGGTCTGCCGAGGGGGTCGTTACGTGACTGATGGGAATCCGGCAGCGGAGCTCGATGTAAGCGCGACGAAGACGGAGGGGCAGCGGATCGCACCGTTGCGCCTGGAGTTCGCGGGGGAATGGCAGGATGTGCCGGCCGGGAGGCCGTTCATCATCGGTCGTGAAGGCGACCTCGAGATCGACGAGAATCCGTACCTGCATCGTCATTTCCTGGAGCTTCAGCATCGTGACGGTCTGTGGTGGCTCGCCAACGTCGGCGTCCGTCTGGCAGCCACAGTGTCCAGCGCCGGCGGCGCGGTGCAGTCCTGGCTCTCACCGGGCGCGCGCATGCCGCTCGTCTTCGAGCGCAACGTCATCGTCTTCACGGCGGGACCGATCACCTACGAGTTCAGCCTGCACACCGAGGAGGCTCCTTACGAGGTCTCCCGCCAGGTGGAGATGTCGATGAGCGGGGAGACGACGGTCATGCCGGCCAGTTTCACACCGCTGCAGAAGCAGCTCATCGTCGCTCTCGCCGAGCCCATGCTGCGTCGAGAGGGCGTCAGCATGAACGAGCTGCCGTCGTCGAGCGACGCCGCCAAGCGCCTCGGCTGGACGATGAGCAAGTTCAACCGCAAGCTCGACAACGTCTGCGACAAGCTCGATCGGATGGGCGTGCAGGGTCTGCGCGGTGGACCGGGCAAGCTCGCGACCAATCGGCGCGCTCGCCTTGTCGAGTACGCCGTGACGTCTCAAGTCGTCACGAGGGCGGATCTCCCGCTCCTCGATGACGAGGCGCTGCGGAACCAGAGCGACGCCGATGGCGAGTGAGGCCGCGTCCGTCGCCTCGTGGGAGTCGCTGTGCCGGCTCCTCGACGACGACGAAGAACTGCTCGACGGCGTGCGGGCCGAGCTCGAGCGCGGCGAGGATGCGGATGCATGGGCCTCGCTGTTCGACGGCCTGGACGACTCGGGAGCGCTCGCCTATCTGGAGAGCACGGACACCGGAGTCGAGCTCGCGGACGCGCTCGCGCAGCTTCCGCGCATCTTCGCGACCGGCATCGATCTCGACCCCGTGGGCGACGTCGAAGACCTGGAAGCGGCGATCGCCGTCGCTGCTGAGATGCTCGTGGCGCACGGGCTCACCCTCGTCTACCTCGAGGAGGACCCGGACGCGCATCCGCTCGTCGCGGTTCCCGTCGACCGCGTCGAGCGGATCCTCGAGCTCACCGCCGCGCTGGGCGGAACGGCCAGGGCTTACGCCTGAGCGCGCTCAGCGCGCGACGTCGGCGAGGTGCCGGGAGTCCTGGCTCAGCACCTTCACCATGATGCCGCGCTGGCGCAGCTCGGCGACGGTGCGGCGCTCCTCGTCCCGGTCGCGGCCGAGGGCGTGGGCATTGGCGACCACGAGCACGTCTCCCTTGTGCAGCGTCGCGATGAAACGGGCGAGCCGGTCGCTCCAGCTCTCCAGGATCTCGGGAGCCGGGTGACGGAAACCCTCGATCGGCACCCCGAACCGTGTCAGCTCATCGCGCTGCGTCACCACGGGAGGCATCCCCTCGCGAGCCACGACCAGTCCGACGAGGCGTGATCCGTCGGGGCGTGCCGACCAGAAGTCCCGGTTCTGCAGGAGCTCCGTGAAGCATTTGGGGCATTCGGCCGCCGCATGCGGCAGATGCACGGGGCTCGTGAGAGCATCCTCGATGTGCACGGCCTCGGTCGTCAGGTCGTTCGTCTCGCTCATCGGCGCACCTCCGCGTTCCATTCTGCCCGAGGCGGCGGAGATTTGTGCGGGTCAGAGCATGCCGAGCGAGCGGACGATCTCCCTCTCCTCGACGAGTTCGGCCACGGATGCGTCGATGCGGGCCCTCGCCCAGGCATCGAGCTCCAGTCCCTCCACGATCTGCCAGCGTCCGTCGACCGCACGGACGGGGAAGGAGGAGACGAGACCCTCCGGCACCCCGTACTCGCCGTGCGAGACGACGCCGGCACTCGTCCAGTCCTCGGTACCGTGCACCCAGTCGCGGACGTGATCGATGGCGGCGTTCGCGGCGGATGCCACAGAGGAGGAGCCGCGCACGTCGATGATCTCCGCACCGCGCTTCGCGACCCGAGGGATGAAGGTGGTCTCCAGCCAGGCGGTGACGTCGCCGACGCGTTCGGCGAGAGCATCCGCCACCGGCCGTCCGTCGACGCTCGCGTGCGAGACATCGGGGAACTGCGTCGCCGAGTGGTTCCCCCAGATCGGCACACGGCGGATGCTGCGGACGGGCGCGTCCAGGGCGAGCGCGAGCTGCGCCCTGGCCCTGTTCTCATCCAGGCGGGTCAGCGCGGTGAAGCGATCCGACGGCACCCCGTCGGCGGATGCCGCGGCGATGAGGGCGTTCGTGTTGGCAGGGTTGCCGACGACGGTGACCCTCACGCCGGATGCCGCGTTCGCCGCGATCGCCGCGCCCTGCGGGCCGAAGATGCCGGCGTTGGCGGTCAGCAGGTCGCCGCGCTCCATCCCAGGGCCGCGGGGCCTGGCGCCGACGAGGAGCGCCAGGTCGCATCCGTCGAAGGCGATCGCCGGGTCATCGGTGACCTCGACATCTTCGAGCAGGCCGAAGGCGCCGTCCTGCAGTTCGAGCGCCGCTCCCTCGGCGGCCTTGATCCCCTGGGGGATCTCCAGCAGCCGCAGCCGGACGGGTTCATCCGCTCCGAGGAGATCGCCCGCGGCGATGCGGAACAGCAGTGCATAGCCGATCTGCCCGCCCGCACCCGTGATCGTGATCGTGGTCGCCATGATCAGAGCCTACGACCGCGCTACGCTCGGATCCATGACCTTCAAGCCCGATGCCGACATCTCCGGCCACTCCACGCGTCGCCGTGGACGCACCGCGGCCGCCGTGGGCGGCGGCGCCGTCGGCCTCGGCGCGATCGTCGTGCTCGTGGTGAGCCTGCTGTCGGGCGGCGACGTCGATCTGTCGGGCCTGCTCGGTGGCGGGACGACCGAGCCCGGTACCGGTACGAGCACGAGCGCGCCGGGCCTCGACCAGTGCGACACCGGCGCCGACGCCAACGAAGACGTCGACTGCCGCATGGCGGGAGCCCAGGTCGCTCTCGACGCGTACTGGGAGGAGCACGTCGACGGCTACGTCGCTCCGACCCTCACCGTCGTCGACGGATCGACCTCGACGCAGTGCGGCACGGCATCCAACGCCGTCGGCCCGTTCTACTGCCCGCCCGAGCAGGGCGTGTACATCGACCCGACCTTCTTCACCGTGATGCAGCAGCAGTTCGGGGCGTCGGCGGGCAACCTCGCGCAGCTCTACATCGTCGGGCACGAGTGGGGCCATCACATCCAGAACATCACCGGGACGATGTCCGACCACCCCAACGATGGAACGGGTCCTGGCAGCAGCGGCGTGCGCATGGAGCTGCAGGCCGACTGCTACGCCGGCGCGTGGATCGGCGACTTCGCCGAGCAGGACTATCTCGAGACCCCCACCGAGACTCAGCTCAGCGACGCGCTGAACGCGGCGCTCGTCGTCGGCGACGATCACATCCAGGAGATGTCCGGCTTCTCCAACCCTGAGTCGTTCACCCACGGCAGCAGCGAGAACCGTCAGTACTGGTTCGCGAACGGCTACCAGAACGGCCTCGGCGTCTGCGACACCTTCGACGCCGCGGTGGACATCGACCTCGTCTCGTGACGCGTACGCGGTAGCGTGGGGAATCACTGCAGGCTGGTTTTGCTCGGGGGTCGATGATGAACCTGGACGCTCTGTATCCGGAGATCGAGCCGTACGACAGCGGGATGCTGCTCGCGGGCGACGGTCAGCGCATCGCCTGGGAGGTCAGCGGCAATCCCGACGGCAAGCCCGTCGTCTTCCTGCACGGTGGACCGGGCGGCGGCACGTCTCCCTGGCACCGCCGCTTCTTCGACCCGGAGAGGTATCGGATCGTCCTGTTCGATCAGCGCGGCTGCGGTCGGAGCACGCCGCACGTGAGCGCCCCGGATGCGGACCTGCGCTTCAACACGACGCATCACCTCATCGCCGACATCGAGCTGCTGCGCAAGAACCTCGGGATCGAGCGCTGGCAGGTGTTCGGCGGATCGTGGGGAAGCGCCCTGGCGCTGGCCTACGCGCAGGCGCATCCGGATGCCGTCACGGAGCTCGTCCTCCGCGGGATCTTCACGCTGCGGCGTGCCGAGCTGGAGTGGTTCTACGAGGGCGGTGCCGCCGCGCTCTTCCCTGATCTGTGGGAGGGATACGTCGCGCCCATCCCCGTGCTCGAGCGCAGTCGGATGCTGGACGCCTATCACCGCCGCCTCTTCGATCCCGACCCGGCGGTGCACGGGCCGGCCGCACTCGCCTGGACGACGTGGGAGGCGTCGACGATCACGCTCCGGCCGGATGAGGGGACCGTCGCAGCGATGACGGAACCCTCGGCCGCGCTCGCCTTCGCACGGATCGAGAACCACTTCTTCGTCCACCGCGGTTGGCTCGCCGAGGGGCAGCTGATCGCGGGCGCCGATGCGATCCGCCACATCCCCGCCGTCATCGTTCAGGGGCGCTACGACGTCTGCACGCCGATGATGACGGCGTGGGATCTGCACACCGCGTGGCCGGAAGCCGAGTTCGTCGTGGTCGACGATGCGGGGCATGCCGCGTCGGAACCGGGCATCCAGGCGGCGCTGCGCGCCGCCACCGACCGCTTCGCCCCGTAGCCCCCTGAGCTTGTCGAAGCGTGCGGGGCCCGTTCCCTTCGACAGGCTCAGGGAACTCTGTTGGGCTGGGGGAATTGTGTTCGGCTCAGGGGTTGTTCGCGGGCGTTCTTCTCTGGTGCAGCTCGCTGAGCTTGTCGAAGCGTGCGGGGCCCGTTCCCTTCGACAGGCTCAGGGAACTCTGTGGGGGCTCAGGGAACTCTGTGGGTCTCAGGGAACTCTGTGGGTCTCAGGGAACTCTGTGGGTCTCAGGGAACTACGCGCGCAGCGCCTGGATCAGCGTCGCGATCAGACCGGGGATCCTCCCGTTCGCGCGGAACCTCGTGAGGCCCTCGCTCACGCGTGCGCCCGTCCGAGCCGAGACGAACCACGGCGGCTTCGGCAGGATCGTGAACCGGTCGCCCTGGCGTGCGAGTGCCCCGGGCATCCATCGCGGGAACGGGCGGAACGGGCCGCGCACCACGGATCGCTCCACGGCATCCAGCAGCAAGGCGTTGTGGACGACCCCGATCCCGCTGCCCACATCCTGAAGCGAGCCGCCGGGGAAGGCGCCCCAGGTGAGGGTGGGTGTGATGAAGCCGAACGCCGTCCACGCGTTCACCGCGATCGATCCGTAGCGGAGCTCGGTCAGGGCCCGCTCGAACCCGGTCCCCAGCTGCCGCTCGGTCACGGGATCGATGAGCAGGTTCGCGCCGAGGGTCCCCTGCAGCCGGTCGTTCGCGTGGGCGACCGCCGCATCCAGGAACTCCTGCCCGGTCCCGGCGACCTCGACCACACCCAGCACGGGGGCGAAGTACTCCGTGGTCTCCACGGCTGTCGCATCCCCGCCGTCGCCGACCTCGACGAGCAGCCGATCGCCGAGCGCGAGCGCGGCGGGATAGTCCTCCGCGGCGCGCCCCATCCTGGCATCCGACCCGGGGTACCAGATCGGACGCTCAGGGGCGCCCGCATACGCGCGGCGCAGCGCGGCGAGGAACTGCGCGCGCTGGGGCCAGTCGCTCGAGAGGATCACGACCTGACCCGCGATGCAGTTGTGGCCGCTGTTCTGCAGTCGCATGGTGGCGATGTGCTCGGCCTGGAAGCGCAGGTCGGCGTCTGTCCACTCTCCCGGCACCACGATGATCGGCGAGACGCCGCCCAGCTCGGCGGTGATGGGCTTCTTCAGCGACGGCCGGTTCTCACGGCGCCGACGGGCGGTCTGCGCGGCTCCAGGAGTGCCCCAGGCGATGGCGTCGAACGTCGCCGCAGAGCCGGTGATGTGCACGTGCGCGAGGTCCTTGTGGGCGGTGAGGTAGGCGCCGGTCGCCGGACCGCCCTGCACGATGCGCAGGAACCCCGGTTCGATGAGCGGCGCGAGGGCGCGACGGTAGACCGTGACCAGAGCGTCCTGCGTCGGGTTCACCTTCAGCAGCGCCGTCCTGTTGTGCGCCAGAAGCTCGTAGAGGACGTCCAGCACAGGGATCGAGGTGACATTGCCGGCGCCGAGCACGAGCCCCACCCCGCCGGATTCCGTCGGCGTGCGCTGCGCGAGACCTGCGGCGGCCCTCGCCTGCCGTGGTGTGACCCCTGGCTCCAGCCACACCTCGCCGGTGAATCCGGACAACAGCATCCGATCGATGCCGGTCAGCGGGAAGGCGTGCACCCGGGTGCGACCCCCTGGCGCGCGGTCGATGCGGACGTCGTCGAGCGGGTTGCGCCCCTGGGCGAGGCGCGTCAGCGTCTCGATGTACGCGTCCAGGGCGCCGAGGGTGCTGTAGGGGCCGCTGAGCCATTCCTCGCCGCGCAGGGGATGCCTGCCTGGCAGGCCCTTCGATGACGCGGCGGTGTGCGCCCAGTCCTCGGCCGCCGCGGCGACCGAGCGCCGTACGGCGCGCAGCAGCGTCGCGCGCTGAGCGAGGGACAACGCGGTCCAGCTGCGTGCGCCGACCTGGAGCTCGTCGATCGCGGCGTCGAGGGAGCGCTGCTCCCCGGCATCCGCCGCCGCCGCCTTCGGGGCGGAACGCGGAGCCTTGTCGGGGGCCGTCGCCTTGGCGGGCGCTGGTGTCATCGGCGTCTCCTTCGGGCAGGGGCTCCCAGCCTATGCCGATCGGCTGAGAGCGGCGCGGATCAGGTCGGGATGCTCGCCGCGTCGATGTCGACCCTGCGCAGCCGGTACCGCGACAGGGGGACGAGGCTCAGGGCCATGAGCGCCGCGGGGACGACGCTGAACGCCACGACGATCCCCGTGACGGCCGCGGCGGGTTGCGTCGTGGCCGAACCCGCGACGCCGGACACATACCCGGTCGCCGCGAGGACGAGCGAGACCGCTGTCGCGCCGAGCGCGAAGCCGACGGTCTCGCCCGCGGTCCATACGCCGGTGAAGGTGCCGGCCCTGCCCGCTCCCGAGGTGCGCTCGTCGTGCGAGATGACGTCGGGGAGCATCGCCATGGGGAGCGATTGAAGGCCAGCGTAGGCGATGCCGGCCACCGCCACACCGCCGTAGAGCCAGGCGCCAGGCGCCCAGATCGCGAGCGTGATCGAGGTCGCCGCGGCGAGGAACAGGATGCTCGCGAGGCCGAAGGCGCGCTCCTTGCCGACGCGGCGGGACAACGCCGTCCACGCGGGCGTCGCGATGAGGGCGGGGCCGACGAGGGCGACGAAGAGGATCTCGACGGCGGCCTCCGAGCGCAGCACCCAGGTGGCGACGTACTGGGCGCCGGCGAGCATCGTCCCGGTGGCGACCGCCTGCAGCACGAACGTTCCGAGCAGTGCGCGAAACGGTGCGCTGCGCCGGAGTGCCCCGATGCCGGCGGCGTAGTGCGCGCGGATGCCGGATGCGCTCGATGCCTGGACCGCGGCGTCCGGTGCACTCGCAGGGTCGTGGGGCTCGCGGCGGGTACGCGAGGCGGTGCGGGTGGCGATGAGCATCCCGACGCCGATCACGAGCCCGGCCACGATGCCCATCAGGAGGTAGCCGGTGACGGGGTCTCCGGTCACCCTGCGCAGCATCGGGCCTCCCGCGCCGAACAGGAGGATCGCGGCGGTGAGCACGACCACTCGCCAGCCGAGGAGACGGGTTCGCTCGTCGTACCCGTCCGTCAGCTCGGCGGGGAGCGCGACGTACGGCACCTGGAAGACGCTGAACGCCGTCGCGGTCGCGAGGAACGCGAGCAGCACGCTGATCGCACCGGCGATCGGGCCCCACGCCGGGGGCACGGCGAAGGTGAGCGCGAAGAACACGGGAAGGCTCAGCGCGCCCACGAGCATCAGTCCGCGACGCGAACCCGTGCGCGCCAGCTGCCGGTCCGAGAGTGCCCCGATGACCGGATCGATGAGGACGTCCCATACCTTCGCGGCGGTCACGATGAGGCCGGCGGCGAGGGCTGCGACGCCGAGGTTGTCGGTGAGGAAGTAGGTCAGCACCAGGCCGGGGAGCGTGGCGTAGCCTCCCGTGCCGAGGGAGCCGATGGCGTAGGCGGTGACGGTCCGCGCGGAGAGACGGGCGGATGCCGCAGAGGGCACGACATCGTGACTCATCGCGCCAGTGTACTGCGCCTCAGATCAGGGACAGCTCCCGCAGCTTCGCCTCGACGTCGGCGTTGGACGGCTCGACGTGGTGCGAGGAGTCCGGGTACAGCACCACGGGGATGTTCGTGCGCCCGGAGATCTCCTTGGCGACGTCGGCGGCCGCCGGGTCGGCGACCAGATCGACATAGGTGTACGCGATGCCCAGGTCGTCGAGCTGCTTCTTCGTGCGGATGCAGTCGCGGCACCAGTCGGCGCCGAACATCGTGATGGTGTCGGTCGAGGTCGTCATCGTTCCAGCGTACGGCCGTTTCACGGACATGGCGCGGTCAGGATCTTGCGTAATTAGGTAAGCCTTACCTATAGTTGTCCCGTGACCACTGCGCATGAGCACCTCGACGACCCGGACTGGGAGAACCTCGGCGGGCCGGCGCTCATCGCGGGGGACTCCCACGACCTGCAGACGATCCGATCGATCTGCGCGCGGTTGCCGTGGGACGCCCAGGGTGTCGTCCTGCTCGAAGCCGCCGCTCGGATCCAGATCCGGCATATCGATGTGCCCGAGGGCGTCTCGGTCCGATGGCTGATGCGCGGCGACGGCACACAGGCGCGCCTGCGCGGCGAGCGGCTGGCCGCCGCCGTGCATGCCTGGTGCGTGGAGTGGACGTGCGGGGAGCCGGCGATGGAATGGACCGTCTGGCTCGGGCCGCACATCCCGCCGCGCGTCGCGCAGATGGCGCGCAGCCTGCTCGGCGTCAGCGCGCCGGAATCCTGAAAGACCTCATGCCGCTTCGGTCTCGGGCGAAACGCCGAACCGGCATGATCGCGGAACGCTGATCACCAGCATCCGCACCGCGGGTCCTCGGCGGGCAGGGCAGAACCGACGAGGACCCGCGAACCCCCTTAGGGGGACGGGATCAGCCCTGTGCGACGAGACCGCCGGACGAGGCGCCAGCGGTGATGGCGTCGAGGGCGCGCCGCAACGAAGAGCTCGAGGTGTGCGCGGTGTACGGGAAGTACACGACCTCGACGCCCACCTCGGCGAACTCGCGCTCGAGGCGCAGCCCCTTCTCGGTGCCGCGCCAGTCGTCGCCCTTGAAGAAGTGCGTGAAATGCACATCGCGCCAGGCATCCATCTTCGACGGCGTCGTCTCCACGTGAACGTGGTCGACGAACGAGATGTGGCGCACGATCTCGACGCGCTCCGCGGTCGGGATGACGGGCTCGATGCCCTTCACCTCGCGCAGCATCTCATCGCTCACGACGCCGGCGATGAGAACATCGCACTGCGACTTGGCATGACGGAGCAGGTTCAGATGCCCGACGTGGAAAAGGTCGAATGCCCCAGCGGCATAGCCGATACGCGTCCCCATGATCTCCCCAGATCAGATTCCCCAGTAGAGGCGGCCCCCACGGCCACCAACGGCTCCCACAGCCGTATCTGCCGAGTCTAGCGGTTCCGGCCCGCGAGCGCACCCGTTCCCGTGCCGTCGTGGCGCAGACGCATAGCCTGACGTGACACGATGGATGTCGGCATCCGGCGCGATCGAAGGGGGACTCATGGCGCTCGACGTCACCGTCGTCGTCCCGACCTTCAACGAACGCGACAACGTCGCCGAACTGATCTCCAGGATCACCGTGGCCCTGCGCGGGCGCGACGCGGAGATCCTCTTCGTCGACGACAGCAGCGACGACACCGCATCCGAGGTCGCGCGCGTCGCGGCATCCGCCGCTCTGCCGGTGCGCGTCGTCCACCGCGAGCACAACACGGGAGGGCTCTCGGGAGCCGTCGTGCGCGGGCTCGCCGAAGCCGGCGCCGACCTCTGCGTCGTGATGGACGGCGACCTCCAGCATCCGCCGGAGCTCATCCCTGCGATGCTCGACCGGCACGCCGTCGGAGATGCGGACGTCGTCGCCGCCTCGCGGTACATCGGGGGAGGGGACTCGCAGGGCCTCGGCACGGCGGTGCGCTTCGGGGTCTCGAGAGCGGCCACCCTCCTCACCAAGGGGATGTTCCCGCGGCGGCTCGCCGGGAGCACGGATCCGATGACGGGGTTCTTCCTCGTCGACCGCCGGCGGATCGATCTGCCCGGCCTCAAACCTCAAGGCTTCAAGATCCTGCTCGAGATCCTCGCGCGATCCGACGTCCGCATCGCCGAGGTGCCGATGGAGTTCGCCGAGCGCAAGCACGGCACGTCGAAGGCGAGCATGCGGCAGGGCGCCACGTTCGCCCTGCATCTGGCGAGGCTGCGGTTCGGCAAGATGTCGCGGTTCGCGATCATCGGCGTCGTCGGCGCCGCCGCGAACCTCGGGATCATGTGGGCGTTGACGGCGCTGGGGATGCCGTATGTCTGGGCGGCGATCATCGGCGCCGAGGCCACCATCATCGGCAACTTCCTTCTGCAGGAGCGCTTCGTCTTCGCAGACATGCGCTCGGATGCGCGCAGCGCCGGCGTTCGCTTCCTCACCTCGTTCGCCTTCAACAACGTCGAGGCGGCGCTGCGGATCCCGATCATGGCGCTGATGGTCGAGACGTGGCACATCTCGAGCGTCCTCGCCACGGCGATCTCGCTCGTCGTCGCGTTCTTCGCGCGGTTCCTGTTCCACTCGCTCGTCGTGTACGCGCCGCGGCGGGGACGTGCGGCGGGGGAGACGACGACGGCGGCGTCCGAGCCGAAGCCGGACACCGCCGCCGTGCGGATCATCCGCGCCATCGACGCGGAGGCAATGCGACCGGGCGAGCTCTAGAGCTTCGCCGCCTGCAGACCGCTCCACTTCGCGACCACGGCGCGGGGCGCTCCCTTGGAGAGATACGACATCACGTGCACCGTGCCGGTCGAGCCGGACGGGATCGTCGACGTCTTCGACACCTGCCAGCCGGGCTGCGTCTTGCCCGCCACCCAGGCCTTCGCCTTCACGGTCGTGCCGTCGTAGGACACGGCGACGGTGATCTTGCTCCCTGCGGCGTAAGTGCCCGCCGCGCCGAGATAGCGCTCCTGGAGCACGACCTGCTTGCCGCCCTGGACGCGGTACAGCGTCAGATAGAGACTGCCTCGCGCCTTGATCGCCACGGTGGCGCGGAATCCGCTGTCGCCCTTGGTCGAGGACGCCGTCTGCAGCGAACCGTAGAGGACGCCGCTGCCGAGGTTCGACGGCACGGTGAAGGTGACCTGCGCGCGATGCGGCGCGGTGATCCTCGTCGTGTATGCGCGGGTCGTCATCGCTCCTGGCGCGACGGTCGCAGAGCCGGACTGCACCAGCGGCTGCGTGACGACGGGAGTGGTCGGCGCGGGAACCGGTGCCGGCGCGGGAGCCGGGGCGGGCGCCGGCGCGGGAGTGACGATGCCTGGCGTGGTGCCGTTCGGGGACCAGCTCCACACCTTCAGGCTCGTGAGCGTGATCGTGGAGGACTTCCACGTCGAGGCCGGCGTGCCGAGCGAGCAGTTCGTGAGCTCGGCGCCGCAGCCGATCTGCATCGTGACGCGCGGGTACCAGGTGGCGTCTGCGCGCTCGAAGATCTCGTCCCAGTCGAATCCGGCCGGGACGTCCTCTGGCCCTGCATCCAGCATCACCTTGCCGTCGACGCTGAGCACGATGCGGTCCGGCGTCTTCTCCATCACGTAGGTGTGCGTCGCCGTCGGAGAGGTGTTGGACAGCGACGACCAGGCGACGGAGCCCTTGGTGCTGCGGTGCCCGGCGCCGTACTCGTTGTGCAGCGTCGCCGTCACGCGGTCGTCGGCTCCGAACACCTCCATGAGGTCGATCTCGCCGTCTGCGCTGTCGAGCGGGCGCAGCCAGAGAAGCGCGGGCCAGAGACCCGTGCCGTGCGGGGTCGTGCCGATGGCCTCGACCCTGGCGTAGTTCGGGATGCTGATCCCGGTGCCCTTGGCGTCGCCGGAGGTGTACGCGCTGCCGGAGTAGCTCTCCCGCTTGCCGGTGACGGTGAGGCCTGCGTCGCTGAAGGCGACGTTGCCCGGGCGGTCGTAGGACAGGGTGTTGGATGCCTGTCCGGTCTCCACCTTCCACAGGGTCGGATCGGAGAGATCGACGTCCTGAGCGAGGGTCCAGGTGGGGGTCGGCGCGGATTCAGCGGCGAGGGCGGGGGCCGCCACCAGCAGGGAGGCGGTGACGGAGGCGGCCGCGAGTGCGGCCAGGATCGTGCGTCGCGGGTGCGTCATGTATGTCTTCACTCATCTTCGGAACCCCCTCCGCGGATAAAGTAACGAATGCATCACAGCATGCCCAGAGGCGCGCGTCAAGTCGGGCGGTCGGCCGCGAACCCCTACGGAAGCCGTATCTCGCTCGCGGGGGAGAGCACGATCGCACCGGCAGGGACGTCGCGGAAGACCACGGCGTTGGGCCCGATCCTGGCATTCTCGCCGACGGTGATCGCTCCGATCACGACCGCTCCGACGCCGATCTCCACACCGTCGCCGATGGCAGGGCAGTCGTTCTTGCCCTTGCGGTTTCCCAGGGTGACACCCTGGCGCAGCATCACGCCCGCGCCGATCGTGCTGGCAGGGTTCACGACGAGGCCGACGCCGTGACGAAGGCGCAGACCGGGGCCGATCGAGGTGCTCACGGGCAGCTCGATGCCCATGAACCCCTCGGTGATGAGCTTGTACGATCCGCCGACGACGACGAACATCGCCCGGGCGAGCGGCCCGCGCGAGCGGCGCCAGCGCTGTGCGGAGCGCAGCCAGCGGAGCACGAACCTGCTCTTCGGATACGCGGAGTTCGCCGCCTTGTCCGCGCTCCACTCCATCCGGAAGCGCTGCCGCGGCGACATGCCGACAGTCATCGTCACATGCCCCGGCCGCGCTTGTTCAGCGCTGCCACGACGCGCTCACCAGAGACGACCCCGAGCCCCACCATCATCGCGAGATACGCGCGTGGCTGCCTGGCGTCGTGCTTGATCGCGCGTCGCGCCCATGCCCGCGCCTGTGGGCGGTCGCCGAGAGCGCCGTGGGCGAAGGCGATCTGGCCCTCGATCCTCGCCTGACCCTCGCCCGAACGGGCGAACTCCGGATGCTTGTCGAGCAGGTAGCTCAGGCCATCGACGATGCCCTGCCACTTCTCGCTGAAATAGCTCGTCCGATCCCAGTGGATGATCGTCAGGGCGTCGGGGACGGCCACGACGCGACCCGTCTTCGCAGCGCGGAGCAGGACGTCGTAGTCCTCGCCGTACGATGCGGGCAGTTCCTCATCGACGAGGCCCAGATCTCCGCGCAGCGCCGAGGCTCGCACGAGGAAGGACGAGGGGTGCAGCTCGGTGATGCGCGAGCGGAGGAGGTCGTCCAGCACCACGCTCTCGGGCGACAGCCGCTGATGGATGCCTCCCGCGGAATGTATCTCGATGCCGGTCGCCGCGAGCACCGTCTTGGCGTCGTCGAAGAGCGGCAGCTGTGCGGCCAGCTTCCCCGGCTTCCATTCGTCGTCGTCGTCGCAGAAGGCGATGAGATCCGCCGTGGCGGCGGTGATCCCGGTGTTCCTCGCACCGGCCAGGCCGGGAGTCCGGCTGTTGTGCATGGCGCGGATCGTGTGCGGACCGCGTTCGAGGTCGGTCAGCTCGTCGATCTCGGTGCCGTCATAGACGAGCACCACCTCGATCGGGGCCGCGCCCTGCTGGGCGAGCACCGATGCGACGGCGCGACGAAGAAGCTGCGGACGATTCCGTGTCGCCATGACGACACTCACGATCGGTTTCACCATCGACTCCCCAAGTCCTGGTCGAACGTCGCGCATCCCCAATCATGCGCGACTCCCCTCATGATAGCGGGAGTCTCTGCTTCCTGCCCAGGACGCGTGCGCGCCTCGGCGGCGCGGGAGCCTCATCGCGCTCCCTGATGACGACGGCCGCCGCGGCGAAGGTGAGGATCAGCCCGTACGGCAGCACGCCGTAGAAGAACACCTCGACGAGGATCACCAGCTGGATCGCATGCATCACGAGCATCGCCGTGCTGCGCACGCGCCAGGTCGCGAAGAACATCCAGGCCAGGGCTGCCAGGAACAGCACGAGTGCCGGGAAGCCATGCGAGAACATCACCATCCAGACATGGCCCTGCGTGCCGGCCGATGGCGCATCCTCGACGAACGATGGACGGGGCGCGCCGTACCCGAAGAGCGGAGACTGCAGGGTTCGGGTGAAGGTCTCGTCGTAGAGGTTCGCTCTATCCCGTGTCGACGTGCTGGTGTCCAGCCGGTCGGTCAGGCGATCCAGGATCCCCATCGAGAGCGCGGTGATGACGAACGCGACGCCGACGAAGGCGAGCAGGGCGACCTGCCTCAGCCGGCCGGCCAGGGCATACCGGAAGAGCATGTAGGCAGCCGCGACGCCTAGACCGACGAACATCCCGCGGTTCAGCGTGAGAAAGGCGGGCACCACCGAGAGCGGCACGAGGACCACGAGAGCCCAGAACCGGCGACCGCGGCGGATCATCGTCATATAGGCGATGACGGCGGGGAGGGTCAGCGAGTACACGTTGCCCCACCCGTTGGTGTAGAGGAAGGGCGCGGAGGGGCGCGGGTCGATCTGCAGCCATCCGTCCGGGTTGTACTGCGTGAAGCGGCGGACCACCATCTCGCCGATCAGCTCGTTCGCCTGCAGGCTCTGCGGGAGGATGTAGGCCAGCGGCGTCCGGAAGGAGGCGACGGGGAAGAACACCCCGGCGTAGCCGCCGAGCACGGCCCACAGCCAGAACACCGTGATCACCCCGAGCACGTACCGCGCCGTCAGCGTCGCCCTGGCGTTGTAGACGTAGATGAACACCACGGTGACGGTGAGATACAGCAGCGCCCGGTAGACGAAGCCAATCATGCGGCCGGAGGTGTCGATTCCGATGATCGAGCAGAGCATCAGCAGGATGAACAGCAGCCAGAGCGCGAACCCACGAGGGATCATCGTGCCGCCGCGGCGGATCATGAGCACCACCATGCAGGCGGCGAGCGGGATCCAGACCATCTCCGCGGCACCGAAGCCCCACCAGAGCGGGAACAGCGCGAGCATCGCCGTGAACGGCCAGCGGGGCAGGTCCGGGCGCGCGCGAGACGCCGCGGCATCCCCCGCCGTGCGTGCTCTCAGCGTCGTCACGCGTCCTCCGTATATCCCCAGGCTCACCACCTAGAATAGACAGCCGGGCCTGCGCGTGCCTGTGAGGCTGTGGGAGCCTCTGCAGCGCATCGTCGCATGAGGAGGGGGAGCCTTCGTGAACGAGGACCAGGACAGAACCGCATCGCTGGGGTTCGAACAGTACGTGTTCGTGCTCAAGCGGCAGTGGCGCGTCGTCGCTGCCGTGACGCTGCTCGGCGCACTGATCGCGGGGGCGTATCTCGTGATCGCACCCACCACGGTGACGGCCACGACGACACTGAACCTGAACGTCATCACCACCGATCCCTTCAACCCCCAGCGCGCGGCATCCGGTCTGCTCGATGACGTGACGGAGGCGGATATCGCGAGCTCTCACGTCGTGGCGGCGAGAGCGGCCGAGGCGATGAGCGAATCGCTGACGGCAACCGAGATCCGCCAGGCCTCGACCGTGTCGACATCGTCGGGTGCGACGGTCGTCAAGGTGGCTTTCGACGGCGACTCCGCCGCACAGGCCATCGAGGGCGCAGACGCCGTCGCGGCGGCGTACCTCGCCTTCCGCAGCGAGCAGGCGGACGCGCGCATCGAGGTCATGGTGGGCAACCTCGCCGAGCGCATCGACGCGCTCAACGCGACGCTCGCGACCGTGAACGAGACGATCGCCTCCTCGGGGCAGGAGACCGCCGCCTACGCGCAGGCGACCACGCAGCGCTCGCAGATCCTCACCGAGCTCGACGGCCTGCTCTCGCAGCGCAACGAGCTCCAGAGCGTCGACACGACGGGTGGCATCGTGCTGACGGCGGCGGAGGACAGCACCCTCGACTACTCGCCCGGGCGAACGATCACGCTTCTCACCGGCCTCGCCGCCGGCCTCGTCCTCGGCGTGATCGCCGCGTTCGTCCGCAATCCCTTCGACCGACGGCTGCGAAACCCCGTCGAGATGTCGCGCGCTCTGGATGCGCCCGTCTTCGTCTCGGTGGATGCCCGTCGCGAGGACGTCCCGCCGGTCGGCGAGGCGGCGGATGCGGTCAGGGTCGCCCGTGAGCGGATGCTCGCCGAGCTCTACCTCGGGTCGACGGTGCTCGTGCTCGACGCCACGCGCGCGAGCTCGGTATCGACCACGGCGATCAACCTGGCGGTCGTGACCGCGCAGGTCGGCCACGACGTGCAGCTGCTCGTACCCGAGGCGGAGGACGCGGTGCGCGCCAAGCTGGAGGAGGCCCTCGAGCTTCAGGGCGACGGAGAAGGCCGGTTCCGTTCCGCACGCATTCCCGCCCTCTCCTACGTGCAGCCGGAGGACACGGGCGACGAGAACCAGGGAGACCTGCTCCTGACGAGCCAGGCGCACGCGGTCATCGACGCCACCCCCGAGGACGCGCTCACGTTCCTCGTGCTCACCTCCTCCGCGCACCCGGCGACGATCCTCGCCGCGCTGCGTGTCGCGCAGGCCGTGGTCATCGTCACCCGCGAGAAGGAGACGCTTCTGCCTGAGCTGCGCTGGCTGCGCGAAGAAGCCGAGGGCATCGAGACTCCCGTGATCGGCGCGGTCGTCGAGCGTGCGGCCCGGCACACCGAGAACCGCGGTGTGCTCGGTACCCGCCGGAGCCGGCGCGCACCGCAGCCCGAGCAGGTGCCGGTTCTCACGGAGTGAGGGCCACACGAAGAAGGCGGCATCCGATTTCTCGGATGCCGCCTTCTTCGTGTGCTCGTCAGCGCTCTGCGAGCTTGTGGTACTTCCGGCGCATCGATGCCGCCGTGTGCACGGCGTTGATCACGAGCAGAGCCGTGTAGACGACCGCGAACAGCGGCGGCACCGCCCACAGGGCGAACGCCCAGCACAGCACTCCCGTGTCGGTGGGGAGCAGCATCAGCGACTTTCGCACGCCGGATGCCTCGGCGGGCTCGCCACCGCGGTTGCGCACCAGCTGCTCGGCGAGGATCTGGCTCATAAACTGGCCGCCGGTCATGACTGTGAAGCCGAGCGCGACCACGGCGAGCCAGAGCAGTTCCGGCGTGTGCAGGAACACGGCGATCGCCACCGAGACGTGGATCGCCGGTGTGCGGATCGCGTCGACGACATGGTCGAGCCACTCGCCGGCCGGGCTGCTCTTGCCGGTCAGCCGTGCGACCTGCCCATCGGCGGAGTCGAAGACGTAGCCGGCGGCGAGCAGTGCGGCGGTCAGCAGTGCCGACCACCAACTCGGCCCGGCCGCGATCAGGACCACGAGACCGGCCGCGGAGAGGACGGCGCTCAGCAGGGTCACCGCGTTCGGGCCGAGACCGGCGGTCGCCGCCGCGGCGGCGACCCCCCTGGCCAGCCGACGGTTGATCCACCGCGTGTACGCCGGGACACCCGCCCCGCTCTTCTGCGCGCGGTTCAGATCATCGAGGTGCGTGCGGAACGTGCCGCGCCCCGCGATCGTGGCCGTAGCGCCCGTCATGACGCGACCGCCTCCATCTCGAAGCTGTGGCTCGGCGTGGTCCGGTAGTTCGAGTGGACCTCGACGGCGATCGTGTTGTCCCCGGTGTGCAGCAGAGCCAGCGGCACGTCCAGAACGTAGGGGTTCGCGAGCACCGCCGTCGAACCGATCGCCGAACTCGCGTAGGTGTTCAGCGTCGTCGCGCCGGCCGGCATGTTCTTGCGGCCGACCTCCGTGCCGTTCACGTAGACGACGATGCCGTCGTCCGCGCGGGTCGTCAGGGTCAGCGCGTCGAAGTCCACCGCGTCCAGGGAGACCGTGGTGCGGTAGTAGCTCGTCAGCGGACGGGGGCTCAGCGAGGTGTCCAACGCGGTCGCGATGGTGCTGTATCCCCAGCCGAACGTGCCTGCCCCGGTCGCCCAGGTCGTGTCGTCGTATGCCTCCGAGGCCCAATCGCTCGCGAGAGCGGCGGTCGGGAAAGCGTACGACCACGTGGACCCGGTCGCGAGAACCGTCTCGGTCGTGGGCTCCGGTTCGGGCTCCGGCTCCGGCTCGACGACCGGCTGCGTCCCGATGGTCGCCTCGGCGGTCAGCTCGAAGCTGTGGCTCGGTGTCGAGCGGTAGTTCGAGTGCACCGAGGCGCTGATCACGTTCGTGCCGGTCGTGACGAGGTTGCCCGGAACCGTGAACGTCACGGGATTGGCGAGCGCGTTCGCAGCGCTGATCGCCGAGGTCGCGTAACTGCCCACCGCGGACCCGGTCACATTGCTGCGCCCGATCTCGACGCCGTTCAGGTAGACGACCACCCCGTCATCGGCACGGGTCGTCACCGTCACGCTCTCGACCTTCGAAGCATCCGCGACATCGAAGCTGCGCCGGTAGAACGACACGATCGGCTTCGAGGTCTCGGACGAGGTCAGGGTGGTGCCGAGGCTTGCCTGTCCCCAGCCCAGCGGCGCCGCACCGGTCTGCCAGGACGACGCGTCGTAGTCCTTGGAGGTCCAGGTGCCGGCCGGGCCCGCGTTCGTGAACAGGTAGCTCCACGTCGACCCGGCGGCGATGAGCGTCGCCGTCTCCGGCTCCTCCGGCTCCTCGGGCGGGATCACCGCGGTCACGGCCGCCGTGGAGGCGGAGACGTTGCCGCGGGCGTCGACGGCGCGTACGAAGTAGTGCGTGCTGCTCGGCGCTGCCGGAAGCGTCAAGGACGTTCCGGTCACCGTTGCGACGACGCGGTCGTTGCGCAGCACCTGGTACGCCTTCACCCCGACGTCGTCCGTGGCCGCCGACCAGGCGAGATCGACGCCGCCGGCCGCGACCGTCGCGGTCAGCCCGCTGGGCGCGGTCGGTGCGGTGGCATCCACCTGGGTGTGCCGGACGAAGCCGCCCGACCACTGCCGAGAGTAGTTCGACCGCATCGAGTTGGTGTAGTCGCCGCCCTGCCAGAGCTGGCCGGTCGAGTCGACGAACAGCGCCCATACGCCCTTGCCGCCGCGGGTGTAGAACGCTCCATTGAAGTCGTTCACGCGAGCGCCGGTGTCCGCGCTCCACGCGCCGGAGCCGTAGATCGCGTCCGCGGAGGTCCAGTTGGTGCCCACCGTCGGCCATGCCGTGGCGCCCTCGTACTGCGTCTCGAAGCAGTGGCATCCGCCGTAGACGTTCTCGCCGTCGGTCGCCAGCGACTGGAAGTCGCCACCGGCGAGGCCGATCGTGGAGGTCAGCATCGCGAAGTCATCGCGGTCGTAGCTGACCAGCGAGTGCTCCGACCCGGCGAGCCAGACCCGGTCGCCCACCTCGAGGACGGCCTGCTGGTAGCCGAGGCGTCCGCCGTCACGGTTGGAGAAGTGCACCTGCCAGTCGTACAGCTCGTTCCCGGTCGCCGAGACCGCTGCGGCCTTGTCCGCCGTCTGGGAGCGCGACTGGTTGAAGAAGCCGGCGAGGTAGACGCGGTCCCCGTTCGCGGAGGCGTCGACATCCATGACGGTTCCGTTGAGCTCGGGGTTCCACGTGGAGTCCGGCGTGCCGTCCACCACGGAGAGGCGAGCGGCGCCGCGCGTGTACTGCTCGGTCAGCGAGGTGCCGCCAGCCGAGTGCGTGAAGACGCCGGCGACGTAGAGCCAGCCGTCCTGCACGTCCATCGAGCGCACGATGGGAACGCCGCCGGACAGGTAGTTGATCAGGCGACCCGTGAAGGCCGTGTCCACGGCGCCGGTCGTTGCGTTGAGGACGACGAGCCCGGCATAGGGCTGGCCGTTGACCTCGGTGAAGTATCCGCCGGCCGCGACGCGGTTGTTCGGCAGCGCCGCCAGCGCCATCACCTGGTTGTTGAAGGTGGGGCGGAACGTCGTGACGAACTCGGCCGTATCACGGCTGAAGGCCGCGAGGTACTTCTGCGAGACGGCGCTGCCGCCGCTCGCGTTCTTCTGCACGGAGGTGAAGTTCCCGCCGACGAAGACGGTGCTGCCGACCTCGGTGAAGGCGGAGACCTCGTTGCTCGCCTCCACGGAGGAGGGGCCGGCCCCGAGACCCGCGACGCCCCAGTTCTGCGTCTGCGCGAAGCTGTCGGCGACGGAGGCGTACGTCTGCGCCGCCGTTCCCGTCTCGGGGATGGCGGTGAAGAGCGCCGTGCTGGTCAGCTTCGGCCGGATGAAGACCTGCGTGAACGGCCGGGCGTAGCCCGTGCTGGTGTCCTTGGACCACAGGTAGCTGGTGGCGCTCGGGTTGCCTCGCAGGTTGCTGCCGAAGCCGAAGCCCATCTTCCACCCCTGCGTGGCCGTGGTCGCCATGCTGACTCTGGCGTAGTTGTTGTCCGCGCCGAAGTTCGCGGTGTAGGTCCCGTTGCCGCTGACCGTGCGCTTTGTGCCGTCGATCGTGTAGGTGTTGACGCGCTGCTGGTTGTTGAACTGCCAGGTCCACGAGTCGCGAGGGCTCTTCAGCGTGAACGTCAGGTCCTGCCACGTCGTGCCGGCCTGGTTGGTGGCGCGGACCAGCCGGATGCCGTCGGTCATCGCCGAGATGGGCTCGCCGTTGTTCAGCTGATCGATCGTCTCGCTGGAGAGCTGGCGCGGCACGAAGGCATCCGTGCCGGTGACCGTGCCCCGCACCTGTGCCGCCGTACCGGATCCCGCGTTCGAGACCGACCAGTCCTCGCGGCCTCGGCCGATGAGCACCCATCCGCCGCCGTTGCGCGTCTGGTCGCAGTAGAACTGCTCCGCGCCCTTGGTCATCGCCGGCGTGAGCAGCCAGTAGACGCCATCGGGGGATGCGGGATTGTTCTGCTTGATCTCCCAGCAGGATGCTGCGGCCGTGAGCTCGGTGAGACCGTCGGCGGCAGGCAGGGCCGGCTCGTCGACGGCGATGGCCGCAGTCGGAACGAGCAGTGCCGCGAGCGTCACCACCGCACTGGCGGCTGCGACGGCCAGGCGGCCGCGGCGGAAGGGTGTGCGATTCATGTCAGGGTGCCTTTCTTCAGCAACCGCGTTCAGCATTTCGGGTCGTTCGGGAAACTGTGGGCGGTGATCCGCCAGGTGCCGTCGTCGCCCTGTGCGAGCGAGAACAGGTGCAGCGCGCGCTCCGCGCGCGCCGACGGATCGCCGATCGGTTCGCCTGCGGCGTCCTCGATCGTGACCGCGGACGAGTCGATGCATGCCGTCACTGCAGCGGTCGCCGGCGAGGCGTCCGTGTCGAGGTCGGTGACGTCGGCGGAGATGAGCTCGGGGGTGCCGGTCACGGTCCAGCCGTTCGCGGCGTACTCCTGCCACTGGGCTTCGAGCTCGGCGGCATACGAGTCCGCGGCGACATCGCGGAGCAGCTCTTGGAGGTCGGCGGACGTGCCCACAGAGGCGATCGGCGCCGCCAGGGCGGTCTGGATCACATCGAGCGCCTGATCCTCCTCGAGCTCGCCGACCTCCGTCGGATCGGCGGCAGGAGCCGGTGTCTCGGTCACGGACGCGGTCGGCGCCGGCTGTCCGGATTCGGACCCGCTCGGCGATCCGCCGGATCCGAGCGCGATGGCGACAGCCACACCTGCGACGGCGATGATGAGCGCTCCGAGCGCGACCCAGAGAGTCTTGCCGCGCATGCGCGCGACGCTCCCCTTAGAAATGTCCCCAGACATTGAATATCCCCAGTTTTAGATGCTCGTCCCACCGAGCGCGCAGTCCCGTCGAAACGTCTGCGCTTTCCCCAATGCGCGATCTTACCACCGGCAAGTGCGCGGAGGGAAGAGTGATATATCGGATTATCCGCGGCGCTTGAGAAGGCTCAGGTCGTCGAGGTGGAGCCGAGTTCTGTCCTTGGCGCACCACACGATGAACAGGGCGCCGCCGACGAGTGTCGCGACGATGAGGCCCAGCCACGTCGGGCCGAGCAGGAGGCGCGCGGCGACCGCGGGCACTCCGATCGTCAGCACGGCGACGAGCAGAGGGTAGAAGCTCGCTGCGGGCGAGATGCGCAGCTTGAGGACGTACCGCACCTCGATCGTGGCGAGGGCCGCGTCGAGTGAGAAGGCGATGGCCCAGGCCGCGGCGGCCCCCGCGATGCCCCAGATCGGAACGAGCAGGTAGATGAGCGCGATGTTGACGGCCACGGCGATGGCCTTGTTCATCGCGGCGAGGCTGCTGCGGCCGCTCATCAGCAGCAGGGATTGGATGTTCCCCGCCAGGAACGTCACGATCGCACCGACGGACATCAGGATGATCACGGCATCGCCCTCGATGAACGCCTCGCCGACGAGGGACAGGGCCACGGGAGCGAACGCCGCGAGGAGGAGGTAGACGGGCGTGCTGAACAGGACGAGCCAGATCGTGGCGGTGCGGTATACCGCCTGAAGCTCCTCGTGATCTCCGCGATGCATCAACCGGCTGAACGTGGGGGAGAACACGACGCGCAACGCGGTGTCGATGATGAAGCCCGAGGAGACGAACCGGCTCGCCGCGCCGTAGACGCCGGCGGCCGCCGGTCCTGCGAGGAAGCCGATGACGACGACGGCCAGCCACAGCAGCAACTGCTCCACGGAGGCCGCGAAGATGCGCGGAACGGCGTAGCCGGCCGTGGCTTTCGGGATGTCGCTGCGGAGGAACCCACGGCTCGCCCGCGTGCCGTGGCGTCTCAGCTGGAGCGCCAGGACGACGAGTGCGATCGCGAGCAGCGGGACGAACGGCAGCGCCCAGGCGATGGCGACGCCGCTGAGGCCTGCGCCGACGCCGACGGCGATCGCCACGACGAGGGGCCGCACGGTCGGCAGGGGGATGTTCCCGACGAACACGAATGCACTCACCGAGCCGAGCGCGCGCATGGACGAGACGGCGGTCTGGAACATCGACGCCAGAGGGAGGAAGGGCGCGACCGCGCGGACCGCGTCCGCGACGGGGTCGCCAGGGCTGCTCGCCTCCATCAGCTGTGCGCCGAGGAGGAGCACGAGGGCGGCGACCACGCCGCCCAGACCGGAGACGATCACCATGAACCACCCGGTGGGGCGGATCATGTCGCGACGGTCGTCGAGGAGCCGCGGGAGGATCCAGACCGACGCGGAGTCCATGCCGAGCCGCGACACGGCGAGGGCGATCGTGAAGACCCCGATCGCCTGCAGGACGACACCCGAGCCCGCGTCTCCCAGCAACTGGCCGAGCACGATGATGAGCACGAGGCCCATCACCGCGCTGATCGCCGCCCCGACGAAGCTGAGCGCGCTGCCGCGCGCGAACTCCCCGCGAGACGTCTCGGATGCCGTGCTCATGCGCTTCGCCCGCGCAGCTTCTGCCTCGCGACCGCCAGCATGAAGGAGGGGTTGCCGAGCAGGTAGCGCCTGGCGAGCCGACGCGGCTCGATCATGAGTCGCCACAGCCATTCCAGGCCGGCCTTGATCATCCACGACGGTGCGCGCCTGTTCGATCCGCTCAGCCAGTCGAACAGGCCGCCGCAGGTGAGGACCGCGGGGGGCAGCCGATCCCGGTGGGCGTCCACCCAGAGCTGCTGCGCAGGATCGCCCATGCCGACGAAGAGGATGCCCGTGCGGTGGCCTGCGATGTCGTCGAGCACGGCGTCGACCCCGGCATCCTTCACGTAGCCGTGGTGCGTGCGCAGCTCCAAGCCGGGGATCCTGGCGCGCAGTCTCTCGGCTGCGGCCTCGGCGACGCCGTCCGCGGCGCCGAAGAAGTAGGCGGGGATGCCGGCGTCGGCCGCCGCCCGGAGGATCGGCTCCGCGAGATCGGTGGTCGCGAGCCTCTCGGGCAGCTCTCCGCCGAGGATGCGTGCCGCCCAGACGACGGACTGGCCGTCGGCGTAGTTCGTGCTCCGCGCGAGGAGGCTGCGGAAAGAGGCGTCCTTGCGGGCCAGATTGCACACGTGCGCGTTCACGCCGACGGAGACGTCGACGCCGTCGCTCCGGGCCATCTCGATGACGCGCGCGACGAGGGAGGCCTCCGTGAACGGGACGACGCGCACGCCGGACACGTCGACGGACGCCCCGTCACGGACGGGCGATGCAGGTTCGCTCACGGAATCAGTATGCCCCGCTCGGCTGCACCATGACCTTGGCCGTACGCCACATGATCTGGAGGTCGTTCATGACCGACCAGTTCTCCACGTAGCGCAGATCGAGGCGGACGCTCTCGTCCCACGAGAGATCGCTGCGACCGGACACCTGCCAGAGGCCCGTGATCCCCGGCTTGATGTACAGCCTGCGGTACACCGTCCCGTCGTATGCCGTGACCTCGCTCGGCAGTGGCGGGCGAGGCCCGACGACGCTCATGTCACCGACGAGGACGTTCCAGAACTGCGGCAGCTCGTCGAGGGAGAGCTTGCGCAGGATCTTCCCCACCCTGGTCACGCGGGGGTCGTCCTTCATCTTGAAGAGGAGACCCGCGCCCTCGTTCTGCTCCTTGAGCGCGGCGAGCTGCTGCTCGGCATCCGTCTTCATGGAGCGGAACTTGACGATCTTGAAGGTCCTGCCATCGCGACCGACGCGCTCCTGGAAGAAGAACGCAGGGCCCGGCGAGTCGAGCTTGATCAGCGGGATCAGCACGAGCGAGACGAGACCGATCGGGATGAGCGCGATCGCGGAGACCACGATGTCGAGCGCCCGCTTGAGCAGGTGCACGCCGCCCTCGTAGGTCGGGATCTTCACCTGGATGAGGGGCAGGCCCTCGACCTGACGCAGCGAGATCCGTGGGCCGGCGACATCGGTCAGGCGGCTGGAGAGCACGAGCTCCGAGGCGGTGCCCTCGAGCTGCCAGCTGAGATGCTTCACGAAGTCCGGGTCGCCCTCAGGACGGCTCGCGACCATGATGGTGTCCGCGCCGAATTCGGTCGCGGCAGCGGCGACGGTGTCGACGCTGCCGATCACGGGGTACACGCTCTCGCCGTACACGAGCGAGTCGCCATCGTGATCGAGCAACGTCGTCCCCACGACGTGATACCCGTTCTCCCCACTGGTCTGCAGCGAGTCGATGACGTACTCGACATCGGCGGTGTCGCCGACGACGAGCGTCCGCGACACGTAGTGACCGCCCAGGCGCTGACGCTGCAGCCACCGGCGCCAGGTCCACCGCGCGACGAGGAGCCCCAGCATCCCCAACGGCAGGGCGATCAGCAGCTGCGGGCGGAGCCCTTCCCACTCCAGCAGCACGCCGATGATCGCGAGGAACCCGAAGGCGAGGCCACCGGCATGCGCGACGCGACGGTACTCGGCAGCCCCGGAGCCGAAGATCGCCGCGGCGCGCGTGTTCAGCGCGCTCAGCATCAGATACCAGCCGACCGCCAGCACCACGCCGCCGCGCACGACCACGCCGACCGGTGTCCCCAGCACGAGCAGCTGGACGACGGCGGTCAGCGCGGTCGCGGCGACGATGATCGCGGCGTCGGTCAGACGCAGGCGCATCCGGTACCGTCGCTCCCACAGCTGACGGCGTTCGAGCGTCGCGGAGACCCGCGGCGCGACGACGGTGCGCGATGCGACCTTGGCTCGCGATGCGGCAGGCGTGAACGTCGGCGTCGAGCGAGTGAGCCCCAGCGCCTCCTCGACGGACGTCATGCCAGGGCCTCGCGAGCCTCATATGTACGCAGATTTCCCCAGTGCGCCATGATTTCCCCAGATTTTCCCCAGACCGCACGCGATGTGCATGCGGCATCCGCCTGCATTCCCGACCCCTCGGGTTCTGCTGCTCCTCACGACCCCACGTCGCACGGTGTGGATCGCCGTTCCCACACGGCGTCCGATGCAGCAGAACTGCAGACGTCGATCACTTTAGCGGATCCTGAACGTCTGCGGAAGATTTATCCCCCGAATGGATGAAAACGGCGGATGCGGGCTTGTCCGTCGACCGGGGGTCAAAGTCGTCGCACGGCACGGAGGCGTCCGGAGGCAGGTCTACTCTGTTGCGATGACCGACCAGCGCACCGCACCCCGGTTCCGGATGACACGCATGCTGCCCCGCGACCCTGGGCAGCCGCATCGTGTCGCGAGCACGCTCGAGCTGTTCTTCGACCTCGTCTTCGTCGTCGCGGTCAGCACGGCGTCCGGGCAGTTACACCATGCGATCGCCGAGGGGCACGCGCTGGAGGGGCTGGTCTCCTACGCCTGCGTCTTCTTCGCGATCTGGTGGGCCTGGATGAACTTCACCTGGTTCGCCAGCGCCTTCGACACCGACGACTGGGTGTACCGGGTGACCACCATCGTCCAGATGGGCGGCGTGCTCGTTCTCGCCGCCGGCATCCCGAATGCGTTCCACGGCGACTTCCTCATCGTCGTCATCGGCTACATCATCATGCGCATCGCGATGATCTCGCAGTGGCTGCGGGCTGCGAGCAATGCGGGGCCGCTGCGCGGTGCGGCGCTCAAGTACGCCGGCGGCATCGCGGTCGTCCAGGTGCTCTGGGTCGTGTTCCTCTTCCTGCCGGAAGGCATCCGGCTGCCCGCCTTCGTCGTCTGCGCCCTTCTCGAGCTCGCCGTGCCGGTCTTCGCCGAGTACCGCAACCAGACGCCGTGGCACCGGCATCACGTCACGGAGCGGTATGGGCTGTTCACCCTCATCGTCCTCGGCGAGAGCCTGCTCGCCTCGGCGAACGCGATCATCGGCGCGCTGCAGGATGCGGAGAGCATCGGTCCTCTCATCGCCATCGCCGTGCTCACCCTCATCGCGACAGCGGCGATGTGGTGGATCTACTTCTGGCCGGAGCACCACCACTCGGTGGACACGCTGCCCCGTTCGCTGCGCTACGGGTACATCCATTACTTCGTCTTCATGGCCGCGGCCGCCTTCTCTGCGGGCATCGAGGTCGAGATCGACGTGATGATGGGCGAGAGCGAGCTCTCCTCGCTGGCGGCCTCGTTCTCCGTGACGATCCCGATCGCGGTCTTCCTGCTGGGGATCTGGTTCGTCGCGATCCGCGAGAACGCGGATCGCGTGGTCAACACCGTGGTCCCGATCGGTGCGCTGCTCGTGCTGCTCGACCCCGTGATCCCCGTCCCTGTCACGCTGACGGCCGGCATCCTCGCGGTGATCGTCGCCGTGCTCGTCATCCGACCTCCGGTCGAGCGCGTCTCATAGAAAGCACATAGATCTGGCATAGCTCGCTGATCGGCTCCTCGGGAACCATGGGTCTCACCCACCACGGTTCGGCACGAGAGGAGCACGATCATGAGCCGCATCCCAGAACCCATCGAGACCCCGGGCGGCCCGACCTACGAGGGCCGTCTCCTCGACCGACCGGACGAAGAGGTCGTCGATCAGGGTGCCCCCTTCGACCTGCGCACACTGATCAGTCGTCGGAGCGTGCTCAGCATCGCCGGTCTCGGCGTCGGTGCCGTCGTCCTGGCGGCCTGCTCGGCGACGGCGAGCTCGTCAACGTCGGGCACGACGTCGACCTCGTCGGGCGAGGGCACGTCCTCGACCGGCACGACGGCCGAGGGGGAGATCCCCGATGAGACCGCAGGCCCCTATCCCGGCGACGGGTCGAACGGTCCTGATGTGCTGGAGGAGACCGGCATCGTCCGCCAGGACATCACCACCTCGATCGATGGCTCGGCGACCGCAGACGGCGTTCCCCTGACGTTCGAGCTCGAGGTGCTCGACATGGCGAACGACGATGCGCCGTTCGAGGGCGTCGCCGTGTACGCCTGGCACTGCACCGCCGAGGGCGAGTACTCGATGTACTCCGAGGGCCTCGAGGACGTCACGTATCTGCGCGGGGTTCAGGTCGCTGATGCGTCAGGCACCGTCTCTTTCGCCTCGATCTTCCCCGGTTGCTATTCGGGCCGCTGGCCGCACATCCACTTCGAGGTCTACCCGGACGTCGACTCCATCACGGATTCCGCCAACGCCATCGCCACTTCGCAGCTGGCCTTGCCCGAAGACGCCTGCGACGCGGTGTACGCGGATGCGAGGTACGACGGGTCGGCGCAGAACCTCTCGCAGATCACGCTCGCCAGCGACAACGTCTTCGGTGACGACAGCGCGGCCCTGCAATTGGCGACCGTGACGGGCGATGCCTCGAACGGGTACACCGCGACCCTGCAGGTACGCATCGACACCTCGACCACGCCGAGCGCCGGAGCCGCGCCAGGCGGCAGCGGAGGCCCCGGGGGATCCGGAGACTCCACCGGGCCGGGCGAGCCGCCGTCCAACTGAGACCAGCTCACACGACAGGAGAACCGACATGTTCCAGAACCTCACAGGGTGGCACGCCCTGATCATCCTCGCCATCGTCGTCCTCGTCTTCGGGGCCACCAAGCTCCCCGCTCTCGCCCGCAGCGTCGGGCAGTCGATGCGGATCCTGCGCTCGGAGGCGCAGACACCCGAGGCGGCGAGGGCGGATGCCGTGGAGGCGGCGGTCGCAGAGGACCAGAGCGGGCACGCGCATGCCGCGGCCTCCGCCGGTGCGGCTTCCGATCGCCCGAAGCTCGCCGCAGCGGAGTAGACCATGACCGGTCCCGCTCCGACGATCACGGAGACGCCGCCCGCCGGGCGGATGCCGCTCGCCTCGCACCTGCGGGAGGCGCGCACCCGCGCCTTCCGCGCGACGGCGGCGCTGCTGATCTCCGTGATCGTCGGATACCTCCTGTCGGGAGTGATCCTGGAGGTGCTGCGCGCACCCATCACCGCGCTCGCCGAATCCCGCGACGCGAGCCTGAACTACGACAGCATCACCGGCGCCTTCGATCTGAAGCTCAAGATCGCCCTGTACGCGGGCCTCGTGATCGCGATCCCGGTGTGGCTCTACGAGCTCTTCCGCTTCCTCGCGCCCGGGCTCACGCGACGCGAGAAGAAGTACGCCTTCGGGTTCCTCGGGGCCGCGATCCCGCTCTTCGCCGCAGGCTGCACGCTCGGCTTCCTCCTGTTCCCCCGCATGGTGGAGCTCCTGGCGAGCTTCGCCGACAGTGAGGATTCGACCCTGCTGCAGGCCTCGTACTACGTGGACTTCGTGCTCAAGATCGTGCTCGCCACCGGCATCGCTTTCGTCCTCCCCGTGTTCATCGTCGTGCTGAACCTCCTCGGACTGCTCGCCGCCCGGACCGTCGCGAGGAGCTGGCGCATCGTGATCGTCGCGATCGTCGTGTTCAGCGCAGTGGTGACCCCGGCCGCCGATGTGCTGTCGATGTTCCTCATCGCGATCCCGATGGCCCTGCTTTTCCTCGCGGCGCTCGCCATTGCGTGGTGGCACGACAGGGCGGCGGACCGGCGGGCGCTCGCGCACGTCCAGGAAGCGAGAGCATGACATGTTCGGGTTGACGATCGAGAAGCTCTTCCTCGTGGCGCTGGTCGCTGCCGTGATCATCGGGCCGCATCGCCTCCCCGCGTACGCTGCCCGACTGGCAACCATGCTGCGACGGCTCAAGGACGTCGCCGGCGAGGCACGGAAGAGGGCGGAGGAGGACAGCGGCGTCGCTCTCGTCCGCGAGGACTGGTCGGCGCTGGACCCCCGCCAGTACGATCCCCGTCGCATCATCCGCGACGTCTGGCAGAGCGAGGATGCTGCGCCGGAGCATCCGCCCGTCGAGCCCGCCGGTCGCTGGGTCGTGACCGGGTCCTCGGCGCACCCCCGGCGGGTGTGGATGCCGGCTGATCCGGTGTCCGAGGACGAGGTGCTCGCGGCCTCGAGTTGACCCTTTCGACCCTCTGTCAGGGGGTGCCTGCTAGACTGGGTGACGCAACGTGAACGATTCGCCGCGATTCGGCGCATCACGTCGCCACTGATCAGGGCCATCACGGACCACGCACACCGACGCGCGCGGCATCCGCCCTCGATCTCACGAGAACGTGAGGCGCGCCTGCGCGCGCCCGCCCCAGAGCAAGAGCAAGCAACACCATGAGCATCATCAACGACACACTGAACTGGAAGCAGGCCGACGACGACGTGCACGTCGCGACGCGGGACGGCGAGTTCGCCGGCTTCGTCGAATTCGACGGCGACGCGCACGTCCTGCGCGACGAACGAGGCACCGACCTCGGTGCTTTCTCCACCCTCGCCGACGCCCGTCGCGCCCTCGAGACGGCTGGTCGGCCGGCGAAGCACCCGCTGCGGCTGACGCTGCGTCGCCGCGTCCGCCGGGCGAGGGCCTGACCCCCGCTGGATCGATGAACGTATGCCCATCCGTGCATATCGGGCGGGCTACCCTGAGGTAGGCGATCGGCAGCTGCCCTTGGCTTTCATAGCTCAAGGGCTCCGATCGACAGGAGAGCATCATCTCCATCCCGCAGGTCGACACGACCTCCGCCACTCTCGGACCGGTACGCCAGACCTACGCGGGCAATGCCGAGTTCCCGCCCATGGCACGGGCATACCGAGACGTCCAGCAGGTCGTCAAAGAGACCGGGCTCCTGCAGCGCACCCCGATCTTCTACTCCCTGGTCGCCGCAGCGCTCCTCGTCGGCTTCGGCGGATGCGTGACCGGATTCATCCTGCTCGGCGACAGCTGGTTCCAGCTGCTCATCGCGGCCGCCCTCGGCATCCTCTTCACACAGGTCGCGTTCCTCGCACATGAGGCCGCGCATCGCCAGATCCTGAGCTCAGGGCCGGCGAACTTCCGCCTCGCCCGCATTCTGGCGGGGATCGTCGGCATGAGCTACGCCTGGTGGGACTCCAAGCACACCCGCCATCACGGCAATCCCAACCAGGTGGGCAAAGATCCGGACATCGAGGTCGACACGATCTCGTTCCTGGAAGCGGATGCTGCGAAATCCCGCGGCCTCATCCGCCTGATCACCCGCAGACAGGGCTGGCTGTTCTTCCCGCTGCTGACCCTCGAGGGTCTCAACCTGCACTACATCGGGCTGAAGCACCTCCTGACGCGCAAAGGCGTGAAGGGACGATGGATCGAGCTCGGCCTCATCACGCTGCGCTTCGCGATGATCCTGATGCCCGTCTTCCTGCTGCTTCCGCTGGGCATGGCCTTCGCCTTCATGGGCGTGCAGCTGGCGGTCTTCGGCGTCTACATGGGCGCCTCGTTCGCGCCGAACCACAAGGGGATGGCGATCATCGCGCCCGACGCCAAGCTCGACTTCTTCTCCAAGCAGGTGCGCACCTCCCGCAACATCACGGGCGGCTGGTGGGCCACCTGGCTGATGGGCGGCCTCAACCACCAGGTCGAGCATCACCTCTTCCCGAACATGTCCCGGCTGCACCTCTCCAAGGCCCGCGAGATCGTGCGGGACTACTGCGCGGCGAACGACGTGCCGTATGTCGAGACGAGCCTCGGCCGCTCGTACGCGATCGTCATCGACTACCTCAACCGCGTCGGGCTCGCAGCCCGCGACCCCTTCGACTGCCCGGCTGCCGCGCAGTTCCGCCGCGCTGGGTGACCGTTCTCAGAGGATCCCGAGCTCCAGCGCGAGCGTGACCGCTCTCGTCCGATCCGAGACGCCGAGCTTCTCGAAGACGTGCAGCAGGTGGGTCTTCACCGTCGCTTCTCCGATGAAGAGCTCCCTGGCGATCTCGGGGTTGCTCCGTCCCGCGGCGACGAGGCGCAGAACCTCGGTCTCGCGCGGGCTGAGCTGAGGGCGCTCGACGGCATCCTCGCGCATCCGTGCGACGAGGGTCGCGGCGATCGACGGTGCGAGGACCGTCCTGCCGACCGCCACGGCGCGGATGCCGGCGATGATCTCCTCGTGCGGGGCCGCCTTGAGCAGATAGCCGCTCGCTCCCGCCTCGATGGCTCCGAGGATGTCGTCGTCGGACTCGTAGGTCGTGAGGACGAGGACCCGCACATCCGGGTGCGCGGAGGTGATCCTGGCCGTCGCCTCTGCGCCGCTCAGCCCCGGCATCCGCAGATCCATCAGGACCACGTCCGGATGCAGGCTCGAGGCCATCCGCACTGCCTCCGCTCCGTCCGCAGCCTGCCCGACGACGTCCAGCCCTTCGTCGAGGGCGAGCAGGCCCACGATGCCCGAGCGGACGATCGGGTGGTCGTCGGCGACGAGGATGCGGATCATGCGTCGGCCTCCGCGGTCTCGAGCGGGATGCGGACGGTCACCACGGTGCCTCGCGGCGCGTCGTCGCTCGCATCGAGTGTTCCTCCCACGAGGGCGACGCGGTCGCGCATTCCCGCCAGGCCGAAGCCGCGGCTCTCGTCGGCGCCGTCGGGTCCGAGCCCTCGTCCATCGTCGCGGACGGTGAGCGCGGCTTCCACGCCGACCGTCAGCGTCACAGCCGCCGAGCGTGCTTCGGCGTGCTTTCGCACATTGGCGAGGCCCTCCTGCGCGCATCGGAGCAGAACCACCTGGATATCGCGGGGCACGCCCGTCTCCGCGGCATCCACGCTGACGCGCACACCCGTCTCGCGCTCGAACCGCGTGCCGAGCCTGCGCAACGCCTCCGCCAGCGAGCCGGAGGGATCGGTCGCGGGCGATTCGACGACGACGAGCGCCCTCGCCTCGCGGAGGGCCTCCCTGGCGGCGTCCTCGATGAGGCCGATGGTCTGCGGCGATGGCTCGTGCCTGGCGCGTTCGGCGAGCATCACGATGCTGGTGAGCCCCTGGGCGATGGTGTCGTGGACGTCGCGGGCGAGTCTCGCGCGTTCGGCCGTCGCGCCGGCCTCCCGACTCGCCGATTCGAGGTCAGCCTGAGCGGACGTGAGCTCGGCGAGGAGCCGCTGGCGTTCGGATCCCCATTCGGCGATGCGCGTGATCCATAGACCGAGCGCGATGGAGAAGGCGGCGGACAGGCCGCTGGTGAGGAACCCCGCCATCACGGTCGTCGGCGCGAAGCCGCCCCATGCCGAGTACGCGAGACCGAGCACGACGGCGTTGATCACCGTCACCGTCAGCGACTGGCGTGTGGAGCGCGAGGTCATCCAGATCAGCGGGAGGACGATCGTCTGCAGCAGCAGCATGTTCGGCTCGATCATGGTGCCCACCGCCAGCAGCACGATGAGCGCGGCCTGGATGAGGTAGGAGCGTCGCACGGAGGGCACAGCGTCCTCATGGATGCTGACGAAGGGCCGCGCCCCCAGGACGTACACGAGCACCAGCGCGACGGCGTTGCAGACGAGCATCCAGGACGACCACGGGAACCGCTCCGGCAGCGTGAACGCGATGACCGTGATGACGATCAGCAGCGCGCCGGTGGCGAGGTCCCAGCCCAGATGCTCTTTGCCGCCGCGGTTCATGGGCTCCACTCTCTCATCCGCACCGCGGACGTCACCGATCCCTGCGGATCCAGCGGAACGTCACCAGGCTCAGGATCAGTCCGATGACGAGCCACGCGACGAGGACGAGGGCGGTCATCCCGGTGTCCCAGCTGCCGCTGACCTCGGCCGCCTGGAAGGACTCCGGCAGGAACACCGAGCGCATTCCCCTGGCGATCCAGGCGACGGGCAGCACCCCTGCAGCGTTCTGCAGCCACTCCGGGAGCATCGAGAAGGCGATGTACACACCGGAGACGAACTGGATGAGCAGCACGACGGGGATGACGACGGCGGCAGCGGACTTCCCGCTGCGGGGCACCGCCGACAGCGCGATGCCGAGCAGGGTGCATGTGATGAGGCCGAGCACGAACACCCAGGCGAAGCGCCACCACGCATCCGCATCCGCGGGCAGCTCGACACGGTAGACGAGGACGGCGACGGCGATGAGCAGCGCGATCTGCAGCACGGCCGTGACGAAGACCTCGCCGATCTTCCCGATGAAGTAGGTGATCGGCGAGATCGGGGTGCCACCGAGCCGCTTGAGGGTCCCGTCGCTCTTCTCCGTGGCGATCTCCAGCGCGGGTCCCTGGACGCCGGAGAGCAGGATGCCGCCGGCGATGAGGCCGGGCAGATAGTACGTCGCCATGCTGATCGTGTCCTCGCCTCCGCCGATGTCGCCCGTGAAGATCGTGGCGAACAGGAGGTACATCATCGTCGGGAAGAGGAAGGTGAAGAAGACCTGATCCCCGGCGCGGAAGTACTGCCGAAGCTCGAAGCCGATGCGGCGGAGCCCCAGCCGCACCGTACGAGCGGGCCCGAAGCGGCCGGGGGCGGTGGTGGTCGTCATGACAGCTCCTTCACGAGGGTCTCGTCGGCGGGGTCCTCTTCCGATGCGCGGATCAGGCCGAGGTAGATGTCCTCCAGGGTCGGACGCAGCACCTCGAGGCCGGTCGGCTCCCCGCCAGAGCGGACGAGCTCTGCGACGAGCGAGCCCGGTGCGGTGGTGCGTTCCTCACGGGTCTCCCCTCCGGCGCTCCACCGGACCAGCGGAGTGCGGGCCTCGGTGCCGCCGATCTCGTCGATCGGACCGATGGCGGCGATGCGTCCACCGGTGATCACGGCCGCCCGATCGCCGAGCTGCGCGGCCTCGTCGAGGTAGTGGGTGGTGAGCAGGATGCTCGTGCCGTCGGCCTTCAGGGAGCGGATGAGATCCCAGAACTGGCGGCGGGCCTCGGGGTCGAATCCGGTCGTCGGCTCGTCGAGGAACAGCAGCTCAGGGCGGCCGATGATGCCGAGCGCCACATCGAGACGGCGCTGCTGACCGCCCGAGAGCCGACCGGCCCTCGTCTTCTGCTTCTCGGTCAGCCCTACGGCGGCGATGATCTCGTCGACGTCGCGGGGGTTCGGGTAGTAGCCGGCGAACTCGGTGAGCAGCTCACGGACGGTGAAGCTCCCGGTCTCGCCGGTGGACTGGAGCACGATCCCCAGGCGGGCCTTCCAGTCCAGGCCGCCGTGCTGCGGATCGACGCCGAGCACGTGCACGTCGCCCGAGGTGCGATGCCGGTATCCCTCCAGGATCTCGATCGTCGTGGATTTGCCTGCCCCGTTCGGTCCGAGCAGGGCGAAGGTCTCACCCCGGTGGATGTCGAAACTGATGCCGTCCACGGCGGTGAAGGCCCCGTACGACTTGCGAAGGTCTCGGACCTCGATCACGTTGTCGGTCATGCGTCCAGCGTGCCCGTCGCGGAGGGAGCGCGTAAGCGGTGAGGTGGCGGATCATCGCATCCACCGGTCGGTGGATGCTCAGTCGTAGATGTCGTCCGGCCAGGACTCCGGGATGGAACCACCGGGGCCCGCGGGTACGACGCCCTGCCAGGGCGTGATCGCCTGCCAGGTCGATGTCTCGTCATCGTCGCGGAGGAAGAGGATCATGCCCTCTTCGCCCTGTCTGTCCGCCATCGTGTCGCCTCTGTCCCCGCAGCGGCGGGGGAGGGATGTGACGACGATCTCCTCGTCGCCGTTGCCGTCGACCCATTCATCGACCTGAATCATCCACGTCGTCGCCGTCATGCCGAGGTAGGTGGTCGTGCCTGTCTGCTGCACGATGGTGCCGAGAACGACGGCATCCGCGTCCTCGGCAGCATCGGCGGGAGTCTCGAAGTACACCCAGTCGATGCAGGAGTCGCTCATGACCCCGCAGCCGGTGAGAGACCCCGTGATGAGCGCACACGCGGCGAGCGCGGCGGGAAGTCGGATCCTCATAGGCAGATCCTCACAGACAGGATGCGCGGGGCGGCGAGATCGCCGTCGGATCGTGACTCGCCCGTAGGCTCGGAGGATGGCCGAGCTGCATGACCTCACCGCGACGGAACAGCTGGCGGCGCTGCGAGTGGGGGAGCTCTCGCCGCGAGAACTCGTGACGCACTACCTCGACCGCATCGCCCGTCTGGACGGCGAGCTGGGTGCCTTCGTCGAGGTGACCGCGGACGCCGCTCTCGAGCGGGCGACGACCCTCGGTGGCAGCGCGCCGGCTGGCGCGCTGTGGGGGCTGCCGTTCGGTGACAAGGACCTTGTGCCGAGGGCAGGGGTGCCGACGAGGTTCGGCTCGCTTCTTCATCGCGACGCCGTGGCCGACACGACCGGCGATCAGGCGGCCGTGCTCGACGAGGCGGGCGGGGTGAGCCTCGGCAAGACGAACACGCCGGAGTTCGGGATGACCGGGTACACCGAGTCGCAGGTCGCGCCACCCGCGCGCGATCCGTGGAATCCGGCGAACGGAGCAGGCGGCTCCAGCGGAGGGGCGGCGACGGCGGTTGCTGCGGGGCTGCTGCCTGTGGCTCCGGCATCCGACGCCGGCGGGTCGATCCGCATCCCCGCCGCCACCGTCGGACTGGTAGGGATCAAGCCGTCGCGGGGGAGGGTGCCGTTCGCCTCTGGGCTGGACGGCCCCGGAGGTCTCGCGGTCGCCGGTCCGATCGCGAGAACGGTGGCGGATGCCGCACTGCTGCTGGACGTGCAGATCTCCGGACGCCCGTACGGCTATGCCACGGCCGCCCCGGATGCGGTCCCGTTCACCGGCGCCGCGCGCGTCGGGGTCACGACCGTCTCGCCCTGGGACGACGACACCGACATCCGCCTCGACGCGGAGGCGGCGCGTGCCGTCGAGGTCGCGGGTGCGCTGTTGTCGGATGCCGGGCACGGCGTCGACGCCTTCGCGTGGCGACCGCGCGGATATGCAGAGATGTTCACGACGCTCTGGCGCACCAGCGCCGCACGGATGGCGCTGTCTGATGACGAGCTGGAGCTCGTCGAGCCCATCACGGCATGGCTCGCTCGGGAAGGGCGACGCCTGTCGGGACGCGAGGTGCTGGACGGGCTCGCGGCGGCGACCGTCTTCGAGAAGCAGACGATCACGGCTTTCGCTCCCTTCGACGCCGTGCTCACCCCTGCGCTCGCCCTCCCGGCGCGTCCGGTGGGCTGGTTCGACCGCACCGACGCGGCCCGCAACTTCGATCAGCAGGTGCGGTACGCGCCCTACTCGAGTTTCGTCAACGTCGCGGGGCTCCCGGCGATCGTCGTTCCGGTGACGGTGGATGCCGTCGGGCATCCGGTCTGCGTGCAGCTCATCGGGCGTCCGGGAGGCGAGGCGTCGATCATCGCGCTCGCCGCAGAGCTGGAGACGCGCGCTGGTCTGCTCGCGGTGCGCCCTGCGGTGTGGTCGGCCTGATCCCGCGCGTGCCGGGAGGGCAGGCAGATGTCGACCATCCACCTGCGCTCCCGGGGTGCCGCCACAGGCGGCGACGGGGTCAGTACGCCGCGGACTGCCCGCCGTCGATCGGCACGACGGCGGCGTTGACGTAGGACGAGTCGTCGGAGAGCAGGAACGCCACGACCGCGGCGATCTCGTGCGCCTCACCGTAACGCTTGGTGGGGTTGGCCTGGATGAACTGCTCGGCGGCCTTGCGCGGGTTCTCCGGGTCGATCTGCTTCATCGAGTTCTCGACCATCGGGGTCCAGATCGCGCCCGGGGCGATCGCGTTCAGGCGGATGCCGAACTTGCCGTACTCGATGGCCGAGTTGCGGGTGAGGCCGACGACGCCGTGCTTGGCGGCGGCGTATCCGGACTGGTTGCCGACACCGCGGATGCCGCCGACGCTCGCGGTGTTCACGATCGATCCGCTGCCCTGCTTGTGCATGACGGCGAGGACCTTCTCGAGGCCGAGGAAGACGCCCCGGAGGTTGATGGCGACGACCTTGTCGAACTCGGCCGCGGTGAAGTCCTCGGTCAGGTTCTGCTTGCCTTCGATGCCGGCGTTGTTGAAGAAGCCGTCGATGCGGCCGAACTCGGCGACGGCGGCGTCGACGTAGGCCTGCACCTGCGTCTCATCGGAGACATCGGCGACGGTCGTGATCACGCGGGCGTCTGGGGTGGTCTCGCGCACGGCGGCGACGGTGTCCGCGAGCCCCTGCTCCGAGACGTCGACAAGGGCGAGGTTGGCGCCTTCGCCCGCCAGGCGCACTGCGGTGGCGCGGCCGAGGCCGGATCCTCCGCCGGTGATGATGATGGTCTTGTCGCTGAATCGTGCGTCCGTCATGAGAGCCTCCTGGGCTTGCTGTTCGGCGTCCGGGGCCTCATCCGTTGGCGAGGTGCCGGGCGGGTCGGCGTGTGCGGCCACCATCCACGCTACGCCTGTTTCCATACATGAGCATGGAAGTTCGCGGAGGGAGAAGTCTGCTGCTCGCCCGGGGGCTTCTGGCACCGTTCGGTCAGTCGGTTGGCGTCAGCCGGAACTGCCCGCGGAGGAACGGCAGAGCCGGCGCACGGTAGTTCAGCGTCCCCTCGGCGTCCGGGGCGAGCGTGATCTCCGCCTGACCGAAGCGCCAGATGCGATTGAAGAGGAAGACTTCCAGGCGCACCGATTCGTCCGCCGGCACCTGCCAGGTGCCGCGACCCCACTGCGTCGGCTGGCCGCGGCCGGCGATCACGAGGGTGGGTCGGATGCCGGCATAGAGCGCGAACCAGGGCTTGTGCAGGGTCAGCTCGACGCGGCGGGTGCTCATGGCATCCACCGTATCCCGGTGGTGAGGCGGGCTCGCGCCGAGGGAAGGTCGCCGATCCGCTAATGTCAGCGGAGGGAGCGCCTTGCGGATCGCGAGCGCTCCCTTCTCTTGCTCTCCGCGGCTGACGTCCGCGGCATCCGGAAGGACACGATGCAATGACCGATGCGCCTGCGATTCAGACACCGGGGCGTCTGCCTCACCTGCAGTGGGGCTTCGATGGCGGGGCGGCCACGTGGGTCGGCATCCAGATCGGCGGGTTCCTCATCACCGTCGTCACGCTGGGCATCTGCTATCCCTGGGCGGTCGTGATGACCTACCGGTGGAAGGCGAAGCACACGTTCATCAACGGTCAGCGTCTGCGGTTCACCGGGACCGCTCCGAGGCTCTTCGGCATGTGGATCAAGTGGCTGCTGCTGTGCATCGTGACCATCGGGATCTACAGCTTCTGGGTGTACCCGCGGCTCACGAAGTGGATCACCGAGCACCAGGAGCTCGATCCGATCGGCTGACGTAGGACGGACATGACGATGCCCCCGGAGGAACGACCTCCGGGGGCATCGTGCGCTCTGCGTCAGTATCCCGTGGATGCGGCGCCCGCGAGGAGGGCGCGCGTTCCCGAGACGCCGAGTCGGGTGGCTCCGGCGGCGATCATGGCCTCGGCATCCGCGAGCGTGCGGACTCCGCCGGATGCCTTGATCTGGGCCTTGCCGTCGACGGTCTTGGCCATCAGCTCGACGGCGCGCGTGGTGGCGCCGCCAGCGGGGTGGAACCCTGTGGAAGTCTTCACGAAGTCCGCGCCAGCACGGACGGCGGCGCGGGATGCGGCGATGACACCGGCCTCGTCGAGAGCCGCGGATTCGATGATGACCTTGAGGACGCTGGGGGCCGGTGCGGCGCGGCGGACCGCGGCGATATCTGCCTCGAGGGCGGCTTCGTCGTGCTCGATGGCGGCGGCGATGTCGATCACCATGTCGATCTCGTCCGCACCCTTGGTGACGGCGAGGGCGGCCTCGGCGGCCTTGACCTCGGACGCGTGCTTGCCGCTGGGGAAGCCGCACACGACGGCGACCTTGAGGTCGGAGTCGGCGGGGAGGTCGAGGGGCAGCATGTTGGGCGAGACGCACACGGCGTACGCCCCGAGCTCGATCGCCTCGTCGACGAGGGCGGCGACATCGGCGCGGGTGGCTGTGGCGCTGAGCAGCGTGTGATCGATCATGGCGGAGACGTCGCTGGGGGTCATGGTTTCTCGTCCTTCTCGGGTGCCCTGGATGCGTGCGGGCGCTCGTGTGTCTGGCTTCATGGCGCGCAGTCGAACCGTCCACTTCTGGACGGTTCGACTTGCGGGGTTCGGTGTCAACGGGGGTGAGATCTGCGTGCGCGGAGCGCACACTCGAATCTCGACAACCCCTACACAAGGAGCAACCATGTCAGACCCACAGGGATTCCCCGAAGAGGAGCGCCGGGTAGAGGCCGAGGGCTTCGACCCGGACTTTCCGACGACCGACCCGGAGCCGGATGACGAGGACGTCGAGGACGACGGCGACGACGAGATCGAGGTGGAGGATCTGCCGTGAGGTGGTCAGGGAGCGCCGACCGGCACCGTCTGCTCGATCTGGGAGGAGAGCGCTCGTGACGCCTCGAAGCGTGTTTCGTCATCGGGCTGCCCGAGCACGACCACGATGACGCGAAGGGTCGCGCCGTCCGCGGCGATGATGTCGCGCGCGGAGAGCAGGTTGTAGTTGCCGTCCACGGTGCCGGTCTTGATCCCGAGCGATCCGGGCTCGGCGAGCAGTTCGTTGGTGTTCTCGACCCGTCCTGCGCCCGGGAGGACGACGGAGCGTTTCGCGACGATCTCCGCGACGACAGGGTCGGCCAGCGCGAGGCGGCCGAGGTCTACGAGGGCGGCGGGCGTTGCGGTGTTCCGCGGATCGATGCCCGTGGGCTCGACCATGGTGATCCCGGTCAGGCCCTGCCGGGCGAGGAAGGAGGCTACGGCGTCGGCGAAGGCGTCGTCATCACCCCAGATGCGCTCGACGAGGATATCCGCGTAGTTGCACGCCGACCCGATGAGGATGCCTTCGAGCAGCTGATACTGCGAGAGGTCGCCGCCGACGGGGACCTCGAGCGCGGACTCTCCTCTCTGCACCGATTCGAGGTACGCGCGTTCATGCGTCTCGGTCATTCGGTACCGCTCGCCTTCCTCGCCGACGCTCAGGGGGCGCTCCTCAAGGATCATCAGGCTTGTGACGACCTTCGAGATGCTTGCCATGGGGTAGGCGCGGTCCGAGCTGGCGGAGGCCGGCCCGCCGTTGACGGCGATCGCTGCTGCTCCGGTCGCAGGCCAGGCATAGCCACCCGGCTCGGGGGCGTCGCCGCGCGCTTGGCCGATCCCGGCATTCCACGCGACGGTCCCCGTGATGAGCGCGCCGACGACCGCGAGAGCGATGAGCGGGCGCGAGCTGCGTGTTCGAGCGTGAGCGTGCATACCCCTCAGTGTGCGAAGCCGCGCCTATTGTCAGCGTATGCGCGGTCTTGCGGCACGCATCCCCATCGGTCGCCGTCGCGTCCGGCGGGGCCGTTGAACGGTGTGCCTGGTGCTACTCCACGCCGCCGCAGTACGTGGCGAGCTTCTCCTCACCCGCGAGCAGCGTGCCGTCCCACGCCGCGAAGAGCTCCTCAGCGGTGGCGACGTACTCGGCCCATTCCTCTTCGGACATCTGCGCCGACTCCTCGGCGGTCGGCGCGATGAAGAACTGCTCCTCGTAGAAGGTCTCATAGGCGCCGTACATGACGACCAGTTCGTCGAGGACTTCGGGGACGGTGACCTGGACCAGTGCGTCCTTGAGCTGACCCAGGGCGTCGGCACCGAGCGCGATGCCTTCATCGATGTCCTGCTTGGCGGTCTTGTCTGCGGCCGAGTTGAAGACCAGGCCGCCATCGACCCAGTCCTCGTTGACGATCGTGCAGGCTTGCGCTCCGGTCTGCCCGTCCTGCACAGGGCCGCAGAGGTCGTACCGCGCCACATCGGCGTCGAGCAGCTCTCGGTCGTAGGCGGCCGTCGTCTCCCCGAGAACCACCAGCGTGTTCGTCGGGTCGTTCAGGTCGACGACGAAGCCCTTCGGAAGGGTGATCAGCACCGGCCACACCTCTTCGACGTACTTCTCGTGGACCTGGATCGTCGTATCGAGCACGGCCCGCACATCGGCATCCGTGGTGCGGTCGGCGACGTCCTGGAGCTCGGTGATCATCTCCCGATGGTCGAGCTGCATCTGCGTGAAGTCGTTGCGGCCGCTCTCGCTACCGACGCGGAGGTCTCGCCAGGGGTCGAGCGCCCAGCCCCATTCCGCCGCGACGATATCGCACGAGGCATCCCGCGTGTCTGCCGCCTGCTCGGCGGGTGCGCTGCTGGTCTCGCTCGGCCCGAGCGGGAGCGCGGCGCATCCGACGGCGCTCGCGCCTGCAACAACGCAGAGCAGCGCGATGGTCGCTGTCCGGATCATCGTTCTCGGTATGAACGTCGTGTGTGGCAGCCGCCCCAGATCGTCACGATCCATGAATCCCCCCGGTTCCTCGTGATGCGTCCGAGCCTATCGGAGCGGTGACGGGGTGGAGGGAGGGCAGTTCTGCCCAGTGATGTGGGGCCGATCGAGCGCCGAATCGTAGAGCGGAAAGTATGGGAGCTGGACTGGGGATAGCCCGGTCAGCGGCCCTCGACGCTCAGGGTGGCTCGACCAGTTGACACTCAGGCTCCTGACCGCGAGCTTGTAAGCGAAGACACAGTCACCACACCGGGGTTGGGTCTTGGGTACGTGAACTCGATGTGCAGCGAGCCGGCTCGTCGGGCGACGAGCGTGACGCGTATCTGCGAGCCGCGCGTGTCCGTCAGGGCGGGTTCGAAGATCGGCGTGCCGATCAGCTTCGTAGCGCCGCGACCAAGACATCTTGATTTTCTTCAGCGATGCTCATGCACGGTGCGCGCGCGAGGAGGGTGATGTCTTCAGACAGGTGCAGATCGGGCAAGAGTGTGTGAGCGATCGCTGCGCCGCCGAAGAAGGTCAAGCGCTCATCGGTGATCGTGCACTCGATGAAGCTGTCGGTCGCCGAGGTTGCGGAGGTAGCAATCCCCGAATTCAACGCGGCATGATCAACAACAGCTGACCCCGCACGGTGTCGAGAAACTCCACCACTCAGCGGGGCGCAACCGGCATTGTCGCTCCGACTTCCCTGATGGGCATCCGGAGACTTGAGGAGTACTCGACGGTGTCGCTTGACTCCGCTGGTCTACCGTCGTCTTATGGACAATGTTCTGCAGGTCGCAGCTGCTGCCATCCTCAAGGACGGCCATGTGCTTGCTTGTCGGCGTCGTGCAGGAAAAGCTGCGGGCGGGAAGTGGGAGTTCCCCGGCGGCAAGATCGAAGCCGGGGAGACTGCCGAAGAAGCGGTGCGCCGTGAGATTTCAGAAGAACTCGGTATCGAGATTCGAGTACTCGGTGAGGTGGCGACAAGCGACACTCTGGTCGGAGAGAGGACGATCAGGCTGATCTGCCTTCATGCCGAGCTCGTGGGTGAGCCGTCCGAATCGAGTACTGATCACGATCGGATGGTGTGGACCGCGCTTCAGGATCTGGGTGATCTTGATTGGGCCGCACCGGACTTGCCGGCGGTTGACCTACTTATGACTGGTCGATTGTGGGCGCAGTGACACGGAAGTCATTGCCGCCTCGGGTAACAACGGTTATGCCGAGGTTAGACATGAGCTCTCGCAGGTCCTGTTCGGGGAGACCGGGGAGCAGGACTACTGGGATGGCGTGCAAGCCAGACTTCGCGGCAACGTGCACGTAGTCGAGAACTTGGCCGATTGCGGTTCTGACGTGTCCACGAGCAGTGGAGCGTTTGGCCTCGACGATCCAGTTGCGCTCAGGGACGAACAGATCAGGCTCAATCAGAGTACTTCCGACCCGCAGCGGCAGGCGCTTCGGTTCCGTGCCCGTCGAAGTAAGCCACGCACCGAAGTCTGCTTGTAGCTCGAACTCGATTCGGGAGACAACTCGTTCCCCCTGTGCGTGTTCGGATTCCGTGATCACCACGTCGCTGAACTCCGGAGGAGTCCAAGTGCGGGGCGTCGCGGCGTAGTTGATCAGACCGTTCGCTGGCTCGAGTTCACCGCCGTACGCGGGGAGGAGCTCAACCCGTGCATCGATGGGGATCAAGTTGAAAATGATGCCGTCGCGAGGATTGCCGTCTGCGTCGGGAATTGTCTCGATCGCATATGTCGGAGTGCCCGTCGTGAACGAGCCTACGTAAGTTGCTGAGACCCCCTTCGTGCGGAGCAGGCGAATGATCTTGCCATCCGTTGCGGCATCACGGAGCGCTTTGTTTCCGCGAACGAAGATCTGAGGACCGTACTGTCCTTCGCCCGTGTATGAGTAGGAGCCATCCTCGCGGAGCCCCTCGAACTGGTCATAGCCAAACTTCGCGCCAGCTTCTGGATCCGTGAAGATGAAGATCTCCGGGATGCTTCGTGGCGTTGATATCCCGCCCTGCTGCTGGCCGCCGTAGGTTTCATGGATGGCTCGTCGACGGACAACATCCCCGGGTTCAAGCACCCACGCATCCAGGGGATCTGTGGCGGTCCTGTTGAAGTGGGCGCGCACCTGGTCAGCCTGATCCTCATCAAGTTGCCACCGTGACTGATCGTCCGGCAAGGATCCGTAGAGCTGCCGGAGGGCATCACGAATTCGCTTCTGGGGGACCCGTAGTTCGAGGGACAACTGGGCCGGCGTCAGGGGAGGCACACTCGTACGCTATAGGTCGGCGTACCTTTCGAACGCATAGGGCCGAACGGCCTGGCGCCGTCGGTGTCGAGCCCTGACCGGACCTAGACTGGCCCAAATTCCTCTGACGGGCCCGCTCTGGCCTGCCTCGCTCGCTCGACGATGGGTGGAGTGGCGTCCCTTCGACAAGCTCAGGGACCTGAACAGCGAGTCCCAAAACCCCGCCCTCACCAGGGCAAAGCAAAACCCCCGCCATGTAGAAGCTAGGCGAGGGTTTCTGGACTGATTGTAATGATCAGCCTTGTGGCTCCGACGGGCGTCGATCCCGTGACCTCACGATTTTCAGTCGTGCGCTCTACCAACTGAGCTACAGAGCCTCACGGCACATCTTGCAACTGCCGCGTCTTATACGACAGGCCCTCTTCGAGAAAAGGGCCTGTCGCTCAGAGCGACCCTGACGGGACTTGAACCCGCGACCTCCGCCGTGACAGGGCGGCACGCTAACCAACTGCGCTACAGGGCCATACTTGTTTTCAATTGTATCGGAAGGCGTGACCCCAACGGGATTCGAACCCGTGCTACCGCCGTGAAAGGGCGGCGTCCTAGGCCGCTAAACGATGGGGCCGAAGTCTGCCCCTTGCGGGACGTCCTTGCCGACGCTCAAGCATAAGGGACGATTCGGGCAAAACGCGAATCGAGCGCGCGTCCTCTTCCACATCGGGCGTGTCGGGAGGACGATGGATGCTGTGATCGGTGCGCTCCGCGCCCTAGGGAGAGGGCGCGGATGCCGTGAGAACTCTGTTGCGGATGTGAAAGTAGTTGTTAGTGTGGCATCTGTGAAACCGGCGGAAGGGGCCGTGTGAACCAGGAACAACTCGCGAAGGATGCTGCTGTCGCGGCATCCGAGGACTGCGGCTGCGCGCCCAGTCCTGCGGAGCAGCGCGCCCTCTGGAACCGCGGAGGCATGACCCGTCGCACGGCGCTCGGCGTCGGTGTGCTCAGCGCGGTCGCCCTCAGCGCCTTCGGCATCTCCTCGGGCGTCGGCGCCGCATACGCCGCCACGTACCCGAGCTGGGACGACGTGCAGAAGGCCAAGCAGAGCGAGGCGGCCAAGTCCGCCGAGATCACCCGCATCGAAGGCCTCATCGCCTCCCTCACCCAGAAGGTCGCCGAGACCGAGGCTGCGGAGATCGCGGCATCCAACGAGTTCTACGAGGCGCAGCAGGCCTACTTCGAGGCCGCCGCCGAAGCAGACGACCTCCAGGCGCAGGCCGACGAGCAGGCGGCCATCGCCGACGAATCGGCCAAGAAGGCCGCGCAGGTCGCCGCACAGCTCTACCGCAACGGCGGCGACGACACCGCCCTGCAGCTCTTCTTCTCCGGCTCCGCCGCCGATGCCGATCAGCTCCTCTCCAAGCTCGGCACGATGGACAAGCTGCTGGAGTACAACCAGACCGTCTACGACGACGCCGTCGCGGCTCGTGACGCCGCTCAGCTGCTCACCGATCAGGCCGTCGTCGCCCGCGAGGAGCGCGACCGCCTGCAGCAGGTCGCCGAAGACAAGATGATCGCCGCCCAGGAAGCGGCGGACGCCGCGCAGGCAGCCCTCGACGAGCAGTCGGCCAACCTCGACACCCTGCAGTCGCAGCTCGCCGCTCTGAAGGACAGCACGGCCAAGACGGTCGCCGCCTATCAGGCCGGCGTCGCGGAGCGCGCCCGCATCGAGGCGGAGCGCAAGCGCAAGGAAGCCGAAGAGGCTGCCAAGAACAACAACTCCGGTGGCGGTGGGGGCGGCGGAAGCAGCGGTGGCGGAGGAGGCGGCGGCAACGTCGGGTCTTCCGGCTGGGCGCGCCCGCATGGCGGACGGATCTCGTCCAGCTACGGGCCTCGACCGGTGAAGTGCTCCAACGGCAAATGCTCCTCGGGCTACCACCGCGGGCTCGACTTCGCCAACGGCTGCGGTGCGGGCATCTACGCGGCTTCCAGTGGCGTCGTCCAGTACTCCGGCTACAACGGCGGCTACGGCTACTACATCAAGATCCAGCACTCCGGCGGCGTCGCCACCGGATACGCGCACATCCGCAAGGGCGGGCTGCTCGTCCGCAGCGGCCAGCGTGTCAGCGCCGGTCAGCTCATCGCCTATGCGGGCAACACCGGCAACTCGCTCGGCTGCCACCTGCACTTCGAGGTCTACCGGGGCGGCACCGTCAACCCCGCGCCCTTCCTCCGGGACCGCGGCGTCAACGTCTGACATCCGGATACGAAGAAGCCCCGCGGCGCGAGCCGCGGGGCTTCTTCGTCGTCTATGGCAGCTCAGTGCTGCTCACCGAAACGGGCGATCGCCTCGTCGAGGATGCGCTGCGCCTCGGCGGCGTTGCCCCACTCGTCGACCTTGACCCACTTGGCAGGCTCCAGGTCCTTGTAGTGCTCGAAGAAGTGCTCGATCTCCTTCTTCGTGTACTCGGCGATGTCCTCGATGTCCTGGATGTGCGCCCAGCGCGGGTCCTTGGACAGCACGGCGACGAGCTTGTCGTCGCCGCCGGCCTCGTCGCTCATCTTCAGCACGGCGACCGGACGCACCTCGACGACGACGCCGGGGTAGATCGCGTGGTCGAGGAGGACCAGCACGTCCAGCGGGTCGCCGTCCTCGCCGAGCGTGTTGTCGAAGTAGCCGTAGTCGGCCGGGTAGCCGAAGGTCGTGTAGAGCACGCGGTCGAGGTGGACTCGTCCGGTCTCGTGGTCGACCTCGTACTTAACGCGGCTGCCGCGCGGGATCTCGATGACGGCGTCGTGTGCGCCCATGCGTGTGCTCCTTGGAAAAGACGGTTGGATGCCTCAGGCAAGCCTACTTGCGTGAGGCGACTAGCGTGGTGACGTGCCTTCGCTGAACCCCGCCGTCGCCGAGATCCGCCTCGCCGTGCGCACTGCGCTCGCCGGCCTCCCTGAAGGGTCGACCATCCTGGTCGCCCTCTCCGGCGGTGCGGACTCGCTCGCACTGACCGCCGCTGCCGCGTTCGAAGCGCCCAAGCTCGGGCTGCGGGTCCTCAGCCTCACCCTCGATCACCAGCTCCAGCCCGGCTCCGATCTCGTGGCCGCCACCGCAGCCGTCGCAGCGGAGCAGCTGGGCGTGCACGACGCGCTCCAGACGAAGGTGCAGGTCGACGACAGCGGCGATGGTCCGGAGGCCGCCGCGCGGGATGCGCGGTACACGGCCATCCGCAGCATCGCCGCCGCGGAGTCGGCCGCTGCCGTACTCCTCGGTCACACCCTCGACGACCAGGCCGAGACGGTCCTCCTCGGTCTCGCGCGCGGCTCAGGCGCGACCAGCCTGCAGGGCATGGCGCCGATCCGCGAGGACGAGGACGGGCTCCGCTGGATCCGGCCGCTCCTCGGCATCCGACGCGCGACCACCAGGGCGTTCTGCGAAGCATCCGAGCTGGAGCCCTGGAACGACCCGCACAACACCGACGACCGGTACCGCAGAGTGAGGGTGCGCGAGCGGGTGCTGCCCGTGCTCGAGACCGAGCTCGGCCCGGGGATCGCCGAGGCGCTCGCCCGGACCGCCGAGCAGCTCCGCGAGGACGCCGAGGCCTTCGACGAGATGATCCACGAGACGATCGAGGACATCGTCGAGCACGCCGAGGCGGGCATCGCGGTGAGCGTCGCAGCGCTCGCTGCGAACCCGGCCGCGCTGCGCAACCGCATCATCCGCCTCGTCGTGGACAGCGAGTTCGGCGTCGCCCTCACCAGGGCGCAGACCGGCGAGGTCGCCAGGCTCGTCACCGACTGGTCCGGCCAGGGCCCGATCGACCTCCCCAGCTGCACGGCCGCTCGCCGGGGCGCTCAGCTCCTCTTCGCCGCGCGTCCCTGATCCCTCCGGCCCAGGCGGAGATCGAAAAGGCACCTCCGCGGGGCGCGTGAGGTGCCTTTTCGATCCCGCGAAGCATCCGGATCGCTCCGGATGCTTCGCGGAGCGGTTACTTCTTGCCGAAGAGCCCTCCGATGATGCCGCCGAGGTCGAGGCCGCCGCCCGTCGACGCGTTCGAGCCGCCGCCCAGCAGGCCGCCGAGCAGATCGCCGATGCCGCCTCCGGAGCCGCCGGAGGAGTTCCCGCCGCCGAGCAGACCGCCGATGAGGTCCCCGATGCCGCCGCCGGAGGCCTCGCCGGCCGATGCCGACTCCGTCTTGCCCTTGTTCGCGTTGGCGATGAGGCCCATGACGATCGGGGCGAGGATCGGCAGGAGCTTGCCGAAGTCGATGCCCGCCGTCTGCGTCGACTCGGTGAGCTTCGCGGTGACCTCCTGCTCCTTGTCGCCGAGGATGTGCTTCACGATCTTGCCGCCGTCGGCCTGATCGATGTCGTCGACGCTCGACGCCTTCGACGAGTTCTCGTGCTTCTTCAGCGCGGCGGAGATGGCGGCCGAGCCCTCATCGGTCTCGGCGTTCTTCGCGAGGCCGCCCAGGAGCACGGCGCCGCCCTGCTCAACGGCCTGCTTGGCCACGTCCGGCGAGACACCGAGCTTGGCGGCGATGTCGTCGATCGGAACCTGCTTGAGGATGTCGTCGAGGGCCATGGAGGATCCTTCCGTCTGGGGCGTCGCCCGGTTCTCTGCTCACAGTAGTGGGGGAGCGGCACGATCCGTCGCCTAAAATCGACGCATGCGCGCCGCAGAGATCCCGTCCGACCTTGCACAGATCCTCGTCACAGAGGAGGAGATCCACGCGAAGCTCGAAGAGCTCGCCGCCCAGGTCGCCGTGGACTACGAGGGCAAGGACCTGCTCCTGGTCGGCGTCCTGAAGGGCGCGGTCATGGTGATGGCCGACTTCGCCCGCGCCCTGCCCTTCCACGCGCCGATGGACTGGATGGCCGTGTCGAGCTACGGGGCGAGCACGAAGTCGAGCGGCGTCGTGCAGATCCGCAAGGACCTCGACACCGACCTGCACGGCAAGCATGTGCTCATCGTCGAGGACATCATCGACTCCGGCCTCACCCTCAGCTGGCTGCTGGAGAACTTCGGCACCCGCGGCGCGGAGTCCATCGAGGTGCTGGCCCTTCTGCGCAAGCCGGAGGCCGCCAAGGTCGTCATCGACTGCAAGTACGTCGGCTTCGACATCCCCACCGACTTCGTCGTCGGCTACGGGCTGGACTACGACGAGCGCTACCGCAACCTGCGCGATGTCGCCGTGCTCGCCCCGCACGTCTACAGCTGACGTTCTCCCCGGTATCGGCGGGGTTCGCCGTAGGCGAATCACAGCGGGCGCAAAGCGCACGGACGGTACGCTGAACGGATCATGGATGTGAAGAAGATCACTCGGAATCCGCTGATCTACGTGGCGCTGATCGGCGTGCTCCTGTTCGGCGGCTTCCTGCTGATCTCGAACCTCGGCGCCCCCAAGCAGATCAGCACCCAGGAGGGCCTCGAACTGCTCGCCGGTGAGACCGTCACCGAGGTGACGAACACCGACGGCGATCAGCGCGTCGACATGACCCTGTCGAAGGCCTTCGAGGGCTCCGAGAAGGTCCAGTTCTACTACGTGGATGCTCGTGCCGACGAGGTCGTTGCGGCGATCAACGCGGCCGACCCGAAGGACGGCTTCGATGACGTCGTTCCGCGGGCGACCTGGTTCGACAGCTTCCTCTCGCTCCTCATCCCGCTCGTTCTGCTCGGGCTGCTCTTCTGGTGGCTGCTGTCCTCGATGCAGGGCGGCGGCGGCAAGGTCATGCAGTTCGGCAAGTCCAAGGCCAAGCTCGTCAACAAAGAGACCCCCACCGTCACCTTCGCCGACGTCGCGGGTGCAGACGAGGCAATCGAGGAGCTCCACGAGATCAAGGAGTTCCTCCAGGATCCGGCGAAGTTCCAGGCGATCGGCGCCCGCATCCCGAAGGGCGTACTGCTGTACGGCCCGCCAGGAACCGGAAAGACCCTGCTCGCCCGCGCCGTCGCCGGCGAGGCGGGTGCTCCCTTCTACTCGATCTCGGGATCCGACTTCGTCGAGATGTTCGTCGGTGTCGGAGCCTCGCGCGTGCGCGACCTCTTCACCCAGGCGAAGGAGAACGCCCCCGCGATCATCTTCATCGACGAGATCGACGCCGTCGGTCGTCACCGCGGCGCCGGCATGGGCGGCGGCAACGACGAGCGCGAGCAGACGCTGAACCAGATGCTCGTCGAGATGGACGGCTTCGACCCCAACGCCAACGTCATCGTCATCGCGGCGACCAACCGTCCCGACATCCTCGACCCCGCACTGCTGCGTCCTGGCCGGTTCGACCGGCAGATCGGCGTGGACGCCCCCGACCTCAAGGGCCGCCTGCACATCCTCCAGGTGCACGCCAAGGGAAAGCCGCTGTCGGCCTCCGTCGATCTCGAGGTCGTCGCGCGCAAGACGCCGGGCTTCACCGGAGCGGACCTCGCCAACGTCCTGAACGAGGCCGCACTGCTCACCGCGCGCTCGAACGCGCAGCTCATCGACAACCGCGCCCTCGACGAGGCCATCGACCGCGTGATCGCGGGTCCCCAGCGGCGCACCCGCGTCATGAAGGACCGCGAGAAGCTCATCACGGCGTACCACGAGGGCGGTCACGCGCTCGCCGCGGCCGCGATGAACCACACCGATCCGGTCACCAAGATCACGATCCTTCCCCGAGGCAAGGCACTCGGCTACACGATGGTGCTGCCGGTGGACGACAAGTACTCGGTCACCCGCAACGAGCTGCAGGACCAGCTCACCTACGCCATGGGCGGTCGCGTCGCCGAGGAGCTCGTCTTCCACGACCCGACCACCGGTGCCTCGAACGACATCGAGAAGGCGACGAGCATCGCCCGCAAGATGGTCATCGAGTACGGCATGACGACGAAGCTCGGCCCGGTCAAGCTCGGCTCCGAGGGCGGCGAGCCCTTCGCGGGCCGCGACTTCGGCCACGGTCGCGACTACTCGGAGAGCGTCGCAGAGCGCGTCGACGTCGAGGTGCGGGCTCTCATCGAGCAGGCGCACAACGAGGCATACCAGGTCATCAGCGACAACCGGGACATCCTCGACGCCCTCGCTCTCGCCCTCCTCGAGGAGGAGACGCTCGACCACAACCGGATCGCCGAGATCTTCCAGCACGTGCGCAAGCTTCCGCCCCGCCCGCTCTGGCTCTCCAGCGACGACCGTCCGGTCTCCGACCGCCCGCCGATCGAGGTGCCCAAGCGCGTCATCCCTGCGGATGCGGCCGCGAGCGAGGCAGCGCCCGCCGAGGCGCAGCCCGGCACCTCAGGCAAGCCGGCGTCACCGGGGCACCCGCGACCGGCGACCGCCTGATCGTGAGCGTCGACAGGGAGCGGATCGCGGCGTTGACCCGCGAGCTGCTGCAGGCGATCGGCGAGGACCCTGAGCGTCCGGGCCTCAAGCAGACCCCGCAGCGGATGGCCGAGCTGTACGCCGAGTTCTTCGCCGGCGTCGGCGAAGACCCTGCCGCCCCTCTGGCGCACACGATCAGCGTCTCCAGGGGCCCCGCGCCGGACACGCTCCCCAGCGGCGCCGTCGTCCTCCGCGATATCCGCTTCCGCTCGGTGTGCGAGCATCACCTCCTGCCCTTCGCGGGCGTCGCCCACATCGCCTACCTCCCCGGCGAGCAGGTGGTCGGCCTCGGCGCGCTCGTCAAGGTGGTCGAGATCCTCGCCGCGCGTCCGCAGGTGCAGGAGCGCCTCGGTGAGCAGATCGCGGATGCCATCGATCAGCACCTGGACACCAGAGGAGTGCTCGTGGTGCTCGACGCCGTGCACGGCTGCGTCACGATGCGCGGAGGCCGCCAGCCGGAGGCATCCACCCTCACCGTCGCCGCGCGCGGAGACTACACGGACCCGATCGCCCGCACCGAGATCATCTCCCTCATCGGGGCAGGAGGGGTCGGCGCATGATCGGGATCTGGGGAATCGTCAACGTCACGCCGGACTCGTTCAGCGACGGCGGGCGCTACCTCGATCACGACCGCGCCATCGCCCACGGGATCGAGCTGCTCGCGCAGGGGGCGACAGTCCTCGACATCGGCGGAGAGTCGACGAGACCCGGTTCGGAACGTGTGACGCCGGACGTCGAGCAGGAGCGCGTCATCCCGGTCGTCACGGCGCTCGCTGCGCAGGGCGCGGTCGTCAGCATCGACACGCTGAACGCCGACACCGCTCTCGCCGCCGTATCGGCCGGAGCGCGGATCGTGAACGACGTCGCGGGCGGGCTCGCCGACGAGCGGATGCTGGCCGTCATCGCCTCGACGGATGCCGACTACGCGCTCGGCCACTGGCGAGGCCCCTCCTCCGACATGTACGCCAGAGCGGAGTACCGCAGGGTCGCGCGTGAGGTGGCGGGGGAGCTGCGCGAAGGAGTCGCGCGTGCCGCCGCGGCGGGCATCGCGCCATCGCGGCTGATCCTCGATCCCGGTCTCGGCTTCGCCAAGGCGGGCGCGCAGAACTGGGACGTGCTCCGTGGCCTCGACGAGATCACGGGCCTCGGGCATCGTGTTCTCATCGGCACCTCCCGCAAGCACTTCCTCGCGGAGGCGCTCCGATCGGACGCCGACACCGACGTCTCTGAGCAGCGCCGGGACCTCGCGACGGCCGTGACGAGCGCGCTCGCCGCACGGGCGGGCGCGTGGGCGGTGCGCGTGCACGACGTCGCGGCGACTCGGGATGCGCTCGCCGTGGCCCAGGCATGGGAGGGATGAGCATGAACCCCGTCGACGAGATCGTCCTCACAGGCCTGAGCGTCTTCGGCCGTCACGGCGTCTACGACCATGAGCGCGAGGACGGACAGCTGTTCGTCATCGATCTGCGCCTGCACCTGAGCCTCGCCGCCGCTGCGGCGTCCGACGACGTCGCCGACACCGTGCACTACGGCGAGCTCGCCGATCGCGTCGCAGCCGTCGTCGGCGGAGAGCCGGTCGACCTCATCGAGACGCTTGCCGACCGCATCGCCGCCGTCGTCCTCGCGGACGAGCGCGTCCTGCACGTCGCCGTCACCGTCCACAAGCCGCAGGCGCCGATCGCCCACAACTTCACGGACGTCGCCGTCACGCTTCATCGAGGCAGGGAAGACGGATGATGGTCCGGATGCCGCCGATCCCCTCGCCTGAGCCGCGGCCGCGCCGCGGCGAGACCACCGCCGTGGTCGCCCTCGGCTCGAACCTCGGCGATCGGCACGAGACGGTGCGCGGCGCTGCCGAACGGATCGCCCGCTTGCCGCTCGTTGACGAGGTGGTGCTCTCGGCGCTGCACGAGACCGTCGCGCTGCGTCTCGACGGCCCTGACCCCGAAGCGCCGGCCTATGTCAACGCGGTCGCTCTGGTGCGCACGCGACTCGCACCCCGGGTGCTTCTCGGCATGCTCCACGCCATCGAAGAGGAGAACGGCAGAGAGCGCGCGGAGCGCTGGGGCGACCGGACGCTCGACCTCGATCTGATCGCGTACGGCGAGGAGCGCTCTGCCGACCCGGAGATGCTGCTGCCGCATCCTCGCGCCGCCGAGCGGCTCTTCGTCCTCGAGCCGTGGCTGGAAGTCGACCCCCAGGCAGAACTGCCCGATGCAGGGCGCGTCGCCGACCTCGTCGCCGCTCTCAGGGATCAGCCGTGAGACGCACCTCTGCGGGCGTGCTCGTGCTCCTCGCGCTGCTCGGGGCGGGCGGGGGATACCTGCTCGATCATCTCCTCACGGCGGCGGGACGGGTCACCTTCACGCCGTCATGGCTGCTCCCCGTGCTCCTGGTCCTGCTGGCCGCGGGGGTGCTCCTGCTCGCCTGGCCGGTGCGTCGGAGCCTCAAGAATCCCTCTGCCGCACGGGTCGACCCGTTCCGTGCGGTGCGCGCGGCGAGCCTCGCCAAGGCATCGAGCCTGCTCGGGGCCCTGCTGGCCGGCTTCGGCGCAGGGCTCGCGGTGTTCCTCCTGTCGCGGCCCGTCGCTCCGCAGGTAGGGTCGGTTGTGGCGATGATCGCTCTGTCCGCGAGTGCGCTCGTGCTCGTGGCCGCGGCACTCCTCGCCGAACATTTCTGCACCCTGCCGAAGGACCCTGATGACCGACAGCTCGACGACACCGCCCCTGGAGCCGAACCAGGGCTCCGCTGAGCCGGTGCGCCCCTCCGTGGCGCTGGGCGCTCCCGTCCTGGACGAGGGCACCTATGAGCGGCTCCGTGAACCGCGCGGCGCCGGCCGCCTGGCGCTGGACGGCCAGTGGCACCAGATCTCGCGACGCTACGTCGTCTCGCAGCTCGTGCAGAACGCCATCTTCCTCGCCGTCGTCGTGATCGTCGCGGTCGTCCTGAACATCGTGACCGAGCAGGACTGGGTCTGGATCCCGGCCGGGGTGATCATCCTCATCACCCTGATCACGCTGATCATCCTGCCCAGGCAGGCCAAGGCGATCGGGTACATGCTGCGTGCGGACGACATCGTGTTCCGCAAGGGCATCCTGTGGCAGCGGATCATCGCGGTGCCGTACGGCCGGATGCAGCTCGTCGACATCACGCACGGCCCGCTGGATCGCGCTTTCGGGGTGTCGCAGCTGAAGATGGTCACGGCAGCCGCGACGACCGGCGTGCAGATCCCAGGGCTCACTCAGGCCGCCGCCGAGTCGCTGCGCGACACCCTCATCGAGGTGGCCGAGACCCGGCGGACGGGCCTGTGAGCGTTCCTGGCGTCCCGCAGCCGGTTCCCTCTGCGGCATCCGTGTCGGCTCCGTCGTCGGCGGAGACGCTCGCCGACGGCGAGTGGCACCGGCTGCATCCACTGACCCCCCTGTTCAAGGGCGGGCTGGCCCTGATCATCGTCGCCGGCATCGCTCTGAACAGCTTCCGCGACAGGCTCGTCTACTGGTTCGTCGGGCTGTTCACCCCGAGCGAGGTGCACGTCGAGGACTACACGTCCGGCGACCCGGTCGACTGGGTGCTGGCGAACAACCTCATCCTCGTGGTGCTCGCGGCCGTCCTCGGCGTTCTCGTGGTGCTGTGCCTGGCGTTCTGGCTGGTCTGGCGCTTCCAGGAGTTCCGCATCACGGATGAGCACGTGGAGGTGCGCAAGGGAATCGTGTTCCGCTCGCACCGCAGGGCGCCGCTCGACCGCGTGCAGGGCGTGAACCTCACCCGCCCGTTCCCCGCTCGCCTGATCGGCATGGCGAAGCTGGAGGTCGTCGGCGCCGGAACCGATGCGAACGTCCCCCTGGAGTACCTGTCCACGGGCAAGGCCGAGGGCGTGCGGGCAGACATCCTGCGCCTGGCATCCGGAGCGCGTGCGGCGAGGGAGGCCGCGCGACGCGGCGTTCCGGCCGCCTCGATCAGGGCGAACCTCGTCGGCGAGTTCAACGCCGGCGTCACGGGCCTCATCGGCGGCGTCGACCTCGCGGATGTCGCGCCCGAGAGCGTCGTCAAGATCCCCACGGGCCGACTGGTCGGATCGCAGACGCTCAGCGGTGTGCTCTGGTTCGTCTTCTTCGTCATCGTCGGCGGCGCGGTCGTGCTCTCGACCCTGCCCGCCATCCTGCGCGACGAGGGGCCCGCTGCGGGCTTCGCGATCATCGGGATCTCGCTCGGCATCGGCATCCCGCTCGTGCTGGCGACCGTGGCGATCACCTGGGCGCAGATCTCGAAGTCGCTGCGGTACTCGATCGCGCCGACGAGCGACGGGGTGCGGATCACGTTCGGCCTGTTCACCACCGTCACCGAGACGATCCCGCCGGGGCGCATCTTCGCGGTCGAGGTGTCGCAGCCGCTGCTGTGGAAGCCGTTCGGGTGGTGGACGATCAAGATCAACCGGATGAGCGGAAAGAGCGCCTCGCAGCAGCAGTCCGGCAACGCCCAGCAGTTCAACATCGTGCTCCCGGTCGGCAAACGCGCCGACGTCGAGCGCGTGCTCGGGCTGATCATGCCCGACCTCCCCGCGGCTGATCTGCCGCTGGTGTGGGAGCACGGCATCCTCGGTCCGGTCCAGGGCGACCCCTTCGTGCGGATGCCTGCTCGCGCGTGGTGGCGGCGTCCCGTCTCCTGGCGCAGGCACGGCTTCGCGCTGACGGACTTCGGGCTGATCCTGCGCCGCGGCATCCTGTGGCGGAAGCTCGCGATCTTCCCGCTCGCCCGCCTGCAGGGTGTCTCCGTCTCGCAGGGACCGATCGATCGTCTTCAGCGCGTGGCATGGATGAAGGCGCACAGCGTGACCGGCCCCATCCTCGGCGAAGTGGTCGGGATCGACAGCGCGGTTCTCGTGCGCGCCTTCGACGACGTCGATCGGCGCGCGTCGGCCGCCGCAGGGCGGGACCGTTCGCACCGCTGGGCGCAGGTCGACACGGATGCTCCGCACGCAGGCGTCGGCCCGGTCGCGCCGCCTGTGACCCCGGCCGGGTTCGTGCCATCGCCGGTCGCGCCGCCTGCGGCTCCGCCTGCGCCGCCCGTGGGCTGGGTGCCGCCCGTGGCACCGCAGCCCGTCGCGCCCCCGCCTGCGCCGCCTGCGGGAGCCGTGCCGCCGGTCGCACCGCCGCCCGCGCCGCCTGCGGGAGCCGTGCCGCCCGTCGCACCGCCGCCCCCTCCCGCCGCCACGGCTCCCCAGCCCGAGACATCGGGTTCGTCCGACGCCCCGTCCAGCCGTCGAGCCCTCCGGGAGTCCCGTGAATCGTGACGGCAGGCTCGGCGTCGGCATCATCGGCGCCGGTCGCGTCGGTCCCGTCGTCGGCGCTGCGCTCGCCGGCGCGGGGCACGCGATCACCGGGATCACGAGCGGCTCGGACGACGAGCGCGTCTCGGCCGTGCTGCCCGGCGTGCCCGTGCTCGACGCGCAGGAGGTGGTGCGCCGCAGCGAGCTCGTGGTCGTCGCCGTCCCGCACGACGAACTCGCCGGTCTCGTCGCGGGCCTCGCCGAGCTCGGCGCCTGGCAGGCGGGCCAGCTCGTGCTGCACACCGACCCGGCGTACGGCATCGACGTTCTGGAGCCCGTGCAGCGGTCAGGAGCGATTCCCCTCGCCGTCCATCCCGCGATCACCTTCACGGGCACCTCGATCGACCTGCGCCAGCTCCCGGCGAGCTTCGCCGCGGTGAGCGCCCCGGCCGCCGTGCTGCCGATCGCCCAGGCGCTGGCCGTCGAGCTCGGCTGCGAGCCCGTCGTGATCGCCGAAGCCGATCGCCCGGCCTATGCCGAGGCGATCGCGACGGCGGCCGAGTTCTCCCGATCGATCATCGGGCAGGCCACGACGCTGTTGCGCGGGATCGGCGTGGAGAACCCCGGCGGGTTCCTCTCCGCCCTCGTGCAGTCCACGGTCGAGCGCGCGCTGCGCGAAGCATCCGACACCTGAGCCGCTCGGCGGTCCCGCTGCGCGAACCGCTCTGCTGCCTGCCCTCAGCGGCCTCCGGAGAATCCTCCGCCGCCGCCGGCACCGGAGAAACCGGCACCGGCGGCGCCCGATACGGACGAGGATGCGCCCGCCGACGGCGACGTGTACTGCGCCGCCGTCTGCGTCGTCGTGCCGAAGTGCGTGAGCTGAGAGACCAGGAGACCGGTCTGGTAGCCGACCAGCCATGCCGGAACCCCGTCGCCGCTGTCGTACCGGCTCTGGAGCACCTCACCCCATTCGCGTTCCATGCCGAAGAGGATGGCGTAGGGCAGCAGCCGCTCATAGAGGTGGACGAGCTCCCGGCCGTCGCGGGTGTACCGCTCGGCGCCTGAGTACGACTGCAGCATCCGCAGCCGATCGGCTTCGGCGATGCGGATGAACTCCCGCACCCCCTCGAGGTGCTCGGACCGCTGTGCTCCTGCCGGCGTGAGCACGGTGTGCGCTGCGAAGGCGAAGAACGCGCTCACCACGACGATCGCCGCGGCCAGGATGGCGACAAGCAGCGCAGGCGCCGCCGTGTCGCGACCCTGCACGATGCCCCAGATCGCCAGGCCGACGGACGCCGCCAGCGGCAGCAGTGAGAGCACCGCCCACACCTGCGCAGCGCGGCTTCGGCGCTTCTCGGTGAGCCCGCGTGAGGCGGCCTCGGCGATCCCGGCCTCCTCGAGCTTCTGCATCCTCTTCGCGAACCCCTCGCTCGCACGGGGGATCTTGACCGATCCGCCCTTGCGGAAGAGCTGCGCGAGGGTTCTCTCATCCAGAGGATCCCCGGATGTCACGTTCTCGGCCCGATGCAGGATCGGTTGGCGATCGCCCCTGTCCTCGATGCGCAGTCGATCGGTGACGGCGAGATGGACGATCTGGGCAGCGACCGGCGTGTGAGCCCGGGGCAGGAGGGGAGCTGCCAGCAGCGGAGGCAGATCCGCCGGCACCTCGTACTGCGCCACCACGATGCCGGTCGCCCGCCGTCGCCGTCTGCGCTGTGCGCCGACGGCGACCCAGCCGCCGGCAGCGAGTAGCGCGGCGCCGGCTCCCGCGGCGAACGGACCGATGTCGGCTACGGCGTTCGGATGCCTGGCCGGCGGTTGCACGACCGTCCCCGGCAGCAGGCCGATGGCGATCGTCACGCCGTCTCCCGCATCCCGGTGACCGGACTGCACGGAGAAGACATCGCCTCCTGCCTCGGAGCGGGGGCCGGAGAGTTCGCACCTCTCTCGCGATCCTTGTGGGCCCTGATAGCAGGCGGCCTCGCCGGTGAGCCGGTCGGCCAGCGCGTCGTCGAGCACGATCTCGGTGCGGAACGCGGCGATATCCTGCGTGCTGTCGAGGGGGAGGAGATCCCAGGAGAACTCATCGGCTCCCGTGTCGGAGGCGGTGAGCACGACGTCACGCATCTCGTAGGAGATGACGTAGTCGGTGGCCCCGTGCACGTACTCGTCGGTGCCGGTGAGCACGAAGAGGACGCCGTCCTCCTCCTCCGTCTCGTAGGGGACGGGCCGGCCTTCCCCATCTGTCACCGAGAGGATCGTGGTGCCCAGATCCGCGCCTTCGTAGCGGGTCGCGAGACCGCGGACGATGCCCTTGTTCTGGTCGTGTTCGGGGAACTCGGCCACCACGTGCTCCTGCACCGAGAGGACGGCGCGTCCCTCGTCGTCCAGCCCGAGTTCGTATCGCGCATCCCAGGACGAGTAGTCGAAGTCGTCGACGTCTGCGGCGGCTGCGGCGGGCAGTGCCGACGCGGCCGACAGGAGCACGCCGCCTGCGAGTGCTGCGGCCGCGAGCAGGGGTGTCATGCGGGATGCCCTCATGCCTCCACGCTAATCAGCCCCGCGGGCGCGGGCATCCCCCGAAGGGAGGACGGCCGCTCACGGTAAACTGAGGGCTGACTTCCGAGGAGCCCTGAATGACGAACGCGCCAGACGCGCCAGCGAACATCCCTGCCGACGACGCAGAGGACGTCCACGAGCAGAAGGCCGTCCGTCTCGCCAAGCGCGAGCGCCTCATCGCCAAGCGCGCGGATGCCTCCGGTGGCGCCTTCCCCGTCGGGGTCCCCGTGTCGACGACGATCCCCGCTTTGCGCGCCGAGTACGGCGAGCTCGAGGCCGGCGCCGAGACGGGCGTCGTGGTCGGCGTCGCCGGTCGGATCGTGTTCAGCCGCAACACCGGCAAGCTCTGCTTCGCCACGCTGCAGGCCGGTGACGGCTCGCGCATCCAGGCGATGATCTCCCTGGCGAACGTCGGCGAGGAGTCCCTCGCCGATTGGAAGGAGTACGTCGACCTGGGCGACCACGTCTTCGTGCACGGCGAGGTGATCTCCAGCCGCCGAGGTGAGCTGTCGATCATGGCGGATGACTGGGCGATCGCGTCGAAGGCGATCCTCCCGCTGCCCAATGCCTACGCCGAGCTCAGCGAGGAGACGAGGGTCCGCAGCCGGTACCTGGATCTCATCGTCCGTGAGCAGGCCCGCACGACGGTGCGCGCCCGCGCCGCGGTGAACGCCAGCCTTCGTGCCACCTTCTCGAGCCACGACTATCTCGAGGTCGAGACGCCCATGCTGCAGGTGCAGCACGGCGGTGCGTCGGCGCGTCCCTTCATCACGCATTCGAACGCCTTCGACACAGAGCTGTACCTTCGCATCGCGCCGGAGCTGTACCTGAAGCGCGCCGTCGTCGGCGGCATCGAGCGGGTGTTCGAGATCAACCGCAACTTCCGCAACGAGGGAGCGGACTCGACGCACAGCCCCGAGTTCGCGATGCTCGAGGCGTACCAGGCGTACGGCGACTACAACCAGATGGCCGAGCTCACCCAGCAGCTCGTCCAGGAGGCGGCGATCGCCGTCACCGGTTCGACGACGGTCACGTGGGCCGATGGGACCGAGTACGACCTGGGCGGCGAGTGGGATCGCATCTCGATGTACGAGTCGCTGTCCGTCGCCGCCGGCCGCACGGTGACCCCGGACGACACCGTCGAGGACCTCATCGCCTTCGCCGAGGCGAGCGGTGTCGACGTGCCGCCGCAGGCCACGCACGGCAAGCTCGTCGAGGAGCTGTGGGAGCACTTCGTGAAGGGCGATCTCGTCCGCCCGACCTTCGTGATGGACTTCCCGGTCGACACATCGCCGCTGGTGCGCGAGCACCGCTCGATCGCGGGCGTCGTGGAGAAGTGGGACCTGTACATCCGCGGCTTCGAGCTCGCGACCGGATACTCCGAGCTCGTGGACCCCGTCATCCAGCGCGAGAGGTTCGTGGAACAGGCGAAGCTGGCCGCGCGGGGCGATGTCGAGGCGATGAGGGTCGACGAGGAGTTCCTTCGCGCACTCGAGCACGGTATGCCGCCGTCCGGTGGCATGGGTATGGGCATCGACCGGCTCCTCATGGCGATCACCGGGCTCGGCATCCGCGAGACCATCCTCTTCCCGCTCGTGAAGTGAGTCGCTGCGCCGAGGGGAGCATGCAGGACGAGAGTGCTCACGGCGCGTCGAACGATCGGCGATCGAAGGCCCAGTCGGGCAACGGCCGCGCGTCGATGAGGGTCTCGAGCAGCTCGGCGAAGCCGTAGCGCGGATCGACCCGTCGCAGCTCGGCGAGGTGCACCGCGGCGTGCGAGGCCCGACCGGTCGCCCACGACAGCCAGGCGGCGAGAGCGAGCGGGCCTCGTCTGTCTGAGGGCGCAGCGATCGCGATCAGCGCTCTCGTGATCCTGAGCGCGGTGTGCAACCGCGGCATATCCGGTCGCGGTCCCTCGCCCATCACGGTCCTGATGTGCGCGGACGCGGGCAGAGCGCCGCTGCGCCCGAAGGCGAGCTGAGCCTCGAACGCTGCGCGACCACAGACGAGATCGGACGTCCACTGCATGAGGACGGCATCCCGCAACGCGGGAACGTCCATCATCCACAACAGCGCCGCAGCCTCGGCGGGTCCGGGGGAGCCGCCGTGCAGGACGACGGCCTCGACGAGCGCGGGCATGTCGTCGAGCAGCTCCAGCGCGGCTGCGGCTATCACACCGGCCGGCTCGACGTCGACCGCCCCGACGTCGGTGATGCGCCGCAGCTCCGCGAGAGCGTGAGCGGCTCGTTCTTTCGTCGCCAGATCTACCGGCGGCACTTCGGCCCCCGCGATCTGGTCCCCTGTCGGCACATCGAGCTCGGCATCGTCCGGTGGGGCGGGGAGCGGCGCGAGCGACGGTTCGTCGTCGAGATAGCTCGCCCATCCCTCCGGCATCGCGCACAGGGCATCGACGATGCGCAGGCCGACCTCCTCGAACGCGATCAGGATGTGATCGGCGAGGACGGAGTGCGGGAGCACGAGGCCGTCGCCGGTCGTGATCGCGCGCTCGTCGCTGTAGACGACCAGCGCCACGGCATCGGTGCGCTCCACACGGCCGACCAGCCGGGCGACGCCCTCGGCAAAGCTGTCGATCGCTTCGTCGCCCGGGAGATCGATCCGCAGTGCGCCGTAGGTCCGCGATCCCTCGAAGGGGAGCAGAACGATGCTCCGGGTGGGCGTGCACCCGGCGAGGACGGGGACGAGGGCGAGGAAGTCCGCCGAGCCTTTGGCTTTCATCACAGTTGTCATGCCCCGAGTGTGCGAGCGCGGAGCGCCGCGTGGACGGGTTGTGAGAGGGAATCCAGGGGCGCATCCGATGTGCAGGGAGAGTGCTCCCTGGGCGGGCGGGCGCTCGCGGCGGCGTACCATGGAGGCATGGAGAGCTTCTGGGCAGCGATGATGTGGTCGATCCTTCCGACCATCGCCGTCTGCGTGGTCTTCTACTTCGTGCTCCGCGGCATCCTGCGCTCCGACCGCACGGAGCGGAAGGTGCACGCGAAGATCGAGGCCGAGGAGCGCGCCCTCAGGGGTCTTCCGCCTCGCTCCTCCTGATCGCATCCACGGCGCGCCAGCGGCGGTGTCCGTAGGGCGCAGTACGCTGAGAGCATCCGCCAACGGGGTGGGGTGTCGAACGGGCCGGGGGTGACGCGATGGAGACGTGGCCGTGGTGGGTGCTCGCCGGCATCTTCGTCATCGACGTGACGATCCGCGCGACCGCCATCATCGTGATCCCGCGCAACCGCAGGCCCACCGCGGCGATGGCGTGGCTGCTGGCGGTGTTCTTCATCCCCTTCGTCGGCGTCTTCCTCTTCCTCCTCATCGGCAACCCGCGGCTTCCTCGTGCGCGGCGCCGCAAGCAGCAGCAGATCAACGAGGTCATCGCCGAGACGAGTGAGCAGCTGCACTTCGGAACGCTCCGGCCGGACGCGCCTGCATGGTTCGGGCCGCTCGTCCAGATGAACCAGAGCATGGGAGCGATGCCGATCTCCGGCGACAACGGCGCCCATCTCATCGGCGATTACCAGGAGTCCCTCGACGCGATGGCCGAGGAGATCCGCACGGCCGTCGACTACGTGCACGTGGAGTTCTACATCCTCCAGTCGGACGCCGCCACCGATAACTTCTTCCGCGCCATGGAGGAGGTCGCCGCACGCGGCGTGCCCGTGCGCGTCATGCTCGACCACTGGGCCAACCGCTGGAAGCCGCGCTACCGCGAGACGATCCGGCGGCTGAATCGAATGGGCGCGGATTGGCATCTGATGCTGCCCGTCCAGCCCCTCAAGGGCAGGATGCAGCGCCCTGATCTGCGCAATCACCGCAAGCTCCTCGTCGTCGACGGCCGCGTCGCGTTCCTCGGATCGCAGAACATCACGGACTCCACTTACAACCTCCCCAAGAACATCAAGCGCGGCCTGCACTGGGTCGATCTCATGGTTCGTCTGGACGGCCCTGTCGTCGCCAGTGTCAATGCCGTCTTCCTCTCCGACTGGTACAGCGAGACGGACGAGGTCCCGGACGGCGTCGACATCACCCAGCCCTCGCCGGGGTCGGGCGATCTCGACTGCCAGATCGTCCCCTCCGGCCCGGGATTCGAGGTCGAGAACAACCTGCGGCTCTTCCTCGGACTCCTCTATGCGGCCAAGCGCCGGATCATGATCGTGAGCCCCTACTTCGTCCCCGATGAGGCGCTGCTCCTCGCCGTCACCGCCGCCGTCGACCGCGGGGTCGACGTCCAGCTCTTCGTCTCGGAAGAGGGCGATCAGGCGATGGTGTACCACGCCCAGCGCAGCTACTACGAGGCGCTGCTGACCTCGGGCGTGCGCATCTGGATGTACCGCAAGCCCTTCATCCTCCACACCAAGAGCCTCACGATCGACGATGAGGTGGCGGTGATCGGCTCCAGCAACATGGACATGCGCTCCTTCGGTCTGAATCTGGAGATCTCCATGCTCGTGCGCGGCGAGGAGTTCGTCCGCGAGATGCGTGAGGTGGAGGACGAGTACCGCCGGCTCAGCAGGGAGCTCACCCTCGAGGAGTGGATGCAGCAGCCCCTGCGCTCGACTGTGCTCGACAATCTCGCCCGATTGACCTCTGCGCTGCAGTAGCGCCGGGTACCCTGAGGGCATGACCTCCCCCACGCGTCTCCTGCTGACCTCCGTCATCGCCGCCGGCGCGCTGCTGCTGGCCGGCTGCGCCACCGACCCTGGCACCTCGGCTCCCACGAGCTCGACGGAGCCGAGCAGCGCGGCTCAGCCTTCGTCCGCCCCTGAGGTCGAAGACGGCTTCGAGGCGGCCTGGCTCGACGAAGGACGCATGTTCGCCGTCGTGAGCTGGGGATCGTCCACCTGCATCCCCTCCGTCGACACGGTCGAGGCGCAGGGGCAGCAGGTCGCCGTCACGCTCGTCGACGTGCAGGGTGAGGATGCCGTGTGCACCGCAGACCTCGCGCCGCGGGCCAGCATCGGCGCTCTGCCCGAAGGCGTCGACCCGAGCAAGGATGTCGAGCTCGTCGTCACCTACGGCGAGTTCTCCGACGACGCCGACCTGGAAGGTGACGCCACCCTGATCGGCATCCCCGGGGAGCCGACCGAGTACGCGCCCAGCGCCGGCTGGTTCGACGACGAGAGCCTGGTCCTGCTCACCTGGGGCTCGTCGAGCTGCCCGCCGGTCGTCGAGTCGGTCGAGGGATCGGGTGCCGCCGGCACCGTCACGTTCGTGACGGACGAGGCGCAGGCCTGCACCCAGGACATGGCGCCGCGCGCCACGATCGTCGCCTTCCCCGATGACTCCATCGAGGATGACGGCTTCCAGCTCACCCTCGCCGGAGGCGGGCTCGACGGCACCGTGGCGGTCCGAGGCTGAGCCGACCAGGCATCCGGCTCGGCGGGCGCAACCGTCCGTCGACCCGGGAACAGGCTCACAGGGCGTCGGCGGTGATGCCTTCCGGCACGGCGAGCAGCAGCGCGTCCGGGTCGACACGGCAGACGATCCGGACGGCACGGCCGAACTCGTCGCCGTCGAGCTCGATCGGGGTCGGCTCTGTGGCCGCCGCCTCCGCGACGAGGCCATGCAGATAGCGGACCGAGGCGTTCTTGCCCCGGCGCTCCAGCGCCAACCGGCCGATCCTCGAGCGGCGCAGGATCGAGTTGTCCCACCAGATCTTGCGCCAGACGCCGAACCAGCCGAGCGGGCCCGCCGGCTGGATCACGGCGATGTCCAGCGCGCCGTCTGTGATCGAGGCGGTCGGCACGAGGGAGATCCCCGCCGGAAGCATCCCGCAGTTGGCGAACAGCACGCTGTGCGCCTTCGCCGAGTGCAGCCGTGACTCGTCCACCTGGTAGACGATGCGGAACGGCTTCGCGGCGACGAGCGAGCGCGCCGCGCCGTCGACATAGGCGACCCAGCCGACGGACTTCTTCAGGTCGGGGCGCGTGTTGGCGATCATGTCCGCGTCGAGCCCCATGCCGGCGAGCACGACGAAGGCGTGCTCCTCATCGGTGCCGTCGGTGCGGGTGAGGCGCGCCCACCCGATGTCGATCGCGAGGGTCCTTCCGTCTATGGCGGCGCGGATGATCGCTTCGGCGTCCGAGAGCGGGAGGCCGATGTTGCGAGCCAGGAGATTGCCCGTCCCGCTCGGTACGATCCCCAGCGGGATGCCTGTGCCGGCCATCGCCTCGGCGACGGCGCGGACCGTGCCGTCGCCGCCGGCGACGAGTACCGCGGTGGCTCCGGCGTCGAGGGCGTCGCGCGCGCAGCCCTGCCCCGCATCGTCGACCGTCGTGGTGTGGAAGGCCGGTTCCGGCCAGCCCGCCTCGGCGGCGAGACGGCTCACCGACGCGCGCAGGCGGGCCTCATCGACCTTGATGGGGTTGTAGACGAGCGCGAGCCTTCGCTGGTCGGGCTCGGGTGTCGTCATGGCGATACTCTACGTGCTGCCGATGACGCGCCGTCGCACCCGTCCGCGTGCCAGGGGCCGAGGATCCGCGCCTGGTCACGCCATAGACTTGAGCAATGATCGACCTCGCTCTCCTTCGCGACAATCCCGACCTCGTCCGTCGCTCGCAGACCGCGCGCGGCAACGACGCGGCAACCGTCGATGCGGCGATCGAGGCCGACCGATCCCGTCGCGCAGCGCTGACGTCCTTCGAAGAGCTCCGTGCCGAGCAGAACGCCTTCGGCAAGCAGGTCGCCAAGGCGCCCAAAGAGGAGAAGGCGGCGCTCGTCGCGCAGGCCAAGGACCTCGCCGAGCGCGTCAAGCAGGCCCAGCACGCGGCGAACGAGGCGGGCGAGGCCGCGGCCTCCGCGCTCGCGCGCATCGAGAACGTGGTCATCGACGGCGTGCCGTCCGGTGGTGAGGCGGACTTCGTCGAGCTGCGTCGTGTGGGCGAGCCGCCCGTCTTCGACTTCGCCCCCCGCGACCACCTCGAGATCGGTGAGGCCCTCGGAGCGATCGACATGGAGCGCGGCGTCAAGGTGTCGGGCTCGCGCTTCTACTTCCTGCGCGGCGTCGGCGCGCGCCTTGAGATCGCGCTGATGAACATGGCGCTGGACAAGGCGCTGCAGAACGGCTTCGTCCCGTTGATCACACCGACGCTCGTCCGCCCGGAGATCATGCAGGGCACCGGGTTCCTCGGCGAGCACGCCGACGAGGTCTACCACCTCGACAAGGACGACGACCTCTATCTCGTCGGCACCAGCGAGGTCGCGCTCGCCGGATACCACAAGGACGAGATCGTCGACCTGTCGAAGGGTGCGCTGCGCTACGCCGGATGGTCGACCTGCTACCGACGCGAGGCCGGCTCCTACGGCAAGGACACCAGGGGCATCATCCGCGTCCACCAGTTCAACAAGCTGGAGATGTTCGTCTACACGACCCCGGAGGATGCGGAGGCGGAGCACCTCCGTCTCGTCGCGCTCCAGGAGGAGATGCTGCAGGCGCTCGGGCTCAGCTACCGCGTCATCGACGTCGCCGCGGGGGACCTGGGCTCCAGCGCCGCGCGCAAGTACGACATCGAGGCGTGGGTCCCCACTCAGGATGCGTTCCGGGAGCTCACCTCCACCTCGAACTGCACGACGTTCCAGGCCCGTCGGCTGGACGTCAGGCATCGTCCGGAGGGCGCCGAGGCGAAGACCCAGCACGTGGCCACCTTGAACGGCACGCTCGCCACGACCCGCTGGATCGTCGCGATCCTCGAGACGCACCAGCGCGAGGACGGATCCGTCGTCGTGCCGGAGGTGCTCCGACCGTATCTGGGCGGGCTGGAGATCCTGGAGCCCGTGTCTTGAGCGGCGCAGGCCTGGAGCCGGTCGAGGGCCGCTGGCTCGTCGGCCTCGACGTGGACGGGACGATCCTGCTCCAGGACGAGTCGATGAGCCCCGGCGTCCCCGAGGCCGTCGCGCGCCTGAGGGATGCCGGCCACGAGGTCACGATCGCGACCGGACGCAGCTGGAGCGCCACGCAGCGCTGGGTCGAGGCGTTGGAGCTGACGCCGGAGTACGTCGTCTGCTCCAACGGTGCCGTCACGATGCGCCGCACGGACGCGGGCTGGGAGCGCTGGCACGTCGAGGTCTTCGACCCGAGCGCGGTGCTCGCGCTCCTGGGGGATCGGCTCCCCGAGGCCCGCTACATGGTCGAGCTCGGCTCCGGCCAGCGCCTCTACACCGCGCACCTCGACGACTGGACGCTCGACGGAGGGCGGCAGGTGAGCTTCGAGGAGCTCGGCGAGCACCCGGTGTCCCGCGTGGTCGTGGTCTCTCCCGGTCATGACGAGGAAGACTTCCACCGGCTGGTCGCCGATGCGGGGCTGAACGAGGTCTCCTACGCCATCGGGTGGACGGCGTGGCTCGACATCGCCCCGCAGGGCGTCGACAAGGGCACCGCCCTGGAGCGCGTGCGGGCAGGGCTCGGCATCACCGGCGCTCGCGTGCTGGTCGCGGGGGACGGTCGCAACGACATCGGCATGTTCGGCTGGGCGTTGCGCGCAGGGGGCAGAGCCATCGCGATGGGGCAGGCCCCGCAAGAGGTCAAGGATGCCGCGGGGGAGGAGACGGAGGACGTCAACGTCGGCGGTCTCGCCCTCGCCCTCGACTCGCTTCCAGCACCCGCCCAGGTCAGCGCGGGAGAATAGAACTCGGCTAGACTCACGGCTTGTCGGTGGATTCGTCCGCCGAGGAGGGTTGTCCGAGCGGCCGATGGAGCTGGTCTTGAAAACCAGTGGGCAGAGATGTCTCGTGGGTTCGAATCCCACACCCTCCGCAGAGTAGACGGTCCCGGAACCGTCGGCATTCCCGAAAGGCACTGAGTGAGCGAGAAGATCGGACGTCGTCGTACCGTCGCGCGCCATGGTCAGCTCCGTACGCCGGGTGCCGCCGGTCAGCTGCTGAAGATGATCGGAATCGTGCTGGCCGTCGTGCTGGTCTCCGGTGTCGGCGTCGCGGGCGTCGTCGGCGCGATGCTCCTCGGAACGGCGACGGCCGATGCGGTCGAGCTGGAGGGCACGGAGTCGCTGCCCCCGGATGTCGGCGCCTACGAAGGAGGCTTCAATCTCCTCCTGGTGGGCGTTGACACCTGTGAAGAGAAGTATGCAGAGCTGTTCGGCAGCCGGTGCGAGAACCGCGAGGGGGATGCCACCCTCAACGACGTGAACCTCCTCGTGCACGTCTCCGACGCTCCTCGACGCATCACGGCCGTCAGCTTCCCGCGCGACACGATGCTCCCCATCCCGTCCTGCACGGACGAGGAGGGCAACACGTACTCCGCGATGAGCAAGCAGCCGCTGAACAGCGCCTGGGGGTACGGCGGACTGAACTGCGTGGCGCAGACGATCAGCGAGCTCACCGGCCAGGAGATCCAGTTCGCGGCATCCGTCACCTTCGGCGGAGTCATCGAGATCACCGACGCGATCGGCGGCGTCGAGGTGTGTCTGGCCAGCGGCATCAAGGACAAGTACACCGGACTCGACATGGAGGCGGGCACGCACACGGTCGCAGGCCTCCAGGCGCTCCAGTTCCTGCGCACCCGCCACGGCGTCGGCGACGGCAGCGACCTCGGCCGCATCGGCAACCAGCAGCAGTACATGTCCTCCCTCGCCCGCAAGCTGATCAGCTCCGAGGTGCTGGGCGATGTCGGAACGATGCTCAAGCTCGCGAACACGGCGCTGAGCAACATCACCCCCAGCACGTCGCTGACCAACCCGATGACGATCGCGCAGATCGCGCTCGCCGTGAAGGACGTGCCGTACGAGGACATCGTCTTCGTGCAGTACCCGACGGGTACGGACTCCGCAGACCCGAACAAGGTCGTGCCGAACCGTTCGGCAGCGGACGCACTCTTCGAGGCCATCGAGGCGAACGCGCAGCTCGAGATCACGCACGAGAACAACGGCAATGACGGCGTCGTCGTCGAAGAGGGGACGATCGAGAGCCCCTCGACGGCCACCGAGGCGCCGGACGACACGACGACGCCGGAGCCGACCGAGAGCGCGACGCCCGCGCCGGATCCCAGCGAAACCGTCGTCGCCCTGCCAGACTCGATCAAGGGCAACTCCGCCGCGCAGCAGACCTGCTCCAACGGCAACCAGGGCTGAGTCCGCCCGGAAGGGCAGAGAATGGGCATCCGAAAGCGTCGAACGGTGGCGCGCCACGGCCAACTGGAGTCACCAGGGGCGGCAGGTCAGCTCCTGAAACTCATCGGTGTCAGCGCGCTGGTGCTCGCCGTCAGCGGTCTCGGGATCGTCGCCGCGGTCGGAGCGACGCTCGTCACGGAGGTCACGTCGGACGCCGTCGAGCTGGAGGGCACCGAGTCGCTTCCGCCGGACATCGCCGCGTACGAGGGCGGGTTCAACCTCCTGCTCACGGGCGTGGACACCTGCGAGCAGGAGTACGCGTACCTGTTCGAGGAGCGCTGCGAGGGACCGGATGCGCAGGGCACCCTCAACGACGTGAACATGCTCATCCACGTCTCCGATGAGCCGCGCCGCATCACGGCGGTGAGCTTTCCGCGCGACCTGCTGATCGGGATGCCGTCGTGCACCGATGAGGACGGCAACACGCGGTCCGCGGTGAGCCGTGCGCAGCTCAACACGGCGTACGACCGCGGCGGGTTGAACTGCGTCGTAAAGACGATCTCGGAGCTGACAGGCCAGCAGATCCCGTTCGCCGCATCGGTCACCTTCGGCGGGGTCATCGAGATCACGAACGCGATCGGCGGCGTCGAGGTCTGCCTCGCGAACAGCATCCGGGACCGTCACACGGGTCTCGATCTCCCGGCCGGCGACCACACGCTCGAAGGGCTCTCGGCCCTGCAGTTCCTGCGGACACGTCACGGCCTCGTCGGCGAGAGCGACCTCGCCCGCATCGGCAACCAGCAGGTCTACCTCAACGCCCTCGTCAGGAAGCTGCGATCGGAGGAGACGCTGGGAGACGTCGGCACCATGCTGAAGCTCGCCAACGTCGGCCTGAGCAACGTCGAGCCCAGCACGTCCCTGGCGAACCCGGTGATGATCGCGCAGATCGCCCTCGCCGTGAAGGACGTGCCCTACGAGGACATCGTCTTCCTGAAGTACCCTGTCGCGGCGGACTCGTCCGATCCTGACCGCGTCGTGCCGATTCGTTCGGCAGCGGACGATCTCTTCGAGGCCATCGCATCGAATCAGCCCCTGCAGATCACGCATGAGGCCACGAAGTACGACGGCGTGGTCGTCGAGGAGGAGCAGGGGACACCGTCGCCCGCGCCCTCCCAGAGCGCGACGCCCACTCCCTCACAGACGGCGGTCGAGCTGCCGTCGTCGGTCTCGGGGACGACGGTCGCCCAGAAGACCTGCTCGAACGGGAACGGCAGGTAGTAGCTCAGCCGCCGGTGGACCGGCGGACGACGAGCTCGGGCGGGAACACGGTCTGACGGGGGATGCTGGCAGGGTCCGCCGCCTCTTCCAGTACGACCCGCAGCGCGGTGCGTCCGATCATCCGTGCAGGCTGGCGGATCGATGACAGCGGCACGGCGGCAGCCGCGGCGAAGGGGATGTCGTCGAATCCGATCAGCGCGATCTCGTCGGGGACGAGCATCCGACCGCCGGCGACGAGGGACTGCAGCAGGCCGAGGGCGACGAGATCATTGGCTGCGAAGACGGCGTCCGGGCGTTCGCGCGGCGGGCGGGAGAGCAGGCGCGCTCCGGCGGCGGCTCCCTCCTCGACCGTCATCGCGGCGGTGGCGACGACCTCCAGATCGACGCGGATGGCGGCGTTCTCCGCCGCGGCGCGTGCCCCGGCCAGTCGGTCCGTGACCTGGCGCATGTCGAACGGCCCGCCCACGAACGCGATGCGACGCCGTCCGACGTCGATGAGATGCTCGACGGCGAGCCGCCCTCCCGCGACGCTGTCGACGGAGACGGATGAGAAGCCGCTGTCCGCGCTGAACCGGTCGACCAGGACGGTCGCGATACCGCTGGAGCGGAAGCTGCGCAACTGGGTCATGACGTCGCCGTACGGCGCGATCAGCAGGCCTCGCACCTGCTGCTCCCGGAACAGGTCGAGATAGACCTTCTCGCGGGATGGATCCTCATCGGTGTTGCCGTAGAGGATGGCGATGCCGTGGCTGGAGGCCTCGTCCTCGGCGCCGCGGACGACGTCGTTGTAGAACGGGTTCTGCCCGTCGAGCACGACGAACCCGACCGTGGTGCTGACGCCGGCGCGCAGTTTCCGTGCGGCGTCGTTGCGCACGTATCCGAGCTCGTCGATGGCTCTGGTGACGCGCTGCACGGAATCGCTGGACACCTCGTCCGGGCGGTTCAGGACGTTCGAGACGGTGCCGACGGACACACCGGCGCGCTGAGCCACGTCACGGATGCTGACGGACATGCGCTCTCCTCTCGTCGTCGGCGCTGATCACGATTCGATACCCACCGGCAGGAGGTGTTGACCTCGTGCCGGTGTGACATACACTAGCCTGAAACGCACCTGAATCGATTCAGGTATAGTTCATCCGGTTCACATTCATCCGCCTCGAAGGAGAGGACCCGCCCGTGGTCGACGAAGTATCCCCAGGCAGCGCAGCGAGCGCCGCGCTGGAGCTGCATCGCGTCGTGAAGTCCTTCGGACCCGTCGTCGCGCTCCGCTCCGGCAGCCTCACGCTGCAGCCGCGTTCCATCCACGCCCTCATCGGCGAGAACGGTGCGGGCAAGTCCACGCTCGTGAAGATCATGGCGGGGCTCTACCGGCGCGACTCGGGAGACTTCCGCCTCCACGGCGAGGACGTCGACTTCACGAGCACCGCGCAGTCGAAGGCGGCGGGCATCGCCGTGATCTACCAGGAGCCGACGCTCTTCCCCGACCTGTCGGTCACCGAGAACATCTTCATGGGCCGCCAGCCGGTGAACCGCGTCGGGCGCATCGACCGCAGGGCCATGCGCGTCGAGGTCGAGCAGATCTTCACCCGGCTCGGTGTGACCCTCGATCCCGACCGCATCACCGACGGCCTCTCCATCGCCGACCAGCAGATCATCGAGATCGCCAAGGCCATCTCGCTCGATGCCAGCGTGCTCATCATGGACGAGCCGACGGCTGCCCTCAGCGGCGTCGAGGTCGACCGGCTCTTCGCCGTCGCCCGGAGCCTGCGCGACGAGGGCAGGGCGATCCTGTTCATCTCGCACCGCTTCGACGAGGTCTTCGACCTCTGCGACACCGTCACCGTCATGCGCGACGGGGCGTACATCGCCACGACCGCGATCGCCGAGACGACGGTCGACGAGCTCGTGCGTCAGATGGTCGGGCGCGATGTCACCGAGCTGTTCCCCAAGCAGGATGCCGAGATCGGCGCGCCGCTGCTCGAGGTCGAGGGCCTCACGAACCCCGGCGTCTTCCGCGACATCTCCTTCACCGTGCGCTCCGGTGAGATCGTCGCACTCGCGGGCCTGGTGGGTGCCGGGCGCAGCGAAGTCGTCCGTGCCGTCTTCGGCGTCGACGGCTACCGCGACGGCGAGGTGCGGATGCTCGGCAGCACCGTGCCCCGCCGCAACCCCACCGCCGCGATGCGCGCAGGGCTGGCCCTCGTCCCCGAGGACCGTCGCCGTCAGGGGCTCGTGATCGACGCGGGCGTGGGCGGAAACATCGCCCTCGCCATCCGCCGGCGCCTGGCGAAGTGGGGCCTCATCACCACCGGCATCGAGAACCGCGCGGCCAAGGAGTGGGCGTCCCGCCTCGAGGTGAAGACCCACGCCCTCGACACCGTCGCCGCGACCCTCTCGGGCGGCAACCAGCAGAAGGTGGTGCTGGCCAAATGGCTCGCCACCGACCCCAAGGTGCTCATCATCGACGAACCGACCCGCGGCATCGACGTGGGAACCAAGTCCGAGGTGCATCGCCTCCTCTCCCAGCTCGCCGGAGAGGGAATGGGCATCGTGATGATCTCCTCTGAGCTGCCCGAGGTGCTCGGCATGGCCGACCGCGTCCTCGTCATGCGCGAGGGAAGGATCACCGCCGAGATCGACAGGGCGGACGCCACCAGCGAGAACGTCATGTTCGCCGCGACCCACGCATCGGAGCAGCACGCATGAGCACCCTGACCGCCCCGGCCCCCGCGGCCGCGAAGAAGAAGGCCTTCGGCGGCTCCGGCCGTGCCCGCGAGATCGGCATCCTGGCCGCCCTCGTCCTCGTCGTCATCGCCGCGACCGTCAAGAACCCGAACTTCCTGTTCTCCGCGGACGGCTGGCGCGACCTGCTGCTGACCCCGTCGATCCTCGTGCTCGTCGCCGTCGGGCAGGCGATCGTGATCATCACCCGCAACGTCGACCTGTCCGTCGGCTCGGTGATGGGGCTCACGGCCTACCTCACCGGCCGGCTGTTCATCGACGTGCCAGGCATCCCGATCATCGTCGTCGTCATCGCCGCCGTCGTGTTCGGCGCCCTCCTCGGACTCGTCAACGGCGCACTGGTCGCCTACGCCAAGGTCCCGGCCATGGTCATCACGCTCGGCACGCTCTACGCCTACCGCGGCATCAACGTCGTATGGACCGGCAGTGACCGGATCAACCCCTCCGACATGCCGAAGGAGTTCCTCGGCCTCGGCACCCAGCAGGTGCTGACCATCCCCGTGCTGTCGATCATCGCCGTGATCGTGCTCGCCGCGGCCGCCTGGTACATGCGCAACACGCGAGGCGGGCGCGAGTACTACGCCATCGGGTCCGACCCCGCCGCCGCAGAGCTGTACGGGCTCAAGGTCACCCGCCGCGTGCTCACCGCGTTCATCCTCTCCGGAGCGCTCGCGGGTCTCGCCGGCGTGTTCTACGCCGCGCGCTACGGATCGATCTCCTCGCAGGCGGGCTCGGGCTGGGAGCTCGACGCGGTCGGCGCGGCGGTCATCGGCGGCATCGCGATCACCGGCGGCGTCGGCTCCGTCTGGGGCGCGGCGATCGGCGCCATGCTGCTCATGACCATCAACAGGGCGCTGCCGATCCTCGGCATCCCGGACTTCTGGCAGCGCGCCGTCGTCGGCGTGCTCATCATCGGGGCCATCGTGCTCGACCGCGTCCTCGCGGTACGGCAGAGACGTCGGCTCATCGAGGCGAGGGACGAATCATGACCACCGCGACCACCACGACGACGCGGGTCATCCGCGACTACGACCGGCCGCTCTGGCGGCGGGTGCTCCTCACCCGCGAGTTCGCGATCATCGGCCTGCTGGCACTGGTGATCATCGTCTCCTCGGCGACGATCAAGGGCTTCGCCCAGCCGATCACGTACAACTACCTGTTGCTGGATGTCGCACCGATCCTGCTCATCGCGCTGCCGATGACGCTCGTCATGGTCACCGGCGAGATCGATCTCTCCGTGGGGTCGATGGTCGGCCTGTCCAGCGTCGTCACCGGCGTGCTGGTGCAGGCGGGAACACCCTTCGAGGTCGCCGCGATCATCGCGCTCCTCGTCGGCGTCGTCGGAGGCGCGTTCAACGGGTTCCTCGTGACCGTGGTGGGCCTTCCCTCGCTGGCGGTCACCATCGGAACACTCGCGCTGTTCCGCGGGCTCGCCGTGGGCCTGCTCGGCACGACGGCGGTCACCGACTTCCCCGAGACGTGGACCGCACTCGCCAAGGCCAAGATCGCCGGCACGCAGATCCCCTACATCGTGATCCCGTTCCTCGTGCTGCTCGTGATCTTCGTGGTCATCCTGCACTTCACCCCCTTCGGCCGGGGCATCTTCGCCATCGGCCTCTCGAAGGACGCGGCCCGGTTCTCCGGCGTCGACGTCGAGCGCACCAAGTTCATCCTCTTCGTGCTCGCCGGTCTCGTCGCCGCCTTCGCGGGGATCTTCTACACCCTGCGCTTCGGCAGCGCCCGCGGCGACAACGCCACAGGTCTCGAGCTGCAGGTGATCGCCGCGGTCGTCCTCGGCGGGGTCTCGGTGTTCGGCGGTCGAGGGCACCTGCACGGTGTCGTCGCCGCGGTGCTGCTCATCGGGGTGCTCTCGAGCGCCCTCCGCCTCGCCTACGTCACCAGTGACGTCATCAACATCATCACGGGCGGCCTGCTCGTCTTCTCCGTCGTCGCGGCCAGCGTCCTCGCCTGGGCGCAACGCGTACGGGCGAAGGCGGGGCCACCCCTCCGTCCAGCAGCCTCTCCCGCACCATGAGGCGGCCCCTCATCTCGGGCATCCGCCTGCGGTGATCGTCACGAAAGGAAGAACAATGAAGTTTGCACGCAAGCGCGTCACGGCCCTCGCGGCCGTGGCGGTGGCCGCAGCACTCGTGCTGACCGGCTGCGCCGACACCGGCTCGACCGGCTCCGAGGGCGGTTCTGAGGGCGGATCGAGCGACAACCTCTCGATCACGTTCCTGCCCAAGAACCTCGGCAACCCGTACTTCGACACCTCGAGCAAGGGCGGCAAGGCAGCCGTCGAGGCGATCGGCGGAACCTTCGCCGAAGTCGGCCCCGCCGAGGCCACGCCGGACGCGCAGGTCAGCTACATCAACACCGCGACTCAGCAGGGTGTCGGCGCGCTCGTCGTCTCGGCGAACGACCCGCAGGCCATCTGCGATGCGCTCAACGAGGCCCGCGACGCCGGTGTGAAGGTGGTCACCTTCGACTCCGACACGAACACGGACTGCCGTGACCTGTTCATCAACCAGGCGGATGCCGATGGCATCGCCAAGGTCCAGGTCGACCTCATCGCGGAGCAGATCGGCGGAGCCGGCGAGATCGCCATCCTGTCGGCATCCGCGAACGCGACCAACCAGAACGCGTGGATCGAGCTGATGAAGGAATACCTCGCCAGCGAGTACCCCGACATCACCCTCGTCGAGACCGTGTACGGCGACGACGACGACCAGACGTCGTTCGACAAGACCGCTGCCCTGCTGCAGACGCACCCGAACCTGAAGGGCATCATCTCGCCCACCACGGTCGGCGTCGCGGCTGCCGCGCGCTACCTGTCCACCTCGGACTACAAGGGTCAGGTCGCTCTGACCGGCCTCGGCACCCCGAACCAGATGCGCGAGTACGTCGAGGACGGCACCGTCACCGCGTTCGCGCTGTGGAACCCGGAGGATCTCGGCTACCTGGCGGCCTACGCCGCGGCCGCCCTCATCCAGGGCGACATCACCGGTGAAGAGGGTGACACCTTCGAGGCCGGAGACCTCGGCGAGTACACGGTCGGCGCCGACGGCGTCGTGCTGCTGGGCGACCCGTTCGTCTTCGACGCGGACAACATCGGCGACTTCGACTTCTGAGTCGCCTTTCGAACCGCCCCCGTCGCTTCCGCGGCGGGGGCCGTTTCGTCTGCCGCGTGGGCGGTACGGATGTCGGACCCATAGACAGATGTCGGTCGAAATCCGCGATTCCGACCGACATCTGTGACTTCGACCGACAAGTGTGTCGTCGACGGCGTGCTTCTCGTCAGGCCGGGTCGTACCTCACCGGCTCGTGCGTGCGGGCGACGAGGGCGCGCAGCTCCTCCAGCGTGGCGGGAGCCGCGCCGAGGGCGCGTGCCTGGACGAGCACGTTTCCCAGCGCCGTCGCCTCGACGGGACCGGCCAGGACGGGAAGGCCCGAGCGGTCGGCGGTGGCCTGGCAGAGCAGGCGGTTCAGCGAGCCGCCGCCGACGAGGTGGATGCTGTCGATCTCCCTGCCGGACAGCTCCGCCGCCGTCTGCACGGCGTGCGCGAAAGCATCCGCGATCGACTCGACGATCGTCCGTGCGAACGCCGCACGCCCCTGAGGAGCCTCAGCCCCCGCGGCGCGCAGCACCTCTGCGATGCGCGCTGGCATGTCGCCCGGTGCGCTGAGCGATGGGTCGTTCGCGTCGAACAGCGGCACGTCCTCCGTCACGGCGGCTGCGGCAGCCAGGAGTTCCGGCAGGTCGATGGACGAACCGTCCTCCGCCTCCCAGGCGCGGACCGTCTCGCTGAGCAGCCAGAGACCGGTCACGTTGTGCAGGAACCGGAACCGGCCGTCCACTCCGAGCTCGTGCGTGAAGTTCGCCTCTCGCGCGGCATCCGTGACCACGGGCTCGGTCAGCTCGACGCCGACCAGGCCCCAGGTGCCGCAGGAGATGTACGCCGAATCCGGCGACGACAGCGGTACGGCGACGACGGCGGATGCCGTGTCGTGCGATCCGACCGCGATCACCGGGAGCTCCTTGCCGATCCGCGCCGCCAGCTCAGGGCGGAGCGAACCGATCACGGTGCCTGGATCGACGAGCGGAGGCAGGATGCCAGCCGGAATGCTCAGGCGCTCGACGAGCTCGAGGTCCCAGTCGGACGTGCGAACGCCCAGCAGGCCGGTCGTGGAGGCGTTGGTGCGCTCCGCGACCGCCGCGCCGGTGAGCAGGTGCGCCACGAGATCCGGGATGAGCAGTGCCGTGTCGGCTTCCGCGATCTGCTCATCGACGCGGTACTGGTACAGCGTGTTGAACGGGAGGAACTGCAGACCGTTGCGGGCGTACAGCTCCGTGAAGGGAGCATCCGCGTGCACGAGCTCGACGCCGCGCTCACTGCGCTCGTCCCGATAGTGGAACGGCTCGGCGAGCAGCTCGCCTCCGCGGAGCAGACCGTAGTCGACCGCCCAGGAGTCGATCCCGATGCTCTCGATCGCGGGCTCGCGCCGGACGGCCTCGGCGAGGCCATCCACGATGTGGTCGTAGAGGGCGCCGAAGTCCCAGTGCAGGCCGTCCACGCGCTCGACCGGGCCGTTGGGGAAGCGGGTGACGAGTTCGAGATCGAGCGTGTCGGGGCCAATGCGGCCGATCACGACGCGACCGGAGGTGGCGCCGAGATCGACCGCGGCAACCGCGCGGCTCATCGGCTGCACCCCCTCAGCGAGACTGCGACACCACGCCGAACCCGCGTCGATTTGCCGCCGGTTCGGCGTGGTGTCGATGTTTCGGGGGCCGTCATCGCAGGAAGGCGGCGGCGACGCCGGAGTCGACCGGGATGTGCAGGCCGGTGGTGCGGCTGAGCTCAGGGCCGGTAAGCACGTAGACGGCATCCGCGACGTTCTCGGGCACGACTTCGCGCTTGAGGATGGTGCGGTTCGCGTAGAACTGGCCCAGGTCCTCCTCGGCGACGCCGTACGTGGCCGCGCGGTTGGCGCCCCAGCCGGAGGCGAAGATGCCGGAGCCGCGGACGACGCCGTCGGGGTTGATGCCGTTCACGCGCACACCGTACTCGCCGAGCTCGACGGCCAGCAGGCGCACCTGGTGCGCCTGGTCGGCCTTCGTCGCCGAGTAGGCGATGTTGTTCGGACCGGCGAAGACGGAGTTCTTGGAGGAGATGTAGATAATGTCTCCGCCGAGCTTCTGGTCGATGAGCACCTTCGCGGCGGCCTTGGAGACGAGGAACGAGCCCTTCGCCATGACGTCGTGCTGCAGGTCCCAGTCCTTCTCGGTGGTCTCCAGGAGCGGCTTGGACAGCGAGAGACCCGCGTTGTTCACGACGAGGTCGACACCGCCGAAGGCGAGCACCGCCTCGTTCAGCGCTGCCTGAACGGCATCCGCGTCGGCGACGTTCGCCGCGACGCCGATCGCGACGTCGGCGTTTCCGAGCTCGGCCGCTGCTGCCTTGGCCTTCTCGAGGTCGAGGTCGGCGACGACGACGCACGCGCCCTCCGCGGCGAGGCGGGTGGCGATGGCCTTGCCGATACCGGATGCGGCACCGGTGACGAAGGCGATGCGGCCCTGGTGCGACTTCGGCTTCGGCATCCGCTGCAGCTTGGCCTCCTCCAGCGCCCAGTACTCGATGCGGAACTTCTCGGCGTCGGAGATGGGGGAGTAGGTCGAGAGCGCCTCCGCGCCGCGCATGACGTTGATCGCGTTGACGTAGAACTCACCGGCGACGCGGGCGGTCTGCTTGTTCGCGCCGTACGAGAACATGCCGACCCCTGGGATGAGGACGATGAGCGGGTCCGCACCGCGGATGGCGGGGGACTCGGCCGTCGCATGCGCGTCGTAGTAGGCCTGGTAGTCGGCCCGGTACTCCTCGTGCAGCTCGTGCAGGCGCGCGATCTGTTCCTCGACGGATGCCGTGACCGGCAGGTCGAGGATGAGCGGCTTCACCTTGGTGCGGAGGAAGTGGTCTGGGCAGCTCGTGCCGAGCGCGGCCAGGCGAGGGGCGGCCTCGGAGGCGAGGAAGTCCAGGACGACGTCCGCGTCGGTGAAGTGCCCGACCATGGGCTTGTCGTGCGAGGCGATCCCTCGGATCGTGGGGGCGAGGGCTGCGGCGCGCTCGCGGCGCTCGGCATCCGCCAGCGCCTCGAAGCCGACGCGCACGCCGCCGAAGGGCTGGGCCTTGCCGTGCTCGGCGATGTAGGCCGCGGCTGTCTCGATGATCCACAGCGAGTTGGCCTCGGCCTCCTCTGAGGTGTCGCCCCACGCGGTGATGCCGTGACCGCCGAGGATCGTGCCGATGGCCTGCGGGTTCTCCGCCTTGATGGCGGCGATGTCCAGGCCCAGCTGGAAGCCGGGTCGCCGCCACGGCACCCAGGCGACCTTGTCGCCGAAGATGGCCGCGGTGAGCGCCTCGCCGTCTGCCGCCGTCGCGATCGCGATGCCGGAGTCGGGGTGCAGGTGGTCGACGTGCGCGGCGTCGACGAGCCCGTGCATGGCGGTGTCGATCGAGGGGGCGGCACCGCCCTTGCCGTGCAGGCAGTAGTCGAAGGCGGCGACCATCTCGTCTTCGCGGTCGATGCCGGGGTAGACGTCGACGAGCGCGCGCATCCGGTCGAGGCGGAGCACGGCGAGACCCTGCTCGGTCAGCGTGCCGAGGTCTCCACCGGATCCCTTGACCCACAGCAGCTCGACGGGCTGACCGGTGACCGGGTCGGTCTCCGTGCCCTTGGCCGAGGTGTTCCCGCCGGCGTAGTTCGTGTTCTTGGGGTCGGCGCCCAGGCGGTTCGACCGCTCGATCAGGGCGGCGGCGGTGGGATTGGTCATGAGCTCTCCAGGGCGAGGATGCGGGGCGCGTCGATGCGCGTCATGGCTGTTACTTCATGTGAAAGATAACATGAAAGATACATGCGCCGAAAGGGGTCAGACGATCTCGGTGATCTCCCGGTACGGGTCGAGGCGCTCGTCCTCCGGGTCGAGATCCGTGATGAGGATCGAGATCTCTTCGCGCTCCAGGGCTCTGGCCACCGAGCGCCTGCCGAGCTTCCCTGCATCCACGCAGACGATGGTGAGCGCGGCGTTCGCGGCCATCACCTGCTTGAGCTCCGCCTCCTCCATCGAGACCTCGGAGGTCCCGTCCGCGGCATCCAGGGCGTCCGCCGAGGAGAAGAACGCGTCGAAGTACAGCGAGCTCATGCTGCGTCGGGCGACCGGGCCGATCAGGCTCCCCGTCGTCGGCTCCGCGCTCCCGCCGGAGAGCACCGCCGATACGCCGTCGATGGGGTGGAGCGCCTGGAAGGATTCGTAGGAGTTCGTGTAGACGCTCAGGCCCGATCGTGGTCCGAGCGTCGAGGCGAGGGTGCTGATGGTCGTCGAGGCGTCGAAGGCGATGCTGCCGCGGTCGGGCACGAAGCGCAGCGCCTTCGCCGCGATCGTCCGCTTCGCGCCGGCGCGCATCGCCCGCCGGGTGTCGAAGGGGCGCGCCCTCGGCGCCGACGTCGCCCCGCCGCGCACCCGCCGCACGCGGCCCTCCGCTTCGAGTTCGAGCAGATCTCGTCTGATGGTCATGGACGACACGGAGAAGAGCTCTGCCGCCGCCTCGATGAGCACGCCCTGCGGGCCGTTCGCGAGCTCGACGAGCTCGTCTCTGCGGCGCTGGGCGTCGAGGTTTCCGGAGAGTGCCATGGCTAGGAATCTATCCGAGCCGGATGCGGAGGGGCAGCGGCTTCATGTGAGATCGTGTGAATTCCGGGCTGCAGTTCCTAGAATGAGACCGTGAACTCACTCGCCGCCGAAGAGCGCTGGAACTGGCTGCTCACCCAGCTGCAGGAATCCAAGGCGATCTCGCTGAGCGAGGCAGCCCTGGCGCTCGGCGTGAGCGAGATGACCGTTCGACGCGATCTGACGGTGATGGAGGAGCGCGGCATCGCACGGCGCGTCCGGGGCGGAGCCGTGTACGGCGGGCCCGTCAGCTTTCAGGGGCGAGAGCGGTCGCACGCCGATGAGAAGGCGACGATCGCCGAGAAGCTGCTGCCGCTCGTGCCCACGAGCGGGGTGATCGCGATGGACTCGTCGACGACGATGAACCGCCTCGCCCAGGCGATCGCCGGTGCAGACGATCTGACGATCGTGACGAACGGGCTCTCGACCTTCCAAGTGCTGCAGGATCGCCCGGGTGTCACCGCCATCCTCACGGGCGGGGAGTCGGACCGCCGCTCCGACTCGCTCGTTGGCCCCGTGGCGACGGCGTTCCTCGAGAACATGCGGTTCGCCGCCTTCTTCGCCTCCGCGGCCGCGATCGATGTGCGCGCCTGCTACGAGGACACCCTCGAGGAGGCGGAGCTCAAGCGCGCCTTCGCCCGGTCGTCCGCCCGCGTGGTCATCGGCGCGCACGCCGAGAAGCTCGGCGACGTCGCCACCGCTGCGGCGGTGCCGCTCGACCGCGTCGGGGTCCTCGCCACCGAGCTCGACGCCGCGTCGGACGAACTCGCGCCGTACCGCAGCGCGCTTCCCTCCGTGCTCTGACGCCGCGCGCAACGGCGCACCCACGCGGCGGCCTCGCCGAGTGGGACGCGTTTGCGCATTCGTTATCGAACGTATCTTGACAAAGTTTCACACGATGTAACATCCTTGGGGTACTGACCGACTCACAAGGGAGTGTGTGCCGATGAGCGAGCGCCCAGCGATCGACATCACCGTCGCCGACATCACGAAGGTCTATCCGGGTGTGAAGGCGCTGAACGGCGTCACCCTCGACCTCCGCCCCGGCGAGGTCCACGCCATCGTCGGTGAGAACGGCGCGGGCAAGTCCACGCTCATCAAAGTGCTCGCCGGCGCCATCGAGCCCACCTCAGGACGCATCATCGTCGACGGCGTCGATTACGACCGCCTCAATCCCGCCCTCGCGCAGGAGCTCGGGATCGCGGTCATCTACCAGGAGTTCACCCTGGTCCCGACCCTGAATGCGACCGAGAACGTGTTCCTGGGGCATTACATGCTTCGCGGACCCGTGCTCGACCGCAAGCGGATGCACGCGGCCGCCGAGAAGCTCTTCGCCCGCCTGGGCGTCCGCATCGACCCGCGGCGGCTGGTCAGCGAGCTGACGACCGGGTACCAGCAGATCGTCGAGATCGCGAAGGCGCTCTCCCGCGACGCGCGCCTGCTCATCATGGACGAGCCCTCCGCGCCGCTGACGGCGAGCGAGGTCGAGGCGATGTACGCCGTGGTGGATGCGCTGCGCGCGGAAGGCATGACGATCGTGTACATCTCGCACCGCATGGAGGAGATCTTCCGCCTCGCCGACCGCGTCTCCGTCCTCCGCGACGGCCAGTACATCGCGACAAGGGACATCGCCGAGACCTCGCGCCGCGAGCTGATCAGTCTCATGGTCGGGCGCGAGCTCACCGAGGGCTATCCCGAACGCGACTTCGCGCGCGGGGAGGTCACCCTGCGCGTCGACGGTGTCACCGGCAACGGCGTGCACGGCATCAGCTTCGAGGCCCATGCGGGGGAGATCCTCGGCTTCGCCGGTCTCATCGGCGCCGGACGGACCGAGCTCATGGAGGTGCTGTTCGGAGCCAAGCCCATCGTCGAGGGCGAGGTCACGCTGCACGGCCGATCCGTCGTCTCTCGCTCCCCGATCCAGGCGATCGGCAATCGCATCGCCCTCGTCCCGGAGGACCGCAAGCGCCACGGCCTCATCCTGCCGTTCTCCATCGAGCAGAACGTCACGCTGCCGCAGCTCGCCGGGCAGCTCTCCACGGGAACGGTCGTCTCGCGCCGCGCCGAGCGCGAGCTGGCGGACGCCTACATGAAGGATCTGCGCATCAAGGCGCCCGGCTCCTCGACGATCGTGGGCAACCTGTCCGGCGGGAACCAGCAGAAGGTCGTGCTGGCGAAGTGGCTGGCCACGAACCCAGAGGTGCTCATCTTCGACGAGCCCACCAGGGGGATCGACGTCGGCGCCCGCGCCGAGATCTACCTCATCATGAACCGGCTCGCCGAGGCGGGCAAGACGATCCTGATGATCTCCTCCGACATGGAGGAGCTCATCGGGATGGCCGACCGCATCGTCGTGCTGCGGGAGGGGATGCAGGAAGGCATCCTCGCCCGCGACGAGATCAACCCAGAGGCCGTCCTGGCCCTCGCCGCTCAAGGAGACATCCAATGAAGACCGCGTTGCTGCCCCGGGTGAAGGAGCTCGGGATCCTCCTCGTGTTCATCGTTCTCGTCATCGCGTTCAGTCTGATGACGCCGAACTTCCTCGACCCGAACAACATCCTCAACATCGCGCGTCAGATCGCGACGCTCGGCATCTGCGCGGTCGGCTTCTCGTTCGTCCTCATCACCGGCGGCATCGACCTCTCGGTCGGGTATCAGATCTCGCTCAACGTCGTCGTCACAGGAATGCTCATGGCGCAGTTCGACGTGCCATGGGTCGTCGCGGTCCTCGCCGCGCTCGTCCTGGGCACGGTGATCGGCCTGATCAACGGGATGATCATCACCCTCACCGGCGTTGCCCCGCTGATCGTCACGCTGTCGATGATGATGATCCTGAACGGCATCAGCTACCTGCTGTCCAAGGGCCTTCCGATCTTCGGCTTCCCCGCAGGCTTCTCGATGCTCGGACAGGGTGCGATCGCCGGCATCCCCGTCTCGCTCTACGTACTGATCCTGGTCTGGGCCGTCGGGCTCTTCATCCTGAACAAGACCTACATCGGCCGCTACTTCTACGCGATCGGCAACAACGTCGAGGCCGCGCGTCTCTCCGGCGTGAACACGCGGCGCACCATCGTGCTCGTCTACGCGCTGTGCGGATTCTTCACCGCCATCGGAGCGGTTCTGCTGCTGTCGCGGCTCAACTCGGCGCAGTCGGCCACCGGAGCGGGCTTCGAGTTCAGCGTGCTGACCGCGTGCGTGCTCGGCGGGATCAGCGTGATGGGCGGTCGGGGCAGCCTCTTCGGCGCGTTCGTCGGCGTGCTCATCGTCGGCGTGCTCGACAACGGGCTCGTCCTGATGAACGTCAGCGAGTACGTGCAGCTCGTCATCAAGGGATGCATCCTGCTCGCGGCGGTCATCTACGACGCCGTCTCCAAGAACTCGACGGGCCGCCGCAAGCAGATCGGCGGCGTTCCGCTCGTGCCCGCGAAGGCCGCCTGACCCGTCCTCGCACCCCTCGCAACACCTCTCACCACCCGAACACCTCTCACGGAAGAAAGGACTTCATCGTGAAGAAGAAGCTCACCCTGTTCGTCGCGGCGGCCGCCGCCGCGACCCTCCTGCTCGGCGGATGCACCACGCTCCCCGAATCCGATGGCACCTCGACCGGTACCACGACGGAGGGCAACACCTCCGTCGGCATCACCTTCTCCGACCTCAGCAACCCCGTCTGGGCAGAGCTCGTCCAGGAGGCGCAGACGTACGGCTCCGAGAAGGGCCTCTCGGTGAACTTCGTTGATGCGGGCAACGACGCCGCCACGCAGGTCACGCAGATCGAGAACTTCATCCAGCAGGGTGTGGGGACCATCATCATCTGCGCCGTCGACGCGAACGCGCTCGTCGACGTGACCAAGAAGGCACAGGATGCCGGGATCAGGGTCGTCGGCTACACGCAGGTGCTGGAGAACTACGACGCCCAGTACCTCGTCGACGCGTACAACACCGGCTACGCGAACGGCGAGGCCGCTGCGGAATGGATCAACGCCAACTTCGACGCGTCTGAGACCGTGGAGTGGGCGCTGATGGACCTGCCGCGCTTCCCCGAGATCATCGAGCGCGCCGACGGGATCAAGGATGCCATCGCCGAGCTCGCCCCCAACGCCGAGCTCGTCGCGACCGCTCCGGCCCTGACGGCGGAGGAGGGCGTCGCGAACGCGGAGAACTTCATCCAGGCGAACCCCGACCTGAAGGTCATCGCGACGATCGGCGGCGGCGGCGCCGTCGGCGGCAATGAGGGTGTGAAGTCGGCGGGTATCACCGACTACGACTCCTTCGGCCTGTTCGGCATCGACGCCACCGAGAACGAGGTGCAGAACATCATCAACGGCGATCCCGAGAAGTCGACGATCAGCCTCGGCGGCGGCAAGGCACACGGGCGCACGCTCATCGACATCACGCTGGACCTGCTCGCCGGCGAGGACGTCGAGAAGGACCAGTACATGCCGATCACGGTGATCGACTCCTCGAACGCCCAGGAGTACTTCGACGAGGTGTTCGGGGGCTGATCCCCGCCTCACCCGCCGCCCGCCGCAGCGCGGGCGGCGGGACCCGATTCGACCCGCGCGACGCCGCGGACGGAAGGACCTGACATCATGACCCGAGTGCTCGCCGCCGGCGACCGCTTCATCCGCTCCTCGCTGCTGCGTGCCGAGCTCGAGAGCGCCGTGCCCGAGGGCATCGACGTCGCAGAGCTCGAGTTCGCGTGGCCGGACGAGCCGTTCGGCAGCGTCGCGGAGGTCGATGAGGCATCCGGAAGCGAGGACGAGGTGATCGCGGCGCTGGAGGGCGCGACGGCGATCGTGACCCAGCTCGCTCCGATGACGGAGCGGGTCATGGCGGCATCCCCCGACCTCCGTCTCATCGCGGTCTCCCGGGGCGGCCCGACCAACGTCAACCTCGCCGCGGCCGAGCAGCGGGGCATCCGGGTGGCGAACGTGCCAGGGCGCAACGGAGTCGCCACCGCAGAGATGACGGTGGGGCTCGCCCTCGCTCTCATGCGCAGGATCCCGCTCGCGCACGACAGCCTGATGGCGGCGACGTGGCGAGGCGACCTGTACCGTTCGGATGCCGTCGGCCGCGAGGTCGCCGGTTCTGTCATCGGACTCCTCGGTGCCGGGGCCGTCGGCTCCCACGTCGCCCGCTCCTTCGCGGGCATGGGCGCCCGAGTGATCGTCTTCGACCCCTATCTCGCGCCTGGTTCGCTCGGCAGCGAGATCGAGACGGTCGACACGGCGGAGGACGTCTTCCGCCGCAGCGACCTCGTGTCCGTGCATGCCCGTCTCACCGCGGAGACCGCGAACATGGTCGATGCGGATACGATCGGCCTCATGAAGCCGGGTGCGCTCCTCGTGAACGCCGCGCGCGGGGGTCTCGTGGATTACGACGCCGTCGCCACGGCGATCGAGAGCGGACAGCTCGGGGGAGCGGCGTTCGACGTCTACCCGGAGGAGCCGGTCGACTTCGACCACGCCCTGTTCCGTCTTGCGCACGAGGGCAAGGATGTCGTGCTCACCCCGCACATCGCGGGGGCGAGCCAGGAGACCGCGGTGCGGGCGGCGCGCGGCGTCGCGGAGGAGGTGCGCCGGTTCCTCGCCGGAGAAGCGGCGCTGAACCCCCTCGTCGCGGGGCCGCGGACGGTGGGGCGGTGACCAGGGCACTGCTCGGCATCGACGCGGGCACGAGCTCGGTCAAGGTCGTCGCGACCGACCTGAGCGGTCGCCGGCTCGCCGATCGGTCCGTCCCGTATCCGACGAGGACCGAGGGGACGGGAGCCGAGCAGGACGCCGGCGATTGGTGGCGCGCGCTGCGCGAGGCGCTCGCCGCCATGCTGCCGGGGATCGAGGTGGCGGCCGTCGCGGTGACCTCCCAGGCTCCGAGCTTCGTGGCCGTCGACGCAGACGGGCATCCTGTGGGACCTGCCCTCACCTGGCTCGACCGGCGCGCGACCGCCCAGGCGCTCCGGATCGCGGAGGTGGTTCCGGATTCGCGGAACGGCGCCGACCCCTTCTTCGGCACCGCGAAGCTCGCCTGGCTCGCCGAGCACCGCCCGCAGACGCTGGCGGACGCCGCCGTGGTGCTGTCCACCAACGGCTACCTGGTGCGGCGACTCACCGGCATCTCGGTGCTGGATGACACCACCGCCTCGCTGATGCAGGGCTTCGACGAACGGATCGGCGACTTCCCTTCGTCGCTGCGTGAAGCGGTTCCCGCCCTGACATCGCTGCCCCGCATCGTGTCCGCCGACACGGTCGTGGGAACGGTCACGACGGCCGCCGCGAGGGAGACGGGACTCGCAGAGGGCACGCCCGTCGTCGCCGGTGGGATCGACGCCATCGGCTCCGCGCTCGAGGCCGGCGCCTTCGCCCCCGGCGATCCCTTCGTCGACATGACCGGCTTCTCCAGCGTCACCATGCTCGCCGTACCCGCAGGCACGGCCGTCCCGGGGTTCATCCACTCCAGGCACTGCCTGCCGGGCACCGATCTGCTCATCACCGCGCAGGTGACGGCCGGAGCGACGATCGACTGGGTGAACGGGCTGAATCCGCACGAGGACCTGCGCTCCGCCGAGGCGATCCTCGCCAGACCGCGACCCGGACGCGTGCTCATGGTCCCGAGTCTCGCGGGCGAGCGGACGCCCTCATGGAACCCCGCCGCCCGAGGGATCATCGACGGCATCGATCTCGCCACCGACGGCACCGATCTGCTGCTCGCGGCGATGGAGGGCAACGCCCTGGCGCTGGCGCGCGACATCGATGCGCTGCGCGCCCATGGCTTCCCGATCGACAGGGTGATCAGCACCGGGGGCGGTGCGTCCTCGGATGCATGGCTCCAGATCAAGGCGGACGTCCTCGGCGTCCCCGTGCTGCGCCCGGCCAGCGGACATGGTGCGGCGCAGGGCGCGGCGATGCTCGCGGGGCTCGCGACCGGGATGATCGCGTCGGTGGACGACATCCAGCGCGCATCCAGCGAGATCGAAGCGGAGTTCCTGCCGGATCCGGCGCGACATGACGCCTATGCGGTCGTGCGCGAGCGGTTCGCGCTGCTGGATGCGCTCAACGCGTCACGGCGGTGAGCCGCAGGATCAGGGGCGCGCTGCCAGCTCGCCGAGCCGGGCGGCGATCCGCTCGATCGTCCTGATCGCGGCGGGGTCGTCCGCGCGGTTGAGGTGGCCGTGCGTGGTGCCCGGCTCGAGCCCGAGCTCGATCGGACGGCCTGCGCCGGAGAGCGTGCGTGCGAAGTGCTCGCCGGAGACGCGCAGCTCGTCGACATCGCCGTTGATCATGAGCGTCGGCGGGAAGTCGGCCAGATCATCGGCGGTCGCGAGGCCAGGCACCGCGGGCAGCGGTGCGTCGTCCACCGGACCTCCGAGATAGTTCTCGTACATCGCGAGCACGGACGCGGGGCCGAAGCGGTCGGCGTCGGGGTTCGCATCGAGCGCGGCGCGCAGCGCGGCATCCGGGTCAGGCTGGACCGCGAGCAGCGTCGGATACGCGAGGATCGCGAGGGCGGGGGAGTCGTCATCGCCGAGCAGACGAAGCGTGGCCCCGGCCGCGAGGTTGCCACCGGCGCTCGTCCCGCCGATGGCGAGACGAGCCGGATCGATGCCGAGCTCTGCCGCGTTCGCGTGGGCCCATCGCCAGGCACGGACCATGTCGTCGGATCCCGCCGGGTAGACATGACCGTCTCGTGGCTCCATATCGGGGCGGAATCCGGCCGGCACAGGGGCGAGCCGGTAGTCCACCGAGACGACGGTGGTGCCCCGCGCGGCGAGCTGGCTCGCTACCCAGTCCGCCTCCGGCATGTCGATGTCGCCGAAGGCGAAGGCGCCGCCGTGCGCCCATACGAGGCCGGTGCCGTTCGGCGCGGCGGCGGGATAGACGCGGACAAGAGAGTCGGCGGCGGCGTACGGTTCGATCACGGCATCCATTCTGTCGGTTCCGCGTCGGTGGTGCGCCGGAGGCACGGGGATCGGCATCCCGCGCCCCCGGCGGGTCTATCGGGTCAGGCGCCCCAGCCGGCCTGCACGCCGCCGACGCGCTCGGCGGCGATCTTCTGCTGGTAGCCGGAGGCGGCGTAGGCGGCCATCGGGTCGGCGGCGAGGCCGCGGGACTCGCGCCACTCGGCGAGCGCAGGGCGCACGTCGGTGTAGAACGCGTCCATGAACACGGCGTTCGCGGCCAGGACGTCGCCGGAGCGCTGCGCGGCGGCGAGGGCGTCGCGGTCGACGAGCAGGGCGCGCGCGGTCATCTCCTGCACGTTGAGGACGCTGCGGATCTGGCCGGGGATCTTGTCCTCGACGTTGTGGCACTGGTCGAGCATGAACGCCACGTCGGGGTTGTTGAGGCCGCCGCCGCGGACGACCTCGAAGAGGATGCGGAAGAGCTGGAACGGGTCGGCCGCGCCCACGATGAGGTCGTCGTCGGCGTAGAAGCGCGAGTTGAAGTCGAACGAGCCGAGCTTGCCGAGGCGCAGCAGCTGCATCACGATGAACTCGATGTTCGTTCCCGGCGCGTGGTGACCGGTGTCCAGGCAGACGGATGCCTTGTCGCCGAGGGCGGCGACCTGGGCGTAGGAAGTGCCCCAGTCCGGAACGTCGGTGTGGTAGAAAGCCGGCTCGAAGAACTTGTACTCGAGCACCAGGCGCTGGTCGTCGCCGAGGCGCGCGTAGATGGTGGAGAGCGACTCGTGCAGGCGGTCCTGACGGCCGCGCATGTCGGCCTGTCCCGGGTAGTTGGAGCCCTCGGCGAGCCAGATCTTCAGGTCGCGGGAGCCCGTGGCGTCCATCACGTCGATGCAGGCGAGGTGGTGGTCGATCGCCTTCTGGCGGATCGCCGCGTCTTCGTGGGTGAGGGCGCCGAACTTGTAGTCGTCGTCCTGGAACGTGTTCGAGTTGATCGTGCCCAGCGTCACGCCGAGGTCTTCGGCGTGCTTGCGCAGATCGTCGAAGGAGTCGACGAGGTCCCACGGGATGTGCAGCGCGACGGACGGCGCGAGCGCGGTGTAGGCGTTGACCTGCGCGGCATCGGCGATCTTCTCGAAAGGATCGCGAGGGGTGCCGGGGGTGCCGAACACCTTGAAGCGGGTACCGGAGTTGCCGAAGGCCCAGCTCGGCAGCTCGATGCCCTGCTGCTCCAGAGCGGCGAGGTTCTCGGTGGACAGGATGCTCATGGGGTTGTCACTTTCTACGGGGGTGCTTCGGCGAGCTCAGCGGGCTCAGCGACCGGTTTCGGATGCGGCGGAGAGCTGGTCCGCCAGGTTGAAGACTTCGGTGAGGGGGGTGGCCGCCTGATCGGGGCGGCCTTCGAGACCGACGAAGAAGCGGCCCATCTCGGCCTCCCAACGCCCCGCGACCTCGGAGGCGGCCAGGTACGCCTGCGCGGCGGCGTCGTCGTCGGTCTCGTAGTAGCCGATGAGCCTGCCGCCCTCGCCGAGGAACAGAGAGTAGTTGCGCCGACCGGACGCGGCGATCTCGGCCAGCATCTCCGGCCAGACGGGGGAGTGGCGCGCGAGGTACTCGTCCAGCAGCTCGGGGCGAACCTGCAGCTGGAAGCACACGCGTGTGGAGGTCATCGTCGACGGGCTCCTCGGTCGGGGTAATGAATCGTTTCAAGAATAGGTCCGTCCGCCGGATCCTGCAACCTCAGAAGTACTCGGCAGGGATCGTGCCGCGAAGCCACGCGAGCTCGTTGTCCCTGATGAACACGGACAGCGAATCCAGGTGCGACTGATCCCCGCTCAACCAGTCGTCCACGATCGCGATGAGGTCCTTCGAGGCGGCGACGCTCGGCGCATCCACGAGCCGGTCCCAGGCGGCGACGAAGCCCTCGGGGCTCGGCACCTCGCGGACGAGCGCGCGGATGTACTTCGGCCCCGGCATCAACCGGTGCGCGGATGCCAGAGCAGCGCGCGCCGCCGCGAGCGCGGTGTGCACCGCGGCGTGCTGCAGGAGGAACGCGTCGCCGTGCTCCTCCGCCTGCCGGAGGAAGTACCCGCCGTGCAGGTGCACCTGTGCGACGTGGGAGCGAACGCGCTCGGCCCAGACCTCCTCATCGAGGACGCTGATCCGCTGGACGAGCCCTTCGAGCTCATCGTCCCTGCTGAAGGCCACGCGTGCTCCCGCGAAGGATGCCCTCGTCGGGTCGTCCGCCCGCTCGACGGCCGCCCGCAGGTAGTCGATGTCGGCGAGCTTCACATCGATGTAGGAGCCCGGGTAGTCGAGGTCTCGTCGATCGATCCACGCCCAGCGGTCTTCCGCGGTCGAGCGGGCGAAGGCATCCGGCGTCACGATCAGGTAGACGTCGACGTCGGAGTCCTCGCGTTCGACGCCGCGGGCCAGTGACCCGATCAGCACGACGCCGACCGTGTCGTCCGACGCCGCCACCTGATCGACGTAGGCCGCCAGCGCGCGTTCCTGGTGTTCCATGCCGCTCGCTCAGCCCTTGACGGCGCCGCTGGTCATACCGGCGACGATCTGCCTGTTGAAGAAGATGTACATCACCAGCGGCGGGATCGTGATGAGCAGGATGTTCATGAACAGCAGGTTCCACTGGCTGAGGCTCTGGCTCTGGAAGTTGTACAGCGTCAGCTGGACGGTCGCGTTGGCGTCACCGGGCAGGAAGTACAGCGGGCCGGTGAAGTCGTTGAACACCGACACCGACTGCACGACGATCACGGTCACCGCTGTCGGCTTCAGCAGCGGCATCACGACGGTGAAAAACAGCCGGAGAGGGCCCGCGCCGTCGATGACCGCCGCTTCGTCGAGCTCGCGCGGGATCGTGGAGATGAACGCGCGGAACAGCAGGATGCAGAAGCTCAGCCCGAACGTCGCCTCGATGAGGATCATGCCGGGCATGGTCTTGAACAGCCCGATGCCCTGCAGCACCCAGATCGTCGGAACGACGGCAGGCGGCACGATGAGACCGGCGAGCACGAAGATGTTGATGACGTGGTTCCAGCGGGACTTGCGGCGCTGGAGGATGTAGCCGACCATCGCCGAGAAGACGACCATGATCGCCACGCTGACCACGGTCAGGATCGTGGAGTTGATGAACGCCGTCACCAGCATCCAGTCCCGGGTCTGCAGCACCTCGACGACGTTCTCCCAGAGGTACCAGCCCTGCGCCGGCAGGGAGAACTCGAACAGCGCCGCCTCCTGCGGGTTCTTCACCGCGGTGAGGAAGATGAACGCGAACGGGACGATGAACACGACGATCGAGATGAGGATCGCGACGATGCCGACCACGTAACGCGTCAGGAACAGGCGCGGGGTGATCCGGCGGCGGTCCTCGCGGGCGATCTTGGCCTTCGAGGATCCGGCGGTGGTGATCGTGCGGGTGAGGGTCATGACTCCACCTGCCTCTTGTTCAGGACGTACTGGATGGGGACGATGATGGCGGTCACGACGAGGAAGAGCACGACGTTGCCCGCGGTGGAGAGGCCGTAGAACCCGGCCTGGTACTGCTTGTAGATGACCGAGGCGATCACATCGCTGGTGAAGCCGGGGCCGCCCTTGGTCATGGCCCAGATGAGCTCGAACGACCGCAGGCCTCCGATGAGGGAGAGCAGGATGACGGTCGCGGTGGCCGGCTGCACGAGCGGCAGGGTGATGCTCTTGAACCGCTGCCATGCACTCGCGCCGTCGACCTTGGCGGCTTCGAAGAACTCCTGAGGGATGGCGACGAGACCGGCGATGAAGATCAGCGTCGCGATGCCGACGCCCTTCCAGACGTCCACGAGCGCGACCGACAGCAGGGCGAGTGCAGGGTCCGTCAGCCATCCTGGCCCCTGGATGCCGACGGCGGCGAGGGTCTGGTTGATGAGCCCGTCGAAGGGGTCCATCAGCACCTTGAAGGTGATGCCGATGCCGACCGTGGAGACCAGCACGGGGAAGAAGATCGTCGAGCGCAGGTAGCCGCGACCGAGGATGGATCCGGTCAGCAGCAGAGCGAGACCGAGACCGAAGACGACCTTGAGGCCAGAGGTGATGAAACCGTAGATGAAGGTGTTGACGAAGCCCTGCACGAGCATGGGCTCCGTGAAGAACTGGACGTAGTTGTCGAAGCCGATGAACTCGATGTCGAACAGCGACCAGCGGGTCAGGCTGAAGTAGAACGAGGCGAACGTCGGAACGGCGAACAGGACGATGTAGAGCACGGCCGACGGGATGTAGAACCACGTCGGGTAGGAGCTCTTGATCCCTTTCCTCCCCCGCGGGGAGGTCTTGGCGGCGGGTGGCGTCGCGAGTGCGGTCATGGTCTCTCCGTTGAGTGGGTGGATGGCGGGGTGCGGGCGCGGCGCGCCCGCACCCCGGGTGATCAGCGGCCGATCACCATCCGTCGAGGCCCAGCTGCTGGGCCTGCTTCTTCACATCCTCGTCGTAGAGCGCCGCGCCCTCGTCTGCCGGTCGGATGCCGCTGCCGACCTCGACCGTGATGTTCTCGAGGTTCGGTCCCTTGATGGGGGAGAGGAACTCCAGGGCCGGGTTGGTGTTGCCCTCGTCGAAGTACACCTGCATGTCCTTCAGGAGACCGGGCACGTCGTCGGCCAGCGTGCAGCTGCTGATCGCGTACGGTCCGGACGGCACCATGGCGGTGTTCTGCACCTCGCAGCCGGCGTCGGAGTTGATGAAGGCCACGAAGGTCTTGGCCGCCTCGAGCTTGTCGCCCTCGGTGGTCTTCGGGATGTAGACCGCGTTGGGCAGCCAGACGGTCAGCTTGGTGTCCTCGGCGTTCTGGGCGGGCAGCGGGAAGACCCCGATGTTCTCCAGCTCGTCGGGGAAGTTCTGCTGGAAGGTCGAGACGATGCCGGTGAGGATCGGGTAGTGCGCTCCCTCTCCGGTGGCGACCATGCGGGCGCCGTCGTCGTACAGCGCCGAGGCGAAGTCCTCGTTCCACCAGCCGGCGTCGAAGCCCGCCTGCTGGTTGGTGAAGCCCTGCAGCGCCGGCTCGTCGACGTACTTGCGCTCGCCGGCGGTGTAGCCGGTCGCCCAGTCTGCATCCTGGGCGAGGACGTTTCCGAAGTCGCCGAGCACGAACAGCTGGCTGGTCCAGGTGTCGCCGTAGGTCTGGATGACGGGCGCGATGCCGGCGGCCTTGATGGTCTCGTTGTTCGCCGCGAACTCGTCCCAGCTCGTCGGGACCTCGAGGCCGAGGTCGGCGTAGACCTTCTTGTTGTAGACGACCGCGCCGGCCTGCGTAGCTCCGAACGGTGCGCCGTAGACGCCGTTGTCGGTGGAGACGACCGCGCTCATCGAGTCCTGCATGTCGCCGACCCATGCCTCGTCGGTGAGCGGGGCGAGGTTCTGGTCGGGGTTGAGCGCCTGGAAGAGCGAGCCGGAGTTGTACCAGAACACATCCGACATCTCGCCGGTGGCGAGCTTGGTCTTCATGAGGTTGTCGCCCTCGGTGCCGGCCGGCTGCGACTCGAGCTTGACGGTGATGTCGGGGTTCTCGTCCTCGAACGCGGCGATCATCGCCTCTGCCGATTCCACGTTCGTGCCCGAGTTCGGGACGAGGAACGTGATCTCGACGCTGCCGTCCGACTCGCCGCCTCCTCCGCCGGTGCTGCAGGCGGCGAGGGGGAGCGCGAGGGCCGTCACGCCGGCGGCGGCGAGAAGGACCCTGCGGGTGCGGGTGCTGTTCATACCTTTACCTCCATGTAAAAGCTGACTCTCGGTTGCGTTCTCGACATCGAGAGCGCAATGATGGTGAATGGAAGCGTTGAAACCATTCAACTCTCCGTAAGGTACGACGATCCGGGACGAGAGTCAACGGTCGTTTCCGAATTGAGTCGTGGCACGACGATGCGCCACCGGAAGGACGAAGCCATGGCGGCAGCCCCTGATCTCACGCGCTCCGACGCGGGCACCCGCATCACAGGACTGCGCTCCCAGCATGGCGAAGGGCTCCTCGGTGTCCCTGGTCGTGGTCTACGCCTGACCTGGCGTGCCGAGAGCGCAGGGCGCGGCACGCAGCTCGCCTACCAGCTCGCGTCGGCCCCCGTCGGCGAGGAGCTCGTGGCAGGGCCCGTGATCGCCTCCGCCGATGCGCTCGCCGTGCCGGCGGGGGACCTCGCGCCCGGTGAGCGACGCGCCTTCGCCGTGCGCATCGCGACCGATGACGGATGGTCGCCGTTCAGCGAGCCCCTCGTCGTGGAAGCGGGCATCGAGGGGGCCGCCCTGCAGGCGGCCGTGATCGGAATCCCCAGCGAGGTCGAGGGCCCCGCAGTGCTCCTGCGCCGCGTCTTCACCGTGCAGGGGTCGACGGAGAACGCGCGCCTCCGGCTGAGCGCGCTCGGTCTCGTGAACGCCTGGATCAACGGGGTGCCTGCCACGGATGCGCACCTGACACCAGGGTGGACCTCGTATCAGGAGCGCGTGCTGCTCGACACCCTCGACGTCACCCCGCTTCTGCGTGAGGGCGAGAACGTCATCGTGCTCGAGGTGGGCGACGGCTGGTACCGCGGCAGGATGGGATTCGCGAACCGCACGGAGATCTACGGCGATCGCTCCGGCGCGGTCGCGCAGATCGACTCGGACGCCGGCCTCCTCGTCGCCACGGATGAGACCTGGCGGGGCGGCTTCGGCGCGGTCCGCGGCGCGAGCATCTACGACGGCACCACCGTCGACCTGCGCGAGGCGCCGATCGGCGTGCATGAGGCGGACTTCGACGATGCGGCGTGGGCGCAGGCATCCGTCATCGCCGAGGACACGGCCCGGTTCGAGCCTCGCTCGGCGCCGCCGATCCGTGTGGTCGCCGAGCTCGCCATGACCCGCACGGACCGCGACGGCGCTGTGCAGTTCGACGCCGGACAGAACATCTCCGGCTGGGTGCGCCTGGTCGTCAACGGTGCAGCAGGGGACGAGATCGTCATCCGGCATGCGGAGATCCTCGAGCCGTCTGGAGACCTGCACACCGCCGCCCTGCGCACGGCGTCGGCCACCGACCGGTACATCCTCGACCGCGACGGCGAGCACGTGCTCGAACCCCGTTTCACCTTCCATGGTTTCCAGCACGCCGAGGTCACCGGCGCCGCCGAGGTCGTCTCGGCGACGGCCGTCGCCATCTCCAGCGATCTGCCCGCCCGGTCGAGCTTCCGCTCGGCATCCGCGGCACTCGACCGCTTCCACTCGAACGTGTTCTGGTCGCAGCGCGACAACTTCGTCTCGGTTCCTACCGACTGCCCGCAGCGGGACGAGCGGCTCGGCTGGACGGGTGACGCACAGGCGTTCGCCGCGACGGCGAGCACGCTGATGGATGCCGAGGCCTTCTGGCGCACGTGGCTGCGCGACCTCGAGGTCGACCAGACCGACGAGGGCGGCGTGGCCTCGGTCGTGCCGGACATCATCCGCTTCGAGGACATGCGCATGGGCGAGGGGCCCGTGAACAACATGGGCCGCGCGGGCTGGGCGGATGCCGCCACGATCGTGCCATGGGCCGTCTACGAGTCCACCGGCAGCGACGAGGTGCTGCGGCAGCAGCTGCGCAGCATGCGCCGATGGGTCGAGCACCTCCGTCGCCGGGCCGGGGACGACGTGGTCCTGCCCACCGAGCCCTTCCAGTACGGCGACTGGCTCGACCCTGACGCGCCGGGGGCACGGCCCTGGGAGGCGAAGGTGTCCAGCGACTACGTCGCGAACGCCTTCTACGTGCACTCCGCGCGCCTGCTCGCGCGTGCAGAGCGGCTCGTCGGGGACGCGGCGAGGGCCGAGGAGTACGCGGCGCTCGCCGATCGGGTCGCCGCGGAGACCTGGCGGCGCTGGGGTGCGGAGGCCGTCGGCACTCAGACCGGCGCCGCACTGGCGCTGGAGTTCGGGATCGCCCCCGATGCCGAGCGCGCCGCGATCGCCGATGGGCTCGCAGCGAACGTCCGCGCGGAGAACGGCCGCATCTCGACGGGCTTCCTCGGCACGCCCCTCGTGCTCTTCGCGCTCTCGAACAACGGCCACCTCGACGAGGCCTACCTCATGCTGCTGCGCCGCGAGGCGCCGAGCTGGCTCTACCAGGTCGACCGCGGGGCCACCACGGTCTGGGAGCGCTGGGATGCGATCCGCCCGGACGGGGCCATCCACTCCGGCGACATGGATGCCGGATCCAGCGAGGAGGGCGGCAGCATGCTGTCGTTCAACCACTACGCCTACGGCGCGATGATCGACTGGGTGTACCGCACCGTCGCGGGGATCGCCCCCGCGGAGCCCGGATATCGGCGGGTGCGCATCGCGCCGCGCCCCGCCGTCGGGCTGGAGCACGCCGCGGCATCCATCGACACCGGCTTCGGGCCGGTCTCGATCGACTGGCGCCTGGACGGCGATGAGCTCCGCGCCACGGTCGAGCTCCCCTTCGGGACAACGGCCGTGCTCGATCTGCCCACCACGGCGGACTCGGAGATCGCGATCGACGGCGGTGCCGCATCACGCGTGCTGGCGCCGGGAACGCACGAGATCACGGTGACGGCACCCGCCGTCGCCGGACGTTGAGATGAACCACGCACTGAGGAACTGAGAAAGGCACAGCGATGACCCTGACAGTCGCGCGCGTCGACGTGGACGCGCCGTACGGCAGCGAGGCGACCCCCACTCCCACCCCGGCGATCGGGTGGGCGACGGAGACGGACACCGGGGGGTGGACGCAGGCATCCGCTGACCTGGAACTGGAGGCCGGGGACGGGGTGCAGACGCACACCGTCGAGGGGCGGGAGGCTGTGCGCATCGCCTGGCCCTTCCATCCGTTGCGGCCGCGCGAGGAGGCGCGGCTGCGGGTGAGGGTGACGGGCGCCGACGGCATCCGATCGGAGTGGAGCGAACCCCAGCGGATCGTCGCCGGCTTCCTCGCCGACGGCGAGTGGGAGGCGCAGACGATCGCGGTCGCCGCCCCTGCAGGGCATGCGGAGCCCGCCGTGCTGCGGCGGATCTTCACCGCGACGGGGGAGGTGCGCAGGGCGACTCTGTACGCCACCGCCGTCGGCGTGTACCAGGCGGCCGTCAACGGGACGGATGTCGACGACCAGGTGCTCAAGCCCGGCTGGACGCCGTTCCACACCCGCACCGTGCACGAGACGACCGATGTCACGGCCCTGCTGACGGAGGGGGAGAACACGCTCGCCGTGCGGATCGCCGGCGCGTGGGCGACCGAGCGGTACGGCTTCCGCGAGAACGCGCAGGCGGTCTACGGCGAGCAGCCGCGCTTCGCCGCCCAGCTGCTCGTGGAATACGCGGATGGGCGCTCCGAGACGATTCGCACGGATGACTCCTGGGAGAGCGCGCCGGGGCCGATCACGGCGAGCGGCCTGTACGCGGGCGAGGATCACGATGCGCGCGTCGAGCCCCGCGCGTGGGTTCCCGTCGCGGTCGTCGAGGACATCCCCGTTCCGGGGGCCAGGGTGTCGCCGTTCGTCCGGCGCATCGAGGAGATCGCGGTGGTCGAGGTCATCACGACCCCGTCCGGCAAGACCGTCCTCGACTTCGGCCAGAACCTCGTGGGGCGGCTGCGGATCAGGGTGTCCGGCGACGCCGGCGAGGTGGTGACCCTTCGCCACGCCGAGGTGCTCGAGCACGGCGAGCTCGGAACGCGTCCGCTGAGGGCGGCGGCGGCCACCGATCGCTACACGCTCGCGGGCACGGGGGTGGAGGAGTGGGAGCCGGAGTTCACCTTCCACGGCTTCCGCTATGCGGAGGTCGACGGCTGGCCGGGCGCCTTCGATCCCGTCGACGTCACCGCCGTCGTCATCCACAGCGACATGGAGCGCACCGGCTGGTTCGACACCTCGCACGAGCTCGTGCGCAAGCTCCACGACAACGTCGTGTGGGGTCTGCGTGGCAATTTCCTCTCCGTGCCCACCGACTGCCCCCAGCGCGATGAGCGCCTCGGGTGGACGGGGGACATCCAGGTGTTCGCGCCGACGGCGAGCTTCCTCTACGACGTGCGCGGGTTCCTGGACTCCTGGCTGCGCGACCTCGCCATCGACCAGGTCGACGGGGTGGTCCCCTTCGTCGTGCCGAACGTGCTGGGCGCCGCGCGTCCTGCCGCGGCATGGGGGGATGCGGCGGCCGTGGTCCCGTGGGTGCTGCACGAGCGGTTCGCCGATACCGAGACGCTGGATCGCCAGTACGACAGCATGAAGGGCTGGACGGACGCTGTCCTCGCCCTGTCCGGCGAGCGTCGGCTGTGGGAGGGGATGTTCCAGTTCGGCGACTGGCTCGACCCCGATGCTCCGCCGGAGCAGCCGGCCAAGGCGAAGACCTCGGCGGACATCGTCGCCTCGGCCTATGTGTTCCGCTCGGCGGATCTCACCGCGCGCTCGGCGGCGCTGCTGGGGAGGACGGCGGATGCCGAGGAGTACGCCCGCATCGCCGAGGAGGTGCGTCAGGCCTTCCTCGCCGAGTACGTGACGCCGGCGGGGCGGATGCTCTCGGATGCTCAGACGGCGTACTCGCTCGCGATCGTGTTCGGCATCGTGGAGCCGGAGCGCAGGCAGGCCCTCGGCGACCGGCTCGCCGAGCTCACGCGCCTCGGCGCCTACCGGATCGGCACAGGCTTCGTCGGCACGCCGATCATCCAGGATGCCCTGACGGCGACCGGGCACCTCGACACCGCGCGGCGTCTGCTCACCGCGACGGAGAACCCCTCCTGGCTGTACCCGGTGACGATGGGGGCGACGACGATCTGGGAGCGCTGGGACTCGATGCTCCCGGACGGCACGATCAATCCGGGCGAGATGACGTCGTTCAACCACTATGCGCTCGGCGCCATCGCCGACTGGCTGCACCGATCGCTGGCGGGGCTCGCGCCGGCCAGCCCGGGATACGCGCGGCTGGCGATCGAGCCGCATCCTCTGGAGGGGTTCGACTTCGCGGAGGCGGCCCACCGGACGCCATACGGCCAGGCGCGCGTGCGCTGGGACCGCGACGGCGACGAGGTCATCGTGGTGGCGACGGTTCCGCCGAACACGGAGGCCGACGTCGTGCTGCCGGATGGGACGCGGCACACGGTCGGCTCTGGCTCGCACCGCTGGATCTCGTCGGCTCCCGCACAGGTAGCAGCGCCGGGCGCTGTCGGGTTCTCATCGAGCCTGGCGGCGATCATCGACGACACCGAGGCGTACACCGCGATCCTCGATGTGCTCACGGAGCTCCGGCCTCAGGTCGTCGCGGATTTCAGGGACAGCACCGAGTGGAGTCCTCGGCTCACGCTCGGAGACCGGCTGCTGCGGCTGACGGGTCCCGAGGTGCGCGGCGCGATCGCCGAGCGGCTCGACGCGCTCTCCGTGCAGCGGACGGGGGCGGGGGCGTAGGGCCGCCATGCCGTACACTCGCGGACAGTGCGGGGCAGGAGGCAGCAGGTGGCAGTGAGCGTACGCGACGTCGCGGCGACCGCGGGGGTCTCCGTCGGCACCGTGTCCAATGTGCTGAACCGGCCTGACAAGGTGGCCGCGTCCACGGTCGAGCGCGTGCAGGCGGCGATCGAGCACCTGGGCTTCGTGCGCAACGACGCGGCCAGGCAGCTGAGGGCCGGCCGGAGCCGGAGCATCGGGCTCGTGGTGCTGGACGCCGGCAACCCGTTCTTCGCCGATGTCGCCCGCGGGGCGGAGGCCAGAGCCGACGAGGACCGGCTCTCCGTGCTGCTCGGCAACAGCGACGAGGACGCCTCGCGGGAGGACGGCTACCTCGATCTGTTCCGCGAGCAGCGGGTCAACGGCGTGCTCATCTCCCCGGCATCCGATGACGTGCCCAAGCTCCAGCGCATCGCGGATGCCGGGACGCCGGTGGTGCTCGTGGACCACGAGATCCCGGGGAGCGACTTCCTCTCGGTGTCCGTCGACGACGTCGAGGGCGGCTACCTCGCCGCGCGGCACCTGCTCGAGATCGGCAGGCGCCGGCTCGCGTTCGTGGCGGGGCCGCGGTCGATCGCGCAGGTCGCGAACCGTCTCGCCGGCGCTCTGCGCGCCGTCGCCGAGGTGGATGGAGCCGTGCTGGAGGTCATCGAGCAGCCGGCGCTCACGGTGCTGAACGGGCGGGACGCCGGCGAGCGGATCGTCGCCAGGGTCGACGGGGAGCGGCCGGATGCCGTGTTCGCGGCCAACGACCTCCTCGCCGTCGGGATCCTGCAGGCCTTCACGATGTTCAGCGACGTGCGCGTGCCGCAGGACATCGCGCTGATCGGCTACGACGACATCGACTTCGCATCGGCCACGGTCGTGCCGCTCTCGTCGATCCGCCAGCCCGCGCAGCTCATCGGCCACACCGCGGTGGAGCTGCTCCTCCGCTCGATCGACGAGCCGGAGGGCGACTTCGAGCGTCGGGTGCGCTTCCAGCCCGAACTCGTGGTGCGCGCGTCGACCGTGGGTGCCGTCGTGTCTTGATCCGGATAGAATGGACATGGATTCATAGACGAATGGATATTCATGCCTACGCCGGAAGTGCCCCTGTCCGATCGCTACTGGGAGAGCACAGAGCCGGGTGCCGGACGGCGTGCGCCGCGGGCGGATGCTCGCAGCGACGCCGCCGTCCTCAGCCTCAACGGCACCTGGCGGTTCCGGCTCACCCCGACGGCTGCGGGCACCGGAGAAGGATTCATCGACGCAGGCTTCGATGACGCCGCGTGGGATCGCATGCGGGTGCCGTCGCACTGGGTGCTCGAGGAGTTCACGCCGCTCGCCGGCGGCCCTTCGCGTCGGATGCTCGGCACAGCCGAGGGGCCGCTCTACACGAACACCGCCTACCCGATCCCGCTCGATGCACCGCGCGTCTCCGAGGCGAATCCCACCGGCGACTACCGCCTCGTCTTCGAGACGCCGGAGGGGTTCGAACGGGCCGTGCTCCGCTTCCAGGGTGTCGACTCCTGCGCGAAGGTGTGGTTGAACGGCGAGGAGCTCGGCTGGTCGATGGGCTCGCGCCTGCCATTCGAGTTCGACGTAGTGATCCGTCCTGGCCGCAACGTGCTGGCCGTGCGGGTGCACCGGTGGTCGGCAGGCACGTATCTCGAAGACCAGGACATGTGGTGGCTGCCCGGCATCTTCCGTGACGTCGAGCTGATCGCGCGTCCGGATGGCGCCATCGACGACCACTTCGTGCACGCCGACTACGATCACCGCACGGGCCTCGGAACACTCAGAGTGGACGCGACGACCGCTGCTGTGGTGGAGATCCCCGAGCTCGGCATCGTCATGCCGGCTGGTTCCACGGCCGAGGTGCCTGTCGAACCCTGGAGCGCGGAGAGCCCGCGCCTGTATCGAGGGACCCTTCGTTCTTCGGGTGAGATTGTCGAACTCGCCGTCGGGTTCCGGCGTGTCGAGATCGTCGACGGGGTGTTCACGGTCAACGGCCGGTCTGTCACCTTCCGCGGGATGAACCGCCATGAGCATGACCCGCGCCGTGGTCGCGCCCTCGACGCCGAGACCATGCGCCAGGACATCGTGATGATGAAGCGCGCCAACATCGATGCGGTGCGCACCAGCCACTATCCGCCGCATCCGGAGTTCCTGCGTCTGTGCGATGAACTGGGCATGTGGGTCGTGCTGGAGAACGATCTCGAGACGCACGGCTTCATCTACGAGGGGTGGGAGCACAATCCGCCCGCGCTGCCGGAGTGGCGCGACGCGATCATGGACCGTCTGCACCGCTCGGTGGAGCGCGACAAGAACCACCCGAGCATCGTGATCTGGTCGCTCGCGAACGAGAGTATGACGGGGGACGCCTTCGGGGAGATGCGCCGCTGGTTGGACGATCGCGACCCCTCGCGTCCGGTGCTCTACGAGCGCGATCCCAGCTACCAGGACTCCGACTTCTACTCGGTGATGTACCCCTCGCTCGAGCTCCTCGAGCTGATCGGCAGGCGCGAGGAGCCGCGCGCCGGGAAGCTGAGCATGCACGGCCTGGTGTTCGACGGATCGGCGGATGCCGACACGGCTCCGGATCCTGTCGACGAGCGCCGCCGCGGCCTGCCGTTCCTGCTCGTGGAATACGCGCACGCGATGGGCAACGGCCCCGGATCGCTCTCGGACTACTGGCGCATCATGCGCGATCACGATCGCATCTGCGGCGGCTTCGTCTGGGAGTGGATCGACCACGGCTTCCTGGCGGAGGACGCCGACGGCGTCCCGTACGTCCTGCATGGTCAGGACGTGGACTACGAGCCGAACGGCGGCCGTTACTCGCTGCACGGCGTCGTCTTCGCCGACCGCACGCCGACCCCCGCTCTCGCCGAGCTCGCCGCGGCGTACGCGCCGTTGCGTATCGAGGTCGGCGAGGATGCCGTGGCCATTCGCAATGATCGGCATTCGGCGTCGACAGCCGACCTGGCATTCTCGTGGAGCGTCGAGCAGGACGGTTCGGTCGTCGGTGAGGGGATGCTCGAGGTCCCTCTGATCGGCCCCGGGGACTCAGAGGTCGTATCCCTGCAGGCTTCCGATATGCAGGGCGAACGCGTTGTGACGGTGCAGGCCCGTCTGGCTGAGACCACGGCATGGGCGCAGGCGGGGCACGTCGTGGCCTGGGGACAGGCGGAGCTCGATCGCGGGCCGACTCCCGATCCTCTCCCGGCTCCGGGTGCCGGCTCGGCGGTCACGGCCGCCGAGGTGCGTCTCGGGACCGCCGTGTTCGATGGCGCGAACGGGCGGCTGCGGTCGCTGGGCGGCGTCGACATCGACGGGCCGTGGCTGGATCTTCATCGAGCCCCGACGGAGAACGACCGTGGACAGGGCGAGAACAACAACATCGCGAAGGTATGGCAGCAGACGGGCATGAACCGTCTGGAGCACCGCACGGATGCGGTGAGGGCAGGCGATGGCTGGCTGGAGATCGCAGGTCGCACGGCACCGAGCACGCATCCGCACGGTGTGGCCTGGACGATGCTGTGGCAGCAAGACGGTGAGGGTCTCGAGCTGACGGTCACGGCAGAGTTCGTCGGCCCATGGGACGACACGCCGTACATGCACCGGGATATCTGGGTACCGCGACTCGGGCTGCTGTTCGGGCTTCCCCGGGAGTACGCGGATGTGGAGTGGCAGGGGCGAGGCCCGGGGGAGAGCTACGTCGACTCGTTCGATGCTGCGCCGCTCGGGCGCTACCGGCGCAGCATCGACGAGCTGCAGGTGCCCTATCCCGTGCCGCAGGAGAACGGAAATCACATCGACACCCGGATGCTGCGGCTCACCGGAGACGGCGTGCCGGCGCTCCGGGTGGACGGCAGGGACGTGTTCGATTTCACTGCGCGGCGATGGACCTCGCATGAGCTGGAACGGGCCGCGAGACCGCGCGAGCTGGTCGACTCGGGGCGGGTGTGGCTGAACCTCGACCACAGTCAGCTCGGGCTCGGCTCGGCATCGGTCGGACCGGCGACGCCGGAGCGGTATCGCGTCCCGCGCGAGCGGACGACGTGGCGGGTGCGCCTCGCTGTGGGGTGAGCGCCCGTCCCTCGTTTCAGGCTCCGAGCGTGCGGATGCTCTCGAAGAGGTCATCCGCACCGACCTGGCCGCCCTTGAGGAGGAGCTCGAGGCCGTCGATGCCTGCCGTCGGCGCGGATGCCCGCAGGACGACGACGTTGTCGAACGGGTTCGCGGCGATCGCCAGGCTCGTCACACCCAGCAGGCGTGTGACCCGACCCGAGGTGTCGCCGCCGGCCACGATGACGCGGCGAGTGAGATCCGCGGACGTGCGGATCGCCACGGCGGCAGCGTCGGCGATCCGCACCAGCGTGTCCGCGGCGGTCGGCGCCTCGTCCGAGGTCAGCGCGACGCTCTGCCCTGCGGACAGCGCCTCGCGCACTCGGACGACCTGCGTCGCGGCATCCGTGAACGACAGCGGCTCCACGAGCCAACCGGCGCTCGCCGCGTGCTCGATCTGACGACGGCTCTGCGCCGAACGGCTGCCGGAGACCGCGAGCACGGGGCCCTGCGCGGGCGTCGCCAGGGGGATGTCGGCCGCGGCGCCCGGTGACGCGGCGCCGATGCCCCAGCTGAGGCCGCCGGATCCGATCGCCAACGCGGGTACTGGCTGCGCGAGCACGGCGCCGCCGACCGTCTCGAGATCGGCGTTGTCGAGGGCATCCAGCACCACGGCGGCATCCGTCGACGCCGCAAGGCGGGAGGCGAGATCGCCGTACGCGGTGCGCGCGATCCCGCCGATCGGCAGCTCCGTCTGAGCGGAGAAGTGGCGCGCGAGTTCGGCCTCGTGCATGGGAGTGGACGGATGGGTCGACATCGTGGGCTGCCGGTCGAGTCGGTGCACGACTCCGTCCTCGGCGGCGAAGTGCGTGCCGAAGACGGTGTACCTTCCGAAGTCCGGCTGGGCGAACAGCATCGGCGTCGGCCGGTCGGAGACAACCTCGTGGCCGATCTCGATCACGCGGCCGATGCTGCCGATCTCGGGTGAGGAGTCCGCTGTCGAGCACGCCTTGTACTGCACGACGTGCGGTTCGAGCGCGAGGAGCGCTTCGAGCACGGGTCGCACCTCGGCATCCATCAGATCGGTCGGCAGGGACCGTGCGATGCCGGCGATTCCGACGACGTCGTTCTCGGACGCCGCAGCGCGCAGCTCCGCCGGTGAGGGGAGACCGACGAACAGCCGGCCGGACCAGCCGTGCCTGGCGAACTGGAGCAGGACATCGACGCTGCCCGTGAAGTCGTCGCCGTAGTATCCGACCCGCAGCTCAGACACGTGCAGGCCCGAAAACCTCGGCTGCCCGCCGCAGCGGGTCGGATTCCGCCAGTGCCTGCTCGACGCTCTCACCACGCTCGGCCGACGCCCACGCCGATCTCATGCTCGCCACCCCAGCGGCGGCTCCGTCCGGATGCCCGTGGATGCCGCCACCGGCGAGGACGAGCACATCGGTCGTCCGCACCGCGTCGTACGTCGCGTGCGCCAGGCCGGCCCACTGTCCGCTGGAGAGGACGGGGACCGTCGGCGTGATGCCGAGCAAGGGCTCGCGGACGGCGGCGATCGAGTCGAGCACCTCAGCGTCCGACTCGTAGAACTTGTTGCTGATCCCGTTGGTGTGCAGGTGGTCTGCGCCGCTCAGACGCGCGATCTTCTGCCATGCCCGGTACCCTATCCCGACCTGCTCGGAGCGCATGATCGCGCCGAGCATGGTGCGGTGTCCGTGGATGGGAACCTCCGCGTGCCGGTGCAGGAACTCCAGGCCGGCGAAGCCGATGAGGTTCACGCAGGCCATCACAGCCGTGCCTCCCGCAGCGACGACGAGGTCGTGGTTCGCCTCGAGCCGACCGATGTCGTCGGTGATGTTGAAGGCGTACATGGGCATCGTCCCGGTGCGGTCCGCATGCCTCTTGAGCACCGGCATCACGGCATCCACCCTGGCCTGCAGTGGAGCGGCCGGCCCATTGCCCTGCAGCTCGTCGTCCTTGATGAAATCGACTCCTGCGGCGGCCAGCTCGCCGACCAGTTCGCCGAGCTGCGCGGGGGACAGGCCGATGCTCGGCTTCACGATGGTGCCGATCATCGCGCCTGCGGGCCTGGACATCAGCCGGCGGGTGCCCTCCACGCCGAACTTCGGGCCGGGGTAGCGTTCGGCGAACGCCGCGGGCAGGTCGAGGTCGATGAGCTTGATCGCGGCCAGCTCCTTGATCTCGAAGAGATTGCCCGCGACCGCTGCCATGAGATTCGGCAGCGAGGGGCCGAAGTTGCTGAGCGGGAAGCGCAGCCGCAGCACCGCTCGTTGGCGAGACGCCGGGTCGCCGACGGCACCGGGAAGGGCGGATGCTCCGGTCAGCGGGATCTCGGTGAGGCTCTCGACCTGCGCCGCGAATCGGGCGCGCACTTCGTCGGATTCGCGCTCCACGCGGACGAAGGTTCCGGTGGACTGCTCGCCGGCCAGCACTTCAGCCGCCTGCTCCAGGGGGAGCGAGGTCTCGATGATGTACGTCGCGATGACGGATTCCGCAGAGGCCGCCATCACCACACCACCGGGAGCCAGACGGACATCTCGCTCTTGCCGCGGTTGCCCCAGGCGAAGTAAGGGATCAGTCGCACGGGCGCGGTGCGCAGTTCTGCATCGTCCAGGTCAGCGTAGAGGCTCTCCTCCGCGGTCTCGGGGATGAGCGCGAGCTCGGTCTCGAGCAGAGTGAGCTCGACACCGTCGATCTCGCCGCGGACGGTGGTGAAGGACGCGCCCCGGCGCAGCGCCGCCTGCTCGAGGACCGCATCCCCTGGCAGCTCCGTGCTCTCCAGTGCGTAGACGACAGGGCCGCGGCGGACCGCGACCTGGTTCGTGATCTCCTCGGCGAGCCGGTGTCCGCGGAGCACGCGCACGGGCAGCGGGAGCACGAGCTCGATCACGTCGCCGACCGCCCAGTCCCGCGCGATGCGCGTGTAGGTGCCGGGCTCGGATGCCTCGTGCGACTCACCGTTCACCGTGATCGTCGCGCCCTGCGACCAACCCGGGATGCGCAGGTGCACGGGGACCCCGCCGTCGGTCGCCGCAGTCACGGTGAACACGATGTGACCGTCCCAGGGGTAGTCGCTCTGCTCGCTCAGGCTCAGCGCTGCGCCATCGAGTGCGATCGCGCTGCCGCCGTACTGGTGGATGAACAGGCCCTTGGCGGACACGGACGCTGCACGCTCGTGGAAGCGTGCGAGGGTTCGCGCGATGTTCGGCGGGCAGCAGAAGCAGCTGAGGTAGCGCTCGCGGAACCGCTCGTCCGAAGGGGGAGGAGTCGGTACCGGATGCATCGCGGTATCGCCGGGGCGTCGCAGCGGATACGGCAGGTCCCGGACCTGACGGAGCGGGTTCGTGTAGAAGTACTCGGCGCCATCGAGGCTGATGCTCGCGAGCAGGCTGTTGTAGGCGATCTGCTCGATGACGTCCGCGTAGCGGGCGTCCCCGGTGAGTGCCAGCATCCGCTCGCTCCACAGGATCATGCCGATGTTCGCGCAGGATTCGTTGTGCGCCGTCGTGTTCGGCAGCTGGAAGGCGCGGCCGTACGCCTGGTGCACGCGGCTGATGTCCTCCTGCCACGGCGAGGCGTCCGGTGAGGCGCCGTCGTAGAGGGCTCCGCAGCCGCCGGTGATGTAGAGCTTCGTGTCGACGACGTCCTCCCAGACGCGCTCCAGCACGCGGAGGAGCTCCTCGTCGCCGTTCTCCGCGACGAGGTCGGCGAGACCCGCGTACAGGTAGTTCGCGCGGACGGCGTGCCCCGCCGCCACTGTCTGCTCTCGTACCGGAAGGCGGTCCTGATTGTCGTCGCCGCCTTCGAAGTCGTCTCGGACGCGCAGGAACGCCTCGGCGAGCTCCAGGTACTGCGGATCGGACGTCGCGCGGTACAGCTCGATCACCGCCATGTAGTGCGAGGGGCAGATGGCGCTGCGGGCGAGCTCCACCGGCTTGTTCGTCGCCAGGTCCTCGAGGAAGGAAGCTGCGCGCTTCGCCACGTCGAGGAGGGTTGTGCTGTCGGTGACCTCGAAGTGCCGCACGCCCATCGTGATGAGGTGGCCGAGGTTGTACGTCTCGAAGTGGAACCGGTCGGCGAGCGCGACGGCCTGTTCCGCGTGCATGGTCTGGATGAGCACCGGCGTGTGCAAGTAGCCGTCTTCGCGCTGCACGGAGGAGATCAGTTGTGCGAGCTGCTCGATCCGCTCGGCGAGCTCGGGATCCGGCGCCACCTCGAGCTGGGCGATCGCCGCCTCGAGCCACTTGTAGAAGTCGCCGTCCATGAAGGGCGGGCCCTCGTGTCCGCCGTCCTCGAGGCCTGCGGCGATGTGGAAGTTGCGCAGCCCTGGGCTGGTCTCTGCATCGCTGAGCGATCGCCAGATCGACGGCACGGTGGTGGTGAAGGTGCGCTCCTGCACGGAGCCCCAGAATCCGCCGGACCACCGGGCCTCGGCGGCGTCCAGCGGGCGAAGCGGTGCGTGCGGGGAGGAGGTCGACATTGAGCGGTCCCTGGTCTCGATGGTGGTCATTCGAATAGGCAGTATGTCACGTTTCAGAGCCAAAGTGAATATATTTTCAGTACTGACTGTTGACACGACTCGACATTCTCCGTAACGTTTCAACCACACCCCACACAACACAGCACCACCGTCGTCAAGGAGGACGCATCCATGAATGCCCGTCGCACCCCTCGCGCCCTGTTCGCGTCGGGGCTTGCCCTCGTCACCATCGCCTCGCTGGTCGCCTGCTCCGGTGGCACCACAGGCACCGGTGACGGCGGGGCAGCCGGCACCGACCCCGAGACCTTCACCGTCCTCAGCGCCAACGAGAACACCACCCTCGCCACCGAGCTCGACGCGCTCGCCGCCGGCGCGTGCGAGGCCGAGAACGAGGCGCTGCCGCTGGAGCACGAGACGGTCGCCCAGGCCGACGTCGTGCAGAAGGTCACGCTGCTCGCCAGCCAGGATTCCCTGCCCGCGCACTTCATCGCCGGGACGGCGATGGTCCGTCCGGACGGCGACCTGGGTGCCGCAGGCCTCGTGCTCGACTACGAAGAGGCGCTCACCGACCTCGGTGTCTGGGACCAGATCCTGCCCGCGGCATCCTCGACCATCGAGAACGTCTACGGTCAGATGGTCTCGCTGCCGTACCAGTACAACCTCGAGGGCATCTTCTACAACACCGAGATCTTCGCGGAGCTGGGCATCGAGGAACCGCAGACCTGGGATGAGCTGCTCGCTGCGAACGACACGCTCCTCGCTGCCGGGTACACCCCGATGGCCGAGGCCGGCGCCGCGGCATGGCCGGTCACGCGTCTCATCGGCATGTACGCCTATCGCCTCGCCGGGCCGGACGCGATGACGGCCATCCGCGACGGCGATGCGAAGCTCACCGACCCCGAGTACGTCGAGGCCGCACAGGCCGTCGCCGACCTGGCTGCATCCGGCGCCTTCGGAGAGGGCTTCATCTCGAAGGACGCCGCGGCCGCCACGAACGACTTCTTCACCGGCAAGGCCGCGATGAAGTACGACGGCACCTGGCTGCTGAGCAACATCAACAACGAGGCCGAGAACCAGATCGGCATCGACAACGTCGGCTTCATGCCGTTCCCCGCCGTCGAGGGCGGCGAGGGCACGATCGACCAGTGGCCGGCGAACGCCGGCACCGCGTTCGCCATGAACCCGAAGACCTACGGTCCGAAGGTCGGCGACTGGCTGAGCTGCATCGCCGAGAACTACGGCGCGCAGGCCCTGAAGGACGCCGGCGTCATCTCCGGCTTCAAGGTCAATGAGGAGGTCCCCGACCTTCCCGTGACGACGCAGGCGATCCAGGAGAAGGTCGCGGAAGTCTCCGAGACCGTGCTTTGGTTCGAGGCGCTCATGGACGGCAAGTCCACCAGCCTCGCGCAGTCGAACATGTCGCTCCTCGTCAACGGTCAGCTCTCGGCAGAGGACTACATGTCCCAGCTCCAGCAGAGCATCGACGAGAACCGATGACATCCCTCGTCCAGACTGGACACTGATCCCCAGGCCCGGGTCTGCGACCGCACTGGTTCGCCCAGCGGATGCAGGCCCGGGCCGACTTCCGTCACGAAAGCACGCCCATGAAACGCGTCTTCGGTGATCGCAAGACGATCATCATCCTGCTCGCGCCCACGCTGCTCCTGTACGTCGGCCTCAAGCTCGTCCCGGTGGCATGGTCGCTGGGTCTGTCCTTCTTCGAGGGGAACACCCTCCGCGGCTTCGAGTTCGTCGGGGTGGACAACTTCGCGAAGTTCTTCCAGGACCCGGCCGGCATCCAATCGCTCTGGGTGAGCATCATCTTCGCCGTGCTCGCCACGGCGGGACAGATCGTCTTCGGCTACCTGCTGGCGCTGTTGTACGTGTTCGTGCTGCGCAAGGGTTCGGCCTTTCTTCGCACCGCCGTCTTCTTCCCGATGGTCCTGCCCACCGTCGCGGTCGCCCTGCTCTTCAAGAGCTTCGTCGCCGTGGGCGACAATCAGGGGCCGGTCAACGACCTGCTCAACTTCTTCGGGCTGGGCAGCGTGGAGTTCCTCGCATCCACCGTCGGCACGATGGCGGTCGCGCTCGCCATGACGTGGTGGAGCTCGATGGGCTTCTACGCCGTGCTGCTCTACACGGGGCTCCTGGACATCCCAGACGAGGTCATCGAGTCCGCCCGCATCGACGGGGCCAACGGGCTGAAGCTCGTCCGCCACATCGTCCTGCCGCTGTCGTTGCCCATTCTCATCTCGTCGATCATCTTCAGCTTCAACTCCACCCTCAAGGTGTTCGACAGCCTGCTCGCGCTCAACGGCGGAGGCCCTGGCACGACGACCGCTCCGTTGACGCTCTACATGTACCGCACCGCGTTCGAGTACGCAGAGTACGGCTACGGTTCGACGATCGCCCTCGTGCTGACTCTGCTGTGCCTGGTGTTCACGCTCGCGGTCTTCCGCTCGTCCAGCAAGAAGAATGCGGAGGTCTGACATGACCGAGACACAGACCCTCGTCGGGGCATCGCCGATCTCGCGCAAGACCCCGCCCGCGCCCCTCGCACGCCAGGCCGTACGCGTGCTCCGCCGCATCCCGGTGTGGTTCATCGTGACGCTGCTGCTCATCATCGTCCTCTACCCGCAGATCTGGATGATCCTCGGGTCGTTCAAGACGCAGTCGGAGTTCCTCTCGAATCCGACCTGGGCACTGCCCGAGTCGTTCAACCTGGAGAACTACATCCAGGCGTTCACGCGCGGCAACGTCGCGACGAACTACCGCAACAGCCTGCTCGTCACGCTGCCATCGGTAGCGCTCATCGTTCTGCTCGGCGTCGCAGCCGGCTACGCGCTCGAGGTGATGATCTGGAAGGGGCGGCACACCACGCTGCTGCTCATCCTCGCCGGCATCATGGTGCCCGGTCAGATGATCCTCGTCCCGCTGTTCACCGTCTACTTCAAGCTCGGGCTCACGAATTCGCTCTGGCCGCTCATCATCACCTACACGGTGATGGGGTTGCCCCTGACGACGTTCCTCATGGCGACGTACTTCCGCTCCGTGCCCCGCGAGGTGTTCGAGGCAGCGACGATGGACGGCTGCAGCCCGCTCAAGCAGTTCTTCGTGATCGGCCTCCCGCTCATGAAGAACGCGATCCTCACGATCGCACTGGTGCAGTTCTTCAGCGTCTGGAACGATCTGCTCATCGCCTTGACGTTCACGTCGAAGCCGGAGCTCGCGACGATCCAGGTGGGGCTGCTCAGCATGAACGACGAATACGGCTCCACGCAGTACGGCCCGCTCTTCGCGGCGATCAGCATCAACATCGTCGCCCTGCTGATCGTGTTCGTCTTCCTCAACAAGAAGATCATGGCCGGCATGGCTGCCGGCTCGGTGAAGGGATAGTCATGACCCGTATCGCGTTCCTGCATACCGGAGCAGTGGTCATCCCGCCAGTGATGGAGCTCGCTGCACGCCTGCTTCCCGCCGCGCAGACGGTGAACTACCTCGATGACAAGATCGTCGCGGACCTCGGCGACCCGACACGCGCTGCATCCGTCGACGAACGGCTCGAGGGCCTCGTGCGCGCCGCGAGGTCGGCGGGGGCGGATGCCGTGATGCTGACCTGCTCGTCGATCTCCGCGTACGCGGCACCGCTGTCCGATCGAGTGGGCATCCCCGTGCTCCGTATCGACGAGGCGATGGCGGATCAGGCGGTCGCCACCGGGGAGCGCATCGCCGTGATCGCGACGCTGCAGACCACTCTCGCGCCGACGACGGCCCTCATCGCCGAGCGCGCAGAGCTCGCCGGAGTGACTCCCGTGATCGTGAGCGAGGTCGTCGATGGCGCATTCGCTGCTGTCGCGTCCGGCGACCGAACCGCCCATGATGCTCTGGTGGCCGCCGCGATCACCCGGCTGGCGGCCGATGCGGACGTCGTCGTGCTCGCTCAGGCGTCCATGGCCAGCGCGGCGGCCGCCGTCGCCGTCGATGTGCCGGTGCTCACGAGCCTGGAGCCCGGCGTGACCCGCCTGCGCGACGTACTGTCCTGATCCGACAGGCCAGGGGTCAGCCGGCGAGCAGCGTCTCTGCGGTGCGCAGGTCGGTGACGAGGGCGTTGACCCAGCCGCCGGCGAGGGCTCCGCGGATGGCGTCGATCTTGTGCGCGCCGCCCGCGATTCCCAGGCGACGGGGGATGCGCAGCAGATCCTCGACGGGGATCGCGATGACCCGCTCGTCGAAGCCCTCCTGCACGGGGCTGCCGTCGAGTCGGTATGTGCGATGGCAGATGTCGCCGACCGCACCGTCTGCCAGCAGCTCTGCACGCTCCTCTGCGGCGAACGCGTTGCCACTGGAGGCCAGCACGTCGCTGGGCTCGATGTTGCCGATGCCCATGATGGTCATGGTCAGCTCGCGCCACCGGCGGGTGATCTCCTGCATCGACGCATCTGCCAGCAGGGAATCCCTGATCCCCGCGCCGGCGACGATGCCCGGCGCCTGGACGTAGACGGCCTCGGCGCCCAGGATCCTGGACAGATCACCGAGCAGGCGGTGGCTGTGGCCTTGCACCTCAGGTGCGCCAGACCCTCCGAGCAGCTGGACGACCTCGGTGGCGCCGCGAGCGGCGAAGGGGCGCATGCGCTCGACGACGGCGAGCAGCGTCTGGCTCCAGCTGGAGACGCCGATCCGGTCGGTGCCGGAGAGCGTCGCTTCCAGGTATGCGGCGGCGCCCGCGCCGAGGGCGGCGAGCGTCTCCGCACGTTCGGCGTCGGGGTCGACGTCGACGACGACGGCCTCGGCGAGCCCGAAGCGCTGTTCGAGGAGTTCCTCCGTCTCGGCGTACACCCCTGGCGCCACCGTCACGATCGTGCGGACGATTCCGACGGACGCGGCGCGCTTGAGCAGCCGCGAGACCTTCGCCTGCGAGATGTTCAGCGACTCCGCGATCTCGGACTGCCGGATGCCGCGCTCGTGGTACATCCTGGCGACCTTCGTCATGAGCCGCACTTGTCCGTCGAGCGGGCGGCTGTAAGTATTCGAAGGCACGGATGCTTCCTCTCCTGCGATTCCAAATTCAGATTCGCTAACGAAAGAATATTCAATGCGGGGCGCTCTGCGCTACCGTCCGCCTCCGTTCCCCTATCGTGAGAGCCGTGAAGAGAGTCGGGATCCGCGCTGTCGCCGCTGAGGCGGGCGTCTCCAGCGGTACCGTCTCGCACTATCTCAATCATCCGGAGCTCGTCTCGCCGGAGCGGGCCAAGCGCGTCGAGGAGGCGATCGAGCGCCTGGGCTTCGTACGCAATGATGTCGCCCGACAGCTGAAGATGGGCCGCAGCTTCTCGCTCGGCTACATCGCACCCGAGTCGGGCAATCCCTACTCGATCGGCATCGCCGAGGCCCTGGAAGGTGCGGCGGAGGCTCACGGCTACTCCCTCTTCGTGGCGAACACGCGGGACGACCCCGATCGCGAGCGCGCCTACCTCGACCTCTTCGCGCAGTACGGCTTCGGAGGCCTCGTCGTCTCCTCCGCCGGCCCCGTCGAGCAGCGGCTCGCGTTGCTGCGCGAGCGCGGGATGCCCTCGGTGCTGCTTCGGCGCACGGATGCCGCCGAGCAGCCCTCCATCGCAGCGGATGACATCCGCGGAGGCGAACTCGCCGCGCAGGAACTGATCTCCACGGGGTGCACGCGGCTCGCGTTCGTCGGCGGGCCGACTTCGGTGCGCCAGGTGGCCGATCGGTTGCACGGTGCGACCGGCGTCGTCTCGCAGACGACGGGTGCGCGCATCGAGCTCATCGATACACCGGTGCGGACCATCGCCGCCGGAGTCGCGGCCGGCGAGCGGATCGTCGCAATGGCGCCGTCCGAGCGGCCGAACGGGATCTTCGCGGCGAACGACCTCCTCGCCATCGGCGTCGAACAGGCGCTCGTCACGGCGGGGATCGCGATCCCTGAAGAGATCGCGATCATCGGCTACGACGACATCGAGTACGCCGCCAACTCCCTCGTGCCGTTGTCCTCGATCGAGGTGCCGCGGCAGGCCATGGGGGAGGCGGCCATCGCGATGCTGATGGCCCAGATCGACGCCGTGCCACTGTCGGAATCGCATGCGGTCTTCGCCCCGCGTCTCATCCGGCGACGCAGCACGACGCGCTGAGGGCACCGGTTCGTTCGTACGGCGACGATGACCTCTGACACGTTTCAGAAGTTCGCAATGTCCCTTCTCGTCACAACTTGAAACGTGTCATACTGGACCCGCCCGGCTCTTGTCGGGCGCGCGGCGCGGCGCCGCATCCTCGACGGACGATGAAGACACCGGGAGAACACGCGACATGTCGATCACTCTGAGCGCACCGAGCATCGAGCATCACCGCGAACCTCTCGGGATCGGCGAGTCCCGACCCCGGCTGTCCTGGAAGACGCAAGCCGCTCCGGGGTGGGTGCAGACCGGCTACGAGATCGAGGGCGTGATCGGCGCCGATGGGCCAGAGCGGATCCGCGTCGACGGCGCCGACTCGGTCCTCGTGGCATGGCCCTTCCGTGCCCTGGTCTCCCGCGAGCGAGCGGTCGTGCGCGTGCGGGTCATCGGCACGACGGGGGAGTCGGAGTGGAGCGCGCCGACGGTCCTCGAGGCGGGGCTGCTGCGCCCGGAGGACTGGCGAGCCCGGCCCGTCGGCGCAGGCTGGGACGAGGGGCCTGCGAGCGACGACCGTCGTCCGCCGCTCGTCCGCCGTTCGTTCGAGGTCGCCGAGAGGCCGGCATCCGCTCGCCTGTACGTCTCGGCGCACGGGCTCTACGAGGTCGAGATCAACGGCACGCGCGTCGGCGCCGAGGCGATGGCGCCGGGCTGGACGGTCTACGGCGAACGGCTGCGCTACGCCACCTACGACGTCACTGACCTCATCTCCCAAGGGGAGAACGCCATCGGCTCGTGGCTCGGCGATGGCTGGTACCGGGGCCGGATGGGCTGGAACGGCGGCTTCTACGACCTGTACGGAAGCGACATCGGTCTGATCGCCCAGCTCGAGCTGCGGGGTGCAGACGGGAGCATCCGCACCATCGCGACGGACGACAGCTGGAAAGCGGCGATCGGTCCGATCGTGCGCAGCGGGAACTACGACGGCGAGGTCTACGACGCCCGCGAGGAGCAGGCGGGCTGGTCGTCGCCGGGCTTCGACGATGCCGACTGGACGCCTGTCCGCGTCGGCGAGCGCGATCCGCGTACGCTCGAGGCCCCGGTGGGACCGCCGGTGCGCTGCACGCAGGAGGTGCCGCCCGTCGCCGTCCTTACGTCGCCGTCCGGCCGTCGCGTGCTCGACTTCGGCCAGAACCTCGTCGGCCGCCTGCGCATCCGGATCTCCGATGCGGATGCCGGTCACACCGTCACCCTCTCGACCGCCGAGGTCCTCCAGGACGGCGAGATCTACACGCGCCCGCTCCGCTCGGCGAAGTCGACGGACGTCTACATCGCTGCAGGGCGGGCCGAGGAGGTATGGGAGCCGCGCTTCACCGTCCACGGCTTCCAGTACGTCGACGTCAGCGGGTGGCCGGGGGATCTGGATGCCGCCGTCGCCGACGGCGCGATCGTCGCCAGGGTCTACCACACGGACATGGAACGAACCGGCTGGTTCGACAGCTCGAACGAGCTCGTCAACCAGCTCCACGAGAACATCGTCTGGGGCATGCGCGGCAACTTCCTCGACATCCCCACCGACTGCCCGCAGCGCGACGAGCGGGTCGGCTGGACCGGTGACATCCAGGTCTTCGCGCCGACGGCGAGCTTCCTCTACGACTGCTCCGGGATGCTCGACTCCTGGCTGCGCGACGTCGCGATCGAGCAGCTCCCCGACGGCACGATCCCCTGGTACGTGCCCGTCATCCCCGCGCACCGGATGTGGACGCCGATCCGCCCGGGGGCGGTGTGGGGCGATGTCGCGGTGCTCACGCCCTGGACGCTGTACGAGCGCTTCGGTGACGCCGAGATCGTCGCCAGGCAGTACGACAGCGCTCGGCGCTGGGTCGATCTGATGGCCGAGCTCGCCGGCGACGATCGGCTGTGGAACGAGGGGTTCCAGCTCGGAGACTGGCTCGACCCCGATGCACCGCCGCAGGATCCGGCGGAGGCGAAGACCGACCGCTACCTCGTCGCGACGGCGTACTTCGCGTGGTCGGCGCGGCATCTGGCGAAGATGGCCGAGCTGCTGGGCAAGGATGAGGATGCCGTCCGCTACGCCCGGCTCGCGGAAGAGGTCAGGGCGGCGTTCGTCGCCGCCTATGCGACCGCCGACGGTCGCATGGCCAGCGACGCCCAGACCGCCTACGCCTTGGCGATCCGTTTCGAGCTGCTCTCCGACGAACAGCGCAGCGTCGCCGGGCGGCGCCTCGCCGAACTGGTCGCCGAGGCGGACAACCGCATCTCCACCGGGTTCGCCGGCACGCCGATCATCAACGACGCGCTCACCGCGACTGGCCAGGACGAGGCCTCCTTCGCGCTGCTGCTGGAGCAGGAGTGCCCGTCGTGGCTGTACCAGGTGCGGCAGGGGGCGACGACCGTGTGGGAGCGCTGGGACTCGATGCTCCCTGACGGCACCGTGAACCCCGGCACGATGACGTCCTTCAATCACTACGCGCTCGGTTCTGTCGCCGACTGGATGCACCGGGTCCTCGTCGGGCTCACTCCGGTCGAGCCCGGGTATCGCAGGGTCGTCGTCGAGCCGCACGTCGGAGGAGGGTTCACGCGTGCGTCCGCCTCGCACGAGTCTCCGTACGGACGGATTGACGTCGCATGGCATCTGGAGAGGGAGGAGCTCGTGCTCGACGTCGCGTTGCCGACCGGGACGACGGGCGTCATCCGGCTCCCGGGCGCCGAGGGCGTCGAGATCGGCCCCGGCGTGCATCGGGCGAGCGTCCGGCTCGACGTGCCGACGCAGGTGCCCGCGTGATCATCGCGGTCACCGGCAGCGAGGGCAAGCTCGGGCGTGCCACCGTGGCGCGACTGCGCGCCGAGGGGCATGAGGTCATCGGTTTCGACCTCGCCGGTCCTGCGGGGTCAGGCTTCACGAGGGTCGACCTCACGGACTACGGCCAGGTCCTCGATGCGCTTCTCGGGGTGACGGCGCGTCACTCGGGGATCGATGCCCTCGTGCACCTCGGCGCGGTGCCGGTGAACGGCCTCGTGCCGGACGTGACGACCTTCGAGAACAACGTCCTCTCCTCCTTCCACGTCCTGCACGCGGCGCATCGTGCGGGCATCCGGACGATCGTGACGGCATCCAGCATCACGGCCACCGGCTTCCCCTACGAGGTGCCGCCGCCGCGGCTGCCGCTGGACGAGACGCACGCGCAGGCCTTCAACACGTATGCCCTCGGCAAGATCGTCGAGGAGGCCATGGCCGCGCAGCTCGTCGCGTGGGGCGACGGCGTCTCGATCACCGCACTGCGCTTCACCAATGTCGTCGCCGAGGGAGAGTACGCCACCTTCCAGCGCGCGTCCGAGCCCGGGTACCGGCGCGATCTCCTCGGGTCCTGGATCGACGCTCGCGACGGGGCGCTCGCCGTCCACCTCGCGCTGGAGCATGCGCAGCCGGGCTTCGAGGTCTACCACGTGGCGCATCCGCGCTCCGGAATCGCCTCGACGTCGCGCGAGGCGGCCGAGCGCTGGTTCCCTGGTGTGCCGGTCGCGGACGATCTCGGCGAGCACGAGTCCTTGTTCTCCGTGCGCAAGATCCAGGATCGTCTCGGCTTCGCACCCGAGCACGACTGGCGCTGAGTCCCTGCCGTCCGATGGCGGCGCAGCTGCGGAGGAGATCGCATGGAAAGGAGGATGCCTCGACGATATTCGCTCCTCCGAATCGGGTGATCTCCTCCGATCCGGGTGGCACCTGAATCGCACCCGTTCGGATCATCGCGCATCGGGGGTTCCCCTCGCGCGCCTTCGCCTGCTACATTTTGGTCAACCGGTTGATGTCTCGGAAGAGCGATCTGGGACCGGAACCCGACCTGCGAAGGAGCAGCCTATGAACGCGACGGCGCGTCGACCCAGGATCAAGGCCTGGATCCCGATCACCGTTGCCCTTCTCGTCGTCACGGGCGTCGGCCTCGCGACGACGAAGTACATCTCCATCGAGGATGCGACAGCCAGTGCGAGCGCCGGCGCCTTTGACCCGATCTCCTACGCGGATGAGCGCTTCGAGAGCGAGGTCGTCCCGCAGATCGAGGACGAGGCGATCGATCTCAGCACTCTGCTGGCGGACCTGGCCGGTGGGGCCGACGAGTCCGAGTTCGGACACGCGCCGGGGGAGGGCAGCTCGTACAGCTTCCCCGTGACGTTCACCGCGACGGCCGGCGCGCAGAACGGCTCGATCCTGCCGGTCACCGTCGAAGGCGTCCCCTCGGATGTCACGGTGCAGCTCCAGGTGGGGCCCGCCGTCAACGGAACGGCGCTGCGTGATGTCACCGGCACCGTCTCCTTCAACGACTTCACCAACCAGCTCGAGTTCCAGGAGGTCGCCACCGAGTTCAACAATCGGGTGCGCGACGGCATCCTGGCTGACGCAGGACAGATCGCAGAGGGCCAGACCCTGACGGTGACCGGCGCGTTCACCCGCGTGAACCCGGCGCTCGTCTCCGTTGTGCCGGTCGTACTCGAGGTCGCTCCATGACGGTGCTCGCCGAGACGGTCGCGCAGGATGCCGTCGTCATGCGCGCCCGCGGCATCACCAAGGTCTACGGCGCCACGCACGCGCTCAAGGGCGTGGACTTCGACATCCGCGCGGGAGCGGTCACGGTGCTGTTCGGCGAGAACGGCGCGGGAAAGTCCACGCTGATGAAGATCCTGTCCGGCGTCGAGACCCCCACTTCGGGAAGCCTGGAGCTGCGCGGCGAGGAGATCCGGCTCGCGGGGACGGTCGATGCGGCCGCTCGTGGGATCGCGATCATCCACCAGGAGCTGAGCCTCGCGCCCAACCTCAGCATCAAGGACAACATCTTCATGGGCCGTGAGTACGTCCGCGGTGGTCTCGTCGTCGACGACAGGGCGGAGACCGCCAAGACCCGCGAGCTCATGCAGCGCCTTGCCGAAGACCTCGACCCTCGCACGCTCGTCGGCGATCTCCGCCTCGGGCAGCAGCAGGTCGTGGAGATCGCCCGCGCTCTCGCCGGCGAAGCCAGGGTGCTCATCATGGACGAGCCGACCTCCGCTCTCAGCGGCAGTGAGGTCGAAGTGCTCTTCTCCCTCATCCGCGAGCTGACGGATGCCGGCGTCGCCATCGTCTACATCTCCCACCACCTCGAGGAGGCCCTCGAGATCGCCGACCACGCCGTCGTCTTCCGAGACGGCGCCCTCGTCGCGACGGGTGAGCGCGGCGAGATCGACCTCAACTGGGTGGTCGCGAACATGGTCGGACGCGCGGCGGACGACCTGGCCCCCGACCTCCTCGACGAGTTCGGCGAGGTGGCCCTCTCGCTGCGCGGCGTCACCGTCGCGGACCCGGCCAACCCGAGCCGACTGGCCGTCGACGGACTGGACCTCGACGTGCGCGCGGGGGAGATCGTCTGCCTCTACGGGCTGATGGGCGCAGGGCGCACGGAGCTCCTCGAGGCCCTCGCCGGCCGATCGCCGATCCAGCGAGGCACCGTGCTCATCCACGGCGAAGAGCTCGACAGACAGAGCATCGCGGAGCGCATCTCCACCGGGCTCGCCCTGGTTCCCGAGGACAGGCAGCGGGACGGGCTCGTCCAGACGATGTCGGTCGGCGAGAACACCGCGCTCTCCAGCATCCTCGACTTCGCGCCGTTCGGCTGGATCCTCGGACGGCGTCAGAAGGACGCCGTCGCCAGGGGCATGGCGGATGTGCGCGTGAAGGCGGCGGGGCCGCAGGCGGCGATCACCTCGCTGTCGGGCGGCAACCAGCAGAAGGTCGTGATCGCCAAGACGCTCATGACCGGCCCGCGCGTGATCCTTCTCGACGAGCCGTCGCGCGGCATCGACGTCGGCGCGAAGGCCGAGATCTTCGCCCTCATGGCGCGCGAGGCGCGCCGTGGACTCGCCGTCCTCTTCGCCACCAGCGAGGTGAGCGAGGCCCTCGGCGTCTCCAACCGCATCGTCGTGATGAGCAAGGGGCACGTCGTCGGCGAGTTCGACCCGAAGAAAACCACCCGTGAGGACCTGATGGCCGCCTCCGGAGAAGCACACACCGACGAGCCCGCAGGGAGCGAGCAATGAGCACCACAGAGACATCCGCCGCGCGCACCGGCCGACTCCGCAACGTCGACATCGGCTCGCTGCTCCTGGAGGGCAGGGCGTTCATCGCGCTCATCGTGCTGATCGTCATCTTCGCCCTGCTGTCGGACTCGTTCCTCAGCTTCGGCAACCTCGTGACGATGACCAAGCACGTCGCCTACAACGCGATCCTGGCGCTCGGGATGCTCTTCGTCATCCTCAAGGGCGGCATCGACCTCTCGGTCGGCTCCACCGTCGGTCTCTCCGGCGTCGTGGCCGGAACGATGCTGCAGGGATGGCAGCTGAGTCTGTTCGACATCGTCGTGTACCCGCAGGTCTGGTTCGTCGTGGTGATCGCGCTCGCCGTCGGCACCTTCGTCGGGCTCATCAACGGCATCCTCGTCACGCGGTTCAACGTGGCACCCTTCATCGCGACCCTGGGCATGCTCTACGTCGCCCGCGGCGCCGCGATGCTGATATCGAACGGGACGACGTACCCGAAGCTCGGCGGCACGGAGGAACTGGGCAACCAGGGCTTCCTCCTCATCGGCGGCGGGCGCATCCTCGGCATCCCCACCGCGATCTGGATCATGGTGGTCTTCGCCCTCGTCGCCTCCTTCGTGCTGCGCAAGACGCCGTTCGGCCGCTGGGTGTACGCCACCGGCGGCAACGAGCGCGCCGCCGAGCTGTCCGGTGTCCCGGTGAAGAAGGTCAAGCTCCGCGTCTACATGATCAGCGGCTTCTGCGCGGCGACGACCGGACTCATCATCTCGTCCGAGCTGACCAGTGCGGCGCCGCAGCTCGGTGAGACCTTCGAGCTCAACGCCATCGCCGCCGTGGTGATCGGCGGGGCCGCCCTCACCGGAGGGCGGGGCAACGTCCGCGGCGTGCTCATCGGCGCGTTCGTCATCGGATTCCTCAGCGACGGCCTCGTGCTCGTCGGCGTCTCGACCTTCTGGCAGATGGCCATCAAGGGTGCGGTCATCATCCTCGCCGTGATGCTCGACCAGGCCCAGCAGCGCATCACCCGTTCGAAGAACGCGGCGCTCGCCGCGGCGAACAAGCAATCAGCACCCCCTCAGACGACGCCGGCCACGGCGTGACCCGCTGCAACGTCCGCAGCACCCACAGCACGATCGAAGGAGAATCATGCGACGCAGTATCCTCGCCGCGGCAGCGGCACTGACCCTCGTCCTCGGGCTCGCCGCGTGCAGCTCGGGCGGCGACGCCCCGGCCGAGGGCGGCGACGGTGGATCCGGTGAGGCCGGCGGCCTCATCGCGATCATCACCCCCTCGCACGACAACCCGTTCTTCAAGGCCGAGGCAGACGCGGCGCAGGCCGAGGCCGAGTCGCTCGGCTACGAGACCTCCGTCGCCTCGCACGACGACGACCCGAACAAGCAGAGCGAGCTCATCGATGCGGCGATCAGCAACGACGCCGTCGCGATCGTGCTCGACAACGCGGGGGCCGATGCCTCCATCGGTCCGATCCAGAAGGCGAAGGATGCCGGCATTCCGGTGTTCCTCATCGACCGCGAGATCAACGAGACCGGCGTCGCGGCCGCGCAGATCGTCGCGAACAACGCGCAGGGCGCCGCGGCGGTCGCCGAGGAGTGGGTCGCGGCCCTTCCCGACGGCGGCAAGTACATCGAGCTGACGGGCAAGGAGTCCGACACGAACGCCGGCGTGCGTTCCGAGGCCTTCGCGAGCGTCATCTCGCAGTATCCGAACCTCGTCCAGGTGGCCAAGGAGACGGCCAACTGGAGCCAGGACGAGGCCTTCACGAAGATCGAGACGCTGCTGCAGCGCGACCCCGACATCCAGGGGATCATCGCGGGCAACGACACCATGGCGCTCGGCGCGGTCGCCGCGGTCGAGGCCGCGGGCCTCACCGGCAAGGTCGTCATCGCCGGTTTCGACGGCAGCCCGGATGCCGTCGAGGCGATCAAGGCCGGCACGCTGCTGGCCACCGGTCTGCAGCCCGCCGTGCTGATCTCGCAGCTGGCCGTGCAGCAGGCGGACAGCTTCATCACCACCGGTGAGACCGGCGCGGATGAGAAGCAGTCCATCGACTGCATCGTCATCAACGCCGCGAACGCCGAGAGCTACACGCTGTTCGCCGTGGAGTGACCCGGAGGGGCTGAAGCGGGGGTCGTCCGAGAGGGCGGCCCCCGCCTTCGTATATCGAACATAAGTGCGATGGTAGCACTTGCGCAGATTAGAAGTGATGTTCTAAACTGGGCGCATGGAACCCGGGTACAGCAGCACCGAACCTCGACGGCTCGCCGTCGAGGAGGAGATCGCCGTGCTGCTCGCCGATGCGGAGTGCACGCAGGTCGATGCGCATCGTCAGGCGGCGTGGCAGGCGGAGCGGATGCTCCGCGTCGTCCAGTGCGCACGGCGCCATCCCGAGCTCTACGTCGACGGGGCGGCAGACGCCGAGTCGATCGCCTTCGCGGAACGCGCTGCGGTCTTCGACCTCGCCCTGCGGATGAACCTCTCCGAGGATCATGTCCGGCACACGGTGCACGTCGCGGAGGTGGCGACGACACGGCTTCCTGAACTGTGGTCGAGGGCGCGGACGGGCTTCGCTTCCCCGTATCTCGTGCAGCGCACGGTCGGAGCGCTGCATCGTGTGCAGGCGCCGGTGGGAGCTTCGCCGGAGGAGCACGCGCGCGAGACGGCCGCCGTCGAGGCGATCGATCTCGCCGCGGCGGTGTGGTCGGAGACCAGCGCCCCGGCGACGTTCAATAGAAGACTGAAGGCATTGGTCGACCGTCTCGCTCCTTTGGCACCCGAGAAGGCGCATGCGGCAGCGATGCGGGATCGGCGGGTGGCGGTGGAGGATGTCGACGGCGGCATGTCGTGGTTCTCGATCCTGCTCCCGACGCCGCAGGCGCATGCAGCCTTCCGCCGCGCGACGGCGACGGCGAAGAAGATGCCATCCCTCGAGCGCTGCGGGCGCACGCGTGATCAGCTCCGTTCCGATCTGGCCGCGGGTTGGCTTCTCGGAGCAGGGACAGCGCAGGCCGTGAAGACCAAGGTCGTCGTCACGGTGCCCGTGCAACTGCTCGCGGCGGTTCGTGACGGGGCCACGATCGACGAGTGCGCGGCCGCCGCGATCAGGGATGAGCGGGCAGAGGTCGTCGGCCTCGGCGCGATCGACCCGGTCACCGCGCGGCAGCTCTTCCTCGACGCGAGCTCTTTCCGCAGGGTCATCACCGACCCGGTTCGTGGAGTGGTGCTCGACATGGATCGCCGAACATATCGGCCGACGAAGGTGCAGCGCGACTGGATCATTCTGCAACACGGCACGTGCGCCAGGGACGGATGCGAGCGGCTCGCTGTCGACGCCGACATCGACCATCGCACCCCGTGGGCGAACGGCGGAACCACGGACATCGCGAATCTGGCCCCGCTGTGTCCACGGGATCACCGACACAATCACCGTACGAGGGCACGTTATCGATCAAGACCCGATCGCACCGTTCAGGTGACGACGCCGACTGGGTTCGACACCACGCCCGCCCCGTTCTGAGAGGCCATGGGTGCCCGCGATCACGGGCGATGGGTCGCGTCCTGCAACGCCCTCCAGTCGCCCGCAGCGCAGGTGCGATGTGCTGCGTCGCATAAGGCGTGCTGCGTCTTACAACCTCGCCCATCCGCCCGCGGCGAGCTCACGTTCGACCGTCTTTCCTCCGACGACCTGGACGCTGACGCGGCGCGCAACCCGGTCGAGGTTCGCCGCGAGCACGACATCGCCGTCCGGGCGTCGGGCTCCGACCGCCCACACGAGCCCATCCGGGCTCCCACCCGTCAGCAGGGTCCCGCCTTCGAGCGCGGCGAGCGCCGCGATGGCCTCTGCCGCCGGCGTGCCCTCGACCCCCCGCGGGCCGACCGTCTCGAACCAGCTCGACGACGCGACGCCTGGTACGGCGAGGGCCGCCGCACTCGCGACCACCCAGGCTGCCAACTCCTCGGCGGTCTGCCGCGGATCCGACGAACCCGTGAACTCCGCGCCGTATCCTTCGGCGAGATCCTCCCGCGTCGGCGCGGGCTCCGCCGTCGTCGCCACATTGTTGAATCGCGGTCGCAGCGAAACCGGCCCGATGTGCACCGGTGCGCCGTTCGCGATCCGCACGGACTGCTCGGCGATGAGGCGCTGCATCGCGACCGCCTCGACGAGCTGTTCCGTGTCGAGGGTGTGGAACAGCGGCGTCGTATTCACCGCGATCCCGTCGACGTCTCGCGCGAGGCGGTCCTGCTCCCGGTTCAGCTCGGTGAAGTGCGAACGCGCACCGCCCATCACCGGAACGTCGAGACCGGTCTCCGCGAGTGCAGCCCGCAGCGCGGCGACCGTGGACTCCAGCGCGACGTGCTCCACCGCATCGAACGGAGCGACGCGCAGCACCGGGTACGCGGAGAGCGCTCGCACCGCAGCAGCGATCCCCTCGGCGTCGCCGTCCGTCACCAGCCGCACATCGAGCGGCAGGCCGTCAGCGGCAGCCCGCCCGAGAGCGGCGGGCCACGTGGGTGTGGCCAGATCCAGCTCCACCACACGGAATCCGCCGGCATCCGACCCGGCTACGGGATCGGGCGCGGTCGATGCCTCGACCCCGATGGCGGGGAACGCGCCGCCTTCGACGAGCGCGATCACCGGAACGGACGCCGGGTCGTGGACGGTGTCCTTGCCCGTCGCGCCCGCCGGGACGGAAGCGAGGCCCTCGACCCTGATCGTGATGCTCTGCCGCACGCGCTCTCCCGCCGTGAGCGGATAGGGATACGGCAGCCCGAGCGGCCGGCTGTACGTCTTGAAGGAGGCATCCGTCCAGTTGCGCTGATCCTCCATCTCGAAGACATCGCCGTCGAAGGCCAGCACGGGGCCGTCGTCGACCCGCAGCTCGCGGATGTCCATGATCGGCTGATGCGGGCTGATCGCCGAAGGGAACGCCGTCCGCTCCTCCGACCCGTCCGGATGCAGCACCGTCGCCCCTGACGCTGCGGAGGAGGCAGGGTGCAACAGGACCAACCCCGTGCGGCAGGTGTCGAAGGCGGGGCCGTTCACGGCATCCCACGAGATCGTGAGCGCCGACGCATCTGCACGCACAGTCAGCCGAGAGGAGATGTCCGCTCCGAGCCCTTCGTGGCGAAGCTCCAGCTCCAGCGTCTCGTCGCCGCCGGAGGTCGAGAGCACCCGCACCGGCACGGTCAGCCAGCCATGATCGCGGACGGCTGCGCGGACGGCGCGGACCAGCATCCGTCCGCCGTATCCGATCTCCGCGAGCTCATCACCGCGGAGCTCCAGACGCCACCCGTTCGCGCTCCATGTCGTGGCGTCCGTGCGCCACCAGGAATTCGTCCTCGAAACCACCCTCCGAGCGTAACCGGTTGACCAATCGACCGGTAGTCTCGACCGAGGACACATCGATCGGAAAGGGCCGCGATGACAGGCAACTGGGCCGGGACGTACGACTACCGGGCACCGAAGCACGTGACGGTCTCCACGGAGGCAGAGGTGCAGGAGGCGCTCGCCGGAACAGGGCCTGTGCACGCCCTCGGCACCAGGCACTCCTTCACAGACCTCCCCGACACCAGCGGCACGCTCATCGAGATGGCCGGCCTCGACGCCCCCGCGATCATCGACGCCGAGGACCGCACCGTCCGCATCACCGCAGGCACGCGCTACGGCGTCCTCGCCGCCCAGCTGCACGACGCGGGCTGGGCGCTGCACAACACCGGCTCCCTGCCGCACATCTCGGTCGGCGGCGCCACCTCGACGGGTACGCACGGATCCGGCGACCGCAACGGCGTGCTCACCACCGCCGTGCGCGCCGTGCGCTTTGTGGATGCCGCGGGTGAGGTCCGCGAACTCCGCCGCGGCGACGCGGACTTCCCCGCTGTCGCCGTCGGCGTCGGTGCCTTCGGCATCCTCACCGAACTCACCCTCGACATCCAGCCCACCTACCTCGTCCGCCAGGACCTCTACGCGGGGGTGTCCTGGGACGCGCTGCTGAACGACATCGACGCGGTCACCACCGCAGGGGACAGCGTCTCCGTGTTCACCCGCTGGGGCGAGGACCTCGGCTGGGTGTGGGTCAAGCGCCGGGCGACCGAGGGCGCATCGGCCGTGCCGACGGAGCTGCTGGGCGGACGCCTCTCCGACAGCGGCGTCTCACCGCTCGGCCTCGGCGACAACGTCACCGAGATCGGAACCGCAGGTCCCTGGTACCAGCGCCTCCCGCACTTCCGCGCCGACGCAGAGCCCTCGCGCGGTGACGAGATCCAGTCGGAGTACTTCGTCGACCGCGTGGATGCTGCGGCAGCCCTTCGCGCCGTGCGCGAGGTCATGGCGCCCTTCACCGAGCACCTCATCTGGACCGAGCTGCGCACGGCGGCGTCGGACGAGCTGTGGCTGAGCGGCGCGTACCAGCGGGATGCCTTCATCATCCACTTCACCTGGGAGAACCACCCCGACGAGGTCACCGAGGCTCTCCGCGTGATCGAGCCGGTGCTCGCCCCCTTCGCAGCCCGTCCGCACTGGGGCAAGCGGCACCTGCTGGAGCGGGCGGACCTCGAGCGGGTGCACCCGCGCCTCGCCGAGGCCCGCGCGGTCTTCGAGCGCCTCGACCCTGCGGGCCGGTTCGTCAACGAGCACCTCGTGCGGGTGGGGCTGCGCGAAGCGCGCTGACCGTCAGAGCACGTTCCAGCCGGCATCCGAGCCGTGCACGCTGACCGGCCCGAGGAATCGGGCGGTCGGCGTCGTCAGCGTGGTGCGAGCCGGTACGTCGACCTGGACGCCCGTGCCATCGGCGTGCACGACGATGTCTCCGTATGGCGTGGGGACGACGGCCGAGGCCCACGCGATCGTGCCCAGTGACGGGGAGACGGTGAACGATCGCCAGCCGTCCTCCTGCGGGCGGATGCCGAGCACGAGCTCGGGCAGCAGCGCCGCAGGGCCGGCCGACCAGCCGTGCGCGAGGGACTTGCCGAACGGCCGGCCGTACATCTCCCAGGGCGAGCCCTCGTCGCCGAACTCCTCCCAGCACGTCTGGGCGCCGTGGGCGAGCATCGTTCCCCACCGCGCGCGGATCGTCTCCACGGCGTGTGCGCTCTCGCCGAGCAGTCCCAGGGCCTGCAGCGCGAAGCTCTGCATGAACGGCGTGCCGGAGGTCGGCGTGCGCAGCAGCTCCCGGAGGGCATCCTCGTCCGCGCCGTCGAGGCCCGCGAGCACCGCGAGGAAGTTTGGGTACTCCGAGCCAGCGCCGTCGCCGTCGAGATAGGTGCGCCAGCGCCCGTTCGCGCTGTCGAGGGCGTGAGCACGCAGAGTCCGCGCGGTCGCCTGTGCACGATCATCCCAGTGCCGCGCCCGGGGGTGGCCGATCGCGCCGAGCAGCTCCGCCGCTGTGTGCTGTGCCCAGAACCACAGCACCTGGAGTGCGGTCGGCGTGCGCGCCGGGTCCACCGTCACGTTCCAGTCGATGAAGACGCCCGTCGGGCCTGCGGGGCCGAAGGCGTCGGGCGCGGGCGAGGGCCGCAAGACGCCTTCGGCATCCGCCTCGACGTCCAACCGCGCCATGAAGGCATCCAGCCAGTCCGCCTCCCGCCGGAGCTGAGCGTCATCGGCGAAGTACCGCTGCTGGAACCGGTGCGCGATCACCCACCACAGCGAATAGTCCACGATGCCGTTGATGTGGCCGTCGCGGGGACGCCCGAGAGCGGTCAGCGTGTCCCGCACGATCTCGGCATCCGCCCAGCTGTAGGCGTTCGCACCCACGCTGAGGGCCTGGTCTCCGATCCACGGCATCCGGTCGCGCTTGATCCCGTCGACCATCAGGCGCTGCATGCACAGCCGCAGCGTCAGAGCGCTCATGGACCAGATCCGGTTCAGCGTCGCGTCGCTGCTCGTGAACGCCCCGCGCAGCTCAGCAGGCCGCAGCGCGGCTTCCAGCCGCACCGCCGTCGGCTCCTCGCCGTCGATGCGGAGCCAGCGGACCGCCAGCTCGTGGACGGAGGCCCACACACCGGGCGCGCGCTCGATCAGCTCGTGCGAGCTCTCGTGCTCGCCATCGGACCGTGCTTCCTCGCGGGACTCCCCGGATCGGATGGTCGGTGCGGCATCCGTCTCGACGACGACGCGGCCCAGCAGCGGAACGGGCGACGCCCACAGGTCGTCATCACGTTCCAGCGCGACGACGACACCGGGCTCGTGCTCGAGGTGCGGTGCGTGCCGCCTCGATCGACGCGGATGCGCCGGGCGCCAGCGATCGCCGTCGGCGCAGAACTCCCACGCGACACCGTCTCCGGCATCGTCGCTGACGGCGGCGGGGACTCCTTCTCCCGTCCGCACCTCGACCTCCAGCAGCCCGCCTCCGTCGCCGGCGTCGAGGGAGAGGGCATCCCCCGACGTCCGAAGCGCGTGACCGTCCAGCCATGCGGAGATCGGTCCGGTCGCGCGCACCGTCAGCGCACCGCGCCCGATGCCGCGGCGGAAGCGTCCGCCCTGCGCTGCGCGGCCCGTGTTCTCGGCGTAGTCCACCCATCGGTTCGCGGCGAACCCCTCTGCCACGATGCGCTGCAGCGTCGCCAGCTCGAACTGGTCGTCCGGATACCACCACAGCGCACCGCGCGCGAGGTCGCCAGGGGCGTGCTCGATCGCAGGAAGACCTGCACGGGCGCGGATCTCATCTGCGGTGCGGGGCGGTCGGGTCATGTCGGGCGCGCCTCGGAGAAGCCCACCGTGCTCTGGCGCGGCGTGAACGGGACGGGGACGACGACGCGCTCGTGCACGTGCCCCGGCTGCGCCTCCGCCTCGAGCAGACGGATCGCCTGGGCACCCATCTCGTAGCCCGGAAGCTCGATCGAGGTCAGCGTGATCCAGTCGAGCCCGGCATCGCGATGGTCACCGTCTAGCCCGACGACGGCGACGTCCTCTGGCACGCGCAGCGCGGTGCTCGTGCGCAAGGTCCGAAGCACCCCGGCGGCGAGATCGTCGGAGAGGGCGAGCACGGCGATCCGCTCGCCCGCGGCCTGCGGGATGATCGTGGCCGCTGCCGCCTGCCCGGCTGCGGAATCGAGTCCGGCGGCATCGACGTCGATCAGGTCGATGCCGCGCCTCGCCGCCTCCTCGTGCGCGCCGCGGCGGCGCTCGATGACGGGCTGCACGATGTCGGGGATCGAGACGAAGAAGGCGCGGCGGATGCCGAGATCGGCGATGTGCGCGACGGCGGATCTGCCGACCTGCGCGTTGTCCATGAGGACGGTGCACCAGTCGGCACCCGGCACGTCGTAGTTGATCACGACGATCGGGCGCACGTGGTTGCGGATCCGCTCGATGCCGGCGGTGGGGTCGCGCATCGACGCGACGAGCACTCCGTCGGTCCTCGCCTCGGCGAAGTACTCGAGGTAGGAGTCCTGCAGATCGTGCTGCATGACCCCGGAGGCCAGATCATGTGCGTTGAACAGGCTGTTGGCCATCACGAGGCGCTGGCCGTTCGCCGAAGCGGTGGCTTGGGCGCCCCTGGCGACACGGACGAAGAGCTCGTTGACGAGGTCGGGCGTGACGAGGCCCAGGCTGTCGGAGCGATTGCGGATCAGCGTGCGACCGGCCGAGCTGCGGATGTAGCCGAGGCTGTCGATCGCCTCCTGGACCCGCTGCAGGGTGTCCTCCGCCAGCCGCTGCGGATTGTTCAGGGCGTTCGAGACCGTCCCGACCGAGACGCCGGCCTCGCGTGCGACGGCGTTGATGTTCGGATTGGCCCGCCGTGTCGTCCTCGACACCTGCACCCCCTCGGCGGCATACGTTTTCACGCAATCCTACGGGGGTGCAGGCGTCGATCGGCGCAGGCTCAGAGCGAGGTCATCCCGCCGTCGACCTGGAAGGTCGCTCCCGTCGCGAACGAGCCGTCGTCGCTGGCGAGATAGACCATGATCCCCGCCACGTCGGCGGGCGTTCCAGCGCGGCCGATCGGGATGCGGCTGACGATCGCGGCCCTGGACTCCGGGTCCTCGCTGATCGCGGCGACGAGCGGCGTCTCGGTGTACGCCGGCTGCACGGTGTTCACCCGGATGCCGCGGTCGGCATACGCCGCGGCGACCGTGCGGCCGAGACCGTGGATGCCGGCCTTCGTCGCGCTGTACGCGGTGAAGTCCTTGCCCTCGCCGTTGACCCCGGTGGGGCTGCCGGTGAGGATGATGGATCCGCCGCCGGTCGCCAGCATCGAGCGCACGGCGTGCTTGACCGTCAGGAACGTGCCGGTGAGGTTGATGTCGACCGTGCGGCGCCAGACATCGAGGTCGAGGTCGGCGGCCTGAGCATCCTGGCCGAACAGCTGCACGCCGGCGTTGGCGACGACGACGTCCGGCGCCCAGCCGTCGGCGGCGACCTCGGCGAAGCCGCTCGCCACGGCGTCCTCGTCCGAGATGTCCATGGTCAGTGCGCGAGCGTTCGCCCCGATCTCGGCTGCGGCGGCGGACGCGCCCTCACCGTTGCGATCGGCGAGGATCACCCGGGCGCCCTCGCGGGCGAAGCGCTGGGCGACGGCAAGGCCGATGCCCAGCGCCGCACCCGTGACGAGCGCGGTCTTCCCTTCGAGCTGCCCCATGATCAGCGCTCGATGTGATCGAGGTGGAGCATCTTGGCGAGGTTGCGGTCCAGCTCGTCGTCCCGGAAGATCTTCTTCCAATCCTCCTTGATGATGCTGTCGCGGCCGTACTGCATGGCGATGAGGCAGGCGTCGGAGAACGGGTTGTCTCCGCGCAGGCCGTTGGCCAGCGCGACCTGAGTGTGGCCGTAGAGGATGCTGCGCGCGGCGGCCTCCGGGACGCCCATGGTGTTCACGGTCTCCTGCAGAGCCTCGTTGAGGAGGTCGCCGATCATGCAGGCGACGGTCTCGACGAGCGTGGGCTCGAGCTGGGCGAGCTGCTTGATCGTCACCCAGTGCACGTCGATGACGGGGGCGTAGATCGCGCGCACGGTGGCCTCGACGATGGCCTTCTTGGCCTCGTCGTCGGACTCGATGGCGGCGATGGCGTCCTGGGGCGCGGCGATGCCGCCGAAGGTGTCCGCCCACTGCTCCGGCGTCTCGCGCTGCAGGAAGATCGACGGGTGGCAGGGGTGCGCGACGGCCTGGATGACGTCCTCGCGAGTGGTGAGGAGCCCGGCGTATGCGGCGGCGGGGTCGAGCGTGAGCACGATCGCCCCCGACTTCAGCTGGGGGACGAGGTCGGCGGTGACCGGGCCCAGAGCGAGGTCGGGCACCGCGAGCACCACGATGTCGGCGTCGGCGACGGCGACGGACGCCTCGGTGAGCTCGCGGCCGGCGTCGATCGTGCGCTGCTGGCCCGCGGGCGAGTTCTCCACGTACCAGACGGTGTGGTCGGTCTTCACGAGGTTGTTGGACACGCGCATGCCCATCTTTCCGCCGGCGCCGACGACGGCGATCTTGTAGGGTGCTGAGCTTGTCGAAGTGTCGCTCATGATGTGCTCCTCAGGTGTTCCAGGGTGATGCGGGTCCATTCCCGCTCGGTTCGGATGGTGGTCTCTGCGTCGTCCTGCCAGCTCAGCCAGTGCTCGACGATCTCGTTGATGCCGCGCTCGCTCGGACGGACGGTCGCGCGCAGGTGGGCGTAGTCGTGCAGCCCGGCACCCATGGGCGCGCCGCCGTAGGTGAAGCCGACCCAGCCCGGCTGGCGCGCGAACGCGAAGTCCTTGACGTGCACGTTCTTCGTCGCTGCCGCCGTCAGCTCGACGCAGGCCTTCGGGTTCTCCAGCTGCGCGACGACGTTCGCTGGGTCGAGGCAGATGCCGAGGCGGTCGCTGCCCACGCGATCGACAACGCCGAGCAGCTCGGCGGTCGGGACCTGCTCGTACGTCTCCAGCGCGAGCGTCACGCCGGCGGATTCGTAGGCGCGGATGCTGCTGCGCAGCCACGTCTCCGCCTCGGCGAGGCTGGGGCGGGAGTCGGGGCCGTAGAGCATGCTGCGCACCAGGCCGGCGCCGAACACCTCGGCGAGTCGCAGGTAGCGGCTGAGGTGCTCAGGCACGATGCCCTTGGTGCCCAGCTCGATGGTGAGGCCGAGGTCACGGGCAGCGGCTGCTGCATCGCGCAGCTGGCCGTCGGTCATCGCGTCGAGGGGCGCGTAGTCGCAGATCTGGAACAGCTCGACGTCCTGGGCGCGGGTGTCCTCGAACGCGCCGATGAGGCTGAGCGGCTCCGGCACGCGGTCGGAGTGCTGCCAGAAGTACGCGTACGTGCCGAGGCCGATCATGAGGCGTCTTCCTCGGCGGGCTGCGCTTCGACAGGCTCAGCGAGCGGGGGAGTCCCCTGGTGAGTTCCCTGAGCCTGTCGAAGGGCAACCGAAGCCGCCTCGTCGATGACGCTCATCAGCGCATCGGGGTCGTGCGCGAAGCGCCCGAGGAAGACCCCGTCGACGGCATCTCCCAGCGCGGTCAGCAGCCCGGGTCCGGCTGCGCCGCCGTAGATCACGCGGGAGCCCGTCCGCGCAGGGTCCGCGTCGAGCGCCGCCCGCAGCGCGGCGGCCACGACCCTGATGTGCGCGTGGCCGGCGGGCTCCGGTGCGCCGATCGCCCAGACCGGCTCGTAGGCGACGATCACGGCGCCGGCGGGAGCGCCGGTGAGCGCCGCGGCCAACTGGGCGACGGCGACGACGGCAGCCGCCTGCGGATCCTGCTGCTCCGTCTCGCCGATGCAGAGCAGGGGAGTGAGGCCGGCATCCAGCGCCTGCCGTGTCTTCGCCGCCACGACCTCATCGGTCTCGCCGTACAGCCGTCGGCGCTCCGCGTGGCCGATCTCCGCGATGGACGCGCCGACCTCGGCGAGCTCGGCGGCGGAGACCTCGCCGGTGAAGGCGCCGGATGCCTCCGCGGCGACATCCTGTCCGCCGATCCGCACGGGAGTGCCATCGAACGCCGCCACCGCGGGCAGCACCTGCAGGAAGGTCGGCGTGACGAACACCTCGACCTCCCCGCGGGACACGGCATCGTGGGCGCGGACGCGCTCGGCGACCTCGGCGAACCAGGATCGCGCGCGGTCATGCCCGAAGTACATCTTCAGGCTCACGCCGACGAGGGGAACGGTCATCAGCAGCTTCCGGTGCTCTCGTACTGCTCGAGGACGGCGACCTTCTCGGCGGAGGCGCTGGTCGGGTCGAAGCGATAGGTCAGCCACTCGCGGACGTTGCGCCGCGCGAGCTCGATGCCGACGACGCGCTGTCCCATGCAGAGGATCTGCGCGTCGTTGGAGAGGATCGAGCGCTCGACGGAGAAGGAGTCGTGCGCCGTCACCGCGCGGATGCCCTGGACCTTGTTGGCGCTGATGGCGACGCCGAGGCCCGTGCCGCAGATGAGGATCGCGCGGTCGGCCTCGCCGCGGGCGACGCGCTCGGCAGCCTCGATCGCCACCTTCGGGTAGGGGGTGTGGCCGTCGGCGTCCACTCCCACATCGACCACGGAGGCGACCTGAGGGTTCTGCTCGAGATCCTTCTTGATGATCTCCTTGTAGTCGAAGCCGGCGTCGTCGCAGCCGATGACGAGGCGGAGCGGTTCGGTCATGAGTGGGTGTCCTTTCGAGCGCGCGCGGCGAGCAGCTCGCCGATGCGGGTGGCGATGAGCGCGAGCGAGATCGCGCCGGGGTCGGGGGTTCCGATGGCGTGCTCGCCGTGGGTGCGTGCACGGCCCATCCGCGGCAGGAGGTCGGCCGTCGCGTCGGCGGCCCTGCTCGCGGCGGCGGCCGCGCTGCTCCACGCGTCGGCGAGCGGCGCGCCGCCGTCGGCGGCGGTGGCGAACTCGGCGGAGAACGGCACGAGTGCGTCGACGAGGGTCTTGTCTCCGACTTCGGCCTTGCCGTAGGCCTGCACGCCGCGCGCGCCGTCCGCGACGCCTGCGGCGACGGCCGAGGCATCCGGGCGTCCGCTGTCGCCGAGCCGTGCGGCGACGGCGTTCAGGATGACGCCCCACAGCGCGCCGGAGGTGCCGCCGGCCTTGTCGGCCCAGGCGTCCGCGGCACGGGCGAGCACGGTCTGCGCTCCGGCGCCGGCCTCGGCGGCAGAGATCCCCGCCGCGAGTGCCGCATGCGAGCCGCGCTGCATGCCGATCCCGTGATCGCCGTCGCCGGCGATGGCGTCGATGCGGCCCAGCTCCTCGACGTTCTCGTCGATGGTGTCGACGATGACCTGGAGCGCGGCGCGGACGGTCTGGGCGACCTCCTGGGAGACGTCATCACCCTGAGCGATGACGTCCTCGGCGACGGCGAAGTCGACGGCATCCGCCTGCGCCGCTGCCACGACGGATCCCCTCCGATAGGCGGGGGCGTCGACCGGGGTCTCCCACAGGCGCTCGAGCTCCTCATCCAGCCAGAACAGGGTCAGCGAGGTGCCGGCCATGTCGAACGAGGTGCAGTACTCGCCCACGTGCGGGTCGACGATCACCAGGCCGGCATCCTCGAGGAGCTGTGCGATGCGCCGGTAGACGACGAACATCTCCTCGTACTTCAGGGAGCCGAGGCCGTTCAGGATCGGGATCACGCGCGCACCGGCGACCTCGACGCCGTCCGGCACCTCGCCGAGGAGCTTCTCGACGAGGAGGGCGGCGAGTTCGTCCGCGGTGGGGATGTCGGTCTCCTCGATGCCTTGCTCGCCGTGGATGCCGAGGCCGATCGCCATCCGGCCGGCCGGCACCGTGAAGAGCGGCGCGGGGGCGCCCGGCAGCGTGCAGCCGGTGAAGGCGACGCCGATCGAGCGCGTCCGGTCGTTGGCTCGGCCGGCGACTTCGGCGACCGCGGCGAGGTCGTACCCCGCCTCCGCTGCCGCCGCGGCGGTGCGGAACACGGTGAGATCTCCGGCGATGCCGCGGCGTTTGTGCTTCTCCGCGAGCGGTGCGCTGAAGACGTCGTCCGTCACGGCCACCGTCGCCGCCTCGATGCCCTCGGCGCGGAGCCTGTCCTGCGCGGCGTCGAAGTTGAGCACGTCACCGGCGTAGTTGCCGTAGCTGAAGAACACGCCGGCCCCACGGTCGGCCGCGGTGGCGACGGCGTGGATCTGCTGCGTTGACGGGGAGGCGAAGAGATTCCCCATCGCCGCGCCATGCGCGAGCCCCTGGCCGACGAGGCCGCCGAACGCGGGGTAGTGGCCGGATCCTCCGCCGATCACGACGGCCACCTGGCCGGTGGGCACCACGGTCGAGCGCACGACGCCGCCGGGAACCCGGCGCACCGAGCGCGCGTTGGCGGCGACGAAGCCGTCGATCATCTCATCGGCGAAGTCGGCCGGGTCGTTCCACAGACGCGTCATCGGCTCGTCTCCGTGGCCTCGGCGCCCGCATCCGCGTTCCTGCTCTGCCGGGAGAGCACGATCATCAGCACGGCGCTGAGCAGCATGAACCCGCCCACGATGAACATCGGCACCTCGTAGCCGCCGGTCCAGTCGTGCACGGCGCCGGTGATGTACGGGGCGCTGAAGCCTGCGAGGTTCCCGACGGTGTTGATGAGCGCGACACCGGCCGCGGCTGCGACGCCGGTGAGGAACTGCGTCGGCAGGGTCCAGAAGTTCGGCAGTGCGGCGAAGATCGCGCACGCGGTCACGGTGATCACCGCGATCGTGGCGGCGGGAGAGCCTGCGAACAGCGCCAACGGGATCGAGATCGCACCGGCGACGGCCGGAACGGCGATGTGCCACGTCTTCAGGCCGCGCTTTCCGGCATCCCTCGACCAGAGGTACATGACGATGGCCGCAGGCAGGTACGGGATGGCGGTGATGAGACCCTTCTGGAAGACGTCGTAGGTGACGCCCGACTGCTCCTGGAAGCCCTCGATGATCGTGGGGAGGAAGAACGCGAGGGCGTAGAGGCCGTAGATGAAGCCGAAGTAGATGAACGACAGCAGCCACACGCGTCCGCTTGCGAAGGCGAAGCGGATCGAGACGTGCTTCTGCCCGGCCTCCGTGTTCTTGCGCTCGGCGTCGAGGGCGCCGGTGAGCCAGGTCTGCTCCTCCGCGGAGAGCCACTTCGCCTCGGACGGCTTGTCCTTGAGGTAGAACCAGGCGATGACGCCGACGACGATCGCCGGCACGGAGACGCCGAGGAACATCACGCGCCAGCCTTCGAGGCCGAACAGACCGTGCTGCTGGATGAGGGCACCGGCCAGCGGAGCGCCGATGACGGTCGTCAGCGGCTGGGCCAGGTAGAAGAGCATGAGGATGCGTCCGCGGTACTGCGCGGGGACCCAGAGGCTGAGGAACAGGATCGCGCCGGGGAAGAAGCCTGCCTCGGCGACGCCGAGCAGGAACCGCAGCACGACGAGCTGCTCGTAGTTCTGCACCCAGGTGAACAGCAGCGCGACGATGCCCCAGGACACCATGATGCGCGCGAGCCAGCGGCGGGCGCCGAACTTGTGCAGCGCCAGGTTCGAGGGCACCTCGAGGATGATGTAGCCGATGAAGAAGACGCCCGAGGCGAAGCCGTACTGGGCCGCGGTGAGTGCGAGGTCATCGTTCATGCCGTTGGGGGAGGCGAAGCTCACGGCGGTGCGGTCGAGGTAGTTGATGAAGAACATCAGCGCCACGAACGGCACGAGGCGGATGGAGATCTTCCTGATCGCGGATTTCGCGACCGGGCTCGCGGTCTGGGGGCTGTCCACAGTGACTCCTGTATCGGCGGTGATGGGCAAGACGCTGCGACCATTTTGGCAAACCGGTTGACCAATTGCAAGCGCCTCTCCTCGAGAGCGAAGCGAAAGGTCAGGTGCCCACGGTCATGCGTATCCGGTAGAGGCTGGTCGTGGCCGCGATGTAGAGGTCCGTCCCGTCTGCTCCGCCGAAGCAGAGGTTCGCGACGACCTCGGGGACGTGGATCGCGCCGACGCGCGAGCCGTCCGGATCGAAGACGACGACTCCGATGCCGCTCGACGACCAGACCCTCCCGCGAGCATCGATCCGGATGCCGTCCGGCACACCCTCGCCCGCACCGAGCCGTGCGAAGACGCGCCCATTCTTGCAACGTCCGCCGTCCTGCACGTCGTAGACGCGGATGTCCTGCAGAGGGGACGAGTCGGCGACGTAGAGCAGCGAGCCGTCGGGGGAGAACGCCAGCCCGTTCGGCTGCTCGACGTCCATGATCGCCGGCGTCGTACGGCCCGTGCGGGGGTCGTGACGGAAGACGTAGTGATCGCCGTACTCGCGCTCGCCGGGGTGGCCCTCGCGTGCTTCGGTGATGCCGTACGCCGGGTCGGTGAACCAGATCGCGCCGTCCCCGGCGACGACGATGTCGTTGGGCGAATTCAGGCGCACGCCGTTCCAGCCGTCGACGACGTTCTCCACGACGCCGTCCCTGTCGCGCTCCACCCTGCGCCGGCCGTGCGAGCACTGCAGCACGCTGCCGTCGGCGTCGAGCGTGCGCCCGTTCGTGAACTCCACTCCGGAGGCGTAGACGGCGGTCTCGCCCGAGGCGGGGTCGTATTCGCGGATGCAGTCGTTCGGGATGTCGCTGAACCGCACGCGCCCGCGGTCGGAGATCCACAGCGGGCCCTCGATCCAGACGGATCCGGTGTGCACTTGTTCCAGACGTGCGTCGGCGGGGATGAGCCCCGCGTCGATGAGGGCGGCCGATGCGCCGTCGGGTTCTGCCATGCTCTCGTTCGTAGTCGAACCGGGTGCGCTCTGGCAAGCATCGGGCCGGGATCCGCCGAAAACCGGTTGACCAAAATGATGCGCACGGGGCGGGTCGCCCGATAGGTTTGCTGCATGCCCGCGTTTCCCGGTGATCCCGTCGACGACATCACCGCCGCGCTCGGTGCGCTGCCGTCTGGCACGCCGGTCTCCGAGGTCGCGCGGCGGCTGCTCGATCTCTTCACCGGTGGCTCGATCGCACCGGGCACCCGACTCCCTCCCGAGCGGCAGCTGGCGACGACGCTCGGCGTCGGGCGCTCCGCGGTGCGCGAGGCGCTCGCCGCGCTGGAGATCCTCGGGATCGTCGACGTGCGACCGGGCTCCGGAACGTACCTGCGAGGGGCAGCGAGCGAGCTGCTGCCGCAGACGCTGCGCTGGGGACTGCTGATCGGCGAGCGCAACACCGCGCAGCTGCTGGAGCTGCGCGAAGGGCTGGAGATCTTCGTCGCGCGCCTTGCGGCCGTCAGAGCGGATGAGCGGATCCTGGCGCGGCTCGAGAAGGACGTCGCCCGCATGCGCGAGACCATCCAGACCGATCTCGGTGCCTTCGCCAAGGCAGACCTCGACTTCCACCATGCGCTCGCCGAGGCGGCCGGGAACGCCACGCTCACAGATCACCTGCACGTGATCCGCTCGCTCCTGCAGGTCTACGCGGACCGCGCCGTGCACACCAGCGAGCACGCCGAGCGCGCGCTCGCCGAGCACGAGGCGGTGCTGCGCGGCGTCTCCGACGGCGACGGGGATGCTGCGGCATCCGCGATGGCCGTGCACATGGCCACGGCCACGGCGCGTCTCCTCGCCGAGCGCGCCACCTGACCCCGACCCCGAAGGACGGACATGATCAACGACGATCGACGCACCCGCCGCGTCATCATCGACTCCGATGTGAAGAACGAGGCGGACGACCAGTTCGCCCTGGTGCACGCACTGCTCTCGCCGACGCTGGACATCCGCGGGATCATCCCCGCGCATTTCGGCACGCACCGCACCACGGATTCGCTGGCCGAGTCGCGCGAGGAGCTCGACCTGCTGCTCAGCCTGCTCGACCTCGACCGCGACGTGCCGACCGCCGACGGCGCACCGCACGCACTCCCCGACGAGAGCACCCCGGTCGACAGCCCCGGCGCGCGCCTCATCATCGAGGAGGCAAGGCGGGCGGATGCCGGTCCGCTGTACATCGCCTTCCTCGGCCCGCTCACCGACATGGCCAGCGCGCTGCTCTTGGCGCCGGACATCGCCGAGACCGACACCACCGTGATCTGGATCGGAGGTCCGCCGTACGGCGACGTCGTCTCGGTCGGATCCTGGCCGGAGTTCAACCTCAAGAACGACATCGCCTCCGCCAACGTCGTGCTCGACTCCGGCATCCGCGTCTGGCAGGTGCCCTCGAACATCTACCGTCAGGTCAACGTCTCCTATGCCGAGCTCGAGGCCAGAGTCGAGCCGCACGGCGAGCTCGGCCGCTATCTCGCCCAGCAGGTCGTCGACTTCAACTCCGCGCATCACCGTACTGCGATCGAATCGCGCTCGCTCGGCGACTCCCCGGCGATCGCGCTCATGCTCGAACCGTTCTGCGCGGCGATGCGCACGCAGCCGAGGATCCGCTTCACGGAGGACGGGCACTACACGCCTGCGGCCTCCACGGGGGAGCTGCTCGTCGTGGAGAGCGTGGACGTGCGCTTCCTCCTGGAGGACATGTTCCACAAGATCGCGAAGCAGGCCCGCTGAGGCTCAGAGCCGGAACACGCTCCGCGGGATCGCATCCACGAGGTCGTGCGCGATCACGTGCGCCTCTTCCTCCCCGAGCCTGCCCGTCACGACGAGCGTCGCCAGCCAGCCGGCATCCATCCGTCGGGAGACGCCGTGGCGGGCGGGGATCGAGAGATACGCGCGGGTGTCGTCGATGAAGCCGCTGGTCTTGTAGAACCCGGCCGAGTCCGTCACGCCCTCGCGGAAGCGGCGGATGCCGTCAGGGCTGTCCAGGAACCACCACGGCGCCCCGGCGAACACCGAGGGGTAGAAGCCGGCGAGGGGGGCGATCTCGCGGGTGAAGGCCGTCTCGTCGACGGTGAACAGCACGATGCGGAAGGTCTCGTTCGTGCCGAAGTCCGTCAGCAGCTCGCGCAGGGGCTCGGTGTAGCGCGTCAGCAGGGGGAGGTCGTGGCCGGTGTCCGCGCCGAAGCGCTCGGTCGTGGGACGGTGGTGGCCGCGCAGCACCCCGGGGTGCAGCTGCATCACCAGGCCGTCCTCGCTGGACATCCGCGCCATCTCCCAGAGCATGTGGCGTCGGTAGGCCGTGGCGTCGTCCGCGCTTGCCGTGCCGGCGATTCCTGCGCGATGGATGCGTTCGAGGGCCTCCGAAGAGAGTCGGGTCGCCCAGGCATCCACGACGCCCGTGTCGGTGGCCGTCGCTCCGAGCGAGCGGAAGAAGCTCCGGCGGTCTTCGATGGCACGGATGAGGCCGGCCGCGGTGCCCGTGTCGATGCCGCTCGCGGCATGCAGCTGATCGAGAGCCGCGCGCCACACCGGGGAGGAGGGGTCGACGTAGCGGTCGGGACGGAACGTCGGCAGGACGCGCCCCTCGAATGAGGCATCCTCACGCAGCGCCCGGTGCGCGTCGAGCGAGTCTGCCGGATCGTCCGTGGTCGCGAGCACCTCGATGCCGAAACGATCGAACAGGGCGCGCGGTCGAGACGCGGGGTGCGCGATCCACGCCGTGATCGCATCGAACTGCTCGTCGGCGTTGGCCGCGGAAGGATGCTCGGTGAGCCCGAACACCGAGTGCAGCGAATCCTCGAACCACACGCGCACCGGGGTCCCCGCGAACAGGTGCCAGCGCTCGGCGAACCGGCGCCAGATCGCCCGCGCGTCTGTGGAACCGCCGCCGCGACCGAGCTCGTCGAGGGGGACGCCGTGCGCATGCAGCAGGCGCAGCACGTAGTGATCTGGGACGATGAGCAGATCGGCCGGATCCGTGAACGGCGCGTCGCTCTGCAGCATCGACGCCTCGACGTGCCCGTGCGGGGAGAGGATCGGCGCATCCCGCACGGCCTCGTAGAGCTCTCCGGCGATGCGCCTCGTCGCGGGGTCGGCGGGCAGCAGGCGTTCGGGGGAGAGATCGAGGTGCACGGGCGACTCCTTCGTCGTGGGGTGATCGCGGCTCAGGCGGGTGCCGGGCCGCTGCTCTGGCGGGTGCGGAGGTAGGTGGGCAGGATCGTCCGCAGGCGTGGCGTCCCGCCGGCGGACAGTCGGCTGAGGAGCATGGTGACGGCTACGCGACCTGCCTCCTCGATGGGGGCGGAGACCGTGGTGAGCGGCGGATGGCAGAAGTCCGATCCGAACACGTCGTCGGTCCCGACGATCGAGAGGTCCTCCGGGACGCGGATGCCGCGCTGGGCGAGGCGTCCGAGCATCCCGATGGCGAGCAGGTCGTTGAAAACGATGCACGCCGTCACCGCGCTGGAGGCGACGCTGTCGGCTGCGGTCGCGCCGGCCGCGGCGTTCGGCGCCCACGGGCCGAGGAAGGTGAGTTCCACAGAAAGCTCGGCGGCGGCCGCCTGCAGCGCCTCCCAGCGGCGGGCGCTGGACCAGGATCCGCTGGGGCCCGCTACATAGGCGATGCGGCGGTGCCCGAGCGAGTGCAGATGCGTGAGCGCCTGGCGGACGCCCGTCGGGGTGTCGATGAGGACACTGGGGACGTCTGGCAGGTCGCGGTTGACGGTGACGAGCGGCTGCCGGGCGGCGGCGGCGGTGAGCTGCTCCTCGTCGAGACGCGAGGCGGCGAGGATCACGCCGTCGGCGGACTTGCGCATGAGCTCCAGCGTGTCGGCCTCGACCTCGCGGGACTCCTCGGTGTCGACGAGCAGCTGGGTGTACCCCGCCGCGCGCAGCTGCCGCTGCGATCCGCGGATGAGGTCGAAGTAGAAGGGGTTCGCGATGTCGGGGACGAGGAGTGCGACGGTGCCGGTGCGGCCGGAGGCGAGCGAGCGCGCCTGCGAGCTCGGCACGTAGGAGAGCGAGGCCGCTGCCTCCTCGATGCGCTGTCGTGTCGCGGCGTTGACCCTGCCCGGCGTGCTGAGCGCGCGGGACACCGTCGATGCGGCTACCCCGGCCAGGCGCGCCACATCCGTGATCGTCGCGGCCCTGCCCGCGGTGCCTGCGGCGTCGCTCGGGCCGGTGACATCGGTGTCGCTCATGCGGTGAGCATATCCATGCACGAGTGTTTTTGGCAAAGTTTGGCAAGCGCTTGTCATCCGGTTGCCGTTTCGCTACCGTGGTCTCCACCGGAACGACCCGGCCCCGTCGAAGGAATGCGATGTCGCCTGCCTCACCCCCCTCACTCACCTGGAATCTGTCCGGCTTCGGAGACGAAGTCGACCCGGATCCTCGCATCCAGTGCGCGGTGCTCCTCGCCCTCGGAGCGCGGCACATCGAGGTGCGCTCCGCGTGGGGCGTGAACGTCGTCGAGCTCGACGACGCGCAGCTCGGCGAGCTCGACGCCATCATCCGCGCCGCGGGCATGGGGGTCTCGGCCATCGGCTCCCCGATCGGCAAGTGCGACATCGACGCGCCCGTCGAGGAGGAGCTCGCTCGGCTCGACCGGATCATCCACGTGGCGCAGACGCTCGGGGCTCGTTACATCCGGATCTTCTCCTTCTGGCAGCCCGAGGGCGCTCCCGTCGAGCAGATGCGCGACGAGGTCATCCGGCGCCTCGGGCTCTTCGCCGACCGCGCGGAGGCCGCGGGGGTCGTCCTGCTGCACGAGAACGAGAAGCACATCTACGGCGACGTGCCGGAGCGCGTGCTCGACCTCGTGACCTCCGTCGGCTCGCCGGCGCTCCGCCTGGCCTGGGACAACGCGAACTTCGTGCAGGTCGGCGTGCGCCCCGTCACCGACGGCTTCGCGAGCCTCGCGCCCTACATCGAGTACCTGCAGGTGAAGGATGCCCGTCTGGACACCGGTGATGTCGTCCCGGCGGGCGAGGGCGACGGCGAACTCGCCGAGACCGTCGCCGCCCTTCGCGACCTCGGCTTCGCAGGCTTCGCCTCGCTCGAGCCTCACCTGACGGCCCAGAGCGCCCTCGGCGGCTTCACCGGCCCCCACGGCTACGGGCTCGCCGCCCGTGCCTTCCGCACCCTCACCGACAACGCTGGAGTGACCCTCTCATGAGCATCCTGTCCACCGCCATCATCGGCTGCGGCGTCATCGGACGCACCCACGTCGACGCCGTGCTGCATCTCGCCGACCGCCTCCGCCTCGACGCGCTCGTCGACGTCAGCGCCGAACGTGCGGGAGCGCTCGCCGACGTCGTCGAGGAGCGCACCGGCATCCGGCCGGACGTCTACGCCACCGTGCAGGACCTCGTCGCGGCATCCGCTCCCCAGCTCGTCGTCGTCGCGACGCCCAGCGGGCTGCACGTCGAGCAGGCCGTCGTGGCTCTGGAGGCCGGCGCGCACGTGCTCATCGAGAAGCCGCTCGACGTGGATCTCGTCCGCGCCAGGCGTCTCGCGGAGGCGGCCGCCGTCGCGAAGACCAAGGGGCAGGTGTGCAGCGTCATCAGCCAGCACCGCTTCGACCCCGCGAGCACCATCGTGCACACCGCGATCTCCGACGGCGGCTTCGGTCGGGTCACCTCCGGCATCGCGACGGTGCCGTGGTGGCGCTCGCAGGCGTACTACGACTCCGGCGATTGGCGCGGCACCTGGGCTCTCGACGGCGGAGGAGCCCTCATGAACCAGGGCGTGCACACCGTCGACCTGCTGCTGTGGTTCCTCGGCCGGCCCGTCACGGTCTCCTCCGAGATCGCGCTGCTCGCCCACGAGGGCGTCGAGGTCGAGGACACCGCTGTCGCGACCGTCGCGTTCGAGGGCGGGGCCCTCGCCGTGCTGCACGCGACGACGGCCGGGTACCCCGGACTCGGCGTCCGGCTCACGGTGCTCGGCTCCGAGGGCTCGGCGATCATCCACCGCGATGCGCTGGAGTACATCCACATCAAGGAGGGCGACGCGGCGGACATGGGCCTGCAGGGCTCGGGGAACCAGGCCGACCGCTACGAGGCAGGGTCCGCAGCGGCGGTCGACGCCACGCAGTTCGTCGACGGGCACATCCGTCAGTACGACGACCTGCTCGCCGCGATCGCCGAAGGGCGCGAGCCGCTCCTGACCGTCGACGACGCTGTGCTCGCGCTCGCCACCGTGCGTGCGGTCTACGTCTCGGCCGTGCTCGGGCAGAAGGTCCGCATCGCCGACGTCATCGCCGGCGAGTACGACGACATCGCGCTCGAGGTCCCGGCCATCGAGGTCGCCACGGCATGACCCGCATCCAGCGCGCGCCCGTCCGCGTGGCCCATCTGGGCCTCGGGGCGTTCCATCGCGCGCATCAGGCCTGGTACACGGAGGTCGTCAACCGCGCCGGCGACGAGCAGTGGGGGATCGCGGCCTTCACAGGGCGCCGTCCGGATGCCGCTGCGGCCCTCGCCGCCCAGGACTGCCGGTACGACCTCGTCGTCCGCGGGCCTGAGGGCGACGTCGTCGAGCCGATCTCATCGATCGTCGCCGCGTACGACGGTGCGGATGCCGACGCCTGGCGCGATGCGCTCTCCACGGTCGACGTGCTCACCGTCACGATCACCGAGGCGGGATACCGGGAGGGGAGCCGAGCGGCCGAGCGGATCGTCGACGGCCTGCATGCGCGCCGTGCCGCCGGCGGCGGTGCCATGGCGATCGTGAGCTGCGACAACCTCGACGGCAACGGCGCGCTCCTCGCCCGGCTCGTACGGGACGCCGCCGATCCGGGTCTTCGCGGATGGATCGCCGAGAACGCCTCGTTCGTGTCGTCGGTCGTCGACCGCATCACCCCGGCGGCCGCCGATGCAGGCGAGATCACCGTCACCGACGACCCGTGCGCGGTCGTCACCGAGCCCGCTTCCTCCTGGGTGCTCGCCGGGGACTTCCCCGCGGGGCGTCCCTCGTGGGAGATCGCGGGCGCGCAGTTCACGGCGGACATCGCACCCTTCGAGCGCCGCAAGCTGTGGCTGCTCAACGCCGGGCACTCGCTGCTCGCGAACCTCGGGCGGCTGCGCGGTCACGCCACCGTCGCCCAGGCGATGGAGGACGACGTCTGCCGCGATGCGCTGAATCACCTCTGGGATGACGCCGCCGCCGTCCTGCCCTTCGACGCGGCGGAGATCGCGGAGCAGCGCGCGATCATCACCGCGCGCTTCGAGAACGCCCGCATCCGCCATGCCCTGCGGCAGATCGCCACCGACTCGGACATCAAGGTCGGCGTCAGGGTCGTGCCCGTCATCGAGGCGAGGCTCGCCGAAGGGCTGGATGCCGGTGCCGGCGAGGTGCTCGCCATCGCCGCCTGGGCGGCGGCCGAAGACATCGACACGGATGCCGTGCTGCAGCGGCATCCGCAACTGCAGGCGATCCGCGCGCAGCTCGCGCGCTCGATCGCGGAACTGAAGGGAGTGCACGCGTGATCATCGACAAGGCCGAGGTGATCGTCACGAGCCCGGACCGCAACTTCGTGACGCTCAAGCTCACCACGGATGACGGGCTGACCGGGCTCGGCGACGCGACGCTGAACGGCAGAGAGCTCGCCGTGGTCGCCTACCTCTCAGAGCACGTGGTGCCGCTGCTCATCGGACGCGACGCGCACCGCATCGAGGACACCTGGCAGTTCCTGTACCGCTCGGCGTACTGGCGCCGCGGCCCCGTGACGATGGCAGCGATCGCCGCGGTCGACATGGCGCTGTGGGACATCAAGGCGAAGGCCGCCGGCATGCCGCTCTACCAGCTGCTCGGCGGGGCGTCGCGCACGGGCCTCCTCGCCTACGGACACGCCTCCGGCAAGGAGCTCCCCGAGCTCTTCGACAGCATCCGCTCGCATCTGGACCAGGGATACCGTGCGATCAGGGTGCAGACCGGCGTGCCGGGGCTGAAGGCCATCTACGGCATCGCCTCGCAGGCGGCCGACACGTTCGGCGGCGAGGCGCGCTACGATCACGAGCCGGCCAGGCGCGGTGCGCTGCCCGTCGAGGAGGATTGGGACACCCGGTCGTATCTGCGGCATCTGCCTGGCGTCTTCGAAGCCGTCCGCAACGAGTTCGGCCCCGAGATCCCGCTGCTGCACGACGGGCACCACCGGATGACGCCGATCCAGGCGGCCAAACTCGGCAAGGCGCTGGAGCCGTACGACCTGTTCTGGCTGGAGGACTGCACTCCGGCGGAGAACCAGGAGGCGCTGCGGCTGGTGCGTCAGCACACCACGACGCCGCTGGCGATCGGCGAGATCTTCAACACGATCTGGGACTTCAAGGACCTCATCCGCGAGCAGCTCATCGACTACGTGCGAGGTGCTGTCACGCACATGGGCGGCATCACGGCGCTGAAGAAGACCGTCGACTACGCCGCGCAGTACCAGATCAAGTCCGGCTTCCACGGGCCTACGGACATCTCGCCGGTCGGGATGGCCGCGCAGATGCACCTGGGGCTCGCGATCCACAACTTCGGCATCCAGGAGTACATGCAGCACGGCTCGAAGACCGACCAGGTCTTCCGGCAGTCGTTCTCCTGGCGCGAGGGCCTGCTGCACCCCGGCGACGAGCCGGGGATCGGCGTCGAGCTCGATGTCGACGAAGCGGGGAAGTACCCGTACGAGCAGGCCTACCTGCCTTACAACCGGCTCCATGACGGAACCGTCCACGACTGGTGAGAGGAAAAACCATGGCACGCATCGGAGTGCAGGCGATGATGCTCAAGAGCGCCGTCGCCGAGCTCGGCGCGTTTGAAACGTTCCGAAAGGCATCCGAGATCGGATACCGCGTCGCGGAGCTGTCGCAGATCCCGCTGACGGGGGAGACCGTCGAGGAGCTGCGTCGAGCGCAGGGCGAGTTCGGCTTCGAGTACTGCGCGCTGTCCGCAGCGCTCACCGCCGGCGGGATCAACGACTCGCTGGAGGACGACTTCGACAAGATCGTCGCGGACTCCAGGGCGCTCGGGGCATCCCTCGTGCGCATCGGGATGCTGCCCATCCCGGCGATGCGCTCGCTGGAGACGGTGCTCGACTTCTGCCGCCGAGCGGATGCCGCGGCCGTGCGCCTGGCGGATGAGGGCATCGCGCTGTACTACCACAACCACCACATCGAGTTCGCGAAGGTCGACGGGCGCTACCTGCTCGACATCATCGCGGAGAACTCCCCGCACGTGGGCATCGAGCTCGACGCGCACTGGATCGCCCGGGGAGGGCTGGACCCCGCGCGGGTGATCGGGGAGTACGCCGGCCGGGTCCGGATGGTGCACCTGAAGGACTACCGGATCGGATGGCTGGACGACGCCGCCATCGAGGCCTTCGAGCGCGGCGACCAGGCCGCATGGGGTGCCGCCTGGAACGGCGCCGTGCAGTTCGCGGAGGTCGGCGAGGGGAACCTCGACTGGCCGGGGATCATCGCCCAGAGCATCGCGTCCGGTGCGGAGTACCTGCTCGTCGAGCAGGACGACCTGTACGGGCGGACCGTCTGGGAGGCGCTGGAGACCTCGCACCGCAATCTCACTGAGCTGGGCTTCGCCGAGCTCTTCTGACCCCGTTCGCTGAGCTCGTCGAAGCGCACGGCAACGAGAAGACGTATCCGTTCGCTGAGCTCGTCGAAGCGCACGGCAACGAAAAAACGCAGGACCACGTATCAAGGAGGATCACATGGCACATCGCAGGACGCTCACCGCTCTCGCGGGAATCGCGATCGCAGGGCTCGCCCTCTCGGGCTGCGCAGGCAGCACCGACGACACCGGATCCGAGGCAGAGGAGGGGCCCGTCACCCTCGAGTTCTGGGCCTGGGGCTCGAACGTCGACAAGCGCGTCGAAGAATGGAACGCCGCGAACCCGGACATCCAGGTCAACATCTCCGCCCCGGCCGGCGGCGCGGACTTCCCCGTGAAGGTCCTCTCCGCCGTCCGCGCAGGAGAGGGACCCGACATCGCCCAGGCCGAGTACTCGCAGCTGCCGACGTACGTGTCCGCCGGCGTCGTCGCGGACCTCGAGTCCGTCCGCGGCGACCTGGAGGCCGCGTACTCGGAGAGCACGATGGACACCGTCACCTTCGACGGCACGGTCTTCGGCATCCCGCAGGACCTCGGGCCCGCGCTGTGGGTCTACCGCACCGACCTGTTCAGCGAGCTCGGCATCGAGCCGGCGTCGACCTGGGACGACTTCCGTGCGCTGGCGGAGCAGGTGCGCTCGCTCCCCGGCGACCACTACCTCGCCAACTTCAGCTCGCTGGATGCGGACCTCTTCATGGGTCTCGCGCTGCAGAACGACGCGCAGTGGTGGGAGTACTCCGACGAGGCCTGGCACGTCGACATCGACGACGACGCCACGGCTGAGGTGCTGGAGTACTGGCAGGGGCTCGTCGAGGACGACCTCGTGAGCACCTACCTCACCAACAGCCCCGAGTACATCGAGGCCGTCGCCTCCGGCAAGGTGCTCGGACAGATCGCGGGAGCATGGGCGCCCGGTCCGCTGCTGAACCAGTACCCGGAGACGGTCGGGCTGTGGGGCGCGGCGCAGATCCCGCAGTGGGATGCCGATGAGCTGCGTACCTTCGCGCGCGGCGGCTCGGCGAACATCGTCCTCGCCGACACCGAGCACTACGACGCCTCCGTGAAGTTCCTCACCTGGCTGAACACGAGCGACGAGGGTGCGGAGGGGCTGGTCGGCATCAACAAGTTCACCGCCGCACTGCACGGCCAGGAGATCGACCGTCCGGCGCCGGACCTCATCCCCGAGGACGACACCTACTGGCCGACGGCCGCGGAGTCTGCCTCCGGTCTCGTCTCGGTCCAGTGGGGTCCGAACACGCAGGTCGCGTTTACCGCGCTGAACGACGCGCTGGGCACCGGCATCGAGTCGGGTGACTGGTCGAAGGTGCTTCCCACGGTGCAGGCGACCGTCGAGGACGACCTGGGCTGATCATGACGGCACTCCTCAAGGAGAGCGCCCCGGCCGGCGGACAGGAGACGCGCAGCGTCGTCCTCCCGCCGCGCCGGGCGCGCCGGCCGCACCTCCAGCGGCACACGCTCTTCGCCTACGCGCTCATGGCGCCGGCACTGGTGATGTTCACCCTGGTGTTCATCATCCCGATCGTCTACTCGGGCTGGCTGAGCCTGCGCGGACGCGAGTCGACGGGCGGCGGTGCGTTCGCGCCCCGCGAGGAGACCTTCGTCGGCTTCGCGAACTACGCCTCCGTCGTCGACGATCCCACGTTCTGGGCCAGCCTCGGGCGCCTCGGGATCTACGCCCTCATCATGGTGCCGCTGCTCATGGTCACCTCGATCCTGCTGGCGCTGCTGCTCGATCTCCCGCGTGCGAAGGCCAGGGCGTTCAGCCGGACGGCGATCTTCCTGCCGTACGGGGTCCCGAGCGTCATCGCGGCGCTCATGTGGGGCTTCCTCTACGTCCCCGACATCAGCCCCGTCTACCAGCTCGCGCAGGGGCTCGGCATAGAGCTGCCGAACCTGCTGCGCGGCGACTGGGTCTACGTCGGCATCGTCAACGTCGTCCTCTGGGGCGGCATCGGCTTCAACACCGTCATCATCTACACGGCGTTGCAGTCGCTCGACCGCTCGCAGATCGACGCCGCGCGCATCGACGGCTGCGGCGAGGGGCGCATCGCCTGGTATATCAAGCTGCCGCACGTCGTGCCCGCGACGATCGTCACGGGACTGTTCTCGGTGATCGGGGCGCTGCAGATCTACAGCGAGCCGGCGATGCTCTCGACGCTCACGAACTCGATCGACTCGACGTTCTTCCCGCTGATGCGCGTCTACCGCGACGCGTTCGCCCACGACGACCTGAACTCCGCCGCGGCCGCCTCGATCATGCTGGCGCTGGGCACGGTGGTGCTCTCGCTGCTCGTGCTGGGCGGCCGTCAGCTCGCGACCAGGAAGGTGAACTCATGAGCGTGCTGACCACGCGCGAGAAGCGCGAGACGGCGGCCAGGCCGCCCGCGTTCGACCGGCCGGCCGGTGACAAGCGCCGGGGGGTGCCGATCGCGGCGATCCTGCCCACGACGGTGCTCATCCTCGCGGCGGTGTACTTCCTGCTGCCGGTGGTGTGGGTGTTCTTCTCGGCGACCAAGTCGTCGGCCGAGCTGTTCACCACACCGTCGTTCAGCCTCGGGACGGCCCTGTGGGACAACATCGTCGAGCTGTTCACGTACGAGAACGGCGGATTCGCGAAGTGGCTGGGCAACAGCTTCCTGTACAGCATCGTCGGAGCGCTCGCCTCGACGCTGTTCTCGGCCGGGGCGGGCTACGCGCTGGCGATGTACGAGTTCCGCGGGAAACGCGCGATCATGATCGGCCTGCTCGGCGGCGTCCTGCTGCCGACCATCACCCTGGCGATCCCGCAGTACCTCCTGTTCGCGCAGATCGGCCTGGCCAACACCTACTGGGCCGTACTGATCCCCACGATGATCACGCCGTTCGGCATCTACCTCGCGTACGTGTTCGCCAGGGCATCCGTGCCGGTGGAGCTGCTGGAGGCCGCACGGGTGGACGGATCCAGCGAGTGGCGCACGTTCCGCGCGGTCGGGCTTCCCATGCTGATGCCGGGGCTCGTGACGATCTTCCTGCTGCAGTTCATCGGCGCGTGGAACAACTTCCTGCTGCCGTACATCATGCTCACCAAGACCGACCTGTTCCCGATCACCGTGGCCATGTACATGATGCTCAACCGCGGTGGCAGCGAGCCCATCCTCTACACCCTGGCCATCGCGGGCGCCGCGATCGCCATCATCCCGGTCGTCGCCTTCGTGCTGGTGCTCCAGCGTTACTGGCGCCTCGACCTCGTCTCTGGGAGTCTCAAGTGACCACTGTCGGATTGATCGGACCGCGCGCGAACGGCCTCATCGCGAAGGAGCACGGCGTCGACTACGTCGAGCCCGCGATCGTCGGCAACGTCGTGCTGATCGGAGAGGACGGCTCGCTGAGCCTCAATCCCGACTTCGCGGGGGAGCGGTACCCGTCGTTCGCGATCCTGCTGCCCGGCGACGTCCGGGTCGCGGACCCGTCGTTCGACTTCGCCGTCGTGGAGGACTACTTCCGCCGGGTGTTCGCGGTGCTCGCCGAGGTGGCGGAGCCGGGGGCGAAGATCGTCTTCGGGTCGGGCGGCGCGCGCCGCATCCCTGAGGGCGTCGACAGGGATGCGGCGGAGAAGCGCTTCGCGGCATCCCTCGTCGCCGCGCGGGATGCCGCGGCGGCGCACGGGCTGCGGGTGATGCTCGAGCCGCTGCACCAGGGAGAGACCAACCTCATCCACACCCTCGGCGAGGCGGTGGCGTTCCTCGATGCGCATGGCATCGAGGGTGTGCCGGTCGTGGCCGACCTGTTCCACATCGAGAGGGAGGGCGAGCCGCTCTCGACGGTGACCGAGCACATCGACCGCATCGGGCACGCGCATATCGCGGATGCCGGGCGCCTCTGGCTGGGCTCGGGTGATGGGCAATGGCGCGAGTTCGTGGCGACGCTGCGCGCCGGAGGCTTCGACGGCCCCGTCTCGCTGGAGTGCAACTGGGGCGATGACGCCGAGACGGAGATCGCCGCGTCGATCGCCGCGCTCCGCGCCCTGCCCTAGCCCGCTGGACTTGCTCCTTCGCTCGCGGAGCCTGCCTCTCCTCGCTCGCTGAGCCTGTCGAAGCGCGTGGTGGGTTCCCTTCGACAGGCTCAGGGAACGGGAAGCTCGCTGAGCGTGTTTCCTCCTCGCTCGCTGAGCTTGTCGAAGCGCGCGATCTCGACAGGTCGGGCAGATCGCCGTACCGCCCGTCGATCATGGCCTGCTTCTTCGCCCGCGACCAGCCTTGAACCTGCTTCTCGCGGGCGAAGGCATCCCTGAGATCGGCGTACTCCTCCCAGTGGACGAGCGTGACGGGGCGGCGCTTGCGCGTGTAGTTGGCGGCGACCGCGTCGTCGTTGTTGTGCTCCCATGCGCGCTGCTCAGGGTCGAGCCGGGTGCTGCCCGTGTAGAAGGATCCGTCGCAGCAGCGGACGATGTACATCCATGCCATGAGGTGAGTCTGGCCCGATGCGTGCTGGCGTGGGCTGCGATTCCGTGATTGTGGACAACGTGCTTGCCGGGGTTCCCTTCGACAGGCTCAGGGAACGGGATTCTCGCTCAGGGAACGGAAGCGTGCGGCGGGCGGGATCAGGGCAGGACGAGCTCCCCGTTGCGGCGGTGCGGCGTGGTCTCCAGCGCCTCGTCGCGCAGCGGCGCGGGCAGCAGCCGCTGCGGAGCATCCTGGTAGGCGACCGGCCGCAGGAAGCGCCGGATCGCCGTCGCCCCGACGGAGGTGTGCAGTGACGTCGTCGCCGGCCACGGTCCGCCGTGCTGCTGCGACCAGGTCACAGCGACGCCCGTCGGCCAGCCGGCGAACAGCACGCGGCCGGCGCGCTGCTGGAGCAGATCGACCGTTTCGTCGACCTCGTCCGAGGCCTCCGCGTGCAGCGTCGCCGTGAGGCTGCCCGGCACGGACGTGAGCGCGGCGTGCAGCTCATCCTCGCCGTCGTAGCGGACGAGGAGGGTGAGCGGGCCGAAGACCTCTTCGAGCAGCGTCTCGGGCCGCTCGGCGACGGCCGCGGCATCGGTGGACACGACGACGGGACGCGCGCCATCGGTCGTCTCGGCACCGTGCGCGATCACCTCGGTCGACGGGTCGTCGAGCAGGTTCCGGATGCCGTCGGGGAACGCGTCGGTGATCCGGTCGGTGAGCAGCGGGCCGCCGGCCACCGGGGCTACGGCAGCCGCGACGGCATCCTCGAATCCGGCATCCCGCGGCACGAACACCACACCTGGCTTGGTGCAGAACTGCCCGACGCCGAGTGTGAACGAGCCGACCAGCCCGCCCGCGAGGTCCGCCCCGCGGGCGGCGACCGCGGCGGGGGTGAGCACGACAGGGTTCACACTGCCCAGCTCGCCGTAGAACGGGATGGGGTCGGGGCGTCCCGAGGCGAGGTCGAAGAGGGCGCGGCCGCCGGAGACGGAGCCGGTGAACCCGGCCGCCTGGATGACCGGATGCTGCACGAGGGCGTTGCCTGCCTCGCGCCCCTCGACGAGGGCGAACGAGCCCTCGGGAGCGCCGGCGGCGCGCAGCGCCTCGATCACCAGGGCGGCGGTGCGCCGGGAGAGCTCGGGGTGTCCGGAGTGGGCCTTCACGATCACCGGGTTGCCCGCCGCGAGTGCGGAGGCCGTGTCTCCGCCGGCGACCGAGAACGCGAACGGGAAGTTCGAGGCCGAGAACACCGCGACCGGCCCGATTGCCGTCAGGAATCGGCGCAGCTCGGGGCGCGGAGGGGTGGCCGAGGCATCCGCATCGTCGACGGTGATCTCGAGGTACGCGCCCTCCTCGACGACTCCGGCGAACAGCCGCAGCTGACCCGTGGTGCGCGCGACCTCTCCGGTGAGTCGCCCCGCGCCCAGTCGCGTCTCTCGGTCGGCGATCTCGACGAGCTCCGCGACGTGCGCATCCAGCGTGTCGGCGATCGCGCGCAGCCATCCGGCGCGCTGATCCGCCGTCGAGCGGCGCCAGATCGGTGCGGCGGAGGCCGCTGCCGTGGCGAACTCCTCGAGCTGTGCGGTGGTCGTGGTCATGTCAGGCCTTTCCTGAGAGGACGGGGGAGAAGCGGAGGCCGAGGCCGTCGTGGGGGACCTCGGTGAGGAAGCCGTCCGCGATCGCGATGGGGGATACGTCGGCGAGAGCGCCGAGGTCGCCGAAGCCGGCATCCTCGACGTCCTCCGCCCACGGCTCGCCGGGGAGGGTCAGGGCGAGCTGACCGGAGAGCTCGGGCAGGAGGTGGGGATGCAATGCGGCGCCGTGCTCGGACGCCAGCGATGCGATGCGCAGGAAGGGCGTGATGCCGCCGACGCGGACGATGTTCGGCTGCACGATCTGCGCCGCCTCCGCACGGAGGAAGTCGCGGAAGCGGTGCACGGTGTGCAGGTTCTCGCCCACGGCGATCGGCACGTCGATGCGGCGGGCGAGCTCGGCGTGACCGGCCAGATCGTCGGCGCGCAGCGGCTCCTCGATCCAGGCGAGGTCGAAGACCGACAGGGCCTGCATGGACCGCGCGGCTGTGTCCAGATCCCAGCGCTGGTTGGCGTCGATCATGAGTTCGCGATCGGGGCCGAGCAGCTCCCGCACGGCGCCGACCCGATCGACGTCCTCGGCGAGGTCCGGTTTTCCGACCTTGATCTTCACGGCCGTGAACCCGGCATCCATCCAGCGCTGCACCTGGGCGAGCAGCTCATCCTGCGTGTAGTGCAGGTTCACGCCCGAGCCGTATGCCTTCACCCGATCGCGGCGACGTCCGATGAGGTCGGCGACGCCGGTGCCGCGGGCGCGCGCCTCGGCATCCCACAGCGCGAGGTCCAGGCCCGCGAGCGCAATGGTCGTGATGCCTCCGCCGCCCGCCTCGTGCAGGTGCTCCCAGGCCGGCTGCCAGAGCTCGCCCGGCACCGCGGACCGGCCCGTCGCGAAGGCGGTGATGTCGCCCTCGAGCAGCGCGTGCACGGCCGTGGCGCCGATCTGAGGCGTCCATGAGAAGCCCCAGCCCTCGACTCCGTCCGAGCGCACGACGTGCGTCGAGATCACGCCGACGCTCGTGACGTCCGCCGCCCAGGGGCGGGTGAGCGCGATCCGCTGCAGACGGGTGGAGAACCGGGCGATGGTGGTCACAGCAGCGCGCGCCCCGCCTCGAGGATCGCGGACAGGCGGTCCTGCTGCGCGGGCGTCGGGTCGACGAGCGGCGCGCGCACAGAGCCCACCGGCAGGCCGTTCAGGCGCAGCCCGGTCTTGATGAGCGAGACGCCGAACCCGGGGGTCTCGTCGCGCAGCCCGACCAGGGGGCGGTAGAAGGCGTCCAGGATCTGCAGGCGCCGTGCCTCGTCGCCGTCGACGTAGGCGCGGTAGAAGGCGTTCGCGACCTCGGGGATCATGGCGAAGGCGGCCGAGGAGTAGAGCGGGACCCCGATGCCGCGATACGCGCCCTGCGTGAGCTCGGCGGTGAGCAGGCCGTTGAAGAACGCGAAGTCGTCCCTGCCCGTCTCGGCGACGGCGCGCACGATGAGCTGGGTGGTGCCGATGTCGCCCGTGCCGTCCTTGAAGCCTACGACCTTGGGGTTGGTGGCGAGGCGTCGCACGGTCTCGACGCCGTACTGCGCCGTGCCGCGGTGGTAGACGATGACGGGCAGGTCGGATGCCGCGGCGATCGCCTCGACGTAGGAGATCAGCCCCTCCTGCGTGCCGCCGACGAGGTAGGGCGGCAGGACGAGGAGGCCGTCGGCTCCGGCATCCGCCGCGGCACGTGCGACCTCGAGCGCGTGCCCGAGCGGCCCACCGGCTCCCGCGATCACGGGCACGCGGCCGTTCACGGCGGCGACGGCGGTGCGCGTGACGGCGGATGCCTCGGCGGCCGACAGGGCGTGGAACTCACCCGTGCCGCAGGCGGGGAACACGCCGCCCGCGCCGGCGACGACCCCGCGGTCGACGTGCTGGGCGAGCAGGTCGTGCTCGACCGCGTCGTCGGTGGTGAAGGGGGTGACGGGGAAGAAGAGGATGCCGTCGAAGTTCATCATCGGCCTTTCGCGAGGAGGGAGTCGGCGAGGGAGAGTTCGGTGCGCCAGTCGTGCTGGGGGCGCCAGCCGAGCAGGCGGGTGGCCTTCGCGGTGCTGAAGGCGGGGAGGGTGCCCGTGAGGGTGGCAGCCGCATCGGCGGTGCCTGGGTGGAACTGGGGCAGGAGATCGGCCAGGGGTGCGCGGGCGAGCGCATCGGCCGCGCCGACGAAGAACACCTCGCCGTTGGGGATCTCCGCCATGCCTGCCAGCAGCGTGTCGGCGAACCCGGCGACGTCGCGGGCATCGACGTAGTTGAACAGCGCCGGGGCCGACAGCGCCGGATCGTCCAGGCGCTCGCGCACCGTGTGGCCCTGCTGGGTCGGTGCTCCCGCCCATTCCTCCGGCGCGATCACGTAGCAGGGACGGAAGGCGGCGAAGCGCGTGGCATCGCCGGTCTGGCGGCGCAGCATCCCGAGCGTGTCCTCGATGATCTGCTTCGAGAGCGCATAGGCGTTCCACGGCAGGACGGGGGATTCCTCGTCGAGCGGAAGGCGGTCGGGCGTCCAGCCCCGCGGGCATCCGTAGCCGAGGACCGTCGGGCTCGACGCCGCGACGATCTTCGGGATGCCCGCGCGCACCGCGCCGTGCAGCACCGAGACCGCGAGGCCCGCGTTCGTGCGCATGATGACGTCCTCCGGCGCGGAGAACGGCACGGCGATCGCCGCGAGATGGATGAGTGCATCGGCGCGCGCCTCGGTGAGGGCGGCGGCGGCGGCATCCGCGTCGGAGAGATCGACCTCGACCTGCGTCACGGCGTCCAGGGCGAGCGAGGGGGCGGTCACCCGATCGAGGGAGATGAGCTCATGGCCGAGCCCGGCGAGCCCCTCGACGAGCGAGCGGCCGAGTCGGCCGGCCCCGCCTGTGACGACGATCCGGCTCATGAGCCGACCTGCGCGGCTCGGGCCTGGGCACTCGGTCCCTGAGTCTGGGCGCCCGGTCCCTGAGTCTGGGCGCTCGGTCCCTGAGCCTGTCGAAGGGCCCGGATGCCGAGGTCGGCGATGCGCACGGGCAGGCCGCTCTCCAGCGAGCGGTTGCCGGCGATCCCAACGGCGATGGAGCGGATGCCGTCGCTCCAGTCGGCGGGGCGGGCGAGCGGGTCGTCGCCTGGGCCCTCGAAGACGTCCGCGAGCAGCAGGGCGTCGCCGCCGCCGTGTCCGCCCTCACCGGACTCGATGACGATCTCGCGGGCCTCGGTCCAGTGCTTCTGCAGGATGAGGCGCTCGCCCTCGGGACGCAGGCTCGTCGTTCCGTCGCCGCCGGACAGGCTCGGGTCGAGGGTGGGGTGCAGCCCCTCGCCCGCGAGAACCGCGCCGCGCTCGATCACCTCGAGCTCCGCGCGTCCCCGTGTGCCGTTCACGGCGACGCGGTAGCCCTCCCAGGGCGAGTGCGCGTTGAGCGAGTAGGAGAGGGTGGCGCCCGATGCGTAGTCCACGACGAGCGCGAGGTTGTCCTCGATGGTGATCCCCTCGCTGAAGACGTCGAGGTCGCGCACGTAGCCGTCGTGCTGCTCCGCGTCGAGGTAGAGCGCCTTCAGGCGTTCGTCATCGCGCAGGTCCAGCTCGAAGAGATCGCCGCCGTCGTGCGTTCCGCGCTCCGGGCGCTCGCCGAGCCCGCGCGCCGCCGCATTCTCGGCACCGTAGAACCGCAGCCCGCCGGAGGCGTAGACCCTCGTGGGTGCAGAGCGCAGCCACCAGTTGACGAGGTCGAAGTGGTGGCTGGACTTGTGCACGAGCAGTCCGCCGGAGTTCGCCTTCTGGCGGTGCCAGCGGCGGAAGTAGTCGGCGCCGTGGTTCGTGTCGAGCACCCAGGAGAAGTCGATCGAGGTGATCTCGCCGATCTCGCCGTCTTGCAGCAGCTTGCGAAGCGCGCTGTTGCGCGGGGAGTAGCGGTAGTTGAAGGTGAGCACGACCTCACGGCCGGTGCGCTCGACGGCATCCTCGATGCGTGCGGCGCTCGCCGCGTCGATCGTGAGGGGCTTCTCGACGACGACGTCGGCTCCCGCTTCGAGGGCGCGCACGATGAGCTCGGCGTGCAGGTCGTCGCGGGCGCAGATGATGACGCGGTCGACGCTCTCCTCGCCGATGACGCGCTCCAGCTCCTCGGGGGCCGCCGTGCGAGGGGCGGGGAAGCCTGCGTTCGCGACGAGGTCGGCGTAGTAGCCGGCGCGGACGGGGTTCGGCTCGACGATGGCGACGAGCTCCGCCTTGTCGCTGTGGGTGCCGATGATCGCATCGACATACATCTGGGCGCGGTGACCTGCACCGGCGAGGGCGTAACGCGTCTTTGTCATTCTCGTTCTCGATCACTCAGGAAACGTTTTCTCGACTAACGTAGCACACCCGGTCCGAGGGGAGCAGGCGAAGCGGGCGCGCGGGTCAGGCGGGAGCCGCGGTGCTGCCGCGCACGACGAGAGAGGGCGTGATGCGCACGGCTGGCGCCGGCTCGCCACCGGCGAGGAGCTCGTGCATGGCGCGCCAGGCGTGCGCACCGAGCTCCGCGGCGGGAACGGCCGAGGTGGTCAGGGGAGGCGTGGTGTACGCCGAGAAGGGGATGCCGTCGAACCCGGTCACCGAGAACTGCGCCGGAACGGCGATTCCCCGCGCCGCGAGGCCGGACAGCAGGCCCATCGCGACGAGGTCGTTGAAGGCCAGGGCGCCCGTCGCGCCGGAGGCGATCACGCGGTCCGTCGCCGCCTCGCCGCTGTCGAAGTCGACACCGGTCGGGATCTCCTCGACGGCGAGGCCGTCGATCTCCGTCACGGCCTGCCGGATGGCCTCCTGGCGGGCGAGGTGCGAGACGCTGCGCGACGTGCCCGCGAGGTACACCAGGTGGCGATGGCCGAGGGCGGCGAGGTGATCGATGCTCTCGCGCAGGCCCGCCGCGTAGTCGGCCGCGACGACGGGGGTGCTCGGCAGCTCGCCGCGGTTGATGACGACGGCCGGCGAGACGTCGGGAAGGAGGGCGCGCAGCTCGTCCTCCGGCATCCGGGGGGAGCAGAGGATCAGGCCGTCGGTGCGGAGCCTGGTCGTGCGAGCGAGGGCGCGCTCGTTGTCGAGATCCTCGATCGAATCGGCGATGAGCACGTGGTAGCCGTCGGAGGCCGCGGCGCGGCTGAGGCCTCTGAGGATGGCCTGGAAGGTGGGGTTCTCGAGATCAGGCACCACCACGGCCACCGTCTGCGTGCGCCCGAGGACGAGGCTGCGGGCGACGGGGTTGGCCGTGTAGCCGAGCTCGGCCGCCGCGGCGCGCACCTTCTCGGCGAGGGCGGGGTCGACGGTCGGATTGCCGTTCATGGCCCTGGAGACGGTGGAGAGCGAGACCCCGGCGAGGCGCGCGACGTCGGTGATGCGTGTCCTCGGCGTCGTTCGTGCCATCGTGCGTCTCCTCGGCTCGCGTGACGGCGCGAGTCACGCCATACTAGCCAACATCGACAAGAAAACGTTTCCGGAGGTGGCGATGGTCGGGTCGTTCGAAGACCGCACGCAGAAGCAGGAGCGGATCGCCGCGGTGCGCGCGCAGAGCGGTGGACCGCTTGTGCTCTCGTCCCACGAAGCGGTGTCCTGGTATCTGGACGGCGTCCGCACGCACGTCTCGCTCGCCGGTCCTCCGGTGCTCGCCGTCCGTGTCGACGACGAGGGCGACACCCTCTTCGTCGCGGCGAACGAGGCGGATCGGCTGATCGCCGAGGAACTGCTGCCCTCCGATGCGGAGCGCCTCGTGCGCGTCCCCTGGCAGACTCCGCCCGCCGTGGCTGCGGCGGCGGACGGTGGCGCAGCCGAGTCGGCGCTCGCCTCGGAGCTCCGCGCCGCCCGAGCATCCCTGCTGCCGGCCGAGCGGGAACGCTATCGTGCGCTCGGACGGGACACGGCGGAGGTGCTCACGGATGTCCTGCGGGCGGCGTCTCCCGCCGACACCGAGCGGTCCCTCGCGGCGGCGGCGGCAGGGGGACTCGTCGCGCGCGGCATCGACGCCCTCGTCGTGCTCGTCGCAGGCGAATCGAGGATCGGGCACCGGCATCCGCTGCCGACCGATGCTCCGCTGGGCAGGCGGGCGATGCTCGTCGTCTGCGGGCGGCGGCATGGGCTCATCGCGAATGCGACGAGGTGGGTGGGGGAGGATGCCGCCGATGAGCGCATCCTCGCCGTGGAGCAGGCCTTCCTCGACGCATCCGTGCCCGGTGCCCGACTCGACGACGCCTTCGCCGCAGGCTGCGCCGCATACGAGGCCAACGGCTTCGCGGCGGATGAGTGGCAGCGGCACCATCAGGGCGGGCCGACGGGATACGCGGGGCGCGACCCGAGGGCGACGGATGCCACGAGCGATCTGATCGTCGAGGGGCAGGCCTTCGCCTGGAACCCGACCGCGCCGGGGGTCAAGGTGGAGGACACCCTGCTGCGCACGGCGGACGGGTGGGAGGTGCTCACCCTCGACGGGCGGTGGCCGACCGTGCAGCAGGGCGGCCTGCCGAGGCCGACCGCCCTGCCGTACCGCTGACCGCTACTCCAGGGTGAACCGGAGCGTCGTGGTGTTGCCGGCGACGTCGTGGACGACGAGGGTGTTCTCGCCGCGCACGGCTCCGAACGTCCCGGGGACGATCCCGTTCACGTCCGACCATGCGTTGTCGACGAGGTCCTTGACCGTGCCGTTGATCGTCACCCTGTCGATGCGGCCGGCGTCGTACAGCTTCACGCTGAGGCGCGTGTAGACGCCGCCGGTGCCCACCGTCTCGCCGGCGCCGCTCTTCACCGTCACGGTAGGAGCGGTGCCGTCGATCGTGACCGCATAGGTCCTCGTCTGCGAGATGTTCCCCGCGAGGTCCTGCGCGTTGTAGCGGATGGTGTAGTCGCCGTCGGGGAGCGCGACGGTCGCGCTGTGCGTGCCGGAGCGGGCGCCGTCCATCGCCGTCTGCGTGCTCTTGACGAGCGTGCTGCCGCGATAGATGTTGGCCACGATCCGCTGCAGTCCTCGATCGTCCGATGCATCGACGCTCACCGCGAGGGTGCGATGCGGGCCCGTGGTGGTCGGGCTCGTCAGGGTGCTCACCGGCTTCGTCGTGTCCGGCGTCTGCGCCGCAGCCCGCGTGACCAGCAGCGAGTATGTGCCGACATCGCCGGCGAACGATCCGGCCGTGATCTCGATGGTGTTCTCGCCGACCGCGAGCGGGATCGTCGCTCCCGACTCATCGGCAGGCAGCTCGACGCCATCGATCTGCACGGGCTGGCCGTTCCAACCGCGGTTCACCTCCACGCGCACCGACGTCGTCCCTGCCGCGACCTCCTCGGTCACGACATAGGGCGAGTCCGATCCCTGGCGATACGGATCGAATGCGGGGGAGAGCTCCAGCCCGTCCACCCGCACGTCGCCGAGCGCGGCCAGCTGGCTCGGGTTGGTCCGCGAGAGCACGACCGTGTATGCACGGGTCGATCCGTCCTCGGCGGTCACGACGACGGGGATGCGCGTGGCGATCTCGACGACGTCGGGGTCTGCGCCGTCGAGCGCGACCTCCACGCCGTTCTCGTCGGTGACGATGGTGCCATCGACGCTCACCGCGGCGAACGGGCTGTCCGCCGCGGCGCCGACGGTGGCCTTCTCGGCGAACGCGTCCACGGTGCCTGTCAGCGTGAGCCCATCGACCGACGGCGTCAGCTCGACGTCCTCGTCGCCGATCCGCACCGTCGCCGCGCCGAGCGCCGCGTCGTCGGCCTCGAACGGCACACCGGTGTTCACGCGGAAGTCGTCGATGAGCAGATCTCCGACGTTCGAGCCGTTGATGTAGAAGAGGAAGTGGTCGAGATCGTCGACCTTCGTCCTCAGCGGCTGGTCCGTGAGCAGCGGCGTCGTCATGTCATCGACGTAGAAGTCGAACGTGCCGGCATCCAGATCGACGACGTTGCGCACCGTGTACCAGCGCCCGACGACGTAGTCGGTGACGTTCTTGACCGTGCTCGCCCCCGTGACGTTGTGGGTCATGATCCGTCCTCCGGAGAAGCCGATCGTCGCCGAGGGGTTCGTCGACGAGGCGGGCGCTGCGGCGTTCCATCCGCTCTCCGTGTACGAGTACAGCGCCAGCTGGTTGGCCGTCGTGTTCGTCGTTGTGCGCTGCAGCCTCGCCTGGATCGTCACCGTACCGGTGAGGTCGAGCTCCTCGGTGTTGTGCACGCCCAGCACCCCGGAGGAGGAGCTGGACTTGTTGATCCGCAGGTATTTGTTGCCTGCCTGCGCTTGGTCCTCCTCGACGGTGATCGTGCCGACGGCCGCGTTGGTCTTGGCGACGAGCATCCCGTCCGCGGTGCCGCTGAAAGCGCCGGCGCCCTCGTCATCGAAGCTCTCGCTGATCGCGTACGAGGTCTCGGCGACGACGGTGCGCAGGATCAGGTCCGCATCGGTCGTCCGCGCGGCCGAGACCGAGAGGCCGGTCACGGAGGAATCCTGGTATCCGTCGCGGCGCGCCGTCACGGCGTATCCGTCTCCTGCCTCGACACCGGCGAAGGCGTAGCCTCCGGATGCGTCCGTGTGCGTCTCGGCGATGACGGCATCGTCCAGCGAGAGCTCGACGATGGCATCCGCGAGCGGGGAGCCCGCCGAGCTGACCGTGCCCGAGAGGGTGCCCTTGGTCGTCGTGGTGGCGCCGAGCGCGAGGTCGCGGCTGATCGAGGCGTGCTCGGCGAGCGAGATCGTCGTCCCCTGGCCCGGCTCGTAGTCCGTGGCCGAGGCGGTGAGCACGTGCTCGCCGACCGGCAGCTCGAGGACGAAGCGGCCTCGGGCGTCGGTGGTGACGGAGACGGACCCGCCCGCGACGGTCGCCCCGGGGACGGCGACGCCCGCGGCATCCGTGACGGTGCCGGCGACGAGACCGTGGCCGTCTGCGGGACGGTACGCGACCGGCCCGATCTGGCCCGTCTCGGGCAGCGGCTCGCCGAAGAAGTCGACGGCGAGCGGGAGCAGGCTGGTGCCGAGGCCTCCGGTCGTGTCGAAGCCCGGTGCGATCGCTGCGAGATCGACGTCGGTGCCGGCGCCGACGAGCGGCGAGGTGTACGAAGCGACCGCCGCATTGCGGATGTCGTCGGCGGGGTCTCCGCCGAGCAGCGGGTCAGCGGTCGCCGCCGTCGCGTCGGCCGCCGGTGCCGTCACCTGAGGGCCGAAGTAGGAGTTGCCTGCGAAATGCACGCCGGGGAACTCGGTGCGGAACGCGGCGCCGGCGACGCTCGCCCTGGCGTTGTAGAAGACGTTGCCGATCACATGATGCGGATTGCGTGCAACCAGGTAGTCGCTCGCGCTGCCAGAGGACTCGAAGAATCCGACGGTGTTGTTCTTCAGCGGTGCGACGGTGTTGTACATCAGGTTGTTGTAGATGACGTTGACGCCGCTGTTGCCGTGCGGGTTGATGTAGTTGCGGTCGACGTCCTGGATGATGTTGTAGCGCACCACCGCGGTGCCGAAGCCAAAGCCGCAGAGCAGGATGCCCTCGCCCGAATCGTGCACGTAGTTGCCCTGGATGAGGATGTTCGAGGTGCCGCGGTCCGGGTCGATCCCGTTCGAGTCCGCCGCGCCCGTGCGGGTCGCGAGCTCCGCCACCTCGTTGTCCTGGACGACGATGTCGTCGGCGTAGTACATCTCGATGCCGGACACCCCCGCGCCGTCGACGACGTTGCCCTCCACGACCGCGCCCTTGATGCTCGTCAGGTACATCGCGTCCCAGCCGTATTCGGTGTCGCGGTTGGTCAGGTAGTTGCCGGTGATGTGGATGTCGGTGTGCGGGCGCCAGTCCGGGTCCTCCGTGATCGTGCCGTCCGCCGCGGCCTTCGCGACGGCTCGGTCCCCCCAGCCGGGGCTCAGATCCTGGTAGCGGTTGGTGCCCATGCCCGCGAACTGCTTGAACGTCAGGTTCGCGAAGGAGGTGTTGGCGATGACGCTGTCGCGCACGGTGACGTCCTCGAACGTCGATGCCGTGGTCGCATCTCCCTTGAGCCCCTCGAAGATGATCCCGCCGGTGCGCTTGGAGCGATCGAGCCCCGCGCCGCTGACCGACCATGTCACGCCGCTCACGTCGCGGACGAACACGTCATGGATGTCGAATCCTGTGAGGCTGCCGGCGTTCTCGCCCTGCACGTGGATGCCTCGGAGGTCACCCGTGAGCGGATCCTCCTGACCCGGTACCTGACCGTATGCGCTCGCCGGGGTGAAGTCGCTCGGATCGAAGCCCGCGGTCTCGTTGCTGATCTCGAGGTTCGAGATGTCCCAGTGCGACTGGTTGGTGAGCTGCAGGACGTCGTTCACGACGCCGCGCCCGTTGAGCTCTGGGGCGGCGCCGTCGCCGTAGCTGGACAGCACGATGGGATGCTCGGCGGTTCCGGAGCCGCCGGGCGCGAGCAGGGCGGTGGCGTCCGTGCCCTCGACGTCGGTGCCTGCGCCCCCGCTCCACGTGGTGTAGTCGTATGCCTCTCGGCTCACCTCGGTGCCCTCCGCCGCCCAGACGCTCCCCGCCTTCAGGAGGATGCGGTCGCCGGGGCCGAAGGTGCGGTCGTTGACGTTGGTGAAGCTCTGCCACGCGGTCGCGGCAGAGGTCCCGTCCGCGCTGTCGTCGCCGGCGTCTGCATCGACGTAGTAGGTGATCCCGCTGCCTGCGGGGGCGGATCCGTCCTCGACGGGAAGGATGCCGGAGGACACCACGTCGCGCCCCTTGGATTCGAGAGGGGTCTTGTCGGTGAACCCGGCGAAGGTGCCCGCGGAGGCATCCGTCGGCATCGTGATGCCGGGGCTCGCCGCGGCGGGCGCGGCCGTGAGCAGGCCCGCGCAGAGCAGTGCCGAGGCCGCGGCGCTCACCAGGAGCGCGGGGCGACGGCGGGAGGAGGACGGTCGGGACATCGATGCGCCTTTCCGCTTCCGCATCGTCGGCGAGACGGAAGCAGTCGCTTAGTGAACGTTCACTGCGACGGTCGCGAGTGACGCTAGTGAACGTTCACTGACGCTGTCAACCCCCGTCGACGGATTCCCGTGCTGCGACGCGCGCGGGAGCCGGGCCCGTCGACTCCCGCCAGATGGTGCGGTTGAGCGGGCGCTCGGCGGTGATGAGCGACGGGGTGTCCGCGCCGTCTCCTCCGCGCAGGACGGCGATGAGGCCGGTCATCGCCGTCGCGCCGAGCAGCTCGTGATCGACGTCGACCGTGGTGAGGGCGGGGTGCATGAACTGACCGATCGGCTGGCAGTCCCACCCCGTCACGCTGAGATCGTGGGGGACTTGCCAGCCGCGCTCCCGCGCCCCGCGAAGCACGCCGGCGGCGATGAGGTCGTTGCCGGCGATGATGGCGGTCGGGCGGTCGTGCTCGGGCAGGCGGCGCACAGCCGCGATGCCGCACTCGGCGGTCCAGTCGCCCTCGGCGACCTCTCCGTCGATCCCCTCGGTCGCATCGACCACCGCCTGGAAGGCGGCGCTGCGTGCGCGGGCCGAGGCGAACTCGAGTGCACCCGTGATGTGCAGGAGACGGGTGTGACCCAGGGCGGCGAGTCCGTGCACGAGCTCCCCGATCGGCGAGGCGTCCGTCAGCTCTGCGATGCCGCGCATCTGATCGTCGTAGCCCGCGGACACGTGCACCGGCACGGCCGTCTCCGGGATCTCGCTGGTCAGCGGGGCGATCGAGAGGATGCCGTCGACCTGCCCCGAGTCGGCCAGCTCGACGGTGCGGGCGGTGCGCTCCTCGGCACCGCCCTCGACCGAGAGCACATCGATCGCGAAGCCGTTCGCATGGGCTGTCGCGCTCGCCCCGGCGAGCACGCGGGCGGGGCTGAAGGCGAGGGTCGGGACGACGACGGCCAGTCGTCCTGTCTGCTTCGTGCGCATCGAGCGCGCCGCGGGGTTGGGGCGGTAGCCCAGTTCGGTGACCGCCGCCGCGACGCTCTGCCTGGTGCTCGTCTTCAGTGATGCGTTGTCGCGGAAGAAGCGCGAGACGGTCTGGTGTGAGACGCCGGCGAGGGCGGCGACCTCCATGATCGTCGGACGTCGTCGTCCGGCGGGCTGGTCCGTCATCGTGTGTCTCCTCAGGACGTGTTGACAGCAGGGATGATCGTTCACTATCTTGGCATGCGTCACAAAAGGTGAACGATCACTATTTCGAATCCGCATCGCTGCAGACGCGGTTCGAGGAAAGCCGCAAGGGCCCATGACCACTCCTTCCGCCCCGCTCCGCGCCGCCATCATCGGCACCGGTGGCATCGCTCACGCCCATGCGGAGGCCATCCGTTCGCTGCCAGGGGTCATCGACCTCGTGGCCGTCGTCGACCTCGACCGCACTCGTGCCGCCGATTTCGCGGCTGCCTTCGGCGTCGCCGCGGTGTACCAGGATGCCGAGTCCCTCTTCGCGGGCGAGCAGATCGACCTCGTGCACATCTGCACCCCGCCGCAGACGCACGCGCCACTGGCGATCCTGGCCGCCCGTGCCGGCGTGCCGTCTCTCGTGGAGAAGCCCACCGCGCTCAGCCTCGCCGAGCTGGATGCCGTCGCCGAGGTGGCTCGCGAGACAGGCATGCCGGTGCTCACGGTGTATCAGCACCGGTACGGGGCGGCGGCGGTGCGCCTGCGCGAGCTCGTGGCGGAGGGCGATCTCGGGCGCCCGCTGGTGGCCACCTGCGAGACCATGTGGGATCGCCCGGCGGAGTACTTCGACGTGCCGTGGCGCGGCCGGTGGGAGGTCGAGGGAGGCGGGCCGACGATGGGGCACGGCATCCACCAGTTCGACCTGCTCCTCTCGGTGCTCGGCCCGTGGCGTCGGCTGTCGGCGTTCGCAGCGCGGCAGAAGCTCCCGACGGACACCGAAGACGTCTCCCTCGCCCTCGTCGAGTTCGACAACGGAGCGATGGCGACCGTGGTGAACTCGATCGTCTCTCCGCGAGAGTCGTCGCGGTTGCGGTTCGACTTCGAGCACGCGAGCGTCGAGGTCGAGCACGTCTACGGCTACAGCGCCTCGGACTGGACCTTTACGCCGTCGGACGGGCACGAGCATCTCCTCGCGCTCTGGCAGGACGGGCTGGACGACGAGCGCAGCGCGCACCGCAGTCAGGTGAAGGCGATCGCCGACGCGCTCCTCGCCGGAGAGGCGCCGGGGGTGGATGTCGAGGACGCCAGGCGGACGCTGGAGTTCGCCGCCGCCACCTACGCCTCTGCGTTCCGTGGCCTTCTCGTGCACGCCGGCGACATCGACGGCGACGACCCGTTCTACACCAGCATGGACGGCGGCGCCGTGCCGTGGTCCCGGATCAAGGAGGTCCAGCGATGACCCTCTCCTTCGTGACCACCGACGGTTCGTTCGTCGTGCGCGACGGCGACACCGAGTTGCTGCGGTACGTCTTCGTGCCGGACAGCCCTGAGCTGGAATCGCCGAAGCCCTACATCGATCCGATCCGCACGAGGGCCGGCCGTGTCGTGTCCTTGTTCCGGCCCTGGGATCACGTCTGGCACAAGGGGATCGCCTGGTCGCTGCCCGTCGTCGACGACGAGAACTTCTGGGGCGGTCCGACCTACGTGCACGGCGAGGGGTATGTGCAGCTGCCCAACAACGGGACGCAGCGGCATGTCTCCGTCGAGACGGCGGAGGCGGGCGAGGACGGAGCCCGCTTCGCACATGCGCTGGAGTGGACGACGCAGTCGGGGCGCGCGGTCTTCCGTGAACGCCGAACCCTCTCGGTGCGGCTCCTGGATGACGACAGCTGGGCGCTGACCTTCGAGACGGTGCTCACGAACGTCTCCGACGCGGAGGTCCGCATCGGCTCTCCGACGACCAAGGGGCGCGAGAATGCGGGATATGGCGGGCTGTTCTGGCGCGGGCCGCGCTCGTTCACCGAGGGTACGCTCGTCACGGTGGACCGCACGGGCAGCGGCGACGACGTGCGCGGCCAGCGGCATGAGTGGATGGGCTTCGAGGGGCGTCATGACGTCATCGACGCGGTGTCGTTGCTCGTGATCGTGGATGCCGAGCGCAATCCGCAGCATCCGCCGCAGTGGTTCGCCCGATCGGCCGAGTTCGCAGCGCTGAACCCCGCGCCCTTCTTCAGCGAGGAGCTCCCCATCGCGCCGCAGGAGTCCGTGACCTTCCGCTACGCGGTCGGGGTCGCGGATTCCGACCATACTGCTGCGGCCGGCCTTGCGGCGCGGCTCAAGGGGCTGTTGTGAGCGTGTTCCCCGGCGGTGTCGCGCTGACCGACCTCGCCGTCTACGACTGGGCGGGCTCGGACGGATGCCGTGGTGGCTCGCCGCACGTGCATACCGCGTCGTCTGAGGGCTACCTCGTGACGGGCGGGGTGGGGGCCGTCGAGACGCTCTCCTCAGGCGGGTTCGCCCGTCATGCGCTCGGAGCGGGGGACGTGCTCTGGTTCACCCCCGGCACCGTCCATCGGCTGGTCAACGACGACGGTTTACGCCTCGTGGCCGTGATGGCCAATACGGGCCTCCCTGAGGCGGGGGACGCCGTCCTGACCTTCCCTGCCGGGGTGCTGGCCGATCCCCGGCGCTACGCCGAGGCGGCGACGCTGCCGCAGGGCGATGGCCGCGCCGATGCCGCCAGGGCGCGTCGCGATCTGGCGCTCGAGGGCTATCTGCGGTTGCGCGACGGCGGACCGGCTGCGCTGGAGGAGTTCCAGCGCAGGGCTGTCGAGCTCGTCCGTCCCCGGGTGGCGCAGTGGCGTCGTCGGTGGGAGGCCACCGTGCTCGCCGAGACCGAGCGCACCAGGGTGCAGCTGGACGCCTTGGAGGCGGGGGCGCCCGGCGTGATGGCCGAGTCCCTCGTGACGCGTGTGGTGCGAGACGAGGGGGATCGGCGCTACGGGATGTGCGGCATGCTGCAGACCTGGGAGTGGGATGCGTAGCGGTCGGGAAACGCTTTCTTGTTTCCGCTTGCATCGAATCGGGAAAGCGATTACCATCAACGGGAAACGCTTTCCGTTTTGGCTTGTGCGAACGGTCGCAGGCGATGAAAGGACGATGATGTTCAACAGATCGAGCTTGGCGGTGAGTGCGGCATGACCGCCCTCAACGAACTCCGCCACCTCAAGGGCGTCAAGCCCCGGAAGGGCGACGGCAAGGCCGCGCTCCTCTTCCTGCTGCCCTGGTTCATCGGCCTCTTCGCCGTGACGGCGGGTCCGATGATCGCCTCGCTGTTCTTGAGCACGACGAAGTACAACCTGCTCCAGCCGCCGACGTTCATCGGCGCGGACAACTTCATCCGGATGCTCACCGACGCGCGCCTGCACCAGTCGCTCGGGGTGACGTTCACCTACGTGCTCGTCTCGGTGCCGCTCCAGCTCGCCCTCGCGCTCGGTCTCGCCGTGCTGCTCAACCGGGGTGTGCGCGGCCTGGCGTTCTACCGGTCGATCTACTACCTGCCCTCGCTGCTCGGCGGCAGCGTCGCGATCGCCGTGCTCTGGCGGACCGTCTTCGGCACCGAGGGGCTCTTCAACCAGTTCCTCGCCTTCTTCGGGATCGAGGGGCAGGGCTGGATCTCGAACCCCGACACGGCGTTGAGTACCCTGATCATCCTGAACGTCTGGACGTTCGGTGCTCCGATGGTGATCTTCCTCGCCGGCCTCAGGCAGATCCCGCACTCCTACTACGAGGCGGCGAGCGTCGACGGCGCGACCAAGTGGCGCCAGTTCTGGTCGATCACGATGCCGCTGCTGAGCCCGATCATCTTCTTCAACCTCGTGCTGCAGATCATCCACGCGTTCCAGTCGTTCACGCAGGCCTTCGTGGTCTCGGCGGGGACGGGCGGGCCGGCCGACTCCACGCTGCTGTTCTCGCTGTATCTGTACCAGCGCGGCTTCGGCAACTTCGACATGGGATACGCCTCGGCGCTGGCCTGGCTGCTCGTGTTCATCATCGGCGGATTCACCGCCATCAATTTCTGGGCTTCCAAGTACTGGGTTTTCTACGATGACTGATCAGCTCCCGCGTGAAGACACCGCGACCTCGACGATCCTGAACGCACGCACCGGCGCGACGCGGACCAGCGCGGGCCGCAAACGCCTGCCCACCTCGGTCTCCGCCGTCGTGAAGCACATCGTGCTCATCCTCGGCGCCCTGATCATGCTGTATCCGGTGCTGTGGATGGTGGCGAGCTCCCTGCGCCCCAACGACGAGATCTTCAAGGATCCGAGCATCCTGCTCCAGGACTTCGAGATCCAGAACTACGTCAACGGCTGGAACGCCTTCGCCCAGCCCTTCGGGCACTACATGGTCAACTCCGCGCTGATCGTGATCGGATGCATCCTCGGCAACCTCGTCGCCTGCTCGCTGGCGGCGTACGCCTTCGCCAGACTCGAGTTCCGCGGGAAGAACTTCTGGTTCGCCATCATGCTCGTCACGATCATGGTGCCGATCCACGTCATCATCGTGCCGCAGTACATCATGTTCTCCCAGCTGGACTGGGTGAACACGTACATCCCGCTGATCCTGCCGAAGGTGCTCGCCACCGATGCCTTCTTCATCTTCTTGATGGTGCAGTTCATCCGCGGCATCCCGAAGGAGCTCGACGAAGCGGCACGCATCGACGGAGCGGGCCACGGCCGGATCTACTCCCAGATCGTGCTGCCGCTGATGGTTCCTGCCCTCGGGACGACGACGATCTTCACGTTCATCTGGACGTGGAACGACTTCTTCTCGCAGCTGATCTACCTGACCAAGCCCGACCTGTACACGACCCCGATCGCCCTGCGGGCCTTCGTGGACGCCCAGTCGGTCACCGACTGGGGCGCGATCTTCGCCATGAGCGTCGTATCCCTGCTCCCGGTCTTCCTCATCTTCCTCATCGGTCAGCGCTTCCTCCTCCAGGGAATCGCCACGACCGGAGGCAAGTAAGCACCATCCCTTCCGCACCAGTCCGACATAACGACAAAGGAGCCTTTTATGAACGGCAAGATCATGCGCCGCGGCGGCATCGCCGTGGCAGCGCTCACGACGGCGGCGCTCGCGCTGACCGCGTGCGGCGGCACGTCCAACGGGGGAGAGGCCCCCGAGCTCAGCGACGAGCCCGTCACGATCAACATGACCTGGTGGGGCAGCGACAGCCGTGCCGAGCTCACCCAGCAGGTCATCGACGCGTTCGAGGAGGAGTACCCGAACATCACCGTCGAGCCCACCTTCGGCGACTGGGCCGGCTACTGGGACGGCCTCGCGACCGCCACCGCGGCCAACGACGCCGCTGATGTGATCCAGATGGACGAGCTCTACATCGCGTCCTACGGCTCGCGCGGCGCGCTGGCAGACCTCTCGAGCCTCGACATCGACCTCTCCGGCATCCCGGAGGACGCGGTCGGGACCGGTCAGGTCGACGGCGTGCAGTACGGGGCGCCGATCGGCGTCAGCGTGTACTCGATCATCGCGAACAAGGACCTCTTCGACCAGTACGGTGTCGCCCTTCCGGACGACGAGACCTGGACCTGGGACGACTACGCGGCACTCGCCAAGGAGCTCACCGACAAGAGCGGCGGAGAGATCCACGGCACGGGTGTGATCGGCGGTCTCGATACCGGCAGCGTCCGCTACTGGGGTCGTTCGGTGGGCAGCGAGCTGTTCGCGGAGGACGGCACGGTCAGCCTCGACCCGCAGTCGCTGGCCGACATGTGGCAGTACCAGATCGACCTGATCGACTCGGGCGCCTCGCAGAGCGCCGACGCGATCAACGAGAGCTACGCGGCAGGTCTTTCCGGCAGCGCGATCTCGACGAACCAGGTCGCGATGGGCATGGCATGGCACGCTCAGCTGACGGCGTACCAGGCGGCGAACGGTGGGAACCTCGTCCTGCTGAAGCTGCCGCAGCCGGCGGACGAGAAGCCCGACTTCTACAAGCCGTCGATGTACTGGACGGTCTCCAGCCAGAGCGAGCACCCGGCCGAGGCCGCGCTCCTCGTGGACTACTTCCTCAACAGCGAGACGGCGGCGAAGATCATCGGCACCGACCGCGGCATCCCGGCGAACGAGAACACGCTGGCGGCCATCGAGTCGGACCTCAGCGAGACCGATCAGGCCGCGATCGAGTACCAGAACCGCATCGAGGCCGGCACGGCCCCCATCGTCGCCCCGAACGGCGCGAGCGGTATCGAGGCGATGCTGCAGCGCTACACGCAGGAGGTGCTCGCGGGTCAGACCGAGCCCGCTGCCGCGGCGGAGGCGTTCATCGCCGAGCTGCAGGGCGAGATCGACGCAGCCGGCTGATCCTGCTGCACTGATCAGGGCCCGGGGACGGTTTCGCACCGCCTCCGGGCCCTTTCGGCTCCACGGGCGACGAGGAGGACGGATGGAGAAGCGCATGAGGGATGCGGGTGGCGTCGGCGCGGCCGGTCCTCTGGCCGGCTATGAGGACTGGGTGCCGTATCTGAGGGACGCGCCGAGGTATCGGCCCGCGCATCCGGATGCGGCGAGGCTGGCTGCCGTGCTCGGTGTGCGCCGCCCTCTGGCTGCGGAGAGACGGGTGGTGCGCGAGTGGTGTGAGGACGGCGTGCGCGGCCGAGAGCTGGAATGGCGGCTGCCGTACGGGCCCGCCACGACGGCGTATCTGCTCGTTCCCGACGATGTCGTCGCGCCCGTCCCTGGCCTCCTCGGGATGCACTGTCACGGAGGGGTGCGGTCGACCGGCGCGGAGCAGCTGGTGCGCACCGACCGGGATCCGTCGGCAGCCGCCGCCAGGCTGCGCGCCGAGGTCTACGACGGGAAGGCCCCCGCGAACGATCTGGCCATGGCGGGGTTCGCCGTGCTGGTGCACGACACATTCTCCTGGGGCAGTCGGGCCTTCGATCTCAGCGCACCGACGCCGCGGCTGGCCGGGCTCATCGCCGCGCAGGAGGCGGCGTGGCGTGAGGCGGGTATCGATCCCGCACCCGATGTGCGCTTCGATGCGATCTCGGGGCTGCACGAGGATTCGCTCGCCAAGGCGGCGGGGATGCTCGGGACGAGTCTCGCCGGTGCGGTGGCGGCGGATGACCTGGCGGCGCTGGACGTGCTCAGCGGCCTGCCGGAGGTGGATCCCACTCGGATCGGGGTCTTCGGGCTCTCCGGCGGCGGAGGCCGTGCGGCCCTGTTGGGTGCGCTGGATCCACGGGTGTCAGCCGTCGTGATCACGTGCATGATGGCCACGTTCGACTCGCTCGTGCCCGCGTACCTGGATGTGCATTCCTGGTTGCTGCACAGCCCGCGCCTGCGGGAGGAGTTCGACTGGCCCGAAGTGGCCGCCATCGGCGGTGGGCGGCGGACTCTCGTGCAGTACGGACGGCACGACCTCCTGTTCCCTGAGCGCGGGATGCGTGCTGCCCACGAACATCTCGAGGCCGTCCACCCGGACGGCGGATACCGGGGTGCGTTCCACGACGCGGGGCACGAGTCGACGGCGGCGATGCAGGCGGAGGCGGCGGAGCTCTTCGCGGAGGCGCTGCAGCGGCGGGCTTGATGCCGATCGATGAGCGCTCGCCGCGTCAGCCGAGGAGGGCTTCGATCTCGGCATCCGAGAGGCGTCCGTCGGCGATGAGTCCGCGGAACGACAGGGTGAGGGATTGGCCGGCTGCGACGTGGACGGAAGAGTCCCAGGCGAGTGACGAGCCGATGCCCGGGTAGCCGGCGACGCGGACGAACCAGGGGTCGAGCGCCGTCCGCTCGTCTCCTGGTGCGAGTACGACGGTCGCCTCGCCGTCGGGGAACCGCGCGGCGAAGGCGAGCCAGGCGGAGGTGGTGCCGTGCACGGCATCCTCGCCGGAGGCATCCGGCGTGCGGACGTCCACATCGGCGGATGCCGGGAAGCGCCAGGCGAAGCCGCCGTAGCCGCCGCCGATGCGTCCGTGCGATCCGGGGCTGCCCAGCTCGACGGCCTCGGTGCCGGCGGTCAACGTCGTCGCGGTGCGGAAAGCCCAGGCCCGCGCATCGTCGGTGGCGGCGAAGCGCCAGTCCGTCTGCTCGGTCACCAGTACGGCACCTGCGGGGGTGAGCCACTCGGCGTTCGCGGAGAAGCCGTCGCCGGCGGCGTCGAGAGCGGTCGTGACGATGCGGCCGTGGTCGGCGAGCCAGCGGTAGTCGCTGCCTGGGACATACGTGCGTCCGCCCCAGAAGTTCACGCCGCCCGCGTGCTGCACGGCCACTGAAATGCCCAGGTGCCAGTCGTGGTCGGCGGGATGCGCGTCGGTGACGACGGTGCCGCCCGGCGTGCGGATCGGGTGGAGGAAGGGGCGCGGGCCGGAGGTGGGTGCCACGGTCGACCCGTCGTCGCGGACGGCGACGATGCGTCCGTCGACGCGGTACTCGCTGGTCCGCCCGGGGGAGGGCTCGGCGGCGAAGGGGGCGCGCAGCTCGCTGAAGAGGGCGCCCGCCCGCGCGGTCGCCTGGACCCACTGGGAGATGTCGTCGACCGAGACGCGCGATGCTGTGCGGGTGAGGGCGGACCCCGGGATCGGTGCGGGGTCGGGTGCCGTGCGGACCGCCTCGAGCACCTCCATGTAGGCGCCGGTCTCGACGAGCGGCGAGAGCAGGGGCGCTCCGGTGTCGAGGTGATCGAGGAACTGCTCGAACAGCTCGATGCGCCCGGGGCGGGATGTGCGGCCATCGGGGTACTGCAGGACGTCTTCGGTATACGTGAAGAGCACGTCGACGGCGGGCGTGCGCACCTCGACGAGGGGCTCCGGATGCTCGTCGGCGGCGAGGGTGAGTGCGGCGGACACGATGCGGCCGTTCGCGAGGGTGATCCGGATGCTGGAGGTGTCGTCGGCCTCGATGTCGTTCGCGCGGTAGAGCTCCAGCTCGATGCGTGCGACGTCTTCGCGGCGACGCGCGCCGGCGATGCGCAGCGAGGTGGCGATCGCGTGCGAGAGGGCGTTGGTGAGGACGCCGTCGACGACCGGTTCGCCGTTCAGGCTGCGCTTGCCCGCCCAGGCGGAGCGGTTCCAGTACGAGACGTCGCGGCTCCAGTTGGCCCAGGTCGCCACCGAGGTCGGCTCGCCAAGGCTTGCGAGTTCGGTCAGGCCATGCGATCCGAAGCTCTGGAACCCGACCTGGATGGCGAGCCCTGTGCGCTCCTGGAGGGCGAGGAGCTCGGTGAACTGCGCCATCGTGGCGACCGGTGGCTTCTCCAGATAGACGTGGCTGCCGGCTTCGAGCGCGTTGGCGGCGAGGGCGAAGTGCGTGTTGGTGGGGGTGGCGACGATGACGATGTCCGGCCGGATGCCGGCATCCAGAGCCGCGCCCAGCGTCGGCCACGAGGGAGTGTCGGATCCGAAGCCCTCCTCGGGGCCGCCCTTGGGGTCGGCGAGGCCGATCAGCTGTACGCGGTCGCCGAGGCGTTCGAGGTTGCGCAAGTGGACGGCGCCGTAGCCGTGGGCTCCGACGAGCAGGACGGTGGTCATAGGTGCGGCTCCAGACGGATGCCTCTGCGCATCCTCACCCAGGATACTGGAAAGCGCTTACCGTGCGGAACTCGAGCCGTGGTTCGACCAGCCTCCCGCGACCCGTTATGATGGCATGACGCGTCCGTGTTTCGGCCGGGCGCATGGAGACGTCGCATAGTCAGGCCTAGTGCACCACCCTGCTAAGGTGGAGTCCCCTCACGGGGACCGAGGGTTCAAATCCCTCCGTCTCCGCCACAGAATCCCTGTTGAGAACGCAAATATGAAGGCTGATCCTGCAGCTTTGATTCCTTGCCCGCGAAGATCCAGCTCGGACTAGTGGTGCCGGGGGAACGAAGCTCTCAGGCGCCCGAGCTCGCTCGTTCGAACAGCGTCGGAGCGAGCGTCACCGTCCGGTGGCTATGGTCTTCCTCGCCGGCGACCTCCTCGAGCAGCACGCTCGCGGCAATCCGGCCCATATCGTGTCCCGGCTGCCCGACGCTGGTGATCGGGATGGAGCTGTCCTGAGCGAAGTGGTTGTTGTCGTAGCCGACGACAGCGATGTCTTCCGGGACGCGGATGCCGGACAGCTGCATCGTCTGGATGGCTCCCGCCGCGAGAGCATCGGCGGCTGAGATCAGGCCTTCGGGGCGCTCGTCGGACGGGCGCTCGCTCAGTGCGGCGCCCAGATCGTAGCCGCCTCGGACGGTGATGCTCCGGGTCTCGATGACCTCGAGCACTGCCCCCGGTGTTTCGGCGACGGCGCGTGATGCGCCGGCGTGACGCTGCGCGATCGCGGACAGGGCGAACGGGCCGCCGGCGAAGGCGAGTCGCCGAAGCCCCTTGTCGAGCAGGTGTCGCGCTGCGATATAGCCGCCGAGTTCCTCGTCGACCACGACCCCGCAGTAGCCGTCACCGCCGGGCCAGTTCACGAGCACCAGGGGAACGCCGTGCTCACGCGCTGTGTCGGCGGCGCCCAGCGGCGCGTCCAAGGGGGCGAGCAGGATGCCGGCGACCTTGGTCTCTTCGAAAACGCCGATGTAGGCATCCTGCTTGGCCAGGTCGACATCACTGTTGGCGAGGAGCAGCCGCATGCCGTGGCGATCGAGTTCGTCCTCGACCCCGCGTGCCAGGTCGACGAAGTAGGAGTTGCCGAGGTCGACGACCACGAAACCGACCGTGTCTGCACGACCGGTCACCAGTGAACGCGCCGCGTTGTTCCGGACGAAGCCGAGTTCCTTGATCGCACGAAGGACGCGTTCGCGCTTGTCCTGCGTGACGATGTGCGGGTTGTTGAGCACATTGGAGACCGTGCCCAGGGAAACGCCCGCGTGGCGCGCGACATCTGCCATGACGGGTCTCGAACGCCGCGATGCGTCGAAGGTGGTGTTCATCGCTGTTCATCCAATCGTCACCGACGCTCGTTTGGCAATTTGAGCGCTTCAAGTGTACTGTTTGGAGCGCTTCAAGTGTGTGATCAATGCGGCTCGCCCGTTTTCGAGGAGGAATTTCATGAAGCGCAACACAGCACAGCTCGTCCGGCGCGGTGCCGTCACCGCCCTGACCGGCGCCACCATCTTCGCTCTCACCGCGTGCGGTGGGGGCGGCGGGGCCAACGCGGGCTCCGATGAGCTCAGCCTGCTCATCAACGTCGAGAACACCGAGATTCCTGCCGTCCTCGAGACCCTTGCCGGCGACGTCTGTCTGGCCGAGGCCGAGACGCTGCCGCTCGCGGTCGAGACGGTTCCGCAGAGCAACCTCGACCAGCAGCTCCAGCTCAAGGCCGGCCAGGGCGACCTGCCGGTGCTCTATTCGGCCGGAAACGCCCCGGCGCTCACCCAGACTCTCGCCGACGCGGGGCACGTCGCCGACTTCGAGGAGCTGCTCACGGACCTCGACGTCATCGACAACGTCGAGCCGGCCGCGATCTCCACGATCGAGAACCTGTACGGCGGCTTCCGCGCTCTGCCGTTCGAGTACAACGTCGAGGGCATCTGGTACAACAAGGCGATCTTCGCCGAGCAGGGCATCGAGGAGCCGCAGACCTTCGACGACCTGGTCAGCGCCGCCGACACGCTGGCCGATGCCGGCATCCAGCCATTCTCCGCAAGCGGCGAGCAGGGCTGGCCGATCACTCGCCTGATCTCGAGCTACATCTTCCGCGACCTCGGCCCGGATGCCATGCAGAAGGTCGCCGACGGCGACGCGAAGCTGACCGACCCCGAGTACGTCGAGGCCGCCCAGGCCATCGCCGACCTCGGCGCCAAGGGCTACTTCGGTCAGGGGGTCGGCTCGATCGACATGGCCACCAGCGAGAACCAGTTCCTCAACGGCTCCGCGGCGATGTTCTACATGGGCTCGTGGTTCCTCAGCCAGGCCAACGACCCGGAGGCGAACCAGATCGGTGCGGAGAACGTCGGATTCATGCCTTTCCCGGGCGTGACCGGTGGTGCGGGCGACCGCTCGCAGCTCGCCGCGAACGTCGGTCTCCCCGTCACGATGAACGCCAACGCGGTCACCGAGGACACCGAGGCCTGGCTGAGCTGCATCACCGAGAACTACGGGAGCACCGCCCTCGCCCAGGAGAACCGCGTGTCCGGCTTCGCCCTGAACGAGGAGGTCACCGACGTTCCCGAGCTGACCCAGCTGATCCAGCAGCAGATCGCCGACACCGAGACCACCGTCCTGTGGTTCGAGGCGCTCTTCTCCGCCGAGGCCACCACCACCAGCCAGCGCAACGCCGCTCCGCTGGTGACCGGGAGCATCTCGGCCGAGGAGTTCATGTCGATGATCCAGGCCGACCTGGGCTGATACTCACCAACCGGGGCGGGCCGCGCATGGTCCGCCCCGGTTCGACACGGGAGAGAGAATGCAGAACGTACTGGGCGATCGCAAGGCGATCGCCATCATGCTCGGGCCGGCACTGGTGATCTACTCGGTCGTCATGCTCGTGCCGGTGATCTGGTCGCTCGGCTACACGTTCTTCGAGGGGAACGCGATCGTCGGCTTCGAGTTCGTCGGCGTCGACAACTTCGTACGTCTGATCGGCGACGCCGAGGTCCATGCCGCGCTGCTGTTCACGCTCCGCTACGCGCTGGTCGTGACGATCGGCCAGGTGCTGATCGGCTATCTCCTCTCCTTGCTGTACGTGTTCGTGCTCAAGCGGGCATCGGGAATCGTGCGCACCCTCGTCTTCTTCCCCGTCGTCATGCCGACCGTCGCGGTCGCGCTGCTGTTCCAGCAGCTGTTCTCGATCGCTCCGACCGAGGGCGTCGTCAACTCCCTGCTGTCCGGCATGGGCGGAGTGCCCGTCGACTGGTTCGGTGACGGCGCGAGCGCCTTCATCGTGATCGCCATCATGGACATCTGGCGCTCCATGGGCTTCTACGGCGTGCTGCTGTATGCAGGCCTCATCGACATTCCGGAGGACGTCCTCGAATCGGCGCGTCTGGACGGCGCCAGCGGTTGGAAGCTCATCCGCCACATCGTCGTCCCGCTGTCGGCGCCCGTGCTGATCTCATCGCTGATCTTCTCCATCAACGGCACGCTCAAGGTCTTCGACAGCGTCCTGGCGCTCACCAACGGCGGCCCCGGAACCTCGACGAGCCCGTTGACCATCTCGATGTTCGACAACGCCTTCACCTACGGCAACTACGGGTACGGATCCACCATCGCCATGCTGCTCACGATCGTGTGCCTCGTTGTCACGGTCTTCATCTTCCGGACAAACACCCGCACCGCGAAGAAGGGAGCCGCCGCATGAGCGCCTCGATCTCGTCATCCCGCCGTCGCACCGCGCGCGTCATGAGACGCATCCCGGTGTGGATCCTCGTCGCCGCGCTGCTCGTCGTGGTGGGCTACCCGCTGCTCTGGCTGCTCCTGGGGTCGTTCAAGACCCAGCGCGAGTTCCTCGAAGAGCCGACCTGGGCGCTCCCCCAGGAGTGGAACTTCGACAACTACGTCACCGCGTGGGACACCGCAGGGCTCGGCCAGTCGTTGCTGAACAGCGCGATCACGGTGCTCCCTTCGCTGGCGCTCATGCTGCTGCTGGGCACCGCCGCCGCCTTCGCGCTGGAGGTGCTCGTGTGGAAGGGCCGCGGCGGAGTCCTGATCGTCTTCCTCGCCGGAATCATGGTCCCGACCCAGATGATCCTGCTTCCGCTGTTCAGCACCTACTTCCAGCTGGGGCTGACCGGCACGCTGTGGCCGCTGCTCATCACCTACACCGCGACCGGCTTGCCGTTGACCGTGTTCCTCATGGCCACGTACTTCCGCGCGATCCCCCGCGAGGTCTTCGAAGCCGCCACACTCGACGGCGCCAGCATCTATCGGCAGTTCTTCTCGATCGCGCTCCCGATGATGCGCAACGGTCTCTTCACGGTCGGTCTCGTGCAGTTCTTCTTCTTCTGGAACGACCTGCTCATCGCGCTCACTTTCGCGAACTCAGGTGACCTGCGCACCCTCCAGGTCGGATTGCTCAACTTCAACGGACAGTTCGGCACCACGCAGTACGGACCCTTGTTCGCCGCCGTGAGCATCAACGTGTTCGCGTTGCTGTTTATCTACCTCATCCTCAACCAGAAGATCCAGAAGGGCCTCACGGCCGGAGCGGTCAAGGGCTGATGTCCGCCGCTGCCTCAGGAAGGAACCTCGTGCAGGTCACCGCTCCCCGTTTCGAGCACCTCGATGACGCCATCGGAGTCGGCACGCCCGCGCCGCGCGTCTCGTGGAAGATCGTCGCGGAGGAGGGGTGGACGCAGCACGGCTGGCAGCTCTCCTGCGACCGGGGCGGGGAATCCGTCGTCGCCGAGGGCTCCGGTCATGACCAGCTCCTCGTCGAGTGGCCGTTCGCGCCGCTGGAGTCGCGTGAGCGCGTCGACGTGCGTGTGCGCGTCCGCGGCTCCGACGGTGCGTGGTCGCCGTGGAGCGCGGCAGGCGTCGTCGAGGCTGGCCTGCTGGATGCTGAGGATTGGAGCGCCCGCCCGGTCGGCGCGGGCTGGCGCGAGGAACCGGACACCGAGCGCCGTCCGGCGCTCGTGCGCACGGCATTCCGCGTGGAGAAGCCGATCGACCGCGCGCGTCTCTACGTCACCGCGCACGGGCTCTATGAGGCGGAGATCAACGGCAGGCGCGTCGGTGACCACGAGCTCTCCCCGGGGTGGACAAAGTACGACGAACGGCTCGTCTACTGGACGTTCGATGTCACCGACCATGTGGCTCTCGGCGACAACGTCATCGGGGCTTGGCTCGGTGACGGCTGGTACCGTGGGCGGCTCGGCTTCAACGGCGGCTACCGTGATCTCTACGGCACCGATCAGGCGCTCATCGCTCAGCTCGAAGTGACGCACACGGACGGCACGCGCACGACCATCGCGACCGATGCGGACTGGGAGGCGGCTCTCAGCCCGATCCAGCTCTCGGGCCTCTACGACGGCGAGAAGCATGACGCCCGCGCGGAACTCGTCGGCTGGTCAGCTCCCGGCGCGCCCGGCGCCGGCTGGTCGCCCGTCGCCGTAGGCCATCGGGACCCGGTGACGCTCGTGGCTCCGACTCTGCCCCCCGTGCGCTGCACCGAGGAGCTCCTCCCGCAGACCGTCACGCGGGTGGACGCCACGACGCATCTGATCGACTTCGGGCAGAACCTCGTCGGCCGTCTGCGTGTGCGCGTGCGGGGTGACGAGGGGAGTGTCATCGCACTGCGGCACGCCGAGGTCCTCGAGCGCGGCGCGCTCGGCGTCCGCCCCCTCCGTCTGGCCGATGCGCACGATGTCCTCACCTTGGATGGTGGACCGGCGCGCACGTGGGAGCCGAAGTTCACCTTCCACGGCTTCCGCTATGCCACCGTGACAGGCCTCACGGACATCGCCGAGGGCGACGTCGTCGCACGGGTGCTGCACAACGACATGCGCCGCACCGGCTGGCTCGAGACCTCGAACTCCGATGTCGACCGCTTGCACGAGAACGTCGTCTGGGGAATGCGCGGCAACTTCCTCAGCATCCCGACCGACTGCCCCCAGCGCGATGAGCGCCTCGGCTGGACCGGCGACATCCAGGTGTTCGCACCCACCGCGTCGTTCCTCTTCGATTCGGCCGGATTCCTGGAGAACTGGCTGCAGGATGTCGCGCTGGAGCAGTTGCCGGACGGAACGATCCCTTGGTTCGTTCCCGTGGTTCCGGGCGGCCCGACATGGACGCCGATCAAGACGGGTGCCGTGTGGGGCGACGTCTCCGTGTTGACCCCGTGGACGCTGTACGAGCGCTTCGGCGACCTCGGCGTGCTCCGCCGCCAGTACGAGAGCGGACGCCGGTGGGTCGAGCGCATGATCCGACAGTCGGGGGACGCCCGTCTCTGGCACGACGCCCACCAGCTCGGCGACTGGCTCGACCCGGCGGCTCCACCGCACGACCCGGCCGATGCGCGTACCGATCGCTACCTCGTCGCGTCGGCGTACTTCGCGTTCACGACGCGTCGTCTGGCGGACATCGCGCGCCTGCTCGGCGAGGACGCGGACGCGGGGCGCTACGCGCGCGTCGCGGATGAAGCGCGAGATGCCTTCCGTGCGGAGTACACGGCCGGGGGAGGGCTGCTCACCTCCGACGCACAGACCGCCTACGCACTCGCGATCCGTTTCGGATTGCTGAGCGCCTCCGAGCAGGATGCTGCCGGAGCACGGCTCAGCGAACTGGTCGCCGAGGCAGGCAACCGCATCGCCACCGGTTTCGCCGGAACCCCGGTGATCAGTGATGCGCTGTCGTCGACGGGACATCTCGACACCGCGTACGATCTGCTGCTCGAGACCGAGTGCCCCTCGTGGCTGTACACCGTGCGCATGGGCGGGACCACGATCTGGGAGCGCTGGGACTCGATGCTGCCAGACGGCACCATCAACCCCGGCGAGATGACGAGCTTCAACCACTACGCGCTCGGCTCGGTGGCCGACTGGATGCACCGTGTGATCGGCGGGCTCTCGCCGGCCGCACCCGGATACCGCCGGATCGTCTGGGCTCCGCAACCCGGCGGCGGCCTCGATTCAGCACGCATCGCATTCGAGTCGCCGTACGGCCTGATCGAGGGCACATGGCATCGAACCCTCGAAGGCATCGAGTACGAACTCCGCGTGCCGACCGGAGTCGAGGGCACGGTCCTTCTTCCCGGAGCGGAGCCGTTCACCATCGAGTCTGGAGGGTGTTTCCGCGTCCTTCGACACGATGCGTGAGTGGGTGGTGCGACGTCGACTCGGCCGGTGACGTCTCTGACCTGAGAGGTCGACTTCGTGTGCGCTGCTCCGCCGTGTCTCCGAAGCGGCCTCCCGAAGTCATCAGCAATGGCGCGGGCAGACGGGGAAGGTCACCGAGTTGTCGAGCAGGATCATCAAGTAGCTCACCAGGACGACGGTGAGGATCGTGCGCTTGGACGGGGCCTCACACGGTGTCGCGCACGACGATGCGATGCGCCGCGATCTCGGAGGTCGGCCCGCCGGTCTCACCCGCGATGCGGGTCATCAGCAGCTCGACCGCACGCTCGGCGACCCAGCCGAGGCCGGAGTCGACCGTCGTGAGAGGAGGTGAGGCGAATCCCGCCTCCTCCACGTTGTCGAAGCCGATGACCGCCACTTCGGCCGGCACGGCGACCCCTCGTCCCTGAAGCGCGCTGAGCGCGCCCAGGGCGAGGGCGTCGTTGAGGCCGAACACGGCGTCGAACTCCGTCCCCGCGTCGAGGAGCCGGTTCACCGCGTCCGCGCCCGACGCGCGGGTCCAGGGGATCGGACCGGTCAGCAGCTGCGGGTCGATCGCGACTCCGTGATCGTGGAGCGCCGCGCGGAACCCGCGCGAGCGGAGCGAAGCTGCCGCCGGGGCGGTGCTCTCCTCGGCGCCGAGACCGACGATGCGCGTGCGCCCCGATGCGATGAGATGCGCGGTCGCGTCGTATGCGCCCCGCTCGTTGTCGACCGTGACGAAGTCGAAGCGACGGGAGTCGGCGCGGTCGCCGATGAGCACGATCGGGACGTCGGCGGTGGCGGCGGCGATGTCATCCGCACCGAGAGCCAGCGGGCCGAAGATGACGCCGTCGACGGAGCGGCCCTTGCCTCCGCGGAGCACGTCGAGTTCGTGCTCGCGCTCGCCGCCGGTCACCTCGACGAGGACGTTCACGCTCCGCCGCTGCGCGGCGGCCACCACGGCCTGCGCGAACTCGGAGAAGTACGGGTGCGCCAGCTCGGGGATGGCCAGCCCGATCGCGCCGGTGCGGCCCGAACTGAGGTTGCGGGCGGAGATGTTGATCTTGTAGTTCAGCTGCTCGACGGCATCCGCGATACGCGCCTTCGTCTCCTCTCGGAGATAGCGATAGCCGTTGAAGTAGTTGGAGACGGTCTTCTTCGAGACGCCGGCAAGGCGGGCGACATCTGCCATCGTCGGCGAGCTGTTCATGGATCCACCTTTCTGCGGAAGCCTGTTGCAAGTCTAGTACATCGGTGTACTATCACATTTAGTGCACCGGTGTACTACCGGCTGCCGACATCATTCCGCTCAATGAGGAGAACCATGGTCAGTGTTTCCGACGCGCTCGTCACGCCCGCCGCTCCGGCGCGCGCCACCGCATTCCGGCCGGTCGATCTGCGCCGGGTCCGGCTCGACGGAGGTTTCCTGGGCGACTGGCAGCGGGTCAACCGTGAGGGCACGATCCCGCACGTCATCGAGCGCCTCGAGACCACCGGGGTGCTCGACAACCTCCGCCGCCTCGTGGGGGAGAGCGACGCCGCGTTCCGTGGCCCGCTGTTCGCCGATTCCGACCTCTACAAGACGCTCGAGGCGATCGGATGGGAAGCCGTCCGAGGCGACGTCACCGAGTTCCTTCCGTTCGTGGACGAGTCGGCTCGCCTGCTCGCCGCGGTGCAGGAGGACGACGGCTACCTGGACAGCTACTACCAGGGCCCTCATGCCGGGCGGCGCTTCACGGACCTCCCGCAGGGTCACGAGATGTACAAGCTCGGCCATCTGATCCAGGCCGCCGTCGCGTGGGCGCACGCCGGGCGCGCCGACCTCTTGGGCATCGCGCTGCGGTACGTCGAGCTCGTGCACGAGACCTTCGGTGAAGGGCGCCGCGACGACATCGACGGCCATCCCGAGATCGAGACCGCGCTCGTCGAACTCGCGCGTCTGACCGGAGACGACCGGCACAGGCAGCTGGCGAAGCGGATGCTGGATCTGCGCGGGCACCGCACGATCGGTGAGGGGCAGTTCGGCGGCGCGTACTACCAGGACTACACGCCCGTGAAGGAGTCGCGCGAGGCGACCGGTCACGCGGTCCGTCAGCTCTACCTGCTCGCGGGCGCCACGGACGTCGAGCTGGATGAGGAGGATGCCGGATATCGCGATGCCCTCGACGCGCTGTGGACCAGCGTCCACGACCACAAGATGTACGTCACCGGCGGCCTCGGCTCGCGCCACCGGGGGGAGTCGTTCGGCGATCCCTATGAGCTGCCGGCCGACCGCGCGTACTCCGAGACGTGCGCGGCGATCGCCAACCTGCACTGGAACTGGCGGATGCTGCTGCTCGATGGCGACGCACGGTACGCGGACGAGATGGAGCGCGGGCTCTACAACGCCATCGCCGTCTCGACCTCGATCGACGGCAGGTCGTACTTCTACTCCAACCCGTTGCAGCTGCGATCCGGGCACACCCACGAGGAGGACGCCCCGTCGACGCGGCTCGACTGGTACTTCTGCGCCTGCTGCCCGCCCAACCTCGCGAGGCTGCTGTCCTCGATCACGGGGTACCTCGTCACCGAGACCGAGAACGCCGTGCAGTTCCAGCTGTACGCCGCGGGACGCTACGAGATCGGCGACGGAGTCACGGCGACGGTGGCGACGACGTTCCCGTGGGACGAGACGATCGAGATCTCGTTCGACGCTCCCGCCACCCGTGAGACGCAGCTTCGTGTCCCCGGGTGGGCGAGGGGTGCGACGGTCGCCGTCGATGGGGGAGAAGCGCGTCAGGTCGAGGCAGGATACGTCGCCGTGCCCGCCGGAGCGAGCTCCATCACGCTGGTCCTCTCCGTAGAGCCCGTCTTCGAGCGTGCTCACCCGTGGGTGGATGGATCGCGGGGAACGCTCGCGCTGCGTCGCGGGCCGATCTACTACTGCGTCGAGGAAGCGGATCTCGACGACGGCATCCGACTTGAAGACGTCGTCATCCCCCAGGAGCCGACCGCACGAGAGGCGGGTCACGACGATGTCCTCGGCGCCCCGGCGCTGGCGATCCCCGGTGCTCGTCGACGCGCCAAGGAGAACCGCCTCTATTCGGACACCGCGCGTGGCGAATCGACAGAACTCGGCGACATCCGGGCGATCCCCTACTTCCGGTGGGCGAACCGCGCCCCCGGAGCCATGCGTGTGTGGGTGCCGACCATCTGACACCCCCACGGCGGCCGTTCACCGGCCACCCTTCACCACAGAGAGACACAGAGAGAGGAACCACGCAATGAGGCGTCACCTGAAGCCTTTCATCGCCTTGGCGACCATCGCGGCCGTCGGTCTCGGCTTGGCCGGATGCTCGACGTCGGGAGCAGGCGGATCCGAGGACGGCGGAACCGTCACCATGTGGGTCCGTGACTCGCAGTCGCGATTCATGCAGCAGCTCGCGGATGCATTCAACGAGAGCCACGACACGCAGGTCGAGATCACCCTGATCACTTCGGGGGACTACGTGCAGAAGTTCGGCACGGCGGCGGCCGGCGGCGACGCACCGGACATCGCGTCGCTCGACCTCGTCTACGTGCCGTACTTCGCCTCGGTCGGGGCTCTCTCCGACATCGGCGAGCAGTGGAACAGCCTCGACTACAAGGACGACATGAGCCCGGGGCACATCGCCCAGGGCGTCTACGAGGTTGGCGTGTACTCGGTGCCGTTCACGGCCGATGTGTCCGCGATGTTCTACAACAAGGACCTCTTCGCCGCGGCGGGCCTCGATCCCGAGGCACCGCCCGCGACGATGGACGAGGTCAAGGCAGCGGCCGAGGCCATCGCCGCGACCGGCGACGGGAACTACGGCTTCGCGTTCTCCGGAGCCTGCGGCGGATGCAACATCTTCTCGATGGGGCCGTACGTCTGGGCGCAGGATGGCGACGTCCTCTCCGAGGACGGCCTGGATGCGAAGTTCGACAGCGCAGAGGTCACTTCCACGCTCGAGCTCTATCGCGAAATGTGGGAGTCCGGCGCGATGCCGGCCCTCGTGCAGTCCGACGGTGGCTCGAACGCCGGCGACGCCTTCAACCAGGGCAAGGTCGGCATCTACAACTGGGGCACGTTCTACCTCTCCTCGCTCGAGGAGGAGGCGACCTTCGACTGGGGCGTGGCCCCCATCCCGGGCGCTGCGGATGGGCAGATCGGCTCCTTCGCGGGAGGCGACAACCTGACGATCCCCGCCGGTGCGAAGAACCCGGACGGGGCGTGGGAGTTCCTGGAGTGGGCTACCGGTGAGGACGCGCAGGCCATCATCGCGGAGAACGGCGTGATGCCGACGCGTCTCGACCTGCTCGAGGACCTCTACATCTCGCAGGACCCGCGCTTCCAGGTGTTCGCGGATGCGCTCGAGGTCGGACGCGTGCCGTACAGCGTCATCGAGAACGAGATCATCAATGACCCCAACGGCGTCTGGTCGACCATGATCCAGGAGGCGGTCTTCGGCCCGGGCAGCGTGGCAGACGCGCAGGCCAAGGCGCAGGAGGCGGCCCAGGCGCTCCTCGACGAGGCCAACGGCTGACATCCGCGCGCAGGGGCGGCCCGCACCGGCCGCCCCTGTTCTTCCGGAGAGAGACATGACCGCACTTCGCAATGGCGCCGCACCGGCGCAGAACCGCACAGGTCGGATCGCCCGGCGACGAGGCAGGCTCGGGCTCGCGCTCAGCCTTCCCGCATTCGTCCTGCTCGGGATGTTCTTCGTCTGGCCGCTCATCCGCACCGTCGTGATGTCCATGCACGACTGGCCGCTTCTGGGCGAGCCCGAGTTCACAGGGGCGGCGAACTACCTCGCCGCCTTCCAGGACGCCAACTTCCTTCGTGCAGCCGGATTCACCCTGCTCTACACGGTGGTCATCACGCCGATCCTGATCGTCCTCGCCTTCGCGCTGGCCTTCCTCGTGAAAGGCGGCACGCGCGCGCACCGCTTCTTCCAGACGATCTACTTCCTGCCCGTCGTCATCGGTCTCGCATCGGGAAGCTACATCTGGCTGTTCATGTGGCAGTCCGACATCGGGCCCACCACGGTGCTGCTGGGAGAGCTCGGACTCATCGATCCGACGCGCAACTTCTTCGCGGAGTTCGGCTCCGCGTTCGCGATCGTCGTCGCGATGGTCACCTGGAAGGTCGTCGGTCTTCAGATGCTCCTGGTCCTCGCCGGCATCCAGGGGGTGCCCGAGGAGGTCAACGAAGCGGCGAGGATCGATGGTGCCGGCCCATGGCAGAGCTTCTGGCACATCACCGTGCCGTTGCTGCGGCCGACGCTCGCGCTCGTTCTCGTCTTCTCCGTGGCTGGTTCACTGCTGGCCTTCGACCAGTTCTACATCATGACCACCGGGGGCCCGGCGGGGTCGACGATCACCGCCGTCTTCGAGATCTACCGTTCGGGCTTCGTGCGGTTCGACGTCGGGTACGCCTCGGCCCTCTCCATCCTGCTCATGCTCGCCCTCGGTGTCGTCAGCGCCGTGCAGATGCTTCTTCTTCGGAACTCGGACAACTCATGACCGCCACGCTCTCCTCGACAACGCTCGTCGTCCTCCCCAAGGCCACTCGGCCGCCTCGACCACGACAGCGGATGCTGCCGCGCTTCGCCTGGTGGGTCATCAGCATCTGTTTGGCGGTGCTCTTCCTCTATCCGATCGGCGTCATGCTGTCGCAGGTCGGGCCGAACGACCTCGCGCAGATCTTCGATTCCAGCCGAGGTCTCAGCGTCTGGCAGAGCGCGGGGAACTCCGCGTTCGTCGCGCTGCTCGCCACCGGCACCGCCGTCGTGGTCAGCACATGTGCGGGCTATGCGTTCGCCAAGCTGCCCTACCGCGGCAGCAGGATCGCGTTCTTCGTCACGCTCGTGACGTTCATGATCCCGTTCCAGGCGATCATCACCCCGCTGTATCTCGTCCTCCGCGACATCGGCCTGCAGAACAACCTCGTCGGCGTGGCGCTCGTCATCGCGACGTTCAACCTGCCGCTGGGCATCTTCCTCATGCGCAACTCCTTCGCGGCGATCCCGTCCTCGCTCGAAGAGGCGGCCCAGATCGACGGTGCGACGGCCTTCGGGGCGATGTGGCGGGTGATGCTGCCCGTCGCCGTTCCCGGCGTCGTGTCGACCGCGCTGCTGTCCTTCTTCGGTGCCTGGAACGAGTTCTTCGCGGCGCTCATCCTCATCACCGACCAGAAGCTCTACACGCTGCCGGTGAGCATCGGCATCCTGTCCGCCGACGCGAACTTCCAGCTCGACTTCGGTCTCATGCAGACGGGTGTCGCGATCACGGTCATCCCCTGCGTCATCGTGTATCTGCTCCTGCAGAAGTACTACGTCGCGGGGCTGCTCAACGGGTCGCTCAAGTAGGAGCCTCGTCGGGCGAGGTCAGTCCTCGTCCGACTTCTCCCTGCCGGGTACCTCCAGCAGTCGCAGGAAATCCTCGAACAGCCCGACCATGTCGACGTTGTCCGGGTCGAGCAGCCACTGCAGCTGCAGGCCGTCCATCATCGCCGTGACGAGCTGACCGACCCTCATCGGGTCGAGGTCGGCGCGCAGCTGCCCCTCGTGCTGCAGACGGGTGAACGCGTCGTCGTCCTGGTGGCGCAGCTGTCGGTAGCGCTCACGGAACGACTCGTGGGCCGGATGCTGCGGATCGGTCGCCTCGGCCGACAGGACGACGTGCAGCGCGACCAGCCCGGGGGACTGGGCGTTTCGCGCGACCTGGCTGCGCATCGTCTCGACGAACGTCGCGCCGGCCGCCTCCGCCTCCTCGCGGCGGTGGAGGTCGATCTCGTCGCGCTCGGCGATTGTCGCAGCGAGCAGCCCGACCTTCGTGCCGAAGTGGTGCAGCAGCCCGGCATCCGAGATGCCCACCCTGCGCGCGACCTCGCGCAGCGATGTGCCGCGGTAGCCCTGCTCACCGAAGACGTCGACGGCCGTCTCGAGAATGGCTTTGCGCCGACGGTCGCCGCGCACGCGGCGCAGATCCGTCCGTGCGGGTGTCTCGGCATCCTGCTGGTCGCTCATCGCTCTCCTGGTTGCGCTCGATGTTCGCCACAGTCTATAGTCAACAAACTAAGCAAGCAGTTGCGAGGTTTGTTTCAGACCGGGATCATCACCCGGGAACTCAGCGAGGAGAACACCATGGACAAGAGGCGCACAGCACTCGCCGTCGGAGCGATCGGCATCGTCGGCATGCTCACGCTCGCCGGCTGCGGCCGCGCAGACGACGCGGACACCCCCTCCGAAGGCGACGCCGTGACGATCGACGACGCGCCGGCGACGGGGGAGATCACCGTCTGGGCGATGGGGGAGGAGGGCGAGAACCTTGAAGCATTCTCCGAGGCCTTCGTCGAGGAGAACCCCGACGCCGACATCACCGTGACGACGATCCCCTGGGCGGACGTCATGACCAAGTACCAGACCGCGGTCGCCGCAGGCACGGTGCCGGACGTGATCATGATCGGCTCTTCGTTCCTGCCCGCGATGGTCGCGGCCGGCGGGCTGGCGGCTGTGCCGGACGGCGTCGTCGACACCAGCACACTGAACGAGACGGCGGCCGAGTCGACCGTCGTCGACGGGACCTCCTACGCCGTGCCGTGGTACGTCGAGACGCGCGTGCTCTACTACCGCAGCGACCTCGCGCAGGCCGCAGGGCTCGAGGCTCCCACCACCTGGGACGAGTTCACGTCCTTCGCGCAGGGCTTCAAGGACGCGGGATCCGCATACGGCCTGCAGCTGCCGATGGGCGATGCCGAGGACTCCACGCAGGTCATCATGCCGTTCTACGCGCAGGCCGGCGGCGAGGAGCTCAACGATGCGGGCGACGCGTACGAATGGGATCACGACGCCCTCGTCGACGCGCTCGAGTACTACGGCTCGTTCTTCACCGACGGCCTCGCGCCCACGTCTGGCTACGGCGACTCGCAGACGGCCGCCTTCGTCGACGGCTCGAACCCGGCCTTCATCTCCGGCCCGTGGATGGTCTCGGTCCTGGAGGACATGGAGGACGCCGACTGGGTCGCCGAGAATGTGGCGACCGTCCCCGTGCCGGCCGGCGCCGACAACAACGAGTCCTACCTGGGCGGCGGTCACCTCGGCGTCTTCGCGGATGCCGAGAACGCCGACGGCGCATGGAAGTTCGTCCGCTGGCTCTCCGAGGCCGACACGCAGCAGGCCTGGTTCGACACCACCAGCGACCTCCCGGCAGTGACCTCCGTGCTCGCCGATGACAGCTTCGCCTCCGACCCGCGACTGTCCGTGCTCAGCGATCAGCTCGAGAGCACCTGGGCTCCGCCGTCGGTGCCGAGCTGGAACGAGATGTCCGCGTTCATCGAGACCGAGGCCGAGAAGGTCGCCAACGGTGCGAGCGCCGAGGATGCCGCATCCGCCATCGAGGCGGAGGCGGAGTCGCTCGGAACCGGCTGGTAAGCACCATGACGCTCGCCGCTGCGGGCACCGCTGGGCGGAACCTCCCCACGGGAGGGGGGTTCCGCCGTCAGCGGCGCAAGACCGCGCTCATCGCCTGGCTGTTCGCGCTCCCGTTCGTCGCGATCTTCGCGGTGTTCATGCTCGGACCGCTGCTCGGTTCCTTCGCGATGTCGTTCACCGACCTCGGGGTGAAAGATCTGCGCTCGCCGTTCGCGGTGAACTTCATCGCCTTCGACAACTTCGTCGAGGTGTTCCAGGACGAGCTGTTCGTGAAGTCGATCTTCAACACCTTCTACTTCGTCATCATCGGCATCCCCCTGACGATGGCGGCAGGGCTCCTGCTCGCGGTGGCGTTGAACTCGGGCATCGAGCGGTTCCGCAGCGTGTTCCGCGTCGGCTACTACACGCCCGTGGTCACCTCGATCGTCGCTGTCGCCGTCGTGTGGCGCTTCATCCTCCAGGACGCCGGCCTTGTGAACACCGTGCTGTCGTGGGTCGGCATCGATGGTCCCGACTGGCTGAACGATCCGGTGTGGGCGATGCCCTCGATCATCGTCATGGCGGTCTGGCGCAACATGGGCACCCTCATGATCATCTTCCTCGCGGGCCTGCAGGCCATTCCCCGGGAGCTGTATGAAGCGGCGGAGATGGACGGCGCGGGGACCTGGCGCCGGTTCACGGGCCTGACCATGCCGCTGATGCGCCCCACGCTCCTGCTCGGCGCAGTCCTGCTCTCCGTCGGATTCCTGCAGGTGTTCGAGGAGCCGTTCGTCATGACGCAGGGCGGCCCGCTGAACTCCACCCTGACGATCAGCTACTACGTCTACAACCAGTTCGGCTACGGCGACTACTCGCTGGCATCCGCTGCGGCCTACGTGCTGTTCGCGTTCATCGCGGCACTGTCGGCCGTGCAGTTCCGACTGCTGCGTTCGAAGGACAACTGACATGACGATCACGACTCAGACGGAGACCGGCTTCCGGTCCCAGGCGTCGGCCGCACCGACCGCCGGACGCCGGCGTCGGCGCATCGAATGGTCGCGTTCCGCGACCTACCTCGCCCTCACGATCGGGCTCATCTTCACGCTGATGCCCTTCATCTGGATGCTGCTGGGCAGCTTCAAGACGCAGGGCGAACTGCTGCAGCGACCGATCACGTGGTGGCCGGAGCAGGCGACGCTGGACAACTACTCCCGGTGGCTCACCCAGCTCGACTACGGACAGTTCTTCCTGAACTCGGTCGTCGTTGCCGTGGTGGTGGTCCTCGGCAACATCGTGTTCTGCTCGATGGTCGCCTACGCGCTGGCGAAGCTCGAGTTCCCCGGCAAGAAGGTGCTGTTCGGGCTGGTGCTGCTCACGCTCATGGTGCCCGGCGTCGTCACGCTCGTCCCGATGTTCGTGCTCGTCGCCAACATGGGCCTGGTCGACACCTATCCGGCGCTCATCCTTCCGTTCCTCGCGGGGCCGCTCGGCGTCTTCCTCATGAGGCAGTTCATCATGGGGGTTCCCGACGCGCTCCTCGAGGCCGCCCGCATCGATGGGGCGGGGGAGTTCCGGATCTTCCTGCGGATCGTCCTCCCGCAGTGCGGTCCGGCGATCGCGACGCTCGCCATCCTCACCTTCCTCGCCTCGTGGAACAACTTCCTCTGGCCGCTCGTGGTCGCTCAGGCGGAGAGCATGTACACCCTGCCCGTGGCGCTCTCGCTCTACTCGGTCGGCTCGAACGGTACCTATTACGGTCTGCTGATGGCAGGCTCCGTGCTCGTCGTGACGCCAATCCTCATCCTGTTCCTGTTCCTCCAGCGCTACTTCGTGCAGGGGATCGCCATGACCGGGCTCAAGTGAGCCCAGACAAGGACTCGTCCATGACCATGCTCACCTTCCCCGACGGCTTCTTCTGGGGTGCGGCGACCGCCGGGCACCAGATCGAGGGCGGAAACGTGAACAGCGACTGGTGGCCGCGCGAGGTCGCCCCCGGCACGGACATCCCCGAGCCTTCGGGGGACGCCGCTGACGGCTACCACCGCTACCGCGAGGACATCGCGCTACTGGCGCAGTCGGGGCTGAACACCTACCGCTTCTCGCTGGAGTGGTCGCGCATCGAGCCGGCGGAGGGAATGGTGTCCCGCGCGGCGCTGTCGCACTACCAGCGCGTCATCGACGCCTGCCACGAGGCGGGCGTGGCGCCTGCGATCACGATCTACCACTTCACGACCCCGCGCTGGTTCGCCGATGACGGGGGCTGGCGCAACCCGGCATCCGTCGACCGCTTCGCGCGCTTCGTGGAGACCGTGCTGCCGCTGCTGACCACGGCATCGCACGTGTTCACGATCAACGAGCCGAACATCCTCGCGATGATCTTCGCGGGGAAGGAAGGCAACCAGCAGATCCAGGCCGGGTCGCTGCCCGAACCGGATGCCGTCGTGACCGAGCACATCATCGCGGCCCACCGCAGGGCCGTCGAGCTCGTGCGCACCACCGGTCGCCCGGTGGGCTGGCCCATCGCGCCGCAGCAGTTCTACGCCGACCCCGGCGCGGAAGACGTGATGCGCGCATACGCCTATCCGCGGGAGACCATCTTCCTCGAGGCATCCCGCGGCGACGACTTCGTCGGCGTCCAGGCCTACACCCGCACGCGCATCACCGCCGACGGGCCGCTGCCGGCACCGGACGACGTCGAGCAGACCCTGACCGGGTGGGAGTACTACCCGCCGGCGATCGCCGAGGCCGCGCGTCTCGCCTACGACATCACGGGACTGCCGGTCTTCGTCTCGGAGAACGGAATCGCCACCGCCGATGACAGCCGTCGGATCGATTACACCCGCGGTGCGCTCGAAGCACTGCATCACGAGGTGGCCGCGGGGCTGCCGCTCATCGGCTATCTGCACTGGTCGCTGCTGGACAACTACGAGTGGGGCTCGTTCCGGCCCACCTTCGGGCTGATCGGCTGGGACAGGGAGACGTTCGAGCGTCAGCCCAAGCCGAGCCTGTGGTGGCTCGGCGAGGTCGCGAAGCGCGGCGCGGTGGAGAGCGCCTGACCATGGGCCAAGCGCCGCCCATTGGGTGAATCCTCGGGGAGCGCTTGCTAGCGTCGAAGGCATGACGTGCCGCCACGACGGAAGCAGCTCCGCATGACGTACACGGCCGAGTACGAGGGTCTGATCGGCTGGGTCCTCTCGCTCATGGACACGATGGGCGAGCTCGGCGTGGGCATCGCCGTCCTCCTGGAGACGTTCCTTCCGCCGATCCCCTCGGAGGCGCTCCTCCCCGGTGCGGGCTTCCTCGCCTTCGACGGACGCATGAACGTCTGGCTCGCGTGGGCGGCCGCGACGACCGGAGCGCTGCTCGGCGCGTGGGGCTGGTACGCGATCGGCGCCGCCCTCGGGCGCGATCGGACCAGGCGGTTCGTCGGGCGCGTGCCGCTCATGGACCACGACGATTTCGACAGGGCGGAGGCCTTCTTCCTGAAGTGGGGGAGGTGGGCCGTGCTTCTCGGGCGGTGCGTGCCGCTGGTGAGATCCTTCGTGTCGATCCCGGCGGGGATCGAGCGGATGCCGTTCGCGACGTTCACCCTGCTGACGGTCGTCGGCTCGGGCGTCTGGAACGGGATCTGGATCGGTCTGGGATTCGCCTTCGGGCCGGCGATCGAGTCGGTGCTCTCGACCTGGAGCGGCGTGCTCTCCGACATCGTCGTCGGCGTCATCGTGGTGCTGTTCGCCTGGTTCGTGATCGTCCGTGTGCGGCGGCTCGTCCGAAATCGCGGACCGCGCGGGAGCGACTTCGGAGACCCCGCATGACGACGCCGAGCAGCGTCGCGGTCGTCGGGGCGGGCTGGCGGGCGGAGTTCATCCTCCGTATCGCCGCATCGCTGCCCGAGCTCTTCGAACCCATCGGGGTCGTCGTGCGCGACCCGGCCAAGGCCGAGCGCCTGTCGAGCACGTGGGGGATCCCGACCTACTCGACGATGGCGGAGCTGCTCGCGCATCGTCCCCCCGACTTCCTCGTGCTCTGCGTGCCCAGGGATGCATCCGCGGAACTGATCGCGCAGGCCATCGCCGCCGACGTGCCCGTGCTCACGGAGACCCCGCCGGCGGAGACGATCGAGGGGCTGATCGCGCTGCACCGTTCGGCCGGTGGCGCGCGGGTCCAGGTCGCCGAGCAGTACCATCTGCAGCCGCTCATCGCGGCGCAGCTGTCGATCGCGCGATCCGGCGTGATCGGCGATGTGAGCGAATGCCGGGTGTCGATCAGTCACGGCTATCACGCGATCAGCATCATGCGTCGGATGCTCGGCATCGGATTCGAGGATGCGGAGATCCGCGCGCTCCGGTTCGAGGCTCCGCTCATGGGCGGGCCGGGCCGCGGCGGCGACCCCGAGGAGGAGCGCGTCGGCGTCGCCGAGACGACGATCGCCCATCTCGATTTCGGCGACCGGCACGGCGTCTACGACTGGGCACCCGCGCAGAACCGATCCTGGGTGCGGGCGACCCGGCTGCTCGCCCGCGGAGACCGCGGCGAGATCGATGGCCGGGACGTCCGCTACCTCGCCGACTTCCGCACACCGATCCAGTACACGATCCGGCGGGTGGATGCCGGTCACGAGACGAACTTGGAAGGGCACTTCCTGCGGGGGCTGATCGCCGGGGAACGATGGGTCTACCGCAACCGGTTCGCCCCGGCGGGTTTCATCGACGACGAGATCGCCGTGGCGGACTGCCTGGTGAAGATGTCCGACTACGCCAGGGGCGGGGACGCCTTCTACGGGCTCGCCGAGGCCTCGCAGGACCACTATCTCGGCATGCTCGTCGCCCGTGCGGCGGAGAGCGGCGACGTCGTCCGCTCCGAACGGCAGATCTGGGCGGAATGAGGTGGCTCCGCCCAGGAGTCGCCGTCTGCGGTGTCGGATGCCTGGAGTAGCTTTCCTGCATGAACACGCCGCAGTCGTTCACCATCCACGTCGATGACGACGTGCTCTCCGATCTGCACGTACGCCTCGACCGCTTCCGGCCGCTGCCGGATTCGCCGCGCCGTCCGGCGGCCGGGATGTCCGCCGACTACCTGGCCGAGCTCGTGGCGAGCTGGCGGGTGCTGGACTGGCGGGCCAGGGAGGCGTGGCTGAACCGGCATCCCCAGTTCCTCGTCGAGATCGAAGATGCCACGATCCACTTCGTGCACCGCAAGGCTCAGCGCGCTGATGCGCCTGCCCTGCTGATCATGCACGGCTGGCCGCACACCTTCGCCCTGCAGCTCGACTTCGCCGATCTGCTGCCCGACTTCCACGTGGTGGTGCCGAGCCTTCCCGGCTTCGCCTACTCGTCGGCCTACGGCGAGGGGGCACTCACCGAGCCGCGGATGGCCGAGACGATGCACCGGCTGATGACCGACGTGCTCGGCTACGAGCGTTACCTCACCTATGGCGAGGACGTCACCGCGAACGTGAGCGATCTGATCGCGGCCACCTACCCGGAGGCCGTGTCGGGGATCCTCGCCACGCACTCGCACTTCCCGCCGCACTCCGAGCGGGCGTCGCTGACGGACCCGGAGGAGGTCGCCTTCGTGCAGCGTCTGGAGCAGTGGGGCGGCCCGAACGGTGCATACGGCCATGTGCAGGGGACGCGTCCAGACACCTTGGCTGCGGCGCTCAACGACTCCCCGGCGGGACTGCTCGCCTGGATCGCCGAGAAGCTCGTCGAGTGGAGCGATACCCCACCCGGTGATCCCCGTCGGGTGGAGGAGCGCATCTCCCGCGAGCGCATCCTCACCGAGGCGATGATCTCCTGGACGACGCAGAGCATCGCCACCTCGTTCCGTCCCTACTACGAGGGCGATGGCGAGCCCGACACGATCCCGCCGGTCGAGGTGCCCGCATCGGTGCACATCCAGCGGCACGAGCACGACTACCCGGAGTCCTTCGCGCGCGGCTTCTACCGCGACCTGCGCACGTTCGAGCGTCTCGAACGGGGTGGCCACTTCGCGGCGGCCGAGGTGCCGGCGGATCTGGCCGAGCGGATGCGGGGCTTCGCCAGGGAGATCGGGGTGCTCGCGGAGTAAGGGCTGCACGCCCTGTTGCGGCAGATTTCGCAAGAACCTCCACCCGGAGGTTTCCTCTGCTATCGTGTCTGCGGGGCGGCGTCGCCGACCCCTCATCCCTGCCAGAGAAGGAAGGTCAACGTGGCCCTGCCAGAAGCATCGGTCCAGCTGTACACGCTCGCGGCGGAGTTCACCGCCGACATGTCGGGCTCGCTCGACAAGCTCGCCGCCATCGGACTGCGCAATGTCGAGGCGTTCGACTTCGTGCGTCGCCCCGATGAGATCCGGGCCGCGCTCGACGCGTCGGGCCTCGTCTCGCCGACCGGGCACGCCCCGCTGCTCTCGGACGAGCTGTGGACGCCGGACGGCTCCATCCCCACGCCCGCTCCCGAGGTCGTGTTCGAGGCCGCCGCGAAGGTCGGCCTGAAGACGGTCATCGACCCGTTCGTCGCACCGGAGCGCTGGTTCACGCTCGAGGGCGTCACCGACATCGCAGACCGCCTGAACGCGCTCGCGGACAAGGCAGCGGAGTTCGGCCTCTCGGTCGGCTACCACAACCACGCACAGGAGTTCGTGGAGAGCTTCGACGGACAGACCGCATACGAGCGCTTCATCGCCCTCACCGACGAGCGCGTCGTCGTCGAGCTCGACCTGTACTGGGCCCTCGTCGGAGGCCAGGACGTCACCGCCCTCGTCTCGCGCCTGGGTGACCGCCTCGCGGCCGTCCACGTGAAGGACGGCATCGCGCCCGCGAGCAACCCCTTCGCCCCGGGCGCCGAGTCCTTCGGCTCCGACACCCTCGACCAGCGCCACGCGGGCACCGGCGACGTGCCGCTCGCCGATGCGCTGCGCGCGGCGACCGCCCTGCAGTACGCGATCATCGAGTACGACAACGCCCCCGGCGACGTCTTCGCCGACATCGCGGCAAGCTACTCGTTCCTCATCGAGGGCGGGTTCGCCCGATGAGCGCCGTCGGAGTCGGCATCATCGGCGTCGGCGTCATCAGCGACACCTATCTGCAGAACCTGTCGTCGTTCCCCGATGTCGAGGTCCTCGTCGTCGGCGACCTGCTTCTCGACCGCGCCCAGGCGCAGGCCGAGAAGTACGGCGTGCCCGCGTTCGGCTCGGCGGAGGACGTGCTCGCGCACCCCGGCGTCGACCTCGTCATCAACCTGACGATCCCCGCCGTGCACATCGAGGTCTCCCGCGCCGCGATCGCGGCGGGAAAGCACGTGTGGACCGAGAAGCCGCTCGGTCTCGACCGCGACGGCGCAGCCGAGCTGCTCCGCGAGGCGGAGGCCGCCGGCCTGCGGATCGGCTCCGCGCCGGACACCCTGCTCGGCCCCGGCTTCCAGGCCGCGCGCCGTGCGATCGACAGCGGTGTCATCGGCCGCCCGCTGTTCGCACAGACGGCGTTCCAGACCCAGGGGCCCGACCTCTGGCATCCGAGCCCCGCTTTCCTCTTCGCGAAGGGCGCCGGCCCGCTGCTGGACATGGGACCGTATTACTTCTCCGCCCTCGTGAGCCTCCTCGGACCGGTCGACCGCGTCTCCGCCGTCGGCACGAAGGCGCGCGAAGAGCGCGAGATCCACACCGGCCCGAACGCGGGCACGACGTTCCCCGTCGAGGTGCCGTCGACGATCCAGATCGTGACCGCCTTCGAGCAGGGTGCCCAGGCGCAGAGCCTGCTGAGCTTCGACTCGGCTCTCGAACGTCACGGCGTCGTGGAGATCCACGGCACCGAGGGCACCATCGTGATCCCCGACCCGAACCAGTTCGCCGGACGCATCGCGTACGTCAAGCCGCTCGGTGTCATCCGCGACGGCATGAAGTTCGAGCAGGAGTGGATCGAGGTCTCGCACGAGGACATCGAGATCGGCCGCGGTCTCGGCGCCCTCGACATGGTCCGCGCCATCGCCGAAGGCCGCCCGCACGTCGCCTCCGGCGAGCTCGGATTCCACGTGCTGGACATCCTGCTCTCCGCCGAGGAATCCGCTGCGACGGGGCAGACCGTCGTCGTGCAGAGCACCGTGGCACCTGTGCCGCTGCTCCCGGAGGGCTTCGACCCCTTCGCCGCGACGCTCTGAGCGCCGCGATCCGCTGAGAGACCGCCTCCTGCGAGGGTCAGAGACCCCGCAGGAGGCGGTCGAGCATATCGAGCGCCGCCTCGTGCTCGACCGTCTCATCCAGCAGCCACTGGGTCTGCAGGCCATCGGATGCCGCGATCACGAGAGCTGCGACGAGGACGGGATCCAGGTCCGCACGCAGACGGCCGGATGCCTGCATCTGCGTCACCCGTCCGGCGATCTCCTCCCTGATCCGCGCGAAGCGGTCGGTCGCCCAGCGCTGCGCCGCGGGGTGGCCATCCTCCAGTGCCATCGCGACCAGCGTCGAGTACAGCTGCACGTGCCCGGGAATCTCCCGATTCGCCTCGGCCGAGAGCTTCATCGCCATCGCCGGTGTGGCATCCGCCGGCGTCTCCGCGCTCGGCAGGCGCTGCGATCCGGCGTACACCTCGACGAGGAGCTCTTCGAGCGATCCGAAGTAGTGGCTGAGCGCCGCGTGCGTCACGCCGACCTCCTGGGCGATCGCGCGAAGGCTGGTCTTCTGCGCGCCGCGCTTCGCGAACACCTCGATCGCCTTGTCGAGGATCTCCTGACGCCGGGCGATGCCCTTCGGATACCGGCCCTTCGGGCGCGGCGCATCGGCGGGGGAGTCGCTCATGCATCGATGCTACCGACCCCTGGCGGGCATCGTTTCGTCCAGGGGCGGACGCGATTCGTTCTGCTGCTCTCCCCTCGGGCCGCCCTAGCGTGGGAACCATGCCGTCGATGTCGCCCGCACCGCTCCGCATCCGCCTCCGCGACTCCCGTCCGCCGCTGATCGAGCCGGCGATGAGCAACGCCGAGGATCGCCATGAGCGGCTGCGCCTCACGAGCCGCTGGGTCGAGCAGGACGGCGTGCTCACCATCCCCGTGACGGGCGAGCTGCACTACAGTCGGATCCCGCGCCGGAGGTGGGAGGAGCAGCTGCGCCTCATGCAGGCATCCGGGCTCACCAGCATCTCCACGTACGTCTTCTGGATCCACCACGAGCGAGAGCGCGGCCTCGTCCGGTTCGACGGCGACCTCGACCTCGGAGCCTTCCTGGAGACCGCCGAGCGTGTGGGCATCGATGTGGTCTTGCGCATCGGCCCCTGGTGCCATGGCGAGGTGCGAAACGGCGGGCACCCGGACTGGGTCGTCGACGCGGTCGGCGATCGCGCCCGCACCGACGATGCGGAGTACCTCGACCTCGTCCGGGCCTGGTTCGGAAGGATCGCCGAGCACGCCGGGCCGTTCTGCGGGCCCGATCGCCCGATCATCGGCATCCAGCTCGAGAACGAGCTGCACGACGGGCCGGAGCACATCGCCACCCTCAAGGCGCTCGCACGCGAGGCGGGCCTGCACGCGCCGCTGTGGACGGCGACTGCGTGGGGCGGGGCGCTGCTGCCGAAGCATGACGTCTTCCCGGTCTACAGCGGCTACGCCGACGGCTTCTGGGCAGGGCAGGGCTCGGGGTGGGACGACAGCTTCCGGGACCACTTCCGCTTCACGCACGTCTGGGACGACCCCGGCGTCGGAGCGGACCAGCGCGATGACACCTCGTCGATCGTCGTCCGCCCCGTGGACCCGGAGTTCCCGCCCTCGACCTGCGAGCTCGGCGGCGGCATGGCGACGGCCTACCATCGCCGGCCGGTCACGACGGGGCAGGATGTCGCCGCGCTCGCGAACATCAAGATCGGCAACGGCTCGGCATGGCAGGGCTTCTACATGTACGCCGGCGGCGTGAACCCCGAGGACGGTCTGCAGGAGAGCCGGCGCAGCGGATACCCCAACGACCTGCCGCGCTTCGACTACGACTTCCAGGCGGCCTTCGGCGCCACGGGGCGCCCCGGCCCGCCGCTCTCCGCGCTGCGCGAGCACAACGCCTTCCTCGCGGCATTCGGCCCCTTTCTCGCCGGCGCGTTCAGTGCGCTTCCGGAAGACGCGCCCGTCGACGTCCACGACCTCGCGACGCTGCGCTGGGCGGTACGGACCGACGGCGCGAGCGGCGTCCTCTTCCTCAACACGCACCAGCCGCACGAGCCGCTCGGGCTGGTCGCCGGGGTGCAGTGGCGCATCCCGCTGGCCGGCTCCGACCTCGTGGTCCCCGATCGCCCGGTCGACATCCCCTCCGGCGTCGTCGGGCGGTGGCCGCTTCGGCTCGACGTCGCCGGCGTCCGCGTCGAATGGGCGACGGCCTCTCTGGCGGGGCTCGTGGGTGCGTCGGTGCCCACGCTGGTGCTCCGCGCCCACGATGGCGTCGCGGCCAGGGTGATGTTCGGCGCAGGATGCCGGATCCGGCGCGACGCGGATGCCATCGACGCGACCTCGCCGATAGAGCTCGCGCCCGGCGAAGCGGTCACCGTGGACGATGCCCTGCGCGTCCTCGTCGTCGACGAGGCGACCGCGGAGCGCCTCTGGTACGTGGGAGACGAACTGCTCGACACGGCGGACGCCGTCTGGCGCGAGCCGGGCGGGATGGTCGCGCGCGTTGAGCGTCCCACCGACGTTCGCCGATGGGACGGCCGTCGTTTCGTCCCGGTGCCTGCCGTGGCGATGGGGCCGCACGGGGTCTTCCCCGTCGGGGCGGAGCAGGTGCGGCGATGGGAAGAGCCGCCCGCCGGTTATGGCGCGGCGACGGGGCGTTCTACGGCACCGGACGACGCGCAGCTCGACGAGGTCGCCGCCGTCTGGAGACTCGAGATCCCGGCGTCGCCGAAGCGCGCAGCGGATGCGCTCGTCGAGCTCGTCCTGGACTGGGAGGGCGATGTCGCGCAGCTCAGGGCCGACGGTGTCGTGATCCGTGACAGGTTCTGGGACGGGCAGCCATGGCGGATCGATGTCACGGAGGTCCCCGAGGATGCGGTGCTGACCCTGCACGTGGCTCCGATCACCGCCCGCACGCCCGTCGATCTGCCGACCGCCGCCCGCGCGCGCGTCGACGAGGCGGGGCTGCTCTGCGGCCTGCGTTCGGCAGAGCTGGTGACCTCGACGCGGTGGATGCTGGGCTGACCGTAGGATCGTCCAGGCACTCCATGGCATCCGCCATGTGTTCGGCGGGCGCTTCGCCGTAGCCTCATCAGGCATCATCCGAGATCCCGGTGCTCGCACCGCATTGCAAGGGAGCAATCCATGTCCACACCCGCACGGAAGCGCCACAGCAGGGCAGTGCTTCTCGGGGCCGCAGGGCTGACCGCTGCGCTCGTCCTCTCCGGCTGCACGGCCGGCGCTGACGACGCGCCGCAGGCAGACGGCGAGCCCGTCGAGATCACGTTCCAGTCCTGGGTGCCCAACATCGACCGCGCCGTCGACGCCTTCAACGAATCGCACGACGACATCCAGGTCACCCTCGAGACCATCACAGCGGGCCCGGACGGCGGCTACGCCACCATGCTCGCTGCGGTCCAGGCGGGCAACCCCGCCGACGTCGTCCAGCTCGGCTACGACGTGATCCCCGACTTCCTCGTCAACGACGCCCTGGAGGACATCACCGAGTACGCGGCGGATTCCGCCGACCTCTTCGTGCCCTGGCAGTGGGAGACCGGCGTCTTCGGCGACGCGGTGTACGCAGTCCCGCAGGCGTCCGGCCCGCTCGGCCAGTTCTACCGCAAGGACATCTTCGACTCGCTCGGTCTCGCAGCGCCAGAGACCTGGGCCGACTACTACGAGGCGGCGAAGGTCATCCGGGCCTCCGACCCCGACCGCTACATCGCCGCGTTCGCGTTCAACCAGGCGCCGTGGCTGATCGGTCTCGCCCAGCAGGGCGGCGCCAACTGGTTCACCGCGGAGGACGACGCCTGGACCGTCGAGATCGACGGCGAGGAGACCCTCTCCGTCGCCGAGTTCTGGCAGAAGCTCATCGATGAGGACCTCGTCAAGGTCGTCGCCGACATGTCCAGCGAGTGGAACGCCGACATCCAGAGCGGCAACATCGCCACGTGGATCTCGGGCTCCTGGGCCGATGCGATCGTGCGCGGCACCGCGCCGGACACGGCGGGCAGCTGGGCCGTCAGCGCCGTCCCGCAGTGGGAGGCAGGCGAGAACGTGTCGGCGACCTGGGCCGGAGGCTCGGCCAGCGCCGTCCTGAAGGGCTCGGACAACCCGGAGGCTGCTGCCGAGTTCGCGCTGTGGCTGAACTCCGACCCGGAGAGCGTCAACATCCTCACCAACATCGGTGCAGGCTGGCCCGCCATCGCGGACACCAGTGAGATCACGGTGCTGCAGGACGACCCCGAGGTGTTCGCCTTCTACGGAGGACAGGACATCTGGGACGTCTTCGCCGAGTCGGATGCCGCGGTCGACACCTCCTGGTCCTGGCCGCCGCTGTCCTCGACCCTGTTCGCGACGCTGTCCGACAACGTCTCCGCCGCGATCGACGGCGGGACGCCGCTGGTGGATGCCTTCACCAAGACCCAGCAGGACATGGTCGCCGCGCTCGAAGAGCGGGGGATCGCGGTCAACTGACCGCATCCGCACCGAACACCGGGGTGGGGGGGGGGGCCCCCCCGGGGCCCCCCCCCCCCCCCCCCCCCCCCCCCCACCCCCCCCCCCCCCCCCCCCCCCCCCCCCCCCCCCCCCCCCCCGCCGCCCCCCCCCCCCCCCCGACCCACGCCCCGCCCGCCGCAACCCCGCCCGCCTCCAACGCCGCCGACACCCCCCCGGCGCAGCCCTCGGC
>NZ_JBSHCA010000001.1:490426-604416 GCF_053615555.1 Microbacterium sp. NPDC055903 | reverse complement strand
GGGCCGGGGGTTCTTGGCTCGCCCTTGTGTCGGGGTGGGGATTGCCCCCGGGCCACTCACTCTAACATCCCCCCCCCCCCCCCCCCCCCGCCGGGGGGGGGGGGGGGGGGGGCCCCCCCCCCCCCCACCCCGCCCTCCCGATCGAAAGCACCCCGTGACCACAGCACCCTCCGCCCGCACCAGGCGCCGCAACCCTGCCGCGTTCTGGGTGCTCCTGCTCCCGTTCGTCGTGATGTTCGCGCTGTTCTTCCTCGCGCCGATCGTCTACGCGATCGTGCAGAGCCTGTTCGCCACGCGCAGCAGCGGTCTCGGCCTCGGCCGTCCTGAGACGGCCTTCGTCTTCTTCGACAACTACGCCAGGGCGCTCTCCGACTCGGAGTTCCTCGACAGCCTCGGCCGCCTCGTGCTGTTCTCCGCCATCGAGGTCCCGCTCATGGTGATCACGGCCCTGGGGCTCGCCCTGCTGCTGGATTCGGGCAAGGCGCTCTGGCCCCGGTTCTTCCGCGTGCTGTACTTCGCGCCGTACGGTGTGCCTGGGGTCGTCGCGACCCTGCTCTGGGGATTCCTCTACATCCCTGCCACCAGCCCCGTCCTGCAGGGGCTCTCGGCGATCGGCATCGAGATCGACCCGCTCTCCAGCGGCAATGTGCTCTTCGCGATCGCCAACATCGCGCTGTGGGGCTTCGCCGGCTACAACATGGTCATCCTGATGTCCGCGCTGAACGCGATCCCCTCCGAGCTGTACGAGGCGGCGCGTGTCGACGGCGCATCGGCGTGGTCGACCGTCTGGCACATCAAACTGCCGCTCGTGCGCCCATCGGTGATCCTCGTGACGGTGTTCACGATCATCGGAACACTCCAGCTGTTCGTCGAGCCGCTCGTGCTCCGCCCGCTCACGACGGCGATCAACACGACGTTCACGCCGAACCTCGCCGCCTACAACCAGGCCTTCGCCCAGGGCAACCCGAACCTCGCCGCTGCGATGGCGGTGATCGTCGCCGTGGTCGGCTTCGTCTTCTCGTTCGGATTCCTCCGCCTCGTCAACCGGAAGGGGAACCGCGCATGGTGACGCGCCGCCCTGCATCCGATCCGGTCGGCACGACCGCGGTCACGATCCTGCTCGCCGTCGCGGGCATCTACTTCCTGCTTCCGCTCGTGTGGGTGCTCATCGCCGCGACGAAGTCTCCCGGCGATCTGTTCGCCTCCTTCGGGCTGTGGTTCTCCGACTCCCCGCAGGCGTGGGAGAACCTCACGAGCCTCTTCACGCAGGACGGCGGACTGTTCCTGACCTGGGTCGGCAACAGCATCCTGTACTCCGGCGTCGGCGCGCTGGTGGCGATGATCCTGGCGGCCGCGTGCGGCTACGCGATCGCGAAGTTCCCGTTCCGCGGCAAGGAGGCGCTGTTCTCGGTGATCCTCGGCGGCGTGCTCGTCCCGGCCACGGTCATCGCGCTGCCGCTGTACTTCCTGCTCAACAACTTCGGGCTCACCGGCACGTACTGGGCGGTGCTGCTGCCGAGCATGGTCAGCCCGTTCGGGGTGTACCTCGCGCGGATCCACGCGAATGCGAGCGTCCCCGACGAGGTCATCGAGGCCGCGCGTCTGGACGGTGCGGGCGAGATCCGCATCTTCACCGGCATCGCCAGCCGGATGATGACCCCGGCCCTGGTGACGATCTTCCTCTTCCAGTTCGTCACCATCTGGAACAACTACCTGCTGCCGCTGGTCATGCTCAACGACACCAAGACCTTCCCGGTGACGCTGGGGCTTACGCTGTGGAACTCGCAGACCCAGCGCGACCCGATGTTCTATCAGCTCGTCGTGACCGGTTCCGCGGTGTCGACGCTGCTGCTGGTCGCCCTGATGATCTCCCTGCAGCGCTTCTGGCGGGCCGATCTCACCGCAGGGGCCACGAAGGGCTGATCGCCCGGCTCAGCCCTTGCGCATCTCGCGGTACGCGCTGGGGCTGAGCCCGTGGACCTTTCGGAACTGCCGCGAGAAGTAGAACGGGTCGTCCATGCCGACCTGGCGCGCGATCTCGGCGACCTGCATCGGCGTGGTGTCGAGCAGCTGCCGTGCCCTGGCCATCTTGAGTGCGAGGTGGTGCGCGAGCACGCCCCCGCCCGTCGCTGCGCGGAACAGCGCGGCGAGATGCGACGGCGAGACCCCGACCAGGGCCGCGAGCTCGGGGACCTGCACCCTCCCGTCGACCCGTTCCTGCAGGTAGCGCATCGCGCGCTCCAGCGGCGTGCCGTCCTCGGGGAGGACGCGGTCGACGGCGAGCTGGGTGAACAGCCGCCACGCCATGCCGGAGGTCGCGATGAGTCGGGCGGGGGTCGTATCGCGTTCGAGGGCGGTGACGATCTCGTCGAGCTGCGCCGTGATGCGGTCGGCGGAGCGCAAAGACAGCGTGATCTCGCCCGGTCTGACGGAGAGCGCCGACACCAGCTCCGGCACATCGCTGCCCAGGACGTGACACCACCAGATCGTCCAGGGCTCGTCCTCACCGGCGCCGTAGGCGTGCGGGACGCCGCCCGGGATCACCGCGGCCGAACCAGGACCCATGCGTGTGCGGATGCCGCTGTGCTCGACCCAGCCCGCCCCGGCGACGCAGACGATCACGATGGTCTCGGCCGCCCCGTTCGGGCGCACGCGCCCGTGCTTTTCCGCGCGGGGGAAGCATCCGGCGTCCGTGACGACCATGCGCCGGGTCACCGGCCGCGCGAGCGCGGCGTCGACGAGGGGACGGGGGACGACGGTGAGGCGTTGGTGGTCGAATCCGTCTTTGCGCAGCATGCCGCCATTGTCTCACCGAGCGCTCCGCGGGAATCGTCGGATGATCCAGGTCTGGCATCTGATCAGCCATGGAGCGCCCGGGGGCCGTCGACCTAGAGTTTTCGCGTGACCAGCGACAACGAAGCCACAAGCCGCATCCAGCTCCCTGCAGCCCCCGTCGATCAACAGGAGATCATCGACGCCGGCGGCGTCGGGTGCTGGTCCGAGCCCGTCACGATCGACACCTACGAGGCGGCATCGCCCGATCGCTATCCGCTGTTCCTCGACCGCCGGGTCTACCAGGGCTCGAGCGGGCGCGTCTATCCCATGCCGATGACCGACGCGGTCTCGCACGAGAAGCGGCCGCGGGAGTGGCAGGCGATCCATCTGGAGAATGTCTATGTGCGCCTGCTCCTGTTGCCGGAGCTCGGCGGCCGCATCCACATCGGCTACGACAAGATCGCCGGCTACGACTTCTTCTACCGCAACAACGTCATCAAGCCGGCCCTCGTCGGGCTCGCGGGGCCCTGGATCTCGGGCGGCGTGGAGTTCAACTGGCCGCAGCATCACCGTCCGGCGACGTTCCTGCCGGTGGACGCGCGCGTCGAGCGCGAGCCCGACGGAGCGGTGGTCGTCTGGCACAGCGATCTGGATCAGCTGCAGCGCATGCGCGGCGTGCACGGGGTGCGGCTGCGCCCTGGGTCCTCGCTCATCGAGGCCGATGTGCGGTTGCACAACCGCACTGACGTGCCCCAGACGTTCCTGTGGTGGGCGAACGTCGCCGCACGCTCGCACGAGCAATACCAGTCGTTCTTCCCCGATGACGTCGCCTATGTCGCCGACCACGCCCGCCGGGCCATCACGGCATTCCCTCGGGCCGACCGCCCCTACTACGGCGTGGACTACCCGGCGCTCGCGGCGGAGAGCGCCGACGCGGACCGGATCGACATCTACAGCAACATCCCCGTGCCGACGTCCTACATGATCACCGATACGGAGGAGGCCTTCTTCGGCGGCTACGATCACGCGGCAGACGCCGGCTTCGTGCACTGGGCCGATCGGGCGATCTCGCCGGGCAAGAAGCAGTGGACCTGGGGCACCGGCGAGATCGGTCGAGCCTGGGATGCGCAGCTGACGGATGAGGATGGCCCCTACGTCGAGCTCATGGCTGGCGTGTACACCGACAATCAGCCGGACTTCGCCTGGCTCGTGCCGGGGGAGACGAAGCGCTTCAGCCAGTACTGGTTCCCGATCCACGCCATCGGCGCAGCGAGGCAGGCCAGCACGGATGCCGCCATCGCGGTCACGCCGGACGGCTCGCGCGCCGGTGTCATCGCCACCCGCGCGCTCGATGCGGTCATCACGATCCGCACCGCGGAGGGCGAGTACGAGCGGGCCGTCGCGCTCGCTCCGGATGCGCCGTTCTCCCACGAGTCCGCCTCGCGCATCGTCGAGGTCATCGTGCGCGCGGCGGGAGCGGCGCCGCTCGTCTGGCAGGATCGCGCCGCCGCCGCCGCCGAGCCGTGGGTGGCCACGGCGCCTCCGGCGCCGGAGGACATCTCCTCCGAGGACGAGCTCTTCCTCACCGCGACGCATCTCGACCAGTACCGGCACCCCACCCGGTCCGCGGTCCCCTATCTGCGCGAGGCGCTCGCGCGGGATGCGTCCGACACACGAGCCGCGACGGCGCTCGCCGCCTGGCACCTGCGCCGCGCGGAGTACGAGACGGCGGCGGAGCTGCTGGAGCGTGCGATCGCTCGGCAGACGCGTCGCAACCTGAACCCGCGCGATGGCGAGGCGCTGTACATGCTCGGTCTCGTCCGCGAGCGTCAGGGCGATCTCGCCGCTGCGGACCGGCATCTCGCCCGCGCCGGCTGGAACGCCGTCTGGGCGGCACCTGCGCAGCTGGGACGGGCGCGCATCGCGCTGCGGGAGGGACGCCCCGCCGATGCGCTCGCGCTCGCGGAGTCCGCCTCGGCCATCCCCGAGGCGCGCCGGCTGGTCGTCCTCGCGTTGCATGCGCTCGGGCGCGACGCAGACGCCGAGCAGGCGCTGCGTATGCTGCGTTCTGCGGATCCGCTCGATGCGGCGACGGCGGTTCTCGCCGATGTGCTGGGCCTCGAGGGCGCCATCGACGCGCCGGCCGATCCGCGCACCGTGCTGGAAGCGGCGTGCGAGCTGGCCAGGGCGGGGGCTCACGGCCTCGCCCTCGCGGCGACCGCGACGGCTCCGTCGAGCAGGGCGGCCGCCTTCGGGAACGCGGAGCCGATGCGCCGTGTGCTTCGCGCATCCTGGGCCCTGGCGATCGACGATGACGCACTCGCTCAGGCGGAGCTCGCCGAGCTCGGCCGCACCGCCACGGACCTCGCATTCCCCGCAGGGCTCGACCACGTCGACGCGCTGACGGCGGCGGGAGATGCCCACCGTGTCGTCCTCGCGCTGCGCGGCATGTGGCTGCTGGATGCCGGGCGCGACGAGGACGCCCTGACCGCGCTCCGCGGCGCGATCGACGCCGGCAGCGAGGACCCGGTCGCCTGGCGCAACCTCGCCATCGCCGTGATGCGCACGAGCCGCGACGTCGTCGCCGCCGACGAGGCGTACGCGCGCGCCCTGGAGCTCGGCGACGACGCGCGTCTCGTCTTCGAACGGGATCTGCTGGCCCGGATCGCCGGTGCGACGCCCAGAGAGCGTCTCGAACGGATGGAGGCCAGGCCGGCGCTCCTGGCAGAGAGGGACGACCTCGCCCTCGCCCACGTGGTCGCGCTGCTCGACGTCGATCGGGTGCAGGATGCCTGGGGCATCCTCACCTCGCGGGTCTTCCGGCCGTTCGAGGGCGGCGAGGGGCGCGTCATCGCGGCATACGACCGGGCGGCGTGCGCGCTCGCCGCCGAGCTGCTCGCCGAGGGGAGTTCCGCGGAGGCCGTGGAACTGCTGGAGAGCGGCATCGAGATCCCCGCGAACCTCGGGGAGGGCAGGCACCCTGCCGAGCCCTACGCCGAGCGCCTCGTGCTCCTCGGTGACGCACGGGCCGCGCAGGGCGATCATGCGGGGGCGCGTGCCGCGTGGCAGCAGGCCAGGACGGCGACGCCGCTGGCGGTGGCCGAGCGCCCCGTCGACGAGAGGGACAGGTGGCGTGGGGTCGCACATCTGCGCCTCGCGGAGGCGGAGCAGGCCGACGCCGTCTGGACGGCGCTGGAGCGTCGGGCCGACGATCTCGAGCGCGAGCGGGATGCCGTGGACTACTTCGCGACGTCCCTGCCCGAGCTGATGGTCTTCGACGTCGACACCGCGGCGGCCCGCCGCGCGTCAGCAGCCGTGCTGCGAGCGCTCGCCGTCGAAGGGCGAGCGCTGCAGGTCGAAGCGGGGAGGATGGGAGCATGACGCAGCGCTATCTCGGCTCCGGAACGGTCGCAGAGACTTTCGACGCGCCCACGGGGGCGATCCCCGCGCACCTGCCGTCGCGGCTGGCGATCTCGCTCTGGGACTTCTCCTGGTACACGAGAGCGGGGGAGGGCGAGCCCTATGCCGACATCGATGCCGCGGCCGCCGAGGCGGCGGCGCTCGGGTACAACGCGATCCGCATCTGCGCCGCGCCGCTGCTGCTCTTCGGCGGCCTCGGGCTGGACGATCTCGCCGGCGAGCTCGAGATCGAGGGTCTCGGCCCCGCGCCGGACGGTGGCTTCTACGGGCGCCGGACCCGCTGGTACGACGCGCCGGGCGGCTATGCGATCGACGTGCGCACCCGGCTGCGCGAGCTCTTCGACGCGGCGGAGCGCCACGGCATCGTCGTGATCCTCGCCAGCTGGGAGTATCAGCAGTCCACCTCATTCGCGGCGTCCCCGCGCTGGTTCGAAGCGATCGACGCCGTGCCGCTGGATGAGCGTTATCGCGTGCTCGCGCGGGCCTGGGACGCCCTGATCGACTTCCTCACCGCGCACGGTCACCGCGAGCGCATCGCGATGGTCGAGCTGCACAACGAGGTCGACTTCTCGATCCTGCCCGCGCTCGCCGACGGCGGGACGGCCCAGGTCGGCTGGCTGCAGGAGCGGCACCTCGACCTCCTCGTCACGGCGAGCTATGGGAAGCCGCCGCACCTGGCGATGCACACGGTTCCCGACGGTCTGGGGGCTGCCCAGTTCCATGTGTACAGCTATGGAGTGCTCGATGCCCTGCAGAAGCGCATCGACATCCGCTCGGAGGGCAGCGACGGATTCCCCAACGCCGAGCTCCGTGCGCTGCTGAGGGCCGATGCCCCGTCCGTCGAGGAGTACGGGCGCGCGGCCGAGTGGAAGTACCGGGCGACCGTCGTCACGGACCAGATGATCTACGGCTACGACTGGATCGACGCGGATGCCTGGGACACCTGGCTGCTGGAGGAGTACGGCGTCTATCGCGAGGTCATGCGGCGCGAGATCGAGTCGCGGGTGATCGCGATCGCCGAATGGGCGAGATCGCAGCGCATCCCCGCGGTGATCGGTGAGGGCTGGGTCGGCTACACCCCGCTGCTCGGCGACTTCGAGGAGGGGCCCATCGGTCGCGCGCTCGCCGAGCACGGCATCTCGACGGCGCTCGCGCGCGGTGTCTGGGGTGTGGTGCTCTGCTCCAACGCGGCGCCGCATCATCCGATGTGGGCGCTGCGCGACTGGCAGATCGCGCAGAACGCGCGGATCCTCTCGGCCTGAACGCCGTCGTGTCCGTCCGCGGAGATAGTCTGACCGCATCCCTTTTCACCGCTGAGGAGCACCATGCCCATCGCGACCGATGACCCCCGCCTTCCGCGCGCCTACGAGGCCGCCCCGTCCCGGTACTCGGATGTGCCCTTCCAGAGGGCCGGCGCCAGCGGCGTCCAGGTGCCGCGCGTCTCGCTCGGGCTCTGGCAGAACTTCGGGCGGGACCGCTCGTTCGACGTGCAGCGCGAGATCGTGCTGCACGCGTTCGACCGCGGCGTCGTGCACATCGACCTCGCGAACAACTACGGCCCGCCCTACGGCTCCGCCGAGGCGACGTTCGGCAAGGTGCTGGAGAGCGGGCTGGATCGCTACCGTGACGAGCTCTTCGTCACGACCAAGGCCGGCTACGACATGTGGCCCGGGCCGTACGGCGACGGCGGGTCGCGCAAGTACCTGTTCCGCTCGCTCGAGCAGAGCCTCGCTCGCATGAAGACCGACTACGTGGACGTGTTCTACTCGCACAGGGTCGACCCTGATACGCCGCTCGAGGAGACCATGACGGCGCTGGCCGACATCGTCCGCAGCGGCAAGGCGCTCTACGTGGGGATCTCGAACTATCCGGCGCCGCTCGCCGAGCGCGCCTACGAGCTGCTCGCCGCGCAGAACGTGACCCTGTTGCTGCACCAGCCGAGGTACTCCCTGTTCGACCGCACGCCCGAGACCGAGCTGTTCCCGTGGCTGCGTGAGCGCAGGGTCGGCAGCGCGGTGTTCTCGCCGCTGGCTCAGGGGCTGCTGACGGGCAAGTACATCGACGGCGACGTCCCCGCCGACTCCCGCGCGGCGAACAGTCACTTCTTGAACGGCTCGGCGCTCACCGAGGACTATCTGCAGCGCATCCGCGGCATCGACGGCATCGCGAAGCAGACGGGGCTCTCGATCCCCCAGCTCGCGGTGGCCTGGGTGCTGCGTGACCCGGTGGTCACCACCGCGATCATCGGAGCATCCCGCACCGGCCAGATCGACGACGCGATCCTCGCCAGCCAGGCCGTGCTCGATGACGAGGTCATCGCCGCGCTCGACGCGTTCGCCGCGCAGCCGGGCGGTGCCGTGGTCTGAGCCACGTCCTATGCCGAAGGGCGCTCACGCCGCATGTGCGGAGTGAGCGCCCTTCGTGCGTCCTGCCTAAGGGCGAGGAGCGTCGAGCAGCACCAGCTCGCGCGTCGATCGGGTCATCGCCACGTACCGGTCGACGGCGCCTTCGATGCCGTCGCCCCAGGCGGCAGGATCGAGCAGGACGACGAAATCGAACTCGAGGCCTTTCGCCGTCTCGGGAGTGAGTGAGAGCACGCGCTCGGGAGTGCGCGGCGGGTCCACGCCGATGACGGCGGCCGTGCCGTCCTCATTCGCGGAGAGCCAGGAGGCCAGGACGTCGTCGAGCTCGTCGAGCGTGCCGCGGCGCACGGGAAGACCGCTGGAGCGGATCGAGGTCGGCACGTTCGCGTCAGGGATCGCCGTGCGGATGATGGGCTCCGCTTCGGCCATCACTTCCTCTGGCGTGCGGTAGTTCACGGTGAGGGAGGCGAGGCGCGCAGGGCCGAGCCCCACGCGCTCCAGCTGCTCGGCCCAGCTCTGCGTGAAGCCGTGCCTGGCCTGCGCGCGATCGCCGACGACGGTGAAGCTGCGGGAGGGACACCGCGCCAGCAGCATCCGCCATTGCGCATCGCTCAGCTCCTGCGCCTCGTCGACGACGATGTGCGCGAACGGCCCGGCCAGCGGATCCACGGCTGTCGCGGGAAGCGCGTCTACGTCGTCCAGGGAGTTGCGCAGGTCCTCGCCGGTGAGCATGGACATGATGCCGAGATCGTCGTCCGAGCTGGACACGAGGTAGTCGGCGACATGGGAGCGATACTCGCGCTCTTCGGCGATCCTGGCCGTGCGATCTCGCCGGATGCCCTCCGCCTTCGGATCGCCGAAGAGGCGGTGCGCGGCGTCGAGGAAGGGGAGGTCGGATTCGGTCCAGGCCGTGCCGACCGATCGCTGCAGGTGTTCGGCGTCGCCGCTGCCGAGCCACGGCGCGCATCGCATCAGGAACGCGGTGTCCGTCCACAGGGCGGCGACCAGAGCGGTCGGGTCGAGCAGCGGCCAGGCGCGGTCGAAGGCGTTCACAAGTCGCTCGTCGCCGCGAAGCACCGGAGCGAGCAGGCGCTGCGGCACGCGGGCGCGGTGAGCCAGGATCTCGACGAGCGTGTTCCAGACCTGCGGGCGGGCGTCGTTGTGGGCCGTCCCCGGTTCCACGGCGTCGAAGGCGTCTTCCCAATCGTCTCTGTACAGCGGGATGTCGATCCAGTCCGTCTCGATCATGAGGTCGTTCTCCGGTGGCCGCCGGTACAGGCGTACGGCGCGGTCGACGGCGCCGAGCAGGCGTGCGTCCGCCTTGAGCGCGAATGTGCGAGGATCCTGCTCCCGCCCGTCCACCTGCTCGGGGACGAGATCGCGGAGCGTGCAGGTGCGCACGCCGTCCTCTCCGAGACTCGGCAGCACGTCGTCCACATAGGCGAGGTACGGTTCGTGCGGGCCGACGACGAGTATGCGGCCGCCAGCGGCGATGCGCGGGTCGGCGTAGAGCAGATAAGCGGCGCGGTGCAGCGCGACGACCGTCTTCCCCGTGCCAGGGCCGCCGTCGACGACGAGCGGACCCTTGGCGTCCGCACGGATGATGGCATCCTGGTCGCCCTGGATCGTGGCGAGCACATCGCGCATTCTGGGCGACCGTGAGGCGCCGAGACTGGCGATGAACGCGGACTGGTCGTCGAGCGCGGCCGGGTTGGTGAGCGCGTCGGGGGAGAAGACCTCATCCCAGTAGTCGCTGATCAGGCGGTTCGTCCACCGGTACCGCCGGCGGCTGACGAGCCCGGCTGGATCGCCGTGGCTGGCGGCGAAGAAAGGCTCGGCGGCCGGTGCGCGCCAGTCGATGAGGAGCGCGTCGCCTGCGGCGTCGGTGAGCCCGAGGCGTCCGATGTAGACGGGTGGGCCGTTGAACGGGACCATCCTTCCCAGGCACAGGTCGATGTCGTAGCGCTGCAGGGCGGTCAGGCGGGAGTTGAGGCGATGGATCTCGAGGTCGCGCTCGACGGCGGAGCCGCCGACGCCGGCCGGGGCGTGCCGCAGCGCGTCGAGTCTCGTGGAGGCGGTGGCGACGGCCTCTCTGAGAGCGTCGCGGATGCGCGCGAAGTGCAGGTCGTCCTCGCCGATCAGAGCAGGATCGGCCTTGGCGGAGAGGCGCTCGGGGAGGTGGAAAGCGGTCGGAAAACGGGTGTGCACAGCGGCTCCGATCTCGCGCACGCCGGTGTCTCCCGGCGCCGCGATCGACCAGTATGCGCCCCGTGGGGGCCCTTGCCGCAAGCCCCCATCCCCGCGGTATCCTGGAAGTGCAGGCAGGAGCGTCCGGCCTCCGTAGCCGGGTCCGGCGCGGCGGAGCTCATCCCGGCACCGCCTGTCGTCGATCGCCCGGTGAACGCGGCCGATGCGGTGAGCGCGCCCGATGCCAATGCTGATGCGGGTCCCACCAGGCGGGGCCACGGACCTCCGGGACACCACGATCCATCCGGATGCGCCATTCGCTCAGATGCAGCGTGCGGTGATGGAACCAGCACAGCAGCACCCCGTTGTCCGTGTGCGTGGGGCCACCGGCCGCATGCTCGCGGACGTGGTGGATCTCGCACCAGCTGGCAGGCACCGTGCACCCGGGGATCACGCAGCCGCCGTCGCGAACGACGATCGCCCTGCGCTGGAGCGCCGTGAAGATCCGCGCCGACGTGCCGAGGGCGACGATACGCCCGTGGTCGTCGAACAGCACGCGCTGGACGCCGCCGGCGCATGCCGCCTGGTAGGCGGTCGACAGTGCCGCGCGCTCGCCGGTCCTCGGCAACGTCGCCCACCCCGCCCCTCTGGTCAGATCATCAGCGGTCGCCGTCACGACGAGTGTGGGTGCGGCCCCGCCGAGGTGGGGGAAGAGATCGGTTCCGGCGGCGACGGTGAGTATCGAAGCGAACGCGTCGTGCTGCTTCTGGGCACGCGTGCGCGTGTCGAGGAAGGCCGACTCCTCGGCGTCGTCGACGCCGTCGTCGGCGAGTTCGAAGCGAACGCCGCTGCCTGTGGCGCCGGGCACGGATGGTGCGTCCGGCGCCGGAACCGCTGGAGTCCTCGGATTGAGCACGCTGTCCTGGAGGAGCGCGAGCTGCGCCGCCACCTCCGGCAGCAGCGCGCCCCGCACCGGGTGGACGCCGTTCTTGAGAGGCCCCACGCGGAGGAACCTGCCCTGCATCGCGTCCTCTTCGGATGCGGGATTCGGGCCGTCCGGGTCGAGGTACGCGATCATGACCTTCGCGTACACCGCGAGCTCCTCGGGGAGGGCCTTTGGATGCGGGGTCGCTGCGTGATCGTCAGCGCCTCCAGGAGACTCCGGGTCGGAGCCGGCGGCGAGCAGCGCGAGCTCGGCGTCCACGCGCAGCAGATCCTCCTCGCCGATGCGTCTCGCGGCGTGCACGACGGGCTCGGCGGCCGCGAGAAGCCCTGCGATGCCGAGGTCGCCGGCGGTCATCGCCTCCCTGAGCGCAGGAAATCGCGCCGGGAGATGCTCGCCGCTGGTCACCGACCGCATCCGATGCACGAGACCGGCGGCCCGGATGAGCCGCGTCGCGGCGCGAGCATCGGTGGTCAGCAGCATCCGGATGAGGTCCACTGCGCTCGCGCATCCGTACGCCGTGCTCATGCGCTCGTCGCGATATCGGTCGGAGCGGGTCGAGACGACATCGACGGCCTCGATCTGCACTCCTTCGAGCCGCTGTTGGATGCGGCCGGTGATCGTCAGCAGCTCCGCCGTCTCGGCGTCGGTGAGGTCCTGCACGGCGTCTGCGGCGAAGGCGGAGCGCGCCGCCGCATCGAGGGAGGCCTCGACGGCTCGCATCCTGTGCAGAAGATCGTTCATAGCTTCTATTGAACAAGGGGCCACCGACATTGATACAAGAACAAAAAGACGATGAAGGATTCTCGTGAAACACTGGAGCCATGCACGCCACGCGCTCTTCCGAACCCCAGCTCCAGCGCAATGCCCTCGCACCCGGCATCCTGGCCGCGATCGCATTGTTCCTGTCGCCGGTGTTCACCGTCGACCTCGGCGCGACGATCATCCGTTACGTCGTGGCGATCCTTGCCCTCATCGTCGCGTGGTTCGCCGTGCAGGCGAAGCAATGGTGGTGGACCGTCGTCTTCGTGGCCGTCGCCGTGTTCTGGAACCCGATCTTCCCCTTCGAGGTCGACCCCGTCGTCTGGGGAGGCGCCGGCGTCGTCGGCGCGCTGCTGTTCATCACGGCGGGGGCGCTGATCAAGAACGAACGGTCAGAGGGATAGCGCCTTGTCCGACGTACTGGTGAGATTCCACTCCCGCGACGTGCGGCGCGTCGAGGAGACGTGGCAGCGCTATGTGCCGTCGGCTCGTCTCGACCGGGTCGACCCGAGCCGGTTCCGCTTCGACTGGACCTCTGCGCAGCTGCCAGGTCTGTCCATCGTGAAGTACGAACTCGCCGCGGGGGTGCGTTCGTCGGTCGACCCGCATGGACAGGTCCTCGTCTGCCGCGTGCACGGCGGCGGATCCCACGTGCGCACCGTCGATGGCGAGGACGGAGCGGGCACGCCGTGGATCACCGATGGGCGTGCGGTCGAGGCGCAGTGGGACGGCGCGGCTGTCGTGCAGGCGCTCATCTTCGACAGGATGCTCGCGCAGGAACTCGCCAGGCAGATGTCCGGCGACGCAGGACTCGTGCTCTCCGTCACCGGAGCGATGCCGGACCGCCCCTCGGACGCCCTTCATTGGCAGCGCACCTTCGACTACGTCCTCCAGGCCCTGACGGGCAGTGCCGCAGACGATGACATCCTCAGGGCCTCGCTCCAGCGGCACGCGCTCTGGACGACGCTGGCGACGTTTCCCACGACCTTCCGGGACACGATGAAGCGCTCGCCGCAGACGAGGGCGGCACCGGCGCTCGTGCGCCGTGCGCTCGACTTCATCGCCGACAACGCATCCAGGCCGATCACCGTCGACGACGTCGCCGGTGCGGTGCACCTGTCCACGCGGGGGCTGCAGATGGCCTTCCGTCGCGCCTTGGAGACGACGCCGGGAGAGGAGCTGCGCCGCGCACGACTCGCGGGTGCGCACCGCGACCTCAAGGAGACCGAGGACCCGATCGCGGTGGTCGCCCGGCGCTGGGGGTTCTCGCATCCGTCCCGCTTCGCCGGCTACTACCGGGAGCAGTACGGGACGGCGCCGAGCGGCACGCGTCGCGCGGCCCGATGAGCGATGGGCCTCGGAGTGATGACGCGACGCGCACGGTTGCGCACGCTTCGCGGCTGTCCTCGCGCCGCCGGCGCATGCGGCGGATGAAGCACGCATAGCCTCGAGCGAGATGCCGACCCTTGGCATCGCGATGAGGAGAACCATGGGTCAGCTGTACTACGGCGGCGAGAGCAAGCCGATCTCGATCGAGGATCGCGCGCTCGCGCACTTGAAGGTCGTCGTGGCGACCAAGCTGCGACGGAACGAGAGCTTCACGCTGTCGTGGCGGCATCCAGACGGCGACCCGGAGGGACGAACGACGATCTGGCTGCATCCGTCCATCCCGCTGCGCTTCGTGTTCGGCGAGCCGCAGACACCCGCATTGAGCCGGACGTGGATCGAGGACCTCGCGAACTCCGCGAACTCGAGCGGAGGGATCATGCTCGTGGATGAGCACCTCGAACCGGCGGAGGACGCCGGCTGACCTGGCTCCCTCCGCCGCTCGGTCTCACGCGCGGGGCGGGGCGACCAAACGATCCCGTCGCCCCGCCTCCTGTTCAGCGTTGCTCGCCCGCAGCGGACTGCCACTCGCGGAATGTGCGTTCGGAGAGCCTGGCGTGCGCTCCGGGCAGCAAGTCGCGCTCACCGAGGGATGCTCCGAAGTAGGTCGCCAGCGGATCCGCGACGATCTCGCGCTCGTCGTGCCGGAATCTCAGCTCCCTCTCCGCGAGCTCCTGGAGCCGGAACACCTCCGGACCGCCGAATTCCTGCACCCGCAGCAGCGGCCGCTCCTGCACCACCGAGACCACAGCGGCGGCCACATCGTCGGCCGCCATCGGGCGGATCAGCGCCTCGGCGAGACGGACCACACCGCGACGTGTCGCTGCATCGGTGATGCTGCGGATGAACTCGTAGAACTGGGTCGCGTGGACCAGCGAATAGTCCCGGCCCGATTCCACGATCAGCCGCTCCTGCGTCGCCTTGGCGCGGAAGTATCCGCCTTCGGCCCTCGCGAGCCGATCGGTTCCGACGACCGACAGCGCAAGGTGGTGGCGGATGCCGGCCGCGGCGCCGTAGCTGAGCAGATTCATCGTGGACTCGGCGAAGAACTCCTCCGCGCCCGCCTCGTCGAGGTAGGACGAGTTGGAGACGTCGATCAGCGCCTCCGCACCGGCGAGGGCATCGGCCAGGCCCTCACCCGTGAAGGAGTTGACACCGGTAGCCCGTGACGCCACCACCGGATCGTGGTCGGCCGCCCTCAACTGCGCGACGACCCGCGATCCGATGAGACCGGTGCCGCCGACGACGACGATCCTCATGACCGGGGAGGGTTCGCGGGCAGCCACTCGGCCAGCGTGGTCGGGAAGATCTGTGCTCCGTCGACCGGCAGCAGAGTCCGCTCCTCGATGTGCGCTCCGAAGTACTGCGCCTGCGGGTCCTGCACGACCGTGCGCGCATCGCCGCGGAAGGCGAGGCCGCGGCGGATGAAGTCGTCCATCGGGAACACCTCGGGGCCGGCGATCTCGATCCCGCCGTTCAACGGCGAGCCCGCCGCGGTGCGCGCGACCGCGGTGGCGACGTCCTCGGCGGCGATCGGCTGGATCAGCGCACCGGGAAGGCGGATCTCGTCACCGGCGGCCACGGTCGCCGCGATGCTCCCGATGAACTCGAAGAACTGCGTGGCGTGCACGAAGGAGTACGGCACCCCGGACTGCTCGATGAGCTTCTCCTGCGCGGCCTTGGCATGGAAGTAGTCGATGTTCTGCGGGCGGTTCGTGCCGACGATCGTGAGGGCGACGTGGTGCCCGACGCCTGCTTCCTTCTCCGCGGCCAGGAGGTTCGAGGTCGAGGTCGTGAAGAAGTCGAGCACGGCCTGCTTCTCGAACGAGGGGGAGTTCGAGACGTCGACCACGACGCCGGCACCCGCGAGTGCCTCGGCGACGCCTTCACCCGTGATGGAGTCCACGCCCGTTCCCGGCGAGGCCGCGATCGCCTCGTGTCCGTGAGCGGCGAGCTTCGCGACGACCTTGGAACCGATGAGGCCCGTGCCTCCGATGACGACGATCTTCGTCATGTCCAGCCTTTCTGTCAGGAGCACCGGGGATGCGGTGTCGACAGCTATGACCGGGTGCTCTCCTCGCCTGTGACAGGTGAAGGCGAATCCGACCGCTCCCGGTTCCAGGCGCCGATCTTGGCGGGATTGCGCACGATCCAGATCGTGCGCAGCGACGCACCGTCCCGCTCGGCGGAGACGACGCCGACCACCGTGGCGCCCTGCCGGACGACGATGCCGTCCACGCCGTTGACGGACGCGATCGAGACCTCCGCCGAGCAGGCGAGCTCCAGCATCCCCTCGACGGCTGCGACGCGACCCCGCTGCGGTTCGCGGGGTGTGCCGACTATGCCGCCGGTATCGATCACGAGCAGCACGCCGGGATGAAGCAGAGCCCGCAGATCCGCGCCGTCGCGACGGGCGAGGGCGTCGGCGAGTCGGCTGATGAGGTCATCGGGCGCGGATGCATCGCGTCGTCGCCGGAGCCGCCCGGCCGGCGCTGCTCCTCTCATGCGTGTGCCACCGCGGCCCTGCCGAGCTTGTCGGGGCTCATGACCCAGAGGAGCTGCTCGATCCCGTGCGCCCCCGCGGTGAGGGTGACGAGGGTGGTGACCTCATCACCCGTCGTCAAGGTGGCGGCCGGCTGGCCGTTGACCTCGACCCAGTCGATGCGCTTGCCGGTCCAGAAGTGACCGGCGAACGCGGCGACGAAGGCCGCGACCCTGCGGCGTCCTGAGACCGGGATCCGGGCGGCGAGCTTCACGCCGTTCCCGTCCGTGTAGCTGACGACGTCTTCGGCGAACAGGCGCTCGAGGTCGCCGACGTCGCCGTTCTGCGCAGCCGTCAGGAACGCTTCCAGGAGTCGTCGTCGATCCGTGTCCGTGTCCGTGGCTGCTGTGCTGCGGGCGGTTGCGAGGTGGCTGCGGGCGCGGCTCACGAGCTGGCGGGCGTTGACGGGGGTTGTGGAGATGACCTCGGCGATGCGCGGGTAGGGGTAGTCGAACGCCTCGCGCAGCACGTAAGCGGCGCGTTCGGTGGGCGTCAGCTTCTCCAGCAGGATGAGCACGGCGTACTGCAGCGCCTCTGCCTTCTCGGCGCCCAGCGTCGGGTCGTCGCTCGTATCGACAGGTTCGGGCAGCCACGGACCGATGTACGTCTCGCGTCTGGCATGCGCGGACTGCAGGACGTTGATGGAGAGACGGGTGGCGATCGTGGCGAGGAAGGCGCCAGGTTCGCGGATGCCGTCGCGATCGGCCGCCTGCCAGCGGATCCACGTCTCCTGGACGATGTCCTCGGCGTCGGCCACCGTGCCGAGCATCCGGTAAGCGATGCCGAAGAGGCGCCGTCGATGCTCATCGAACGCCGTGACGGCCTCGTCCAGTTCCTCGGTCCTCATCCGCGCTCCCGTGTCGTCGCTCAGCGTACGCCGTCGGCGTACCTCAGCTGTGACAGCGCAGGGGGCCGTGGTGTGACAACCCCGCGCGGGGCGTCAGGTGGGAGACTGGAGGGATGAGCACGAACGCAGCCTCGACCGCGACCGGTGCGCTGACGGATGCCGAGATCGCAGCGCTCCGCGCCGATTTCCCGATCCTGTCGGCCCAGGTGAACGGTCGTCCGCTCGTCTACCTCGATTCCGGCGCCACCGCTCAGCGGCCGCTCGCCGTCCTCGACGCCGAGCGCGACTATCTCCTCACCCTCAATGCGGCGGTGCACCGCGGCGCGCACACCCTCGCCGCAGAGGCGACGGAGGCCTTCGAGGATGCCCGCGCCGCCGTCGCCCGTTTCGTCGGAGCCGACGATGACGAGATCGTCTGGACCTCCAACGCCACCGAGGCGGTGAACCTCGTCGCCTACGCGATCTCGAACGCGAGCATCGGGCGCGGGGGAGAGGCGGCAGCCGGGCTCAGGATCGGACCTGGCGACGAGATCGTCACCACCGAGATGGAGCACCACGCGAACCTCATCCCCTGGCAGGAGCTCGCCGCGCGCACCGGCGCGACGCTGAGGGTCATCCCGCTGGATGATAACGGCGCGCTGCGCATCGACGAGCTCTCCTCGTACATCACGGCTCGGACGAGGCTCGTCGCGGCCACCCATGTCTCCAACGTGCTCGGTGTCGTGAACCCCGTCGAGCAGCTCGTCGCCGCCGCGCGCGAGGTCGGCGCGCTGTTCCTCCTCGACGCATGCCAGTCGGTGCCGCATCTGCCGCTGGACGTGCGTGCCCTCGACGTCGACTTCGCGGTGTTCTCCGGCCACAAGATGCTCGGCCCCACCGGCATCGGCGCCCTCTACGGGCGTCGTGCGCTGCTCGAGGCGATGCCGCCCTTCCTCACCGGCGGCTCCATGATCACGACCGTCACGACGACGGAGGCGGAGTATCTGCCGCCGCCGCAGCGCTTCGAGGCGGGCACGCAGCGGGTATCTCAGGCGATAGGGCTCGCTGCGGCGGTCCGCTATCTCGAGGGCATCGGCATGGAGCGCATCGCTGCGCACGAGGCTGAACTCGGCCTTCGCCTCGTCGAGGGGCTCGGTGCGATCGATGGCGTGCGGGTGCTCGGCGAGGGCATCGCGGCGCCGAGGGTGGGGCTGGCGAGCGTGGACGTCGTAGGCATCCACTCGCACGACCTCGGCCAGTTCCTCGATGACAGAGGGATCGCGGTGCGCGTCGGCCATCATTGCGCGCAGCCCCTGCACCGCAGACTCGGGGTCACCTCCTCGACCCGCGCGAGCACCTATCTCTACAACACCGCCGACGAGGTGGATGCCGTCATCGCCGGCGTCGCCGATGCGATCGGCTTCTTCGGGAGGATCTCGTGAGCTCGTCCGATCTGCAGAACCTGTACCAGGAGCTGATCCTCGATCACTCGCGCGCGCCCTACGGCTTCGGTCTGCGGGATGCCGTGCCCTCCCAATCGCACCAGCTGAACCCGACCTGCGGCGACGAGATCACCCTCCAGGTGCATCGCGCCGCGGACGGCACGATCGAGGCGGTGACGTGGGAGGGGCACGGCTGCGCCATCTCGCAGGCCTCGGCGTCGCTCTTCGCCGAGCTCGTCGAGGGGATGCCGGTGGCGGAGGCCGAGCATCGCATCGAGGTGTTCCGCGAGGCGATGCGCTCGCGAGGCAAGATCGAACCCGACCCCGAGCTGCTTGGCGACGCCGCGGCGCTGGGCGGGGTGTCCCGCTACGTCGCGCGCGTGAAGTGCGCGATGCTCGCGTGGGTGGCGGCGGAGGATGCGATCCACAAGCTCTCCTGACCCCGGCGTATGACGTCGTGTGTCGTCTGATGAACGGGCGTTTCGTGCCCAGATGACGTCGCCGTCGCGTGCCGCGGATGCTGGGTGCCATGAGCGATCTCGTCAGTCCGGCACAGCTGCTTCACCTGCAGCACCGTGCCGAGCATGCGCAGGGCCCGGCCGTGCGCGTGCTCGACGTGCGCTGGCGCCTGGATCGTCCGGAGGGGCGGCCCGAGTACGTCCAGGGGCATCTTCCCGGTGCCGTCTACGTGGACCTCGATCGCGAGCTGGCCCGCCGAGGACAGCCCGAGCAGGGCAGGCATCCGCTTCCTGAGCTGGCGGACCTCCAGCGGGCGGCGAGGGGATGGGGCGTTCGCAACGGCGACCTCCTCGTCGCGTACGACGACAATCGCAGCGTGGCGGCGGCACGGCTGTGGTGGCTGCTGCGGGGCAGGGGTGTGGAGGTGCGGGTGCTCGACGGAGGCATCCGATCGTGGGTGTCGGAAGGGCTCCCGCTGGAGGGCGGTGATGTCCGACCGGAGCCCGGCGACGTCGTCCTCGGCGAGTCCGGCGCGCTCGGGGTGGCGATCGACGACGTCGAACGGTTCCTGGACGGAGGGGTGCTGCTGGACGTCCGCACGCCGGAGCAGTACAGCGGCGCGCAGACCTCGCTCGATCCGATCGGCGGGCACATCCCCGGTGCGGTGAACCTTCCCGCGATGGCGACGGTGACGGGCGACGGCCGGTTGCGGGAACCGGATGCTCTCCGCCGGATCTTCGCGACGGCGGGAATCGACGGCCGCACGCCCGTCGCGGTCTACTGCGGGTCGGGAGTCGCAGCGATGCACACGGCGCTCGCGCTGGAGCAATCAGGCATCCGCGCTCACGTCTACACGGGATCGTGGAGTGAGTGGTCGAACAGGCGTGGCCGTCCTGTCGCCGTCGGAATCCTTCCGAACGGGCGACTCACGAGCGCCTGACTAGCGCGTGATTCAAAGGTTCGCATCCGACTTTTGTCCTGATCTGGCATACCAAAAGTGGATACCTGTCGCATTGAGTGGCAGAATTCCAGGCATGACGGGGGTCGAGGTCGCAGAACTGGAATCCGTGCGGGTGACGAGGTTGCTGCGCGACGACATCATGCTGGGGCGACGCGCGCCCGGTTCGCGTCTCATCGAGCGAGACATCGCTGCCGAGCTCGATGTCTCACGGCTGCCGGTGCGCGAGGCGATCCGCGCACTCGTCGGAGAGGGCATCGTGGTCGCCCGTCCGCGTACCTGGGCCGTCGTCCGCGAGTTCACCCCGACCGATCTCAAGGACTTCGCCGAGGTGCGCGAGGCCATCGAGACGCTCGTCTTCGTCTTCGCCGCGGAACGGCACGATGACGAGGGCCTCGCAGCGCTCAGGGCGATGCTCGACGAGGAGCAGGCAGCCGCTGCCGCGGGCGACACGGCCGCGGGACGCCAGGCCGCAGGGACCTTCCACGAGATGGTCGCCGAGATGGTCGACAACGACATGCTCAGGGAGCTGGTCGGTGTCTTCAGCACCCGGTTGCGCTGGCTGTTCGGCCAGTACGAAGACCTCGTGGCGATGGCCGCGGACCACGAGCTCCTCTACGCAGCCATCGCCGACCGCGACGTGGAGGCCCTTCGGATGCTCGTCCCGCAGCATCTCGCACGCGGACGGCGTGAGGCGGAGCAGCGGCTCATCCGCACGGCCTCGAGTGAAGAGGGGGCCGCGGGCGAGCCTGCTGTGCTCTAGATTGAGACGGTCGGGCTCGGACCCGGCGTCCTTTCGCACTGGGGAGCGATATGCGGGTCTTCGCGTTCGTGCTCGGTGGGCTCCTGCTCATCGCCGGGGCGAGTGCGGTCGTGATCGCCGATCTGCAGCGCGAGCAGGAGATCCAGCAGATCAGCGATGAGATCTCCCTGGCACAGGACCGACGCGCCGATGCGATCGAGAGCAACCGCCAGGCCGCGCAGGAGCTGACCGAGCTGCGATCGAGCATCCGGAGCCTCGAGGAGCAGCTCGCCGACACCGAAGGCTTCCTCGAGTGATCCTGCGCAGAGTGCTCGCGGTCACGGTCTCGGCGACGCTCGTGCTCGGGCTCGGCGTCATCGCGAAGGCGTCAGAGCTGGACGCCGAGCGGGCCGACGTGTACGCGCGTGCGGTCGAAGCCGTCGAACGCGCGGACGCCGCAGAGGCGCGCGGAGCGCATCTCGCGGCTCTGATCACGGCGGCGTCCGAGGAGAAGTCCGCGCTCACGGCCGTTCTCGCCGAGCGACCGGGATTCGTCGACGCGCTCGCCGCGTTGGCCACAGCCCTGGGGCAGGCGGAGGGCAGAATCGACACGGAAACGCACCGTGCGGCGGCGCTCGCCGCGCAGAGCGCCGTCCTCGAGGAGCGAGACGATCCGGCAGTCATCGTCTCGGCCACGGCGACGATCCGCGGGCTCACGGCGAAGGTCGACGGCGAGGTGGAGGCCTGGTCCCTCTCGCACACCGGACCGGGCGTGCTCTGGGCGTCCAGCGGTTCCGAGGGGTATGCGCGCGTGCGCGCCGCACTCGACCGGGTCGGCGGCGCCGGGATCGGCCTGTACGAATCGGGGTCCTGCGCTGGCGGTTCGGCGCCGGCCTGCGCGAACAGCGACGGCTACATCAAGTACCGCGCGGACGTCGCGGACTGGGATGAGGGGGCGCTGAACTGGGCGATGGCGCACGAGCTCGCGCACATCCACCAGTTCAGGGTGTGGGGTGCGCTGACGGCGTCGGGGTCGTATCAGCGCCTGTTCGGATCGGACCCGGAGTTCCTCGCGAACTGCATGGCCGTGGTCCGTGGTTGTCCGGGCTCTGTGGGGTGCGATGCGCAGCAGCAGGCCTGGGCGTCCGGCGTGTGGGTCGGAGTGGTGCGCTGAGGCTCAGCCGACCGGTGTCGTCGTGTCGGTGGCTGCGCGAAGCGGGCGGCGCATGAGGTTCCAGTGCCGGACGGGGAGCACGCGGACGAGGGCGTCGATGAGGCCTGCCTCGCGTCCGACCATCGTCCTCGCCCTGCGGCGGACGGTCGCGCGGATGATGGTGGCTGCGGCGTCGGACGGATCTGTGTGGTACATCGCGGCCTGGGCGGCGGCGGCTCTGGCGGCGATGGCGGGGTCGAGGGCGGCGGCGTAGCGTCCGTGCAGGATGATGCCGGTGCGCACCCCCGCGGGATAGACGGCGCCGACCGTCACCGCGGTGTCCTCCAGCTCGTGGCGCAGCGCCTCGGAGAACCCGCGGACGGCGAACTTGCTCATCGCGTAGGGGATGCGTCCGGCCGGCGCGGCCAGCGCGTACACGCTCGCGAGGTGGGTGATGTGGGCGGCGGGGCTGCGGAGCATGGCGGGCAGCAGTGCCTTGGTGATGGAGACGGTGCCCCAGAGGTTGACGTCGACCAGCCAGCGCATCTCCTCGAGGGTGAGCTGTTCGAGACTGCCGAGCATCGACGATCCGGCGCAGGTGATGAGCGCGGTGATCGAGGGATGCGCGGAGACGATCTCCGCCGCGCATGCGGCGACCGCGGCGTCGTCGCGCAGATCGACCACGTGGCGGGTGGCGACGCTCTCCGGCAGCCCGAGGGCGTCGAGGCCTGCCGCGTCGTGGTCGATCAGGGCGAGCCGGACGTCGTCGGCTGCGAGCCGTCTGGCGATCTCGGCTCCCATGCCGGCGGCGGCTCCCGTGATGACGGTGGTGCCGTCTCGGAGTTCGAGTGGGCGCATCGTTGCTCCTCGGATGGTCGGGTGATCCGGCTCTCATTCTGGCCGACCGCCGTGTCGGTCGGTACCGGTACGATTTTCGCTAGGGAGGTCGTCGTGGGACGAACAGCGGATGCCATCGCGGAAGGCGTGGCGATCGCGACCGCCGCGACGCGCCTCGCCGTACGCAACCACATCCTCGTCGGCACGATCGCCCAGGGCGGCGCCTTCGACACCGAGAAGTACATGGCCGATGCAGCCGAGTCGTTGCTGGCCATGGCGCAGGAGTCCGAAGACGCCGCGGCGCTCGTGACACGGCTGCGCAAGCGCGCCAGGGGGCGGCACTCCGATCCGGCGAGCACCCACGACTACCGAGACCGCGACGTCCGGAATCTCCGCCGCAGGGCCCGCCAGTCGGCCGGGGTGGCGTCGCGGCTGCGCGCGATGGCCGAGAACGAGGATGCGCTGCGCGAGATCGTCGAGGCGGCGCGTGAGGCGGCATGGACCGACGTGCGTCACAACCTCGACCGGCGGCTGAGGGTCGAGGGCATGCGTCCCGATCAGGATCCGGACTACGAGACCATGCGCGAGGCCCGCATGCAGGCGCTTCGGCTCGTCGATCTGCAGGCGCTCTCGTCCGCGCAGCGGGCCAAGCGCAAGCGCGAGGCCGAGTCGGCCTGAGCTCGATTTCACTTCGGGGTCGAACCTCGTGTACGCTGGACGACGGCCCGGAAAGCTGAAAAGCAGCCCAGGTCATGCGCCCGTAGCTCAATGGATAGAGCATCTGACTACGGATCAGAAGGTTAGGGGTTCGAGTCCCTTCGGGCGCACACTGTGTTGAGACAGTATTGAGATCCCCGTCGCGAGAGCGACGGGGATCTTGCTTTTCACGGGTCACGCTCACCGCGGGAATCGTGTTCCGCCGCCGTCACATGTTCGGTCTCTTCAGCCTCACGCTCAACGCGATGGCGGAGATGAGGAAGAACACCGCGCCGAGCGCGGCATAGCCTGCGGCGCCGACGATCATGCCGCCGCCCTGCAGCCCCTGGAAGAGGAAGCCGGCTCCGGCGAACAAGGAGATGCCGCCGGAGAGCATCTGGGCGACCTGGCCGCCGTTCCGGCGGTTGCGGATCGCGGTGATCAGCTGCGGCGTGCCGGCGATGACCGCCCACACGCCCCAGACCGCGACGGCAGCGGGAAGCGAGATCGAAGAAGCGACGCCGAGGGCGATGGCGACCGTGACGCTCACGACGACCCCCGTCCATTCGGCGGCCTTGGAGCGCGCTTTGTCGGGGTCGGCGCGCAGCTGCCACAGCACGGCGCCGGCGTCGAAGAGGGGATAGAGGACCAGCAGCGCGCTGAGAAGCGCGTCTGGCTCGGTCGCCTGCGCCGACGTGACGAACACGACGCCCACCCAGACGAGCGCGAAGACGAAGCGGATGAGGTACAGGGTGCGCAGGGAGCGGGCGTAGGCGGGCGTTGGTGCGATGGCGGAGGTGTTCATGATGACTTTCTTCGGGCGCTGGGATCAGGCGACGGTCGTGGAGAGCGCGACAGGGATGTTGCCGCGGGTGGCGTTCGAGTACGGGCATACCTCGTGCGCCGCGGCGACGAGGGCCTCCGCGTCCGCCTGAGCGATGCCGCCGCCGATGTGCACCCGCAGAGCGGCAGCCAGCCCGAGTCCGCCGTCGTCGTTCTTCACGACGGTGATCTCTGCGGCGACCGTCGAGTCCGCGATCGGCGTCCTGCTCTGAGCCGCCACCAGCTTCAACGCCGAGTGGAAACACGACGCCCAGCCCGCGGCGAACAGCTGCTCGGGGTTGGTCGCTCCTCCCGGGCCACCCATCGCGGCAGGAAGGGCGAGAACGACGTCGAGCACGCCGTCGTCGGTCGTGGCGCGCCCGCCGGCGCGGCCCTCGCCGGTCGAGGTGGCGGTGGTGGTGTACAGGGTTGTCGACATGATTCCTCCTCGGTTCTGCGAAGTAGAGTTACTAGTTCGTCTACATCGGTAAGGTAGACTACCTGGTACACAAGTGCAAGTGAACCGATCGAGGAGAGGCGGGCGTGGTGGCTGACGCGACGGAGACGCGCACGACGAGCCGGGGGTCTGCCACCCGTGAACGCATCCTGGCCGCGGCGAACGAGCTCTTCTACGCCCACGGGATCCGCGCGACGAGCGCGGACCGCATCATCGACCAGGTCGGCATCACCAAGGTCACGTTCTACCGGCACTTCCACAGCAAGAGCGATCTCGTCGTCGCGTACCTCGAGCAGCAGGCCGAACAGGAGCGTGCGTGGATCTCGAGCATCCATGATCCAGAGGACCCCGTCGGCTCACTTCACGCCCTCGCCGAGGGCATCGGCGAGGCCAGCTGCAGCCCCGGATTCCGCGGATGCGCCTTCATCAACGCCGCCGCCGAGTTCTCCGACCAGGGGGATCCGGTACGCACTGCCGTCGATGCTCATCGCGGCTGGATGCTCGCCGAGTTCGCACGCATCGCGGACGAGGCGGGGGCGCGCGATGCCGAGCCTGTCGCGCGGCAGCTCATGATCCTCCGGGACGGGGCGATGGTGAACGGCTACCTGGGCGATCCGGAGGCGGTCGCCGTCTCGCTGTCCGCGGCGTTCTCCGCCGTGGTCTCCGGCGATGCCGGGAGATGATCGAGGCCTCGCTCCTCATCAGCCGGATGTCCGCCACCGGGCGTAGCCTGGAGACGTGACTGCGTACGTCTCGGCCTTCGACCTGTTCTCCATCGGGGTGGGGCCTTCGAGCTCCCACACCGTGGGGCCGATGCGTGCGGCCCTCGATGCGGCACAGCGATTGAAGGACGGTGGCGCGCTCGATCGGGTGGCGCGCGTGATCTGCACGCTGTACGGATCTCTCGGCGCCACCGGCATCGGCCACGGCACGCCGGATGCGGTCGTCGCCGGCCTGCGCGGGCTCGTTCCTGAGGCGTGTGATCCTGCAGATGTGCGCCTGGCCTGGGCCGACTACCCGGCGGGCGAACCACTGATGCTCGCTGGCGAGCATCCGGTTCCGTTCGCGAAGGAGGACATCGTCTTCGCGCCGAGAACGAGACTGCCCGCGCATCCCAACGCGATGACCATCACGGCGACGGATGCGGACGAGACGGTGATCCTGGAGGAGACGTACTACTCGGTGGGGGGCGGCTTCATCCGCCGCGAGGGCGAGCAGGCGCGTCTCACGGACGGCACGCGCCAGCCCTTCCCGTATGCGGATGCCGAGACGCTGCTTGCGCTCTGCGACGAGCACGGGCTGACGATCGCCGAGCTCGCCAGGCGCAACGAGACGGCGATGCGCTCCGAGGAGGAGGTCGCCGCAGGCCTCGATGCGATCTGGGATGCGATGGCCGCGTGCGTCGACAACGGGCTCCGCGCCGACGGCGTGCTCCCCGGCATCCTGAAGGTCAAGCGCCGCGCCGCGGCGATCCGCGCTCAACTCGAGGAGGCCGAGGCCGAAGGCGGCAGGGAGATACCCGGCGAATGGCTCGGGGCGTTCGCCCTCGCCGTCAACGAGGAGAACGCCGCCGGCGGGCGTGTGGTGACGGCGCCCACCAACGGGGCCGCCGGCATCCTCCCCGCTGTCGCGATGTACTGGTGGCGCTACCTCGCTGAATCAGGGCTCGGAGCGGGCAACGCCGTCACCCCGTACGGCGAGCTCGTCGGCAGCGCACTGCTCGGGTTCGGCGCCGAGGCCTCGCTCATCGCGGTCGGGGCGCTCGACGACCCTGTCGCCCTCGCCGAGGCGAATCGCCGTCGCGGCATCCGCCGATTCCTGCTCACCGCGACGGCTCTGGGCTCGCTCTTCAAGGCGAACGCCTCGATCTCCGGCGCCGAGGGCGGGTGTCAGGCGGAGGTCGGCTCGGCCTGCGCGATGGCCGCCGGCGGGCTGACCGCGGTCATGGGCGGAACCAACCGCCAGATCGAGAACGCCGCCGAGATCGCGATGGAGCACCACCTCGGTCTCACGTGCGACCCGATCGGCGGGCTGGTGCAGATCCCGTGCATCGAGCGCAACGCGATCGCCGCGGCGACGGCTGTGACCGCCGCGCGACTGGCGATGCGCGGTGACGGGCAGCACTACGTCTCCCTGGATGCCGTCGTCGAGACCATGCGCCAGACCGGAGCCGACATGTCGACGAAGTACAAGGAGACCAGCGAGGGCGGGCTCGCCGTGAACGTCATCGAGTGCTGATGGCGTCGATCTGGGAACCGGGGAGTCGTCGCCGGCGGGAGCAGCCTGTCGTCGCCGTGCGTCCCGCAGACGACGCTCCCGAGCCGGGCCACCGGTGGCCGACGACGATCCCCGCCGTCGCCCAGGTGCTCCGCGAGGGCCTCGATCTCGCACCGGGCGTGACCTTCCTCGTCGGCGAGAACGGCAGCGGCAAGTCCACCCTCGTCGAAGGGGTGGCGATCGCATACGGCCTGTCTCCCGAGGGCGGCTCGCGCCAGGCCATGCACTCCACCCGCGCCACCGAGTCGCAGCTGTCGGAGTGGCTGCGGTTGCAACGCGGCGTGGGGGCCAACCGGTGGGGCTTCTTCCTGCGCGCCGAGACGATGCACTCGTTCTACACCTACCTCGAGCAGAATCCCTCGACCAGAGGCCCCGATGTGCCCTTCCACGAGATGAGCCACGGCGAGTCGTTCCTCGCACTGCTGGACAGTCGCTTCGACGAGCCCGGTTTCTATTGCCTGGACGAGCCGGAGGCGGCGCTGTCGTTCCAGTCCACGCTGGCGCTCATCGCCGTGCTGCAGCGGATCGTCGACGACGGCGGGCAGGTGCTCTGCGCCACCCACTCGCCCGTGCTCGCGGCGATGCCAGGGGCGAAGATCATCGAGGTTGGCGAGTGGGGGATGCGGCCGGCGGAGTGGGAGGACCTCGCTCTCGTGAGCCACTGGCGCTCGTTCCTCGACGCGCCGGGAAGGTACCTGCGACACCTGCTGTGATCCGCGGGCGTCCGAGCGCATAATTCATGCATGACGGACGATGCGGTCACGATCTCTGATCTGCGGGTGCGCCGCGGCCGCCGACGGGTGTTCGACGGCGTCGACCTGACGGTCCCGCGCGGACGGATCACGGGTCTGCTCGGTCCGTCCGGCTGCGGCAAGACCACCCTCATGCGCGCCATCGTCGGCGTGCAGCGTGTCGATGGAGGCCGGGTCCGTGTGCTCGGCGAACCAGGCGGATCCCGCGCGCTGCGCCACCGCGTCTCCTACGGCACGCAGGGTGCGGCGGTGTACGGCGACCTCACGGTCCGGCAGAACGTCGCCTACATCGCCCGGCTGCTCGGGGCATCGCGCGCCGACGTCGATCGCGTGGTCGCCGACGTCGGCCTCAGCGCGCAGAGCGCGCAGCGCGCGGATGCATTGAGCGGCGGGCAGTTGAGCCGTGTCTCGCTCGCCATGGCACTGGTCGGTTCACCGGAGCTCGTGGTGCTGGATGAGCCGACCGTAGGACTCGACCCCGTGCTGCGGGCGGAGCTGTGGGAGCTGTTCCGCGGGCTCGCCGAGCGCGGCGTCACGTTGATCGTCTCGAGTCACGTCATGGACGAAGCGCAGCGGTGCGATCGGCTCGTGCTCCTGCGCGAGGGACGTGTCATCGCCGAGACGACACCGGCCGAGCTGCTGGCCGACACGGGTGCACGCGACGCCGAGGAAGGCTTCCTCGCCCTCATCGAGCGCGACTCGCTGGAGCATCCTCGCCTGCGGCGGAGGGCAGACGGGTGAACGGCAACCGGATGCTGGCGACGGCGGGTCGTGTGCTGACGCAGCTGCGGCACGATCCTCGATCCATCGCGCTGATGCTCATCGCCCCCAGCCTCCTCGTGGGGCTGTTCGCCTGGCTGTTCAGCGATCAGGAAGGGGTCTTCGATCGCTTCGGCGGGGCGATCCTCGCGCTGTTCCCCTTCATCGTGATGTTCCTCATCACGTCCATCACGACCCTCCGCGAGCGTCGCTCCGGCACGTTGGAGCGGCTCATGACGACGCCGCTCGGGAAGGCCGACTTCATCCTCGGCTATGCGCTCGCCTTCGGCCTGATGGCCGTGCTGCAGGCTGTCGTGACTGTGGCCTTCGCCGTCGGCGTCTGCGGGCTGGAGGTCGAAGGCCCGCTCTGGCAGCTCGGGCTGGTGGCCGTCATCGATGCGCTGCTGGGGACGGCGCTGGGGCTGCTGGCCAGCGCCTTCGCGCGGACGGAGTTCCAGGCGGTGCAGTTCATGCCGTTGCTCGTCTTCCCGCAGATCATCCTCGGCGGGCTCTTCATGCCGCGCGATGCCATGCCGGATGTGCTGCACGCCATCTCCGACTGGCTTCCGCTGAGCTATGCGATCGACGCCGTGAACGCCGTCACCGCGGGAGACGACGATCTGCTCGGCCCGATGCTGGTCGTCGCGGCGTTCGCCGTCGGAGCGCTCGTGCTCGCCTCGCTGACACTGCGTCGCCGCACGCGCTAGGACTGCTCCGCGCGCTTCTTCGTGTGCCTCGTCGGAACGGCGGCCCACGGGTCCTCCGGCCAGGGATGCTTCGGATACCGGCCGCGCATCTCGGCACGCACCTGGTGGTACGGCCCCGACCAGAACGACGCCAGGTCGGAGGTGGTGGCGAGCGGCCGTCCTGCGGGGGAGAGGAGATGGAAGAGAACGGGTACGCGACCGGCCACCAGGCGCGGCGTCTCGGACCAGCCGAAGCACTCCTGCAGCTTCACGGCGACCACGGGCTGGGTGACATCGCCGTCCGGCTCCGGGTACGCGATCCGCACGCGAGATCCGCTGGGCACGAGGAGGCGCTCCGGAGCGAGTGCGTCGAGCTCGGCGGCCTCGGGCCAGGGGAGCAGCCGGCGCAGAGGGGCGGCGAGGTCGATCTTCGCGGCCGGTCGTCCTGCGGCGAGCTCCTCCAGCTCGGGGGCGAGCCAGGAGTCCAGGGATCGGAGGAGCGCCGGCTCGGAGACATCCGGCCATGGCGCGCCCAGCTCGCGGTGCAGCAGCGCGAGCCGACGGCGCAGATCGGCGGCGGCATCCGACCATCGGAACAACGACAGGCCTTCACGCTCGATCGCGCGGCGCACGGCATCCGCCGAACCGCCGGCGGCCTGCACGCCCACCGGCGTCGAGGAGCGCACGATGGCGCCGATCCTCCGCTCGCGGCGGGCGACGATCCGACCGTCGGTGAACTCGGCTTCGACGCGGTCCGTCGCGAGGTGCGCCGCCGCTCGCTCGGCCTGCGCCTCGGTGAGGACGGCGGCGGCGCGGATGACCGCTCCGGTGCCCGCTGCGGCGCGTCCCTCGGCGCGGGCGACCTCGGCGACGGCGAGCCATTCGGCATCCGCGAGGGCGCCCGTCACGCCAGCGCGGGTGCCCGATGCGAGCAGGAAGCTCGCCCCGTGCGCGGTGCGTTCCACCCGACGCGCGATGCGGTCGGGGAACGCGAGCGCGACGATGAGGCCCTCTGCGCCTTCATCGGTGTCGGATGCTCGAGCGCGGCGCACCTGGTGACTCGGCTCTCCCCGGGTGGTAGTAGCGGCCGTGGTGGTGGCGGTATCGGCGTCAGCGGGGTTGTCACCGTTCGCGGAGGCGTCAGCTGTCGGCACGAAGCGGAGCAGGCGACGTGCTTCCCTCGTCCAGGACTGAGACTCCGGGGCGTGGCCGCGCCGCAGCCCGGGGAGTGCGGTCGCGATGTCGGCATCCGCGATCCTGACGTCGCCGCTCAGCAGCGCGACGACCTCTGCTGCCACGTGGGCGCCGATGACCGCGCTCCCGGCGAGCAGAGCCCTGGCCAGGCGCGGGTCCACGGGGATTCGGGCGAGCTCGCGTCCTTCGCTCGTCGCGCGTCCCTCGGCATCGATCGCCCCGAGTGCTCGGAGCGTGGTGAGCGCATCGTCCATCGTCGCGGACGGTGGGGCGTCGAGCAGCCGAAGCCCGGTTCCTGCCGGTGCGCCCCAGCAGGCGAGCAGGAGCGCGGCATCCGTGAGATCGGCGACCGCGATCTCGGGCGACGGCCTTGCCGGCGCAGCCGCGAACGTGCGCTCATCGGTGCAGCGGATGACGGTGCCGGGCCCCTGCCGGGTGGCGCGTCCTGCCCGCTGGATGGCGGAGGCGCGCGGGGTCGGGACGGTGACGAGGCCTGTCATGCCGCGCGCCGCATCTCGCAGGGGCGTCCGGGAGAGGCAGGTGTCGACGACGAGGCGGACGCCGGGCACGGTCAGCGAGGACTCGGCGACGGAGGTCGTGACGATGATGCGGGGTGGTTCGTCGGCACGGCGGCCGCCGATGACGGCATCCTGCTCGGAGACGGGGATGCGGCCGTGCAGCTCGCGCACGTCCCAGTCGGGCGCGAGATCGCGGGTGCGCCGGGCGATCTCGGACACCTCGCGGGCTCCGGGTGCGAAGACGAGCGCGTCCGCGCGCGGATCGGACCGCGCCAGCTCGTGTGCCGCGCCCGCTGTGACGCGGGCGACATGGTCGAGGAACGTGCGGGTGACCCCGCGCTCGTCGAGGCGCGGCGCGGGTGGAGGAGCCCAGCGCTCGTCCAACGGGAAGGCCGGGAGCGTCTGCGTGACGACGGGCGCCGATGTCATGCCGTCTCCGAGCACGTCTGCGACGGCAGCGGCGTCGAGGGTGGCGGACATCGCGATGAGGGTCAGATCGTCGCGCAGCACCCGTACCTCGCCGAGCAGACCGATGAGCAGGTCCGTCTCCAGGGCGCGCTCGTGCACCTCGTCGAGGATCACGGCCTGGACGCCGTCGAGGCCGGGGTCCGCGAGCATCCGGCGCAGCAGCACGCCCGCGGTGACGAACTCGATGCGTGTCACAGCGGACGCTCTGCGCTCGCCGCGGACGGTGAAGCCGACCCTGTCGCCGACGTTCGAGCGATCGAGCTGCGCCAGGCGGCGCGCGGCCGCTCGTGCGGCGACTCGGCGCGGTTGGGTGACGATGACCCTGCCACCGGAGCGGTTGGCGAGCACAGGGGGAACGAGCGTGGTCTTGCCCGTGCCGGGTGGCGAGCTGATCACCACCGACGTGCCGGCATCGAGCGCACCATGCAGATCGGCGAGGGCCTGGGTGAACGCCAGGCCCTCGCCGATCGTGCGGGTGTCGAACTCCCGGATCACGCCGAGGCGGGCGGGGGCGGGGGAGCGGTCTGGGTCTTCGCCGGCTGGGCCTCGGTCTGTGCCTTGGCGATGCCGGCGCCGATGCCTTGTCCGACGGCCTGGCCCTGGATGATCGCGGCGAGGTCGAGGCCGGTGGCCGAGCTCACGCTGTCGAACACCGACTTGAGCGCCTTGGCGCTGTCCGCCCCGACGAGCTCGGATGCACCGTCGCCGGAACCGCCGATGATCGACACGTTGCCGATCGCGGCGTAGCCCTTGGCGAACTCGCCCATGATGGTCGGCAGCACCTCGAGCACGCGCTGCGAGAGGAAGGCGTCCTGGTTGGAGGCGATGGCCTTCGCCTCTGCCTCGACGGCGGCGGCACGTGCCTCACCCTCGGCGCGGATCGCGTCGGCCTCGGCGTTGGCGCGGAGGCGCCGGGCCTCGGACTCGGCCTCGGCCTGGGAGCGCAGCGCGTCTGCCTCACCGGTCGCGCGGGCGACGGCGGCTGCCGCCTCACCGTCGGCCTTCGCCTTGTCGGCCTGCGCCTGCTGCTCGGCGATGCGGGTGCGCGCCTCGGCCTGCTTGACCTGCTCGATCGCGGCGGCCTCTGCGGCCTTCTCGCGGGTGTAGAGCTCGGCCTGGGCGCGGGTCTCCGCCTCGTAGCGCTGCGCGTCGGCGACGCGTTTGACATCGGCGTCGAGCTGGGCCTGCTTGTTCTCGGCCTGCTGCTGGAGCACGGCCTGCTCGGCCTGGGCGCGGGCGAGCTGCTCGGCCTGCTCTGCCTCGGCACGGGCGCGGCCGATGCCGGCGTTCGCGTTGGCGGTGTTCGTGTCGAGCGCGGTCTGCTCGATGAGGTTGGCTTCCTGGTTGGCGATGTTCTTCTGGTTGATCGCGCGGTCGGCGTTGGTCTGCGAGATCTCGGCCTGCTGACGCTTCGCCTGGATCTCCGGTGCACCGAGGGACTGGATGTAGCCGACCTTGTCGGTGATGCCCTTGATCTGGAAAGAGTCGAGGATGAGGCCCTGCTCGGCGAGTTCCTGCGAGACGTCGGCGGCGATCTGGTCGGAGAACTTCTTGCGCTCGCGCATGAGCTCGACGACGGAGAGGGTGGCGACGATGCCGCGCAGGGCTCCCTCGAGCTGCTCGGTGGTGAACTGCTCGATGGCCTTGTCCTGCGAGGCGAAGCGCTCTGCGGCGCGGCGGACGTAGAGCGGGTCGGAGCCGATCTTCACGATCGCGACGCCGTCGACGTTCAGGGTGACACTGTCGAGCGACTGGGCCTCGGCGTTGAGGGAGACCTGGCGCGAGCGCAGCGAGATGATCTCGTGGCGCTGCGTGATGGGGTTGACGAGCGACTTGCCGTTGACGATGACCGTGACGGGGGACTCCTCCGTCTCGCCGCGGGTCGTGCCGTCGACGGCGACGACCGTGCGCTGCACTTTCTGCTTGCGTCCCGAGATGACCAACGCCTCGTCGGCGCGGGCGACCTTGATCCAGCTGCGCGCGAAGAGCAGCACGATCAGGCCGACGACGATCAGGATCACGACGGCGATCCCGACGAGGACGAGGATGCCGACGATGCCAGCGATCTCCATGGATGTACCTCCCTGTCAACCCGCGAATCTCGCGGAGACTACACGCTTCGACTATGCCAGATGGCGCCGCGACGCCGCTTGGTCGGCGACGGGCAGGAGCGCCCCGTTCGTGACCGCGCCACATCATGCCGCGAGGCTGTATCGGGCGAGTCCGCCGAGTCGCGGGGTGCGATCGGGGTCCACGGATCGTGGCGGGATGAACCAGACGTGCGCGGCGATGCCCGTGCCGTCGACGCGGATCTCCCACGCGTTGTCGTGGATGCGATGGTGGCAGGATTCGCAGAGCAGGACGCCGTTGTCAAGGTCGGTGGGTCCGGCGTCCCGTTGCCACCAGTCGATGTGGTGCGCTCTGGTCATCTCCGGAGGAAGGGCACACATCGCGCATCCGCCGTCGCGTTCGACGAGGGCGAGGCGTTGTGCGCGGGTGAAGAACCGCTTCTCGCGCCCCCAGTCGAGGACCTCGCTGTCGGTGCCGAGCACGCACGGGATGACTCCACCGGAGGCGGCCATGCGGCGAGCGGCGCCGGCGCTGATCGGCTGAGCGAATCCGTCGACGGTAGCGGTGCCCTCTCCGGAGATGAGATCGCCCAGGGCGATGCGGACCACGACGCTCGCGCCCGCGATCGCGGGCGTTCTGCGGTCGCAGCCGAGTGCATGCGCGCAGAGCGCCGACAGCGCATCGGCCTGCAGCTGCGCCACCGTGCGTCGGTCGGCGTCGCCCGCATCCGCGTCGATGAGGTTCTTGCGGGCGGCGAACGCCGCCGAGACGTACCCGTTGATCGCCGCCCCGGACCCGATATCGACGATGCCGTTCAGATGCAAGGAGCCGTCGCGTTCGAACATCGTCACCGATCTCCTCGCGCGGGCGTCTTCTTCGCGGGGTGCGACGCCGTCGGGGTTGAGGTCGGCCTCCGCTCTGGCGACGAGCGTGCGCACGTCGTCGAGCGAGAGGCGGGCCGCTTTCCCGACCAGAACCGTCTCGGCATCGGCCAGGGCCTCGGCATCGACGGCGAATCGAACAGGGTCGAGCAGCGCGATGATGAGACCGGCGGAGGTGGTGCTGAGCTCTCCGCGAGCGAGGGCGCTGTGCACCGCGGGGTGCTTCGGCGGGAGCGGCGCGCCCAGCAGATCGGCGCGCGGGGCCGTCGCCGTTCCCACGCTGATCAGGCGGGACGCCTCGCCCGCAGAGCCACCGGACGTCGCGGCGATCAGCTGTGCGGGGGACCGGTACCCCTGCTGCTTCGCGAGCGAGTCCGCGCCGAGCTCGGCTCGGGAATCATGCGCGATGGCCGCCGCGACTTCGGCATGGAGGCCATCGATGAGGCGGCGCAGCGCTCCGAGCGTCTCGTTGGCGGCGATCAGGCCGGCGCGTTCGAGGTCGGCTGCGCCCTCAGCATCCGCCCACACCCCATCGAGGCGGGAGACCGCCTCGTGCAGGTTGTCGAGATGCTTCGTTGCCATGAACCAACGGTACGCTGACTGCCCGCCGATGTCAAACAAATATTCGAATTTTCTCAGGAGAACTTTCGAATATAGATTCTAAGAACGACGCAGCTTCTCGGTGAGCTCCATCAGTGTCCGCAGCTCGTCGTCGCTGAGGGTCGCCATCCGCTCGGCGATGGATCGGCCGTGCACCGTCGCGACGCGGCGGAACGCTCGTGCGCCGGCATCTGTCGCGGTGATGAGCGAGCCGCGCCCGTCCTGTGGGTCCGGCGACTTCGTAACGAGGCCGCGGGCGACCATCCGGTCGATCAGCCGGGAGACGCTGGGCTGGCTGATGAGCATGTTGGCCGTGACATCGCGCAGCCGCGCGGTCATCGCGGGGCTGCGCGTGACGGTGAGCAGAACGTCGTACTCGCCCTGTCCGAGCCCGGAGTCGTCGAAGTCGGCGACCATCGCCATGAACAGCTCGTGCTGCGCGCGGAACAGGCTTTCCCATGCATCGAGCGCGAGCTTGCGATCCGTTCGGTCGGTCATCGCTCCAGCGTAGCGGGAGGGTCGGACGCGAGCCCGGTGCGTGCAGTAAGGGCCGGTCGGAGAGGCTTCCGACCGGCCCTTGTCCCTTGCACCAAGAGTGTCCTGCAATCACATGCGGTGGATGCCACAGCAAACATTCACCGTGTGATCACTGTATAACGGGGCGGTAACGAATGCAACGGTTTGGTCACAAGATTCTTCGGAGAGCGACGTGTGTCCCGTCTGATCACACGAAAAGTGTCGGAGTCTGACGAAAGCTGTCTGAGCGTCTCACGAAGGCGTCGGAGTCTTACGGGACGCGTCGGAAGCGGCGGCGAGGTCGATGTCGCCGTAGACGAGCTTGGACGCAATGCAACGCCGATGCTCTCCGATACCTCTGGGCCTTCGACGTCGACCGCTGCAAGTCGAGGACATCGAGCCAGGAATGGATCCCTGGCTTCAGGCATGCATCCGCATCGAGGCTTCACGCGACAAGGTCGGGGTCGGGAAGGCTGTCGAAACCGAGCGTAAATGGTTGGAGATACGCCTCGGCAAGCCCATCTCCACGCGCGGCGTAGAGCGCCGAAGGTCTCCAGCGACGTGCACAACCGGTTGACCTCGCCGTCGGGGAGTACCGCCAGTTGCCGGCGGCGGACAGGTGACGGTTCCCGTGCATGACGGCGTACCCGCCGCGGCCAGTCTCGGTGCGGGACCACGCCAGCGAACCTGCAAGGCGAAGCGGTGCAACTCGTCGTCGACCCGTGTTATCCCATCCGGGACGACAAGGATTTCGGTCACCAGCTCCACCACCATGGGAGCCCTATGTGTGAGCGACCGCGAACGGACGCCTCAGATCAGACTCGCCCCTGAGCGCCCTCAGGGCCGCTCATCAGCCGCTTCCCCGCGGCGTTCAGTCCGACCGCGGCGCCGTTGAGTTCGTCGAGGTGTACGAGGGCGACTTTGGCCCGGTCAGCGAACGCCATCGCACCCTTCGTGAAGCGCCCAGAGGTGATGAGCACGGCCTGCTTCCCCTCAGCTGTTGCCACACCGAAAATCTCACGCACCGCGGGTTCACTGACGAGCCCGCGGTCGTAGTGCTTGCACTGCACAACGTGCTGGGACGTTGTCACGTCGATCCCACCGTCACGTGAGTACCGGGTCGGCTTGGCATCGAGCCAGCCGAGGCTGTGCATCCACAGGGAACAATACTGCTCGTAGGCATCGTGTTCGAGCCTGCTCTCCAGCCGACCAGGGGCTGCCGGATACTCGGGTTGCGCGACCCACCAGTCCACACGCCACCGATCTCGACTGTGTTCCTCGTTCCGCTGACTCTCGGCGACGAACTTCGCGCGGATCCTGCGGGGGACCCCTGCTACATCCGCCATCGCTTCATGCACCTCGACCATCAACTTTTCGACCAGGTCAGCCTTGAACCGGGCACGCCATTGCTCCCAGTCCTCGTAGTCACGCACCCGCTGAGTGTCGATGTGCTGCTGGTACTTCTCGTCAGTGATCCAGAGGCTTTTCGCTCCCCAGGCAAAGAGCGCGGCAGGGATGAGAAGGAGCACGCCCAGCATGGGGGCGATGGAGAAGCCCCAGATTGCGCCGAGGGAAGCGCTCAGCGCCAATACGAGGGCTGCTATGCCGTACTCATTCGCGGGTCGCGCCGGTGGCTGAAACTCGAATATAGCCCGCCGGTCTACCTCGGTGCTCACGATAATGCTCAAGTCATGCCGGGCCTCGTACGGGGCCGCGAGCCCACCCTCCCACCAGGCGACGAACTCATCGATGAGGGCATCGTGGGCTTCGGCCTTGACCGCTTGGGTGAGCGCAGCCTGGTCAACTGTGTACATGATGCCCTGAAGCGTAGCGCGAGGATCGGACGTCGAATGCCGTTCGCAGCGCGAGACTCCGAGTGGTGTGCCGGACCGGTCCCTAGTCGGTGTCGGGTGCCGCTTCCTGAGACTCTCGCAGTACCGTTCGATCTGCTCTGACGCGCTTCTGATCGCAGGTGAGGGCGTGCGGATCGTCCGCGCCTGATGCGGCGGGAGCCTCAAGCGCGGATGCCGACACGGGTCTGCTCTTCGAGCAGGGGGATTACTCACAAGACGGCGTGGTCTGCGCACTGGTGATCCATCACCTCACCGATCGTCCGCGTGTCCTGGCCGAGGTCCGTCGCATCTTGCGGCCGGGTGGATGGTTCATGCTCTCCTCTACGCACCCGACCGCGAACTGGGGCTACTTCGGCGGTTCGTACTTCGACGAGCGCTGGGTAATACGGTCGTTCGGCGAAGCGACCATGGAGTATCAGCTCATGACGATCGGAGCGCGTCGTGTCATTACTGACAGGTTTCGTGCGACAAAGTGCTGCCGACGCTCGTTACTAGGTCCGCGGAATGACGCGGTGGACTTGTCTCACTCGCTGACAACTACTTCCGTGAGAAGGGACACGTGTGTCCGGTCTCACCGGACGCCGAAGCCTTCTTTAACGCACCGGCACGACCGACACCGTCCGAGATCAGACCTGGGCCGAAGCGAACGGCCGGCGCGCCCCGGGCCCCGGACGCATCGCGCATAGCGTCCGCGACGCGTACGACGAAGCTCACCGCGAGAAACCTGGATCCATTGACCCGCTCGAGTGGCAGGACATTCGACCGTCCGTAGGTACGGTTGGAAGTCATGATCCTGTCGTACCCCGCGCCGCAGTATCCGCCCTACGGGATGTTCTCGGACGGGTGGGTACCGCGCCTCAGCGTGACCACCGCCGAGGTGGCCGTGAAATCGGCGGCGCAGCGGATCACGTCGGGTGCACGGACGTCGAGGACGGGATACGGCGTGCTGCTCGGTCTGGGCTGTGGGATCCTCGTCGCGCTCATCACGCTGGTGGCGATCTCCCTATGACTGCCGGGAACCCGAGCGCGGAGCACCTGACCGCAAGCGACCCGAACACACCCCCGCACGTGCTGACTGAGCTCGCCGGTCGACGCTGGGACCTGCACGGTCTGATCGCAGCGAACCCGGCCGCACCGGCGGAGCTCGTTCACTGGGTCAGAAGCGTCAATCCCGCCGTTGCGCCAGAGCAGACACCCCCGCCGCCGTACCCGAGCGGTCCCGCGACGTCACCTGCGGCGCCATGGCCGGCCCGACCTGCTCCTCGACGTCGCGGGGTGGGCGGGTGGCTCGCCGGGTGCGGCTGCCTCGTCGTCGTCGCGATCGTGTGCCTCGTCGCATTCACGGGCGTCGGCGCAGCGCTCCTCTCCGGCGGGACGAGCACGACGGACCGCCCCTCGACTGGTGACGCGCCCACGACAGGGACAGGAGTCGATGCGCAGCTCGCTCTCTACGACGAGGAGCGCGCGAGGATCGATGAGCTCTCGTACGAGTTCGACGGTTCCCCCGTCGCATGGCTCGTCGCAGACTTCGAGTGGCTCTTCCGGCAGGACGAGAAGATGGCCGACCCCGACCTGAACGAGTACACCGCGCAGGCGATCGCCGCGCAGACGACAATGTTTCGAGAGGGACTCGAGGTCAGCGTCGCCGAAGCTCAGGCGCGACGCACGAACGCCACCGGTTCCGTCACCGAAGGAATCGTGGATGCCGCAGGCAAGGGTTTCGTCGACATCCAGTGGGATGCAGCGACCGCGTGCACGGCTGCCAACCGAGAGAACTGGCGCACGACGGGCTGCATCACCAAAGAAGACTCCCTTACCGTGCACATGCTCCCCGAGAGCGAACTCGGCGAATGGACGAGCAAGTTCACCGTCGTGCACGAACTGGCGCACATCTACCAACGCGCCGACAACGCGAGCTATCTCGAGAACAACGGCGACTACAAGACTCTGCTCGAGCAAGGGCTGTTCCAGGGCAGCGAGGAAGTCATGGCGGACTGCTTCGCACTCACCCACTACGACCTCTGGACGCTGGAGAACGACGGCTCCACCACCGGGTACGGGTACGTCTGCCAGGAGAACGAGCGTCAGAAGATCCGGGAGTGGGCGGCGACGATCAACGCTCCGCTCGGCTGACGCTCTCAGATCCGATCAAGGCCCTGCGAGATTCCGCTGGCCCACTCCCTCTACCCGCGCACGAGCGTGTGGGGCGGTCCACTACGCTGGCGCGATGGCCGCTGCTTCTGAGGAGATCACACCTTCGCTGGTTCGCTCCCTCGTCTCGGAGCAGTTCCCCGAGTGGTCGGAGTTGCCGATCCGACCGGTGGATGTGCAGGGCTGGGACAACCGCACCTTCCGGCTGGGGGATCGGATGACCGTCCGCCTCCCGAGCGCTGACGGCTACGTCCCCGGCCTCGTCCGCGAGGAGCAGACGCTCGCGCTCCTCGACTCCCGCTTTCGCGTCGCGATCCCCCGCGTCGTGGCGACGGGCGCTCCCTCGGCGGCGTTCACCCGCCCGTGGTCCGTGCGCGAGTGGATCGAAGGGCGCACATTCGCCGCGGTGGAGACGCCCGAACGAGAGCGTGCCATCAGCGGCGTGGGCGATGCTCTGAGGCAGCTGCAGGCCTGCGACACGGCCGGAGGCCCATGGGCAGGCGGCGCATCCGCGTACCGCGGCTGTCACGTGAGCGCGGTCGCCGAGGAGGTTCCCGACCGGCTCTCTCTTCTCGACTCGCGCCGCGCCGATGGATGCCGGGCGCTCTGGGATGCGGCCGTGGCCACCGTGTGGACTGGGCCTCCGGTGTGGGTCCACGGCGATGTCGCGCCGGGCAACATGCTGTTCGACGACGATGGCCGATTGGCGGCGCTGATCGATTTCGGGCAGACCTGCGTGGGAGACCCGGCCTGCGACCTGGCCTTCGCGTGGTTGAGCTGCAGCCCTCACGAACGCGAGCTCCTCCGCGCACGGCTCGAGCTGCCAGAGGATGCGTGGTTGCGAGGCGCTGCGTGGGCGCTGTGGAAGACCCTCATCAGCTCCCCCGAGGAGATGCTCACCAAGTACGGTCGCTCACGGGATGCCGTGCTCAGCGACGTCGCCGAACGGGCGGCGAACTGAGATCGGCGGCACGTCTCCCGCCCATGGATCAGGCGGAGGAGAGCGGGATCCGCACTCCCGTCAGCTCCTCCGAGACGGTCCAGACCCGGGCCGCCTCCTCCGCGCTGCGCAGCCGCGAGTACATCGTCTGCTCGGCCGGCGCGCCGCCGAGGTTGCGGAAGCCGCTCGGTCCGTAGAGGCGCCCGCCGGAAGCATCCGGAGCCGTCGCTGCGTACAGCGCGGGCAGCGCTGCCGACTCCGGCGTCCCGAACAGGAACCCTCGCGCGGAGCCCCAGCGGATGAACCGCACGCCGAGCGTGTCGCGTGACCGGCCCAGTTCGGGCCGCGCGGCCAGCAGGCTGGTCGGCGCGACGCCGGGGTGCGAGAGATTGCTCGTGATGCCCCAGCCCTCCGCCCGGCTGCGCCGATCGAGCTCGAGCCCGAACAGGCCGAACGCGATCTTCGACTGGCTGTACGAGTTCATGCCGTTGTACGAGCGCTCCGCGTTCAGATCATCCCAGTCGATCCGCCGCTCGTTCGCGGCCACGCTGACCTGCGAGGTGACCCTGGCCCTCCCCGCCTGCAGCAGCGGGAGGAGATGCCCGACGAGGGCGAAGTGACCGAGGTGATTCGTTCCGAATTGCAGCTCGAAGCCGTCCGCCGTCGACTGACGTTCCGGTGGGGTCATCACGCCCGCGTTGTTGATCAGCAGGTGGATCGGCCGTCCCGCGTCGCGCATGCGCTCGCCGAAGGCGGCGACGGATGCGAGCGACGACAGATCCAGCGGTGCCGTCTCGATCGAGGCCTCCGGAATCTGAGATCGGATGCTCTCCGTGGCGGCGTCGCCCTTCGTCGTGTTGCGCACGGGCAGCACCACCTCGGCGCCGGCACGCGCCAGTCGTGTCGCGATCCGCAGCCCGATGCCGTCGCTGCCGCCCGTGACGACGGCACGACGGCCGTGCAAGTCGGGGACGTCGAACTCGATCTTCTTCGGCATGATGCTCCTTCGTGGTCCCCTCCACTGTGCTGCCCAGGCGCAGGCGGATCCAGGACCTCCCGATCAGTGGATGAGGTCGGATGCCGGTGAGAGGATCGCAGCATGGCGATCGATCGGACGGCCCTCGCGGACTTCCTCCGCAGGCGGCGCGACATCCTGCAACCGGAGGACGTCGGGCTGCCTCGGGGGAGCAGGCGCCGCACCGACGGCCTCCGGCGCGAAGAGGTCGCCGCCCTCTGCCACATGTCGCCGGACTACTACGCCCGCCTCGAACGCGGACAGGGGCCGATCCCCTCGGAGCAGATGATCGCGTCGATCGCGCAGGGACTGCACCTCACCGCGGAGGAGCGCGACCACCTCTTCCGCCTCGCCGGTCACGCACCCGAGCACGGCGGACGGTCCGGCGAGCACGTGAGCCCGGGGATGCTGCGGATCCTCGATCGCCTGCACGACACACCCGCCGAGATCGTCTCGGAGCTCGGCGAGACGCTGCGTCAGACCTCGCTCGGCGTCGCACTGACCGGTGACGCGGCTCGCTGGAGCGGGCCGGAGCGCAGCATCGGCTTCCGCTGGTTCAGCGTGCCAGAGGTCCGTGACCTGTATCCGCCGGAGGACCACGACTTCCTGTCGAGAGTGTGGGCGGCCGGTCTCAGAGAGGTCATCGCCCGCCGAGGTCCCGACTCGCGCGCCAGGGCGTACGCGGAGCTCCTCCTGGAGCGCAGCCCCGAGTTCCGTGAGGTCTGGGAGCGGCAGGAGGTGGGCATACGTCCGCGCGAGGCGAAGCGCTTCCGGCATCCGGAGGTGGGCGAGCTCGACCTGAACTGCCAGACGCTCATCGATCCGGCACAGGGGCACTCCCTGCTCGTCTACACGGCCGCGCCTGGGTCGGCGAGCCATGAGAAGCTGCGACTGCTGTCCTCGCTGAGCTCGCGGACCGTCTGAGTCAGTCGCCGGATGCCGAGAGCCCGCGAGTGGCGGCGTAGACGCGTTCCGCGAAGTCATCGAGTGCATCGCTGCACGCCCTCAGCCGGTCCGCTGCGGCGGATGCTTCGGCGAGCAGGAGCACATCGCGCCGGCGGATCTCGCGGTGCCATCGGCGAAGGCGGTCGAGGCTCTGCTCCTCCTCCTCCAGCTCGGCGAAGGTGAACTTCTCGGTCGCGATCTCCCTGGCGATCTCATCGGTGTACTTCTCGGTGTCGGCGATGAACTCGCGCCATTCGTCGGCGCGCGCCGAGCGGTAGGCGTCCTCGATGAGTGCGCGGGCCTCGTCGTCGACGGGGTGGACGTCGAAGACCGCGATCGATCCGCCGCCCTCGGAGGCGAGCGCGCCCGCGCGTGCGAGCGCAGGGCGGAAGGGCTCGGAGCCGGGGAGCGCCCACGTGCCCTGCGAGACGGGGACGGCGCCTGCCCTGCGCAGCTCCCGCCAGACCGCGACCCTGTGTCGTGACGGCGCGGAAGGCACCTGCACGACGGCCAGCACCCAGTCGATGATCTCGCTCACCCTCTGACCGTAACACCCGAGCGTTATTAATTGTAGCGTCTGTTACATTCAGAGATGTGATCAGAACAGCTCCCCCGGGGATCGGCGTTGCGCCCCTCTACCTCGCCGGCTTCACGACCGCCTTCGGCGCGCACGGCGTCGCCTCGGTGCTCGGCGCCGAGACCGACGACATCGGCCTGTCGCTTCTCGGGCTCGGCCTCATCCTTGCGCTCTACGACGTGGCCGAGGTCATCCTCAAACCGCTGTTCGGCGCGCTGAGCGACCGCATCGGCGCGAAGCCGGTCATCGTCGGGGGGCTCATCGCGTTCGTCGCGGCGTCCCTGATCGCCCTGATCAGCGCGGCGCCGGCGGCGCTCGCCGTCGCACGGCTCGGCCAGGGCGCCGCGGCGTCGGCCTTCTCCCCGGCATCCTCGGCGGCCGTCGCGCGCCTGGCGGGCCCGGAGCGCCTCGGCCGGTACTTCGGCCGCTACGGCGCCTGGAAGAGCCTCGGCTATGTTCTCGGTCCGCTGATCGGCGTGGGCCTCGCGCATACGCTGGGCATTCAGGCGCTGTACGTCGCTCTGGCCGTGGTCGCCGCGGTAGCCGCCGTCTGGGTGCTGCTGGCCATGCCTCAGCTGCCGGTCGTGCCGCGTCCGCGCTACACGCTGCTGGATCTCGTCCGTCAGACGACGGATCGGGGCTTCCTTGTCCCGACGCTCCTGCTGGCGGCCACGACCGGGGTGCTCGGCGTCGCGGTCGGATTCCTTCCGCTGCTCGCGACGCGATTGGGCCTGCACCCCCTCGCCGGAGCCGCTGCCGTCGCCCTCCTGGCCGTCGGATCGATGATCGCCCAACCCCTCATCGGACGGCTGAGGGACGAGGGGCGCATCGGCACGAGGGGCGGAGCGGCGGTCGGGATGCTCGTGATCGCGCTCATGGTCGCCGTGCTCGCCGCCTGGCCCGTTCCGGCGACGCTCCTCGTCGGCGCTCTGCTGCTCGGCGCGGCGGTCGGGACCGTCACGCCTCTGGCCTTCGCGCATCTGGCCTCGGTCACTCCCGCCGAGCGGATGGGCCGCACGATGGGCAACGCCGAGCTGGGGCGCGAGCTCGGCGACGCCGGCGGCCCGCTGCTCGTCGGCGCGCTCGCCACGGCGTGGACCCTGCCCGGAGCGCTCGCCGTCCTCGCCGGGGTCTCCGCCGCGTCCGGTGCGATCGGCTGGTTCGGGCTGCGTGTCCGCGATCGGGAGTAGCGTCGGGGCATGCTCTCGTTCGGTTCGCTGACGACTCCGGTCGGAACGCTCGGCGTGCGCAGCGACGGTGCCTCGATCGTCGAAGTGGGCTGGAGCATCGACGGTGCGGAGGATGCCGGTGCCGACCCGCTCATCGATGAGGCGATCGCGCAGCTCACCGCCTACTTCGATGGCGCCCTCCGGCGCTTCGCCCTCCCCGTGGATCTCGGGAGGCAGACGGCCGCGACCTCCGCGGTCCTGACCGCGCTGCACGAGGGCGTCGCTCACGGCGAGACGGTCACCTACGGCGAACTCGCGGCACGCAGCGGGACGAGTGTTCCCGCGCGCGGGATCGGCGCGATCATGGGTGCGAATCCGCTGCCGATCATCGTCCCGTGCCACCGCGTCGTCGCAGGCGACGGGCTGGGCGGGTACTCCGGCGGGCCGCCGGGCAGGGGGCTCCAGACCAAGCGCTGGCTGCTCGAGCACGAGGGTGCGCTGCCGGCGGCCCTGTTCTGACTGCACGACCGGACGAGGTGTCCCCGTGTCATCGGCGCTCCTGCACCTGCGAGAATGGAGGTCCGCGTCGAGAACGAACCGAGGAGCCTCCCGTGCAGTACATCTCCACCCGAGGCGGCATGCAGCCGCTGCCGTACTGCGACACCCTGCTCGAAGGCCTCGCGACCGATGGCGGCCTCGCGGTCCCCGAGACGATGCCGACCGTCGACGGCGAGACGCTGGAGCGCTGGCGTGCGCTGACCTATCCGCAGCTCGCGACCGAGGTGCTCGGCCTCTTCGCCACCGACATCCCCCGTGAAGACCTCGCCCGGATGACCGAGGCCGCCTACGAGAGCTTCCCCGAGGAGGTCGTGCCGCTGCGCGACATCGACGGCGGCATCACGCTGGTCGGGCTCTCGGAGGGGCCGACGCTGGCGTTCAAGGACATGGCCATGCAGTTCCTCGGCCAGGTCGTCGAGTACGCGCTCGAGCGCAAGGGCTCCGTGCTCAACATCCTCGGGGCCACCTCCGGCGACACGGGCTCCGCCGCCGAGCACGCGCTGCGCGGCAAGGACCGGATCTCGGTGTTCATGCTCTCGCCGCAGGGCCGGATGAGCGCGTTCCAGCGCGCGCAGATGTTCTCCCTCGACGACGAGAACGTGCACAACATCGCCGTCGACGGCGTCTTCGACGACTGCCAGAACCTTGTCAAGGAGCTGGCAGGAGATCTCGACTTCAAGCGTGCTCAGCACCTGGGCGCGGTCAACTCCATCAACCTCGCCCGCATCACGGCGCAGGTCGTCTACTACTTCTGGGCATGGCTGCGCGCGACGGATGCCGGTGGCTGGACCGAGCTGAGCGTCACCGTGCCGTCCGGCAACTTCGGCAACATCCTCTCCGGGTTCTACGCGCGCGAGATGGGCCTGCCGATCCGGCGCCTCGTGCTGGCGACGAACGAGAACAACGTCCTGGACGAGTTCTTCCGCACGGGCATCTACCGCCCCCGCAGCGCGGACCAGACGCTCGCCACCTCGAGCCCGTCGATGGACATCTCCAAGGCCTCCAACCTCGAACGCTTCATCTTCGAGCTCGCGGGCCGCGACGCCGACCGGGTGCTCGCCGCCTGGCGCGACCTCGACGGCCAGGGGTTCTTCGACTTCTCGGCCGACCTCGCCCGATTCGAGGAGGAGTTCGGGATCGTCAGCGGCACCTCCACGCACGCCGACCGACTCGAGACCATCAGGGCGGTGCACGAGGCATCCGGCGACATCATCGATCCGCACACGGCGGATGGCGTGAAGGTCGCCCGCGAGTACGTCGAGTCGGGTGTGCCGATGCTCGTGCTCGAGACGGCCAAGCCCCAGAAGTTCGCCGAGACGATCCGCGAGGCGATCGGCGTCGAGCTGGACTACTCCCCGGAGCTGCAGGCCATGCTCGCCGCGCCCCAGCACGTCACGGAGATGCCGGACGACGCGGCGGCGCTGCGCGCCTTCATCGAGGCGAACGCCCTGCGCTGACCTCTGTTCGGGGGCCTTCTCGGTCTCCGTGGGGAGTATCGCGTGATGAACGCCGGAATCTCCGATCTCTTCCCTGAGGCGTCGCGTGCGCGCGCCGGGAAGAGGACTACGGGTGGGATCGGCTTTCGTGATCAACGACGTCACCAGCGTGCTCGAGGTAGTCGGCGCGACCGGTCTCGTGTCCGCGGTGCTCTGCGCCATCGCAGCCATGATCGCGACAGCGTGGAACCGGGGCGGGCTTCTCGCCGGGGCGGTGGCATGCTGGCTCGTCTCGCTCGTACTGACCATCGCGTACTCCTACGGCGAGGTGTGGATGCCGATCGTGGCCGCCCTTCTCGTGATGCCCGTGCTCAGCGGGATCGGACTGGCTCTCCGGTCGGCGCATGCACGCGCCGACCGGGCGCTGCGTGTGCTCAGCGGGCGGCCCGCTCCGTTGTCCGCCGCGGCCAAGGCCGCGCCCTGGGCCTCGGCCGAAGGAGTGCTCTCCGCCAGGCGATGAGCGGGCGAGCGAGGGCCCGTGGACAGCGGCGGCGCACGGTGAGAGTGTGAGGTCATGACGCGGGCAACCGGTCCGCGTCCCCATTCGAGGAGCAGAGATGTTCGAGAACTCCGATGCCTTCAGCGGCATGTCGACCGATGACATCGCCGCCTCGCGCGATTTCTACGAGAGCGTGCTGGGCCTCACCGTCGTGGAGCAGGGTGGCATGCTCTCGGTGCAGCTGCCGAAGGGCGGGGCGGTGCTGATCTATCCCAAGGACGACCACCGGCCGGCGACGTTCACCGTGCTGAACTTCCCCGTCGCCGACATCGACGCGGTGGTCGATGAGCTCACGGCCAAGGGCGTGGACATGCTGCGCTACGACGGCAGCGGGCAGGATGAGAAGGGCATCGCGCGAGGCAAGGCTGCCGGTCGCGGGCCGGACATCGCGTGGTTCGCCGATCCCGCGGGCAACGTCCTCTCCGTCCTCTCCGTTTGATCCGGCTTCTCGGGAAGCCGGCGCGTCACTCGACGAGCTTGCCCGCGGTGTCGACGTCGCGCATGAGCGCGGCGATCTCGGCGGGCACCGGAGGGATCTCCTCGCGGGTGACCCCCGTCGACGGCGACCACACCAGGTTCACCTGAAGCGTCGGGTCGGTGTCGGGGAAGTCGCTGCGGTTGTGGCATCCACGGGTCTCTCGTCGCTCGAGGGCGGCCTCCAGGGTCGCCCGCGCCGCGAGTGCGGAGGCCTTCAGGTCGAAGGCATGCGCGAGGTCCTGGAAACCCGCGATGTCGGGGTGGATGCCGATGTCCTCCATGCGGCCCTCGATCATGTCGATCTCCGCGAGCCCCGCCTTCAGCCCCTCCTCGGAGCGGACGACGCCGGCGTGCTCGGTCATCGTGTTGCGGATCGCCCGCTGCAGGGCGCGCACGTTCTCCCTGCCGTCCGCGGCGAGCAGATCGTCGATCTCCGCGCGTGCGGTGGCGACGGCTTCCGCCGACCTCTGCTGCGTATCGAGGCCGGCGGCGTGAGCCATGGCCGCCTGGCCGACGATCCGGCCGTACACCAGCAGCTCGATGAGCGAGTTGCCGCCCAGCCGGTTCGCGCCGTGCAGCCCGCTGGATGCCTCTCCGATCGCGTACAGGCCGTCGACGTCTGTGCCGTGGTCCTCCGGGCGCACCCAGACCCCGCCCATCGAGTAGTGCGCGGTCGGCGCGATCTCGATGGGATCCGTCGTGATGTCGAGCATCTGAAGCTCGAGCATCGTCTGGTAGACCCGGGGGAGACGGCTCATGATCGTCTCGCGCGGCAGGTGCGAGACGTCCAGCCAGACGCCGCCGTTCGGGGTGCCCCGTCCCTCCTGGATCTCGGTGTAGGCGGCGAGGGCGACTCGGTCGCGGGTGGAGAGCTCCATCCGCTCCGGGTCGTAGGAGGACATGAACCGTTCTCCCAGGGCATTGCGGAGGATTCCGCCCTCGCCCCGAGCTGCTTCGGAGATCAAGGTTCCGGCAGCGTTCTCCGGCTCGATGATGCCCGAGGGGTGGAACTGCACGAGCTCGGGATCGCGCAGGCGTGCCCCGGCGTCGACGGCGAGGCGGAAGGAGTCTCCGGTGTTCTCATCCCGTCGTGAGGAGGTGCGCCGCCAGATCCGGTTGTGCCCGCCGGCGGCGAGGATCACGGCATCCGCGTGGATGAGATACCGGGTGCCGTCGGACTGATCGAAGCCGTATGCGCCGAAGACGACGCCGTCCTTCACGAGGATGCGGGTGATGTACACGCCGTCGAGGATCGGCACGTCCAACTGCTCGGCCCGGCGGACGAGCGTGCGCTGGATCTCGAGTCCGGTGTAGTCTCCCGCGAATGCCGTGCGCCGATACGTGTGCGCGCCGAAGAAGCGCTGCGAGATGCGGCCGTCGTCCTCTCGGGCGAAGTCCATGCCCCAGCGCTCGAGGTCCTGGATGCCGCGTTCGGCGCCGCGGGTGACGACCTCGACCGTGTGCGGGTTGGCGAGCAGGTAGCTCTCGGTGATCGTGTCGGCGGCGTGCTGCTGCCAGCTGTCCTCGGCGTCCATCGTGCCGAGCGCCGCGTTGATGCCCCCGGCGGCCAGGGAGGTGTGCGCGTCGTTGCGGGGGCGTTTGCCGACGGCGAGCACGTCGACGCCGTGCTCGGCGACCTCGATGGCGGCGCGGAGGCCGGAGCCCCCGGTGCCGATGATGAGGACGGTGGTGGAGATCTGTCGTTCGCGGGCTGTCATACTTCCACGGTAGGAACGCGCCGACGATAACTCCAATGCATTGTTAGTCTGTTTACGATAGCCTGTACGCATGAACCTCGAACAGCTCCGCGGCTTCGTCGAGGTTGCGGACGTCGCCCACTTCACCCGTGCGGCCGAACGCCTGCACCTCGCGCAGCCCTCGCTCAGCCGACAGATCTCGTCGCTCGAGAAGGAGCTCGGTGCCGAGCTCTTCCACAGGGCGAGGGGGCACATCGCCCTCACGCCTGCGGGGCGCACACTGCTCCCGCGTGCCAGGCGCATGCTGGCCGATGCCGAGGCCATCCGTGTCGAGATGGCGGAGCTCGCCGGGCTCCAGCGCGGGCGCGTGCGACTGGGCGCGACGCCCACGCTCTGCGTCAGCCTCGTCGCCGAGGCGATGGCGGCCTTCCATGCCGAGCATCCCGGCATCGAGCTGCAGCTCATCGAAGGCGGCTCGCACCTTCTCATCGAGCAGCTCGCCGGCGGTGCGCTCGATCTCGCGCTCATCACCGTCTCCGAGGGGCTCGAGCAGGAGGGGCAGGCCCTCGTGCGCGCCCCTCTGCTCGTCGAGGAGCTCGTCGTCGCATACCCCGCAACGGCAGAGCCGTCGTCCGAGAAAGCCATCGGCCTCGAGCGTCTTGCGGAGCTTCCGCTGATCTCCTTCGCCGAGAGCTATGACCTCCGCTCGGCGACGGATACGGCGTTCCGGGTCGCCGGTCTTCAGCCCGAGCCCGTCGTCGAGGGTGCGGAGATGGATGCCGTGCTGCGCTTCGTCGAGCGCGGCCTCGGCGTCGCCGTCGTCCCCGCGACCGTCCTCGTCGACCGTCCTGCGCTGCGTTCGGTGCGGTTGGATGCTCCGCAGCTCACCCGCACCATCAGCATCGCCCACCGGTCGGATGTGAACCCCACCAGAGCGGCCGTCGCCATGCGGGAGTTCATCCTCACCAGCGCTGCAGATCTCGCCGCCGCCTCGCCGGAGACGCTGCGGCTCGCCGACTGAGGCGCGGGCCCTTGCCGTCGGGCTACGCCTTCGCTGGAAGCGCCATGACGGCGGCGGCCAGCACCTGAGGAACGGTGGGCACCCCCTCGGCGCGGAACACCTGTGCGCCGGCAGCATCGCGGATGATCACCGTGGGGGTGTGCGTGATGTCGAGCGCTTCGGCGGCATCAGGGTCCTGCGCGACGTCGATCTCGGTGATCCGGGCATCCGGCAGGAACCGTGCGGCATCCGCGACAACCGCGCGCGTGCGCGTGCATGCTCCGCAGAACGCGGAGGTCACCAGGGTCAGTTCCACCTCCGGTGCAACACGGTCACTGGCGAAGCTGTTCCCTGGGGCGCAGGTTCACGATGAGCACGCTCACGAGCACCAGGACGATCCCGAGCCCCTGGAAGGCGGTGAGCACCTCGCCGGCGAAGGCCACGCCGAGCACGACGCCGGTCACCGGATTGAGCAGGCCGATCACGCCGACGACGCCGGCCGGCAGGTGTCGGAATCCCGTGAACCAGCAGAAGAAGCCCAGCGCGGTCGCGACGAGGCTCACATAGGCGAAGGCGATCGCCTCGCTCGGGGTGATCGCAGGGGGAGTGCGTTCGAAGATGGCGGCCACCGCGAGCAGCTCGAGCCCTCCGGCGACGAGCTGCCAGGCGGTCACGGTCAGCACCGGCGTCCCGTCGTCCCAGCGTTTGGTGAGGATGGCTCCGACGGACGACAACGCCATAGCGCCCAGCGATGCGGCGATGCCCCAGCCGTCGAGGCGTCCGGATGCGGTGCCGACGATGAGCAGAACCCCGCCCGCGCCGACGACGGCGCCGAGCACCACGCGCATCGTCGGGCGCTCGTGGATGATCAGCCAGGCGGCGGCTGCGATCACGAGCGGGCTCAGCGACATGAGCGACGCGGCGACGCTGGACGGCAGCAGTTGCGCTGCGACATAGACGAGGAAGAAGAACGCGCCCATGTTCAGGGTGCCCAGTACGATCGAGCGCCACCACCACGCCCCGCGCGGAAGCCTGCGGGCGATGAGCAGCAGCACCAGGCCGGCGGGCAGCGCGCGGATCGCCGATCCCCACAGCGGAGAGTCGGCGGGGAGGAAGTTCCTCGTGACCCAGTAGGTCGACCCGAACACGATCGGGCCGACCGCGGCGACGAGCGGCCATCGGATGCTGCGCCAGATCCGCCGGATCTCGAATTCATTTTCCATGGAAACAAGTATAGCTTCCATGGAAAGTACAATGGCACGATGAGCACAGACCGCGTCGCCCATTTCGTCGAGCAGTGGCGCGCCCAGCGCCCGGATCTCGACCCGAGCCCCATGGCGATCATCGGGCGCATGCGCAGGATCACGGACGACTTCACGGCGGTGCTCATCGAGAACTACCGGCGCTTCGGCATCGGCGAAGGCGAGTTCGACGCGCTGTGCGCGCTGCGCCGAGCCGGCGAGCCCTTCGCCCTCCCGCTGGGGGAGATCGCCGGGCACACCATGGTCACCGCCGGTGCGACCTCGAAGCGCGTCGACCGACTCGAACGCGCGGGGCTCGTCTCGCGGAACGCTCAACCGAACGATGGCCGCGGCCGTATCGTCTCGCTGACCGCATCCGGCCGTCGACTCATCGACGAGGCCTATCCGGCGCATCTGAGCGTCGAGGAGGAGCTGCTCGCCCCGCTCTCCGCTGGCGAGCGGATTCAGCTGGAGGCCCTGCTCCGCAAGCTCGCCGAGGGCTGATCGCTCAGGACGAGTTCGTGCCAGTGCGCGGGTGCAGAAGCCCTGACGCTGCGCCCAGCGCGGCGCCGAACAACGTGTCCACGATCCGTTCGACGGCGACCGACATATCGCCGATCTCTCCCGTGGCCGCACCGGTGAGCAGGAGCACGAGCGGCGTGATGAACACCAGGGCCAGGGCGTAGTGCCGGATGACGACGAGCTCGATGCTGAACTGCAGGACGCCCAGCAGCAGAGCCAGCCAGAGACCGGAGGGATGCAGCAGGGCGAGCAGCGCATAGGCGCCCGCACCGACGACCGTGCCGAGCAGGCGGTGCAGGCCGCGTTGGAGAGCAGCCCTTCGGGCAGCGGCGACCCCGATCACGGCGACGCCGGCGCCCACGATCCAGTAGCTGCGGTCCTGGTCGACGAACATCGCGATCGCGGAGCCGATGACGGCCACGAGCGCGACCCGCAGCAGCAGCATCCTGGCATCCGCGTCCAGGGACGGGCCGGGGAGCAGCTCCCGCAGCGCACGGGCGGGCACCGCTCTGACGCGCGGGACGACCAGCGGAGCGACGGCCACGAGATAGGAGAAGGCGCATCCCGCCGTGAAAGCGGCGAGGTAGGTGCCAGGCAGCACGGCCGAGGAGCCGACCACGTGCGCGGACAAGCCGAAGACGAGCACGAAGAAGAGCGGCCCCGGCGGCCCCAGCCGGAAGGCGAAGGCCGTGGCGGCGCTCCCGATGGCGACGACGATCACGCCGACGGTCACCAGCCAACCACTGGGCGTGACGAGCACACCCAGCGCCGCGCACACCACCAGACCTGCCGCGACGAACGGCAGCGTCTTGGCGCGCTCGACGACGGGAGCGGAGGAGACGAACAGCACGGTGAACGCTCCGGATGCCGCCACGTACCCGAGCGAGGGCTCGCCGAGCAGCGTCATCACCGCGATGGGGACGGCGAGCCCGAGGGCCGCCTGAAGGCCGATCTGCCAGCGTGGACCGCGCGACGGGCCGAACGCGAACAGACTCACCTGACTATTCTCTCCCCGTCCGGCGCCTCCGATCGACGAGAGCATGAAAGAGGGCGGCCCACTGCGGCGGCGAGAGCTCTCTCGGCAGGCCGTTGCGGCGGATGCCCGCGTCACCGAGCGCGCGGTCGATCGCGGATGCCGAATGCGCCCCTCCCCGGAGGATCTGTCGCATTCCTCCGCCGGTTCCTCGGAACACCTGTCCGACGAAGCGTGCGTAGGCGCGGCGATCCCGTTCATCGACGAGCGGCGTGCGGCGGCGCTCGATCGACAGGATGCCGCCGTCGACCGCGGGCATGGGGCGGAAGGCGCGGGCCGGCACCCTGTCGTGCAGGTGGAAGGCGAACCACGGCGCGGCCTGCGCGGTCATCATCGTGGAGCCGCCGATGCCGGCGCGCTTGCGTGCCACCTCCCACTGCGTGAGCAGGATGGCATGCCGCCAGCCTCCCGCATCCAGCAGGCGTCTGAGCATGGGCGTGGTCAGGTGGAAGGGGATGTTGCCGACGATCACGGGGCGATCGAGCGGGTGGTGCAGCGCGTCGGCGTGCCGTACGTCGACGCCGGGGATACGATCCCGGACGTGGCGGACCCGGCGTTCGTCGATGTCGATGGCGCGCAGATCACGGCCGAGGTGGATCAGGTGCCGTGTGAGGGCGCCATCGCCGGCACCGATCTCCAGGATCGGGCCGCGTGTGGCCGCGGTCAACGCGGCGAGGCGCTGCAGGGTGGGTTGGTGGACGAGGAAGTTCTGGCCGAGTTCGTGTCGTCCACCGAGATGGGAAGTCGGTCGTGGTCGGGGCGAGGGCATGGTGCGCTCCTGGGATCGGAAGGAGCACCCGGCTGGCGAGCGTGCGCGGGCACGCGAGATCGCGCCTCCGGGTGCGTGGGCATCCGGAACGACGACGCGCGAAGCTATACGACCATCAACGCGCCGTCAGGCGCGGCGGTCGCGGAAGAGCAGCTGCTGCGCGCCGACGCGCGCACTCTTGATCATTCCCATGCCGACGAGCCTACCCTGCGCGCCGTCCGTCCGCGCCGAGAATGCGCAGCAGGGCGTCGAAGGCCGACGCGCCGAGCTCTGCATCCGCCGTCGGATCGCCGCCGCGCGCCATGCGCTGCCCGCCGGTCGGAACGCGCTCCCCGGGGAAAGGCACGCGATGTCCGGCATCCGGATGCGTGCGGACGTTCGTGTCGAGGCCCGCAGCCGCCCGGCGCGCGACGATCCGCTCGGTGAACGTGACGCTCGGCCACACCCGGTCGTCGCCGCCGGCGACGAGCAGGAGCTCGCCGCCGATCCGCTCCACCGGGATCGCGGCGCGCGCCGACGTCTCCGTGTCCGCCGCCAGACTTCGCGCGTACAGCTGGCGGAACTCCGGCGGGTCGGTCTCGGCGACCCAGTCCGAGACGAACGGCACCCAGGGCACCGGCTCGCCGGCGATGGTCCAGTGCGAGGACCACTGTCCTTCGTGGATGCCGGGCCACACCACGGACGTGGGTGCGATGGCGATGGCGGCATCCGTTACCGCGAGCGAAGCCGTCAGGAGCGCCGCCTCCGCTCCGAACGAGGTGCCGAGGATGGCGACCCGGTCGCACATCTCACGCAGCCGGTCGAGCTCGGCGAAGAACGCCTCGATCGGCACCTCATGCGGAACGGGGCGCTGACCTTCGCCGCCGAACCATCGGATCGCGTGCGCGCGCACCCCGTGGCGGGCGAGGAGATCCGCCCGCTCGGTCTCGACGCGTCCGCTGGATCCGGCGAGCACGAGGATGCCGGTCGGCGCCTCGGCATCCGGCAACGCCTCGTACCGGTCGGTGGCGGCGATCGCGTGCATGCCTCCATCCTGCCGTGCGGGTCGGTGGACGGTCGACATCCGGGGGTCAGCGCGTGCGCCCGACCAGCCATTCCGCGAAGGTCTGGCGGCCGAGGTCCGCTTCGGCGCCCGGGAGGGCGAGGCCTTCCCGCATCCCCTTCATCTGACGCGTCGGCAGGTTGACCGTAGGAATCCACCCGCGGTGTCCCTCGACCGTGGCGTAGCCGCGGATCATCTCCGCCAGGCTCTCCTCGCGGGGGCCGGCGAAGTCGACAGCTCGCCCGCGCGGCGCGCCGACGGCGATCGCGGCGAGGCGTTCGCCGACCTCCCGTGCTGCCACTGGCTGCGTCCTGGCATTCGGCGCGAGACGCAGCGGGCCGAGCTTCGCGCGCTCGTACATCTGGGCGGCGAACTCGTGGAACTGCGTGGCGCGCTGGATCGTCCAGGGGACGGACGACGCCTGGAGCACCTTCTCCTGCGCGACCTTGCCCGCGTAGTAGTCGTAGGGGATGCGGTCGATACCCACGATCGACAGCAGCACGACATGCTGCACGCCGGCCTCCACCGCGGCGGAGACGAGATTGCCCGTCGCGGCGGTGAAGAACTCGATGGCCGCGGATGCCTTGAGCGTCGAGATGTTCGAGGTGTCGATGACGGCATCCGCTCCCGAGAGGGCCTCGACCAGCCCCGCGCCGGTGACGAGGTCCACCCCGCTCGCGCGGCTCAGCGTCACCGCCTCGTGACCGGCTGCCCGGACGGCCTCGACCGTGCGGCTCCCGACGACTCCGGTTCCTCCGGCGACGGCGATTCTCATATCCTGCTCTCCTTCTCTTCGTGGTCCTGCTCATGACGGCTCTGGTGCGATCTTCTCGCGCGCGGCCCCGGCAGCATGAGCAGGATGCCGAGGATGAGGCTCCCGCCGAGGCCGATGACGTTCCCGATCACATCGATCATCGCCATCCCCCCGAACTGCGACGCGTGGTAGATCAGGTGCGGCACGCCGAAGACGGTCCAGGCGACCCCGATCACCCTGGCGGCCTCGGGGCCGCGGGCGAAGACGGCGACGGCGCTCGCCGCGGCGAGTCCGAGATAGAGCCCCCCCGACGTCGCGGATCAGGTGGTCGTTGAACGGCCCGTCGACGGCGATCCAGATCCGGCCGAAGCCGGGGAACGCGCGATAGAAGCCCTCGGGCCAGATCGCAGCCCACAGGCCCACGTATGCGCCGACCGCGGCGGTCGGCGCCAGCAGTGCGCGCTTCCAGAACATGCTCATGACTCTTCGACGATGCAGCCACGCGGAATGTGAGCATTCGCCCCCGACGTCCACCGATCGCGAGAGGATGGGCGCGATGGATGAGGTGCTGGAGCGCGAACGCCGCTCGATGATGGCGCTCGGGTACCGGCTGCTCGGCACGGTCGCCGACGCCGAGGATGCCGTGCAGGAGACCTATGTGCGGTGGTACCGGCTGTCGGAGGACGAGCGGATGGCCATCCGCAATCCCGCCGCATGGCTGACGCGGGTCGCCGGTCGTGTGTGCCTCGACATGCTGGGCTCGGCAAGGGCCCGACGGGAGAAGTACGTCGGCGAGTGGCTGCCGGAGCCCGTGCCGGGGGACTGGGCTGCTCCGGCATCCGTCGATCCGCTCGACCGCGTGGCACAGGACGAATCGGTCGGCATGGCGCTCATGGTCATCCTCGATGCGCTCACGCCTGCGGAGCGGGTGGCCTTCGTGCTGCACGACGTGTTCGGGGTGCCGTTCGCCGAGGTCGCGCAGACAATCGGCCGCAGTGCCGATGCTGCCCGCCAGCTGGCGTCGCAGGCGCGCCGGCGGGTGGGCGAGCGGCGTGCCGGGCTCGCTACGAGAGCGCAGCACGATGCCGTCGCCCTGGCGTTCGCCGAAGCAGCCGAGACCGGCGAGCTCGACAGGCTGGTCGAGCTCCTCGATCCGGACGTCGTGCTCCGCTCCGACGGCGGAGGCAAGGTCTCGGCCGCGCGAAAGCCCGTGCTCGGAGCGGATCGCGTCGGCCGATTCCTGCTCGGGATCCCGCGGCTGGAGCCGCGGCTCATGCTGTCGCCGGTGGTCGCCGGAGACGGCATCGCGTTCCTCGGCACGGTCGATGGGCGTGCGGACTCGCTCGTCTCCCTCGTCGTCGATGGCGATCGCATCACCGAGGTGCAGATCGTGCGCAATCCCGACAAGCTGACGCTCTGGCGCTGAGCCTCCGCCGAGCATCGCCGCATCGGCGTCGCCGTCGATACGATGTGCGAATGAGCGCATCGACGGCACGGTCGGGCATCGCCGAGAGGCTGGCCAGGATGATCCGCATCCCGACGGTCTCGGCGGAGCTGGACGCACGGGGGAAGGAGCCCTTCGAGAGCTTCGTCGACCTCATCGCCGAGCTGTATCCGCTGACCCACGAGCACCTCGCCGTGGAGCGGCACACCGACTTCGGTCTGCTGTTCCACTGGCGCGGGGAGGCCGCCGCCGACCCCGTCGTGCTGATGGCGCATTACGACGTGGTGCCGGTCGACGAGAGCGACCCCTGGACGCATCCCCCCTTCGATGGCCGCGTCGAAGACGGCTGGGTGTTCGGGCGGGGCACGCTCGATGACAAGGGGCCCTTGATCGTCGTTCTCGAGGCGGTCGAGAACCTCCTCGCCGACGGGTTCACGCCCCCACGGGACGTCTACCTCTCCTTCGGCGGCAACGAGGAGACCTACGGCGACGCAGCGCGGGTGATCGCGCAGACGCTGCACGACCGCGGGGTCAGGCCGTGGCTCGTCATCGACGAGGGCGGCGCCGTCGTCGACGCACCGCTGTCGTTCGTCAAGGGCGACGCGGCGATGATCGGCCTGGCGGAGAAGGGCATCGTCAGTCTGCGGCTCTCGGTGCGCGACGAACCAGGTCATGCATCGGCACCACCCGCGTACACGGCGGTGCGCCGGATCGCGCGCGCCGTGAACCGGCTGAGCCCTTCGACGTTCCGGCCAAGGGCTCCGAAAGCGGTGACCGGGATGCTCGGCGCGCTCGCCGCCCAGGCGACCGGTGCCTCGCGACTGCTGCTGCGCGTGCTGAGCGCGGTCCCTCCCCTCACCGCGCGGCTGTTCGCCGTGATGGGTGCAGAGCCGGCCGCGATGGTGCGCACGACGATCGCTGCCACCATGCAGGATGGCGGCACCGCGGTCAATGTCATCCCCTCACAGGCATCCGCCACCCTCAACCTGCGGATCGCTCTGGGGGAGACGGTCGAGAGCGTGACCGAGCGCGTCCGCCGGCGGGTGGCCGATGAGAAGGTGCGCGTGGAGGTCATCGAGGGCAGCGACCCGTCACCGGAATCGCACGCCGACAATGCGCAGTTCGCGTTGATCGGCGAGGCGCTCGGTGTCGCGTACCCCGGCGTTCCTGCCGTGCCGTACGTGATGATGCAGGCATCCGACGCCCGGTACTTCCATCGCCTGTTCCCCGAGGTGTACCGCTTCGCCCCGCTGCGGATGTCCGCCGCGCAGCGCGCCGGCATCCACGGCATCGACGAGCGGGTCGAGATCGCGTCGCTGGAGCGCGGCGAGATCTTCCATCGGACGCTCATCGAACGACTCGGCGGTGCGCGATGACGCGCGCGGCGTCGATCGGCGCGCTCGCCTCTGTCGTCGGCTTCCTCGCCTTCGTCGAGTTCACCAGCGGAGTGCTGCAGGGCTACTACACTCCGATGCTCACGGACATCGCCAGGCACCTGGGCATCCACGATGCCGACGTGAATTGGCTCGAAGGCGCGCAGCTCATGCTCTCGGCCCTCGTGGTACCGGCGCTGGCCAAGCTCGGCGACATGGTCGGGCACAAGCGGATGCTTCTCGTCTCCACCGCTCTCACGGGGGCTGCGGCGCTCGTGCTGCCGTTCACCGACTCGTTCGCTGTCTTCCTCGTGGCATGGGCCCTGATGGGCTTCTACGTCGTCTGGCTGCCCCTGGAGATCGCCCTCATCTGGTCGCGCTCACGGCGCATGGAAGGACGCTCGGTCATCACGGCGAAAGCGGCGGGCATCCTCGTCGCCGCCCTGGAGATCGGGGCGATCGGCGGAGCGCTCCTGGGCGGTGCGCTGATCGATGCGCTTCCCCTCACCGTCGTCCTGCTCGTTCCGGCGATCCTCGTCATCGCGTGCTTCTTCGTCATCCTGTTCGGGGTGAAGGAGTCGCCGGATCAGACCGGCGGCGTCTTCGACACAGTCGGCCTGGTGCTGATCTCGCTGGCGCTGCTCTGCTTCACCGGCGGGCTCAGCCTGCTGCGCCTCGAGGGGGGCCTCACGAACCCCTGGTCGTGGGCGGTCGTGGTGATCGGCCTCCTGCTCGTCATCCCCTTCGTGCGGTGGGAGCTGCGCTGTGACGATCCCTTGGTCGACGTGCGGATGTTCCGTTCACCCGCGCTCGGGCCGGTGTTCCTCACCGCAGGGCTCTTCGGCGTCAGCGTGCTCGGCGCGCAGGCGCCGCTGTCCACCTTCGCGCGCACGGATCCCGAGGTCTACGGCTACGGGCTGGGGACGGCCGGGTTCATGACCTCGCTGCTCATCGGGGTGTACCTCATCGGCATGATCACGGGTGCGCTCGCCTACCCGTGGATCGCCAGGCTCACCACCCCGCGTCTCACCCTCATCGGCGCTTCGCTGCTCGTGGGAGCCGGTTACCTCCTCTTCCTGCCGTTCCACGACACCTACCTGCAGACGGTCACGAACATGGTGATCGCCGGCCTCGGCTCCGGTGCTCTGGTCGCTGCTCTCCCCGCCGCCGCTGCCTCGGCGGCGCCGGCGTCGCAGACGGGCGTGGCGACAGGGTTGACCAACTCCGTGAAGACCGTGGGAGGAGCGATCGCCTCGTGCGTGTTCGGCATCGCTCTGCTCAACGGCGTCGCCTCTTCGGCGGCAGGTGCGGAGGGGACGGCTGGGTCGCTCGCCGGCTACATCACGGTGTGGACCGTCTGCGGCGTGACGGCCCTGGTCGCCGCGGTGCTCCTCGTCTTCGTGCCCAAGGAGGCCTTCACCGACCGATCGGATGCGGTCGTCGCCGCACACTGAGCGGCGGCCTTCGGGGTGGGGTGCGTCGGAGAACCCGGACCGAATCGTGCGGGTTCGGCGTGTCGACGGGCGACACGCCGAACCCGCATCCATCGGTCTGGGCTTCCCGGGCCTCAATCGCCCTTGACGTTCACGATCTGGCGCAGGGTGTGCCTGATCGACACGAGGCTCTCGGCATCCGCCATCACCCGATCGATCGGCTTGTACGCCTGCGGGATCTCGTCGATGAAGGCATCCGTGTCACGGAACTCGATGCCGGCCATCGCCTCCCGCAGCTGCTCGTGCGTGAACGTCCGCCGCGCGGCGGACCGGGAGTACTCCCGACCGGCGCCGTGCGGGGAGGAGTTCAGCGACAGCGGGTCGCCGAGGCCCTCCACCACGTAGGAGGCAGTGCCCATCGACCCTGGGATGAGGCCCGGCCGGCCGGCATCCGCCTGGATGGCGCCCTTCCGCGATACCCACACCCGCTTGCCGAAATGCATCTCCGACTCGGTGAAGTTGTGGTGGCAGTTGATCCGCTCCTCTTCGACGACGGGCGTCCGGAGGAACTCCGAGACCTGCCTGGCGACCCTGTCCATCATCTCCTCACGGTTGAGCAGCGCGAAGTGCTGCGCCCACCGCAGCTCCCTGATGTACCGGGTGAACTCCTCGGTGCCCTCGACGAGGTAAGCGAGATCGGGGTCGGGCAGGTCGATCCACCATTGCCTGTTCAGTCGCTGCGCGACCGCGATGTGGTGCGTGGCGATCTTGTTGCCGACACCCCTGGAACCGGAGTGCAGGAACATCCACACCCGGTCCTGCTCGTCGAGCGAGACCTCGATGAAGTGGTTCCCCGAGCCGAGCGTCCCGAGCTGCAGCCGCCAGTTCTTCGCGTACCGCTCGGGATCGAATCCGGCCTTCTCCGCCCTGTCCTCGAGCTCGGCGATCCGCGGCTGCGCGGTCGCCACCACCTTGTTGTTGTAGCGGCCTGCCGAGAGCGGGATGGCGCGCTCGATCTGCGTCCTGAGCTCCGAGAGCTCGCGAGCGTCGAGATCGTCCCTCGTGAACTGCGTGCGGACGGCGATCATGCCGCAGCCGATGTCGACGCCGACGGCGGCGGGGATGATCGCGCCGAGTGTCGGGATCACCGAGCCGACCGTCGCCCCCTTGCCGAGGTGGGCATCGGGCATGAGCGCCAGATGCGGGTGGATGAACGGCATGCGCGCCGTGGTGTGCGCCTGATCGAGTGTCTTCTCATCGATCAGGGACGCCCACGACAGCAGCCGCGCGGAGAGCCTCTCCATGGTTCCTTTCCTTCGTGTGATGTGTCAGCCACAGGTCGGGAACGCAGAAAAAAGGCCCCGGACCTGACGGTGCGGGGCGTGGTGAGAGCGGATGCTGTCACACGGCGCGCGCCGGAGGGTACGACTCGTAGCGGTCGTTGCGCTTCTGCTGAAGGGCTCCGACCGCGGCGATGGGCAGGTACCGCAAAGCGGTCATGCGTCGTCTCCTCGGCTGCGTGCTGCGCCGGTCGGCACAGCTTTGCAAAGCTAGACCCTGTCCGGGGCTGCTGTCAACCGCCGGGCACGGCCATCTCCCGGACCGTGTCAGCCGAAGTACTCGTCGACGGCGACCATCCAGGAGATCCCGAAGCGGTCGACGAGCATGCCGAACTCGCCGCCCCAGGGCGCCGCGTCCAGGGGCATGACGACCTGTCCGCCGTTCGCGAGACCGTCCCAGGCGGCGTGCAGCCGCTCGCCCTCGTTCCCGCTGAGCGACACGGAGATGCCCTGGGGCTTCTCGTAGGTCATGCTGCTCGGGGTGTCGGAGGCCATCAGCACCAGGCCGTCCTCGGTGGTGAGCTGGCCGTGCATGATCAGATTCGCCTCGTCCGGCGCGTAGGCCATCTCGGGCATCGAACCGAACTCGCTGAGATCGAGCGTGCCGCCCAGCACGCTCTGGTAGAACTCCAGGGCCTCACGGGCGGAGTTCTGGAACGACAGGTACGGGTTGAGATTCACCATCACGACTCCCTCGAAGGAACGGTCGAACCGGGTGCGCCGCACCGGCACAGGTTCATTCTCCATTCGTTCGCGGACGCTGGCAAGGGTCTCAGTGCGGCGCGTGATACTCCGTCTCGCCGCGCTTCCAGTAGCCCTTCACGACGGCCTGCTCTGCGGGCACGCCCCAGCGCTCCAGCAGCGCGCGACCGGGCTTCACGATGGACTGCTCGGCGGCGATGAAGACGAAGGGATGCTCGCCGACGGCATCCGCGGTCGTCAGCCCGTCGAGGAGAGCGATGAGGGCGGAACCGGCTGGCGCGTCGCCGCGGTGGAGCCACTCCACGGGCACCGGCGCGTCGACCTCGACCTCGCCGGCTTCGTCGCGCACCTCGATGACGATGCGCGCCGGCTCCTCGCCGATGCGCGCGGCGAAGCGGCGGATCGCCGGGATCGCCGTCTCGTCTCCGACGAGCAGCCAGCTCCCCGGCTGCCCCTCGAGCACGGCCGAGCCGCGAGGGCCGCCCACCCCGATCTGCGAGCCCAACGGAGCATCTGCGGCCCAGGGGGCTGCCACGCCATCGCCGGCATGCAGCGCGAACTCGACGTCGAGCCAGTTCTCGCCCCACGCGAGCGGCGTGTACTCGCGACTGGGTGCCGCGCGCAGCTCCTCCACCGACTCCGGCATCGCTGCGGGGAAGAACAGGCGCATGTGATCGTCGGCGCCGGGGGAGTCGAACCCCTCGAGGTCGGAGCCCTCCAGGCGCACGCGGACATAGTCCGGGGCGAGCCTCTCGCGGGCGGTGAGCGAGACGCGGCGGAACCGCAGATCGTTCATCCGGCGCACGATGCGGAAGGGGGAAGTGAGCTCGCTCATAAAGTTAGGCTAACCTATCTTCGTCCGGCTCCGGCGCGCTTCTGCGCCGCCCGGAAAACCATTCACACGACCCCAAGGAGCCTCCATGTCGTCGCGTCGGCCGCTTGCCGCAGCATCCATCGTCCTCGTCTCAGCGCTCGCTCTCGCGGCCTGTTCCGCAGCCGCCGAAGAGCCGGCCGCCGAGGACACGGAGACCGGGACGGGGACCGTCTCGTACAGCTGGGAGCGGAACACCGCAGGCGAGGACGAGGAACCCAGCTACGTCACGGAGACCGTCGAGGTGCCCCAGAACCCCGAGAAGATCGTCGCCTTCGAGATGGCGACGCTCGACACCATCGGCGCTCTCGGCGGCGAGGTCGCCGGCGCGCCCATCGAGTCGGTGCCCGACTACCTCCAGGATGCGCTCGCCGACGACGCTTTCAATGCAGGGACGCTGTTCGAGGCCGACCTGATCGAGATCGAGGCGCAGCAGCCCGACCTGATCATCATCGGCGGACGCTCGTCCGGACTGTACGACGACCTCAGCCAGATCGCACCCACCATCGACCTGGGGATCAGCGGCAGCTACCTCGAGACGCTCGAGCGGAATGTGAGCTTCCTCGGGGAGGTCCTCGGCGCGGAGGATGAGGCCGCTGACGCGCTCGCCGAGCTCGAGGCGGGTATCGACGAAGCGAAGGAGGCCACGGCGGCAGCGGGCAACGGGCTCGCCGTGATGGTCTCCGGCGGCGAGCTCAACGCCATGGCGCCCGCCGGCACCGAGGCCGGCAGCGCGAACGTGCGCGGCGGCCTCCTCTACGACGTGTTCGGCGTCGAGCCGGTCGTCGAGGACATCGCCTCGGCCACCCACGGCGAGCCGGTCTCGTTCGAGTTCCTCCTCGAGATCGATCCCGACACCCTCTGGGTCGTCGACCGCGACGCCGCCACCGGCGAGGCTCAGGCGGGAGCGGCCGCGCAGGTGCTCGACAACGACATCGTGAAGCAGACCATGGCTGCGAAGAACGATGCGATCGTGTACCTCGACCCCGTGCCGTGGTACATCGTCTACGGCGGTATCGAGACCACGCAGCTGCTCATCGACGACGTCATGCAGATCGCGGAGTGACGACCGCTCCCGCGTGAGTCTGCTCCGTTCCACCCCGACGAGCACTCCCGCTCCGGCTCGCCCACGGCGGAGCTGGGTGGGGGTGCTCATCGGCGTGCTCCTCGTCGTCCTCGCCACGGCGAGTCTGTTCATCGGCGTCTCGGACGTCTCGCCGATCTCGCTGCTGCGCGGCGGGACGGACGGCGACGCCGCGTTCCTCCTCGTGGTCAGCCGCATTCCGCGGACCGTCGCCGTCATCCTCGTCGGCGCCTCTCTCGGCATCGCGGGTCTGATCATGCAGATGCTCGTGCGGAACCGCTTCGTCGAACCGGGAACGACCGGAGTCTCCGAGTTCGCCACGTTCGGGATGCTCCTCACGATGATCTTCTGGCCAGGCATGGCCGTCGTCGGCAAGATGGGTGTCGCCGCCGTGTTCGGGCTCATCGGAACCTGGGTGTTCCTGCAGGTGGTCAAAGCCGTCCCCGTCCGTCAGCTCGTCCTGGTCCCGCTGGTCGGCATCATGCTGGGCGGAGTCGTCGGCGCAGCGACCACCTTCTTCGCCTATCGGCTCGATCTCCTGCAGTCCCTCGGGCAGTGGTCGCAGGGAAGCTTCGCCACCGTCATGCAGGGCCGGTACGAGTTCATCTGGATCGCCGGGGTCATGATGCTCGTCGCGTGGGTCGCCGCCGACCGGTTCAGCGTGATCGGCATGGGCGAGGAGTTCGCGACGAATCTGGGGGTGGACTACCGGCGTGTCGTCGCGATCGGCATGGTGATCATCGCGGTGATCACCGCCGCCGTGCTCGTCACCGCCGGCATGCTGCCGTTCCTCGGCCTCGTCGTGCCCAACGTGGTGAGCCTCATCATCGGTGACAACGTCCGCCGGTCGATCCCCTGGGTGGCCGGGCTCGGCGCGGTGTTCGTGCTCGCCTGCGACATCGTCGCCAGGGTGGTGCGCTTCCCGTACGAGATCCCCCTCTCCGTCATCGTCGGCATCGTCGGCGCCGGCCTGTTCCTCTGGCTGCTGCTGCGAAGGAGGAGCAGTGCGCACTGACACCGCCGCATCCGGCATCCGCGTCCGCCTCGCCCAGGGCTGGGCGAGGCCAGGCGTCCGCCTCGCCGTGCTGGCCGCACTCGTCCTCGTGCTCGTGGGCGTGTACCTCTTCACCGATGTGCCGGGTTCGCTGCTGTTCGCCCTGCGGATCAGGGGCCTCACGGTCGCGGCGATGCTCGTGGTGGCCGTCGCGGTGGGCGTCTCGACCGTCGTGTTCCACACCATCACGCAGAATCGCATCCTCACGCCGTCGATCATGGGGTTCGACGCGTTCTACGTGCTGATCGCGACGATCATCGTGTTCTTCTTCGGCTCCGCATCGTTCCTGCGAGCGAACGAGTTCACGCTGTGGAGCATCCAGCTGCTGGTGATGGTGGCCTTCAGCGTGTTCCTGTTCACCTGGATGTTCGGCGGCAGGCGGCGCTCGATCCACCTGATGCTGCTGGTCGGCATCGTGCTCGGCGTCTTCTTCCGCAGCTTCACGGAGTGGATGCAGCGGATGCTGGATCCCCTGGACTTCCAGATCCTCTCCGATGCGATGTTCGCCTCGCTCACCAGGCCAGACCCGCTGCTGCTCCTGTTCACGGGCGGCCTCGTCGCCGCCTCCTGCATCGCTCTCGTGCCGCTGGTCCGAAGGCTCGACGTCCTTACGCTCGGCGAGCCGATGGCCGTGGGATTGGGGATCGATCATCGCCGGCTGGTGATGACCCTGTTCACCCTCGTGTCGGTCATGATCGCGGCGTCGACGGCCCTCGTCGGGCCGATCCTGTTCTTCGGCCTCATCGTCGCGAACCTCGCGTACTCGTACGCCGGGACGTTCCGCCACGCCTGGACGCTGCCCACCGCCGCGCTCATCGGCGTCGTGTGCCTGCTGGGCGGGCAGCTCGTCCTCGAGCAGGTCTTCGCCTTCGGCGGCAGCCTGTCGATGATCATCGAGTTCGCGGGCGGCCTGTTCTTCCTCTACCTCGTCCTCAGAAAGGGGGCGCGATGATCGCGCTCGAGAACGTCACCAAGCGCTACGGCACGAGCACCGTGCTCGACGATGTGTCGCTCGAGCTCGGCGCAGAGGGGGTCACCGCGCTGATCGGCCCGAACGGAGCAGGGAAATCGACCCTGTTCGGGGTCATCGGGCGCCTCATCCGCGCGGACGAGGGACGCGTCAGCGTCGATGGAGCGGACGTGACGACCGCGTCGTCCGGCGAGCTGGCGAAGACGCTCGCGGTGCTCCGGCAGGACAACCACATCGGCGCACGACTCACCGTCCACGATCTCGTGGAGTTCGGTCGGTTCCCCCACTCCAAGGGGCGGCTGACGATCGAGGACAGGGAGCACATCGATCGCGCGATCGAGTACCTCGATCTCGGCCCGTTGCGGGCGCGCTTCCTCGACGAGCTCTCCGGCGGGCAGCGGCAGCGCGCCTTCATCGCCATGGTCCTCGCCCAGGACACCCGCTACGTCCTCCTCGACGAGCCGCTGAACAACCTTGATCTTCGGCACGCGGCGGAGATCATGCAGCTGATCCGTCGGATGGCCGACGATCTCGGCAAACGCGTGATCGTCGTGCTGCACGACATCAACATCGCCGGTCACCACGCCGACCGCATCGTCGCGATGCGGTCGGGGAGAGTCGTCGCCGACGCCGATGCGGAGGGCATCGTCACCGCGGAGGTGCTGCAGGCGATCTACGACCACCCGGTCGAGGTGCGCATCATCGACGGCAAGCCGGTGGCGCTGACCTTCTGAGCGGCGTCAGAGCTCGATGCCGTGCGACTCGTCGTTCACCCCGGCGTTGTCGCCCTTGCGCGACTCCGCGGCGATCAACCAGACGATGCTCACGATGGCGGCGAGCAGGAGCCCCAGCCAGACGTTCTGCAGGATGAGGCCGAAAACGACGCCCAGCGTGAAGAGCACGACCGTGCCGCCCACCCAGGTCCACCGCTGTCTCTTCGTCGCCGCCATGTCCTCAGCCTACGGCCTCAGTGCCGACGGTGATCCTGCGGGGCCAGCCGCGGGCCGCGACGCCCCTCGCGCACGCCGCTCGCGAGGATCAGACGGATCACCCGCTGACGGTGCCCCTCCCAGGGCGCGAGCAGTTCGCGCATCCCGTCGTCGTCGACTCGTGCGCCGGTGAGGGCGTAGCCGACCTCGTGGGCGAGGTGGTAGTCGCCGAAGCTCACCGCGTCAGGGTCGCCGACAGCGCGGATGCGGGTCTCGGATGCCGTCCACACGCCCACCCCCGGCAGGCTCGTGAGGACGCGGTCGCGCTCTCGTCCCGTCTGGGCGGAGAGCACCGCGGTCGAGACGCGTTCGGCGCGCGACGCAGCCTGCACGATCGTGCGCGACTGGGGCGGCTCGACGCCCGCGCGGTGCCATGCCCAGGAGGGGATCATCCGCCACCCCTCGCTCGACGGAGGGGCGTGCATGGGCCGTGGGGTCGGGCCTGGGGCTCGATCGCCGAAGCGCGAGACGAGGACGCGCCACGCGCCGAACGCCTGAAAGGAGGTGACCTTCTGCTCGATGACCGCGCTGGCGAAGGAGTCGAAGACGAGATCGGTGCGCGTCAACCGCACACCGGCTGTGCGGCGAGCGACCTCGCCGAGCAGGGGATGCGTCGAGACATCGAATCCGGTGGCGTCGTCGAGCGCCCCGCACAGAGCAGGGACCTGGCTGAGCGCCCATTCCGCGCCCGGCCCCCATGCTGTCGCGTGCACTTCGCCGCTCACGCTGCGCACCGCGAGCGTGGCGATGCCGGATGGCGTCCGGCTGGCGCGCCAGAGGGTCGTGCCGTCGACGACCATCGTCGGATCCTTCGGGCCGCGCGCGAGCACACGAACCGTGCGGATCAGATCGAGCGGGGCGGCCGGCCGATAGACGGTCGTCTGCGGTGCGACAGTGGCTCCGGCATCCGCGATCGACGACATGCCCTCACCCTACGCCGCGGCGCCGACACCGCCCGCAGCGCTCAGAAGCGGTCGGGCGAGGGGGTTCCGTGGCCGTAGCGGATCACGACATCCGCGTGACGGTCGAATCGGTAGCCGACGCCGCGAACGGTGCGCACGATGTCCTCGTAGCGGCCGAGCTTGGCGCGCAGTCGCCGCACGTGCACATCGATCGTGCGCTCGCCGGGGGTCTCGTCGTCCGGCGACTGCCAGAGCGCCGTGACGAGCTCGGTGCGCTCGATCGTGCGGCCCTCGCGGAGCACGAGGTACTGCAGGAGCTCGAACTCCTTGTAGGTGAATGCGGCGGATTCGCCGTCGATGAGGACGCGCTTGCGGGAGATGTCGACGACGACGCCTTCCTCCTCCTGCGTCTCCTCGACCTCAGCCGCCTTGGTGCGGGCGATGGCGCCCGGCTCCTGCAGCGCCAGGCGGACGACATCGAGATCCCGACCGCCTGCGCCGTGCGGGGCGAGTGCGACGGTGGCATGGGTCTCGGCGCCGGGTGCGAGCTCTGCCAGCGTGCGGCGAAGCGCGTCGACGAGGAGGGGAAGGCTCACACCTGCTTCGGCCGCCTTGATCTCGTCGAGACCGACGTAGAGGGCGAAGCCGCGCGGCGAGCGGGTGGCGGGAAGGTCAGCGGCGGCCGGCTCAGCGGCGATGGTGCGGAGGTCTGCGGAGGGGCGCTCGAGGAGTGCGGTGTTCGACATGATGATGAAGTCCTAGCGGGAGGTGAGCCGATGCGGCTCCATGCGTTGCGGAAGACCCAGAGGGCCGAGGACGAGCACGCAGGTGGGTGCTCGGGGCTCAGACGTCGCAGATAGCGACGACGGAGCGCGGCGGGGTGAGCTGAAGGATCAGCGACACATTCGGCAACACATGCCAACGCGACCGGGCATCATCATCCCGGCAGTCCCGTTCGCCTCCTGGGCGGACAAAGGGCGTGCGTTGGTGGTCATGGGGGGATTATGTCTGATCATGTCCCTCCGTGTCAAAACGGCCTTCCGCGGGCTCGGCGGGCTTAACGTGGTCTGGTGACCGATTCCGCGCTGATCGACGGCTTCCTCCTGACCGATGAGAAGGATGCCTCCCGTTACACGCTCACCCGCGACGGGCAGCTCGTGAGCGTGCTCGATTATCGAGACGACGGCACCACCATCGCCCTCACGAGGGCCTTCACGATCCCCACCTTCCGAGGCTCCGGCCATGCGGCGAAGGTCGTCGCCGGAGCAGTGGCGGACATCGAAGCGCGCGGCGACCGCGCCGTCGATGCGGTCTGCTGGTACGTCGCCGACTGGTTCGAGGCGCACCCCGAGCACAGAGGTCTGCTGCGCCGGCGCTGAACGGCATCCCCCTCGCGCATTGCGCGCGGAGGTCTGAATGACAGGATGAGGGCATGAGACTCGCCGAGGCACTGACAGCACGCGCCGATCTGCAGCGCCGGATCGAACAGCTCCGCGCCCGCATCACGGCGAACGCGCGGTATCAGGAGGGCGAGGAGCCGGCGGAGGACGCCGCGGCGCTCCTCGTCGAGGCGGAGGCGGCGCTGGGGGAGCTGCGCGATCTCATCCGGCGCATCAACGCCACCAACGCCCGGCTCGATCTCGGAGCGGACGGGACGATGACGGACGCGCTCGCGACGAGGGACGTGCTGCGACTGCAGCATTCGCTGCTCGCGGATGCCGCCGCCGCGGCATCCGGATCCGGTCTCGGGATGCGGCAGCTGCGGTCCGAGCTTCGGCAGATCCCCGCTCTCCCGGTCGCGGAGCTGCGATCGGGAGCCGACGACATCGCGCGGGAGCTGCGCGAGCTCGACAACAGGATCCAGCAGGCGAACTGGAACAACGACCTCGAGGAGGAGAGCGGAAGTCGGTAGTCACGACGAGGCGGGCACACCCCCAGCCGGAGGGGCAAGTCCGGCACTGTCGGGCGGTGGGCAGCCCAGATCCCGTATCGCGCAGCCCCGCACGCACGACAGGTGAAGGCGCACCGCGCAAGACGCACCACCGCGTGCCGATCGTCGTGACGAGGGCGGGTCAGGGGATCTTCCGCTTACGACGGCTCGCAGGCCTCCGATACAATGGAGGTCTGCTCAGCCCCGCTGGCTGAGGCGGTCAGGCACCGATCCGGTGCGCTGGTCCGAGGCTCGAAACCTCCGGCATCCTTCACAAGACACCGGAGGTTCTTCCATGTCGTCATCCCTGCGCTCCCGGCCCCAGGCCCGATGGTGGGCGCTCATCGTCATCTCGCTCACCCAGCTGGTCGTCGTCCTCGACGGCACCATCGTGAACATCGCGCTGCCGCGCGCTCAAGAGGCGCTGGGGCTCAGCGACGGGCAGCGGCAGTGGGTCGTCACGGCCTATGCGCTCGCCTTCGGCGCGCTCCTGCTCCTCGGCGGGCGCATCGCCGACTACATCGGCCGCAAGAGGGCCTTCCTCATCGGCATGGTCGGGTTCGGCCTGGCCTCGCTGTTCGGCGGCATGGCGCAGCAGGGCTGGGAGCTGATCCTCGCTCGTGGCCTGCAGGGCGTCTTCGCGGCGCTGCTGGCTCCGGCGGCGCTGGCGCTCCTCACCGTCACCTTCCCATCCGGGCGTGACCGCAACACCGCCTTCGCGGTGTTCGGAACGGTCGCCGGCACGGGTGCCGCAGTCGGGCTGCTGCTCGGCGGGGTGCTCACAGAGTTCGCCGATTGGCGCTGGTGCCTGCTCGTCAACATCTTCTTCGTCGTGATCGGTCTGGTCGGCGGCGCGCTGTTCCTCACGGAGACCAAGGCCGACGGGGAGAACCGCTTCGACGCCTGGGGAGCGATCACCGTCACGCTCGGCCTGGGGGCGCTCGTCTACGGGTTCAGCCTCGCCGAGCACGGGTGGGGTGAGCCCCTCACGATCGCGTTCCTCGCCGTCGGCGTCGTGCTGCTCGCCGTGTTCGTCTGGGTGGAGAGCAGGGTGGCGCATCCGCTGCTCCCTTTGCGCGTCGTCGCGCACCGGGTGCGCGCCGGTGCGTTCCTCGTGCAGGCCGTCGCCGGGGCGATCATGATCGGAGCGACGGTGTACCTCACCTTCCACCTCACCTTCGTGCTTGGGATGGGCGCGCTCGCCGCCGGGCTCGCCAGCCTGCCGCTGCCTTTCGCGACGATGCTCGTCGCTCCGGTGGCCACCCGGCTGCTGCCGGTCATCGGGCCGAGGCCGATGCTCATCGTGGGCCCGCTCATCGCCGCCGTGGCGATGGTCGTCCTCTCCGGAGTCACGCCGGACGGCACGTACCTCGTGCAGGTCGCCCCGGCGCTGGTGCTGCTCGGCGTCGGCATGGGCTTCATCTTCATCCCGCTGCAGAACCTCGCCCTCTCCGGCGTGGAGGCGCGGGATGCGGGTGTGGCGTCGGCCGTCGCGAACTCGGCGATGCAGATCGGCGGGTCGATCGGCCTCTCGGTGTTCACGGCCGTCTACGCCGCCTCGGTCGGCGGGGTCTCGCAGGACCGTCTGGCGCCGGTGCAGCTCACGGATGCGTACGGGTGGACGTTCATCGCCGCCGCCGCGTTCATGGTCGCCGGATCCGTCGTGGCCGCACTGATGGTGCGGGGTTCCAAGGACCAGCTCCTTCCCGCGCAGGATGCGGTGCCCGCAGCCGCGCACTGAGGGATGCCGCGGCATCGGTCTCCCCGGTGCCGCGGCACGCCTCAGGGGCGATGTCGGTGGCCCTTCGTAACGTGTGAGTATGCGAATCCTGCACACCTCCGACTGGCACATCGGCCGCACCTTCCACGGCGCGTCGACGATGTCCGCGCTCGGGCAGGTGCTCGCGGCGCTCGTCGACCAGGTGCGCGAGCACGAGGTCGACGTCGTCGTCGTCGCCGGTGACGTGTTCGACTCGGCCACCCCCGCAGGCCCCGCCTACACGCTGCTCGGCGACACGCTCGTCGCGCTGGCAGACGCAGGGGCGCACGTGATCGTGACCAGCGGCAATCACGACTCCGCGGCGCGCCTCGGCTTCCAGGCGCGGCTGCTGCGCGAGGGCATCCACGTGCTCACCGACCCCCGAACGATCGGCGAGCCCGTGACGGTCGAGGATGCGTCAGGGCCGGTGAACTTCTACGGCATCCCCTATCTCGAGCCAGCGATCGTCCGAGGCGTCTGGCCCGATCAGGTGCTTCGGACCCAGGCGCAGACGATGGCGCACGCCATGAATCTCGTCCGCGCGGGCATGCAGCAGCACGCCGGGCGTTCGGTCGCGATCGCGCACTGCTTCGCCGCAGGCGTCGATGCGACGGCTGGTCTCGAGCGCGAGGTGCGTCAGGGCGGTCTCGACGTCGTTCCGCTCGACGTCTTCGACGGGCCCGACTACGTCGCCCTCGGCCACATCCACGGCAGGCAGCGGCTCAGCGACCGGGTGCACTACGCCGGCGCACCGCTGCACTACAGCTTCGGCGAACAGCACAAGCAGCGCGGCTCATGGCTCGTCGAGCTCGGAGAAGACGGCCTGTCGCAGACGACCTGGCTCGAACTGCCCGTACCCCGACGCCTCGTGACCCTCACGGGCGCGCTGGATGAGATCCTGTCCGCCGAGAACGTCGGACTGCACGCAGACGACTGGGTCTGCGCGGTGTACACCGACGTGCTGCCGCAGGCCGAGCCGATGCGACGGCTGAAGGAGAAGTATCCCTACTGCGCCATGGTGCAGCACCAGCCGGAGGGCGCCGGCGACGCCGAGGAGCGTTCGTACACGGCGCGGCTGAGCGGGGCGACGACCGACGTCGAACGCATCGCGGCCTTCCTCGAGCACGTACGTGCAGGGCAGGGGCCGACGGAGCGCGAGAGCGAACTGATCCGCGACGTGCTCGATGAACGGGTCGTCGCCGAGGCGCTGGTCTAGTGCGACTGCACCGGCTCGAGATCGAAGGCTTCGGTCCGTTCCGCGAGCGCCAGATCGTCGATTTCGACGCCTTCGCCGAGGACGGCATCTTCCTGATCGCCGGTCGCACGGGCGCCGGGAAGTCGAGCATCCTCGATGCGGTGTGCTTCGGCCTCTACGGCGGGGTTCCCCGTTACGAGGGCGGAGAGAAGCGGTTGCGCAGCGATCACTGCGAACCGGACGACCTCAGCGAGGTCGTCGTCGAGTTCAGCACCGGCGCAGGTCGCTTCAGGGTCGCGCGATCACCGGAGTACCTGCGTCCTGCCAAGCGCGGGGGAGGCCTCACCAAGCAGGCGGCTGCCGTCGCGCTGGAGGAGCGCATCGGAGACGCCTGGATCGGGCGCGCAGCGCGCGCCGTCGACGCGGCGAACGAGCTCAAGGACATCCTGCAGCTCAGCCAGGAGCAGTTCCTGCAGGTGATCCTGCTCGCGCAGAACCGCTTCGCACGGTTCCTGCTCGCCGACAGCCGCGATCGTCAGGCGCTGCTTCGCCGCCTGTTCGGGACGGAGCGCTTCGAGGACGTCCAGGCGCGATTCGACGAGCGCCGGAAGGCCTCGGAGAACGCCATCGGGATGCGGATGGCGACCCTCGGGGCGAAGCTCTCCGAGGCCGAGCGCGTCGCCGCGGCGGCGCTGAGCGTCCAGGCGACCGATGCCGGCACCGATGCCGACGGGGCGGCAGAACCGGCAGTTCTCGCTTTCGGCGGCGCGACGACGACGGAGCGGATCGATGCTCTCGGCCAGGCGCTCGCGCGAGCGGGGTACCGTGCCGAGCGTGCGGCGGCCGACCGGGACGAGGCGGAGCAGACGGCGACCGATGCCGACTCGGCGCTGGTCTCGGTGCGGGAGGCGCAGAAGGCGCAGCGCGAACGCGACAGGGCACGAGCGGCGCTCGCCGCGCTCGATGAGCGGGGTCCGTCGATCCAGGCGGCGCGCGCCGAGCTCGATCGTGCGCGCTCCGCCGAGGTGCTGCGCAGCCTGTTGGCGGCTGTGGATCGCGCTTCTGCGGCGGGCGCTGCGGCCGAGGCGGCGGCGGAGGCTGCGCGACGGCGTTGGCTGGATCTGGGCGTCGAGGGCGGCGGAAGCGGCGCGGGTGAGCTCGAAGCCTGGGCGGAGGAGGCGACACGCCAGAGCGGAGCATGGCGCGGCGTGCTCGAGGACGAGCGCGGTGCGGCCGGACTCGACGCCGAGGTCGAGACCGCGCGGAGGCGCGTCGCAGAGGCATCCGAGCGGATCGACGCTGACGAGAACGAGCGCGCCGCGATGCCTGAGCGTCGTCGGGAGCTGGCCGCAGAGCGCGAGGCGGTGGTCCGCAGAGCGGACCGCCGGAGCGCGCTCGCCGCCGAGCTGACTCGTGCGACCGCGAGAGCGGCAGCGGCAGAGGACGCCGAGAGGCTGGGAGAAGCACTGCGCGCGGCGGAGCGGGAGCTCCTCGCGGCGAGTGAGGGCTTGGCTGAGGCCCAGACGGCGCTGACGGCTCAGCGCCGTCGGCGGTTGGAGGGCTACGCCGGCGAGCTCGCCGATGCACTGAGCGAGCAGGAGCCCTGCCCGGTCTGCGGCTCGCGGGAGCATCCTGCGCCGGCGAAGCACGCCGATCCGGTGTCCGCCGAAGACGTCGAGTGCGCGGAGGCGGTGCGCGATGCGGCGGCGAAGGCGGAGCGCGCAGCGAGGGACGCGGAGGCGACGCTTCGCGCCGAGTCCGCGGCCGCAGCCGCCATCGCCGAGGGGCGCTCGCCGGCCGCCGCCGAGGAGGAGCGGCTCGCCGCCGCGGCGGCGGTGGACGACGCCGAGGCGGCGGTCACAGAGCTCGTCGCGCTCGATGCCGGTCTCGCAGAGCTGGATGCACGCGCTCAGGAGCTCGATGCCGCGCGGACGGCGTCGCTCGATGCGCTCGCCGCCACCAGAGAAGAACTCGGCGCTCTCGAACAGCGCGCACGCGAGGGGCGTGCCCGTATCGAGGCCGCACGCGGTTCGTTCGGAACGGTGGCCGAGCGGCTGGAGCACGTCGATCTGCGCATCGCTGCCGCGCGCGACCTCATCGCCGCTCACGCGGAGAGCAGCCGTCGGGCTGCTGCTCTGGACGAGGCGGTGCGTGAGCAGGTCACGGCGCTGGAGGTTTCCGATTTCGTGGACGCGGCCGAGGTCCGTAGAGCGCTGCGCTCAGAGGACGAGCGGGCGACGCTCGAGGCTCGCGTCACGTCGCACGCCGTGCAGCGCGAGAAGGAGCGCGAGATCCTCTTCGAGCTCGAGCTGCGCACGCTGCCGGAGGAGCCGATCGAGCTCGATGAGGCGGAGCGCGCCTCGGCGACGGCACGTCAGGCGTGGCGGTCAGCCGTCGACGTCGCCGTGAGGGCATCCGGCGCCGTGGAACAGCTGGCCGGCCTCATCGAGGATGCCACGCGCGAGCATGAGGGCAGCGCCGCTCAGGCCGCTGAACACGAGGTGCTGCGAGGTCTGGCCGACACCCTCTCCGGGCGAGGGGAGAACACCCGCAAGATGACCCTTGAGACGTTCGTGCTCGCCGCGGAACTGGAGGAGATCGTGTCTGCGGCGAACAGACGGCTCCTGCAGATGCAGGACGGCCGCTATCAGCTCCGGCATTCGGACGCGCTCGCGGCGAGAGGCGCGGCATCGGGGCTCGGCATCGTCGTGCACGACGCCTTCACAGGGCAGACGAGGCCCGCGCAGTCGCTTTCCGGAGGGGAGACCTTCCTCTGCTCACTGGCGCTGGCGCTGGGCCTGGCTGAGGTCGTGACGGCCCGCGCGGGTGGGATCCAGCTCGATACTCTGTTCATCGATGAGGGTTTCGGTTCGCTCGACGCCGACACCTTGGACGTCGCGATGCGCACGCTCGACGAACTGCGGGCGGGCGGGCGAACGGTGGGCGTGATCAGCCACGTCGAGGCGATGCAGGAGCAGATTCCCGCACAGCTGCGCGTCGAGCAGACCGAGGCGGGGCCGAGCCGCATCCTCGCTCGCTGAGCTCACGTCCCGCGCGCTGGGCCCGTTTGCCGCCCACTGAGCCGACTTTTCCGCTCGCTGAGCTTGTCGAAGCGAACCCCGTCGGATCTGCTTTCCGCTCGCTGAGCTTGTCGAAGCGAACCCGTCGGCCCCGTCGCGTCGCCTCAGGCGTTCGCCGGAGTCCACGCCGACACGGCGCTGAGGGCGGCGACCTCCTCGGCGCTCAGCTGCACGCGTGCACTGGCGAGAAGGTCCTCCACCTGCTCTGCACGCGAGGCGCTGGCGATCGGGGCGATCACCGTCGGCTGCTCGCGCAGCCAGGCCAGGGCGATGGATGCGATGGAGGCGCTGTGCGCCGTGCCGATCCTGTCGAGCTCCTCGATGATCCGCAGGCCGTGCTCCGTGGCGTATTTGGCGGCTCCGCCCGCGCGGGCCGAGGCGACGGCAGAGGCATCCGTCGAGCGGTACTTGCCGGTCAGGAAGCCGCTCGCCAGGGCGTAGTACGGCACCAGGCCGAGCCCGAACTCCTCCGCGAGGGGGATGATGCTCTCCTCCACATCGTTGCGGTGCACGAGGTTGTAGTGCGGCTGAATCGCGACAGGGGCGGCCGCGCCGATCTGCTGCGCGATCGAGATCCATGACCGGATGCGCTCGGCGGAGTAGTTGGACACGGCGACGTGACGCACCAGGCCGTCGGCGACGAGCTGCCCGAACGCGGCCACCGTCTCCTCCAAGGGGGTGTCCGCATCATCGAAATGGGCGTAATAGAGGTCGAGGCTCTCCACGCCGAGCCTCTTCAACGAGGCTTCGGCTGCGGCCCGGACGTTCTTCGCGGACAGGCCCTTGAACTGCGGGTGCTGGCTGACCTTGGTCGCGATGACGATGTCCGACGGCTTGCGCGAAGCGAGCCACTCTCCGATGATCGTCTCGCTCTCGCCGCCGGAGTTCCCGGGGACCCAGGCGCTGTACGCGTCGGCGGTGTCGATGAGATCGCCGCCGCCGGCGGTGAAGGCGTCCAGGATGCCGAAGGAGGCGTCACGGTCGGCCGTCCAGCCGAACACGTTGCCGCCGAGGGCGAGGGGGAACACATCGAGGTCGCTGCGGCCGAGGAGGGTCATCTGGTTCTCGCTTTCGTCGTCTTCAGGGAAGAAGTCTCGGCGGGGTCGCGGTATTCCGCCGATGTCATCGCGTCGTAACGTCGAAGCACGATACTGGAGGCAAGAGAGTGGAGGATTCCGTGTCGCTTCAGCAGGAGATCGCCCAAACGCTCGGTGCGCAGCCCGAGATCGACCCGCAGGCGGAGATCGATCGGCGGGTGCAGTTCCTCGTGGACTACCTGCGCAAGACCGGATCGCGCGGGTTCGTGCTCGGCATCTCGGGCGGGCAGGACTCGACGTTGGCCGGTCGTCTCGCGCAGCTCGCTGCCGAGAAGGTGCGTGCCGAGGGCGGTCAGGCGACGTTCATCGCCGTGCGCCTGCCGTACAAGGTGCAGCACGATGCGGATGACGCGGCGGCGGCGCTGGAGTTCATCCGCGCCGACCGGTCGATCGAGGTGAACATCCAGCACGGCGTCGACGGCGTCGAGAAGGACATCGAACAGGCCGCGGGCGCCGATATCTCGGACTTCAACAGGGGCAACATCAAGGCCCGCATCCGTGCGGTGACGCAGTACGCGCTCGCCGGGCACGACGGGATGCTCGTGATCGGAACGGATCACGCTGCGGAGGCGGTGACCGGCTTCTTCACGAAGTTCGGCGACGGGGCGGCGGACATCCTGCCGCTGTCGGGGCTCACCAAGCGGCAGGGCAAGGCCCTGCTGCGGATGCTCGATGCGCCGGACCGGCTCTGGCTGAAGGTTCCGACCGCCGACCTCCTCGACGGCCAGCCGGGGCGCGCGGACGAGGACGAGCTGGGGATCACCTACGAGCAGATCGACGACTATCTCGAAGGCCGTGATGTGGCGCCCGATGTCGCAGAGCGGATCGAGGCCAAGTACCTCGCCACGCAGCACAAGCGACACCTCCCCGTCACACCGTTCGACGAGTGGTGGCGCTGAGCCTGTTCCTCTCCCGCTCCTTGAGCCTGCTCCTCTCCCGCTCCCTGAGCCTGCTCCTCTCCCGCTCCCTGAGCCTGTCGAAGGGGCCGTGTCGGACCCTCTGACTACTCTCGAAGCATGAGGATCGACACCGACGCCCGACGAGTCATCTGGAGCGCCAGCGACCTCAAGCTCGCGGCCGAGTGCGAGTTCGCGTGGTGCAGAGCGATCGACGCGAAGCTGGGTCGGGTTGCCGCCGTCGAGGAGCCGGAGGACGCGACTCTGCGGCGGGCCGCCGAACTCGGGGACGTCCACGAGCAGAACGTCCTCCAGTCGTATCGCGACAGGTTCGGCTCCGGTGTGCACGAGGTCTCCAAAGTATCCTCGGCCGATGCCTCCTCTCTCGCCGCCGTCGTAGAAGAGACGGGAGCGGCGCTCCGCTCCGATGCCCGTGTCGTCTTCCAGGCAGCGTTCTCGACCGGGGAGTTCGTCGGTTTCGCCGATTTCCTGCTGCGCGATGACGATGGCCGATGGCGTGTGCAGGACTCGAAGCTGGCCAGGCGCGCCAAGGTCACGGCTCTCATGCAGCTCGCGGCATATGTCGATCAGCTCGACGCGCTCGGCATCCCGAGATCCGACGAGGTCGATCTCATCCTCGGCGACGGATCCATCAGCACGCATGCGGTCGACGATCTCCTCCCGCTGTTCATGGTCCGCCGAGCACGCCTGCGGTCGCTCATCGCGGATCGGCGGATCGAAGACGGTGCTGCGGGTGAGCCGCTCGCCTGGGGTGACGGGCGGGGCGATCTCGACCTGATCGCCTGCGGGCGCTGCGCGACCTGCACGGAGCAGGTCGAGGCCCATCGCGACCTCCTCATGGTCGCCAGGATGCGGCCCGTGCAGAGAGCGAGGCTGCGTGCGGCGGGCATCGCGAGCATCGACGATCTCGCCGTCGCAGCGGCCCCTCCGGCAGGGATGAGCCTCGACGCCTTCACTGCGCTGCGCGCGCAGGCCAGGGTGCAGCTCGCCACCCACGGGGACGTGCCTGCGGTCGATGTCTACCATCCGCAGGCGATACATTCGCTTCCGCGGCCCTCACGCGGCGACATCTACTTCGACTTCGAGGGCGACCCCCTCTACACGGAGCCGGCGGGCGATCAGCCGCCGACGTGGGGCATCGACTACTTGTTCGGCTGGGTGGACGACGAGGAGCAGTACAGCGCGCTCTGGGCGCACACCTTCGCCGAGGAGCGCGCAGCCCTCGAGCGGTTCCTGGATTTCGTCGCCGTGCGCAGGGCCGCGCATCCCGACATGCACATCTACCACTACGCGCCCTATGAGACCGCGCACCTCGTCGCGATGGCGGCGAGGCACGGTGTCAGGGAGGGCGATGTCGACCGCCTCCTTCGCGAAGGCGTTTTCGTCGATCTCTATCCGCTCGTGCTGCGCACGGTGCGCGTGGGCTCGCACTCCTACTCGATCAAGAAGCTCGAGCCGTTGTACATGGGTGACGAGGTGCGCACCGCGGATGTGCAGAAGGGCGATGACTCGATCGTCCAGTACGTCGCCGCGCGCGAGTTCGCCGCGGCGGGAGAGATGGAGGAGGCCGACCGGCTCCTCGCCGACCTCGCGGATTACAACCGCTACGACTGCGTCTCGACCAGGCGGTTGCGCAACTGGCTCATCGACATCGCCAGGGCGGAGGGCGTGGTGCCCGCGCCCTCCGACGAGCCGGACGAGGCCATGTACGAGCCGTCGCCGAGATCGGTGGCGCTGCTCGCGGATGCCGTCTCCGACGTCGCGCTCGGCGGAAGCGGTGAGACGCACCGGATCGCGGCGGCGGCGATCGACTACTTCCCCCGCGAGGCGAAGAGCTTCTGGGTCGGCCACTTCCAGCGTCTGCGCGAGCCGGTCTCGATGTGGGAGCAGACGAGGGACGTCGTCCGAGTGGACCCGTCGCTGTCTCGCGTTCGGCGCGAGTGGGGCGTCCCCGAGGGGCGACGCGTGTCATCCAGGGAGATCGAGCTGCGCGGCGAAGTGGCGCCGGGGACGACCCTGGGGGAGCGGTCCACGCCGTTCGCGTTGTACCCCGTTCCGGTCCCCTTCGACGTCGACGTGCCGTCCAGGGCGATCCACGCGCCGCGAACCGTCACGGTGATCGAGGTCGTCGACGGCGCCTACGTCGTGGAGGAGACCTCCGTCAACGGGCAGACCTGGGATGAGCTCCCGCTGGCCTTGACGCCGCCGTCTCCTCCTCGCGTCGTCTCGCTGCAGGGTGCGATCGACGAGTGGGCGGATGCCGTCCACGCCGACGCGCCGGGATTCCCCGCCGACGCCGCGACGGATATCCTGCGCCGTGTTCCCCCTCGCACGCGATCAGGGGCGCCCCTACCGGGCGATGACGGCGACGCGATCGAGGCGATCGTGCGCGGAATCCTCGACCTCGACGACAGCTACCTCGCCGTCCAAGGTCCTCCGGGCACGGGCAAGACCTTCACCGGGTCGCGCGTGATCGCCCGGCTCGTCCTCGAGCACGGCTTTCGCATCGGCGTGGTAGCCCAGTCGCACACGATCATCGAGACCCTCCTCGAGCGGGTCGTCGCCGACGGGGTCCCACCGGGCCAGGTCGCCAAGGCCCCGAAGGATCCCGGCGCCGATCCGTCGTACACGGTGATACCCAAGCCGGGAATGGCGGCGTTCCTCGCCGAGCGCGCAGGTCAGGGTGTCGTCGTCGGCGGCACCGCGTGGGACTTCAGTCACACGGGACGCGTCGGCAGGCATGAGCTCGACCTGCTCGTGATCGACGAGGCAGGTCAGTTCTCGCTCGCCTCGACGATCGCGGTGGCGGCCGGGGCGAAGCGTCTGCTGCTGCTCGGCGACCCGCAGCAGCTGCCGCAGGTCAGTCAGGGAGCGCACCCGGAACCCGTCGACACGTCCGCGCTGGGCTGGGTGATGAACGGCGACGCGGTCATCAGGCCCGAGTACGGCTACTTCCTCGCGCAGAGCTGGCGGATGCACCCGGCCGTCGCGGCTCCCGTCTCGAAGCTCGCCTACGCCGGCCGGCTCGCGTCTGCGCCGGGGACGGAGCGCCGCAGGATCGAGGGCGTCGAGCCAGGTCTGCATGTCGTGCCCATGCGGCACCGCGGCAACGCCACGGAATCGCCCGAGGAGGCGGTCGAGGTGGTGCGCATCGTCCGAGATCTGCTCGGACGCGTCTTCACCGACATGGACGGGCGGTCACGCCCCTTCGAGCAGAGCGACGTGATCGTCGTCGCGCCGTACAACGCCCAGCGTCAGCTCGTGCACGATGCCCTGGCCGCGGACGGCCTCCCGGACGTGCCGGTGGGGACCGTGGACAACTTCCAGGGCAAGGAGGCGGCGGTCTCGATCACCACCCTCGCGGCCTCCAGCGGGCGGGACGCCCCGCGCGGGCCGGAATTCCTCCTGCTGCAGAACCGGCTTAACGTCGCGATCTCGCGGGCCCAGGTCGCCGCCTATCTCGTGCACTCGCCCGCGCTGCTGGACGACCTGCCGCACACGCCGGAGGGCGTGGCGCGGTTGAGCGCCTTCGCCAGACTCGTCGGCGTGGCCTGACACGCCGCCCGGTGGTCCGCTGCCGCGTCGACCGCAGTCGGAGTCAGACGGTTCCGTATAGGCGGTCGCCGGCGTCGCCGAGGCCGGGCACGATGTAGCCCTTCTCGTTCAGGCGCTCATCCAGTGCGCCGAGCACCAGCGTCACATCGCGGTCGCCGACGAGCTTCTCGATCGCGGCGACTCCCTCCGGGGTGCCGAGCAGGCAGATCGCCGTGACGTCCTTCGCACCGCGATCGAAGAGGAACTGGATCGCCGCGGCGAGCGAACCGCCGGTCGCCAGCATCGGGTCGATCGCGAAGCACTGTCGGTCGCTCAGATCATCAGGCAACCGCTCCGCGTAGGTGGTCGGCTCGAAGGTCTCCTCGTCGCGGACCATGCCGAGAAAGCCCACCTCTGCGGTCGGGAGGAGCTTGACGAGGCCTTCGAGCATCCCGAGACCCGCACGAAGGATCGGCACGACGATCGGTCGCGGCTCGGAGATCTTCACACCGGTCGTCGTGGTCACCGGGGTCTTGATCTCGACGGGCGAGACGTGCACGTTCCTCGTCGCCTCGTAGGCGAGGAGGGTGACGAGTTCCTCGGTGAGCTGGCGGAACACCGGCGACGGCGTGCGCTCATCGCGCAGCACCGAGAGCTTGTGGGTGACGAGGGGGTGATCGGCGACGTGAACACGCATGGATCAAGGGTAATGCGCCGGGTGCCCTCGGCACGACAGGGATAGTCTCGACGCATGACCGAGCAGGACGAGCGGGGGATGCGGCGGGCCGTCGAACTCGCGCGGGAGGCTGCCGCTGCCGGCGAGGTTCCCGTCGGAGCCGTCGTTCTCGATGCGACAGGCGAGATCGTCGGGGAAGGCCGCAACACCCGGGAGGAGACCGGCGACCCCACCGGCCATGCCGAGGTCGTGGCGCTGCGCGCCGCCGCCGCGTCGCACGGAACCTGGAACCTGAACGGCCACACGCTCGTGGTCACGCTGGAACCGTGCGTGATGTGCGCGGGGGCGATCCTCCAGTCGAGGATCTCGCGGGTGGTGTTCGGCGCCTGGGACGAGAAGGCGGGGGCTGCGGGATCGATGTACGATCTGCTGCGCGATCGCCGACTGCCGTACCGCGCCGAGGTCATCGGCGGCATCGCCGAGAATGAGACGACCGCGCTGCTGCGCGACTTCTTCGAAGCGCGCCGATGATCGCCGATCCCGATCAGTCGGAGGACTTCAGCACGAAGACGTCCGTCGAAGGCTCGGGGTCGATCGCCGGGCGGTAGATGTCCGGCTCGATGTAGATCGCGCGGGCGATCGGGACGGCATCCCTGATGCGCTTCTCGATGTCGTCGATGTCGTCGGCCGCCTCGCGGATCGTCTTGTCCGAGGTGAGAGCGACCTTCGCGGCGACGAGCAGCTCGTCAGGGCCCAGATACAGGGTCTTGATGTGGATGAGCTTCTCGACCTCGTCGCCCGCGCCGATCGCGTCGACGATGAGATCGAGGTCGGTCTGATTCGCTCCCTCGCCGACGAGCAGGCTCTTGGTCTCGATGCCGAGAACGATGGCGATGACGACGAGCAGGAGGCCGATCATGAGCGTGCCGAGTGCATCGAACACCGGGTTGCCGGTGATCACGGTGAGGCCGACGCCCAGCAGTGCGAACAGCAGACCGGTCAGCGCTCCGACGTCCTCGAGCAGCACGACGGGAAGCTCCGGCGCCTTCGCGCGGCGGATGAACGAGAACCAGGACTGACCCTTCTCGCGCACCAGGTTGCTCTCGTGCACGGCGGTGCGCAGCGAGAAGGACTCCAGGCCGATCGCGATGAGCAGCACCACGATGGGCAGCCACCACCACGTCTCGTCGAGCTCATGCGGATGGGTCAGCTTCTCGATGCCCTCGTAGATCGCGAACACTCCGCCGATCGAGAAGAGGATGATCGAGACGACGAAGGCGTAGACGTAGCGTTCCCTGCCGTAGCCGAAGGGGTGGGCGCGGTCGGCGGAGCGCTTCGCCTTGCGGCCGCCCAGCATGAGCAGGAGCTGATTGCCCGAGTCGGCGACGGAGTGGATGGCCTCTGCGAGCATCGAGGCGGATCCGGAGAGCGCCCACGCGATGAACTTCGCGATCGCGATGCCCATGTTCGCCAGGAACGCTGCGAGGATGGCTCTTCCGCCGCCGGATGCACTCATGTCCCGAGTCTAGTTCCGGGCCTTGTGGATGCGCAGCACGCCCGGCCCGGATCCGCAGGGCTCCCGGCCCGTGGCACCCTGAAGAATAGGATGGCCGCATGGCTGATGCTCTACCCTCCCTCGCTTTCCTCGGTGCCGGTTCGATGGGCGGCGCGATCCTGCAGGGCGTCGTCGCCTCCGGGATCCCGGTGGACGGCGGCATCGTCGCCACCAACCGCAGCGCGGCCAAGGCAGCGGGTCTTGCCGCGCTCGGCGGCGTCACCGCGGTCGCCCTGGAGGAGCATCCGGCGGGGAACGTCGATGCTGCGGCATCCGCCCGCATCGTGCTCGTCGGCGTGAAACCGGCGATGGTGCCTGACCTCCTCCGCGAGATCGCACCCGTCCTTCGTCCGGACACCATCGTCGTAAGCCTCGCCGCGGGCGTCACACTCGCCACCTTCGCGGACGTGCTGGGTGCGGACGTGAGCGTGATCCGGTCGATGCCCAACACTCCGGCGACCGTGGGCAAGGCCGTCACGGGGCTCGCGGCGGGCGCTGCGGCGTCGACGTCGGACGTCGCCGTCGTGCGGCGCCTGTTCGAGCTCGTCGGCTCGGTCGTCGAGGTGCCGGAGAGCCGGATCGACGCGCTGGGCACCATCTCGGGCTCTGGCCCCGCTTACGTCTTCCTGCTGATCGAGGAGCTGACCAAGGCCGCGATCGGCAAGGGATTCGCGGAGGCCGACGCCCGACTGATGGCCGAGCAGACCTTCATCGGGGCCGCCGCGCTGCTGGATGCCTCCGGCGAGGACCCCGCCGAGCTGCGCCGACGCGTCACGAGTCCCAAGGGGACCACCGAGCGCGCCATCGCGGTGCTCCAGGATGCTCGTCTCGACGTCGTGTTCGCCGAGGCGACCGATGCCGCGCTCGCCCGCTCCCGCGAGCTCGCCGCGGGAGCCTGACGCCTCTCGGCGGCGAGCTCGCGGACGGCTTCCCTCAGCGGTCGAGGCTCGCGAAGCGCTCGATGTCGCTGTTCGTGCCCGAGACGATGATGAGGTCGTGGTTGGTGACGACGGTCTCGGCCTCGGCGTAGCGGAACGGCTTGCCAGGGCTCTTCACACCGACCACCGTCACGTTGTACTTCGTGCGCACCCCGGACTGGTTCAGGCCGACCCCGCGGATGAACTTCGGCGGGTACATCTTGGCGAGGACGAAATCGTCGTCGAAGCGGATGAAGTCGAGCATCCGGCCGCTCACGAGGTGCGCGACGCGTTCGCCGGCCTCCCGCTCCGGATAGATCACGTGATTGGCGCCCACACGCGCGAGGATCTTGCCGTGCGACTGCGAGACCGCCTTGGCCCAGATCTGGGGGACTTTGAGGTCGACGAGGTTCGCGGTGATGAGCACCGAGGCTTCGATGGACGAACCGACGGCGACGACGGCGACCTGGAAGTCCTCCGCACCGATCTGCTTGAGCGCATCGATGTTGCGGGCGTCCGCCTGCACGGTGTGCGTGACGCGATCGGACCACTTCTGGACGAGCTCGAGATTGTCGTCGATCGCCAGGACCTCGCGGTCGAGGCGGTCCAGCTCGCCCGCGCACGCGGCTCCGAACCGGCCGAGGCCGATCACGAGGACAGGGGCGTCGCCCCGGAGGACTTCAACCAACGATCGGCCTTTCCACGGGCAGTGAGTAGTACTGCGTTCGCGATGTCGCGGCGACGGCCGCGGCGAGAGTCACTGTACCAACGCGCCCCATGAAGATGGTGGCGGCCATGACGTAGGAGCCGGAGTCCGGCAGCTCCGCGGTGAGCCCGGACGACAGACCGACCGTCGCGAAGGCGGAGATCACGTCGAAGAGGACGTGGCTGATGTCTGCCTTGGTGATCTGGGCGATGATGATCGTCGACAATGCGACGATGGTGGCGCCCCACGCCACCACCGACAGTGCGACGCGCTGGACATCGCTGGGGATCCGGCGGCCGAACGCCTCCACCGACTGGCGTCCCTTCGCCTCAGACCAGACGGCGATCGCCAGGACGGCGAGCGTGGTCACCTTGATGCCGCCGGCCGTGGACGCCGAACCGCCGCCGACGAACATGAGCATGCTCGCCGCGAGCAGGGACGATCCGTTCAGGTCCGACATCTCGATCGTGTTGAAGCCGCCCGACCGCGTCATCGCGGAGAGGAACAGCGACTGGAAGGTGGTGTCCCAGGCATCCATCGACCCGAAGGTCTTCGGGTTGTTGTACTCCAGGACGACGAAGACGATCGCGCCGAGGAAGAACAGCAGGACGGTGGTGACGAGGGTGAGCTTGGTGTGCAGCGACCACTTCTTGACGTGCCAGACGTGCTTGGCCAGCGTGTAGATCACCGGGAAGCCGATGCTGCCGAGGAACACGCCGATCATCAGCAGCGTCAGCACGAGGTAGTCGTCGGCGAACACCGCGACGCCGCCGTCGTTCGGAGCGAAGCCGGTGTTGGTGAACGCCATCGCCGAGAAGTACGGCGCTTCCCACAGCGCCGCGATCGGGTCGACGCCCGCCATCACCAGCGCGGGATAGAGGAGCACCGCGATGGCGCCCTCGATGATGAGCGCGGAGACGGCGACGGTCGTCAGGAGCTGACCCACTTCGCCCAGCCGCACGGTCTGGCTCTCGTTGACCACGCCGCCGTGCGCGCGCAGCGGATTCGTGTCGCCGGCGGCCAGGAGCTTGGCGCGCAGACCGAGGCGCTTGGAGATGAGCATCCCCATCAGGGAGGCGAGCGTCAGCACGCCGAGCGCGCCGATGTTCACGCCGAGGAAGATCAGCACGTGACCGAACGGAGACCAGTGGTTCGCCATGTCGACGGTCGCCAGACCCGTCACGCAGATCGTGGAAACGGCGGTGAAGAGGGCGTCGGCGAGAGGGGTGACCGTTCCGGACGCGGAGGCGAACGGCAACGAGAGGAGTGCCGTGAGCACCAGGATCAGCGAGGCGAAGATGACGATCGCGAAGCGCGACGGCGACGAGGTCACCAGGTGCTTGCCGAACTGCCAGATCCCTCGCAGCGTACGCCGGGGTGAGACGGCCGACACCATGCCAGACATCGCCACCCCTCCAGACTCGGGCTCCGACGTCGACGCACCTGCATCGACGAGCCTTCGTCATGGTACTCCGCGCGCGGGACGACTACCCTGATCACATGACCGACATCTTCGACGTGATCGCAGACGGCACGAGGCGCGACATCCTCCAGCTCCTGCTGCGACGGGCCGGCGAAGGGGATGCCGGAACGAGCGTCACTCAGATCGTCAGCGAACTCGGCATCAGTCAGCCGACCGTCTCGAAGCACCTCAAGGTGCTCAGGGAAGCCGACCTCGTGACGGTACGGGAGGACGGCCAGCGTCGGTTCTACAGTCTCGCGGTCGAACCGCTGGAGACCGTCGACGACTGGCTGATGCCCTTCCTCGTCGATGCGTTCGGCGCAGAAGGCGCAGACGCAGAGATCGTTCCCCTGCCCGATGGTGCGGCGCACGCCGCCGAGGCGGTCGGGCGCGCTGCCGCGTCGGCGAAGCACGTCGTCGCGACGGCGCTGAAGCGCCTCGGTGCCTGACGGGCACCAGCGTCAGGACCCGGAGTCCTCCCCGGTGCCCTGGTCGTCGGTGCCCTGATCCGGCGAGCCAGGCATACCACGATCCGATCCCTGGCCGGGGCCTCCGTCCGGGAGCTCGCCGTCCTCGGGGAAGAGGCCCGTCGGACCGCTCTGCGGGCCCTGCGGCACAGCCATGCCGACCGCGACGCCGCCGCCGAAGCCGAGGCCTGCGATGATCACGGCGCCGGCGATGACGGCCGCGATGACGGCGCCGCGTCGCTTCTTCGGTGCTTCGGGTGCGGGCCCGGTCGAGGATGTGTCGGCGGCCGCCACGGGTTGCGGTGGGGGAGCGGGGAGGGTGTTCTGCGTGTCTGTCATGCATCCACCGTCGCCTGCGCGACTATGCGCGATGCATGAGTCGGCTATGCACCGGCAGGGGATGCTGCGGCGTGGTGCGGCAGCATCCCCTCTGTCTCAGCGCCTCCCGGACTTGCGCTGGAACAGCCACGCACCCCACGCCACGGCGATCGCCAGGATGAGGATGCACCAGCCCACCGCCCGCCACGGTTCCGCCTCCAGCGGCGTGCCCATCAGCAGGCCGCGGATGGTCTCGACGATCGGTGTGATCGGCTGATGCTGCGCGACCGGCTGCAGCCAGTCGGGCATGCTCGGCACAGGCACGAAGGCGCTGGAGAGATACGGCAGGAAGAGCAGGATGAACCCGTAGCCGTTCGCGCCCTCTGGTGAACCGGCGGCAAGTCCGATCGCCGCGAAGAGGTACGTGATCGCGAGGATGTACAGCGCGATGAGCGCGGACATGGCGACCCATTCTCCGAAGGTCGCCGTCGGCCGGAATCCGACCAGCACGCCGACCCCGATCACGAGGCCCGTGGCGACGAGGTTGCGCAGCAGGCTCGCGACGACGTGCCCGGTAAGCACGGCGCTCGCGCGCAGGGGCATGGTGCGGAAGCGGTCGATGATGCCGGTGCGCATGTCGTTGGCGACGTAGACCGCCGTCGACGACGCTCCGAAGCCGGCGCAGGTGAGGATGATTCCGGGGACGACATAGTCGACGTAGGCCCCTGAGGGGTCGATCGCGCCCCCGAAGACCCAGGTGAACATCAGCATCAGCATCACGGGCAGCAGGATCGCCATGAGCAGCGATTCGCCGTCGCGGAGGGAATGGCGAAGGCTCCGCCCGACGAAGACCGCCTCGGCGGTCGCGCCGCGCAGGCGCGGGCGAAGGGCGGGAGCCGTGGGGGAGTACACGGGTGCGGTGGTCATGCGAACTCCTTGGGTCGGGGATGCGGCGCATCGTCGGAGGTGAGGGCGAGGAACACGTCGTCCAGGCTGGGGCGGCGCAGCGAGACGACGCCATGTGCGCCCTGCTCGTCGAGCTCGTCGAGGGCTCGGCGGAGGTCGGCGACGGTGCCGTCTGTGGGAATGCTGCGCTGCAGTTCCCCGTCGCCGTCGTGCACCTCGACGGTGTCGCCGCCGACGCGCGCCTTGAGCTCGCTCGCCGTTCCGATCGCGGCGATGCCTCCGTCGTGCAGGACGGCGATGCGATCGGCCAGCTGGTCTGCCTCCTCGAGATACTGCGTGGTGAGGAAGACCGTCGTCCCGGCATCCGCCAGTGCTCTGATGATGTCCCAGAGCTCCCGTCGGCTGCGGGTGTCGAGCCCGGTCGTCGGCTCATCGAGGAAGAGGATCTCCGGCGTGATGACGAAGCTGAGAGCCAGGTCGAGGCGGCGACGCATGCCGCCGGAGTAGGTGCGCACACGGCGGGACGCGGCGTCCGTGAGCCCGAAGTGCGCGATGAGCTCGGCGGCGCGCCGCTTGGCGGCCTTGCCGCCGAGGCCGGACAGCCGGGCGAACATCTCGACGTTCTCCGTGCCGGAGAGGGCGTCGTCGACGGCTGCTGCCTGGCCCGTAAGGCTGATCCGTCGGCGTACTTCACCGGCCTCGTCGGCCGGGTCGAAGCCGGCGACCGATACCTCGCCGCCGTCGGCGCGGATGAGCGTGGTCAGGATGTTGATCGTGGTGGTCTTGCCGGCGCCGTTCGGCCCGAGCAGGGCGAACACCTCGCCGCGCTGCACCTCGAAGTCGAGGCCGTCGATGACGGTGCGCGGGCCGAACCGCTTGCGGAGCCCGTGCACCTGGATGACTGCGGTCATGGAAGCTCTCCTTCTGTGTACGTCAAAAACTGTGTATGCGAGAAACAACTGTGTATGACAGTAACACACTGTTTAGCAAATAAACAGAAGTAGGATGGCCACCATGACCGAGGCCGACCTGCCTGAACTGCCCAGAGGCATCGCGCTCGCCTGGGGTGTCGCCGCCAACCCGCAGCGCGGGCCCAAGCGCGAGATGAGTGTCGAGAAGATCGTCGAGGCCGCCGTCGAGCTGGCAGACGCCGAGGGGATCGGTGCGGTCTCGATGGCCGCGGTGGCGGCGAAGCTCGGATTCACGCCGATGTCGCTGTACCGATACGTCTCGGCGAAGGATGACCTTCTCCTCCTCATGCAGGAGGAGGCGACCGGCGTGCCGCCGGAGGAGTTCCGCGAACATGAGGGGTGGCGCGACCGGCTGCGGGCGCTCTTCGAGGCGCAGGTGCTCATCTATCTCCGGCATCCGTGGATCCTGTCGCTGCCGATCACCGGGTCGCCGATCACGCCGAACAGCTCCGCGTGGATCGACGCCGGATTGGAGGCGCTCGACGGGACGACGCTGTCGCCGATGGAGCGGTTGGCCGTCGTCCTCGGGGTGACAGGAGATGCCCGGTGGTACGGCATGGTGCTCGCGGGGTATTCCGAGCAGTCCAGGTCCACGGGGTTGTCCGCGCAGGAGGTGGCGGAGCAGGAGGCCGCTCTGTTCGACCGGGTGATCACGGCGGACGAGTTCCCGCATCTGCGCGCCGCGATCGAGGCCGGGGTCTTCACGGCCGACGATGATCCGTTCCGGTTCACCATGGAGCGCACGCTCGACGGCGTCGAGGCGTACATCGCGGACCTGGAGGAGGGGCGCGGTCGGGCGGCGATCATCGACTGGATCGGGATCGACGATGCCGAGCTAGCCGGCGACAAGCGCTATCGCGAGGCGCAGAAGGCGGTGCGGGAAGCGGAGAAGGCGCTGCGGGCTGCGCGCAAGGCGGAGCGCCAGGCGTTGAAGGATGCGCACGAGCGGCTCGCCCGCGGGTGACGGCCCGATGGGCCTCACCAACAACATCAGTCACACGGGTTTACATCCGTGACATCGAGCCCCTAGAGTGTGCTTCAGCAGAAAGGGGTACAGGGGATGCCCGAGGTTCCAGATGTCCGGTTCCTGACGGTCGCAGAGGTCGCCGAGATCATGCGCGTGTCGAAGATGACCGTCTACCGGCTCGTGCACGCCGGCGAGCTGCCCGCGATCCGTTTCGGTCGAAGCTATCGCGTGCCGGAGTCGGCGGTCGCCGACGCCCTGCAGCGCCCTATCGCCGACGTCGGCTGACCCCGATCCGCTCTCGCGACCAGAGCATGCCTCGCGGTTTGCTAGACTGATCCGAGGCATTTTTTCCGTGCCCGTACCCGGGTGTCCGGCTCAGCCGACGCCCAGCCCCTGACGTAGTGAGGTTTCCGTGGGTTCTGTCATCAAGAAGCGCCGCAAGCGCATGGCGAAGAAGAAGCACCGCAAGCTGCTTCGCAAGACTCGCCACCAGCGCCGCAACAAGAAGTAAGCGGCAGCGACACCGAGCGCCCCCGACGAGCTCTTCGAGCGGTCGACTGGGGGCGCTTCGTGTCTCGCGACGCAGAGGAGAAGACATGAAGACCATCACGATCGAGGAGCTCGCAGCCCGATCCGCCACGCCGCTGATCGACGTGCGTGAACGCGACGAGTTCGCGAACGGGCATGTCCCCGGCGCGGTGAACATCCCGATGTCGGAGATCGGCAACCGGCTCGACGAGCTCCCGGGCGAGGCGTTCGACGTGATCTGCCAGGCCGGCGGGCGCTCCGCCCGCGTCGTCGAGGCGCTCGAGGCGCGCGGATACGACGCGACCAACGTCGAGGGCGGCACGGGCGAGTGGATCGCCCAGGGCCGCGACGTCGCGCACCCTGCCGCGTGACCACGCTCACTCTCATCGGCAAACCCGACTGCCATCTCTGCGATGTCGCGCACGAGATCGTGGACGCGGTGATCGCCGAGCTTCCCGACGAGACCGCCGCGCGGATCGAGGTCGTGGAGAAGTCCATCGCGGACGACCCCGCGCTCTACGCGACCTGGTGGGAGAAGATCCCCGTCGTCCTCATCGACGACGAACTGCATGCGCACTGGCGGCTCTCTGCCGATCGGCTGCGCGAGAGGCTGGAGAAAGCATGACCCTGCGTCACGTCGTCACCTGGAAGCTCGCCGCTGAGGACGCATCCGTGCGAGCCGCGCAGGCCGCGGAGGTCGCCCGCCTCCTCAACGCGCTGAAGGGCGTGGTCCCCGAGATCCTGGAGATCTCGGCCGGTGCGAACTCCCTGTATCCCGAGGCGAACTGGGATGTCACGCTCATCGCCGACTTCGCGGATGCCGCCGCCCTCGAGGCCTACCAGGTGCATCCCGCGCATGTCGAGGCGGCCGGATACATCAAGAGCGTCGTCGGCGGACGCGTGGCGGTCGACTTCGAGGTCTGAGATGTGGAACTGAGTTCCACATACGCCGAAACCCAACCGTAACGTTCGCGGGGTCGGGAAGCGCCGTCGCCGGCGCCCTGACGTGTTTAGATGTTCTCCTATCCGTCCTCGGGCCACCAGCCCTCGACATCAGGAGTCGTCATGTCTCGACGTACCTTCGCCGCCGGCGCCGCGCTCGCGGCCACCGCTGCCCTCGTCCTCACCGGATGCGCGAGCGGAGCAGGCAGCACGCCATCGGAGGAACCCGCTGCGGGCGTCGACTACGGCCTCGTGGAGGACGGCGTCCTCACGGTCTGCTCTGACATCCCCTACGCGCCCTTCGAGTTCGAGGGCGGGGACAACGGCACGGGGTACACCGGCTTCGACATCGATCTGCTGAACGCGATCGCCGGCAAGCTCGACCTGACCCTCTCCGTGCAGGACGTCGGCTTCGACGCCCTGCAGTCCGGCACCACGCTGGCTGCCGGAACCTGCGACATCGGGGCCTCCGCGATGACGATCACGGAGGAGCGTCAGGCGAACATCGACTTCTCCGATCCGTACTACGACTCGCTGCAGTCGCTGCTCGTGCGCACCGATTCGGGCATCGCCTCCATCGACGACCTCGACGGCAAGCTCGTCGGTGTCCAGCAGGGCACCACCGGAGAGTCGTACGCCAACGAGAACGCCACGGGCGCGCAGATCCTCCAGTTCCCCTCGGACGGCGAGCTGTGGCCGGCCATCCAGGCAGGGACGATCGATGCGATCCTGCAGGACCAGCCGGTGAACCTCGAGCACGAGAAGGCTGATTCCGCGTACGAGATCGTCGAGACCTACAACACCGATGAGCAGTACGGCTTCGCCTTCGCCAAGGGCGAGAAGCCGGAGCTCCTCGAGGCCGTGAATGGCGCGCTGCAGGAGCTGCGTGACAGCGGCGAGTACGACACGATCTACGACACGTACTTCACGGCGAACTGATCCGAGGACGAGGGTCAGGAGGACCTTGACGATGGCGTTGAGGCGCACGCAGAAGCAGAAGCTCTACCGGTACACCGTCTACGTCGTGCTGGTCGCGCTCGTCGTGTGGGCGATCGCGACGGCGGATTGGGCGCGGCTCGGGCCGCTGTTCTTCAACCCGGAGGTCGCGCTGAAGATGCTCCCGGGCATCATCACAACCGGGTTGGTGAACACTCTGTGGTTCACGGCGGTGGCCTTCGTCGGAGGGCTTCTACTCGGTGTGCTCTTCGCGCTGATGAAGATGTCCGTGATCGGGCCGTTCCGGTGGATCGCGACGGTCTGGATCGAGCTCTTCCGGGGGCTGCCCGCGCTGTTGACGATCTTCGCGATCGCCAACATCGTGCCACTCGCCGCGGGAGTGCGCTCCCAGGACCTCGGCGGTCCCGTCGTCCTCGGGCTCATCGGTCTCATCCTGGTCGCCTCCGCCTACATGGCGGAGACCATCAGGGCGGGCCTGCAAGCCGTGCCGAAGGGACAGAGCGAGGCATCGCGGTCGCTGGGCATGTCTCCGATGAAGACGACGTTCTGGATCGTCATCCCTCAGGGCTTCCGGATCATCATCCCGCCGCTCACGAACGAGTTCGTCCTGCTGCTGAAGGACACCTCGCTGCTCTTCATCGCAGGTGCCTTCATCTGGTCGAAGGAGCTCACGACGTTCGCGCGAGACGCGATGTCGCAGAACGCCAACGGCACGCCGCTGATCATGGCGGCGTTCCTGTACCTCATCGTGACGATCCCCCTCACGCGCCTGTCCGCGTGGCTCGAGCGACGATTGGCGAACCAGCGATGAGCACCGACCTGATCGACATCCACGCTCCCGCGATCGAAGTGCGCGGCCTCGTCAAGACCTACGGCGAGAACGAGGTGCTCAAAGGCATCGACCTCACCGTCACGGCGGGGGAGGTCGTGTGCGTGATCGGCCCGTCGGGGTCGGGCAAGTCGACGCTGCTGCGCTCGGTGAACCTGCTCGAGCAGCCGACGGCGGGGGCGATCTTCATCGAGGGCATCGACATCACCGACCCGGACGTCGACATCGATCGCGTCCGCACGCGCATCGGCATGGTGTTCCAGAGCTTCAATCTGTTCCCGCACCTCAGCGTGCTCGGCAACCTGACGCTCGCGCAGCGCCGAGTGCTCAAGCGCTCCAAGACGGATGCCGAGACGATCGCGAAGGAGATGCTCGCCCGCGTCGGCCTGGCGGAGAAGGTCGATGCATACCCCGGCAGCCTCTCCGGCGGGCAGCAGCAGCGCGTGGCCATCGCGAGGGCGCTGTGCATGAATCCGGACATGATGCTCTTCGACGAGCCGACCTCGGCGCTCGATCCTGAGCTCGTCGGCGAGGTGCTGCAGGTGATGCGCTCCCTCGCGGACGAGGGCATGACCATGCTCGTCGTGACGCACGAGATGGGCTTCGCCCGTGAGGTCGGGTCTCGCCTGATCTTCATGGATGGCGGCAACATCCTCGAGCAGGGCGACCCCCGCGAGGTGCTCGCCAATCCGCAGCATCCGCGCACGCAGGACTTCCTGTCTCGCGTGCTCTGATCCGAACAGCGAGAAGGCACCCGCCCTGATGGACGGGTGCCTTCTCGCAGCTCAGGGTCGGATCAGCCGTCGACCTCGACGACCTCGGCGTCCGCGGCATTGCGCCGCACCGAGTCGATGCCGTTCAGTGCTCCCGCCTTCGAGGAGTAGCCCTCGCTGGCGAGTGCGATGACCTCGCCGTTGCCCGCCTTCAGGCGGAACCGGTACTCGCCGGACTTGTCGGTGTACAACTCGAACGTGCCTGCCATGAGGCGTCCTTTCTCGGGGTGCGCGAGGGGCTCGGTCGCCCCTCGCTGACACGGTATCGGTGCGCTCCGCCCGGGGGAAGAGCGTTTTCTCAGTCCCTGGGCCGGACGGCCACCGGCACGGGGGCGACGGCAAGATGGACCCGATCGCCGTAGGACGGGTGCGTGCGCGCGTCGTGCTGCACGCGCACCAGCTCTCCGCCGTCGGTCTTCACCAGGGTGCGGCGGATGCTGCCCAGGAAGGTGCTCTCCTCGACGACGCCGGCGACGTCGGCATCCGACTCCGCGGAGAACCGGATGTTCTCGGGCCGCAGGTGCACATCCACGGCGCCGGTCGCCGGCGTGCCCGTCGGCAGCTGGACACCCCAGACCGTGACGTGCCCACCGGTCGCGATGCCGGAGACCACGCTGGAGAGCCCGACGAAGGCGGCGACGTGCGGGGTCGCAGGGCGGAGGTAGAGCTCCTCCGGGGTGTCGATCTGGTCGATGCGTCCTGCATTCATCACCGCGATCCGATCGGAGACGGCGAGGGCCTCCTCCTGGTCGTGGGTGACGAAGACGGTCGTGATGCCGAGCCGCAGCTGGATTCGGCGGATCTCGTCGCGCAGCTGCACGCGCACCTTGGCATCCAGCGCCGAGAGCGGCTCGTCCAGCAGAAGCACGCGCGGTTCGGTGACGAGGGCCCTGGCCAGGGCGACGCGCTGCTGTTGGCCGCCGGAGAGCTGGTGCGGGTAGCGGTCCGCGAAGCCTTCGAGGCCGACCAGCGCCAGGGCATCCTGCGCGCGCTTCGCGGCTTCCGCCTTGCCCACACCGCGGCGGCGGAGCCCGAACGCGGTGTTCTCAGCGACCCTCAGGTGCGGGAACAGCGAATAGGACTGGAACACCATGCCGATGTCCCGCTTGTTCGTCGGAACCCGCGAGACGTCCTGGCCGCCGAGGAGCACCGTCCCGCCGTCGGCGCTCTCGAGGCCGGCGAGGACGCGCAGCGCCGTGGTCTTCCCGCATCCGGAAGGGCCGAGCAGCGAGATGAACTCGCCGGGGGCGATGTCGAGGTCGACGCCGTGCAGCACGCGGTTCGCCCCGTAGTCCTTGACGATGCCACGGAACTGCACCCTGGTGCCCTCGCCGGCCTCGGCGAGCAGCATGTTGTCGGCGGTGGCAGGCAGAGCGAGCGGTTGAGTCATGGGCGGGCCTTTCCGGTGCCGCGTGCGGCGCGGCCGATGATGAGCAGCAGCAGGAAGCAGAAGAGCAAGGCGAGCAGGGTGAAGATCGCCGGGAGGTAGCCGTCCTGCTTCTGCACGACGACCATGGCGGTCTGGAAGACCTGACGGTTCAGGAGCGAGGCGATCGTGAACTCGCCGAGCACGACGGCGACCGAGATGAGCGAGGCCGCGAGCAGGCCCTGTCGCAGGTTCGGGGCCAGCACCTTCAGCACCACCGTGGGCCAGCTCGCCCCGAGGGAGCGAGCGGCCTCCGCGAGGGTCCGCATGTCGACCGCGTCGATGGACGCCTGGATCGAGCGGTACGCGAAGGGGAGCACGGTGACGCCGTAGGCGAAGGCGAGCGTCCACGCGCCGGTGCCGAGCGTCCGGCCGATCTGGAGATAGATCGGCGCGAGCCCGACGACGAGCACGATCGCGGGGATCGAGATCGGCAGCAGCACGATGAACTCGAACGCCGGCCGGAGCCGTCCGAACCGGAGGTTCACGAGGATCATGGTCGGCGCGAGCAGCAGCAGCACGATGACGACGGTGATCAGCGCGAGGATCAGCGAGTTGCCGAGTCCGGTCCAGATCGGCTTGAGCGTCGCCGCCATCTCGGGGGAGGCGAGACTCGCCCAGCGCTCCAGCGAGTAACTGCCGTCCTGCATCCGGATCGTGTAGAGGAACGTCGCGATCAGCGGGACGGCGAAGAACGCGCCGACGAGGAGGCCGATGATCCAGCGCGTGGCGCGCGAAGGGGCGAGAGCGTTCATGCCTGCCACCTCGCGGCCCGGCGCTGGATCAGCGAGTAGAGGGCCATCACCACTCCGACGACGACGATCATGCCGAGCGCGAGCGCTCCGGCGAGGTTCTCACGGCCCAGCACCGTCTCGCTCGTGAGCGCGGCCCTGATCTGCAGCGGCACGATCTGGGAGCCCTGACTGGCGAGAGCTGCGGCCGTGGCATAGGAGGAGAAGGCATTCGCGAACAGCAGGAGCAGGCTTGCCAGGAACGAGGGAGCGAGCACGGGGATGCCGATGCGCAGCCAGAAGCTCGCACGGGTTCCGCCCAGGGTCAGGTTCGCCTCGGACCACTGCGGCTTGAGGGCGGCGAGAGCGGGCATGAAGGTGATCACCATGAGCGGCACCTGGAAGTAGATGTAGGGCAGGATGAGGCCGGGCAGCTCGTAGAGCCACGTGCCGTTCGCGTAGATGTCGATGCCGAGGCTCTCCTGCAGGAACACCTTCAAGACGCCCTGGATGCCGATCGTGGCGATGAAGACGAAGGCGAGCATGACACCGCCGAACTGGGCGAGGACGCCGGCGACGGCATCCACGGTCTGGCGCACCGCGCCCTGAGGGTTCATGCCGAGCATGGCGTAGCAGACGAGCGCGCCGACGACGGCTCCGATGACCGCCGTGAGCAGCGAGACCCAGGCGGAGTTCGCGAACGTGGCGATGACCACAGGGTCGCCGAGGGCGGCGACATTCGTCCAGGTGAACGCGCCGTCCTTCGTGAAGAATCCGGAGCCGATGGAGAGGACCGTCGGCACGGCGAGGAACAGCACGACGTAGGCGGCGAAGGGGACGAGCCCGAGCCACGCCAGCGGGGGAGCGGCACGGCGGGCCGGCGCAAGCGGCGCCGGCCCGCCGGAGGGGGCGGATGCCGAAGCATCCGCCCCCGTTGTCGTGGAGACGAGCGTCACTGGACGGCCGCTGCCCACTTCTCGCCGAGCAGGGTGCCGGCGTTCGCGGACTGCTCCTCGGTGGGCACGACGGTCTCGGCGGGAACCTCGGGGAGCGCTGCGGCGAGGTCGGCGTCGATCGTGCCTGCCTCGGTCATGGCCTCCATGCGGGCCGGGCGCGCGCCACCCTTCAGCCAGAGGTTCTGCACCTCGTCGCTGTAGAGGAACTCCTGCCAGAGGCGCGCGGCGGCGGGGTTGGGGGCGTCGACGTTGATGGCCTGGTTGTAGTACCCGGCGTAACCGGTGCCGTCGAGGACGACGACCTTCCAGTTCTCGTTCTCCGCGGCGTGCGCGGCGTTGAGGTAGTCCCAGTCGAAGACGACGGGCGTCTCGCCGCTGGCGACGGTGGCGCTTGTCACGTCGACCTTGAGGAGGTTGCCCGCCTGCTGCAGCTCGCCGAAGAAGTCGATGCCGGGCTGGAAGTCATCGAGGGTGCCTTCGGACTGCACGGTCGCGAGGCCCACGGCGGCGAACGCCGCGCCGGCCTGGGTCGGGTCGCCGTTGATGGCGACCGCGCCCTTGTAGTCGGCGCCGAGCAGGTCGTCGAGGGCGGTGGGCTCCGGGAACTTCGAGGAGTCGTAGCCGATGGACATATACCCGCCGTAGTCGCCGACGAACAGGCCCGAGGGCTCCTTCAGCGCATCCGGGATCTCGTCCCACGTCTGCACCTGGTACGGCGCGAACTGGTCGGTGCTCTCGAGCGCGACGGTCAGGCCGAGGTCGAAGACGTCGGGGGCGGTGTCCAGACCGGCGTTGGTCTCGGCGGCCTGGATCTCCTCGGCGCTGGAGACGTCGGGCGACTGCTCGTTGATCGTGATCTCGGGGTAGCGCTCGGCGAACAGGTCGAGGATCTCGCCGTAGTTGGCCCAGTCGCGGGGGAGGGCGATGACGTTGAGCTGTCCCTCGGCGATGGCGGCGGCCTCGAGGTCCTCGAAGGACCCGAAGTCCTCGAGCGAGGTGGCGGCCGCGGCGTCCACGGCGGAGCCGTCTGAGCTCGCGGGGGTGCCGACGTCGTTCGTCGCGCAGGAGGTGAGGGTCAGCGCCGCGATGCCGGCGAGGGCGATGCCGGCGACGAGGCGCGTGCGGCGGGGGATGGTTGCCATGAGGGTTCCTCTCGGTGTCCGGCGCTGTGGTGCCGGTGGTCGGGTCGAGAGGAAGCTATTCCCGCTGGGTGACGTCCATGCGGGCGGTCGGTGAACACCAGGTGTCTCCCCTCTGAAACCCCGTCCTATCGACGAAACCCCGTCCTATCCGCGCGGATAGGACGGGGTTTCGTCGACGACGAGAGGTCTCGAAGGTGGGGGAGAGCGGGTCAGGCCTGGGCGGCAGCGGGCTCGGGGACGACGTCCACGCCGGCCTCCTTGCGCTGCGCGACCGTGATCGGCGCCGGAGCGGAGGTCAGCGGGTCGAAGCCGTTGCCCGTCTTCGGGAAGGCGATGACCTCGCGGATCGACTCGGTCTTGGTCAGGTGCTGGAGCACCCGGTCCATGCCCAGCGCGATTCCGCCATGCGGCGGGGCGCCGAACTTGAACGCATCCAGCAGGAAGCCGAACTGCTCCTGAGCGACCTCCTCGGAGATCCCCATCACCTCGAAGACGCGCTTCTGGACGTCCTCGCGGTGGATGCGGATCGATCCGCCGCCGAGCTCGGAGCCGTTGCACACGATGTCGTATGCGTACGCGAGCGCGGAGCCGGGGTCCGTGTCGAAGGTGTCCTCGAACTCCGGCTTCGGGCCGGTGAACGCGTGGTGCACGGCCGTCCACGCGCCAGCGCCCACGGCGACATCGCCGGATGCGACGGCATCCGCCGCAGGCTCGAACATCGGGGCGTCCACGACCCACGTGAACGCGAACGTGTCGGGGTCGAGGAGGCCGAGACGGCGTCCGATCTCGACGCGAGCCGCGCCGAGCAGCGCGCGGGAGTCCTTGGTCGAACCCGCGGCGAAGAAGGCGCAGTCGCCGGGCTTCGCACCCACGAGCTCCATCAGACCGGCCTGCTCGGACTCGGAGAGGTTCTTGGCCACCGGGCCGCCGAGCGTGCCGTCCTCGTTGAAGAGGACGTACGCGAGACCACGTGCACCGCGCTGCTTCGCCCACTCCTGCCAGGCGTCGAGCACCTTGCGCGGCTGAGAGGCACCGCCGGGCATGAGGACCGCACCGACGTACTCCGACTGGAACACCCGGAACGGGGTGTTCTCGAAGTACGAGGTGGCCTCGACGAGCTCCAGGCCGAAACGCAGATCGGGCTTGTCCGAGCCGTACTTGGCCATCGCGTCGGCGTAGGTGATGCGCGGCAGCGGCGTCTGCACGTCGACGTCGATGGTCTTCCACATCGCCACGACGAGGGACTCCATCATCTCGATGACGTCTTCCTGGTCGACGAAGCTCATCTCGATGTCGAGCTGCGTGAACTCCGGCTGACGGTCGGCGCGGAAGTCCTCATCGCGGTAGCAGCGTGCGATCTGGAAGTACTTCTCCACCCCGCCGACCATGAGCAGCTGCTTGAACAGCTGCGGCGACTGGGGCAGGGCGTACCAGCTGCCGGGGTGCAGACGGGCGGGCACGACGAAGTCGCGGGCGCCCTCCGGCGTCGAGCGGGTCAGCGTCGGGGTCTCGACCTCGACGAACTCCCGGCGGTGCAGCTCGTCGCGGATCGCCTTGTAGACGTCCGAGCGCAGACGCAGGGCGGATGCCGCAGCGGGGCGCCGCAGGTCGAGGTAGCGGTGCTTGAAGCGCACGTCCTCGCCGATCGGGTCGGTCTCGGCGAGGCCGGAGGACACCTGGAACGGCAGGGGAGCGGACTCGTTGAGCACCTCGACCTCGGCCGCGATGACCTCGATCTCGCCGGTGGGCAGGTTCGGGTTCTCGTTCCCGGCGGGGCGACGGGAGACCTCGCCGGTGACCTTCAGCACGAACTCGCTGCGCAGCGGGTGGGCGACCTCTTCATCGCGGATGACGATCTGCGCGATGCCGGAAGCATCCCGCAGATCGATGAACGCGACTCCTCCGTGATCACGACGACGATCGACCCAACCCGTGAGGGTGACGGTCTGACCGATGTGCTCGGCTCGCAGGGAGCCGGTCGTGTGAGTGCGAAGCACGGAAGATTCCTCCAGTTCGGAAAAGGGAACCCGGCCATTCTACGGGGGTCGTCTGCGCGGCATCCGTCCGGGTGGAACCACCGCCCTAGACTCTGTGCCATGGACATCAACGACTACGCGGAGCAGGTCTTCTCCGGCAGCGCCGGCCTTCTCGGCCTCGCGCTCTACATCCTGTACGCCGTGGCGCTGTGGAAGGTCTTCACCAAGGCGGGGTACCCGGGCATCCTTGCGCTCATCCCGATCGTCAACCTCATCTTCCTCGTCAAGGTCGCTGGGATGTCGGGGTGGCTGGTGCTGCTCTATCTGATCCCCATCGTGAACATCGTCTTCGCGATCATCGTGGCGTTCAAGGAGGGCGCCAACTTCGGCAAGGGCGGGGTGTTCTCCTTCTTCCTGCTGTGGATGTTCCCCTTCATCGGGCACCTCATCATCGGCTTCGGCTCCGCGACCTACCGCCGGGTCTGAGCGCGTGGCAGCCGAGCGCCTCCACCTCGTCCGCCACGGCGAGGTTCACAATCCACAGCGCGTCCTGTACGGGCGCCTGCCGCACTACCGCCTGAGCGACGCGGGGCGTGCGATGGCGAGGGCGGCTGCCGTGCACGTGGCCGGCCTCGGCCGCCCCGTCACGACCCTGCGCTGCTCGCCGCTGCAGCGCACGCAGGAGTCGGCAGAGCCGTTCGCCGAGCTCTTCGACCTGCCGGCCGTGATCGAGGAGCGGATCATCGAGCCGACGAACGTCTTCGAGGGCACGAGGATGCGGCGGGCGCTCATGGACCCGCGCAACTGGAGGCATCTGCGCCGGCCGTCTGTCCCCAGTTGGGGCGAGCCGTACACGTCGATCGCCGAGCGGATGCGGGCTGCGATGGACGACGCCTGGCACGGTGCCGAGAGCGGTGACGTCGTCTTCGTCTCCCACCAGGCGCCGATCTGGATCACGCACCTCTCCGTCGCCGGTCTCCCGCTGCGGCATGATCCGCGCACCCGGCGCTGCGCCCTGTCGAGCGTCACGAGCTTCGAGCGCGTCGGCGACGTCTGGCGCGAGGTCGACTACGCGGAACCGGCCGCATCCGGCGTCGACCTCGGGGCCGTCTGACCGATCCTCCCGAGTGCGATGCGGGTGGCTCGTCGTGCGCGGCGCGGGCCCGCTCGGCGCAGCCGGCTCAGGCGCTCAGCTCTTGAACGAACCCGGCGGCAGCGGCCATGCCGGCAGCGGATGCCAGTACGACGGCCGCCATGGGGCCAGGCAGCGTCGCGCGATGGGCCAGGTCGCCTGCGGCGCTGATCCCCCGCACGGAGGTCCGACCGAACTCGTCCACCTCGACGGCGCCGGAATCGAGCATCCGCAGCCCGAGCTGCGCCGCGAACGGCGCACGCTGACGCATCGTGCCTGCGGCGACGAACAGGCCCGCGACCTGGACCGTTCCTGCGTCGGTCTCGACCGCCACGCCGCCCTGGCCATCGGCGACGGATACGACGGATGCGGGATGCACGCGCGTGCCGCGCGCCTGGATCGCGGCGATGTCCTCTGGTGCGGTGTCGCCCAGGGGGAAGACGGTGACCTCTCCGACGATCGGGCCGAGGAGGGCGAGCAGATGCGCGGTCCGCGGCGTCGCGCCGAGGATGCCGATGTGCGCGCCGTGGAACTCGTGTCCGTCGCAGAACGGGCAGGTGAAGGCGCGCACGCCCCACAGTGCGTCGAGGCCCGGCACCGGGGGGAGCTCGTCGGCGACGCCGGTGGCGAGCAGGACCCGCCTGGAGCGTTCGACGCGGCCGTCGGCGAGCGTCACCGCGAAGTCGTCTATCTCGCCCTCGACCGAAGTCGCTGACGCGGCGCGGAGCTCGACGTCGGCGTACGCGGCGAGCTGGGCCCTGGCCGTGGCGCGGAACTCCGCCGGAGGCATGCCGTCCGCGCCGATCATGTTGTGCATGTGCGCCACGGGGCCGTTGCGGTACTCGCCGGAGTCGAGCACCATCGTCGTGCGATGCATCCTGCCGAGAGTCAGAGCCGCCTGAAGACCGGCCGGGCCTGCGCCGATGACGATCACGTCGTACATGGATATCCTCCTGAGCTTGTGTTCTCGATCAGTGTGTGACTTCATGTCAACATGAAGTCAAGTTCCGCTCCGTCCTGGTCCGTCGGGGAGATCGCCGAGCGTTTCGACATGCCCACCCACGTGCTCAGGCACTGGGAGAGCGTCGGCCTGCTGCATCCCGATCGCGACGGTGCCGATCGACGCCGCTACGGTGAGGACGACATCGTGCGGATCGCCATCATCCGCCGCAGCAAAGATGCCGGCATGAGCCTCGAGCAGATCGCGGTGCTCCTGGACGACGATCGATCGGGGCGGCACGAGGTGCTGCACGCGCATCTGGCGGATCTCGACCGGCGTATGGACGAGATGCGTCGCTCGCGGGAGATGACGGTGCACGCCCTGCAATGCCGCGCGCACGACATCTCGACCTGCCCGAACTTCCGGGCCGGAGTCGCGGACGTGCTCGCCCGGCTGTGATCGGCCGCCGACGGCATCCGATGCTGGCAGAACCATCAGAGTCCCCATAGAATCCGCCACGTAAGCTGGGACCGTGCCACACGCTCCGCTCGCCCCGATTCGCAGCGGCCGTCTCCTCCGCACCGGACGATCCCGTCGTGCCATCGGAGCCGCGCTCGCCGCACTGACCGTCGTCGTCCTCGCGGCCTGCTCGCCCGACCCCGTCTCGGAGCAGTACCTGAACGGCGAGGACAAGGGGTACATCGCCGCCGACGGCTTCACCGTCGCGGAGATCGCGCCGGAGGACCGCGGCGAGCCCGTCGAGTTCGGTGGCGTCACCGAGAACGGCGAGGACTTCGACAGCGCGGACATCCTCGGCGATGTCACGGTGGTCAACTTCTGGTACGCAGGCTGCGCGCCGTGCCGCGTGGAGGCAGCCGACCTCGAGTCCGTCTGGCAGGAGTACCAGGACGAGGGCGTCAGCTTCATCGGTGTGAACACCTTCGACGAGGCCGACACCGCCAAGGCGTTCGCCGAGACCTACGGTGTGACCTATCCGAGCGTCATGGACGTCGCCTCCGGCGAGGCCAAGCTCGCCTTCGCCCAGGTCACCCCAATCCAGGCGACGCCGACGACACTCGTCCTCGACAAGCAGGGCAGGGTGGCCGCCCGCATCATCGGACAGCTGGAGGGGGCGTCCATCCTCTCCACGCTCGTGAAGGACGCGCTCGCGGAGAGCGCGTGAGCATCCAGGACATCATCGGTGCCGGCAGCCTCTGGCTGGCGGTGCCCGTCGCGCTGCTCGCCGGGCTGGTGTCCTTCCTCTCGCCGTGCGTCCTGCCGCTCGTGCCGGGGTACCTCGGATTCCTCGGGGCAGCGGTCTCCCCGCTCGCTTCGACAGGCTCAGCGAGCGGGGAGACAAGCTCAGCGAGCGGGGGACGGCCGGGCCGAGGGCGTCTCCTGCTCGGGGTCGCGCTGTTCATCCTCGGCTTCACGATCGTCTTCGTCGCCGTCACCGTCCTCGGCGGCACCGTGGGCGTCTTCCTGCTGCGCTGGGGCGATCTCGTCACCCGCATCCTCGGCGTCGTGATCATCCTGATGGGCCTCGTCTTCCTCGGTCTCTTCGGCTTCGCGCAGCGCGAGCTGCGCTTCCACGTCGACGCCAAGGCGGGCATCATCGGCGCCCCGCTCCTGGGGATCGCGCTCGGCATCGGCTGGGCGCCGTGCCTCGGGCCGACGCTGGCCGCGATCACCGCCCTCGCCGTGAACGTCGGCGACCCGGTGCGCGCCGGATTCCTCGGCGTCGCATACTCGCTCGGTCTCGGCATCCCGTTCCTCCTCGCCGCGCTCGGCTTCGGCTGGGCGACCCGCGCGATCGGCTTCCTCCGGCGGCACATCCGCGTGGTCAACATCATCGGCGGAAGCCTGCTCGTCCTCCTCGGCATCCTCATGGTGTCCGGCGTCTGGAGCGCGATCATGTTCCGACTGCAGGCGGTGATGGGCACTGTCTTCCTCCCCCTCTGATTCGAAGAAGAAGGATGCTGTGAGCACCGAGTCCTCCGATCCGCTGCGCCCGTCCGACCACGTGGACGCCGACGCCGACGGCATCGCTCAGCCGCGCCTCGGCCTCGTCGGGTGGCTGCGCTGGGGGTGGCGGCAGCTCACCTCGATGCGCACCGCGCTCGTGCTGCTGCTCTTCCTCGCCGTCGCGGCGATCCCAGGGTCGGTGTTCCCGCAGCGGATGGCCGACCCCAACGGCGTCACCCAGTGGGAGCAGAACAATCCAGAGCTGTTCCCCGTCCTCGACGCGCTCAGCCTCTTCGACGTCTACCTGTCGCCGTGGTTCTCGGCGATCTACCTGCTGCTGTTCACCTCGCTTGTCGGCTGCGTCATCCCGCGCATCAAGCATCATGCCAAGGCCCTGCGCACCCGTCCGCCGCGGACTCCTGCGCGTCTGCAGCGCCTCGCCGACCACCACGAGGTCGAGCGCGAGGCGGAGGATGCCGCCGCCGAGGCATCCCGTGCCGTCGACGTCGCGCAGAAGCAGCTCAAGGCGCTCGGCTACCGGGTCGAACGCTACGACCGGGGCAAGGCGTTCTCGGTCTCCGCGGAGCGCGGCTACTGGCGCGAGACCGGCAACCTGCTCTTCCACCTCGCCCTCGTCGGCGTGCTCATCACGGTCGGCGTCGGCGGCGGGTTCGCCTACACCGGGCAGAAGGTCGTCGTGGAGGGCGAGACGTTCGTCAACTCGCTCGTGGACTACAACTCGATGAACCGCGGGCGCTTCGTGGGGGATGACGCTCTGGCCCCCTACGCGATGACCCTGGACTCCTTCGATGTCACCTACCAGGAGTACGGCTCGGTCGCCTCCGGACAGGCGGGCGACTTCTCCGCCAACGTCTCGGTGCGCGACAGCGACGGATCGACCTGGGACGGCGCCGTGCGCGTGAACCATCCGCTGGGCATCTCCGGCGACAGCGTCTATCTGCTCGGGAACGGCTATGCGCCGACGATCACGGTACGCAACGCCGAGGGCACGGTCGTGTTCCGCGACTCGGTCGAGTTCCTGCCGCAGGACACGAGCATGACCTCGCTCGGGGTCGTCAAGGTCACCGATGGGATGCCGGAGCAGCTCGGCATGCTCGGCTTCTTCTATCCGACCGCCGTGGAGCTCGACACCGGCGCCCTGGCATCCGCCTACGGCGACCTCGTGCTGCCCGTGCTGACGCTGCGCGTGTACCAGGGCGACCTCGGCATCGACGACGGAACGCCGCGCTCGGTCTACGTCCTCGACACGACCGACCTCACGGAGATCGCGGGCCCCGACGCGGAGGCCGACTCGCTGCAGATGATGCCGGGGGAGACCGTCGACCTGCCGGACGGTCTCGGCACGGTCACCTTCGAGGACGAGTCGCCGGAGGGGACGGAGGCCGGAGACTTCAGCCAGTCGGTCAAGCGCTTCGCCTCGCTGCAGATCCACCACGACGCCTCAGCCGTCTGGGTGCTCGTCTTCGCGCTGCTCGCGCTGGCGGGTCTCGGCCTCGCCCTGTTCGTCCCCCGTCGACGGATGTGGGTCAAGGCGACCGTCAAGGACGGCTCCGTGCAGCTCGAATACGCCGGACTCGCCCGCGGCGAGGATCCGACCCTCGCCGCGGCCGTCACCGATCTCGCCGAGGGGCATGCGCGCCTGCTCGACGATCCCACCCGAAAGTAGACTGGAACCATGGACGCGCTCAACGACTACTCGGTGCTGTTCCTCTGGACCGCGATCGCCGTCTACGCGGCCGCGTTCATCGCGTACGCGTTCGATCTCGCGCAGCGTTCGGAGGCCACGGCGGATGCCCGCCTCGAGCGTGAGCTCGTCTCGGCGGGCGGTACGGGTTCGCCGTACGCCGCGAGCACGCCCGCCGAGACGGATGCGCCGGCGGCTCCGCGCAAGCGCTTCGTCATGGCGAGGATCGGCACGTCGCTGACGGTGCTCGGATTCCTCCTGCACGCCGCAGCCGTCGTGCTCCGCGGCGTCGCCGCCGAGCGTGTGCCGTGGGCGAACCTCTACGAGTTCGCGATGATCGGCACCTCGCTGATCGTGCTCGTGTTCCTCGCCGTGCTCACCCGCGTCGACCTCCGCTACCTCGGCACCTTCATCATCGGCCTCGTCGTCGTGCTGCTGGGTCTCGCCTCGACGAGCTTCTACGTCGAGGTCACCCCGCTGATGGACCCGCTCAAGAGCGTGTGGCTGGTCATCCACGTCTTCGTGGCCTCGCTCGCCACGGCGTTCCTCGCGCTGGCGTGCGCGCTGTCGGTGCTACAGCTGCTGCAGGCGCGCAGGGAGCGCAAGATCGTCGAGGCGGCAGAGAAGACCGGCCCGCGGTTCCTTTCGACCCTGCCGACCGCGGAGAAGCTCGAGGGTCTCGCCTACCGCTTCGCGATCGTCGGCTTCATCTTCTGGACCTTCACCCTCATCGCGGGTGCCATCTGGGCGCAGGACGCCTGGGGGCGCTACTGGGGCTTCGACGTGAAGGAGACCTGGACGTTCATCATCTGGGTGCTCTACGCCGGCTACATCCACGCCCGCGCGACGCGCGGGTGGAGGGGCAGCCCCTCGGCATGGTTGTCGATCGTCGGCTTCGCCGCGGTGATCTTCAACTTCACGATCGTGAACGTCTTCTTCAAGGGGCTGCACGCGTACTCCGGCCTGAGCTGATGTCCGAGCGGTACTCGGATGCCTATGCGGCAACGCACGGTAGGTTCGCCGTGGTTCCCGCGGTGTACGTGCTGCTCCGTCGTGGCGACGAGGTGCTGCTGCAGCTGCGTCAGGGCACGGGGTACTACGACGCGCACTGGGCTTTCGGCGCTGCAGGACACGTCGAAGCCGGTGAGGCGATGACGGCGGCGGCGGTGCGGGAGGCGGCCGAGGAGCTGGGCGTCTCGGTGCGGGTGGAGGATCTGGACCTCCTCACGGTCATGCACCGCACCGACGGCTCAGGGCGCGCGATCGAGCAGCGCCTCGACGTGTTCTTCCAGGTCTCCTCGTGGCAGGGCGAGCCGCGGGTCGTGGAGGAGGAGAAGGCCGATCGCATCGGCTGGTTCGCGCTCGACGCGCTCCCGGAGCGCGTCGTCCCCCACGAGTGCGTGGTGCTCGACGCCCTCGCCGCAGGGCGCCGGGAGCAGATCACCCTCTTCGGGTTCTGAGTCAGGCTCGGGTTCTGCGTCAGGCGCTCGCGCCGAACGGGACGATCTCAGCGTGCTCGACGCCGCCCTCGTACCAGACGAACTCGGCCTCGGCGATGGTTTCGGAGGGGCGTTCGGCGAGTTCGCGGACGGATGCCCGTTCCAACTCCGCCCAGCGCGCGGCGTCGAGGAGCTTCGCGTAGACGGCGGAGAGATGGAAGGTCCACTCCTCGAGCGGTCGCTCGTCGAGGCGGCGGAGATCGGTGTCGCCGAGCGCTCGGGTGAGGTCTGCGTAGGCGCGGGTGAGCGTCGCCGTGCGCGCGAGACGGACGAGGATGATCTGCCACGGGGAGGGGAAGGAGTCCACGGCATCCGCCACGATCTCGATCGGATGCCGTTCTGCCGCCCAGGCTCGGATGACGGCGGCGACCTCCTCGCGCCGGTGCGGTTCGAAGAAGCCGCGCAGGGTGACGTGCTCGGTGTGCGGCCATGTGATCGGCTGCTGTCCTGCGGCGGCGATGGCGGCATCCTGAACCGTGCGGAACGTCTCGGCGACGGCACCGGTGGGGCGCAGTACGAGGTACTGCTGACCCTCCAGGGAGGCGAGCTGCTGAGGGGTGTCCATGATCGGCCGGCGCATGGCGCGAGCCTAGCCGGGTCGCTCGGGCAGCCTTATCGCCAGGGATGCATGTTACGGAGGACGCGGGATGGAAAAGGCACCTCCGACGGGGGTCGGAGGTGCCTTTTCCATCTCACCGGGGTGCGAGACGGGACGATCAGGTCGCGAGGACGGCCTTGGCCGAGGTCGTCCTCCGCAGGGCGACGGCGAGCGTCGTCGCGATCAGCGAGAGCACGCCCCAGACGATCAGGCCGGCGATCGCCGCACCGTTGCCTGCGATGAGGCCGGTGAACGCGGGGGCGGTCGGAAGCATCGCGCCGATCGAGGCCAACCAGCCCGGAACCGTCGAGATGAGCCCCGTCGCCACGGCGATCACGCCCACGAGGGCGCTGATCCAGCGGCCGATGCCGCCGAAGATCGCGACGAGCGCCTGGTTCACAGCCGCGAACGCGACGCCGGCGACGACGGCCGTCCCGGCGAAGGCCCACCACGTGGCCGCGGCGTAGCTCGCGACGAGCTGGACGATGAGGGCGACGAGCAGACCCTGGCCTGCGCCGATCAGGGCGCCGGGGGCGAAGGCCCGAAGCGTCAGGGCGATCGACGGACGCCGCGAGGTGAGCGTGCGCGCGGTGTGCGCCCGCATGACGAGGTAGGAGGCCAAGCCACCGAACCACAGCACGACCGCGGCGAGCAGCGGGATCGCGGTCGGCCCGAAGATCGTCGAGGTCGCGGTACCGGAGGAGACCGGATCGGCGATCACCGAGGCGAGCGAGGAGGACTCCTCCTCGTCGAAGGAGGGCAGTGACGTCGCCGCGGTCTGCAGGCCGTCGGAGAGGCTGCTCGTGCCGTCCGCGAGCTGATCGAGACCCTCGACGAGCTCCGTCGCACCCGTGGCGAGCTCGCCGGCGCCCGTGCTGAGCTGGTCGGCTCCTGCGCCGAGCTCGGAGGCGCCGGTGGCGGCGCCGTCGAGTCCCTCGGCCGCGAGCTGGTTCATGCCGTCGGCGATCGTGGAGGCACCGGTACCGGCAGCGCGCATGCTCGTCTCGAGGGTCGCGAAGGTGCTGGGGAGGCCGTCCACTCCGTCGACGAACCTCTCGTCCTTCAGGATGAAGGCTGCTGTCCCCGCCGTGGTTGCGGCAATCTCAACCTCGCTCAACGATTCGTCGATGACGAGGCAGTATTTCCGCGGGATGGTCGAGGTCGGGCTCGCGCACTCCATCGCCAGAGGGGCGAGTGTTGAACCGATGTCCGAGATATCGGTTGTCGCTTCCGATACCGTGTCCGTGGCCGTCTGGATGCCGGTGACGAGCCCGGCGATGCCTGCCTCACCCTCCTTCAGCCCATCCGCTGCCTTGATCAGCCCGGCGCCGAGCGTGCTCGTCCCATCCGCAAGCTGTCGCGCGCTGCCTGACATCGTCGTGAGCCCGCTCGCGAGCTGGTACGCGCCGTCCCCGAGCTGTGAGGCGCCGTCAGCGAGCTGCGTCGCCCCGTCGGGGATGGCCGCTGCCCCGGTCGCGGCCGATGCCGCGCCGGAGGCCAGTTCGACCGCACCGTCCGCGGCCTCGCCGATCTGCTCGCCGATGGTGGTGAAGCCGACGAGGATGTTCTCCGTCGTCGCCTCGCTGAGCATGGTGCCCATGCTCGTGGTCGCTGCTGAGGCGATCTGCGAGGTGATGAGGTCGTCGGCGATGAGGCTGTCGTCCGGCGTGGTCACCGAGATCGTCGCCTGCTCGGCGTCGCCCCCGCCGTCCGCGATCGCCTGGCCCGCCGAGGTAGCGGCGGCCGAGAAGTTCTCGGGGATCGTGATGACCGCCTGGTAGGTGCCGTCGGCGAGCCCTTCGGCGGCGTCTTCCTCGTTCGAGACGACCCAGGTGAGGTTCGAGTCCAGGTCGTCCGACCCTTCGACGAGCCCGGCGAGCAGCTGGCGCCCGAGCGGGGTGTACTGGTCGTCGATCGTGACCGGCTCGTCGAGGTTCACCACGGCAGCGGTCATCGAGTCCAGACGCTCGGTCGGGTTCTGCAGTGCGGCGACGAGGATGCCGCCGATCACCGCGGGCAGCAGCAGGATGCCGACCAGGGTGAGCCAGGTCACCGGGCGCTTCGTGCGTGCGCGTTCGATCGAGAGGGTCATGCGTTCACCTCGGAGGTCTCGGAGTCGCGCTTCTCGCGCGGGGGAGCAGGGGGAGCGGTGACGTTGAGAACGTCGACCGAGCGGATGCCGGCATCGGCGAGCACCTCGCGGGCGGCGGCCGCATCGGATGCCGTGGCGAAGACAGCGAGGTCGCGAAGGGCAGCGGCATCCCTGAGCATCGCGGTCGCCTGGTCGCGGCGTGCGCCGGTGAGCGCGTCGACGCCGTCGATCACGACGATCGGCGAGGCGCCGCGCAGTGCTTCACGCAGGTCGTCGAGTGCGGCACCCCCTCCGTCGACCGGGACGTACCCGACGTGGCCCCGCACCCAGGCGGCGCGACCGGGCAGCAGATGACCCGCGACCCGCAGCCGCCCTTCGGCGGGGGTGAGTCGACCGGCGACGGCCAGGGCGAGGGCGCGGCGCACTCGCGTCTCACCGCCCGTCGCGATGAGCGCGGCATCGGGAGCGAGACGGAACGAGAGGGCGCCGGGCAGTGGAGCATCCGCGCTCAGCACGAGCTCGTCGGCGGCGGCGACCGAGTCGTCGCCCGGCCAGGCCTCCAGGTGACGCTCACGCTCGACGGCCTCGCCCTCGATGTCCACGCTCGGCAGGATCTTCTCCAGCCAGGCGGGCAGCTGCCATGCGCGCTCGCCGAGGATCGCCATCAGGGCGGGGATCAGCGTCATGCGCACGAGGAAGGCGTCGATCGCGATGCCGGCGGCGAGGCCGAGCGCGATCGGCTTCAGTGACGAGTCTCCCTCCGGCACGAAGGCGACGAAGACGGCGAACATGATGAGACCGGCGGCCGTCACGACCTTCGCCGAGCCGGTGAAGCCGCTGCGCACGGCGCGCTGCGCGGCCGCGCGGCGCACGGAGCGAACCGGACTCTTCGAATCCGGGTCGTGCACGTAGTCCTCGCGCATTCGGGAGACGAGGAACACCTGGTAGTCCATCGCCAGACCGAACAGCACGCCCATCAGGATGATCGGCATGAAGCTGATGATCGGTCCGACCTTGGCGACGTGCAGGAGGTCCGCGAACCAGCCCCACTCGAAGACCGCGCCGACGATGCCGAAGCCGGCGACGATGGAGAGCAGGTAGCCGAGAGCGGCCGTCACGGGCACCCAGATGGAGCGGAACACGATCGTCAGCAGGATGAGCGAGAGGCCGATGACGAACACGCCGAACGGCAGCAGCGCGTGGCCGAGCTGGTCGGAGATGTCGATGCCGACGGCCGTGAAGCCGGTGACCTTCAGGTCGATGCCGAACTCGTCGAGCCATTCGTCGTGGTGCGAGCGCAGCTCACGGACGAGGTCGGCGGTGGCGGGGTCGTCCGGTGCCGTCTCGGGGATGATCTGCACGATGCCGGTGTCGATCGTCTCGTTCGGGGTGGCCAGAGCCACCTCCTTCACGCCGTCGATCTGCTCGACGGCATCCCCGAGGTCCTCCATGAGGGTGAGCGGGTCGTCGGAGGTGACGATGGTGCCGGTGAGGATGAGGGGACCGTTGAAGCCCGCGCCGAACTCCTCGGCGACGAGGTCGTAGCTCACGCGCGCCGGGTCGTCCTTCGGGAGCACACCCGCGTTCGGGAGGGCGAGGTTGAGGCTGAGGGCGGGGATCGCGACGATGCCGAGCCCGAGGACGACGGCGAGCGAGGCGAGCACGGGGCGCTTGGTCACCCCGCCGACCCAGCGCTGGCTGAACGTGCGGCGCGGGGCGGCATCCTTCCTGCGCGGCGCGCGCTCGGTGCGCTTCCAGCCGATCACGCGCCCCTTCATGAATCCGAGGAGCGCCGGGGTGAGCGTCACCGCGATGGCGACGGCGATCGCCACCGCGACGGCCGCCGCGATGCCCATCGTCGTCAGGAACGGGATGCCGGCGAAGCCGAGCCCGATGAGGGCGATGAGCACGGTGATACCGGCGAACACGACCGCGGACCCCGCGGTGCCGACGGCACGCGCCGCGGACTCCTCCGGGTCGACGCCGTCGCGCACCTGATCCTGGTGCCTGGCCATGATGAAGAGCGCGTAGTCGATGCCGACCGCGAGGCCGAGCATGAGCGCGAGCAGAGGAGTCGTAGAGGAGACCGTCGCGAAAGCGGTCGCGGCGAAGATGCCGGCGATGGCGACGCCGACCCCGAGCAGGGCGGTGCCGAGCGGGAGGCCGGCCATCGCGAACGAGCGGAACGTGATGATGAGCACGATCAGCGCGATGACGACGCCGACGGCTTCCGTGAGCGTGACCCCGGGGATCGACATCGCGAACAGGTCGCCGCCGAGCGCGGTCTGCGAGCCGTCAGGCAGCTGGGCGGAGAGGTCGTCGACGACGGCGGAGAGCTCGTCCTTCGTCTCCTCGGAGACATCGGTGGACTGCCCGTCGAACTGCAGCTGCACGATCGCGGCGGTGTCGTCCTCGTTGATCATGCCGGACACCGTGTTGTCGTACGGGGACGTCACGGCGAGCACGCCGTCGAGATCGCCGAGCTCGTCGACCGCATCCTCGATGTGCTCGCGGTACTCGTCGTCCGTGACCTCATCGCCGTCTGCGGCGACCACGATGAACTGGGCGTTCGTGCCGCTGACCTGTGGGAAGGAGCGCGAGAGCTGTTCGAGACCCGCCTGCGATTCTGTGCCGGGGATCGAGAAGGTGTTGTCGGTGCCCTGGTTGAGCACGAGAGCCCCGCCACCGGCCACGGCCATCACGATCAGCCAGGAGACGAGGACGCGCCAGGGGTGGCGGAACGACCAGCGTCCGAGCGATGACAGAAGAGTGGACACGCAGACCTCCGGCGGGAGTGGGCTTCTCGTTCGATACACAGGTGTATTCGATACAACTGTGTATCCTACGGGAGATGGCGGCATCATTCTGTGCGTCAGGTGTGAGCCGTTCCACTACGCTCGGGAGACGGTCGGAGAAGGGAGATCGATGACGATTCCGGTGACCAGACGCCGCGAGAACACGCGCGCGCGACTGCTCGAAGCGGCCGCGCAGGTCTTCGCCGAGGTAGGCCTCGAGGGGGCGAGCGTCGAGGCGATCTGCGAGCGCGCGGGATTCACCCGCGGGGCGTTCTACTCCAACTTCGAGTCCAAGGACGAGCTGTTCCTCGCCCTCGCCTCCTCGGTCGCCGAGCAGCGCCTTGCCTCGGTGCGCACCCGGATCGATGAGTTCGTCGCCTCAGGGGTGCTCAAGGGGGATGCCGATCCCATCGAGCTCGTCCAGAAGATCCTGGATTCCAAGCTCGATGACCGGCTCGGAGTGCTCATGATGAGCGAGATCCGGATCAGGGCTCTGCGCGACGGCGAGTTCGGTCGTGCGTACCTCGCGCAGGACAGGGCGATGGTGGCGAGCATCGAGGCGATCATCCAGGGCATCCTCGACTCCGGGCTCTTCGGCCTGCGCACCGATGTGCCGACGGCCGCGCGGATGCTCATGGTGCAGTGGGAGGGATGCATGGCGAGGGCCGCGATCGACGGCTACGACGGCGACCAGCTGCACACCGCGGGTGCCGAGGCGCTCGGTCAGCTCGTCGACCTCATCATCGCGCCTGCGGAGGGCTGACCTCGGGTCATCCCTCGCAGCCCGACGGGGTATCAGTGGTCGAGGAGTACGTGACAGCGGCTCAGCCGATCGAGCCACCACGCTCGGCGGTCCGCGGCTGCGGCGAGGTCGTCGAGCGCCGCAGCATCCGGGGTCACCCGCCCGACCGTCACGGCGCCATCGACGGGAACGCGATCGGCGACATCGCGCGTGAAGAGGGCTGCCGTGCCCAGGCCGCAGTCGTACTCCAGATCCGGGAGCGAAGCGGCGAGCATCGCGCCCTGGCTGAGGCCCACGGCGGTGGGGGGGGGGGGGGGGGGGGGGGGCGGCCGACCGGCCGGCGCGGGGGGGGCCGCGGCCGGCCCGGCGGCGGCCGCCGAGCGGCGCGGGGTGTGGGGGAGGTGGGGGGGGCCG
>NZ_JBSHCA010000001.1:0-490416 GCF_053615555.1 Microbacterium sp. NPDC055903 | reverse complement strand
CTTTAAAAAACACAATATCTTTCGGCGGCCGGTTATGTTTTTTTAACTACAGCGGTCCACCCCCTCCCGGGGGTCCGACGGGGCCCCCCGGGGGGGGGGGGGGGGCCCCGGGGGGGCCCCCCCCCCCCCCCCCACGACGGCCGGCAATCCGGCGTGCGCGACGATGTCCACGGCCCGGCGGATGCCTCCGAGCGGCTGTGCCTTGATGACGAGGATGTCGGCGGCGCCGGCGCGCGCCACGGCAAGCGGATCGGATGCCTTCCGCACGCTCTCGTCTGCGGCGATCGGGATGCCCATATAGGCGACCCGGCGACGCAGCTCGGCGAGTTCGTCGATGTCGAGGCATGGCTGCTCGGCGTATTCCAGGTCGAACTCGGCGAGGGCGTGCAGCGCATGCTCGGCCTCGTCGACGTTCCAGGCCCCGTTCGCATCGATGCGGATGCGGCCCTCCGGCCCGAGCACGGCGCGCGCCGCGCGCACCCTGGCGATGTCATCGGCGAGGACCTGCCCGCGCTCGGCGACCTTCACCTTCGCCGTCCTGCATCCGGGGAAGCGGGCGAGGAGCTCGCCCACGCCGCCGGCGGCGATGGCGGGGACGGTCGCATTGACACGGACCTCGGAGCGCACGGGCTCGGGCTGCGCTTCCCAGGCGAAGTCGATCGCCGCGGCCAGCCAGACCGCCGCCTCGGCATCCTCGTACTCGACGAACGGCGAGAACTCCGCCCAACCCTGCGGGCCCTCGAAGAGCAGGGCCTCGCGCACATCGACGCCCCGGAATCGGGTCGCCATCGGCAGCGCGACGACGCGGGCGGTGGCGAGCAGGTCATCGAGTGCGGGGAGCATGAGCCCATTGTGCTCCTCGCGCCCACGTACCGAATCCCGGACGGCCCGGTGCCGGTTCGGCGTGTCGGGTGATGGCGCGCCGTGTCGGCGGTCCCACCGCCCGGTATTCGGCCCGGCCGCCGCTCAGCCCAGGCGCTTCTGGAACTCTCCCATGCGCTCGCTCGGGCGGAAGCCGAGTCGGGTGTTGATGGCCAGCATGTGCGCGTTCACGCCGGCGTTGTAGGTGTACACGTGGCGCACGGCGGGGAACCGCCGCTCCAGCATCCTGAGGTTCGCGATCTTCACCGCCATCCCGAGCCCGTTGCCCCTGGCCTCGGGGCGGACGAGGGTTCCCCACTGGTAGGAGTTGCCGTCGTCGCCGGAGACGACGAGCTGGGTGTAGGCGACCGCGCGTCCCCGTGAGTCGAGGGCGATCGTGCCGAAGGAGATCCTGTTCTGCGCCGCGAGCAGATCCTCCTCCTCGCGGATGCCCTGGGGCGACACGACCGTCGCCTCGACGTCCAGCGTTCCCGTCGGCGCCTCGGTGTCGATCTCGGCGTAGAGCTCCGCCCAGCCCTGCAGGAGTTCCTCGGGGACGGGTCCGCGCCACGAGCGGAGGGTGAACCCGGATGCTCCGTGCGTCGCGGAGGCGGCGAGATCGTCGAGCAGCGCGGGGTCCACGGGAAGGTCCAGTCGGGACTGCACGTCGCCGAGCGCGAGGTCGTAGCCGTGCCTGCGTGCGAACTCGCGGCCGGCGGCGCCGGCGCCGTCCTCGCCTGCCTCGTAGGGCCATGAGACCTGCGCGGTCAGGATGCTGCGGCCCGCCTTGGACGCTTCGGATTCCAGGGCGCTGAGCACGGCGGAGCCGATGCCGCGACGTCTGTGCTCCGGCTCGACGTGCGCACCGATGGATGCGGTGCGGAGGTTGTCCTGCAGGGGGAGGGCGAGCCGCCCCGCGCCGACGATCTCGTCGGTCTCGAGGGCGAGGTATGCCCGACGGTCGAACGCCGAGGTGCGCTGCTGAAGCTCGTGGCGCGATTCGCCGAGCGTCCACACCGGGATGTCCTCACCCCGGTCGGCGCGCTCCGCTCGTGCGTAGATCCGCCACCATGCGGTCACCGCCGCGTCGTCGAAAGGGTCGATGCGAACGAGCTCGATGGGCATGCGATCGACGGTACCGGATGCGCTGGTGGGTCGCACGAGGATGCATCGTTGACAATAGTGTGTGACACACAGTAATGTGCTCGACATGGACGAAACGCTCGATACCCACCTGCAGGAACTGCGCCGCGGCACGGTCGTCCTGGCCTGCCTGCAGCTGCTGCGCGACTCCGGATACGGGTACGGCCTGCTCGAGAAGCTCGATGCTCACGGGTTCGCGACGGACGCGAACACGCTGTACCCGCTGCTCAGGCGTCTCGAGAAGCAGGGCTACCTGAACAGCGAGTGGAACACCGAGGAATCCAGACCCCGCAAGTTCTACCGCACGTCGGACGATGGCATCCGCCTTGCCGACATCCTCACGCAGGAATGGCTCGCGCTGACCGGCGCGATCGCCACGCTGACAGACCCCACGGATTCCGCAGACGATGCGGAAGAGGAGAACTGAGATGACCACCACGCTGACCGAGCGGTACATCGCCGCCACCGTCAAGAGCCTCCGACCGACGATGCAGGACGACGTCAGGGACGAGCTCGAGGCCTCCATCGCCGACGCCGTCGAGGCACGGATCGAGCAGGGCGAGCGTCAGGCGGATGCCGAGCGCGCCGTTCTGACCGGGCTCGGCGACCCCGGCATCCTCGCCGCCGGCTACGCGGACCGGCCGCTGCAGCTGATCGGGCCCCGGTACTACCTCACCTGGCTGCGACTGCTGAAACTGCTGCTGTGGATCGTGCCGATCTCCGTCGCCTTCGCCGTCGGCCTCGGGCTGACGATCTCGAACGCGCCGATCGGCGAGGTGATCAGCCAGACGGTCGGTGTCACGGTCTCCGTGATCGTGCATCTGTGCTTCTGGGTCACCCTCGTCTTCGCCGTCCTCGAGCGCACTGGTGCTGAGACCGGGCTGACCTGGAACGTGGACATGCTCCCCGAGCCCACCGAACAGGGAGCGGGGCGGAGCGAGCTGATCGGCTCGGTCGTCTTCCTGCTCATCTCGGCCGGAGCCGTGCTCTGGGACCACTTCCGCGGGTTCTTCCCGACCGGCGGCGAGCACATCCCGATCCTGAACCCCGCGCTGTGGCCATGGGGGATCGCCGTGCTCTTCGTGATCATGGGCCTGGAGGGTGCCATCGCCTTCGCCGTCTACGGGCGCGGGAACTGGACGCGCGCGCTCGCCGCGGTCAACACCGCCCTCGCCGTCGTGTTCGCGATCGCCGGTGTGACGCTGCTCGCGACGGGTCAGCTCGTGAACCCGGAGTTCCTCTCCTTCGTCACAGAGGCGGGCGGGGCCGGCTTCGCCGCAGGAGACGCCGAGGCCGCGGACGAGGGCGGCATCCTGCGCATCCTCGCGGTGCTGCTGGGGGCATGCATCATCGGCATCAGCGGCTGGGATGCCGCAGACGGCTGGCGCAAGGCGCGTCGGGCGGCATGATCGCCGGTCGAAGGGCTCGGGAATAGGCTGGTTCCATGGTCTCCGAGCTCTTCGACCCGGCGGAATGGGTGCTCGCACCCGGCGCCGAGGCGTACACCGACATCACCGCCCATGTCTCCGTCGACGGCGGCGTCGCGCGCATCGCCTTCAACCGCCCCGAGGTGCGCAACGCCTTCCGGCCCCACACCGTCGATGAGCTCTACCGCGCACTGGACATCGCGCGACAGGATGCCCGGATCGGCGCCGTCCTGCTGACCGGCAACGGTCCGAGCCCGAAGGACGGCGGCTGGGCGTTCTGCTCCGGCGGTGATCAGCGGATCCGCGGACGGGACGGGTACAAGTACGCTTCGACAGGCTCAGCGAGCGGGGAAGCAGGCTCAGCGAGCGGGGAAGCGCCGGTGCCGAACGCCGCATCGCTCGGGCGGCTGCACATCCTGGAGGTCCAGCGGCTGATCCGCTTCATGCCGAAGGTCGTCATCGCGGTCGTCCCCGGATGGGCGGCCGGCGGGGGACACTCCCTGCACGTCGTCTGCGATCTCACCATCGCCAGCGCGGAGCACGGTCGTTTCAAGCAGACCGATGCCGACGTCGGCAGTTTCGACGCGGGCTACGGATCGGCCTACATGGCCCGCCAGACCGGTCAGAAGATCGCGCGCGAGGTCTTCTTCCTCGCCGAGGAGTACTCCGCGCAGCGCGCATACGAGATGGGCGCGGTGAACCGCGTCGTCCCTCACGAGGAGCTCGAGCGCGAGGCGCTGCGCATGGCGCGCACGGTGCTCACCAAATCGCCCACCGCGATCCGGATGCTGAAGTTCGCCTTCAACGCCGTGGACGACGGGCTCGTCGGGCAGCAGGTGTTCGCCGGCGAGGCCACCCGCCTCGCCTACGGCACGGATGAAGCCGTCGAGGGGCGCGACTCGTTCCTCGAGAAGCGCGACCCGGACTGGTCGTCCTTCCCCTGGCATTACTGATGGTCGCGCTGCTCCCCGTCTCCGGCGACGATCCGCTCGAGGTGCAGCGGATGCTCCGCGCGGCGCTCGACGGCGGGCCGGCGCTCGCGCTCGGCGCCCTGCCGGATGCGGACAGGGAGCACGTGCCATCCGGCACGGCGGTCGTGATCACCACCTCGGGATCGACGGGCGTTCCGAAGCGGGTCGCCCTGAGCGCCGAGGCGCTGCGCGCGAGCGCGGAGGCGACCGCCGCGAGGATCGGATCGGGACGCTGGCTGCTCGCGCTGCCGGCCGGGTACGTCGCCGGGCTCCAGGTGCTCGTGCGTTCGCACCTCGCAGGGACCGAGCCGACGATCCTCGCCGGGCGGTTCTCGCCGCGCTCCTTCGCGGAGGCGACGCTGGGAATGCTGCGCCCTTCGACAGGCTCAGGGCGCGGGAGCGGTGGCTCAGGGCGCGGGAGCGGTGGCTCAGGGCGCGGGGGTGCCGCGAGCATCCCCGAGCTCTACACCTCGCTCGTGCCCGCGCAGCTGTCGACGCTGCTGGATGCGTCGGACGACGCCGTCGTCCTCAGCGCGTTGCGGGCCTATCGGGCGATCCTCGTCGGCGGCCAGGCGCTTCCGGAAGCGCTCAGGGAGCGCGCCGCCGATCTCGGTGTGCGGATCGTGCGCACCTACGGCTCGAGCGAGACGAGCGGCGGATGCGTCTACGACGGCGCCCCTCTGGACACCGTGAAGGTCCGAAGCGTCGACGGGGAGCTGCACATCGCGGGCCCGATGCTGGCCGATGGCTATCTCGGCGATCCGGCGCTGAGCGAGCGGGTCTTCCTCCGCGATGAGCACGGCATCCGCTGGTATCGGACGGGAGACCTGGGCATCGTCGAAGACGGCATCGTGCGGGTGCACGGCCGGGCGGACAACGTCATCGTCTCCGGCGGGATCAACGTGTCGCTCGACAGGGTCGAACGGATCGTGCGCGCCGTCCCTGGGCTCGCCGGCGCCGTCGTCGTCGGTGTCGACGACGAGCGATGGGGCGAGGCATCCGTCATCGTCGCGGCGCGGGGTGAGGCACTGCGACGCAGCGAGCCGGAGCAGCTCGCGCACGCCCGCGAGGCCGTCGCCGAGGCACTCGGCAAGCACGCGCGCCCCGCGCGGCTCTTCCTCGTCGATGCGCTCGCAACGCTGCCGTCCGGCAAGCCGGACCGGGAGACCATCCGGCGACTGGCCGCCGAGCTGCGCTGAGTGCGCAGTCGAACCTGCGCCAGACTGGTGCGATGGCGAACTACACCCATGGGCATCATGAGTCGGTGCTGCGCTCGCACAGCAACCGGACCATCGCGAACTCCGCGGAGTACCTGAGCGCGCACCTCTCGCCGGATGCATCGCTCCTCGACATCGGCGCCGGTCCTGGCACGATCACGGCGGACTTCGCCACCCGTGTCGCCCGCGTGACCGCGACGGAGATCGGCGAGGCCGAACTCGACCTCTCGCGGCGCGCCGTGCGCGAGCAGGGCCTGGAGAACGTCTCGTTCTCGGTCGAGGACGTCCACGCGCTGGGCTTCGAGGACGACTCCTTCGACATCGTCCACACCCACCAGGTGCTCCAGCACGTCGCCGATCCCGTGCAGGCGCTACGCGAGATGCGCAGGGTGGCCAAGCCAGGCGGCGTCGTCGCGGCGCGTGACGCCGACTATGCGGGCTTCATCTGGTTCCCCTTGCTCGGCGAGCTCGACGAGTGGTTGCGCCTGTACCGCGAGGCCGCGCGCGCGAACGGCGGCGAGCCGGATGCCGGACGGCGGCTGCTCTCCTGGGCCAAGGCCGCGGGCTTCGAGGACGTCACGGCGACGGCATCCACCTGGTGCTACTCCACCCCCGAGGAGCGCGCGTGGTGGGGCGGCTTGTGGGCCGAGCGCATCCTGGAGTCCGCGCTCGCCCGGCAGCTCACGCGCGAGGGTCTTGCCACCGCCGCCGATCTGCAGCGCATCAGCGCTGCCTGGCTCGCGTGGGCCGAGGCCGACGACGGATGGTTCCTCCTGCCGCACGGTGAGATCGTCGCGCTCGCCTGAGCCGCGTGTCGCGCGGAGCCGGATACATCTGCAGGCGGATGTCCCGCGCATCCCGGTCGCGTAGCGTGAAACGTGTGATCCGTTCGCTGTCCCGACTCGCCCTCGTCCTCGACGTCGCGGGCGCCGTCGCGCTGTTCGCGGTCATGACGCCCCTCTCCCTCGTGCTCTACGCGCCGGGGAGCCTGTCCTACATCGCGATATCCGAGGCCGCCGGCATCGGCGCGACGGTCCTCGCCGCGGTCCTCCAATGCGGGGCGGTGGCCATCGGAAGGCTCGCCCCCGGCATTGCGCTCGGGGCTGCGTGGGCGGGGGCGCTCGTGCAGATGGGGGCGGGACTGTCCCCACTGCCGATCAACGTGGCCATCCTCATGGTCCTCTACGCGACAGCGGCGTGGGGCACCAGGCGCGTGATGTGGGCAGGCCTCATCTCCGCCGGCGCGGGAGCGCTGATCGCGGGCGTCTACATCGCCGTGATCAACAACGGGGTCGGAGCGGGGCTCGGCATCACGTTCGCCGCGGCGACGCTGCTGATCCTCGTCTCCGTGCTCGCGCTCGGGTTCTCGTGGGTCGCCGGTTTCGGCTGGCGGATGGTGCTGCGCTCCCGTCGGATCCGCGAAGCGCAGCGCCGTGCGGAGATCGCGACGGCGGAGGAGCAGGAGCGGGTGCGGATCGCACGCGACATGCACGATGTCGTCGCGCACTCGCTCGCCGTCGTCATCGCCCAGGCCGACGGCGCCCGCTATGCCGCAGCGGCCGACCCCGACGCCGCGACGGCGGCACTGACGACGATCGGGCAGACCGCGCGGGGCGCGCTGAGCGATGTGCGGATGCTGCTGACACAGCTGCGGCACAGGCAGGGCGAGGGACCGCAGCCGACGCTGGCGGACCTCGAGGCGCTGTTCGCGCAGGTGCGCCAGGCCGGCATCGAGCCCGATATCACCATCGATCCGATGCCTCCGGGGGAGCCTCCGGCATCGATCCAGCTCGCCGTCTACCGCATCCTCCAGGAGGCGCTCACCAACGCACTCAGGCATGGCGGAGGGCAGGACGTGGACATCCGCCTGGCATGGCATCCGGATCACGTCTCGCTCTCGGTGTCCAACGCCGTCGACGAGGCGCACCAGGCCGGGCTCGGGGGAGGGCACGGCATCATCGGCATGCGCGAGCGCACCCAGCTCGTCGGCGGGGTGCTCCGCGCAGAGCGGGAGGGGCGGATGTTCGTGGTCAGGGCGCGGCTGCCCATCGGGCCGGTCGACGCGCGCCAGGATGAGGAGCACACCGCAGAGGAGGAGACCGCATGATCAAAGTCGCGCTCGTCGACGATCAGGCCCTCTTCCGTGCGGGGATCCGCATGGTCGTGGACTCGCAGCCCGACCTCGACGTGGTCGGCGAAGCCGGCGACGGGCAGGAGGCTCTCGCGGTCATCGCCAGGACGAGGCCCGATGTCGTCCTGATGGACATCCGGATGCCGGTGATGGACGGCCTGACCGCGACCGCACGGCTGCTCGAGCAGCCCGATCCGCCCAAGGTCGTGATGCTGACGACGTTCGACCTCGACGAGGCCGCCGCGCGGGCGATCAGGCAGGGGGCGAGCGGGTTCCTGCTGAAGGATGCCGACCCCGAGTTCCTCCTCGCCGCGATCCGCACGGTGCACGCAGGCTCGAGCGTCATCGCCGCGTCCGCCACGCGCGACCTGTTCGCCCACTTCGCCGAGGCCGCCAAACCCGTTCCGTCTCAGTACGCCGAACTGACCGAGCGCGAGCGCGAGATCTTCGCCCTCGCCGCGCGCGGGCTCTCCAACGCCGAGATCGCCGGACGCGAGTATCTCAGCGAGGCGACCGTGAAGACCCACATCAGCCGCATCCTCACCAAGCTCGCCCTGCGCGACCGGGTGCAGCTCGTCGTCTTCGCGTTCGAACACGGCCTGGCCTGATCCCGAAACCGCAGCACGGCCTCGCCTGACCTCGAGACTGCAACACCACGCCGAGACGACGTCGACCCGACGTCGTCTCGGCGTGGTGTTGCAGGGTGGGGTCATCCTTGGGATGTATGAGGATGATCCGCCAGAGCGATGACGCGGCGGAGGCGGATTCCTAGCGTTGAAGGCATGGAGATCACGACCACCGACCTCGGGCTCGCCGCCCGCGTCCAGCACCTGAAGAAGTCCTACGGCACCGGCGAGAGCACCGTCCACGCGCTCGACGACGTCAGCGTCGGCATCCGCCGGGGGCAGTTCACCGCCATCATGGGACCGTCCGGCTCCGGCAAGTCCACCCTCATGCACATCATGGCGGGCCTCGACGCTCCCACCGAGGGACGTGCCTGGATCGGGGACACCGAGATCACCGGTCTCGGCGACCTCGACCTCACGATCCTGCGCCGCCGCCGGGTCGGATTCATCTTCCAGGCCTTCAATCTGGTGCCGACGCTGGATGCGCTCGGCAACATCATGCTCCCGTTCGAACTCGACGGACGGCGTCCGAGCGCGATCGAGCGGGCGCGCATCGACGGCCTCGTTGAGACGCTCGGTCTCGGCGCACGTCTTCGCCATCGCCCTCATCAGCTCTCCGGCGGACAGCAGCAGCGCGTGGCGATCGCCAGGGCGCTCGCCACCGCACCCGACCTCGTCTTCGCCGACGAGCCCACCGGAAACCTCGACTCCGCGACGGGCCGCGAGGTGCTCCGACTCCTGTCGGCGGCGAGCCGCGAACACGGCCAGTCCATCGCGATGGTCACGCACGACGCCATCGCGGCCAGCCACGCCGACCGCGTCCTCTACCTCGGCGACGGACGCATCGTGGCGGATCACCCCCGCCAGAGCGCTGAGCAGATCGCGGCGTACATGCTCGCCGCGGAGGTGGCGGCATGACCGCGATCACGGCGGCCACCGTGCCGGACACCGCGCGGACAGGGCCTCGCTTCGGCTGGCTGCGCGAGCGCGGCATGGGTGCGAGCATCCTCGTCTCCGCGCTCGCCGCAGCACTCGGAACGGTGCTCGTGGAGGCCACCGTCTACATCGGGGACATGCTCGCGGCGGATCCGTACATCGGCGACAGCGAGACCCTCGCCGTCGTCACCGCCATCCTCTCGGTGCTGCTCGTCGGCGTCGCGCTGTACGTGGCGGCGATCGTCACGGCGAACACCTTCTCGACGATCATCGCCGGCCGCACGCGCAGCATCGCGCTCATGCGCCTCATCGGCGCAAGCGCACGCTCCCAGCGGGTGGCAGTCGCGAGGCAGGGACTCGTGGTGGGCGTCATCGGCGCCGCCGTCGGCCTCGTCGCCGGCCTTCTTGTCGCGGCGGGCGGGGTGCTCGTCGCGGATCGGGTGATCGGGGGCGTCGACGCGTTCACGCTCGCTCAGCCGGCGATCGTCATCCCGGCACTGGGCGTCGCCCTGACCACCTGGGCCGCCGCCTGGGCTGGGTCCCGCCGTGTGCTCGCGGTCACGCCGCTGCAGGCCATCGGCGGATCCGTCGAGCGCACGCACGAGGATGCCGCCTCCCGGCCGGCGCGTCATGTCGGCGCGCTGATCCTGCTCGTCCTCGGCATCGCGCTGCTGGTCTTCGGCATCCTGATCGGATTGGTCACACCGCTCGGCGTGATCGTCGCGTTCTTCGGCGGCCTGCTCTCGTTCACCGGGCTCTCGCTCGGCGCCGTGCTCGTCATGCCGCCACTGCTCCGGCTGGTCGGGCGCCTGTTCGGCGGGTCTGCGACGGCCCGTCTCGCCGCGGAGAACGCCCTGCGCTATCCAGAGCGATCGAGCCGCATGACGATCGGCGTCGTGATGGGCGTGACCCTTGTGACGATGTTCGCCGTCGCCCTCGAGTCGGTGAAGGCGCTGCTCACCAAGGCATCGGGGGGCGCGCTCGACCCTCAGTTCGCTGTCATCATGGACAGCTTCGCCGCGGTCATGATGGTGCTCGTCGGCATCTCGGCCGTCATCGCCGCCGTCGGGCTCGTCAACCTCCTGACCATCGGGGTGGTGCAGCGACGGCGCGAACTCGGGCTGCTGCGGGCGATCGGCCTGTCCAACGGGCAGGTGCGGAGGATGATCCTGCTCGAAGCGCTGCACATCACGGTCACCGCGACCGCGACCGGCCTCGTGCTGGGCGTCGCCTACGGCTGGATCGCCGCGCAGTCGCTGCTCGGCTCCATCAGGATGCCTCCGCTCTTCGAGGACACGGCGGGCCTGGTGGCTCCTGCGGTGCCGTGGATCCCCGTCGCGGTCATCGTGATCGCCACCGCGGTCCTGACGCTCGTCGCCGCGGCGACGCCGACGCGTCTGGCGACGCGGGTCGCTCCCGTGGAGGCGCTGGCCGTCGACTGAGCGGTCCTGGCCGCGCCCTAAGCTGGAACCATGTCGCAGCCCTTCGACCAGTCCACCTACCAGGTCCGCCTCGAGTGGGGGGTCGAAGGGCTCGGCCGGCTCGCGCCCGCCGACATCGTGGTGGTCGTCGACGTCCTGCGGTTCTCCTCGATCGTGACGGATGCCGTCGCCGACGCGCGCCCTGTGGAGCTCGAGGATGCGACCGGCTGGTCGGCCAACGGCGCGGCCGTCGTCGCCGCGGCGGTCGGTGCTGAGACCGTCCTCATCGGCGGCATCCGCAATGCAGCGGCGGTCGCACGGGCGGTGCTTGCCGTGCAGGACAGGCGCAAGGCGCGCACCTCGGTGTCCGTGATCGCCGCAGGGGAGCGGACGCCGGACGGCGGGCTGCGTTTCGCCGTCGAGGACCACCTCGGCGCCGGGGCGATCATCGCGGCGCTCAGCGACCTCGGCATCGACCACACCTCGCCGGAGGCCGCTGCCGCGTGCGAGTCCGCGCGGGGGCTCCGCCGGGCCATGCGGCACCTGCTGTCGGCGTCCGGCTCCGGACGCGAGCTGGCGGAAGGCGTCGACGCGACGGCGCGCATCCAGGCATTCGGGCTCGTGCCCTCGAGCGTCGAGTCGGCCGCAGAGCTCGATGCGAGCGATGTCGTGCCGGTGCTGGAGGACGGCGTCTTCGTCGCCTTCTCCTGACGCCGCCCTGCCGCCTCAGCGGGGCGTCTGGGCGGCGAGTCTCGTGGCCGCGGTGATCTCGCGCCTCGTCCAGGTGAACTCGAAGCGGGGATCGAAGGTGCGCGAGCACTTCGCGCAGCTGGTGGCCCTGGCGGGCCGACGGTGGCGGTACGTCACATGGCCCGCCGGGCAACGGCCGACCCAGGGTGCGAGCTCGTTCGCCGTCTCGCCATGATGCGTGGTCCCGCCGACGTAGCCCAGTTCGCGGGCGATCCGTTTCCAGGCAGGGCCGTGCGCCGCCTGGTGGCCCGCCAGCGCATGCGCGACCTCGTGCAGGAGCACCTGGTGGATGTCGTCGTCGTCGAAGCGCGCAGCCAGATACCGCGACACGGTGATCCGCTTCGCGCGGTAGTCGCACTGCCCCGCACGCCGTTTGGCGTTGTCGAATCCGAACGTCCAGCTCGCATCGAGATGCATCCGGATGAGCGCTTCGCCCCAGGTGCGCACACGGTCCAACTCGGCCATGATCTCAGGCTAGATCACACCGACGACATCGGGGGCGAGGGATCAGATCGCGACCGGCTGAGACATCCGTCGGCGCTCGACGGCCTCGATGGCGAGGAGGAGCGTCTGCAGGTCGTTGTCGTCGGCGCCGAGCTCGCGGCGCAGGAACAGCGCGCGCTTCAGGCTGTCCTTCGCCTGCTCGTACTCTTCGGCCTCATAGGCGTTCTTGCCTCTGTGCTGGTGCGCGAAGGCGGCGATCGACGCCCAGCGCTGACCCTCCGCCTCGTCCGCGCAGGCAGCGAGGACCTGATCCGCCGCGGCATGCGCACCACGGAGCTGCAGGATGGTCGCGTGCAGGACGCGGGCGCGCAGCACATCCTTGCGCGTGCCGGCCATGCGAGCCTGTCGCACCGTCTCCTCGGAGAGGGCGAGCGCCTCGTCGAGGCGGTCGAGGACCTTCAGCAGCCAGACCCGCTCGAGCATCGCCGGCAGGCTGCGCTGCTCCTCGATCTCGGCGAGACGCCGTGCGCATTCGGAGGGATCGACCACTTCGCGAAGCGTCTCGGAGTCGTACCCCCGGATGAAACTCATGTGATCTCCTTCCGCACACTGCCCTTCCAGTCTGCCTGCGCGTCCGCTCCGCTCGGCGGCGGCACGCCCGCGTCAGCGAAGGAAGATCGAGGCGTCCGGCTTCGGGGAGGCCGTCGCGTCGGCATCCGTGACGATGCGAGCCCCCTGCGTGAAGGCCGCGACCTCAGCGCCCTGCGCGATCTTCGCCGGGTGGGGGCCGGCGGCGAGCATCCGAGGCAGCCAGTGCGTCGGCAAGGGGGATGCCGAGGCGGCGATGACGAGGTTGCCGAATCGCCTGCCCTTCAGCACCTGCGTGTCGGCGAGCACAGCGACCTCGCCGAGCACGGCGGAGATGGTCGCGACCTGGCGCCTGGCGAACGCGAGGCCTGGTCCGTCGGCGACGTTGACGAGGAGCACGCCGCCGGGGGAGAGTAGGGTCGACAGCTCCCGATAGAACTCCAGACTCGTGAGGTGCGCCGGGGTCTGCGCACCCGAGTAGACGTCCGAGACGACGAGATCGCACGCGCCCGTGAGAGCGGCGGGCAGGCGGCCCACTCCCTGCCTTGCGTCGCCGATCCGGATGCGGATGGCTGCCGAACGCGGCAGCGGCAGATGCTCGCGGACGAGCGCCGCCAGCGGAGCCTCCAACTCGATCACCTGCTGGCGGGAGCCGGGCCTGGTGGCCTCGATGTACCGGGGGATCGTCATCGCGCCGGCTCCCAGGTGCACGGCGGTCAGCGTATCGCCCGGTTCGCGGAGCTGATCGATCACCGCCCCCATCCGGACGATGTACTCGAAATGCAGGTGCGTGGGGTCGTCGAGGTCGACGTGCGACTGGGGAGTCCCGTCGACGACGAGTTCGAACCCGCTGGTGAACTCGCTCGGCTCGATGGTCGCGACACCGCCGTGGTCCAGGCGTGCGCGCGGATGCTCGACGTCGCGTCCGCGGGCTCTTCCCATGGGGTCAACCCTACGTGTTACGGGTGTGTGACGATCTCGCCGAGGAGTTGCAGGGGGTTTGTTAGTCGTGGATACTTTTTCCTGATCGACCTGCAACACCGTGCGGTCGAGGCAGTTTTCAATGAGGAGATACACCCGATGAAGAAGCGCATTCTTCCCGTCGTGGCGCTCGGCGTCACGGCGACGCTCGGTCTGGCCGCCTGTGCAGGCGACAGCGGCAGCGGCAACGGCGGTGCCGACGGCGAGGGCCAGACCCTCAGCGTCTGGATCATGCAGGGCACCAACCCCGACTCCACCGCGTTCCTCGACGAGGTCGCGACCGCGTTCGAGGAGCAGACCGGCGCCACCGTCGAGTTCGAAGAGGTCCAGTGGGCCGACGCGCATGACCGCTTCGTGACGGGCATCGCCGGCGGAACCACCCCCGACATCGCCGAGACCGGCACCACCTGGACGGCGGAGTTCGCCGATGCGGGCGCACTGCTCCCGATCGACGAGTACGTCGACGCGGAGGACGGCCTGCGCGATGACCTCGTCGAGGGCCTCGAGGTCGCCGGTACCTACGCCGAAGAGCTCTACGGCATGCCGTGGTACGCCGGTGTCCGCTCGATCATCTACCGTGCCGACGTCTTCGAAGAGCTCGGACTCGAGGCTCCCAAGACCTGGGACGACATCATCGCCGCGGGCGAGGCCATCAAGGCCGCGCACCCCGAGATGCTGCCGTTCCCGGTTCCCGGCGACGCCGAGTTCCAGGTCTACCCCTGGGTCTGGGGCGCGGGCGGCGAGATCGCCACGCTCGACGGCGACACCTGGACGAGCGAGCTGGACAGCGCAGAGTCGCAGGCAGGCATCGAGTTCTACACCGACCTCGCCACGGAGCACGGCTTCTCGTCGGCCGGTGCGACCACCTGGAAGGAGACCGACCTCCGCGACGCATTCACCCGCGGCGAGGTGGCCATGATGCTCTCCGGCTCCTGGACGCCGAACGCGATCATCGAGGCGGCCCCCGACCTCGAGGGCAAGCTCGGCGCCGCGGTCATCCCCGGCCAGGACGGCGGCATCGCCCCCTCCGTGCTCGGCGGTTCGCACCTGTCGATCTTCAACACCACGAAGAACCCCGAGCTGGCCTGGGAGTTCGTCAAGCTGATGACCACCGGCGAGTTCGCCGAGAAGTGGGCCGACGAGACCGGCTACTTCCCCGGCGTCCAGTCGGCGATGGAAGAGGCGCTCGCCTCGACCGACCCGCTCGTCGCCCCGTTCGCCGAGCAGATGGTCGACGGCGGAGCATCCGTTCCCGTGACGCCGAACTTCGGCGCCGTGCAGGCCAAGAAGACCACCAACGCGATGATCCAGTCGATCCTCAGCGGGCAGAAGGACGTCGCCACGGCGACGAAGGATGCCGCGGCCGAGATGACCGAACTGCTCAACCAGTAACGATTCAGTGAGGCAGTAACCCTTCATGTCGATGGTGCAAGCACCAGTTCCGACCACCACGGAGGCGGGGCGTAACACCCCCGCCTCCGTGGCCGGAGGCCGAAAAGGCCGAACCCTGACCTGGGCCAGGAGCCGTCCATGGCTCCTGCTGGCGCCGGGGCTCATCATCCTCGCGGTGCTGATGCTCTGGCCGCTCGTGCAGGTGTTCATCTACTCCCTGCAGGACTACGGCCTGCGGCAGATCAACACCGGCGAGACGAACTTCATCGGCCTGGACAACTACGTCGAGGCGCTGACGAACTCGACGCTGTGGACGGTGGTGCTGCCCAACACCGTCGGCTTCGCCGCCGTCGCCGTGTTCGCCACCGTCGCGCTCGGCACGCTCGTCGCGCTGCTGCTGCAGCGGCTCGGACCCCTGTGGCGCACCATCGTCTCCAGTTGCATCATGGTCGCCTGGGCGATGCCCGCCGTGACGGGGACGTACGTCTGGACCTTCATCTTCGATGCCGACCGCGGCATCTTCAACACGGTCCTCAAGGACCTCGGGCTCATCGACCAGTCCGTCAACTGGTTCACCAACCAGTGGTCGTTCTACGCGATCGTCCTGCTGAACGTCGTGCACCACGGCTTCCCGTTCGTCGCCATCACGGTGCTGGCCGGGCTCCTGGGCGTCTCGAAGGAGATGCTCGAGGCGGCGGCCCTCGACGGCGCGAACGCATGGCGTCGGTTCTGGAGCATCGTCTTCCCGACGCTTCGCCCCGTGTTCTCCGTGGTCATCATCCTTTCCACGATCTGGGACTTCAAGGTGTTCGCGCAGGTCTACCTGATGCCAGGCGGCTCCGGCTCGAACCGCTCCGTGCTCAACCTCGGCGTGTGGTCGTACGTCGAATCCTTCGGTCAGAACCGGTACGGCTTCGGCGCAGCGCTCGCCGTGCTGCTGACCCTCGTGCTCATCGGCATCACGATCGTCTACATCCGCTCGCTCATGAAGGAGGACGAGCTGTGAACCCCCGTCCGTCCGTCCTCTCCCGCGTCGGTCTCGGCGTCGGCGTCGCCGCGATCCTCATCTTCACGCTCTTCCCGGTGTACTGGATGATCTCCAGCGCCTTCGATGCGAAGGCGTCCAGTGGGGGGCAGTCCCTGCTGCCGCAGGAGTTCACCTGGGAAAACTTCGCCTTCGTCCTCACCGACGGCGGCTTCGGCACCTACCTGCGCAACTCGGCGATCGTCGCACTGGTCACGGTGCTCGTGAGCGCCCTGGTGTGCCTCCTGGCCGCCGTCGCGGTCGCGCGGTTCCGCTTCAAGTTCCGCACGACGATCCTCATGATGATCCTGATCGTGCAGATGGTCCCGCTCGAGGCGCTTGTGATCCCGCTGTTCCTGCAGGTGAAGAGCCTCGGGCTGCTCAACAGCATCCTCGGCCTCATGGTCGTCTACGTCGCGCTCTCGCTGGCCTTCGGCATCTGGATGCTGCGCGGATTCGTCGCGGCCGTTCCCGTCGAGCTCGAGGAGGCCGCGTACATCGACGGCGCGAGCTGGTGGCGGATGTTCCGCTCCGTGCTCCTGCCACTGGTGATGCCCGGCCTCGTCGCAACGAGCATCTTCAGCTTCATCACGGCGTGGAACGAGTTCATCTTCGCGATGACGATGCTCGGAGGAGAGAGCGACCAGTACACGGTCGCGATCGGTCTGAAGTCCTTCTTCGGTCTGCACTCCAACGACTGGGGCAGCATCATGGCGGCATCCACCATCATCACGATCCCGGTGATGATCTTCTTCGTGATCGTGCAGCGCAAGCTCTCCGCCGGCCTCGTCTCGGGGGCTGTGAAGGGATGACGGACGAGCTCACCCGGCTCGCGAACGGTGTGCTCTGGCCGGGGTTCTTCGGAACCTCGGCTCCGGCATGGCTCGTCGCCGAGCTCCGCGACGGCCTCGCCGGCGTCGTCTACTTCGCGCAGAACATCTCCGACCGGCTCCCCGCGCTGAGCGCCGAGCTGCGCGCCGCGAACCCCGATGTCCTCATCGGCGTCGACGAGGAGGGCGGCAGCGTGACCCGCCTCGAGGCGGCGACCGGGTCGACGCTCCCCGGAGCATGGCAGCTCGGCACGCTCGACGACACCTCGGCGAGCAGGGCCGTCGGCGGGGAGCTCGCCAGGCGGGCTCTGGCCGCCGGCGTCAACGTCGTGCTGGGGCCCGTCGCCGACGTGAACACGGATCCGCGTAATCCCGTGATCGGCGCGCGCGCTTTCGGTGCGGATGCCTCGCTCGTGTCGCGGCATGTCGCAGCGACCGTCGAGGGGATCCAGGATGGCGGCGCGGCCGCGTGCGTGAAGCACTTCCCCGGCCACGGCGATACGCACCTCGACTCCCATCACGCGCTGCCGGTGATCGGGCTGGATCCGGCAGAGGTCGAGTCCGTGCACCTCGCGCCGTTCCGCGCGGCGATCGAGGTGGGAGCGGATGCCGTCATGACGGCGCATATCGTCGTCCCCGCATGGGGTGAGGAGCCGGCCACGCTGAACGCCCTCGTGCTCGGGCGGCTGCGCTCGCTCGGCTTCGACGGCGTCATCATCACGGACGCCCTCGACATGGCCGCGATCCGCGAGAGCGTCGGCATCGGCGGGGGAGCGGTGAAGGCCCTGGCCGCCGGTGCCGATCTGCTCTGCATCGGCAACCCGACCAATCCTGGAGCGGCGGCGCACGCCGACCAGGACGAGCGGGACTTCTTCGCGGCCAGAGACGCGATCGTCGCGGCACTCCGGGACGGATCGCTCTCGCGGGAGCGCGTCGCCGAGGCGGGATTGCGTGTGCGCGCTCTCGCGCAGAAGCTGGCCGCCGCCGAGCCGACCGCGTTCGCCGAGGTCGACACACGCGAGATCGTGCGTCGGTCGGTGAGCTTCGCCGGCGCGCCGATCGAGCAGGCCACTTCGCTCGCCGTGGTCGACGCGCGCCGTCGTTCGACGCTCGCCGTGGACAGTGCGGCCGACTACGTCGCGGCCGGGCTGGCGGGGGAGGACTTCCGGGTGCGGCTCGATCTCGCCGCGGCGTCCCCGGATGCCGTGGCCGAAGCGCTGGCCGAGGCCCGCGCCACCGGCGGGCGCCTTGTCCTCCTCGTCGACCGCCCCGAGACGGAGCCCGCCCAGCGCGCGCTCGTCGAGGGCGCGGCGGATGCTGTCGTCGTGAACGTCGGGCTTCCCGTGCAGGGCGAGCTGGCCGTGCCCGTGATCGAGGTCGGAGCGGCGAGCCGTGTCTCGGCCGAAGTGGCGCGCGACCTGCTGGTGGGGTCGCCCGCTCGCTGAGTCTTGCCTCCCGCTCGCTGAGATCGTCGTCTTTCCCGCTCGCTGAGCTTGTCGAAGCGTGCTGGGGGCTGAGGTTGTCTTTCCCGCTCGCTGAGCTTGTCGAAGCGTGCTGCGGGGTTCCCTTCGACGGGCTCAGGGAACGGCGACAGGCTCAGGGAACGGGGACAGGCTCAGGGAACGGGGACAGGCTCAGGGATCTCAGTCGAGGGCGGCGGCGACGGCATCCTCGACCGACGTGACCTGCCAGGCGAAGCCGTCGGCGCGGAGGCGGGCGGGCTCGACGCGCTGGTCGGCGAGCAGCAGCTCATCTGCGGCGAGACCCATCCCCGCACGCAGGGCGAAGGCCGGCAATCGGAACAGGTGAGGGCGGTGCAGCGCCCGCGCGAGTGCCGTCGTGACCGCCTTCGAGGTCGCCGGCGCAGGGCCGGTCAGGTTGACCGCTCCGGCGAGCTGCGATCCCGTCGCCAGGTGCAGCAGCGCGCGCGCTTCATCGGCGAGGGAGATCCAGGGCCAGTGCTGCCGCCCATCGCCCACCGTGGCACCGAGTCCGAGCCGCGTCGTGAGCAGCAGTGGCTTCAGCGCGCCGCCACCGGCGAGCACCAGGCCCGTCCGTGCGTGTACGACGCGGGTCCGTTTCTCGGCGCCGAGCGTCGCCGCCTCCCACGCGGAGACGACGTCGGCCAGGAATCCGGTTCCGGCATCCGCCTCCTCGCTCAGCGTCTCGCCGGGCCTGCCACCGTAGATCCCCACCGCGGAAGCCGACACCCAGGCCGACGGCGGCGTCGGACTCGCTGCGATCGCCGTCGCGATGGCGGCTGTGCCGGCGACTCTGCTCCGCAGGATCTCGGCGCGGTAGCTCTTCGTCCACGGCAGGCGCGACAGGCTCGCACCGGAGAGGCTGATGACAGCATCCGCCTCGTCGATCGCCCGCTGGGGAATCTCTCCCGTCTCGGGATCCCATCGCAGCTCGTGAGCTCCCGCCGGCGCGCGACGAACCAGGGTCTGCACCTCGTGCTCCTCGGCAGCGCGCCTGGCCACCTCGGTGCCGATGAGACCGCTTGCGCCGGCCAGCAGGATCTTCATACCCGGCACCCTACCCGTCGCCGCTCCCGCGGGCGCCCGTAGTCTGGACGGATGCCGCGCACCCTGGTCCTGTCGTACGCACCCGATGCCGTGCCCGAGGCGGCCACGGTGCTGTTCGATGCCGACACGATCGCGCGATGGGCATCCGCGGACCGCTCTGCACGCCGGCCCGAGGTGATCGCGATCGAGGAGGAGGGCGCCTGGCTCGCTGCCGCCCTCGTCACCGCCCGTGCCGGTGCGGCCTATCTGAAGATCGTGGATGCCGCCGGCGAGCTCGCCCCACTGATCGAGGCGATCGCGGAGCACGCCATCGCGCGCGGTGCCGTTCAGCTGAAGTGGGAGGGGTGGACCACCGACCACGCGCAGGCGTCCGAGCACGGCTTCGCACCGCTGCAGACGCCGCTGGACAGTGCGATCGGCGACGACGAGCCCGAGCGTGGATACGTGCGCTGGCTCGTCGAGGCGGACCTCGTCGAACCTCCCTACTACCGGCAGACCGAGACGTTCACGTGCGGGGCCGTCGTCTCCCTGATGGCGCGGGCACTGGGTGGAGACTCTGCGGCGCGACGCTTCGACCGAGCGGCGGAGCTCGCGTTCTGGCGCTCCGCGACGAACTTCCCCGCCTGCGAGCCGGTGGGTCTCGGCGTCGCCGTGCGGCGGACGTGGCCGGATGCCGCGGTCGAGGTCGCGCTCGACACCGACCGCTCGGTGATGATCGGTCATCTCCCGCCGGCCGAGCAGCAGTGGCGGGCCGTGCTGCAGCGGGAGTCCAGGGCGGATGCCGCGGCCGCCGGCGTCGCCGTCCGCCCGCGACGGATGCCGGTCGATGAGATGCGCGCCGTCGTCGAGGCGGGGGAGCGGATGCTCGTCGCCGTCTCCCTGCGCACGATGCAGGGATTCGATGTGCCGCATTGGCTGCTCTGCCATGCGGCTGTGCGCGGGGCCCTCATCGCCGAGGACCCGTGGACGTCGGGAGCGACGGGCGACACCTGGCTGGACGCCCATCTGCTGCCGATCGCGGACTCCTCGCTCGATGAGATGGCCGCCCTCGAGGAGGACGGCTACCGGGGCGTGGTGCGCATCGGCTGAACGGGCGAGGATGCTTTTACCGCAGCATCCGAAATTGGTCAAGGATTCGACTGGACATGTCGCGAAATCGGATCTATAGTTAGTAGTTGCGCTCGCTTCTCCGTGCCCTCATATGGTGGTCGGCATCTCGTTGAGCATCCGAGCGCGCACTCCACCTGACGACAAAGGACTCGAGAAGCCCCGCGGGGCTCACGGAGGTTATTCCCTTGGCTGCTGCTCGCAACGCATCCACATCCACCACCACCAAGAACGGACGCGGAGCATCCCGCCTCTCGTTCGCCAAGATCTCCGACACGCTGACGGTCCCCGACCTTCTCGCGCTGCAGACCGAGTCGTTCGACTGGCTCGTCGGCAACGACGCGTGGAAGACGCGCGTCGCCGAGGCCCGCGAGGCCGGACGCAAGGACGTCAACGAGGTCTCGGGGCTCGAGGAGATCTTCGAGGAGATCTCTCCGATCGAAGACCTCAGCGAGACGATGCAGCTGAGCTTCACGAACCCGTACCTGGAGCCGGAGAAGTACTCGATCGACGAGTGCAAGGAGCGCGGCAAGACCTACGCCGCCCCGCTGTACGTCGAGGCCGAGTTCATGAACCACCAGACCGGTGAGATCAAGACCCAGACGGTCTTCATGGGCGACTTCCCTCTGCAGACCGACAAGGGAACGTTCATCATCAACGGCACCGAGCGCGTCGTCGTCTCGCAGCTCGTGCGTTCCCCCGGCGTCTACTTCGACAAGACCCCGGACAAGACCAGCGACAAGGACATCGTCTCCGCGCGCGTCATCCCCAGCCGTGGTGCATGGCTCGAGTTCGAGATCGACAAGCGCGACCAGGTCGGCGTGCGCATCGACCGCAAGCGCAAGCAGTCCGTCACGGTCTTCCTGAAGGCCCTCGGCCTCTCCAGCGACGACATCCTCGCGGAGTTCGCGGGCTTCGACTCCATCGAGGAGACCCTGGCGAAGGACACCATCCTCACCAAGGAAGACGCGCTGCGCGACATCTACCGCAAGCTCCGTCCGGGCGAGCAGGTCGCCGCTGAGGCCGCCCGCGCGCTGCTGGACAACTTCTACTTCAACCCGAAGCGCTACGACCTCGCGAAGGTCGGCCGTTACAAGATCAACCAGAAGCTCGGTCTGGACGCCTCGCTGTCCGACTCCGTGCTGACGGTCGACGACATCGTCGCCACGATCAAGTACCTCGTCCGCGTGCACCGCGGCGACGAGACCTTCGAGGGCATCCGTGCAGGCAAGAAGGCGGAGATCCGCCTGGCCGTCGACGACATCGACAACTTCGGCAACCGTCGCATCCGCGCGGTCGGCGAGCTCATCCAGAACCAGGTCCGCACGGGTCTGTCCCGCATGGAGCGCGTCGTCCGCGAGCGCATGACCACGCAGGACATCGAGGCCATCACGCCGCAGACCCTGATCAACGTGCGTCCCGTCGTCGCCGCGATCAAGGAGTTCTTCGGAACCTCGCAGCTGTCGCAGTTCATGGACCAGAACAACCCGCTCGCGGGTCTGACCCACAAGCGCCGCCTCTCCGCGCTCGGCCCCGGCGGTCTCTCGCGCGACCGTGCCGGCGTCGAGGTCCGTGACGTGCACCCCTCGCACTACGGCCGTATGTGCCCGATCGAGACCCCTGAAGGCCCGAACATCGGTCTGATCGGCTCGCTCGCGACCTTCGCCCGGATCAACTCCTTCGGCTTCATCGAGACCCCGTACCGCAAGGTCGTCGGCGGTCGCGTGACCGAGGAGATCGTCTACCTCACCGCCTCCGAGGAGGCCGAGTACGTCGTCGCCCAGGCGAACGCCGTGCTGAAGAAGGACGGTCACTTCGCCGATGAGCGCGTTCTCGCCCGTCGCGGTCGCGACGGCGAGGTGGACCTGTTCCACCCCGAGGAGATCGGCTTCATGGACGTCTCGCCGCGCCAGATGGTGTCGGTCGCGACCTCGCTCGTGCCGTTCCTCGAGCACGACGACGCGCAGCGCGCGCTCATGGGCGCCAACATGCAGCGTCAGGCCGTGCCGCTGCTGCGCAGCGACTCCCCGCTGGTCGGAACCGGTATGGAGGGCTACGCGGCCATCGACGCCGGTGACGTCATCACCGCCGAGAAGGCCGGTGTCGTCAGCGAGGTCTCCGCGGACCGCGTCGTGATCATGCTCGACGAGGGCGGCACGCAGGAGTACTACCTGCGCAAGTTCGACCGCTCCAACCAGGGCACGTCCTACAACCAGCGGGTCATCGTCTCCGCCGGTGAGCGCATCGAGGCCGGCGAGGTCATCGCCGACGGCCCCGCGACGGAGAACGGCGAGCTCGCGCTCGGCAAGAACCTCCTCGTGGCGTTCATGACGTGGGAGGGCTACAACTTCGAGGACGCGATCATCCTCAGCCAGGACCTGGTGAAGGACGACACCCTCTCCTCGATCCACATCGAGGAGTACGAGGTCGACGCCCGCGACACGAAGCTCGGCAAGGAGGAGATCACCCGTGACCTCCCCAACGTCAGCCCCGAGCTGCTGAAGGACCTCGACGAGCGCGGCATCATCCGCATCGGTGCCGAGGTTCGCCCCGGCGACATCCTCGTCGGCAAGGTCACGCCGAAGGGCGAGACCGAGCTGAGCGCCGAGGAGCGCCTGCTCCGCGCGATCTTCAACGAGAAGAGCCGCGAGGTCCGCGACACCTCCCTGAAGGTGCCGCACGGCGAGCAGGGCACGATCATCGCCGTCAAGGAGTTCAACGCCGAGGACGGCGACGACGAGCTCGGCTCCGGCGTCAACCGCCGCGTCGTGGTCTACATCGCCCAGAAGCGCAAGATCACCGAGGGCGACAAGCTCGCCGGCCGCCACGGCAACAAGGGCGTCATCGCGAAGATCCTCCCGATCGAGGACATGCCGTTCCTCGCGGACGGAACCCCGGTCGACATCGTCCTGAACCCGCTCGGCATCCCCGGTCGAATGAACTTCGGCCAGGTGCTGGAGACCCACCTCGGATGGATCGCCAAGCAGGGCTGGAAGGTCGAGGGCACCCCGGAGTGGGCGGTCCGCCTGCCCGAGCACGCCCGCGAGGTCGCGCCAGGCACGAAGGTCGCCACCCCGGTGTTCGACGGTGCGAGCGAGGAGGAGATCTCCGGTCTCCTCGACTCGACGACCCCGACGCGCGACGGCGTGCGCCTGATCGACAGCTCCGGCAAGACGCAGCTGTTCGACGGCCGCTCCGGCGAGCCGTTCCCGGCGCCGATCTCGGTGGGCTACATGTACATCCTGAAGCTGCACCACCTCGTGGACGACAAGATCCACGCGCGCTCGACGGGCCCGTACTCGATGATCACCCAGCAGCCGCTCGGTGGTAAGGCGCAGTTCGGTGGCCAGCGCTTCGGTGAGATGGAGGTGTGGGCGCTCGAGGCATACGGCGCCGCATACGCGCTCCAGGAGCTCCTCACGATCAAGTCCGACGACATCCTCGGCCGCGTCAAGGTGTACGAGGCGATCGTCAAGGGCGAGAACATCCAGGAGCCCGGCATCCCGGAGTCGTTCAAGGTGCTCATGAAGGAGATGCAGTCGCTCTGCCTGAACGTCGAGGTCCTCTCGGCGGACGGCACGGCGGTCAACCTCCGCGACACCGACGACGAGGCCTTCCGCGCAGCAGAAGAGCTGGGTATCAACATCTCCAGCCGCTTCGAGTCCGCTTCGATCGACGAGATCTGACCTCGGTCAGCCTCCGTCGCCCACATTGATTTAAAGAATCGACACAGGAGAACTAGTGCTCGACGCAACAACCTTCGATGAGCTTCGCATCGGCCTCGCCACCGCAGACGACATCCGCGGATGGTCGTACGGTGAGGTCAAGAAGCCCGAGACCATCAACTACCGCACGCTCAAGCCCGAGAAGGACGGCCTCTTCGGCGAGCAGATCTTCGGACCGAGCCGCGACTGGGAGTGCGCCTGCGGCAAGTACAAGCGCGTCCGCTTCAAGGGCATCGTCTGCGAGCGCTGCGGCGTGGAGGTCACCAAGAGCTCCGTCCGTCGTGAGCGCATGGGACACATCGAGCTCGCCGCTCCCGTGACCCACATCTGGTACTTCAAGGGCGTGCCCTCGCGCCTCGGGTACCTGCTGGACATGGCTCCGAAGGACCTCGAGAAGGTCATCTACTTCGCCGCCTACATGGTGATCTCGGTCGACGAGGATGCTCGTCACCGCGACCTCGCCACGCAGGAGAACAACATCCGCCTCGAGCTGAAGACGCTCGCGGACCGTCGCGACTCCAAGATCGCCGCGCGCCTGGCCAAGCTGGAGGAGGAGCTCGCAGCCCTCGAGGCGGAGGGCGCCAAGGCCGACGCCAAGAAGAAGGTCAAGGACGCCGCCGAGAAGGAGATGGCTCAGCTCCGCAAGGGCACCGACGAGCAGATCGCCAAGCTCGAGCGCGTCTGGGAGGACTTCCGCACGCTCGAGGTCGGCGCCCTGCGTCCGGAGGACGATGTCTTCCACGAGCTGCAGGACCGGTTCGGTCAGTACTTCGAGGCCCACATGGGTGCCGAGTCGATCCAGCGCCGTCTCGCGGCGTTCGACCTGGCCGCCGAGGCCGAGAACCTGCGCCTGCAGATCTCCGAGGGCAAGGGGCAGCGCAAGATCCGCGCGATCAAGCGCCTCAAGGTCGTCAGCTCGTTCCTCGAGACCGGCATGAGCCCGGCCGCGATGGTCCTGGACGTCGTCCCGGTCATCCCGCCGGAGCTGCGCCCGATGGTCCAGCTCGACGGTGGCCGCTTCGCCACCAGCGACCTGAACGACCTCTACCGTCGCGTGATCAACCGCAACAACCGTCTTCGTCGTCTGATCGACCTCGGCGCCCCCGAGATCATCGTCAACAACGAGAAGCGGATGCTGCAGGAAGCCGTCGACGCCCTGTTCGACAACGGCCGCCGCGGTCGCCCCGTCACCGGTACCGGCAACCGCGCCCTGAAGTCCCTGAGCGACATGCTCAAGGGCAAGCAGGGTCGCTTCCGCCAGAACCTGCTCGGAAAGCGCGTCGACTACTCCGGCCGTTCGGTCATCGTCGTCGGCCCGCAGCTCAACCTGCACCAGTGCGGTCTGCCCAAGCAGATGGCGCTCGAGCTGTTCAAGCCGTTCGTGATCAAGCGCCTCATCGACCTCGGTCACTCGCAGAACATCAAGGCAGCCAAGCGTGCCGTCGAGCGCACCCGTCCCGAGGTCTGGGACGTGCTCGAGGAGATCATCCGCGAGCGCCCCGTGCTGCTGAACCGCGCTCCCACCCTGCACCGCCTGGGTATCCAGGCCTTCGAGCCGCAGCTCGTCGAGGGCAAGGCCATCCAGCTGCACCCGCTCGTCTGCGCCGCCTTCAACGCGGACTTCGACGGTGACCAGATGGCCGTGCACCTGCCGCTGTCGGTCGAGGCCCAGGCCGAGGCCCGCGTGCTGATGCTCGCCTCGAACAACATCCTGAAGCCGTCCGACGGCCGCCCGGTGACCCTGCCCTCGCAGGACATGATCATCGGCCTGCACCACCTGACCACGGTCAAGGAGGGTGCTGCCGGTGAGGGTCGTGCGTTCGGCTCCGTCGCAGAGGCGCTGCTCGCCAAGGACGAGGGAACCCTCGACCTGCAGGCGAAGGTCCGCATCCGCATCCCGGGTCTGACCTTCCTCGAGGGCGAAGCGCCCGAGGGCTACGAGCGTCACGGTCTCGTGGACGCCTCGCTCGGACAGGCGATCTTCAACGACGCGCTGCCGAAGGGCTACCCCTTCGTGCGCGAGCAGGCCGACAAGGGCAAGCTGTCGCAGATCGTCAACAAGCTGGCCGAGGAGTACCCCAAGGTCGAGACGGCGGCGACGCTGGACCGCATCAAGAACGCCGGCTTCTACTGGGCGACCCGTTCGGGTGTGACCGTCGCGCTGAGCGACATCCTCACGCCGCCGAACAAGAAGGAGATCGTCGCGGGCTACGAGAAGCAGGCCGCGAAGGTCCAGGGCCAGTTCGAGAAGGGTCTCACCACCGACGCCGAGCGTCGTCAGGAGCTCATCAAGATCTGGACCGAGGCGACCGACGAGGTCCAGGCCGCGATGAAGGCCCACTTCCCGGCGGACAACACCATCAACCGCATGGTGTCCTCCGGCGCCCGTGGTAACTGGCTGCAGATCCGCAACATCGCGGGTATGCGAGGCCTGGTGAACAACCCCAAGGGTGAGATCATCCCGCGTCCGATCATCTCCTCGTACCGCGAGGGTCTGTCGGTGGCGGAGTACTTCATCGCCACGCACGGTACCCGTAAGGGTCTGGCCGACACCGCTCTGCGTACTGCAGACTCGGGTTACCTGACCCGTCGTCTGGTGGATGTCTCGCAGGACGTCATCATCCGCGAGGAGGACTGCGGCACGTCGAAGGGCCTGGAGCTGCCGATCGCCGCTCCGAACGCCGCCGGCGAGCTGGTCCGTGACGCGAACGTGGAGAACTCCGTGTTCGCCCGTACGCTCGCCTCCGACGTGGTGGACGCCAAGGGCGAGGTCGTCGCGACGGCCGGTGAGGACGTCGGCGACGTGCTCATCGACAAGCTGGTCGCGCTCGGCGTCGAGACCATCAAGGTCCGCTCGGTCCTGACCTGCGACTCCGCCGTCGGCGTCTGCGCGCAGTGCTACGGCCGCTCGCTGGCCACCGGCAAGACGGTGGACATCGGCGAGGCCGTCGGCATCATCGCGGCGCAGTCGATCGGTGAGCCCGGTACCCAGCTGACGATGCGTACGTTCCACACCGGTGGTTCGGCATCGGCGGATGACATCACCCAGGGTCTGCCCCGTGTGCAGGAGCTGTTCGAGGCGCGTACCCCCAAGGGCGCGTCCCCGATCGCCGAGGCCGACGGCCGCATCACGATCGACGAGACCGACAAGGCCAAGAAGGTCATCCTCACGCCCGACAACGGCGACGAGGCTGTGGTGTACCCGGTCCTGAAGCGTGCCACCCTCCTCGTCGAGGACGGCCAGCACGTCACGGTCGGTCAGCCGCTGCAGGTCGGAACGCTCGACCCCAAGGAGGTCATGCGCGTCATGGGTGCCCGCGAGGTGCAGCGTTACCTCGTCGGCGGCGTGCAGGGCGTGTACCGCTCGCAGGGTGTGCCGATCCACGACAAGCACATCGAGGTCATCGTGCGCCAGATGCTGCGGAAGGTCACCGTGGTCGACCACGGCGACACGACGCTGCTGCCCGGTGAGATGGTCGACCTGAAGCGCTACCAGCAGATCAACCGCGAGGCCGTGGGCGAGGGCAAGCGTCCCGCATCCGGCCGTCCGGAGCTGATGGGTATCACCAAGGCGTCGCTCGCCACGGAGTCCTGGCTGTCGGCCGCATCCTTCCAGGAGACGACCCGCGTTCTCACGCAGGCCGCCATGGAGGGCAAGCGCGACCCGCTGGTCGGTCTCAAGGAGAACGTCATCATCGGTAAGCTCATCCCGGCCGGAACCGGTCTGTCTAAGTACCGCAACATCACGGTCGAGGCGACGGAAGAGGCCAAGAGCGAGCGCTACCCGAACCGGATCTTCGCATCCGACGGTGCGTACGCCGACGGCGACTTCGGCTACGTCGACTTCGACGCGTTCTCGACGGACGACATCACGCCCGGCACCTACAACTGATTGAGGCGAGCGCCGGCGAGCTTGCTCGTCCGGCCGAGCCGATTGAAGTTGTGGAGTGACGCAGTCGCGACACAACTGATCCAGGCGTTCAGCCGAGGCCTCGGCCCCTCTTCGTAGGGCCGGGGCCTCGGTCGTTCCCGGAGGGGGCTGATGTGGTCGCCTCGGATGCCGGGAAGCGGCGATTCGGGACCCCACCGCGGCCTGGTGGCCATCATGCCGGAGCGCAGCGTCGGCCGAGGCGGTAGGTTCGGAGCGTGACCGCAGAGAGCAAGCACGCCGTCGTCATCGGAGACGCCCTGATCGATGAGATCAGGGATGACATGGGAGTGCGCGAGCTGGTCGGGGGTGCGGCGCTCAACGTCGCGGTCGGGCTCCGTCGCCTCGGCGCACCGACGACCCTCATCGCGATGGTGGGTGAAGATGAGGCCGGCGATCACATCCGCGAGTACCTGGCCGACCATGACGTCCGGCTGATCGCGAGCGCGGCTCCTCGCGGCTCATCCAGGGCGATCGTGACGCGATCCCACGGAGGGGAGCCGACATACGTCTTCAACGAGGCGGCCCAGCGGCGCAGCATCCGATACTCGGCCGAGGCGGAGGAGGCGATCGCGGAAGCGGGCATCGTCGCGATCAGCTGCTTCCCCTTCGACGTGCGCGAGGAGGTCGATGCGCTGGCCGCTGTCCTCGGGAACGCACGGCTCGCGCTCGATCCGAATCCGCGATCGGGGATGCTCAGTGACAGGGGCGAGTTCGTCCGCGGCTTCGAAGGAATGGCCGCGAGGGCGGAGCTGGTGAAGGTCGGCGCCGATGACGCGGCGCTGCTGTACGACGGCGATCTCGACGCGCTTCGGTTTCGCCTGATGTCCCTGGGCGCGTCCGCGGTGCTGGCGACGGCCGGTGCGGATGGCGCAGTTCTGACGACGGATGCCGGCACGGTGCGCGCACCGATCGCCGCGCTCGCGCAGCCGATCGTCGACACCGTGGGAGCGGGCGATGCGACGCTGGCCGCCGTCGCCGACGGTCTCCTCCTCGGGGCTCCGACGGATGCCGAGGGGTGGCACGCCCTGCTCGATCGCGCCATGTCGATCGCCGCGGCGACCTGCCGCGGAGAGGGCGGCCTGCTGCGTACGCCGGAGTCGCTGGTACGGGGCGACGGCACGGGACTCAGCACCTGATCACTCGATTTCTTCCCCCGCAGTCGGACGGGTATGATGATTACTCGTGCCCCCGGTTGGCTGTTCAAGTTGGACGGGTGCGCATTGGCGAGTTACCCAAGCGGCCAAAGGGATCTGACTGTAAATCAGACTGCACTGCATTCGGGGGTTCGAATCCCTCACTCGCCACCAAGAAAACCCCTGCTAGCAGGGGTTTTTCCGTACCATCCTCGCAGTTCATAGACTGGGGGGATGCGAGCGCTCACCGAAGCGGACGTCCGTGCGTCCTTCGTCAATGCGGATGCCGATGAACTGCGCGTGATGGCGATGCCGCACGACTTCCTGCTCGTCGACTGGGACTACCTCGATTTCTTCGCCTGGCGGGACCCGGGTGTGGCGCGCCGTGGCTACGTCCTCGTCCAGCAGGCCGATGGCCTCGTGGGCGTCGTCCTCCGAGCATCCGAGCCCGGTCGGGGCCGCAACGGAATGTGCAACATCTGCCACACCATGCAGCCGGGCAATCAGGTGGTGCTCTACTCGGGGCGGCGCGCTGGCGCGGCCGGTGCGCGCGGGGACAGCGTGGGGACCTACATCTGCGCCGACCTGTCGTGCCACGAGAACGTCCGGCTCGCCCATCCGCTCGCTCCGAACGAGATCCGTGCGGCAGGTCAGGTCGACTTCCGGCTGGACGGCACCCGGCGTCGGATGGAGGGCTTCGTCGGACGGATCTGCGATCAGGGCTGAGGTTACGCTGGAACCTCGCAGAACTCGCGCTTCGAAGGAGATGCCATGAGCGACCCCATCCTGCTGACCGTGACGGACGGGCTCGCACGCCTCACCCTGAACCGTCCGGAGCGGCTGAACGCCTTCAATGCCGCCCTCGCCCACGCATGGCGGGATGCGACGGCGGAGGCGACCGGGCGCGGCGACGTTCGCGCGATCCTCATCGACGCGGCGGGGCCGTCCTTCTGTGCGGGCGGCGACGTCATCGACATGGCCGAGACGATGGGGTCGGGTGCCGAGATCACCTCCTTCGCCGAGGTGATCAACACCGGCATCCGCTCGCTCGTGGAATCGGCCATCCCGGTCGCAGCCGCCGCGCACGGCACGACCGCCGGGGGAGGTCTGGGAATCCTGCTCTGCAGCGACTACGCGGTGATCGGCGCATCGTCGAAGATCGGCAGCCTGTACGCGAACATCGGCCTGACGCCCGACCTGTCCGTGTCGGCGCAGCTTGCCCGCGCGGTCGGAGAGCGAAGGGCGCTGCAGCTCGTGCTCCAGGATCGGATGCTGTCGGCCGAGGAGGCCGTGGAATGGGGGCTCGCCGCCGAAGCCGTTGAGGGTGCGGATGCCCGGGAAGAGGCCGACCGCGTCCGTGCGCGTGCAGAGGCCGTCGCCCGGTTCTGGATCGAGGGCGCGGCGGGTGCCTATGGCGAGGCGAAGAGGCTGATCCGGTCGCAGCCGGGGCGCTCGTTCGCCGCGCAGCTCAGCGAAGAGGCGCAGACCATCGGTGCGGCGTTCGATACACCGGAGGCGCAGGCGAGGGTGGCGGGATTCGCCGCCGCATCCGCTCGGCACCGCTCCTGAGCGGGCGCCGCGACCTCCCCGCGATGTCGCCGGCGCGTGGCAGGATGAGAGCATCGCCGATGACGAGAGGATCGCCATGTCGCAGCCGGAGGCCGTCGCCGCAGAGAAACCGAACACCTCGCTCCTGATCAGGGGGGCGATCTGGATCGCGATCGGGGCGCTCATCGCGGCCGCGCTCGTCTGCGTCGTGTGGGTGCTGATCGGAGACCAGGACGGCCTGATCGCCCGCGCCTTCCTCACGGTGCTCCTGCTCGCAGGGTTCGCGGGCATCGCACTGCTCGAGTCGAGCCTGGCGCGCAACCGTCCGGACTGGCTCGCCCTGGCGAGCATGATCACCTGGATCGTCGCCCTCCTGGTCGGAGCGGTGAAGATCTGGCTGCCCGAAGACGGCGCGTACTTCGGTGTCGCCGAACGCTTCTTCCAGTTGCTGCTCGTGGTGGGGATCCTGCAGCTGACCCTGCTGCACGCCCGGCTCTTCCTCCCCGCGGCGTCGCGGTACGTGACGGTGTTCACTCGCGTGATCCTCTACGTCACGCTCATCTTCCTCGTGGCGCTCGCGGCGATGCTGATCTTCTTCCTGACGTTCCCGCATACGATCCGCTACGACGAACTCTACTGGCGCGTCGTGGTCTCGCTCGCGATCCTGACCGCGGTCGGCACGACCCTCATCCCGTTGCTGAACGCCCTGTTCGCTCCCAAGAAGCCGCAGTCCGCCCCGGCCGCGGTGGCGCAGCAGTGGCCGACGTATGCCGACGGCGTCACGCCGCTGCCGGTGCTCCCGGACGGCTCTCCCGACTGGAACGCCTACTACACCGGATACCCCACCGCCGTCGCACCGGCGCCGCAGCAGCTCGCGCCCGGCTATGCGGCTGCCCTCCCGCCGGCCGCCCCGGTGCAGGCGGATCCCGTCTGGCCGGCGCCGCCCGCGTCCAGTCCTGAGGCGGCCTGGGACGCGTCGTACGCGGATGCGGCGGCAGCCTACCCGGCATCGGCCGCGGAGCCTGCGGCGACGGAGACTCCGCAGCCGCAGGAGCAGCCGCAGCCACCCGTGCCGCCGCAGGTTCAGGAGCAGCCGCCCGTGCCTCCCGCCCCGCCTGCCCCGCCCGCCCCTCCTGTGCCGCCCGCACCCGCCGCTCCGTGATGCCGCATCCTGACGCGTCGGCTCTGCGCGAGCTGGCGATCGACATCGCCCGCGAAGCAGGGGACCTCGCTCGCATGCGCAGGGCCGCCGGTGTGGCCCTCGCTGCGACCAAGTCGACTCTGGCTGACATCGTCACTGAGGCCGACCGTGAGGTGGAAGACCTCATCAAGGCAAGACTTCAGGCGGAGCGCCCGGGAGACGGCTTCCTCGGAGAGGAGTCCGGCGCGGCGGAGACCAGCACGGGGATCACCTGGGTGGTCGACCCGATCGACGGCACGGTGAACTACGCCTACGGCATCCCTTCGTACAGCGTGAGCATCGCCGCCGTGAGCGGGGGAGCGGGTCCCGAATCCTGGCAGGACGTCGCGGGTGCCGTGTACGGCCCTGCTCTCGGCGAGCTGTTCTCGGCGGCAGCGGGGGAAGGCGCCTGGCACGAAGGCGCGCGCCTCGCGGTCACCTCCGAGACGCCGGCCGGGGCGCTGCTCGCCACGGGCTTCGGCTATGACCCGTCCACGCACGACGGCGACCTCGCGACGGTCCGCAAGGTCATGCCGATGGCCAGGGATCTGCGCAGAGGCGGATCGGCCGCGCTGGATCTCGCCTATGTCGCCGCAGGGCGCATGGACGGGTTCTTCGAGCGAGGGCTGAAACCCTGGGACTTCGCCGCGGGCGCCATCCTCGTCCGTGAAGCGGGCGGTCTCGTGAGCCGCTTTGACATCGCGTCACCGCGCCCGATGCTCGTCGCAGGAGGGACAGTGGTGCACGATCGGCTCCGGCAGCTCTGCGATTCGCCGGATTGACGGCGCGCACATGGCATTCCCAGGCCCGAAAGGGTAGGGTTTATCTGATCGTTACCTTTGCCGCCCGAAACGGCAAGGTTCTCAGCTTCCCCCAGAGCCGACCGAGAGATACGTCTTGCCCTTTGATACCCCCGAGGCCGAGCCTGCGCTGACGCGCCGCTCGAGCCGTGCACGGAACGCGCCTGCCGCGACCGATGCTCACGGGACCTCTTCGGCGCAGGGAGCCGAGCCGGTCATCCCTCTTTCCCGCCGGGCCGCACGCGCTTCCCGGAACGCGTCATCCCCTGTGGATCTCACTCCGGTCGCCGCTGCCGAGGCTCGTCGCCCTGCCCGCGGCGAGGTTCCCGCTGTTCCTGTTCCGCAGGAGACCGTCGAGCAGATCTTCGCCGAGTCCGTCGTGGTCGTGACCCCCGATCCGGCTGCGGTCGTCGAGGCGGAGACGCTCGAGAACCCCTCTGAGACGCCGTCCGTCGAGGAGAGCATCCGCGAATCGTTCTCCGCCGCCCCTGAGAGCGGTGGCGAAGACCTCTTCCTCGCCGCGTCCGCGACGTTCCGCTCGCAGGCTCCGGACTCCGACCCGCGCGCCGTCGATTCCGACGTTGCCGGTGATCGGCAGACGGATGCTCCGCAGGAGCCAGAGCATGTCGCCAAGCGCCGCCCGCGCGCGCTGCGCAAGGCTGTCGCGGCCGGCGCCTCGCTGTCGGTCATGGGCCTCGCCGGTCTGCTCGCCGTCTCGATGACGCTTCCTGCAGAAGCTCTTGCGGCGACGCAGGGCGGCTCGAACGCCACGGCCTCGGCCTCGCTGGTCACCGCCGGCACCGTTCTCGCCGGCGGTGAAGAGGTCGATGAGGACGAGATCCAGGCGTTCGTCACTTCCTCGGATGTGGCCAACGACACGCTCGCGCGCACCGAGGGGTTCTCCACGGTCTCGCTGGTCGATCTCGCGGCGGAGCAGGGCATCCGGTACTCCGACTCGCTGTACACGAACGACCCGAACGCCGCGATCCAGTGGCCGTTCGTCGTCGGTGTCGGCATGAGCTCGGGATACGGCCAGCGCTGGGGTCGCCTGCACGCCGGAATCGACCTCGTGCCCGGCGAAGGCGCGCCGATCCAGTCGATCGCCGCGGGTACCGTTCGCATCGCGACGGAGTCCGGGGGCGCATATGGTGTGACGGTCTACATCGATCACATCATCGACGGCGAGGTCATCACGAGCCACTACTCGCACATGCAGTACGGCTCGCTGCGGGTCAAGGCCGGCGACACCGTCGATGTGGGCGACATCGTCGGTCTCGTGGGCAACACGGGGCGCTCCTACGGCGCGCACCTGCACTTCGAGATCATCATCAACGGCTCGACGGTCGACCCGCTGCCGTGGATGAACGCCAATGCCGGACGCTACGACGGAGTCACCTCCCCGGTTTCGTGACCGGGCCTGGAGGATGGTATTGTTTTCTGGTTGCCTTCACGAAGGCAGCACGCCCCGATAGCTCAGTGGCAGAGCACTTCCATGGTAAGGAAGGGGTCGTCAGTTCAATCCTGACTCGGGGCTCGCAGCATTCCGTTCGCGAGAAGAATGCCTTGCGGCAGGGTAGCTCAGTTGGTGAGAGCGCACGACTCATAATCGTGAGGTCGCGGGTTCAAGCCCCGCTCCTGCTACAGATGAAAACCCCCGGTTCTCCGGGGGTTTTGTCGTTCCTGCCGAATGGTCCCGCCGTGGCCGCGACGACGTCCCGCGCTCATCAGTCGAGATCGAAATGACACCGCGGAGGGCTTGCAAGGGTGCTTATTCGATCCCGCCAAGGGCGGGCAGCCGGGACCAGCGCTCGAAATGCTCGAGATCAGGGGCCGGTGTTCAGCCAGGAGCCCCGCTTCGGGCGATTCCGCCAGGCCTCGATCGCCTCGGGGGTGAGGTCATCGCGGTCCCAGAGGTAGCCGGAGACATTGCCGATGGGCATCGGCAGGACGTCGCCGGTCTGCGAGGCCTCGTCGGCCAGGCGACGTCGGAGCGTCTGCCGCAGGGACGCCGGGGCGACGCCGAGCAGCTCGGCGACCTCGTCGATGGTCGCGTACCGCGCGGTGAAGCGCTCGTCGTCGGTCGCGTTGCGCAGCGCTCGCGGGCGGCCGGTTGCGTCCTTGTCGGTCATGTCCTGCACTGTAGCAAGCCCGCAACGGATCAGGACGACGTCCGGGATCGGCTGTAGCGCTCGATGTCGACGTTGAAGCGATGCAGATCATCGGCGAAGCGGGCTATCTCGGCATCGGTCCAGTCCTCCAGGATGCGTTCCAATGCCCGGATGCTGCGCTCGCGCGAGGCGCTCATGCGCTCGAGGCCTGTTTCGGTGAGCGCGAACTTGCGGGCGACCCCTCCGTCAGGGTCGGCGATGCGCTCCACCAGCCCTGCCTTGAGCGCCGCGCCGGTCTGGCGCTGCAGCGTCGAGGCGTCCAGGCGCAGAGCATCGCTCAGTTCGGCGATGCTCATCGGCCCCTGCGCATTCACCTTGCTCAGCAGCGTGTAGATGCTCCGGTCGATCGCTCCCTCGTGCTGCTGCCTGGCGATGGCGAAACGGCTCTGCAGCATCTGCTCGTACTCGATGTCCGCGATGCGCCGTCGCACGGCATCCTGCTCGTCCATATCTCGATCCTAGAGCGACAGCTCACTTAATGTGTAGAATGCATATGTACGATACATATTTAAGAGATCGGAGATCTCGCATGACGGCATCCGCACCTCGCCCCGGCCTCATCGTCGGTGTTCTCGCCTTCGCGGGCATCGCATCGTCGCTGACGCAGACGATGGTGACCCCGCTCATCGCGCAGTTCCCATCGATCCTCGCCACCTCGTCCTCGAACACGGCATGGATCGTCACGGCAACACTTCTCGCCGCGGCCGTCGCCGTGCCCATCTCCGGACGCCTCGGGGATCTGTTCGGCAAGAAGCGGATGATCATGATCGTCTCGATCCCGCTGATCCTCGGCGGAGTCGTCTGCGCCATCGCGCCGACCGTCGAGGTGATGATCGTGGGTCGTGCGCTGCAGGGCATCGGATCGGGCATGGTTCCGCTGGGCATCGCCCTGCTGAGGGACGCAGTGCCGCGGGAGCGGCTCTCATCCGCGATCGCCACCGTGAGCGCGACGCTCGGCGTCGGCGGAGCGATCGGGATGCCGCTGTCGGCCGCCGTCGTGGAGTTCTCCGACTGGCGAGTGCTGTTCTGGGCAGGCAGCGGCGTGACCGTCTTCGCCGCACTCGCCGTGTGGTTCGTGGTCCCCGCGATGCCTGCCGGGGCGGCAGGTCAGCGCTTCGACGGCCTCGGCGCGGTGGGCCTCGCAATCGGGCTGGTCTCCTTCATCCTCGCCATCTCCAAGGGCGCGGAGTGGGGCTGGGCATCGCCGCTCACCATCGGGCTGCTCGCCCTGGCCGCGTTGGCGTTCGCGGGGTGGGGGCTGTGGGAGCTTCGCGTGAAGCATCCGCTCGTCGACCTCCGCACCACCGCGCGCCCGCGCGTGCTGCTCACCAACATCGCCTCGATCTTCGTCGGATTCGGGATGTACGCCAGCATGCTCGTGATGCCCCAGGTGCTGCAGCTGCCGTCTCAGACCGGGTACGGGCTCGGGCAGTCGATCCTCGCCGCGGGGCTCTGGATGGCACCCGCCGGCCTCATGATGCTCCTTCTGTCACCGGTGGCCGGCCGACTCATCGATGCGAAGGGACCGAAGTTCACCCTCGTGCTCGGCGTGCTCATCCTCGCCGCGGGCTACGGGGTCGGGCTGCTGGGCATGGGAAGCACGTGGGGGCTCCTCGTCACCGGCCTCGTGATCAACAGCGGCGTCGCGTTCGCCTACGGTGCCATGCCGGCGATCATCATGGGCGCGGTGCCGCGCAGCGAGACGGCGGCGGCGAACGGCTTCAACACCCTCATGCGCTCGCTCGGCACGACGATCGGCGCCGCGATCATCGGCGTCGTCCTGGCCGAGATGACCATCCCTCTCGGCGAGGTCGCTGTCCCCAGTGAGACCGGCTTCCGGGTGGCGCTCATCATCGGGGCCGGCGTCGCGGGGGTGGCCGCGATCATCGCGCTGCTGATCCCGGCCGCCCGTCCGAAGAGTGAGGCCGTGGTGCCCGCCGGACAGGAAATGCCCGTCACAGCATCCTGAGCGACACAGCACGGGTCGGGTGGTGCGCCGGTGAACCGTCGCACCACCCCGGCATCTACAGCTCCGCGCCCGCCTCGACGTAGCTCAGGTCGTTCACGCTCTCCACGCTCCATTCGCCGTCGTCGCAGACGAGCACGCTCACCGCGGCGTTCTCGATCCCCGTCGTCACCGAGCTGAGGTCGGTGCCGAGAGCTCCGAGCACGGTCATGATCGTGATGCCGCTCGAGACGACGAGGACGTCGTCGTCACCATCCTCCGTCGCGCGTTCAGCGATCTCCTCGAGTGCGGCGAGTGCGCGACCTGCGACGTCCGCGGATGTCTCTGCTGTGAGGTCGGTGCCCTCGGATCCGGTGGCGATGGCATCCAGTGCATCGGTGAACGAGAAGCCTCCCGCGTCCGCGAACATCGCCGCGGTGTCTGCATATCCCATCGCGGAGGCTGCGAAGTCCCACATCTCGCCGTTCGAGGCGCCCTCGAAGCGGCCGAAGGAGATCTCGCGGAGGCGCTCGTCGCGCACGGGCTCGAGATCGGATCCGCCGGCCTGTAGCGCGAGCGACGCGGTGTCGAAGTGGCGGACCATGTCGGCGGAGTACGCCGCGTCGAACTCGATGCCCGCGGCGTCCAGTCCGAGGCCGAGGTCCTCGGCGTCTGCCTCGCCCGCGGCGACGAGCGGGCTGTCTGCCCATCCCTGTGCGCGATCGAGCTCGTTGAGCATGGTCTCGCCGTGGCGGGTGAGGTAGATCGTGACGGGACCGTCGGGCTGGGTCGCGGTCGTCTCCGCCTCCTCCGCTGCGGGGGAGCAGGCACTGAGCGTCACCGCTGCGGCGGCGACGGATGCGATGGCGATGGCGCGGTGAATGCGGTGGCTGGGCAAGGGAATCTCCTCTGATCTCCGGTGCGGTCGCGTCGTCCGTGACGCGATGCATTCGAAACCGTACTCCAAACCAGACCGTCTGGTAGATGAAAACCGACCGATTGGTTACTGATGTGATCGAGGATGCCGCGGATCGTGGCCGATCCGTAACACTTACGAAACAGGCCGTATCGTATCGTTGTCGCATGGCATCCGAAGAGAAGGCGGGTCGTCCCACCGACGAAGACCTCACCCGGCGCATCCTCGAGGCGACCGGACGGCTGCTCGGTGAGAGCGGGTACGCCGCGCTGAGCGTCGAGAAGGTCGCGAAAGCGGCCCTGTGCGGCAAGGCGGCCATCTATCGCCGGTACCCCGACAAGGGGAGGCTCGTCGCCGCCGCCCTGCAGGCGCAGGTCTCCCTCGGTCGCACCCCCGACAGCGGTGACGTGCGGCGAGACCTCCTCGACCATGCCCTGCAGAATCAGCGCAACCAGGAACTGTCCCCCGAGCAGAGCCATGGCCTGCGCGCCATGTTCGAACCCGACGTCTTTCCCTCCCTCTGGGAGGGGTTCTTCCAGCACCGCCGCGCACAGGGGATCGAGATCATCGACCGTGCCATCGCCAGAGGCGAGCTCCCCGCCGATGTCCACCACGACATCATCCTCGACACGATCGCCGGGCTCACCCTGTACCGGCAGTCGGTCAAGCGCACCCGCATCCACGAACAGCATTACATCGACATCATCGATGCTCTCGTGACCCGACCGCCGCGCCGTCTCGACGACGCCGACGAACAGGCCCTTCATGTCCACTGACACCCCCGTCACCCAGTCCCTGCCGAAGGTGAGCGCTCGCGCCGTCGTCGGCTTCCTCATCTTCTGCGAGCTTGCCAGCGGCTTCGTGCAGGGCTTCTACGCCCCGTTGCTCGGCGAGATCGCCGGTCACCTTCAGGTCTCCGACGCGGACATCACCTGGTTCCTCACCGTGCAGACCCTCGCGGCTGCCGTGTGCGTTCCGCTGCTCTCGAAGCTCGGCGACATCTTCGGACATCGCCGGATGCTTCGTATCGCCGTCGTGGCCGTGCTCATCGGCACGCTCGTGACCGCCTTCCTGCCCAGCTACGAGCTCGTGCTCGCCGCGCGCATCCTCGTCGGCCCCCTGGCCGTCTGGCTGCCGCTCGAGATCGCTCTCGTGCACAACCGGATCAAGGGAGAGACGGCTCGCACCTCGATCGGACTCCTCGTCTCGTGTCTCACCGGTGGAGCGATCCTGGGGACGATCTCGGCGGGAGTGTTCTCCGCCGTTCTGCCTTCGCTCACCCTCACGTTGCTCGTGCCGGTCGTGTTCGTGCTGGTCAGCACCTACGCCGTCTTCTTCAAGGTGCCCGAGTCCACGTCGCGCACGGGGGCGAAGATCGACGTGCTCGGATTCATCGGCATCGGTCTCGCGATGGTGACGCTGCTCTTCGGGCTCCGCCTCGCCTCCAGCGAGGGCTTCGCCTCGGCGGCGACGATCGGAACCCTTGTCGCCGCGCTCGTCATCTTCGGGCTCTGGGTCGTCTGGGAACTGCGCGCCACCGCCCCGGCCATCGACATCCGCCTGATCGTCTCGCCGCGTCTCGGCCCGGTCTACCTGACGGCGTTCCTCTTCGGCATGGTGATGTTCGGTGCGCAGTCTCCCTCGACCACCTTCCTCACCGCGGATCCTGCGGAGACGGGGTACGGCTTCGCCGCATCGGCGGGCACGGCATCGGCGGTGACCGCTGTCGTCACGATCCTCGCGACGGCAGGCGCGGCGACGTTCGCACCCCTCGCGCGCCGCATCGGCATCCGCGCGGTGCTCGTGACGGGCGCATCGCTGGCCGCATCCGGATCGCTCATCCAGATCGCGTTCCACGACCACCTCTGGCAGATCTTCCTCATCTCGGCCATCAACGGCATCGGCATGGGCTTCCTGCTCGGAGCGCTGCCCGCTCTCGTCGCCGAGCTCGCGCCGAGCGACGACACCGGCATCGCCGCCGGGGTGTACAACTCGCTGCGCACGCTGGGCGGATCGGCTGCCGGGGCGGTCTTCGCGGTGCTGCTGGCCGCCTTCACGGCGTCCGGCTCCCTGTCCTCCTCGATCGGCGGCTACATCACGATCTGGAGCGTGTGCGCCGCCGCATTCCTCATCGCTGTCGTCGCGCTCTCCGTCATGCGGATGCCGAAGGCGACGACCGACCCCACCACGGAAGGCTGACCATGACCACCCCCGACTTCGCCGCAGAGGCCCGTGCCGTCCTCCCCGGGCTCGTGGAGCTCCGTCGTGCGCTGCACGCCGACCCCGAGCTCGGTCTCGACCTGCCCCGCACGCAGCGGAAGGTGCTCGACGCTCTGGAGGGACTGCCGCTCGAGATCACGACAGGAACCAGGACGACCTCGGTCGTGGCCGTGCTCCGTGGCGCCCTCCCCGGGCCGACGGTGCTGCTGCGCGGCGACATGGACGCGCTGCCGATCGAGGAGGCGACCGGGCTCGACTTCGCATCGACCAACGGCAGCATGCACGCTTGCGGCCATGACCTTCACACCGCGGGGCTGGTCGGCGCCGCGAAGCTCCTCGCCGCGCGCCGCGAGACGCTGCACGGTTCGGTGATCTTCATGTTCCAGCCCGGTGAAGAAGGCCACGGCGGAGCGAAGGTCATGCTCGACGAGGGTCTGCTCGATGCCGCGGGCGACAAGCCCGTCGCTGCGTATGCGATCCACGTCGCACCGGGGCCGCGCGGCGTGTTCGCCACTCGGTCGGGCGCCGTCGCCGCGGGCTCCAACCAGCTGTACGTCACCGTCAACGGCCGAGGCGGTCACGGGTCTCAGCCCCAGCAGACGCTCGATCCGGTTCCCGCCGCGGCCGAGATGGTGCTCGCCCTGCAGAGCTTCGTCACGCGCCGCTTCGACGCCTTCGATCCCGTGGTCCTCTCGGTCACCCGTGTGTCCACGGGCGACGGCGCGGTGAACGTCATCCCCGAGAAGGTCGAACTCGCCGCGACGGTGCGCAACATGTCGCCGGCGTCCCTGGCGACTCTGAAGGACGGGCTGCCGAGGGTCATCGCAGGGGTGGCCTCTGCACACGGTCTCACCGCAGATGTGCGGTTCGACACGATGTACCCGGTGACGGTGAACGCGGAAGCGGAGACCGCTGAGACCGTTGACGTGCTGCGCGGAGTGTTCGGGGAGCAGCGCGTGATGATCATGCCCACCCCGATGATGGGGTCCGAGGACTTCGCGTTCGTCCTCGACGAGGTGCCAGGCACCTTCATCGCGCTGATGACGTCGCCGCCCGAGGCGGATCTTGCGACGGTGGAGTGGAACCACTCGCCGCGGGTGGTGTTCGACGACGCGGTTCTCGGCGATCAGGCCGCCGCGCTCGCCGCTGTCGCTTTCGCTCGCACCGCCAGGGGCTGACTCCCGCCGCGCAGGGCGACGTGGCGCCGCGCACCCGTCGAGATCAGTGGCTCTTGTGGTCGCATCCCTGCTCGGGAGGCGGCCACAAGAGCCACGTCGCTGCACCCCCTCGGCTCAGGCGATCGCGCGCAGGCCGTCGACGAGCGGCGTCGTCGGGCGGCCGATGAGCTTCGACAGCGTGCCATCCGTGTCGGCGAGTGCGCCACCGGCGATGCCTGCGTCCAGCGCCGTCACGAACCCGACCGTGCCCGCGTCGAGCCCTGCCGCCTCGAGCTCCGCCGCATGCGCCTCTGTCGTGAGAGGCGTGTACTCGACCGGTCGGCCGACGACCTCGGAGATCGCCTCCGCCAGGTCGGCGTAGTTCCAGGCGACGTCCCCGCCCAGCTCATAGACCTGTCCGAGGTGACCGTCCTCCAGGAGCACGACGGCTGCGGCATCCGCGAAGTCCTTGCGGCTCGCCGAGGCGACGCGTCCCTCTCCGACGCTCGCGACCAGGACGCCGGATGCTCCGGCGCTCTGGAGGTCGCCCGCGTAGTTCTCGGTGTACCAGTTGTTGCGCAGGATCACCGCGGGGATGCCGGATGCCGCGATGAGCTCTTCGGTGGCCTTGTGCTCCGGCGCGAGCACGAGATCGCTCGTGGTCGCCTTCGGGGCGCTGGTGTAGACGAGCTTGGCGACGCCCGCCGCGGCGGCCGCATCGATGACGGTCTTGTGCTGGGCCACACGCTGGCCGACTTCGGAGCCGGAGATCAGCAGAACAGTGTCAGCGCCGGCGACGGCGGCGGTGACACTGGCGGCATCGGCATAGTCCAGGGCGACGACCGCGACGCCCTTGGCGGCGAGATCCGCGGCCTTCGTGGTGTCGCGCGCGCCGGCGATGATCGACTCGGCGGGAGCGCCGCGCTCCAGCAGGCTGTCGATGACGAGGCGGCCGAGCTGGCCGGTTGCTCCGGTGACGAGGATGCTCATGGGTTGTCCTTTCGTGATGACATCGGTGACAACCGCTCAGCACACCCGACGCATTCCGAAGCGCTGGTACCCACTTTCAGGTAAGGTACCTACATCATGGTGAGTTTTGCGCAGTTGAAGGAGCAACGGCCGCTCGTCTTCGATCAGGGCTGCAGTACGCGGGTCGTCCTCGATCACGTGATGAGCAAGTGGGGCGTGCTCGTGCTCTCGGCACTCTCCGACGGCACCCGGCGGTGGGGCGAGCTGCGCCGGGAGGTCGGCGGCATCAGTGAGAAGATGCTCGCCTCGACGCTTCGCACGCTCGCCGACGACGGGCTCGTGCACCGCGAGTCTTTCCCGACGGTGCCGCCGCACGTCGAGTACAGCCTGACGCCGCTGGGGCGCGACCTGATGGATCGGATGCTGCCGCTGATGGAGTGGGTCGCCGATCACGCAGACGGGATGCTCGGCCGAGACGCCTGACCTCTTGACCGCGCGGTTCTCGTGGTCATATGTTCACTGCATGTCGACGACGCCGATCTATCTCGAACGCCCGGAGGGCAAGGGTCTGGCGACCGGCACACTGGGGCTCTGGGGATCGACCGTCATCGGTCTGGCGTCCACGGCTCCGGTGTACTCGCTGGTCGCCTCGCTGGGCTGGGTGGTGATCGCCGTCGGTGCCCAGGCTCCGATCGCCTTCATCCTGGCCTTCATCCCGATGCTCCTCATCGCCTTCGCCTACCGCGAGCTCAACAACGCCGTACCGGACTGCGGGACGACGTTCACCTGGGGCACGAAGGCGTTCGGGCCGTGGGTCGGCTGGATGGGCGGCTGGGGCGTGGCCGTGGCGGGCATGGTCGTGCTTGCCAACCTCGCGCAGATCGCCTCCGTCTACTTCTGGTCGCTCTTCGATCAGGACCTCGAGAACAACGACCTGCGCGTGGTCCTCGTCGCCGTCGTCTTCATCGCTCTGATGACCTGGGTCAGCTGGCGCGGCGTCGAGATCGGCGAACGCATCCAGAACATCCTGCTCGGCGTGCAGTACCTCGCCCTCGCGATCTTCGTGATCGCGGCGTTCTGGCAGTTCGCCGCCGGAACTGCTCCGAATCCCACGCCGTTCGACTGGGAGTGGCTGAACCCCTTCGCCTTCACCGACTGGTCCGGCTTCACCGAGGCGATCCTGCTCGCGCTGTTCATCTATTGGGGCTGGGACACCTGCCTTGCCCTCAATGAAGAGACGAAGGACCCCAAGCGCATCCCCGGGCGCGCGGCCGTGCTCACCTGCGTGATCCTGCTCGTGACCTATGTCGCGGTCACGATCTCGGCGATGATGTACGCCGGGCTCGGCGAGAGCGGCACGGGCCTGGGCAACGAGGCGAACGCCGACGACTTCTTCCTCGCCATCAAGGACGGCCTGCTCGGCCCGTTCGGCTGGTTCCTCGTGCTCGCCGTGATCATCTCGGCGATCTCGTCGACGCAGACCACGATCCTGCCGACCGCCCGCGGCACGCTCGCGATGGGGGTGTACCGTGCGCTTCCCGCGAAGTTCAAGGAAGTGCACCCGCGCTTCAAGACCCCGTCGTTCTCGACGATCGTGATGGGTGTCGTCGCGATCTGCTACTACGTGGCCATGACCCTGATCAGCGACAACATCCTGCAGGACTCCATCCTCTCGCTCGGTCTCGCCATCGCGTTCTACTACGCCATCACCGGCTTCGCCTGCGTCTGGTACTTCCGTCGGGACCTCACCCGCTCGGCACGCGACTTCTTCTTCAAGGGACTCTTCCCGCTGCTCGGCGGCGTGCTGCTGGCCGGGGCGTTCGTGCAATCGGCGATCGACATGTGGGACGTCGACTACGGCTACACGGTGATCTGGGGCATCGGCGGCACCTTCGTCGTCGGCATCGGCTCGCTCGCCGTCGGTCTCGTGCTGATGTTCGTCTGGTATCTCTTCCCGCGGTCGAAGCGGTTCTTCGCCGGGGAGAGTCTGAACCGCGACACGCAGGTCATGGTGCCAGACGAGCCGGGGGAGGTCATCCGCTCGATCGACGGCGGGATCTGACGCCTCAGGCCTGCGTTACGCGCGGTTACCGACCGAATCGGCGCGCGGAGCATCCCCGTGTTTCACTCGACCCGTGAACAGCAAGAGTGTGAAGAACAAGGTCCTGTCCGCGATCGGCGTTCTGGCCGCCGGTGCCATGACGTTGTCGATGGCCGCCTGCGCGACGGGCGGCGACGAGGCGGAGGGCGGTTCCGAGGAGAGCAGCAAGGTCGTCCTCGTCGCAGACGACGGCACCGAGGCGCACTGGACCATCCTCAAGGACAAGCTCGCCGAGGAGGGCATCGACCTCGAGGTGCAGACCCTCACCGACGGCGTCCAGCTGAACCAGGCCGTGCAGGACGGCGAGGCCGACATCAACCTGTTCCAGCACCTGATCTTCCTCGCGGACTTCAACGTCAACAGCGGCGGCACCCTCGTTCCGGTCGGAGCGACGGCGGTGTACCCGCTGGCGCTGTACTCCGAGCAGTACTCCGACGTGGCCGACATCCCCGAGGGCACCACGGTCGCGATCCCGAACAACCCGACCAACCTGTCCCGCGCGCTTCTGAACCTGCAGAGCGCCGGCCTGCTCGAGCTCGCCGACGGCGGCAGCGCCTACTCCTCCGAGGCGGACATCCTCTCCAGCAAGGTCGAGATCCTCGCCGTGGACTCCAACCAGACGGTCACGGCGCTCAAGGACGGCAGCGCCCAGGCGGCTGTCGTCAACAACACCCAGGCGCAGAAGGGCGGACTGGGCGACGACCTCATCATCTACAAGGAGGATCTCGACAACCCCGAGCTCGCTCCCTACATCAACGCGTTCGTCGTGAAGGATGAGAACAAGGATGACCCGCGCTGGCAGACCATCGTCGACGCGTACCACTCCGCAGAGGTCGAGGCGGCCGTCACCGAGCTGAACCAGGGCAACCTGCAGTTCAAGGCGGACTGGACCGCCGAGCAGCTTCAGGACGAGCTCGCATCGCTCGAAGAGCTGCTCGCGGCACAGGGCTGACCTCACGGGGCGGTGGCCCCTGCGCGGTCGTGGAACAGAGAACGAAGGCAGTCCGATGAGCATCATCACGTTCGACCACGTCTCCAAGACGTTCCCCGGAACGCGCAGGGGTCCCGACGTCGCAGCACTCGACGACATCTCGCTCGAGGTGCAGCCGGGCTCGATCGTCGGGATCATCGGCTACTCCGGCGCGGGCAAGTCCACGCTGGTGCGCCTCATCAACGGCCTCGAGTCCCCGACGGCCGGCGCGGTGAACGTGCTCGGCGTCGACGTCGGCACGGCCTCTTCGGCGCAGTTGCGCGGCCTCCGCGGCCGGATCGGGATGATCTTCCAGCAGTTCAACCTTTTCTCCTCCCGGACGGTGCGCGGCAACGTCGCCTATCCGCTCAAGGTCGCGGGGTGGAAGAAGGTGGACATCACGGCCCGCGTCGACGAGCTCCTCGACTTCGTCGGCATCCGCGACAAGGCGGAGCGCTATCCCCGTGCGCTCTCCGGCGGCCAGAAGCAGCGCGTGGGCATCGCCAGGGCGATCGCGGCCAATCCGGAGCTGCTCCTGGCGGACGAGGCCACGAGCGCGCTCGATCCGCAGACCACCGGCGAGGTGCTCGCGCTCCTGAAGGAGATCAATCGGCGGCTCGGAATCACCATCGTCGTCATCACGCACCAGATCTCCGTCGTGCACGAGCTGTGCGACCAGGTCGTCGTCATGGACGGCGGACGCGTGGTGGATGCCGGTGACACCTACCGGGTCTTCGCCCACCCGCGGGCGGCGCTCACCGAGCGCTTCGTCGCGGCGGTCACCCAGGGCGTTCCCTCCGGCGACACCCTCGACGCGCTCGCCGCGGGCGGGGGAACACTCGTGAGCGTGGACGTCAACGAGTTCACCAGCGAGGACATCGGACGCGTCTTCGAGAGCCACGGCGTCCGGCACGCGGTCGTCTTCGGCGGCGTGACGGACATCCGGGGACGCCAGCTCGGCACGCTCACCTACCGGCTGCAGGGGGAGGACTCGGTGATCGACGGTGTCGTCACCGAGCTGTCTCAGCACACCAAGGCCGAGGTCCTCCGCCCGACGGACGAGAGCGCGACGGAGGTGGCATCATGATCGGCATCCGCACGGCGACGGACTGGACGACGCTCACTCCGGTGCTGCTGCAGTCCATCCAGGAGACGGTCTACATGGTCGTCGTCACGCTGCTCATCGGCGGCGTGGCGGGGCTCCTGATCGGTGCGGCGCTGTACGCGACGCGACCTGGCAACCTCTACGCGAATCGCGTCGTGTTCACCGTGCTGAACCTGCTCATCAATGTGATCAGGCCGATTCCCTTCATCATCTTCCTCACCGCGGTCGGGCCGGTGACCAAGCTCGTCGCGGGGACGACGCTGGGCACCGAGGCCGCGATCGTGCCGATGACGATCATGGCGGCCGTCGTGATCGGACGCGTCGTCGAGCAGAACCTCGTGGCGGTGGACCCCGGCATCGTCGAGGCGGCGCTGGCCATCGGGGCTCGTCGCTTCGCCATCCTGTTCGGGCTGGTGATCCCCGAGGCGCTCGCGCCGCTCATCCTCGGCTACACGTTCATGTTCATCGCTGTGGTGGACATGTCCGCCATGGCCGGGTACATCGGCGGTGGAGGCCTCGGCAACTTCGCGATCATCTACGGCTACCAGCAGTTCAACCAGGAAGCCACCTGGGTGACCGTGGCGATCATCATCGTGATCGTGCAGGTCGGGCAGATCTTCGGGAACTGGCTCGCCCAGCGCGTGCTGCGTCGCTGATCGGGTCCCTGATTCGTCCTAGGCTTGCCTCGTGCGCATCCGTCTCGACATCGCCTACGACGGCACGGGCTTCCGCGGCTGGGCGAAGCAGCCGGGTCTTCGGACCGTCCAGGGGACGCTGGAAGCCGCGCTCGAGCGGATCGCCGGATCACCGGTGCAGCTCGTCGTCGCAGGGCGCACGGATGCCGGAGTGCACGCCTCAGGGCAGGTCGCGCACGTCGACTTCGACGAGACGCAGTGGGAGAGGATCGCCGCGAGGCGGAGCAGGTCCACGACGGATCCCGCCGTGGCCCTGGCCGGCCGGATGCGAGGAGTGCTCGGCGCCTACTCCGATGTCACGGTGTCCTCCTCGTCGGCCGCGCCGGACGGTTTCGACGCGCGCTTCTCCGCCGTGTGGCGTCGATACCGGTACCGGTTGGCCGACGACGGCACGGGCTATGATCCGATGCGCCGCGATGACACCACCAGCATCCGCGGGAGTCTGGACGTCGATGCGATGGACGCCGCCGCGCGAACGCTGATCGGCCTGCACGACTTCGCGGCGTACTGCAAGGCGCGCGACGATGCGACGACCATCAGGACGCTGCTGGACTACCGGTGGCGGCGGGATGCCGATGGCGTGCTCGTCGCCGAGGTGAAGGCCGACGCGTTCTGCCACAGCATGGTGCGCGCGCTCGTCGGGGCCTGCGCCGCCGTGGGGGAGGGGCGTCTCGACGTGGCCGACCTCGTCGTGCTCCGCGATGCGCTCGCGCGCACGAGCGAGTTCAAGGTGCTCGCAGCCCGTGGGCTCACGCTGACCGAGGTCGGCTATCCGGCCGACGAGCTGCTGGCCGCGCGCGCGGATCAGACGAGAGCGCGGCGCGACGCCGAATGATGGCTTCCCGCCCGGCGGCAGTCTTGGGGTCGCGGCCAGGCGGGAAGCGGGCCGGGCTGTGCCCCCACACAGACGCCCGGCGGGCGGCTCCGGTCCCCTTCCGGGGAGGATGGTGAGGACCCGAGCCGTAGGACGAATCTACGGGAGCGGTCTTCACAGTCATTCGGCGAAGTGTGATGAGCGTGCTCGTGGACCGTATGCTGAGCGCAACGGCAGCACGCGCAGCGGGGGACGGAGCGCCACGATGGACGATGAACGCGACGGTTCGGAGGGATTCGCCGCCGAGTTCCGGGCTGCCGTGGCCGGTTCCGGCATGTCCCTCGGTGCCCTGCACAGGCGCCTCGCCGATCGGGGAAGCCCCGTCTCGATGGCGACGCTCAGCTACTGGCGCTCCGGGGCGCGCCAGCCGGACGGTGCGCCGTCGCTCGCCGCCGTCGAGGCCATCGAGGACGTGCTCGGGCTCGAACGCGGGCACCTGCTCGCGCGCATCCGTCCCGCAGCGCGAGTAGGAAGGGTTCCGGAGCCGAAGCCGGTCTTCGCCGCGCCCGATATCGATCTGGAGATCGCGGAGACCGCCGAGGCGCTGGGAACCGTCGCCCAGGCAGCACTGCGGGATCTCTCCGTCTCCATCACGGCCGATATCGATGCGCACGGCGATCTCTCGCACCAGTCGACGAGGGCCCTGATCCAGGCGACGGAGGGCACGCTGGCCGAGGTGCCGCTCTACGATCTCGCGATTCCCGGAACCGATGAGACGAAGACGATCACCCGCATCACCGGAGCCCGCGTCGATCGGAGCATGCGGCATCCCGCCGGTCGCATCGTCTGCGACGTCCTCGTCCTGGACGATCCGGTCGCCGCGGGCGCCACCGGGCTGATCGAATACACCGAGCTGATCCCGGTGGAGTATCCGGAACGGCGTACGGTCTGGCATGCGGTGGATCGGCCGAACAGACAGATCCTCATCTGGGCGCACTTCGCCGAGGGGGCGGAGCCCGATTGGTGCGAGGAGTACACCGAGGTCGACGGTGAGGAGACAGTGCGGATGCTGCCCGCGGGCCGTGCCTCGGTGCACACCGCGAGGTTCGGGTTCGGGCCCGGTGTGCTGGGCATCCGCTGGGGATACGACGGGGATGAGTGAGCGCGTGCGACATCGTCACCCGGCCCATAGGACGACGGGCTAGCGTGGAAGACGATGAAGGTCATCTCCTACAACCTGCGCAAGCATCGCGCCGCCGGTGAGCTGGACGAGCTCGTCGAGGAGCACGGCGCAGACGTGCTGTGCCTGCAGGAATGCGATGTCGAGGCGCTGCCCGACAGGGTCGGCGACCTCGTGCTCGCGAAGGCGACCCAGGGCAATCGCCTGGGGCTGGCGGTCTTCTATCGCGAGAACACCTTCCGGCTGCACTCGCTGCGCACGTTCGAGCTGAAGAAGTCCCTGCACGACCGGGTGCTGAAGCCGGCACATGAACGGGTGCTCGGCGTCCGCCTTCATGACATCGACGAGGGACGTGAACTGATCGTGGCGTCCTTCCACGCCGCTCCGCTGACGGCGCTGAACTCGCTGCGCCGTACCCAGATCCGCACCGCGCTCACCGAGCTGGAGGGGCTCGGCCCCGGCATCCCGATCCTCATGGTCGGGGACTACAACTACCCGGTGTTCAAGGAGAATCTCGGCCAGACGATCCGGGATCACGGCTACACGCTCACCCTGTCCGACGAGCGGACCTATACGCGCTACCGCGTGTTCAAGGGACACTACGATTTCGCGACATCCGAGGGGTTCGAGATCGACAGCATCCGGACCCTGCCGCAGCGCGCGAGCGATCATCGCCCCATCCTCATCACCGCCAGGACGACGGTGCCGGCCCGCTGAGTCCGTGTCCGTGGCGGGCAAGGCCGCGCAGATTCGACGAATACTCCCGGATGCCGTAAACTAACCCTTTGGTGCCCTACTGCGGCATCGCGAACGTGAGCCCTCCACTGGCGTGTTCCGCTTCGACAAGCTCGACCAGCTCAGCGAACTCGAAGAGAACCACCCCGGAGTGGGATTCACGAACCTCTCCGTTCGAACAAGAAAGCAGCACTATCGTGACGCGCACTTACACCCCCAAGGCTGGCGAAGTCCAGCGCGACTGGGTCGTCATCGACGCCACCGACGTCGTTCTCGGCCGCCTCGCCTCGCACGCTGCAGCGCTCCTGCGCGGCAAGCACAAGCCGACCTTCGCCAACCACATCGACACCGGCGACTTCGTCATCATCGTGAACGCCGACAAGGTCGCGCTCACCGGTCAGAAGCTCCTCCAGAAGAAGGCCTACCGCCACTCGGGCTACCCCGGCGGTCTGAAGTCGGTCACGTACTCGGAGCTCCTCGAGAAGAACCCGGTCCGCGCGGTCGAGAAGGCCATCCGCGGCATGCTCCCGAAGAACAGCCTCGGACGCGCGCAGCTGGGCAAGCTGAAGGTGTACGTCGGTGCAGAGCACCCGCACGCCGCTCAGAAGCCCCAGACGTACACCCTCGACCAGGTCGCCCAGTAAGCGCCGCAACGAATAAGGACATACTCGTGGCTGACATCCAGGACACCACCGACCTTCAGAACTACTCGACGACGACTCCGGAGACCCAGGCAGCGGAGGCGGCTCCCCGCCCCGTGCTCAGCGTCCCCGGCGCCGCTGTCGGCCGTCGCAAGCAGGCCATCGCCCGCGTGCGCCTCGTCCCGGGCTCCGGGACGATCACGGTCAACGGCCGCACGATCGAGGACTACTTCCCGAACAAGCTGCACCAGCAGCTGATCAACGACCCGTTCACGGTGCTCAACCTCGCGGGCGCCTACGACGTCATCGCCCGCATCTCCGGTGGCGGCCCCTCGGGCCAGGCCGGTGCGCTCCGCCTCGGCATCGCCCGTGCGCTGAACGGCATCGACGTCGAGAACAACCGTCCGACCCTGAAGAAGGCCGGCTTCCTCTCCCGTGACGCTCGCGTCAAGGAGCGCAAGAAAGCTGGTCTCAAGAAGGCCCGTAAGGCGCCTCAGTACTCGAAGCGTTAAGCCAGACAGTCCTTCATGGCACTGTTCGGCACGGACGGCGTGCGAGGTCTTGCCAACGGCATCCTCACCGCCGACCTGGCGCTCTCCCTGGCCCAGGCGACTGCAGTCGTCCTGGGCCAGGGCCGTTCCGCCGAGGCGCGCAAGGCGGAGGGCAAGCGGCTCACGGCCGTGGTCGCCCGCGATCCGCGCGTCTCCGGTGAGTTCCTCGCGGCCGCCGTGGCCGCGGGCCTGGCATCCTCCGGCGTCGACGTCTTCGATGCCGGTGTGATCCCCACTCCCGCTCTCGCGTTCCTCGTCGCCGACCGCGACGCCGATTTCGGTGTCATGGTCTCCGCGTCGCACAACCCGGCTCCGGACAACGGCATCAAGATCTTCGCCCGCGGAGGCGTGAAACTGCCCGACGTCGTCGAGCAGCGCATCGAAGCCGCGATGGACGGCGAGAAGCTCCTCCCCACGGGAGGATCTGTCGGTCGCATCCGCCGCTTCTCCGACGCCGAGGACCGCTACGTGGTCCACCTGCTCGGCTCGCTGCCGAACAAGCTCGACGGGCTTCACGTCGTACTCGACTGCGCGCACGGCGCGGCCTCCGGCGTCTCGCCCGAGACGTTCAGGGATGCCGGCGCGGAGGTCACCGTCATCGCGGCGGACCCCGACGGGATCAACATCAACGACGGTGTCGGTTCGACGCATCTCGACCAGCTGGCCGAGGCCGTCGTCCGCCTCGGCGCCGATCTGGGCATCGCGCACGACGGCGACGCAGACCGTTGCCTGGCCGTCGACGCGCAGGGCAACGTCATCGACGGCGACCAGATCATGGCGATCCTCGCGGTCTCCATGAAGGAGCGCGGTCATCTGACCGACGACACCCTCGTCGCGACCGTGATGAGCAACCTCGGCCTGCACGTCGCGATGCGCGAGCACGGCATCACCGTGCGGCAGACGGCTGTGGGTGACCGCTACGTGCTCGAGGACATGAACGCCGGGGGCTTCGCGCTCGGCGGTGAGCAGTCCGGTCACGTCATCATGAGCGAGTACGCCACCACGGGTGACGGGCTTCTCACGGGGCTGCACCTCGTGGCGGAGATGGCCCGCACGGGCAAGACGCTCGCCGAGCTGGCCGCCGTGATGACGGTGTATCCGCAGGTGCTCATCAACGTCCGCGGCGTCGACAAGGACCGCGTCGGAGACGATGAGGGCGTGCAGGATGCCGTGCGCGAGGTCGAGCAGGCGCTCGGCGACACCGGGCGCGTGCTGCTGCGCAAGTCCGGCACGGAGCCTCTCGTGCGCGTCATGGTCGAGGCCCCGGATGCCGAGGGCGCGAACGCCTACGCCGAGCGGCTCGCCGCCGTCGTGAAGGAACGTCTCGCGATCTGACGCAGACTGCAGAACATACAAGAACGCCCCGGTGGATTCACCGGGGCGTTCTTCGTGTCCAGAGCTGTCAGGCGGCGTCGGCCTGCTTGCGGTTGCGACGGACCGCGCTGGCGGCGGCGACGCCACCACCGGCGAGCAGGAGGGCTCCTCCGCCGACCCAGAGGGCGAGCATCGCTTCGCCGTCGGCGCCGGTTGCGGCGAGGCCGTCATCCTCACCATCGGCGGAAGCGGCACCCGTGGCCGAGACCGTGGCGGAGACGCCGACGGGGTTCGACGGCGACGTCGCGAGGATCGTGTACGAGCCCGACGCGTCGGCGGGCAGCGTGATCGAGACGGGGGCGAGCGTGCCGTCGGCGGCAGCGGTCTGCGTGCCGAGCGCGCTGGTCTCGACGGCGAACTTCACGAAACCGAGCGAAGCGCCGCTGGCGTTCTCACCCGTGAGGTAGATCGTGACCGTCTCGCCGCCTTCGAAGACGGGGGAGGAGACGGAGAACGAGAAGGTGCCGCCCGGTGCGACGGTGGAGTCGCTGACGCCGCCCGTGGTCGGCGGCGTGTAGGCCGAAGCCCCGGCAGGGACAGCGAGGAGAGCGGCTGCGACAAGTGCGGTGGTGACTGCGGCCTTGGTGAGTGTGCGCTTCATGGCGATCATCCTGACTGTGGGGGGAACTGCAGGGTGGGCCTGGAGCCCGTATGAACACGTCGGCACGCCTACAAGACGCCCTCCGGTGGGTTTACGACCGATTATTCTGGAATATCACAGCTGATCGCAAGCTGATTACCAGGATTTGCGTTAACAGTCGGTGTCGTTCGTGTGACGAGATGCTCGGTGAGAGATGTGCGCACGCGCACGTCGAGCGTCGTCGACTCTCCAGGGGCGAGAACCGGGGCCCAGGAGAGCACCTGCCGGCCGGCATCCGTCCCTCCTCCCAGATCTGGAGAGAATCCGGTGCCGGACGCCTCGGACGACTGCAGCGCCGAGCCCTCCGGAAGATAGACGTAGACGACGGTCTCGACGGAGCCGGGCGCGACGCCGTGCTTGCCGCCGCCGGTGACGTAGGAGGGCAGGGACGCCGCGTCGGCGGGTGCGTCGTTGGTGAGGGTGACCGTGAGCGCTGCCTCCTCGCCGCACCAGGCCGTCGCCGTGTCGAGGGACATGTAGTAATCCATCTTCGAGCTCGTGCCGTCGTTGGCGTAGACGCCGAAGGTCGTGGTGTCCGGGTCTTCGTCGTCGAGGGTGCCCTGGAGCGTCGTGCCGTCGAGGACGGCCTGTTCGGCGGGGTCCGCGTTCCACAGCAGCATCCGGTTCTCGGCGCCCGCGCGACCGAGGGCTGCGGCGAAGGCTGCCGGATCCACTCCGCCGGAGGCGATGCGGGCGAACACCGAGGACGTGGCTGCGGCGAAGAAGAGATCCTGCTCGGCGGGATCCTCGTAGCGGAGGTACACCTCGTTGAGCAGCAGGGAGACGGCGTTCTCGGCCGACAGCTCGTCTCCGGTGGGCAGGGCGATCGGGCCGGTGGCCTCGAGCAGATAGGAGACGGCGACGGGATCCAACGCGAGGACACCGTCGACGGTCGTCCCGGTCTCGCGCTCCCACATCGCCTGAACGATGGGGGCGTCGCGGGTGAAGTCGGGGAGTTGCGTGACGTTCTGCACGAAGGTCGCCGGCTGCTCGCCGAAGAGACGGATCTCGTCGTCGGTCAGCGGCACGACGGGCTCGTCGTAGTGCGGGAAGTCCGAGGAGGATGCCTGCGTGACGAGGCTGAGGGCCCCGTTGTGCGTGCGCACCTGGGCCAGTGCTCCCACGATGCCGCCGAGCGAGCGCCATTCGGCGTTGTTCTGGAAGACGATGACATAGTCGCGGGGGCCGTCTGCCCCGAGCATCGCGGGCAGAAGCTCTGTGGTGCGGCGCAGGGCGTCCGCCGCCGAGTAGGTCTCGTCGAGAAGAGTGGAGACCTCGTCGACCGCATCACGCAGCGGGCCGACGAGCGGAGCTTCGTCAATCGCCGCGACCGCCGAGCGGGCGGCGCCGAGCCCGTCTGCGCCCGTGGATGCCGCTGCCTCGAGGCTCGTGAAGGCCGCGGGGTCGATCGCTCCGTTCTGCGGGCGGATGCTGTCGAACGAGAACGATGCGGCGACAGAGGCGAGCGGCGTGAGCGCCTCGGATGCGAGGTCGTCGAGGGACGCGGCGACGGTGCCGACGGCTGCGAGCTGGGGGCCGACCCACGGGAGTGCCTCGCCGAGCTTCCAGATCGGATCGCTGGTGAGCGCAGACGCGGCTGATGTCTCGGAGGCGATGTCGGCGATCAGGTCGCTGGCCTCTGCAGGGTCGGCGAGGACATCCGTGGCGCCGTCGGCCGCGGCGCGGGCCGCGTCGAGGTGCTGATAAGCGAGATATCCGCGCACGCCGATCCAGGCGGCGGCCGCGACCGCGGCGGTGAGGATACCGCCGAGAAACCACGCCGTGATCCGGCCGGCGCGGCGTCGTCGTCGTGCGGCGGGGCTCTGGGAGGTCACAGAGTCACGATAGCCGCGACCGGCGACAGCGGCCGATCACGGGCGTCCCATGCCGAAGTACGTCCACCCCGCCGCGCGCCAGGCAGCGGCATCCAGGCAGTTGCGTCCGTCGACGATGACCCGGCCCTCGGTGAGTGTCGCCGCATGCTCGGGAGACAGCTCGCGCCGGTACTCGTCCCATTCGGTGACGATGATGACGGCATCCGCGCCGCGGAGCGCTTCATCGCGACCGTGCACGTAGGCGAGCTGGGGATGCTGACGGCGAGCGTTCTCGATCGCCTCCGGGTCCGTCACGGTCACCTCGGCGCCGAGGCCTCGAAGACGCACGGCCACGTCGAGGGCGGGGGAATCGCGCACGTCGTCGCTGTACGGCTTGAAGGCCGCTCCGAGGACGGTGACGCGCTTTCCGACGATGTCGCCCTCGAAGGCATCGACGACGAGCGTCACGGCGCGCTCGCGGCGGCGGAGGTTGATCGCGTCGATCTCGCGGAGGAAGCCGACCGATTCACCGCGTCCGAGCTCCTCGGCGCGAGCTGCGAAGGCGCGGATGTCCTTGGGGAGGCATCCGCCGCCGAAGCCGATGCCGGCACCGAGGAAGCGCCGACCGATGCGGACGTCATGACCGAGCGCGTCGGCGAGCTGGGTCACGTCCGCGCCGACGGTCTCGGCGATCTCGGCCATCGCATTGATGAACGAGATCTTCGTGGCGAGGAAGGCGTTGGCCGATACCTTGACGAGTTCGGCGGTGGCGAGGTCGGTGACGATGAAGGGCGTGCCCTTGGCCACGGCGGGGTGGTACACCTGGCGGAGGATCCCCGCGGCGCGTTCGCCCTCGCTCGCTGAGCCTGTCGAAGCGCCTTCCGTGCGTGTTCCCTCGCTCGCTGAGCTTGCTTCCTCGCTCGCTGAGCTTGTCGAAGCGCCCGGAACTCCGACGACGAGCCGGTCCGGGTCGATCGTGTCCTTCACCGCCCAGCCCTCGCGCAGGAACTCCGGGTTCCAGACGAGGGTCGCGCCTGCGGAGGTGACGAGCGGGGCGAGTGATGCGGCAGTGCCCACCGGAACGGTGGACTTGCCCGCGACGATGTCGCCGGGGGAGAGGTGCGGTACGAGGGCCTCGAACGCGGCGTTAACGTACGTGAGGTCGGCCGCGTAGCCATCGCGCTGCTGAGGGGTGCCCACCCCGACAAAGTGGATCGCGGCACCGCGCGCCTCTGAGATGTCTGTCGTGAAGCGCAGGCGCCCTGAGGCGATGCCCTCGGAGAGGATCTCAGGCAGCCCCGGCTCGAAGAAGGGCGCGTCGCCGGCCGAGAGAGCGGCGATCTTGCGCTCATCCACATCGATGCCGACGACGTCGTGACCGATGGACGCCATCGCCGCCGCGTGGACGGCGCCGAGGTATCCGCAACCGATGACGGAGAGTTTCATGGGGGAGCTCCTTGTGGGGGAAGGGGGCACTACCTAGATAGCAGACTCTCGTTACGCTCCTGGTTCGCTGCCGCGTGTTCGGCGTCGCGAACAGCCGCGAGAGCGGCGCACTAAGCTGTCTCGCGTGACAGATGCACTCGCGCGTGGAGCGCGGGGGGCCGGGATCACGATCGCGGGGCAGGCTCTCAAAGTCGGGATCCAGTTCGCATCCGTCATCGTCGTCTCGCGCCTCCTCTCCCCGGACGATATCGGCTTGATCGCGATGGTCGCCGTCTTCGTGTCATTCGGTGAGATGCTTCGAGATCTCGGCATGACGACTGTTGGGCTTCAGCGCAAGGACCTCGGAGAGCAACAAGCTTCCAACCTGTTCTGGATCAACACCGGGCTCGGTCTGCTCACAGGCGCCGCTCTCGCGGCCTGCGCCGGGCTGATCGTCGCTCTCTACGGAGACGAGCGACTGTGGTGGGTTGCGCCGGCCCTCGCGCCAGCGCTTCTTCTCAACGGGATGACGGCACAGCTTCGGGTCAATCTGGCCAGGCGGATGAAGTACACCGCACTCGTCGGAGCGGATGTCGTCCCTCAGCTGATCAACCTCGTTGCCACAATTCTGTTTGCGCTCCTGGGATTCGAGTACTGGTCGATCGTGATCGGGACGGTGTCGAGCGCGCTGGCCGCGTTGATCATCGCCTGGGGTGCGGCACGCTGGCGTCCGCTCCGCCCTCGGCGAGACCACGAATCGAAGCAACTCGTGAGTGATGGTGCCGCTTTCGGACTGGCCACCTTTCTGACCTTTCTCGCCCAGAACGTTGACACGGTTGTCATCGGAATGCGGTGGGGGTCTGCGGACGTCGGCTTGTACTCGCGGTCCTATCAGCTGCTCTCGCTGCCGGTCGGGCGGCTCATGGGGCCGCTGACGCAGGTCGTGGTGCCGACGACGAACGCCGCCACGAAAGAGGGTCGTGGCGTCGATGAAGTCCTGTTGCGGCTTCAGTTCGGGCTTGGACTCCTGGTCGTCGGGGTCTTCGCCCTCGCGGGCGGTGGGGCGCAATGGCTCATCCCGATGCTTCTCGGACCGGAATGGGTCGGGGCAGTCCCCCTCTTCCAGGCGATGTCTGTCGGAGGCTTCTTCTGGGTGCTCTCGTTCGTGAGCTACTGGAGATTCATCCTCGACAACAAGGGTCTGCAACTCGCCTTTTACAACCTCGTCACGAAGATGCTCACCGTCGTCGCGATCATCGTGGCATCTCTCTTCAGCATCCAGGCTGTCGCCTGGTCGGTTGCGATCGCGCTCGCCGTGAGCTGGCCCATCAATCTGATATGGCTGAGGAGGATAAGCGGACAGCCCATCTGGCCCTATCTCCGGAACGGATTGGGGCTTGTCGTACCGGCCTCCATCGTCCTCGTCCTCTGCGCGTGGGGCACAGAGCACGTTGTTTCCAATGGGTGGGCGGCGCTGGGGATGCTCGCCGCTGGACTCCTCGTCTTCGTCGCGCTCGTCATGGCGGTGCCTGGCCAGTGGCGGATGACGCGTGGAGCGATCACTCTAGCGGGACGGTTGCGGAGACGAACGTTTTGACCTCGATCCCGCGGCCTCTTCGGTGCACACGCGCTCGCTACGATATGACCATGTCCTCCCCGCTGACGGAGTTATTCGAACGTGTCCTCGATCCGCGGCTTTCAGTCAACAGCGGTGTCTACAGCGCGATCGATCCCAGAATCGGCCTCGAACTCAGCGAAACAGGCGAGTACCAGTACGTCGGTATCGACGCCGAGTACGATGGCCCGGCCGATTTGCTGCTCGCGGTGTCGGCTTTCGGTGGCGTGAGCCCGGACGAGGACACGCTGGGTGCGGCGCTTTACGGGCACCAGGCCGATGTCAACCATGATCCGGTCGTCGGCTATCACCTCAGCGCATACGCGGGATGGTCGTTGGACGACGGGCTTCGTGCCTCATCGAGCTCTGGTGGTATCGCCACAGCCGTGCTGCTCGAACTCATGCGTGCGGGTGAGATCGATGCCGTGATCCATATGCGCCCGGGAGGACCATATGGGGCGCTATTCTCCTACCAGATCTCGCGTTCTGAAGAGGAGATTCGTGCCGGTTCAAAAACGCGGTACTACCCGGGCGAACTGGGTGCTGCTCTTCGGGGAGCCATGGCAACGCCTGGGAAATATGCTGTCGTCGGAATACCCAGCTTCATCTACGAGATCCGCCTACTTCAACGAGTCGATCCGTACTTTCGTGAGGCGATCGCATTTACCGTCGGTCTCATCTGCGGTCACCAAAAGAGCGCGGCCTACGCCTCGGCAATGGGCTGGCGCGCCGGCATTGATCCGGCGCACCTCGCATCCGTGGACTTCCGTGCCAAGGACTTGAACCGACCGGCCAGTCGATATGCCACTGATTTCACAGTTCGAGCGGACGATGGTGACCGCGCGTTGACAGCCTCGCTCTGGGACGCACCGGAGGCCGACTGGGGCTTGGGATACTTCAAGACGAACTTTTCGGATTTCACCGAGGACGTATTCAACGAGACTGCTGATATCGTCCTCGGTGACGCATGGCTGCCCAAATACGTCGATGATCCACGGGGGACCAATGTCGTCCTCATCCGAGATGCACGGGTCGGTGAGGTGCTCCTCCGCGCACGGACAGCGGGAGCTGTCCACCTGGAGCCGATCGGGATCGCTGATCTGCTTCAGTCCCAGAGGGCGCTCGTTCGCCAGAACGTCGAAGAGATCGGAATGAGGTTCGCCCTTCTGCGCAGCCGGGGCGAGTACGTTCCGCGCCTTCGGAGGAGCGCCATGGGCCATCTGTCTTTCTCCCGCCGACTGGTGCAGCGAGCTCGCGTTGATGCCTCAAGGCTGAGTCATGATGCGTTCCGACAGGCAATTCTGGCGAATGATCACGCGGTTTTCGATCGGGTTATGCGTCCTGTACTGAGACGGTATCGGGCAGCGCAACGCCTCGACCGCATCGAGCGCAAGCTCAAGCAAGGACCCAGAGCAACATTGAATGCTGTATGGAAGCGGCTGCGGTGACCCCCGGACCCGGTGGCGAGATCGGCCGTGGTGAGGATGCGCGGCGCACGGACATTCAGTCGTCGGGACGAGGATGTTGATTTCGGTCGTCATTCCGTACGGCGGCGGCGATTCCAACATGCTGTGCGAACAAGTCGGCGCCGTCGCAGCGTCGGCGCGCGCCTCCCACGGGGCAGGTGCAACCGTGGAAGTGGTCATCTCCTGCAATCGTGAGGACGTGGTGGCACCCACACGCATGGCTCTCTCGGAGCGAGATCATCACATTCCGCTCCGCATCATTGATTCGTCGAGGTTCCCGGGGCCCTCTTTCGCGAGGAATGCAGGGGCGGCAGCGAGTTCAGGGGCGCTCGTGCTGTTCTGCGACGCCGACGACGTCGTGGACTACCAATGGATCCCGAGAATGACTCGAGCGCTCCAGAGTGCTCCGGTCGCGATCGGGCTGCTCGATTTCGCCGAGCTCAACGCCCCGTCGGACTTCTGGTGGCGGCAACGCGCGACCCCAGGCCCTGGCACGAAGTTCTCACATCTGCCGTTCGGCGTCTCCGCGAACATCGGATTCGAAAGACAGCTCTTCGAGGCTCTCGGAGGTTTCGACGTTGAGTTGACTGTCGGTGAGGATGTCGACATCTGTTGGCGTGCGCAGTATATGGGCGCCGAGCTGATCTACGTCAATGAGGCGAAAGTGCACTACAGGTTGAGGCGTCGGCCGATGGATCAACTCCGGCAAGCGTACGACTACGGGAAGGGCGACGCGATGCTCATGCGGAGACATCGACCGCACGGTGCGGAGCGATCTGTCGGCGAGGGGGTGCGCGCGATCGCGGCAACCGCCGTACTAAGCGCAGCTTCGTTGTTCGTCCCCCGGTATCGTTCGAAGGCTCGGTATAGAGCCGGGCATCTGGCGGGACGTGTCGTCGGGTCCGTGCGCTGCAGGACGTGGGTAGTCTGATGGGGCGGTCCGTTCGGGCGCGTGCGCCGCATGCGAAGCGAGTCCTCATCCGTACCTTGCCCCTTGGTCGAGGAAACTACGGCTGCCTCCTGCAGACCTTCGCGCTCCAGCAGACGCTGGCCGAGCTCGGCTTTCAAGCCGCAACCGATGTCTCTGAACGCATCGGACTTCTCGCGGCCGCACGGCGCGTGGCCGCTGCCACCGCGACGCGATTGCTCCGTAGGCCCGTCGGCTACCGTGAGCGTCAGAAGTTCGCTAACGCCGAATTGTGGCGGTTCATACGGAATACGCTGCGGACAGACAGCATCTTCCGCTTCGGAGGCTTCCCGCACCGACAGAAGTACCTGTCGTACGGCGCCTTCATCGCCGGGAGCGATCAGGTGTGGCGTCCGGAGTACGGAGATATCGGATCGTACCTGTTCGACTTCGTGGACGGCCCGGGGAGAAGGATCGCCTACGCGGCCTCATTCGGAACTGATCGGCCGACGGTCGACTGGAACGCGACTCGGCCTCTGATCGAGCGCTTCTATGCCGTATCGGTGCGCGAGCACTCGGGCGTGGCACTCTGCGAGCATGAATGGTCCATCGGCGCCGAACAGGTTCCCGACCCGACACTGCTCCCTGATCTCGAGGAGTACCGGCGCCTTGCCGCGACGGGTCCTCGCGTGTCGAACGGCGACTACCTGCTCACGTACGTCCTCGATCAGTCGCCGCGTATGGTGCATGGCATTCGGGCACTTCAGCATGCGCTAGGTCTTCAGGTTCACGATCTGCACCGCCAGATCCCTCGCTCAGCAGGCGACTTCCGACGCGACCCGTCGGCGTTCGTCCGTCCGTCGGTCGAGGAATGGCTCCGAGGGTTCCAGGATGCGACCGTGGTCGTGACGGACTCGTTTCATGGAACGGTCTTCGCGATCCTGTTCAATCGGCCGTTCGTGACGATTGCGAACTCGGCGCGCGGGCTGGCCAGATTCGAATCGCTACTGTCGACCTTCGGCCTGGAGCACCGTCTGGTCCTCGCGGGCGAGGACGACGATACGAGTGACGCCGTTACTGAGGCTCTCGAAACACCGATCGACTGGGACCGCGTCAATGCGCAGGTCGCTGTGGAGCGGGAGCGCGGGATCGGCTTCCTCGAGCGCGCGCTTTCTCCTGTTCTTTCCGCGCACGGCTGATCGGGATCCGTTCGAGGTCCGACGGTGGTCTTGTGCCGGTCTGACGGAAGGCCTCCCTGCGTGCCATTGCCGCGAACGTGAGTAGAAGGACCAGCGCGAGCACGCGCCCGCCGTAGCCAAAGAACCAAGCGTTCGTCACCCAGAGAGTTCCCGCGAGTACGCCTATGTACCCGGCGACGGCGACCGCGTTCCCCTTAGCCGCGCCCACATACGCGAGATGGGCGATCGCTCCTAGCGCCACAATGATGAGCATGCCCCACACGAATCCTCCAGAACCGACGATGGTCATCATCGCTGTTCCGGTGTTCGATGTCAGTCCGGACCCGATCGGGTAGAACACACCCTGGCCATCGTCCGTCGCACGTATGCCGAAGATGGGCTGGATAAGGGCGACGATCCCCCCGAATACACCAGCGCTCAGCGACGTAGCGACAGCTTGGTCGAACCACGCCGAAAAAGTAGGTATGTATCCCGCAAGCCAGAGTCGCGTCGGAGCGAAGCTCGCTTCGGAAAGACCAGCGTCGGCGCCGCTCGTACGGACAGACCTCAAGAACACCACGAGTATCAGGAGGATGATTCCCAGAGCGGCGGCGGCAGCAACAGCGCGCAGCGGTGGGCGGCGAGCACCGAGCGCGACCAGCGCCGCAACGTAGCCTGCGACGAACCAGATCACGGGCACGAGGAGATAGGAGCGCTGTGTCGTTACCGAACTCCACAACAGCGCGGTTCCGATGAGCCCGGCCGTAACGAAGTACGCTGCCCTGTTCGGGCGCCACGCGATCTTGCACCCGGCCAGCGCTGCCCCGCACTGCAGCAGCGCGAAGGTGAGATTGGACATCCAGCCGAGTGACACCTCGCCTCGGAAGATGCTCGCGGCGTTCTGCTGACCAAAGAGGAACAACTGATCGAGTGAGCGGATTGAGAAGATCGACATCCCGAGGCTGACGCTGAGTTGGCCGATGCCGACGAGGCCGGCGGCGAGCATCAGCACGAGCAACCAGGTCGGGGGAGCGTAGTTTCGGACCTGAGCGCGATCGGTGTCATCAGGGATCTTGGAGTTGAGAACGAAACCGGGAACGTTGAACAGCGCTGCCAGCGTTGCGAGTACTGAGACGGAGCCCGCCGAGTAGTCGAACCCGTACCCGAGCGTCGAGGTGGAGAAGAACAGGGCTGACCACGCCAAGTTCCACAGCGGCGCGGGAGCGAGCCAGGACCGATAACGATGCGCTGAGAGCAGCGTCAGAAGGACGAAGAGCACCGTGAAGCCGCCGAGCTCCCACCCCGTCATGTCGCCTCCCTGTCGTCCACCGTACACGCGCTGTCGGGGGTGCTCAGCGGGGCTCGATACGAGTTCGGTCCTCGCGCGAGCACACGCGCTTTAACGAGGCGGATTCCACACCGCCTGAGTGTGCCCCCTGCGTGCTCGGGTGACGCCCAGTGAGGTGGCCAGCACGGAGATCAACATCTCGTAGGCAGACGCCAGGACGCCGGTGCGGGCGCGACTGGCCACGAGGAGCGCCGCAGCGACGCATGCCGTTGAGGCGGTGCCCAGGACTGGCGATGACAAGAACAGCCCGATCGCGACGCAGGACGCGCCGATACAGAGGAAATATCCGCCGTGCCATCGCAACCACTTATGAGATGCGAACCGGAAGCGGTCACGCAATTTCATGCGACGAACGTTCTGCCGCATGACCTCGTATGTGTGGAAAGCGCGGACCGCAATCCGGATCTTTCGACTCCATTCGAGGGAGCGCGATGCCACGAGCCTCTCGACGGCGATTACACGTGGTGATGTGATCAGGCGACGCCCGGCGAAAATCACGGCCATCGACACGGTGAAGTCGTCCTGGACCGTGTCGGGGAAGTCCGGATAGAGCTCTCGCCTGACTGAGAAGATCGAGCCGTCGGCTCCCATCACGTTCCCGCTTCTGGACTCCTCAGCTTTTATTTGCTCCTCGAGACGCCAATAGAGTCCCCCGACCTGCTCGGTAGCCGTGCCGTCCGCCGCGACGTAGTGGAGGACACCGCAGACGCCGCCCACGTTCTCATCCGCATAGACAGTCGCCAGCGCATCCAGGGCCCCGACGTCGAGCATCACATTGGCATCTGTGAACACCAGGAACTCTCGCTCGGTCTGGCGGACCATCAGCTTCATGCCGTGGGCTTTTCCAGATCGCCCGCCGCCGCGGATCACTCGGATCCCCAGATGCGCGGCTTCAAGCGCCTCGGCTGTGCCGTCAGTGGAGCCGTCATCGAACGCCCAGAGCTCCACATCGGGATAGCGCGTCCTCAGAGCTCTGAGGTTGTCGATCTTCTCTCCGATCACAGCGATCTCGTTGTATGCGCAGAAGAACGCGGCGATGTTGGCGCCGGTATGCGCTTTGGCCTCCGGTTCTTCGGCAAGCGGTCGAGTTCTGGACGTCTTCAGCAGCGCCGGGTAGATCAGATAAGGGTAGAGGAACACGGCGACGAACAGCACGCCGACAGAGATGAAGACGACAGCCATCCGGAATCAGCCCGCCAGGCTTTCCAGGATCCGCTGTGCTTGGCGCTGCCAGGCGAGTTCGGCGAGCGCGTAGGAACGCCCCGCGGCAGAAAGACGAGCACGTAGGTCCGCGTCTTCGACGAGCGCGAGAATCGCCGCGCCAATGGAATCGACGTCCGTGCCATCGACCAGCAGACCTGTCTTGCCATCGGTGACGAAATCCGACGGACCTCCATCAACCCCCGCGATGACCGCACACCCGAACGACATCGCGTCGGCAATCACCAGCCCGAACCCCTCGAAGTCTTTCCCATCATCAAGGGAAATCTGGGGGTGAAGGAAGACATCGGCGTGTCTGAAATGCTCGATCAACTCGTCATCCGTGACCCTCCCCGCGAAGCGGACGACCTCAGACAGGCCCAGGGCCTTCACCTCGTCCTCAAGCTGAGAACGCTGAGGTCCGTCGCCTGCGATGACGTAGTCGATCCGGGCGAGCGGTAGAGCGGGGAGTCTGCCGAGCGCCCTGATGGCTCCGAGAAGGTTCTTCCGCTCGACGAGGCGGGCCACGGTGAACAGGCGCACGCGGCCTGTTCTCGGCACGTCGACCGACGTTGCGGCCGCCACGGGAAAGGAGATCCCGTTACCGGACACCGTCCATGTCGCGTCGCTGCGCCGGAGTCGTGCTGCGCGAGCCGTTCGATGCCTCGTGGTCCGCGAGACTGCGACTACGAGGTCGGCGGAGGTCAGCAGCCGACGCATGATCGGCCGAGCCCATCGGGGGGCCAGCATGACTTCCCGCCCATGAACAGTGATGATCCGCTTCGCCCGATGACGAATGCCGAGGAGGGCGGCCGCGGGCCTCCACGTGGTGGCGTGGAGTGCATCCACTGTTTGCGTGCGCAGGACGCGTCCGGCAAGCCTTCGAAACTGGAAAGCCGCCTTCGCTTGTCCGCCAGGACCGCACTCCTGGATCATCAGGTCGCCTTCGGGGTAGCTGCGAGTACCGGGCCCTGGAGTCGCGAGCGCTCCCTGGGTGACGACGGTGACCGCCCACCCATGAGCGAGGTACGCGCGCGCCAACTGTTCAGAGTAGGTCTCCACGCCGCCGGTCACCGGAGGGAACGCCTTCGCAAGCATGAGCAGCACTCCGCGTGGATGCGCTGGCGAGGATGTGTGAGTGTCGGACATGGATCCTACGGCTCTCTCTGGTCAGGGTCGATGCGGAGGCAGGTTCGGCGTGCGTCGATGTTTGGTGCTCAACCTGAAGATCGCATGACTTGTGCCGTGCGCATCGCCAGGGATCGGGCACGGGGGAAGAGCGGGCCCGTGGTCTTGAGCACCAGCATCTTGGCTGCGACTGGGCGTGAGATGCGACAAGCACGGGCGATGCTCGCGAAGCCGATCCGACGGGAAGCCCACCACGCTGCTGCCGCCGCGCGTCGCATTGGGTAGTGGCGTGCGGCGGTCGTCGCGTGGGCGACGTACCAATAGGCGCCGTCGTAGAACTCCAGAAGGCGTGCACGTCCCGCCAGGTCATCTGCTGTAAGCCGATCGCTGGCGTCTCGAATGACGTCGCGTGCGATCGCGAGATTCTCCAGAGGAGGGTTCGGAGAGTTGGTGAGCGATCCTTCCCGAACGACGTGGAAATACAGCACGTCAGGCAGTAGAACGACAGAGGTCGCGTGCGGAAGGATACGGACCAGGCCGCAGAGATCTTCCGAAGTGCGGATGCCGGGAAACACGTCTGGAGGCACGATGCTCCGCCGGAAAAGCTTCGTCCAGAGGTAACCCTTCAGCTCTCCAGTCAATACGCGTTCAAACGCTTCAGCGTTGTTCACGCGCTCCCGCCGTGCGCTCCCGTCCGTGACCGCGTGATCCGTACCGTCACGACGCCAGCGGCCACGGCACATCACGATGTCCGCGCCATGGCGCTCGGCCGCTTCAACGAGGATGCTGAGAATCTCCGGCCGCCACTCATCGTCCCAGTCGAGAAACCAGACGTACTGCCCGCGCGCTGCGGCCAGGCCACTGTTTCGGGCTACCCCCGGCCCGACATTGGCATCGAGTTCGATCACCGTCATGCGTGGATCGGCCCGCTCCCGTTCACGGATGACGGCTCGAGTCGTTGAGTCCGTCGAACCGTCGTCGACCACGATCACCTCGAAGTCGCGATAGGTCAGAGCGTCGAAGTGTCGGAAAGCGGTTCGTAGAGCCTCGCCGGCGTTGAAAACAGGCACGATGATCGAAACGGATGGGGCAGCACTCAATGCGCACTCCCACCCGGCGACAACACGGCCTTCAACGTCTTCACCAGAATCGTCACGTCACCGACGATCGACCAGTTCTCCACGTAGTACAGGTCCAGCCGCACCGCCTGCTCCCATTCGAGTTCGCTTCGGCCGCTGACCTGCCAGAGGCCGGTGATCCCCGGCCGCGCCAGGAGCCGTCGCCGCGCAGCATCCGAATACAGCTCGACCTCTGCCGCGATCTGCGGGCGGGGGCCGACCAGGCTCATGGAGCCGGCCAGCGTGTTGAAGAGCTGCGGGAGCTCGTCGAGCGAGTACTTGCGGATGAACTTGCCGACGCGGGTGATCCGCGGGTCGTCCTTCACCTTGAACAGCGGCTGGGTGCTGGTTCCCTGCGCGTCCAGCAGCGCTTTCAGCTCGGCATCGGCGCCGACGCGCATCGAGCGGAACTTGAGCATGTTGAACGGCGCTCCGTTCAGCCCCACACGCTCCTGGCGGTACAGCACCGGTCCGGGGCTCGTCACCCGCACGGCGATCGCGACGGCGGCGAGCACGGGCGAGAAGACGACGATCAGCGCCGACGACCCGACGATGTCCATGAGTCGCTTCGCGAATCTCTGCCCCGCGCTGAACCGCGGCGTCTCGACGTGGATGAGCGGCAGACCGGCAACCGGCCTGGTGTGGATGCGGGGACCGGCGATGTCGGTGATGCTCGGCGCGAGCACGAGGTGCTGCCTGCCAGGCTCGAGAGCCCACGAGATCTGCTTGACCCCGCCGGGCGGCAGATCGCCGCTGCTGGTGACGACGACCGTGTCGGCACCGCTGGCCGCAAGGGCCGCGCCGACCCCGTCGATCGCGCCCACCACCGGGATGTCCGTCCCCGTGACGAGACCCGTCGGATGCTCGCCGGGCACGCACGCGCCGACGACGGCATAGCCGGCATCCGGGGTGCGCCGCAGCTCCTGCGCGATGTTGACGACCGATCGCTCCGAACCCACGAGCAGCACGCGCGCGGAGTACGCCCCGAGTCGTCGCGTGGATACGAGCCACTGCCGCCACAGCCACCGCACGAGCACCAGCACCAGGATGCCGGCCGGAAGACTGATCAGCAGATACCCGCGCGCGATCTCGATCTTCGTCAGGAATGCGACGATCGCGATGGCGCCGAAGAGCGTGAAGCTGGCGCGGATCACACGGACATACTCGGTCGTTCCCGTTCCGATCACCCGGTAGCTGCGCGAGTCCACGAGACTCAGCGCCCACATCCACGCGCCGACCAGAGCGGCGGAGATGAACCAGTAGGAGATGTCGGGCAGGCCGAGAGACGTGCCGGTCACGAGCGAGGCATCATCGATGCCGAGCCAGGCGATCTGAGCGGCGAAGACCACCCAGATGAGCACGAGCAGATCGCTCATCCATACGCGCCGTGCGTAGCGACGACGCCAGTCCGGCGTCGCAGAGGAAGTATGGGTTGAAACGGCGATCTCAGTACGGGGCCCCATGCCCTGTTCCGAAATCCCTGCGGCCTCCCCAGGCCCGTGCGGGACGTTGATCGCGTCGACCCCTGATGTCGACGTCAAAAAAGGATTCCCTCTCCGTGGTCCGTTGTTCTCTCCCCGATCCGCACACTAGCAGACCTGTGAGAACGCTGAAGGCGCTTTCGTTACAGCCCGGAAACAAGCGCGAAAAGGCTCAATCCGACGTGCGCAGCCATTCGTCTCCGGACCAGATCAGAACCTCGTCACCGTCCACCGCGATCGTCATCGACGCACTGGCATCCACGACCTCTGCGCACGTCTCCGCGGCGCCCGTCGCGACCCCGGATCGGGAGATGAGGATGCCGTCGCACGCATCGACCTTCCGGGCGACCACGTATCCGTCATCCGCGGGTACCGCAGCGACCGCTCCTGCGGCGCCGATCGGCGCCCATGCGCTGCTCTCCCATGCGAAAGCCACACCGTCGCACACGACCGCGGCACTGGCATCCGAAATGTGCAGACCGAGGGGCGCGCTGCACGGCGACGCGACCGTCTCGCCCCCGAGCACGATGCCACCGGCGAGGTCGACGTAGTCCGCCGTCGTGAGCACCTCGGGGTACGACTCCCAGAACTCCCCCTGGGTGAACGTGCGCAGCGCCTGCACCTCGCAGGCGTCACCCACCGCCGCGACGATCTGCGCCTCTGACCCCGAAAAAGGTGTCACGGCCAGGAGCTGACCGATGCCGAGATAGGTCGGCGTCACGTCCGTCCACGTCTCGCCGCCATCAGTCGAGCGTTCCAGCAGGGGCGCGACACCACCGCACGCTCCGGCGACGCCGCGCCATACGGCCTCGCTCCCGACGGCGATGAAGCGCTCCTGGGCGCGATCGACCGGCTCCGGCGCCGCAGGCGAGGCAGACGGGGTCGCCGCAACCGACGGCGTCGCCTCGGGAACGCCGAACGTCGGCACCGGCGCGACATCTCCGTCGCCGCGCTCCGCCCCCACGCGCAGGAAGGCGAGCGCCGTCAGCACCACCGCCACGACGGCCAGCACGATGACGAGACCGATGAGCAGCGCCCGCCCTGCCGTGCCGTCGACCCGCCCCCGACGCGCCACGGCTCAGCGGGGATTGAGCAGGTCGTCGAAAGTGACGTCGCCCTGGTTGCGGGTGCGACGCAGCCCGGCTTCCGCCTCGACGTCCTCGGCCTGACGACGCGCCTGCTTGCCCGGCTTCTGCTTCTTGGCCGGCTCCGCGCGATACACGCCGTACTCGCCGTATCCGTACCCATAGCCATAGCTGTATGCATCGGCGCCCTTGGTCGGCACCATCGTGAGCACGACACCCGCGACCTTCGATCCGACCGTCTCGAGCGCGTCGAGAGCCCCGTCGAGCTGGTGCGTCGACGTGCGGCCCACCGCGACGACCATGATCGCCCCGGACGTCGCCCGTGAGAGCACGGCGGCATCCGTCACAGGCAGCAGCGGAGGCGCATCGCAGAGCACGACATCGAACTCCTTGCCCAGCGCCTCCAGCAGCTTCTGCATCCGCTCCGAGCCCAGCAGCTCGCTCGGGTTCGGCGGGATCTTGCCCGCAGGCAGCACGTGCAGCGAGCGCCCGCCCCAGGGAAGCAGCACATCCGCCACCCTGGCCCGACCGATCAGCACATCGGTGAGACCGGTGCCGCCCTCGATGCCGAGGTACTCGGCCACCTTCGGCTTGCGGAGATCGGTGTCCACCAGTGCCACGCGCTTGCCGCTGTCGGCCAGGGCGATCGCGAGGTTGATCGTCGTCGTCGACTTCCCCTCGGTGGGGATGCTCGACGTGATGACGAACGTATGACCGCCATCCATCTCCAGGAACTGCAGGTTCGTGCGCAGCGAGCGGAAAGCCTCGGAGCGGGGGTTGAGCGGATCCTCCTGCAGGATCAGCGGCCGTTCCTTCGCCTTGGGATCGTGCGGGATCGCCCCGATGAGCGGTCGGTCGGTCAACGCTTCGACGTCGCGCGGCGAGCGGACCTTGTTGTCCAGCACCGCGCGCAGCACGGCGACGCCGATACCCAGCGCGAGACCGACCAGCAGGCCGAGGGCGAGGTTGAGCGGCACGTTCGGGCTCACCGGCTCGAACGGCGCCAGAGCATCCCTGACCCTGGTCAGCTTGATCGGGCTGGCGTCCTGACCGACCGGTGTGTCGATGCGCTCCACCGCCGCCGCCAGGCTCGCGCCGAGTGCGTTCGCGATATCCGCGGCCAGCACAGGATCGGCATCCTGCACCGAGATCCGGATGAGCGTGCTGTTCAGCGGGCTCGTCGACGTGACCTTCGTCGCGAGCTCGTCCGCGGACGTATCGAGCCCCAGCTCCGTGATAACGGGGTTCATCACGATCGGCTCGCGGACCAGGCTCACGTACGTCGTGATCCGCGACTGGGCGAACGTCGAGCCCTGCTGCAGCTCGGACACCGTGCTGCCCGTCTGCGACTGCACGAAGACCACCGCCTCCGACTCGTACAGCGGTGTACGCGTCAGCGAGTACCCGGCGGCTGCGGCCACGCCCAGCAGGGTCGTCGCGACGATCACCAGCCAGTTCTTGCGGAGGATGCGGATGTAGTCGCTGAGCTCCATGGCGCCTCTCGTGGGGTTGGGTACGCGCGTTCATTGTTGCACAGCCGTTTCCCGCCGAACGGGCGGCGGGTAACCTGTTCGGCGATGCCTGCCGACGCCTCCGCCGATGCCCCTGTCTCCCGCCGAGGAGCCTCCGCGCGCTCACGACGCCGCGAGTGGTGGCAGGGCGGCTCGTCCACCCAGCGCTGGAGCGGAGACCTGCTCGGCTGGGCGGCGGTCGGCCTCGGCGCAGGCATCCTGCTCGGTTCGCTCGTCGGAGGGATGCTCGGCACCGTCGCGCTGTGGATCGCCCTGATCGTCCCCGTGATCCTCGCCTTCCGCCGTGGCGTCCCACGCGGACTGCTGCGGTTCCGCCCGGTCGACCTGCTCTACGGCGTGGTGCTGGGAGGGATGCTCCGCCTTGCGCAGGGATGGCTGGATGTCGCGCTCGGCGGATCCGGCGCGCTGCCGTCGTACCCGTCGCTCGATGGTGCTCTGCCGACGTCGTTGTGGACGCAGGAGCTCCTCGGCGGTGTGCTCGTCGCCCCTCTCGTGGAGGAGGGGTTCTTCCGCGGGCTCGTCCTCGTCGCCGTCTTCGCCGTCGTGCGGCGGACGATGGGGCGCGACGACGCCGCGATGCGTACGGCGGGAGTGGTCGCCGTGACGGCATCCGTCGTCCTCTTCATCCTCGCCCACGCGCTCCTCGGCGCGGCATCGTCGTCCGAGATCGCCAGCACCGGGCTTCTCGGGCTCGCCTGCGGCCTGCTCGTCGTCACCACCGGTCGCATCTGGCCGGCCGTGCTCGTGCACGTGGTCTACAACGGCACAGGGGTCGCGCTCGCCGTCGCCGGCACTCTGCTCGCCTGAGTCTTCGGCGTCAGAGCGTCACGAGTGCCGCTCGCAGGACGCGCGCCGTCTCCTCCACCGCCGGCACCAGTTGTCTCGCCGACGCCTCGTACACCGCGCGGTCACGGCGGTACGGGTCGATCACATCGTCCTCGTCCGGTGCGGGCGGTGCGTCGAGCCCTCGCCTGCCGTTGATGAGCGCCAGCACCGCGTCGAGTCGTGCGCGAACGTCGCTGCCCGCGGCATTCGCCGCGCTGCGGATGCTCGAATCCGCGAGCGGCCGGGACAGCCGGGCGAACTCGCGCACCGTGAACGCGCGCCGGAGCAGCCGCGGGGCACGCTCGACCGCCGCGGTCCTGTGCTCCCTGCTCATCGCGAGCACGAGGTCGGCGTCCTCGGCGATCGCGTCGGTCAGCAGCCTGGCTCGATGTGCGGCGGCGTCGGAAGAGGCGCCGTGCGCGAGAGCGAGCTCGAGCGCGGGTTCCGTCATGCCCTGGCCCGCCGACGCGCGCGTCCCCGCGCTGCGCACGGTCATGGATGCCTCCGGCACCCGCGCACGGAGCAGGGCCTCGGCCATCGGCGAGCGGCAGATGTTCCCCGTGCACACGGTGAGCACGCGCAGCACGCCCGGCGATGGATCGGCCTGATCGCGCCGGAGCCGTTGCGCCGTCGCCGGTTCGTCGTCGAACGAGAAGTCGATCACGCGCCGTCGCTCCACGTCAGCGACTCGATGTACCGAAGCAGCACTCCCTCACGCAGCGCCCAGGGGGAGACCTCCAGCTCGTCGAGATCGAGCACGCGCATCGCGGTGTGCAGGCAGACCGCCGCGGCGACGATCTGGAAGGTGCGATCCGGGGTGATGCCCGGCAGCTCCTGCCGGGCGGATGCGGGCAGGCGCGCGAGGCGGGGGATCCAGGACCCCAGCGATTCGCGCGGCAGCAGCATCCGGTCGATGCCCGACCAGCCAGGCACCGGATAGCCCACCAGGCGCGCCAGCGAGCGGATCGCCTTGGACGAGCCGACCACATGATCGGGCCGGGGGAGTACGGCGAACCGCGGCGCGACCGTCGACAGGATCTCGGTCGCGTGCACGCGCAAGCGCTCCACCGGAAGCTCGCCGGGCGGGTCGTCGGGGAGGAACTCGATCGTCATCCGGCCGGCACCCAAGGGAACGGATGCCGCGGCATCCGGGATCTCGTCGCCACCCGCCGCGATCTCCAGGGAACCGCCGCCGATGTCGAGCAGCAGCAGCTGACCGGCCGACCAGCCGAACCAGCGGCGCACGGCGAGGAAGGTGAGCTCCGCTTCCGTCTCGCCGTCGAGCACCTGCAGGCTCTGGCCGAGCGCGGCCTCGATGCGGGCGATGACCTCCGGGCCGTTGCGCGCCTCGCGCACCGCGCTCGTGGCGGTCGCGAGCAGAGCATCCACCTTCTCCGTCTCGGCGACCGAGCGGGCCCTGGCCACCGCCGTCTCGAGCGCGCGCACGCCTTCCTCGGCGATCGAGCCGTCCTCGGTGAGGTACCGCATGAGCCGCAGGACGGTCCGATCGCTTGTCGTCGCCTGCGGGCGTCCACCGGGGCGCACATCGGCGGCGAGCAGGTGGACGGTGTTCGAACCGATGTCGATGACTCCCAGGCGCACGGGATGAGACTACTCGCGCCGCCGTTACGATGTAACGCGTGACCACCGAAGCCGCCCTGCCGCTGTCTCCGTATCGGGAGATCGGGCGCAGCGAGTGGGCGAGGCTCGCCACAGGGCTCGATCAGCCTCTGTCGGAGACCGAGATCGTCGAGCTCAGAGGCATCGGCGACCGACTCGACCTCGCCGAGGTGCGCGAGGTGTATCTGCCGCTGAGCCGTCTGCTCAGCCTCTACGCCAGCTCGACGCGTCAGCTCGGCGCTGCGACCAGCGCCTTCCTCGACGAGGAGGACTCGACCACGCCCTTCGTCGTCGGTGTGGCCGGCTCGGTCGCGGTGGGGAAGTCCACGATCGCGCGTCTGCTCCGAGAGCTGATGAGCCGCTGGCCAGGCACGCCGCGGGTGGAGCTCGTCACGACCGACGGCTTCCTCTACCCGAACGCCGAGCTCGAACGGCGCGGTCTCATGGACCGCAAGGGCTTCCCGGAGTCGTACGACCGGCGGGCGCTGATCTCCTTCCTCACCGAAGTGAAGTCGGGGGCCGCCGAGGTGCGTGCCCCGTTCTACTCGCACATGCGCTACGACATCGTCCCCGATGCGCATGTCGTGGTCCGTCGTCCGGATGTGGTCATCGTCGAGGGTCTGAACGTGCTCCAGCCGCCGCCCGCGCCGAACGACGTGGCCGTGAGCGACCTGTTCGACTTCTCGATCTTCGTCGACGCGGACACCTCGCACATCGAGACCTGGTACGTCGACCGCTTCCTCGCCCTGCGCAAGGGGGCGTTCAGCAATCCGTCCTCGTATTTCAACGTGTTCGCCCACCTCACCGATGACGAGGCCGTTCAGACGGCGCTGGGCTACTGGAACGACATCAACATGCCGAACCTCGTCGAGAACGTCCTGCCCACCAGACACAGGGCGACGCTCGTGCTGAACAAGGGTGCGGATCACGCGGTGGAGAGCGTCCTGCTGCGCAAGGTCTGACCGGCGGGCGGGCCGATATTGTTCGGGATCCTCGCAAAAAACGCCGCTTACTCTTGATGGCATGTGTGGAATCGTCGGATACGTGGGCCCTCGCCCCAGCCAGGACATCCTGCTCGCGGGTCTCGCCCGTCTCGAGTACCGCGGATACGACTCCGCCGGAGTCGCCGTCATCGATGAGAGCGGCTCGCTCGGCATGCGCAAGAAGGCGGGCAAGCTCAGCATGCTGCGCGACTCGCTCGCCGAGAACGCGCTCGCGGACGGAACCACCGGCATCGGGCACACCCGTTGGGCGACCCATGGCGGTCCGACGGACGTCAACGCCCACCCGCACCTCGCGGATGACGACAAGCTCGCGGTGATCCACAACGGCATCATCGAGAACTTCGCCGCCCTGCGCGACGAGCTCGTGGCATCCGGTGTCGCTTTCCGCAGCGAGACCGACACCGAAGTAGCGGCCGCCCTGCTCGGACGCGAGTACGCCCAGAACGGCGGAGACCTCGCGCTCGCGTTCCGCAGCGTCGTGAACCGCCTTGAGGGTGCGTTCACCCTGCTAGCCATGCACCAGGACCACCCCGGCCTCGTCGTCGGCGCCCGGCGCAACTCGCCCCTGGTCATCGGCCTCGGCGAGGGAGAGAACTTCCTCGGCTCCGATGTCGCGGCCTTCGTCGAGCACACCCGCAAGGCGCTCGCGATCGGCCAGGACCAGATCGTCTCGATCACCCCCTCCGAGGTCACCGTGACCGACTTCGCCGGCACGCCCGTCGAGGCCGAGCCCTTCGACGTGTCCTGGGACGCCGCCGCCGCCGAGAAGGGCGGATGGTCCAGCTTCATGGCCAAGGAAGTCGCCGAGCAGCCCGAGGCGGTCGCCAACACCATCCGCGGACGCATCCACGACGGTCAGGTCGTCATCCCCGAGCTCGACGGTCTCGACGAGCTCTTCACCGGGATCAACCGTGTGATCATCACCGCCTGCGGCACGGCATCGTACGCCGCTCTGGTGGGCAAGTACGCCATCGAGCAGTGGGCGCGCGTCCCCGTCGACGTCGAGCTCGCCCACGAGTTCCGCTACCGCGACCCGGTGATCGGTGCCGAGACGCTCGTCGTCTCGATCAGCCAGTCGGGCGAGACCATGGACACGCTCATGGCGGTCAAGTACGCCCGTGAGCGCGGTGCCAGGACGCTGTCGATCTGCAACACGCAGGGCGCCACGATCCCGCGCGAGTCGGATGCCGTGGTCTACACCCACGCCGGCCCTGAGGTCGCCGTCGCCTCGACGAAGGCGTTCTCCGCGCAGATCACCGCGCTGCTGCTGCTCGGCCTGCACATGGGTCGTGTGCGCGGCACCGTCACCGATTCCTCGGTCGACGTCGCCGAGCTGCAGGCGCTCCCGGAGAAGGTCGCGAAGGTCCTCGCCAGCGAGCAGGAGCACGTCTCCCAGCTGGCCGGCTGGATGGCCGACACCCGCTCGGTGCTCTTCCTCGGCCGTCACGTCGGTTACCCCATCGCCCTCGAAGGCGCGCTCAAGCTCAAGGAGATCTCGTACATCCATGCCGAGGGCTTCGCCGCAGGCGAGCTCAAGCACGGACCGATCGCGCTCATCGAGCCGGGGCAGCCCGTGTTCGTACTCGTGCCGTCGCCGCGGCATTCTGCGCTGGTGCACTCGAAGGTCGTCTCGAACATCCAGGAGATCCGCGCCCGCGGTGCTCGCGTGATCGTCGTGGCGGAAGAGGGGGATGCCGCCGTCCTGCCGTTCGCCGATGAGGTCATCCGCATCCCGCTCGCCGGCGCCCTGTTCGAGCCGCTGCTCGCGGTCGTCCCGTTGCAGATCTTCGCCATGGCGCTCGCCACGGCCAAGGGCCTGGACGTCGACCAGCCGCGCAACCTCGCCAAGTCCGTCACGGTGGAGTGAGTCGGGTCCGGCCTCGGTCGGTGTCGCGTTGCGAGTCGGGTGCCTGGCCGAGGCGGCCGAGTAGGCTGAACGGGTGATCATCGGGACCGGCATCGACATCGTCGACATCCCGCGGTTCGAGCGCACCCTGTCCCGCACGCCGCGGCTGATGGAGCGCCTGTTCGCCCCCGCTGAGCGCACGCTCCGTCTGCCGTCGCTGGCGGCTCGCTACGCCGCCAAGGAGGCGCTCATCAAGGCGCTCGGCGGATCGGACGGCGTGCACTGGACCGAGATCGAGATCGCCTCGGAGCCCTCGGGCAGGCCTCGCTACGAGCTCTCCGGCACCACGGCGGAGACCGTCGCCGATCGCGGCATCCTGAGCCTGCATCTGTCGATGAGTCATGATGCAGGCCTTGCCACCGCCTTCGTCGTCGCAGAAGGAGTACCCCTATGACCGTTCCCTTCCGCGAGGCGACCATCGACATCGACGCGATCGCCGACAACGTGCGACATCTGCGCGCGCTGACCGGTGTCGAGGTCATCGCCGTCGTGAAGGCGGATGCCTACGGGCACGGCGCCGCAGCATCCGCTGTCGCCGCGCTCGCCGGCGGTGCGACGCGGCTCGGCGTCGCGGAGATCGCGGAGGCGCTCGAACTCCGTCGCCAGGGCATCCACGCCCCGATCATGGCGTGGCTGCACCGTCCGGACGAGCGATTCGAGCAGGCCGCGACAGAAGGCATCGAGGTGGCGATCTCCTCCTTCGATCAGCTCGAGGCGGCCGGTGCCGCGGCATCCGTCGATCGCCCCGTCGGTGTGCACCTCAAGATCGAGACGGGGCTCTCGCGGAACGGAATCGCCCCCGGTGATTGGCAGCGGGTCTTCGCCGAGGCCGCGCGGCTGGAGCGGATCGGTCGGCTGCGCATCGTCGGGCTCTTCAGCCACCTCTCCAACACCTCCGCCGCGGACGACCGCTTCGCGCTCGCACGATTCGAGGAGGGGTCGGCGCAGGCCGCTGCGTTGGGCATCCGCCCCGAGATCCGCCATATCGCCGCGACGGCCGCGGCCATCGACCTGCCCGAGACCCGGCTGGATGCCGTCCGCATCGGCCTCGGCATCTACGGGCTGTCACCCTTCGACGACCGCTCCTCCGGCCAGTTGGGGCTGCGGCCAGCGATGACGCTCCGCGCATCGGTCGCCGCCGTGCGCCGCGTGCCTGCCGGCACCGGCGTCTCCTATGGCTACACCCATCGCACCGCGAAGGAGACGACGCTGGCGCTCGTCCCGCTCGGCTACGCCGACGGCGTGCCCCGTCAGGCATCCGGCCGTGGCCCGGTCTCCATCGGCGGTCGCCGGTACACGGTCGCCGGACGCATCGCGATGGATCAGTTCGTCGTCGATGTGGGGGACGCACCGGTCTCCGTCGGCGACGAGGTCGTCCTCTTCGGGGACCCAACGCTCGGGCTCCCGTCCGCGACCGAGTGGGCGAACGCGGCGAGCACCATCAACTACGAGATCGTGACGCGCATCGGAGCGCGAGTGCCGAGGCGGTCCGCATGAGCGTCGACCCCGCTTTTCTCGGTCGCCGCGAGATCGAGACCTCCGAGGAGATGGAGCGGCTCGGCCGGCTGATCGGCGAGCAGCTGACGGCCGGAGACCTGCTCGTCCTCACCGGCCCGCTCGGAGCAGGTAAGACCACGTTCACCCGCGGGCTCGCCGAAGGGCTGGGCGTCCGCGGGCCGGTGCAGAGCCCGACGTTCGTGATCGCCCGCACGCACCCATCGCTCATCGGCGGGGCGCCGCTCGTGCACGTCGATGCATACCGGCTCGGGTCGGCCGCCGAACTCGACGACCTCGACATCGATCTCGCGCGCAGCGTGGTCGTCGTCGAGTGGGGCCGGGGCATGGCCGATGCGATCGCGGATGCCTGGTGGGACATCGAGTTCGTAAGGCCAGTCGGCGGTGCGGAGGGCGTCGCCGACGAGGATCTCGACGCCGATGCGCCCCGGTTCGTGGAGATCACCCGCGTCGAGCGCTGAGGCGTCCCCCTGCGCGATTACGCTGGAGGGGTGATTCTCGCCGTCGACACCTCCCTGGGCACCGCCGTCGCCGTCGTCGACGCCGACGGGGCTCCGATCGCGGATGCGTCGAGCCCCGACGCCCTCGGTCATGCCGAAGTGATCGGCGACCTGCTCGAGCGGGCGCTCGCCGCCGGCGGAAGGGTCGACCTGGTCGTCGCGGGGATGGGACCCGGCCCCTTCACCGGCCTTCGGATCGGGATCGCCGCCGCGCGCACGTTCGCCATCGGCCGCGGCCTGGATGTCGTCGCCGTCCCCAGTCATCTCGCGCCGGCGCTCGTCGAGATGGAGGGTGGTGCCGACGGCGCGTTCGCCATCGTCACGGATGCTCGACGGCGCGAGGTCGCCATCACGGTGTTCGACGGACTGGACGCCGACGGCATCCCGCAGATCGTCGCCGAGACCGTGCTCGTTCCGCGGGCGGATGCCGAGGCGCATCTCGCGGGCATTCGAGCGATCGAGACGACGATGCTGGATGCCGGGGCCCTCGCACGGGTAGGCGCGCGTACCGCGCGAGCCGGTCGGGTGCTCACCGGCGGCGAGCCGCTGTACCTGCGCCAGCCCGATGTGACCATGCCCGGGGCGCCCAAGAAGGTCGGCTCGTGACGATCCGGCCAGCGGTCGCCGGTGATCTCGAGGGGATCATGGCGATCGAGCACGCCTCGTTCCCCACGGACGCCTGGAGCTCCGAGACGATGGCCGCGGAGCTCACCGGCGCGCACAGCCACTACCTCGTCGACGAGGAGCACGGCGCCATCGTGGGTTATGCCGGGCTGCGCGCCGTGCGCGGGGCGGCGGATGCCGATGTGCAGACCATCGCCCTGCTGGCCGAGCACAGAGGGGCAGGCCGCGGACGCGCCCTGCTGAGGGCGCTGCTGGTCGAAGCATCCGCTCGAGGTGCGCGCGAGGTCTTCCTGGAGGTGCGCGCGGACAACCCCTCTGCCGCCGGACTGTACCTCTCCGAAGGCTTCACCGAGCTCGGACGTCGCCCCCGGTACTACCAGCCCGATGACGTGGACGCGATCGTGATGCGCCTGGATCTGCGAGTGTGGAGCGCAGGCGCACAGGAAGGAGCGACGGCATGACCGGACCGCTGGTGCTCGGCATCGAGACGAGCTGCGACGAGACGGGGATCGGCATCGTGCGCGGTCGCACGCTCCTGTCGAACACGATCGCCTCGAGCATGGATGAGCACGCCCGCTACGGCGGAGTCGTCCCCGAGGTCGCCGCACGCGCGCACCTGGAGGCGCTGCAGCCCTCGATCGAGCGCGCGCTCGCCGAGGCAGAGGTGCGGCTGGAGGACCTCGACGCCGTCGCCGTGACGAGCGGTCCAGGGCTCGCCGGAGCGCTCATGGTCGGCGTCGGTGCCGCGAAGGGCCTCGCGGTCTCGCTGGGCAAGCCGCTGTACGCCGTGAACCACCTGGTCGGCCACATCGCGGCGGACATCCTCACCCCTGATGCCGCACCGCTGGAGTATCCGACGATCGCCCTGCTCGTCTCGGGAGGGCACACCTCGCTCCTGCACGTGCGCGACCTCACCACCGACGTCGAACTGCTCGGCGAGACCGTCGACGATGCCGCAGGCGAGGCCTTCGACAAGGTCGCCCGGCTGCTCTCGCTGCCCTACCCCGGCGGTCCCGAGATCGATCGGGCCGCGGTGCAGGGCGATCCGAACGCGATCCGCTTCCCCAGGGGGCTGTCGAAGGCATCCGACATGGCGAAGCACCGCTACGACTTCTCGTTCTCCGGGCTCAAGACGGCGGTCGCCCGGTGGGTGGAGCGCTGCGAGGCGGAAGGCGCCGCTGTTCCGGTCGGCGATGTCGCGGCGAGCTTCCGCGAAGCGGTGGTCGATGTACTGGTGACGAAGGCGCTCGCCGCGTGCGCGGATCGCGGGGTTCCCCGCCTGCTCCTGGGCGGCGGTGTCATCGCGAATCGACGGCTCCGCGAGGTGGCGCTGCAGCGCGCGGAGGCGGCTGGCGTGACGGTGCGCATCCCGCCGCTGAGCCTGTGCACCGACAATGGGGCGATGATCGCCGCGCTCGCCGCGGAGCTGATCTCCTCCGGTCGTCGCCCTTCGACGCTCGCGTTCGGTGCGGACTCGACCCTGCCCGTGACGGAGATCCAGGTGGCCGAGCGCGTGGAGCAGGCCGCATGAGCGACGACCCCTCGCCGCGACTCGACGCGGCGAGCCCTGAGGTCGAGAAGCCTGTCGGATCGGCCCGTGTGCCGGGTCGCCGTGACGGCTACTCCAAGTTCCCGACGGGTCCGGTGAGCGTTGAGCCGGTGGTGACGAGCGGGCCGGATGCCGATGCGGTGGGCGCCTGGGTTCCCGACGGCGACCTCGACGAGCTGTCTGAAGAGGACCCGGCACGGCTCGCGCCCTGGGCGCTGCTGGCGGCGATCGTGGCGCTGGTGTCCTCGTTCTTCGTCGGCTGGGGGATCCCCGTGGCGATCGTGGCCGTGATCGCCGCCATCATGTCGTTGCGGCGCCCGGTGGAGAGCCGCGCCATCGCGACCTGGGCGCTCGTGCTCGGGATGGTCGCGACGATCTACAGCGCAGGCTGGCTCGTGTGGGCGGCGATCCAACTCGAGGTCATCGGCTAGTCATGCTGACGCCGGAGGAGGCCGCAGAGCTGCGGCGGTTGCAGGCCAGGGCCTATGCGCCGGACGGAGGCATCTCCGACCCGGATGCCGAGCGATTGCACGCGCTCGAGCAGCGACGGATCGCGCCGGCTCCGGATGCTCGGGCCGACGCCGCCACTGAGCCCGTCGAAGCGAACACGCTCGCTGAGCTCGCCGAAGCGTCTCCCTTTTCGCTCGCTGAGCCTGTCGATGCGCCTTCCCTTTCGCTCGCTGAGCCTGTCGAAGCGTCCTCTTCTCCGCCCGCTGAGCCTGTCGAAGCGCCTCCGCCCACGCGGGGTCTTCGCGCGTTCCTCCGTCACCGCTTCTTCCCCTATGCGGCATCCGCTCTCGCACTCGCACTGGGCATCGGCATCGGCTGGCTCGTGTTCGCGCGGGGCGCGGAGCACATCGCCCTGTCCGCAGACACGGCGGCGAAGCAGGCTGAGCTAGAGACAGGAGGCCGTTTCGATCCCGGCTCCATCCAGCCGCTGGGGGAGCGGTACGGCGCCACGATCTGGGAAGCGACAGCCGATGACGGCGCTGCGCGTTGCGTGATCATCACGCACGGCGAGGATCAGGGATCGCAATGCGCGCCTCTCGAGGACTTCGAGACGACCGGTGTCTTCGCCTCGGTCACACCATCGGATGAGGAGAGCGGCGCGACGGTTCAGATCTCGGCGGCGATAGGCCCGCAGCTCGGTGGCGGTACGGCCGCGATCGTGCAGAAGTACGACATGGACGAGACCTGGGACTGGCGCTCGCAGTACTCCGAGGCCGAGCTCGCCATCGTCGATCAGCTCGAGGAGCAGGGGTATGACGGCGCGATGCTCCAGATCGTCGGCTATGACGGCGACACCCCGGTCTGGATGCAGTGGACCGGCGAAGGCAACTGCGTCATGGTGGTCGTCAGTGACGGGGTCACCGAGGCGTGTGCAGACGCGATGACGGACCCCGTCAGCCTCACCGTGAACGATGCCGACGGCGCGACGACGACGTATCTGCTCACGCAGACGGAGATGCGCGGTCCTCTTCTCACGATCGAGCGCGGCGCACCGGTATCCCTCGACGACAAGACCGGCGAGGCGGAGGGTGACTGACCCGTCTGCGCAGAACGAGCTGCGGCGCCTTCGTGAGAAGGCGTACGGCGCGGGCGGCGTCTTGTCAGATGCCGAAGCGGATCGGCTGCGCGAGCTGCAGGAACCGTCGAGGACGCCGACCGCAGTGTCGGGCCACGTAGCCGGGCCGACTGCCGTCGCGGACGATCGTCCCGCGCACGCGGCAGTGTCCGGAGCATCCCCTCCTGCTCGACCGTCCCGCACCATCGGGGTGATCGCGCTGGCTCTGCTCCTGCTGGCTCTCGGCGCCGCCGGCGGCTGGGCGTTCGCCCGCTCTCAGCAGGACCCGACCATCGAGCTCTCGACGGAGCAGCTTCGCTGGGAGACGGCCCTCGTGGCCGCCGGCGATTTCGACACCGGCTCGGTGCGCCCGATCGCCGTGCGCGGCGGGGTCGTGGTGTGGTCGGCGATGAAGGACGACGGAGAGCAGTACTGCGTGGTCATCGCCGACGGCGCCGCGCCGGAGTCGACGAGCCTGGACTGCGCGCTGCGTGAGAACGCGCTGGCGGGTGAGGCGATGGAGACGGTTCTCGCTCATGCGCCGGAGCAGGGCGAGACTGTGGTCGTGTCGCTCTCCGGCGTGGTCGCCTCCGATGACAGTGTCGTGGTGACGATGCAGGAGCATCCGATTCCGACGGCCTCGTCCACGGGGGCAGCGGATGACGTCGAGGCCACTCAGGCCATGGAGCTGGTGCGCAGCGGGTTCCTGCCGGAAACCATCCACGTCGCCGCGCGGATCGATGAAGCCCCGATCTGGGTGGCGCAGCGGGCCGACGGAAGCGTCTGCATGGTCATCGACGCCGAGAGGCCCGCCGGGGAGGACGTCCCTCGAGACCCCGTGTGCGCGGCGTCCGAGACATCGGGAGCCGTCGTCTCGATGCTCGATTTCGACGCCGTGACCGAGACGACGATCTCCCTCTCGATCCTTCCCGGGGGGATTCCGTCCGTGCGGGTCACGAACGGAGAGGCCCAGCGGCCGCAGAGCGAAGACTGACCCGCGTCACACCCGGTCGGCGAGGATCGCCAGGCGCTGGTCGCCGACCCTGGTCAGGATGAGCGTCGCGGATGCTGAGCCGCTGAGCTTGAGCTTCTTGCGGAAGGCCGCAGGGTCGATGTCGACGCCGCGCTTCTTGATCTCGATCGTTCCGATCCCACCCGCTCGCAGGGCGGCGCTGATCGCCTTGGCGTTCACGGGAAGGGTCTCCCGGATGCGGAAAGACTGCACGAAGGGGCTCGTGACCGCGTCGTCGCCGGTGAGATAGGCGATGTGCTCGTCCAGCATCCCCGCACCGAGACGGCGTGCGACATCTCCGATGAGTCTGGCGCGGATCACCGCGCCGTCCGGTTCGTGCAGGAACGCTCCGAGCGGGCGCACGTCGGCGTCCTCGGCATCCGCCGCGGCGGTCAGCTCGTGCGAGCGCTCGCCGCGGATCACGAGCGCGGCCCTGCGGATGCCCGGCCGTGCCAGCGCACCGGACCACAGCACGAGCTCGACGACGCTGCCGTCCGCGCTCACCCACTGCGCCTCGGCGTCGGCGGGCAGGGCGTCGCGGTCATGGCCGGGGCCGAGTTTGATGCCGGTGGGGACTCTGCTCGCGAGTTCGAACGCCCAGTCCAGCGGTGGCGAGTAGTCGGATGCCTGCACCCGCCGTGTCTCGCCATGGCCTGCGGTCCGGCGGGCCGGGTCCATCCAGATCGCCGTCCGGTCCGTGCGGATGGCGGCATCGTCCACCGCATCCTCGGCCGTGCTGTGCAGCACCCTGGCATCGTCCCCGAACGCGGCGAGGTTGTAGGCGGCGATCGCCGCGGTCACCTCGTCGGCATCCACGGCGGTGACCCGCAAGCCGGCTCCCGCGAAGGCGAGCGCGTCGCCCCCGATCCCGCAGCCGAGGTCGGCGACGTGCTCGATCCCCGCCGCACGCATCCTTCCTGCGTGCCTGGCCGCGACACCGAGCCGCGTCGCCTGTTCGAGCCCCGCCTGCGTGAAGAGCATCCTCTCGGCGAAACCGCCGAACTTCGCCACGGCCTTGCTGCGCAGGCGCGCCTGGCCGACGACCGCTGACACGAGTTCGGGGGAGTGGCCGGCTGACCTGAGCACGGAGACGGCCCGCGTGACGTCGGTCGTGGACTCGATCTGCCCCGCCTCGTCCAGCAGGCGCAGGCCCTCCGGGGTCAGGAGCGCCGCGAGCTCGGTCATCTGCACCGCTTCAGCCTATGGGGCGAGCGTGTCCGTCTGTGGCGAACGACTGGCACTCGCATTGCATGAGTGCCAGCGGAGCGCCTAGACTGGCGTTAGCACTCTCGGGTTGAGAGTGCGAAAAGTCTTTCGTGTCAGCGTCAAGAAAGAAGAGGTAGACCGTGTCGGTTTCCATCAAGCCGCTCGAGGACCGCATCGTCATCAAGCAGGTCGAGGCCGAGCAGACCACCGCGAGTGGCCTGGTCATCCCTGACACCGCCAAGGAGAAGCCCCAGGAGGGCGAGGTCGTGGCGGTCGGCCCCGGCCGCATCGACGACAACGGCAACCGCGTCCCGCTCGACGTCGCCGTCGGCGACCGCGTCCTGTACAGCAAGTACGGCGGCACCGAGGTCAAGTTCGGCGCAGACGAGTTCCTCGTCCTCTCGGCTCGCGACGTCCTCGCGGTCGTCGTCCGCTGAGGCCAGCGCTCAGACAACAGGCAAGGGCCCGGATGCTTCGGCATCCGGGCCCTTGCCTGTTTTGTCCCCCGAACGGGGGACAAAATGCATACGACTATCGTCTATGGCCTTCGCCGTCGCTACTGTTCCCCTGTGCGCCTACCCCACGGGCGCCTATCCAGGGGATCACAATGACTGTTTCTGCTGTATCTCGGCGCGCCCTCACGGCGACGCTTATCACCGCCGCACTCGTCCTCACCCCGGTCGCCGCCGCCGCAGCGCCGACGCCCGACAGCGGTCCCGTGGCCGGCGGGACGCAGGTCACGATCGAGCTGCCCGCGGCGCCGACGGGGTTCGCGCAGCTCGCGGCCAGCTCCTACCAGACGTATGCCATCGGGAACGACGGCCTGTTCTATGCGTGGGGTGGCGACCTGGGCGCCACCCCACAGCTCGTCGCCACGCCGGAGGGTGTCACCTACCTGGAGTTGCGCGCTACGACCTCCGGGCAGAGCAACCCCGTCTTCGCGCGCGGCAGTGACGAGCGGTGGTATGCCTGGGGCAACAATGTGAACGGTTCGCTCGGCACCGGTACCACGGTGAACGCCACCATCGACGCGCCGGCGGTGGTGCAGACGCCGCCCGGTGTCAGCTTCGTCGACATCGCCTCATCCGGAGAGACAGCCTATGCCGTGGACGAGAACGGAAACCTGTACTCGTGGGGCACGGGATTCAACGGATCCCTGGGCAATGGAACATCCGCGTCGACGATGCAGCCATTGCCGACGCTCGTCGTCGAAGACGTGGCGTCGCCCTTCGTCGATGTCATCGGTGGCCAGGACATGGGTCTCGCGCTCACAGCCGACGGCGAGGTCTATTCGTGGGGCTGGGCAGGATCGGAGGGATCTGATTGGATCGGCGCGCTCGGCAACGGGGATGTCGACGGCAGCGTCGTCCCAGTGAGGGTCGCTCTCCCCGATGACGTCGTGATCACTCAGGTCTCCAGCTCGACCGATGAGTCCTCGTTCAGCCTCGCCCTCGCCGATGATGGCCGATTGTTCGCCTGGGGAAGCAACTACAACGCGCAGCTCGGTACCGGCGCCCCAAGCTTCGACGCGAACCCGACGCCGCTGCTCATCACTGCACCGGAAGGTGTGATCTTCACACAGATCCAGACGTTGTATCGCAGTGCCCTCGCACTCGACCAGAACGGCAATGTCTGGGGATGGGGGCAAGAGGCCTTCGGTGAGCTCGGTACGGGAGGGGGCGGCTGGGATCCTGGGTACTCTGCGCAGATCGTTCCCGCGAGCATGCCGGAGGGCGTCACCTTCTCCACGCTCGTGGGCGGAACCACCAATGGTTTCGGGCTGACGTCCGACGGAACAGCCTACGGCTGGGGCGCGAACTTCGACGGAGCGATCGGAACCGGTCTGACCGGGAACATCACTGCTCCGACGGCGATCCCGTTCCCCGAATCCGCTGTCGTCCTCACCGGCGTGACTTTCGGTGGCGTCGCCGCCGACCCCGCGCTCTTCGTCGACAACGGCGACGGAACCTGGACCGTCACCACGCCGCCGCACCCCGCTGGTCCCTACGACGTCATCGTGAACTACACCATCGGCGGTCTCGCACAGGAACCGCTGCTCTACCCCTCCGGATTCGCCTTCCTCGAGGCCCCGGTGCTCGACGTCCCCTCCGCTGAGCTCGTCTGCACCGCATCGATCCAGCGCGTCGACCTCGCTGTGACCGTCCTCGCCGGCTTCCCCGAGCCCGTCGTCGAATGGGAGCGCTCGGTCGACGGCGGTGAGAACTGGTCCGTCATCGCCTCCGGCGACACGACCACCGTCGACGTCGCGCAGCTGAGCGACCTCTACCATGCGCGGGCCGTCAACTCCGAGGGTTCGGCGACGACCGGCCCGATCACCGCGTCGGGCGTCGCCTGCCCGACCGACGGCGGTGCAGACGCGGATGTCGACGCCGCTGCGGATGTGGACGGATCGGCGGATGCCGGTGCGGACTCCGCGACCGACGCGGATGCCGGTGCGGATGCAGACGCCGCCGGAGCCGCAGATGGCGATGATTCGGCCTCCGCCGATGTCGACGCCTCGGGATCGGCATCCGCCGAGGGACAGTCGGCCGATGCGAGCGTGAACGGTTCCGAAGCCAACGGGACTGCGGGCAGCGGCGCCGCCGGCAGCGGATCCGACGGCGCGGGCCAGGACTCCGGCCTCGCAGCCACCGGTGGGGCACCGGCGGCGTGGGCGCTCGGTGCGGGCATCATCCTGCTGCTCGCCGGACTCGCGATCACGAGCATCCGCCGCCGCGCACAGCACTGATCTACGCCTGCGCCCGCGCTCCGTGCGCGGGCGTAGGGTGGATCGGTGAGCCCCGAGGACCCTCTGATCAGTGAACGCCGCGAACGGACCATCGGGACGGTCGCGACTGTCGGCGCATACCTGATCTGGGGTGTCCTCCCGCTGTACTTCCTGCTGCTCGCGCCGACCGGACCCTGGGAGATCGTCGCCTGGCGCGTGCTGTTCTCGCTGGTGTTCTGCGTGCTGCTGCTGGCGGTCACGCGCGGGTGGGCGCCGCTCATCGCGATCGTGCGACAGCCGAGACTGCTCGGCCTCACCGCCGTCGCGGGCCTGCTCATCTACGTCAACTGGCAGGCGTTCCTCATCGGCACGCTCAGCGACCGGGTGGTCGAGACCTCGCTGGGGTACTTCATCAATCCGATCATGATGGTGCTCCTCGGCGTGTTCGTGCTCCGTGAACGCATCCGACGGCTGCAATGGGCGGCCATCGGCATCGCAGGCGTCGCGGTGATCGTCATCGTCGCGGTCTACGGGGATGTCCCCTGGATCGCCCTCACGCTCACGCTGTCCTTCGGTCTCTACGGCCTCGTCAAGAAGAAGATCGGCCCCTCCGTCGACGCCCTCAGCGGCCTCACCCTCGAGTCGGTCTGGCTGGTGCCGATCGCCGCCGTCCAGCTCATCGCCGTCGCGGCGACCACGGGCGTCACCTTCGGCGCGCACGGCCCGTGGCACCTCGTGCTGCTGTGCCTCGCCGGTGTGGCCACAGCGGTGCCCCTGCTGCTCTTCGCGACCGGAACCCGCAGGATCGACCTGACCATGATCGGCATGATCCAGTTCATCACGCCGATCATGCAGTTCCTGCTGGGTGTCGTCGTGCTGCACGAACCGATGCCAGTGGAGCGCTGGATCGGTTTCGCGCTCGTCTGGGTGGCCGTGATCGTCTTCGTCATCGACCTCCTCCTGGCGGCCAGGCGCAGCCGGCGCGGAGCGCCCGTCGCCCTACCATGACGGGCGTCATCAGTGTGAAACAAGATCGTTAGCGCACCGATACCCGCCGCCCCCTGACCCGGTCATAGTGTTAGAGCACCCGAGCGCGGCACCGCCGCGTCCGCTGTTGTCGAAGGAGCAATATGAACGGTCTGCAGGGTTCGCGCCCCAAGCTGCTGGCAGGAATCGCCCTGCTGGGAGCCACGGCGCTCGTCATCGCCGGGTGCAGCAGCACTCCGGCACCGGAATCGTCTGAGGAGCCGACGAACGAGCGTCCGGCGGACGTCGATCTCACGCTGCAGCTCGGATCGCTTCTGCCGTCGACGGGCTCGCTGGCCTTCCTCGGTGCGCCGATGGAAGCGGGCGTTCAGCTCGCCGTCGCGCAGATCAACGAGGCGGATGCCGGCATCACGGTCGAGCTCACCAGCGAGGACGAGGGCGACCTCGACAACAAGGCGTACGAGACCTCGATCACCAACCTCCAGAACGCCGGCATCACGGCGATGGTCGGTGCGGCATCCTCCAGCGTCACCAAGCTCATCCTCGACGGCAACGCCGGTGCGGGCATCCTCACCGTCTCGCCGTCGAACACCTCGCCGGACTTCTCCGGCATCAACCCGCTCTACTTCCGCACGGCGCCCAGCGACCTGCTGCAGGGCGAGGTTCTCGGCAATCAGATCGCCGAGGACGGTCACAAGACGCTCGGCATCATCTACCAGAACGACCCGTACGGCACGGGCCTGTTCGAGGCGATCAAGTCGACGTTCGAGAGCACCGGCGGCGAGGTCGTCGCAGACGCCTCGTACAACCAGGGCGACGGCCAGTTCAACGCGCAGGTCCAGACCATCGCGGCGGCGAACCCGGATGCGGTGGCGGTGGTCTCCTACGACCAGTTCGCCACGATCGCCCCGCTGCTGGGCAACGCGGGCGTCGACACCGGTGCGCTCTACCTCGTCGACGGAAACCTGAAGGACTGGCCGGACCTCCCGATCAGCCTCGAGGGCTCGAAGGGCACCCGTGCCGGCGCCGAGCTGCCGGACGACTTCATCGACCAGCTCAACGAGGTCTGGACCGCCGAGGGCAACGAGCCCATCGACGCGCTGACCTACTCGGCCGAGGCCTACGACGCCGCGATCCTCATCGGTCTGGCGTCGCTCTACGCGGTCTCCGTCGAAGGAGCGGACATCGCCGCGGCGATGCGCACCGTCTCCGGCGGTGAGGGCGAAGGCGAGGCGTGCACGAGCTTCGCCGACTGCGCCGAGATCATCAACGCCGGCGGGACGCCGGACTACAACGGCTACTCCGGCGACGTGACGTTCGACGAGAACAACGACCCGGCCGGTGCCGCGATCGGCGTCTACGAGTACGACGCGGAGAACGTGCAGACCCGCATCAAGTGAGTCACACAGAAGAGGCCCGGATGCTGAGCATCCGGGCCTCTTCTGTGTCCGGCGGTGATTCGGCCGATCGGACAGCCGTCAGGCGGGAACGGGTCAGGCCGCGTCGGTGCCGAGCGTTCCCAGGTACAGCCCGATCACCTTGGGGTCGTTCAGCAGGTCCCGCCCGCTGCCCTCATAGGCATCGCGGCCCTGGTCGAGCACGTAGCCGCGGTCGCAGATCTGCAGGCATCGACGTGCGTTCTGCTCGACCATGATCGTGGTGACCCCGGCTTTGTTGATGTCCGAGACACGGATGAAGGCGTCGTCCTGACGCACGGGGGAGAGGCCGGCGGACGGTTCGTCCAGCAGCAGGACTGAGGGGTCCATCATCAGCGCGCGCGACATCGCCACCATCTGGCGCTCGCCGCCGGAGAGCGAGCCGGCGCGCTGCTTCAGCCGCTTTCCCAGTTCGGCGAAGATGCCCGAGACGAACTCGAGCCGTTCGGCGAAGATCTTCGGGTTCTGATAGAGACCCATCTGCAGGTTCTCCTCAATGGTGAGCGAGGGGAACACGTTGTTGGTCTGCGGGACGAAGGCGACTCCACGGGCGACGAGCTTGTCGGCCTTGAGGCCCACGATGCTCTCGCCGTTCACGGTGATGTCGCCGTCGCGGACGTTGACCATCCCGAAGATCGACTTCAGCAGGGTGGACTTGCCCGCGCCGTTGGGGCCGATGATGCCGATCAGCTCGCCCTGGCGGGCGACCAGGTTGGCGCCGTTGAGGATGTTGACACCCGGAAGGTATCCGGCGTGCACATCGCTGAGCTGGACGACGACGTCGTCGGGGGCGGTCGGGGTCTGCTCGCTCATGGCCTCTCTCCGTCCTCGGCCTCGATCTCGGCCTCGGCTTCCGTCTCGATCTGCGTCCTCAGACGTGTGGCGGCGTCGTCGGAGGCGACCGGGATGCGTCCGGTGACGGCACCGAGATCGACGTCCTGGTGCGCGCCCAGATAGGCATCCACGACCGCCGGATCCTCCATGACGGTCTCGGGCGGTCCTTCTGCGACGACGCGACCCTCGGCCATCACGACCACCCAGTCCGCGATGTGGCGGACCATGTGCATGTCGTGCTCGACGAAGAGCACCGTCATCCCCATGTCCTTGAGCCCCAGGATGTGATCCAGCAGCGACTGCGTGAGCGCGGGGTTCACCCCGGCCATCGGCTCGTCCAGCATCACCAGGGAAGGATCGCTCATCAGCGCCCTGGCCATCTCGAGGAGCTTGCGCTGGCCTCCCGAGAGCGAGGCCGCGAAGTCTTTCTCCTTGGCGTCGAGCTTGAAGCGCCGCAGCAGCTCGCGGGCGCGCTCCTCGATCTCGGCATCCTGGCTGCGCCAGAGGAAGGGGAAGAGCCCCGCCCAGAACCCCTCGCCGCGCTGATTCGGCGCGCCGAGCTTCATGTTCTCGAGCACCGTGAGCAGCGAGAGCGACTTCGTCAGCTGGAAGGTGCGCACCTGTCCCATCCGGGCGACCTTGAAGGAGGGGACGCCGGAGAGCGCCTTGCCGTCGAACGACCAGGTGCCGCTGTTGGGACGATCGAAGCCGCAGAGCAGGTTGAACAGCGTCGTCTTGCCTGCACCGTTCGGTCCGATGAGGGCCGTGATGGCGCCGCGGGGGATCTCGAGGTGGTCCACATCGACCGCGGCGAGGCCACCGAAACGGCGCTGCACACCATCGGCGACGAGGATCGGATCGACCTTCGCGACGCCGGGCGCGCCCGGCCCCTTCGCGAGGCCGGTGCTCTTCTGACGAGGGGCGGTGGTCGCCGACTGCGTCACGTCGTCACTTGACAAAGGTCATCTCCCTCTTGTTGCCGAGGATGCCCTGCGGCCGGAACACGACGATCAGCATCAGCACGATGCCGATCACGATGTAGCGGACCACATCGGCCTGGGCGGCGGTGATCGGCAGGATGCCGGCGTTCGCCATCTCCGGGAGCAGCGAGCCGAGGAACGCGAACACCACCCAGAAGAGCACGGCGCCGAGCGTCGGGCCGAGCACGGTCGCCGCGCCGCCGAGCAGGAGGATCGTCCACAGGAAGAAGGTCAGCGAGGTGGAGTAGCTGCCCGGGATCACCGCGGACGGGAGGACGAAGACGATCCCGCCCAGCGCGCCGATCACGCCACCGACCACGAGGGCCTGCATCTTGTAGGCGAAGACGTTCTTGCCGAGCGATCGGACGGCGTCCTCGTCCTCGCGGATGCCCTTCAGCACCCTGCCCCACGGGCTGCGCATGAGCGCCCAGACCAGCAGCACCGCGAGGATGAGGCAGATCAGGCCGAAGACCCGCACCCACAGATCGTTCTCGTTGTAGACCCACGGTCCGAACCCGTACGTGCCAGGCGGGAACGGGTTCATGTCGCGGAAGCTCTGGTGATATCCGGAGAGGCCACCGGCGGAGTTCGTCCACTCCTTGAAGAGCTCGGTTGTGAAGAGCAGCCGAACGACCTCGGCCGCGGCGATCGTCGCGATGGCGAGGTAGTCGGCGCGCAGACGCAGGGTCGGGATGCCGAGGACCAGCGCCAGCGCCGCGCCGCCGAGGAGACCGACGAGCATGCCGGCCCACCAGGGGAGCCCGAAGCTGAGGATCGAGATGGCATAGCCGTAACCGCCCACCGCCATGAAGGCCGCCATGCCGAAGTTCAGCAGGCCGGTGTAGCCGAAGTGCACGGCGAGGCCTGTCGCGGCGAGGGCGTAGGCGATGGTGGTGGGGCTGAACAGATACGCGGCGGTGTTGCCGAAGATGCTTCCGAAGTCCATGCGTCAGCCCAGCCTTTCTTTTCGACCGAGAATGCCCTGCGGCCTGACGAGGAGGATCACGATGAGCGCGACGAGCGCCGTCGCGTACTTGAGATCGGAGGGGACACCGAGCAGCGTGGAGACCTCGACCGCGAGGCCGACGATCAGGGAGCCGATCAGAGCGCCGAGCGTCGACCCCAGCCCGCCGAGCGTGATGGCGCAGAACATCAGCAGCAGCATCTGCATGCCCATGTCCCACTTCACGCCGGGGCGGAAGTACGCCCAGAGGATGCCCGATACCGCGGCGAGCGTGCCGGCCAGGATCCAGACGATCCGCACGACCTTGTCGACGTCGATGCCGGATGCCGCAGCGAGCTGCGGGTTGTCCGAGATCGCCCTGGTCGCCTTGCCGATGCGGGTGCGGGTGAGGAAGTAGCCGACGGCGGCGATGACCACGATGCTCGTCGCCATGCCGATCATGTCGATGTAGGACAGCGAGATCGGACCGAGCTTGATCGGTGTCGGGCTCGCGCCCTCGAGCTGGTAGGTGCCGCCGCCGATGATGAACTGCAGCACGTAGCGGAGGGCGAGGGAGAGGCCGATGCTCACGATCATGAGCTGGACGACGCCGAGGCCCCGCCTGCGCAAGGGGCGCCAGAGCCCGGCGTCCAGGGCCCACCCCAGCAGCGCCCCGGCGACGATGGCGGCGAGGATGCCCGCCCACATCGGCAGATGCCAGAACGAGGTGACGATCAGGGCGACGACGGCGCCCCAGCTCACCATCTCGCCGTGCGCGAAGTTCGACAGGCGCGTCGTCCCGTAGATGAGGGCCGCTCCCATCGAGGCGAGACCGAGCAGCAGGCCGAAGTTGAGACCGCCCACGATGCGCGACAGCAGCTGATCGATGAAGGAGGTCGTCTCGCGCACGCCCTCGCCGAGGAAGAGGTTGACGATCTTCGTGCCGGTCAGGCCGAACTCGACCTCGAAGGACGCGGTCGTCCCCGACACCGGTTGCATGCCCTCCGGCAGCTGCGAGGCATCCACGATGACGCCGTCGGGGAGCGTGTCCTCATCGACGGTCAGCGTGTAGACGTCCTTCTCGGGGACGTACAGGCGCCAGCGGCCCTCGGCATCCGTCTCGGTCTCGGCCTCGAAACCGCCGCCCTCGACGCTCATGGTGACGTCCGCCACCGGCTCGTCGTCGAAGGTGATGACACCGGCGAGGTAGAAGTCCGTGACCTCCTGCCCGTCGTCGACTTCCTCAGCGGATGCCGATGCGGGTGGTTGCAGGAACAGGAAGCCGAAGGCGAGGAGCGTTCCCACCAGGGCTATGGCCCATCGGGATCCGCTCCGCCTGGCCGAGATCATCGGACTCACGAAACCTCCAGTCCAGCACACGGGCCGAGACGGGGTTGTCCATCGGCCTTGATGTACGACGGTATGAGCGTAGTGTGTCGAGCCTGTTTCGGCCAACGCACGGTTCGGTCACGCTGCGCCGTCCGCCGGGAATTTTCCGCGGCTCCGCGCGCTTAGAATTGGTACACCGTCGCCCCCCCGATCCCGCCTGCAGGAGGACCATCCATGGACCAGCACGATCCCTTCGGATTCGTCGGACTCACCTACGACGACGTGCTCCTTCTCCCCGGGCACACGGACGTCATCCCCAGCGAGGCGGACACCTCGTCCAGGATCACGCGACGCATCTCCGTCGCCACGCCGCTGCTCTCCAGCGCGATGGACACGGTGACCGAATCCCGCATGGCGATCGCGATGGCCCGTGAGGGGGGCCTGGGCATCCTGCACCGCAACCTCTCGATCGCCGACCAGGCCGCGCACGTCGACCGCGTCAAGCGCAGCGAGTCGGGCATGATCACCGACCCGATCACCACGACTCCCGAGGCGACCGTCGAAGAGGTCGACGCGCTGTGCGCGAAGTACCGCATCTCGGGTCTGCCCGTCGTCGACCCCGACGGCAAGCTCGTTGGCATCATCACCAACCGCGACATGCGCTTCGTCTCCGGGTTCGAGCGCCAGACCACCTTCGTCAAGGACGTCATGACGAGCGAGGGCCTCGTCACCGCCCCGGTCGGCGTCGCCGCGGGCGAGGTCATCGCGCTGTTCGCGCGTCACCGCGTCGAGAAGCTGCCGCTCATCGACGACAACGGCAAGCTGGCCGGCCTCATCACGATCAAGGACTTCGACAAGAGCGAGAAGTACCCGCTCGCCACCAAGGACGAGCAGGGCCGCCTGCGGGTCGGCGCGGCCATCGGCTTCTTCGGCGACGCATGGGAGCGCGCGGAGGCGCTGCGCGACGCGGGTGTCGATGTGCTCGTCGTCGACACCGCCAACGGACAGTCCCAGGGCGTCATCGACATCGTCAAGCGCCTGAAGGCCGACGAGTCCTTCGCGCACATCGACGTCATCGGCGGCAACGTCGCCACGCGAGAGGGCGCCCAGGCGCTCGTCGACGCGGGTGTCGACGCCGTCAAGGTGGGCGTGGGCCCCGGCTCCATCTGCACCACGCGCGTCGTCGCCGGTGTCGGCGTCCCCCAGGTGACCGCCGTGTACGAGGCATCCCTCGCTGCACGTCCGGCCGGTATCCCGGTCATCGCCGACGGCGGCCTGCAGTACTCCGGCGACATCGCGAAGGCGCTCGTCGCCGGCGCGGACGCCGTCATGCTCGGCTCGCTCCTGGCGGGCACCGACGAGTCGCCGGGCGAGATCGTCTTCCAGAGCGGCAAGCAGTTCAAGCAGTACCGCGGCATGGGCTCGCTCGGTGCGATGCAGACCCGCGGCAAGCAGACGTCCTACTCGAAGGACCGCTACTTCCAGGCCGATGTCCCCAGCGACGACAAGCTCATCCCCGAGGGCATCGAGGGTCAGGTGCCGTACCGCGGACCGGTCTCGGCCGTCGCGTACCAGCTCGTCGGGGGCCTGCGTCAGTCGATGTTCTACGTCGGAGCACGCACCATCGAGGAGCTCAAGACCCGCGGCAAGTTCGTCCGCATCACCGCGGCGGGCTTGAAGGAGTCGCACCCGCACGACGTGCAGATCGTCGTCGAGGCGCCGAACTACAAGAAGTGATCTCCGGACGAAGGGCGGATGCTGCAGAGCATCCGCCCTTCGTCGTTCTCTGCGCCGGTGGTGCACAGATGTCGGACGTTCTTACGGTCGTCGGTCCGGATGGCGGAATCAGACCGACATCTGTGTTCTCGTCCGACATCTGTATCGACATCGGGGCGGGATGCGGTCGCGGAGACGCGACCTCGGGCGTAGCGTGCCGGTATGTGCCGCAACATCATCCCGCTGAACAACCTCGCCCCTGCCGCGACGGATGAGGAGTGCCACGACGCCGCCCTCCAGTTCGTCAGGAAGATCTCTGGAACCACGGCTCCCTCCCGTGCGAACCAGGCGACGTTCGATCAGGCCGTCGACGAGATCGCGCAGGCGACGCGCAGGCTGCTCGACAGCCTCGTGACCACCGCGCCGCCGAAGGACCGCGACGCCGAGGCGGAGAAGCGCCGCGCGCGATCGGCCGACCGCTACGAGGCTTTGCGTCAGTACCAGCAGGACAAGCGCGCGGCACGCGCGGGTGCGTGAGACCTCGTCGTCCTGATAGCCTGGTCGGCTCGGTGATCGGGCGGAAGGACGGCTCGCACCGTGGGCTACATCGACGTATCGGCGATCTCGCTGACCCTGCCGGACGGCAGACCACTGCTCGACGAGGTGACGTTCCGCGTCGGCGCGGGGTCGACGAGCGCACTCATCGGCCCCAACGGCGCCGGGAAGACGACGCTCCTGCGGATCATCCGCGGCGACCAGCGCCCGGATGCGGGAGCCGTCACCATCGAAGGCGGCCTCGGAGTCATGGACCAGTTCGTCGGCCACGGCGAAGCGGGCCAGACGGTGCACGAGCTCCTCGTGCGGGTCGCCCCCGCTCGCATCCGCATCGCGGCCACGGCGCTCGAGTCAGCCGAGAACGCGCTCATCGAGCGGGACGAGCACGACACGCAGATGGCCTATGCGGCGGCGATCTCGGAGTACGCGGATGCCGGCGGCTACGAGCACGAGACGATCTGGGATCAGTGCACGGTCGCGGCTCTCGGTGTGCCGTACGAGCGGGCACGGTTCCGCGAGCTGACGACGCTCTCCGGCGGAGAGCAGAAGAGGCTCGCCCTGGAGGCGCTGCTGCGGGGGCCTGACGAGGTGCTGCTGCTCGACGAGCCGGACAACTACCTGGACGTCCCGGCCAAGCGGTGGCTGGAGGAGCAGCTGCGGCAGACCCCGAAGACGGTGCTGCTCGTGTCTCACGACCGTGAGCTGCTCGCGCGCGCCGCCGATCGCATCGTCACCCTCGAACCCGGCGGCGCGGGCGCTGTCGCGTGGGTGCACGGCGGGGGATTCGCGACCTACCATCAGGCCCGAGAAGACAGGCTGGATCGGCTCGACGAGCTGCGCCGCCGCTGGGACGAGCAGCACGAGAAGCTGCGCGTGCTCGTCGCGACCCTCAAGGTCAAGGCCGAGGCGAACGACGGCTTCGCGTCGCGGTATCGCGCGGCCCAGACGCGGCTGCGGAAGTTCGAGGAGGCAGGGCCTCCCGAGGAGCGTCCTCCGGCGCAGGAGTTCGACATGCGCCTGCGGGGCGCGCGCACGGGCAAGCGCTCCGTGGTCGCCGAGCGGCTGGAGCTCACGGGGCTCATGCGTCCCTTCGACGCCGAGATCTGGTTCGGTGACAGGGTCGGCGTGCTGGGGTCGAACGGGTCGGGCAAGTCGCACTTCCTGAGGCTGCTCGCCCGCGGCGGAAGCGACCCCGATCCGACGATGGGGCACGTGACCTCGACGGGGGAGCAGGTCGCCCCGGTCGAGCACACCGGCCGGGTCTCGCTCGGGGCGAGAGTGGTGCCGGGGCTGTTCGCGCAGACCCACGCGCACCCCGAGTTCGTCGGACGCACGCTGCTGGAGATCCTTCACCGGGGCGATGAACGTCGAGCGGGCATGCCGCGGGATGCCGCCAGCAGCGCCCTGGACAGGTACGGGCTCGTGCGCCAGGCGCAACAGACGTTCGATTCGCTCTCCGGAGGACAGCAGGCGCGCTTCCAGGTGCTGCTGCTCGAGCTCTCCGGTGCGACGCTGCTGCTGCTCGACGAGCCGACCGACAACCTCGATCTCGAGTCCGCGGAGGCGCTGGAGGAGGCGCTCGCGCGGTTCGACGGCACCGTGCTCGCCGTCACGCACGACCGCTGGTTCGCCCGCTCCTTCGACCGTTTCCTCGTGTTCGGATCGGACGGCGAGGTGTACGCCTCGGACGAGCCGGTGTGGGACGAGCGTCGAGTCTCGCGCACCCGCTGAGCCCGGCCGGTCCGAGGTCCGCTCAGCGGGGCCCCGGCAGTCGGAAGGGGGCAGCGGCGCGAGCGGCCGGGTCCAGCGCGAGGTCGGCGAGGACCGCCCCGACCGCGGGTGCGAACTTGAAACCGTGCCCAGAGAACCCCGCACCGACGACAAGATGACCGCGCCGGTCGAGCACGAAGTCGCCGTCATCGGTCGAGGTGTACGTGCAGCTGAGGTGCACGGCGGTCTCGGCGTCGAGCCCCGGCATCCACTCCCTGACGTAGTCGCGCAGCGCGGCCGCATGCGTGGTGTGGTGCGGCCTGGCATCGGGATCGACCTCGTCGCCGACGGCGTGGAAGCCGACCTTCACTCCTTCACCGGGCGTCGGCATCCCGTAGACGGTGGCCGGATACATCGAGCCTCCGACGTAGTGATTGAACGACGGCCATGTGTCGGACCCTCGCGGGGTGAAATGGGCCGGTGTCTCCTCGGTGACGACGAGGCGGGGAAGACCGATCGCACCGATGAGCCGCGAGCTCCAGGCGCCGACGGTCACCACGACGGTCTCCGCGCGCACGGTGCCGCCGTCGGCGAGCTCGAGCACGGCGCTCGCCGGGTCCTGTCCGATCCGTGCCACCGGCGTCTCCCAGCGGACCTCGCCTCTGCCGGCGATGATGCGGCGTTCGAGCTCGAGCATCGCGTCGGCCGCGCGCACGACCCCGGCGTCGCGGGAGAACAGCACCTCGCCGACGAACCGCATCCCCGACCAGCGGACGGAGGCCTCGGCGGCGGAGAGGACCTCGGCGGGGATGCCGCGTGCACCGAGGCGTGCGCGGATGCCGTGCAGATCGGCGTCGCCGTGGGTGACGAGCCCGTGCAGCCGCAGCAGGGGTGCGCCGCCGACCTCGCCGAGGGCGTCCCATCCCTCGCGGGCGCGCACGAGGAGGTCGAGATAGTGCTCCTCCGCATAGGCGTTGTTGAAGTTCCGTGTCGCGCCGTGCGAGGCGCCGTTGCGGTGTCCGCGGAATGAGCGCTCGAATACGACGGGCCGGTGGCCGCGGCGCACCAGCTCCCAGGCGGTGGCGAGCCCCATCACGCCGCCGCCGACGACGGCGATCTCCACGGCATCCGCTGTCGTTCGCATCCGTCCAGTCTCTCAGCGTCTGCGGCCCCGGGTAGTCTGGAGGGGTGACCATGGACATCGAGCTCGGCCGAGGAAAGCGTGCGCGACGCGCGTACACGTTCGACGACATCGCGGTCGTGCCGTCGCGGCGCACGCGCAACCCTGAGGACGTCTCCACCGCGTGGACGATCGACGCCTACGGCTTCGACATCCCCGTGCTCGGTGCGCCGATGGACTCCGTCGTGAGCCCGGCGACGGCCATCAGACTCGGTCAGCTCGGCGGCCTCGGCGTGCTCGACCTGGAGGGACTCTGGACCCGCTACGAGAACCCGGAGCCCCTGCTCGAGGAGATCGCGGGCCTCGCGCCGGAGCAGGCGACGGCGCGGATGCAGCAGCTCTACTCCGAGCCGATCAAGCCGGAGCTCATCAAGGCGCGCCTCGCCGAGATCCGCGCGGCGGGCGTCACCGTCGCCGGCTCCCTCACCCCGCAGCGCACCCAGGAGCTCTACGAGACCGTCGTCGCCGCCGGCGTCGACCTCTTCGTCATCCGCGGCACGACCGTCTCAGCGGAGCACGTCTCCAGCGCCGCTGAGCCGCTCAACCTCAAGAAGTTCATCTACGACCTCGACGTCCCCGTCATCGTCGGCGGCGCTGCCACCTATACGGCGGCGCTGCACCTCATGCGCACGGGCGCTGCCGGCGTCCTCGTCGGCTTCGGCGGCGGAGCGGCCTCGACGACCCGCGCCACCCTGGGCATCCACGCCCCGATGGCCACCGCCGTCTCCGATGTCGCCGCCGCGCGCCGCGACTACCTGGACGAGTCGGGCGGGCGCTACGTGCACGTCATCGCGGACGGCGGCGTCGGAACCTCCGGCGACATCGTGAAGGCTCTCGCGATGGGCGCGGATGCCGTCATGCTCGGCGTCGCGCTTGCGCGCGCCACCGATGCGCCTGGCCGTGGCTTCCACTGGGGGCCCGAGGCTCACCACCCGCAGCTGCCCCGTGGCCGACGCGTCGCGGTCGAGCCCATCGCTCCGCTGGAGGAGATCCTCTACGGGCCTGCTCCCGTGGCGGACGGCACGGCGAACCTCATCGGCGCCCTGCGCAAGTCGATGGCGACCACTGGATACTCCGACCTCAAGGAGTTCCAGCGCGTCGAGGTCGTGCTCGCTCCCTATCAGCTGAGCTGAGCCGCACCCCATCGTGACCACCCCCGAGGCGTTCCCGCCGACCCTGCGCGAAGTCCTTCTTCGGCCGCGCTGGATCGGCGTGCTGCTGCTGTGTCTGGTCGTGGCCGGTGTCTTCGCCTTCCTTGGCCAGTGGCAGCTCGAGCGCGCGATCGACACCGACCCGCCGCCCGCGGGCGTGACCGAGGAGCAGCGTCCGCTGGCGGAGGTGCTGGAACCGGGGGAGTACCTGCCCGAACCGCTCGTCGGACAGCGGGTCCAGACGACGGGGACCTGGATCGAGGGCGACTTCCTGGTCGTCTCCTCGCGCTTCAACGACGACGTCGAGGGGTACTGGGTGACGGGCCAGCTCCGCGTCGCAGACGGCGTCTCCATCGCCGTCGCCCTCGGATGGGCCCCCGACCGGGCGGCTGCGGACGCCGCCGCGGAATCGCTCGAGAACGAGGCATCCGGCTCCGAGGCGACCGTCGCCGGTCGCATCATCTCCGACGAAGGCGTGCAGGTCCCGCCCTCCGATGATCCGCACCGCCTGGATCGGATGTCTCCGGCGGCTCTGCTCAGCCAGTGGCACGACACCGAGCAGCTCGACGTCTACCGGCCGTATCTGGCATCCGTCGATGCGCCGTCGGGTCTCGTCGACATCTCCTCTCCCGCCCCGGACGAGATATCCCCGGTCAACTGGCTCAACGTCTTCTACGCGGCCGAGTGGGCGGTCTTCGCCTGCTTCGCCTTCTACATCTGGTACCGGCTCGCCAAGGACGCCTGGGAGCGCGAAATCGAGGAGCTTGAAGAGGCCTCCGTCGTCTGAGCGACGACACCGACGAGCATCCGCACTGCGCATCCGCGCGGACGCCATCGCGCATCTGCGCGCGTGTTTTGTGCGCCCTCTCCCATGCATCCGGGCGATCGTGTGAGCAACTGGTTACCAATCGGAGAACACCGTTGATCATGTCCGCGGCCCTCCGTATGCTCCCAACATGTGCGCGCGCTGAGAGCATGCGCCGCGGCGGCCTCCCGTGGGTCATCGCGCGACCGAATGAGGAGACAGCACCGATGAAGCACCTCCCCGACGTCGGAACCCACGAGGTTCCGGCGTCCTTCCGAAACAACAGGGGGCGCGTCGGCGTCCTCGCCGTGACCTGCATCGCCGCGCTCGGCGCGGGTGCGCTCATCGCGCCGCCCGCTTTCGCCAGCACCGACGGCACCGGCATCGTCATCAACGAGGCCTACCTCTCCGGCGGCAGCGCGGGTGCGGCGTACACGAACAAGTTCGTCGAGCTCTACAACCCCACTGCCGAGGACGTTTCGCTCGACGGGCTCTCGCTGCAGTACCGCTCGGCGACGGGCACGGCCGCCTTCACGGGCGTCGCGGCTCTCGAGGGCGAGATCCCCGCGGGCGGCTACTACCTCGTGCAGGGCGGCAGCAACGGAACGAACGGTCAGGCTCTCCCCACGGCGGATGCCGTCAGCACGCTCAACCCCAGCGGAACCAACGGCACGCTCGCCCTCGTCGAGGGGACGACCGCCGTGTCGCTCACCCCGGGCTCGGTGGCGGGGGCCGACGGCGTCGTCGACGTGCTGGGCTACGGCACGTCGAACACCTTCGAGACCAAGGCAGCCACGTCGCCCGCAGGCAACACCGACGTCAAGTCGATCAACCGCACCGATGCCGTCGACACCGACGACAACAGCGCCGACTTCACCCTCTCGGCGACGATCACGCCGCAGAACTCCGGCGGCACGGAGCCGGAAGAGCCGGAAGAACCGGAGGAACCGACGGCCGTCTCCATCGCCGAGGTGCAGGGCACCGGCGCGGAGTCGCCTCTGAGCGGTCAGACCGTCACCGTCGAGGGCGTCGTCACCGCAGATTTCCGCACGGGCGGCTACAAGGGCATCGTCATCCAGACCCAGGGATCCGGCGGCGAGACCGACGCGACCCCCGGCGCCTCGGACGGCGTCTTCGTCTATCTGAACGCGCTCGCGCCGACCCTCGCGATCGGTGACCTCGTCTCGGTGACGGGCTCCGTCAGCGAGTACTTCGGCCAGACGCAGATCAACCCGGCATCCCTCAGCGGCATCGAGGTGCTCCAGGCGGACGCCGGTGTGCCCGAGGTCACCCCCTTGCCGGACACGGTCGTCGGCAGCGACCGGGAGGCCTACGAGAACATGCTCGTCGCGCCGACCGGCACGTACCGACTGGCGTCCAGCCACCAGCTGTACAACTACGGCACGCTGTGGCTGAACGCGGGTGACGATCTCGCCGTCAAGAGCACCGAGACCGCCCGCCCCGGCGACGAGGCGGCAGCGATCGCGGCGGCCAACAGGGCGAACCGCATCCTGCTGGACGACGGGTACTCGATCCAGGTCACCAACAACGGCCACCCGAACGACCAGCCCTACTTCACGGAGGATGTCGTCGTCCGCAACGGCGACACGGTGGACTTCTCGGATGCCGGCTACGTGCTGCAGTACGGCTTCGACGACTGGCGGCTTCAGCCGACCGTGCCGATCGACGACACCTCGTCGGCAGACCTCAAGGCGACGTTCGAGGCGGGCAACCCCCGCGTCGAGAGCGCTCCGGAGGTCGGAGGCGACGCGCAGATCGCGTCCTTCAACGTCTACAACTACTTCACGACGCTCTCCAGCGAGAACCCCGACGCGCGCGGTGCAGAGACCGCCGAGGAGTTCCAGATCCAGAAGTCGAAGATCGTCGCGGCGATCAACGGCCTCGACGCGGAGATTGTCTCGCTGATGGAGATCGAGAACTCGGTCAAGCTCGGCGAGCCGATCGACTCCGCCCTCGCCGATCTCGTCGACGGCCTCAACGCCGACGCCGGCAGCGACGTCTGGGCCTTCGTCCCGACGCCTGCGGCCCTGGATGACGCATCCATCACGGACTACATCACCAGCGCGATCATCTACAAGAAGGATGCGGTCAGCACCGTCGGCGACAGCATGACCGTCGTGGACGAGACCGTCTGGGACAACGCCCGCGAGCCGATCGCCCAGGCCTTCGACATCGACGGGCGCACCGTCACCGTCGTCGCCAACCACTTCAAGTCGAAGTCGGCCCCCTCGGGAGGCGGCACCGAGCCCAGCGACGGACAGGGGTTCTTCAACGCCGACCGCGTCGCACAGGCCGAGTCGCTCCTGGAGTTCACCCAGACGATCGAGGACACCACCGGCAGCAGCGACATCCTGCTGATCGGAGACTTCAACGCCTACGCCAAGGAGGACCCGATCGAGGTCTTCACCTCCGAGGGGTGGAGCGACACCGCCGCAGGCCAGTACACGTACACGTTCGACGGCGAGCTCGGCTCGCTCGACCACGTGCTCGCGTCGCCGTCGCTCTCGGCGTCGGTCACAGGCTCGGGGGTGTGGAGCATCAACTCCCCGGAGTGGAGCGACCGCGGCTACGCGTTCGGCGCCGCCGAGGCGGGAACGCCGTTCCGCTCCAGCGACCACGACCCGATCATCGTCGGCGTCTCCAGCGACGTGCCGCCGGTGTCGATCGACGTCGTCACGATCAACGACTTCCACGGCCGGATCGAGGCCGACGGTGCTGCTGCCGGCGCGGCGGTGCTCGCCGGCGCGGTCCAGCAGGTGCGCGAGGCGAACCCGAACACGATCTTCGCTGCGGCGGGTGACCTGATCGGCGCGTCCACGTTCACCTCCTTCATCCAGGACGACAACCCCACGATCGATGCGCTCAACGCCGCCGGACTCGATGTGAGCGCGGCGGGCAACCACGAGTTCGACCAGGGGTGGGACGACCTCGAGGGCAGGGTGCAGGATCGCGCGGACTGGGAGTACATCTCCGCGAACGTGTTCCTCACCGAGACCGGCGAGCCCGCTCTCGCCCCCGCCTGGGTCAAGGAGCTCGACGGCGTGAAGGTCGGCTTCATCGGCGCGGTGACGGAGGAGCTCGACTCCCTCGTCTCGCCCGACGGCATCGCCGACCTCGAGGTGCGCAGCATCGTCGACTCGGTCAACGACGTGGCCGCCGATCTGACAGACGGCGACGCGGCGAACGGCGAGGCGGATGTCCTCATCCTGCTCGTGCACGAAGGGGCCACCGGCACCGATGTCGCGAGCATCACTCCCGAGTCCGCGCTCGGTGAGGTCGTCGAAGGCGTCGATGACAGCATCAGCGCCATCGTCTCCGCGCACACGCACCTCGCCTACAACCACGTCATCGACGGCCGCCCGGTCGTCTCTGCGGGGCAGTACGGCGAGAACTTCGGTCTGATGAACCTGCAGGTCGACCCCGAGACCAAGGAGCTGCTCTCGATCACCAACGAGATCAAGCCGCTGACCCAGGGCGGAACCGCCCTGTACCCCGCGGTTCCCGAGGTCGCGCAGATCGTCGCCGATGCGAAGGCCGAGGCCGACGTCCTCGGAGCGGAGAAGGTGGGCGAGATCACCGCGGACTTCAATCGTGCACGCCAGACGAACGGCTCGGAGAACCGCGGTGGCGAGTCCACGATCGGCAACTTCGTGGCTGATGTCCAGAAGTGGTCGACCGGGGCCGACATCGCGCTGATGAACCCCGGCGGGATCCGCGCCAACCTCGCTTACGCGGGCACCGGCGCAACCGACCCCGACGGCAACGTCACCTTCCGTGAGGCGGCCACGGTGCAGCCGTTCGCCAACACGCTCGTCACGCTCGAGCTCACCGGTGCACAGCTGAAGTCGGTGCTGGAGGAGCAGTGGCAGCCGGATGGCGCGAGCCGCCCGTTCCTGAAGCTCGGCGTCTCCGACGGCCTCGTCTACACGTACGACCCGGACGCGGCGCGCGGCGAGCGGATCACCTCGATCACCCTCGACGGCACGGCGATCGACCCGGACGCGACCTATCTGGTGGCGGCGAACTCGTTCCTCGCGGCGGGCGGCGACAACTTCGCCACCCTCGCGGAAGGGGCGAACAAGGCCGACACGGGCAAGGTCGATCTCGCCTCGATGGTCGACTGGTTCGACGCCAACGGCACGGCGACTCCCGACCTCGCTCAGCGCGCGGTCGGCGTGACGCTCAGTGCGGCCGATGCCGATGGCTACACCGCCGGTGACCAGGTGACGATCGATCTCTCCTCGCTGTCGTTCAGTGCGGGTGAGGCGAACGGCGCCGAGGTGTCCGTCTCCCTCGGTGACGCGGAGCTCGCTTCCGGAGCGATCGACAACGCCATCGTCGACACGACAGACGAGGTCGGTCGCGCCAGCCTGAGCTTCACGGTTCCGGACGGAGTCTACGGCGAACAGTCGCTCACGGTCGCGGCCGCCGCAACGGGCACCGCGGTGCAGGTTCCGTTCACGATCGCGGGGGAGGAGCCGGCCGAGTTCGCCGGCACCATCGACGCGGCGAAGAAGGTCAGCGCAGGCAAGAAGCTCACCGTCACCGGTGCCGACTTCGAGCCCGGCGAGACCCTCACGATCACGCTGGAGCCGAAGAAGGGCGACGCGGTCTCGCTCGGCACCGTGGTGGTCGACGAGGATGGCACGTTCGACGCATCCGTCACTGTTCCGAAGAACATCAAGGCGGGCAAGTACACCGTCGTGGTGGCGCAGGCCGACGGGGACGCCGCCACCGACACCGTGACGGTGAACAAGGGTTCCGGCGGCATCGGCGGGGCGATCATCGATCTGCTCGACTGGCTGTGGGATCTGCTGTTCGGCTGATCCCCCTCGAGTGGATGCGGAGGCCGTCGGGAGCGATCCCGGCGGCCTCCGCTATGTCCGGGTATGCGGGAAGGAACCTCGAATAAGTCTTTGTTTATGTTGATCTGTGTTGTACTGTGTGGGAAACGCAATCGGCAACGGAGACGGCATGTACGCAGTGGAGCGCCAGCAGCTCATCGAGCGGATCCTCGTTCAGGAGGGACGCGTCGCGGTCGTCGACCTCGCGCGGCGCTTCGACGTCACGACGGAGACCGTGCGCCGGGATCTGGCGGTGCTGGAGGAGACCGGTGCTCTCGTCCGCGTGCACGGTGGCGCGGTCGCGAAGGATGCGGACAGCATCACGGAGCCGACGGTGACCGAGCGGGCGCAACAGCGCGGTGCGGCCAAGCACGCGATCGCCGCACGTGCACTCACCGCTCTCGGCGAGGAGTTCAGGGGATCGGTCTTCATCGATGCCGGCACGACCACCGCCGCCGTCGCAGAGGCGCTGGCCGCGCGGATGTCGTCGGCGCGCACGGGTGCACACGAGCGCGTCGAAGCGGTGACGCATTCGCTGACGATCGCTCCGACGATCGCCGGAGCCGAGGGCATCTCCCTCACCGTCATCGGTGGGCGGGTGCGCGGCGTCACCGCCGCCGCCGTCGGCGCCGAGACCACCGCGGCGATCGGTCGCCTCCGGCCCGATGTGGCCTTCCTCGGAACCAACGGCCTCTCCGCAGGTTTCGGGCTGAGCACCCCTGATCCGGACGAGGCATCGGTCAAGAGCGCGATCGTCCGGGCCGCGCGCAGGGTCGTCGTCGTGGCCGATTCCAGCAAGCACGACCGAGAGCTGCTGGTGTCGTTCGCCGGGCTGAGCGACATCGACGTGCTCGTGACGGATGCCGAGCCGCCTGCCGCGCTCGCGGCGGCGCTCGAGGACGCGGGTGTGGAGGTGTGGGTCGCATGATCGTCACCCTCACCGCGAATCCCGCGCTCGACCGCACGATCACGCTCGGCGCCGCCTTGCGCGTCGGCGAGGTGCAGACCGCTTCGTCCTCTCGAGAGGATGCCGGCGGCAAGGGCGTGAACGTCGCCAGGGTCGTCACCGCCGCCGGAGCCGACGGGCTCGCGGTGCTGCCGGTCGGCCAGGGGGACCCCTACGGCACCGTGCTGGCGGACACGGGCATCCCGACGCGCACCGTGCCGATCACCGCGCACGTGCGCGCGAACCTGGCGATCACCGATCCGGTCGGGGCGACGACGAAGGTCAATCTGCCAGGGGCGGTGCTGTCATCCGCGGATGCTGCCGCGCTGATCGCGGCGACCGTCGAGGCGAGTCGCAGCGCGGCATGGCTCGTGCTGGCAGGCTCCCTGCCGCTCGGTGCTCCGGCCGGCTTCTACGTGGACGTCATCGACGCGGTGCGTGACCGGTGGGGTGCGGACGCACCCCGGATCGCCGTCGACACCTCGGGGCCCGCGCTCCGCGAAGTCGTCGCGCACGGCGCGGCGGATCTCATCAAACCCAACGATGAGGAGCTCGCCGAGCTCACCGGCATCGACCTCGACCGCGCGGACCTCGTACCGGCCGTGCGCGAGGTCGCACGCCGGATCGTTCCGGAGAGCGCTGCCGCAGCACTGGTCACCCTCGGGGGAGCGGGCGCGGTGCTCATCACGGCCGATGGGGCCTGGTTCGGCGCTGCGCCGCGGATCCGCGTGTCGAGCACGGTCGGCGCCGGTGACAGCTCTCTCGCCGGATACCTGCTCGCGGATGCCGAAGGCGCGGACGCTGCGGATCGGCTGCGCATGGCGATCCGCTACGGCGCCGCCGCGGCGATGCTCCCCGGCACGCAGGCGCCGACTCCCGCCGATCTCCCGTCCGGCGACATCGCCGTCCGAACCCTCTGAATCCAGACGACCGCAGGAGGTCATCGTGTCCGACACCATCACAGCCGAACTGGTCAGCATCGATGCTGCGCTCGGCGCCGACAAGGCCGCGGTCATCCGCGCACTGGCCGAGCTCGTGGCGGCCCAGGGCCGCGCCGACAGCGGGCGGGCCCTCTTCGACGACGCCTGGGCGCGCGAGCAGAAGGACGAGACGGGGCTGCCCGGCGGCATCGCAATCCCGCACGCGAAGAGCGCCTCCGTGACGAGGCCGTCGCTGGCCTTCGCCCGGCTGACCCCGGGCGTCGACTTCGGCGCTCCGGACGGACCAGCCGACCTGGTCTTCCTCATCGCCGCTCCCGACACCGCGGCGGAGGCGCATCTCGCGATGCTCTCCAAGCTCGCACGCAGCCTCATGCAGGACGACTTCACGGCGGCGCTGCGCGCCGCGAAGACACCGGCGGACGTCGTGGCGATCGTCGACGCCGCGATCGGAGACGGTCCGGCCGACCAGGATGACGTCCCGGCGGCCGTCGGCGCGGAGGGGTCGGTCGCCGCCGACGGGCTGCGCCTCGTCGCCGTCACCGCCTGCGCCACCGGCATCGCCCACACGTTCATGGCGGCCGATGCGTTGACCGCGGCCGCCAGGGCCGATGGCGTCGAGCTCGCGGTGGAGCCGCAGGGCTCGAGCGGGTACAAGGCGCTCCCGCAGAGCGTCATCGACGCTGCGGACGCCGTGATCTTCGCCGTGGACGTGGACGTCAGAGAGCAGGAGCGGTTCGCTGGGAAGCCGGTGATCCGTTCCGGCGTCAAGCGGGGGATCGAAGAGCCGACGCAGCTCATCGCCGAGGCGCTGGCCGCGGCGAACGATCCGAAAGCGGTGCGCGTGGGCGGGACGGCAGCGGCATCCGCCGCCGCTCCTACGACGCAGTCGTTCGGCGCCCGCATCCAGCGCGTCCTGCTCACCGGCGTCAGCTACATGATTCCGTTCGTCGCCGGCGGGGGTCTGCTGATCGCCCTCGGATTCCTCCTCGGCGGGTTCAACGTCAACCAGGACGGCGTCGCTTTCGACGTCGTGCTGCAGAACGCGCTCTGGGATCTCCCCGCGGGTGGCATCGGCCAGTACCTCGGCTCCGTGCTCTTCGTCATCGGCGCCACCTCGATGGGCTTCCTCGTCTCGGCGCTCGCGGGCTACATCGCCTTCGCGATCGCCGACAGGCCCGGCCTCGCACCGGGCTTCGTGGCCGGCGCCGTCGCCGTGCTCATGAACGCCGGCTTCATCGGCGGGATCGTCGGCGGCCTGCTGGCCGGAGTCGTCGCCTTGGCGATCGGCCGCATCGACGCCCCGCGATGGCTCCGCGGGCTCATGCCCGTCGTCATCATCCCGCTGCTCGCCTCGATCGCGGCATCCGGCCTCATGCTGCTTTTCCTCGGCCGACCCATCGCCTGGCTGATGCTCGTGCTCAACGACTGGCTGACCGGCCTCGCAGGGACCTCGGGCATCATCCTCGTCGGCGTGATCCTCGGCCTCATGATGTGCTTCGATCTCGGCGGTCCGGTCAACAAGGTCGCGTACGCCTTCGCCACGGCAGGGCTCGCCTCCGCATCCGCGGACAACACCGCGCCCTACCTCATCATGGCCGCCGTGATGTGCGCAGGCATGGTCCCGCCGCTCGCGATGGCGCTGGCCTCCACGGTGCTCGACCGCCGGCGCTTCACCGCGGTCGAGCGCGAGAACGGAGTCGCCGCATGGCTGCTCGGTGCCTCGTTCATCAGCGAGGGCGCGATCCCGTTCGCCGCCGCCGATCCGCTCAGAGTCATCCCGGCATCCATGCTCGGTGGAGCCGTCACCGGTGCTCTCAGCATGGCGTTCGCTGTACAGTCGCTTGCGCCGCACGGAGGCATCTTCGTCTTCTTCGCGATCTCGCCGATCTGGGGATTCCTCATCGCCCTGGCTGCGGGCACCGCGGTGAGCGCGTTCGCGGTCGTCGCGCTGAAGCGTTTCGCGACGAAGAAGCCGCAGCAGAGCGCGGCGGTCGCCGCCTGATCCGACATTCCCTGACAACGCACCGAAGGAGAACACCATGACCGAACGACAGGCGACGATCGCCAGCAGTTCAGGACTCCACGCCCGCCCCGCGAAGCTCTTCGTGTCCGCCGTGCAGGCCACGGGCATCCCGATCACGATCTCCGTGGACGGCGGCGCGGAGCTCAACGCCGGCAGCATTCTGGCACTGATGGGGCTGGGGGCCAGCACGGGAACGACCGTGACGCTCCGCTCGGACGCCGACGGCGCGGCGGAGGCGCTCGACGACCTCGTCGCCCTGCTGGAGACCGACCTCGACGCGGCGTAGCCTCCGTGCTCGCCGGGTAGACTGGACGGCATGCCCGAGCCGAAAGCCGCCTCCTTCCCGAAGATCCGCGGGGCGCTGAGGTTCTACCAGATCGCCTCGATCATCACCGGCGTCATGCTGCTCTCGCTGCTCGTGGAGATGATCCTCAAGTACAGCCCCACGCACGTCGAGCTCTTCCTCGGCGGCTCGGGCGGCTTCCTCTGGTTCGCGCCGGTCATCGTCGGCGACGGCTGCCAGTGGTTCTCCCTCTTCGTGCCAGGCGGCATGGGGTGCGAGCTCGTCTCGGCCGGTGACGGCGTCAACATCTCGCTCGGCATCCTCGTCGCGCACGGCTGGTTCTACGTCGTGTACCTCTTCGCCTGCTTCCGCATGTGGAGCCTCATGCGCTGGCCGTTCGTGCGCTTCATCCTGCTCGCGCTCGGCGGCGTCGTTCCGCTGCTCTCGTTCTTCATGGAGGCCATCGTCGCCCGCGAGGTCAAGGCGTACCTCGCCTCTCGCGAAGCGTCGATCGCCGCCGCATCCGACACTCAGACCCAGGAGGCCGCGCGATGAGCGCAGACACCGCCCAGCGTCCCGTCCTCGTCGTCGACTTCGGCGCCCAGTACGCGCAGCTCATCGCGCGCCGGGTGCGCGAAGCAGGCGTGTACAGCGAGATCGTGCCGCACACCGTCACCGCGGCGGAGATCTCCGAGCGCAATCCCGTTGCACTGATCCTGTCCGGCGGCCCCTCGTCGGTGTACGAGGAGGGCGCGCCCTCGCTCGATGGCGCCATCTTCGATCTCGGCATCCCGACGCTGGGCATCTGCTACGGCTTCCAGGTGATGGCCCGCGCGCTCGGCGGCGAGGTGGCCAACACCGGTCTCCGGGAGTACGGCGCCACGGATGCTTCGCTCACCGGTGACGGCGGCGTGCTGCTCGGCGGCCAGCCGGCCGCGCAGAACGTCTGGATGAGCCACGGCGACCAGGTCTCCAAGGCCCCGGAGGGCTTCGAGGTGCTCGCCTCGACCTCGGCCACCCCGGTCGCCGCCTTCGGCAGCGCGGAGAAATGCTTCTACGGCGTGCAGTGGCACCCCGAGGTGAAGCACTCCGACCACGGCCAGGAGGTCATCGAGAACTTCCTGCACAAGGCGGCAGGGCTCGCCGCCGACTGGAACAGCGGCAACGTCATCGAGGAGCAGGTCGCACGCATCCGCGAGCAGGTCGGCTCGGCGCGCGTCATCTCCGCGCTGTCCGGCGGCGTCGACTCCGCCGTCTCCACCGCGCTCGTGCACCGGGCGATCGGCGACCAGCTCACCGCGGTCTTCGTCGACCACGGTCTGCTCCGCAAGGGCGAGCGCGAGCAGGTCGAGAACGACTACGTGGCCTCCACCGGAGTGCGGCTGATCACGGTGGATGCCGCTGAGACCTTCCTCGGCTTCCTCGCCGGCGTCACCGACCCCGAGGAGAAGCGCAAGATCATCGGGCGCGAGTTCATCCGCGCCTTCGAGAAGGTGCAGCGCGAGCTCGTCGACGAGGCCAAGGCCGAAGGCGCTCCCGTGAAGTTCCTCGTGCAGGGCACGCTCTACCCGGACGTGGTCGAATCCGGCGGCGGCACGGGTACGGCGAACATCAAGTCGCACCACAACGTGGGCGGGCTCCCCGACGATCTCGACTTCGAGCTCATCGAGCCGCTGCGCACCCTGTTCAAGGACGAGGTCCGCGCGATCGGCCGCGAGCTCGGCCTGCCGGAGGCCATCGTCGGGCGTCAGCCCTTTCCGGGGCCGGGCCTTGGCATCCGCATCGTGGGCGAGGTCACCGCTGACCGTCTCGCGCTCCTGCGTGAGGCCGACGCCATCGCCCGCGAGGAGCTGACCCGCGCTGGGCTGGATCAGGAGATCTGGCAGTGCCCGGTCGTGCTGCTCGCGGACGTGCGCTCGGTCGGAGTGCAGGGCGACGGTCGCACCTACGGGCACCCGATCGTGCTCCGTCCGGTGTCCAGCGAGGATGCCATGACGGCCGACTGGACGCGCCTGCCTTACGACGTGCTCTCCAAGATCTCCAACCGCATCACCAACGAGGTCCGCGATGTCAACCGCGTGGTGCTCGACGTCACGTCGAAGCCCCCGGGGACCATCGAGTGGGAGTGACGTCGTCGCTCCCACTCGCGATGAGCACTGCGTGGCACTCGCCCGCGGCAGCGGGCGAGTGGGAGTGACGTCGTCGCTCCCACTCGCGATGAGCACTGCGTGGCACTCGCCCGCGGCAGCGGGCGAATGGGAGTGACGTCGTCGCTCTACGACGTACGAGAGGGGCGGATGCTGCGCAGCATCCGCCCCTCTCGCGTACCCGGGGCCTAGAACCGACGCCCGCCGGACCTGCCCGAAGATCTGCTCCCGCCGGAGGAACGGCTGGACCCGCCGGAGGAGCGACTGGAGGACCGGGAGGATCCGCCCCATGATCGTGACGACGATCCGCCCCAGCCCGAGGAGCTGCCGCCGTCGCTCCTGCCGAAAGCGCCGGACAGCGCACCGAGCACGATGCCGCCGAGGACGAACATGATGACGATGCCCGGTGCATCGTCGGCGACGCCGATGCTGCTGATGAATCCGACGAAGCCCCCGCCGAAGCCGCCCCACACAGCCTTGGCGCCGGTGCCGTCCCGTTCTTCGTAGGTGAGAGAGCGTCGAGGAGCGGCGCTGGATGCGGACGCGGGGGTATCGAACATCAGGGGTCGGTCGGCGGCTGCCTGAGCCGGCCGCACGAACCGCGACCGCTCGCGCGCGACAGGCGATCCGACGAGGCTCTGCACCTGCTCGGCTGCCGCCTGCGCGGATGCCGCGAGCTGTGTGGACTCCTCGCTTCCGACTTGCGCGCTCCTCGCCTCGGCGAGCCGGCTCTGCGCGAGCTGCAGCCGACTCAACGCGAACGCGCTGACCTGGCCGGCTCTGGCCTGCACGGAGGATTCCGCCGCGCGAACCGCGGCGGCGGCTCGGTCGATGCCCGAACCGAGCGGGCTCGACGCAGACTCGGGAGTCGAGGCGGCCTCAACCGCGCGCGCGGAGAGGGTCTCGGCCTGCGCGTCGACGGCGTCATGCAGGTCGCTCACCTCGGCGAGGAGCCGCTCGATCTCGTGCACGCCGTCGGAGATCGCCTTCGGCTTGCGTGCGGATACCGCGGCGCGGAGCGCTTCGAGCCGGACGTCCGCGTCGCGCAGCCGGCGCTCGATCTCATCGGCGTTGTCTGCGACGCCGATGAGGTCGACGGGATCGAATGCCGCCGTGAGCGAGGCGAGCCGACCGATCGTCGCAGCCTGCACCTCGGCGGCCTCGGCGCGGGCGGCGGTCAGGCGGTTCAGCGTCGCCGGTGCGGAGGCGGTGAGGGCACGCAACGCCTCGAGCTCGCGCTTGCGCCCCTCCAGGCGACCGTCGATCTCGCCGCAGAGCCGGATGATCGACTCGGTCCACGAGCGCGTCTCCTGCAGCGTGTCCTTCTCGGAGTCCTCGAGCTTCTCCAGGAGCAGGAAGCCCTCCCTGAGCTGTTCGCGGCAGCGGTCCAGCACGACGGCGAACTCGGCGGTCGTCTCCTCGCCGAACTCCGCCGTGACGAACCCGAGCTCTTGCGCGCTCGTCCGGATGGCCTCATCGGCCTGCACGAGCAGGCGCGCAGCGCGTCGGCGCTGACCGTCCAGGGATCGCAGCTCCCTGGACAGTGCGACACGGCGACGGATGAACAGGACGAGCTGCACGACGAGGAAGATCACGATGGCGAGAGCGGCGATGCCGAGCATCCAGACCCACCATGGCCACGGCACCTCGTCGAACTCGCCGGCGACGTACTCGATGCCGCCCGCCCAGTCGTCGTGCGCGAGATGATCGGCCCCGAGCGCGTTCTCGACGTCGAGGACTCTGGCTTCGGAGAGAGGGCCGGCGGCGACGCCGTCGCCGCCGTACTCCGCCGAGATGGCGAGGGTCCGCCCCTCCGTCGCGATCGCCAGCAAGTACTGATCGGGGGCGAGGTTGTTGCGCTGCGCGGTGTCGTCGGCCCAGGCGAGGGCGTTGGCCGGATCCTCGAATCGGGGGACCAGCACGACGTAGAGCTCCGGTCGTCCATCCTTCGCGGCGAGGTCGCCGAGGAGCTGCTCGAGCCGGGCCTCCTCCGACTCGTCGAGGACGCCCGAGACATCGCTCACATAGCCGGGGTCGAGCGCAGGAGGCGCGGTGGCACCCGCAGCGAGAGCGGGGCCGATGAGGATGCCGCCGAGCAGCGCCGACGCTGCCGTGATCGTCCCGAACCGCATCCGTCCGCTCATCGTTCCCCCCGAGTGTTCACGTCGTTCATCATGGCACGACGGCCGCGGAGCCCTTCGGAGAAGGGGCGTTGAAGTTTTTTCGGATGCCGTGTCGATCTGCGCCCTTCCCGTTCGACGTCTTCAATGAGAGGGTCGAGACACGATCCCGGGAACAAGGAGAACAACCATGAAGTACATGCTGATCATGCGGGCAGACGACTCCGGTGTCGAGGCGTACCAGGAGATCCCGTTCGAGCAGGTCATCGAGGCGATGGGGAAGTACAACGAGTCGATGATCAAGGCGGGTGTCCTGCTCGCAGGGGAGGGGCTCACCGACGCCGCCGAGGGTTTCGTCGTCGATTTCTCCGCCGACGCCCCGCTCGTCACCGACGGCCCGTACGGGGAGACGAAGGAGCTGTTCAACGGCTTCTGGATCATCGAGGTCTCCTCGCGCGAGGAAGCGGCGGAGTGGGCCAAGCGCGCCCCGCTCGGCCCCGGGGCCTTCCTCGAGGTGCGCCGTGTGACCGAGCTGGAGGACTTCCCCGCGGACAACGAGTGGATCCAGAAGGAAGAGGGGTGGCGGCGCGAGGAGGAGGCCCGCCGCGCCGCCAAGCCGTGACCGAAGCCGAATCGCCCTCGGCGGCGGGAGTGCGCGCGGATCCTGCGACGGATGTCGAGCGCACTCTCGCCGCGGTGTGGCGGATCGAGTCGGCCAGGATCGTGGCGACGCTCAGCCGCGCCATCGGCGACTTCCCGCTCGCCGAGGACCTCGCTCAGGAGGCGCTCGTGGATGCGCTGCGGCAGTGGCCGCAGGAGGGCGTGCCTCGCAATCCGGCCGCCTGGCTGACCGCGGTGGCCAAACGCAAGGCGATCGACGGATGGCGTCGTCGCGAGCGGTACGACGACCGCATCGCCGCGCTGGCGCACGATCTGGAGCGCGAGCAGTCCGAGGCGCTCGATGCGGCACCGTGGGATCCGGATGCCATCGACGACGACGTGCTCCGACTGATCTTCATCTCCTGTCACCCCGTGCTCTCCCGAGAGGCGCAGGTCGCGCTCACGCTCCGGGTTGTGGGCGGGCTGTCCAGTGAGGAGGTCGCCAGGGCGTTCATGGTTCCCGTCGCCACCGTGCAGCAGCGCATCGTGCGGGCGAAGAAGACGCTCGCTGCGGCGAACGTCGCCTTCGAGACGCCGCCGAGGAACGAGCAGCCCGCGCGGCTGAGCGCGGTGCTGGGGGTGCTCTACCTCGTCTTCAACGAGGGACATGCGGCGTCCAGCGGATCGGAGTGGATGCGTGCGGATCTCGCCGCCGAGGCGATCCGGCTCGCACGTGTGCTTGCTGCCCTGCTTCCCCAGGAGCGGGATGCCTGGAGCCTCGTCGCCCTCATGGAGCTCACGGCGGCCCGGTTCCCCGCGCGCACCGATGCGAACGGCGACCCCGTGCTGCTCGCGGATCAGGACCGCACCCGCTGGGATCGCAGCCGCATCGCCGCGGGGCGTGCGGCGCTCGCCCGGGCAGACGCGCTCGGCTCAGGACGGACGGCATACGGCCTGCAGGCGGCGATCGCCGAGTGCCATGCGCTGGCCCCGTCCGTGGAGGCCACCGACTGGGAGCGCATCGTCCTGCTCTACGAGGCGCTCGGACGACTCGCTCCGTCGCCCGTCGTCGATCTCAACAGGGCGGCAGCGATCGCCATGGCGACCGGTCCGGCGTCAGCGCTCAGGGAGATCGATCGGATCATGGCATCCGGAGCGCTGCGGAACTACCACCTGCTGCCCGCCACGCGCGCGGAACTGCTGCGGCAGCTCGGCCGTGAGGACGAGGCCAGACGCGAGTTCGCGGCCGCTGCCCGACTGGCGGGCAACGACCGCGAACGGTCACTGCTGGAGGCGAAGGCCGACGGCCGTTAGTCGTTCACCTTCCGCCCGCTGCCGGCGATGAGGCCGTAGATGAGCAGGACGACCACGGAGCCGGCGATGGCCAGCAGCCAGGTCCCGAGGTCCCAGAACTCCGTGAGCGGTCGGTTCAGGAGCAGACTCCCCAGCCAACCGCCCAGGAGAGCACCGACGACTCCGAGAAGCAGGGTGACGAACCAGCCGCCGCCCTGGCGGCCGGGCAGGATCAGCTTCGCGATCGCACCGGCGATCAGGCCGAGAAGGAGGAATCCGAGGAAGCTCATGGTGAGGGCTCCGTTTCTGTTGGTGATGCCCCATCATGCTCATCGGGGCATGAACACGCACACCCCCTTGACAAAGTGAAGGGCCCGTCTCTTCCGAGACGGGCCCTTCGACGTTCTTCCGGCGTGATCAGTCGCTGCCGCGCACGATGGCGATGATGCGCAGGATCTCGACGTAGAGCCACACGACCGTGACCATGATGCCGAAGGCCCCGACCCAGCCGTACTTCCGCGGGGCGCCGTTGCGCACGCCCTGCTGGATCTGGTCGAAGTCCATCACGAGCGAGTAGGCGGCCATGAAGACGACGAGGACGCCGATGATGAGGCCGAGCGGGATGCCGAAGACCGGCTGGCTGTAGAGGCCGAAGGCCTGGCCGGCGGGGAGGACGCCCGTCCACATCAGGATGAGGTTGAGCACCGAGAAGACGAGGTAGCCGATCATCGCGATCATGACGATCTTCGTCATCTTCTTAGAGGCGCGGACCTTGCCGCTGGCGAAGAGGGCGAGGGTGACGCCGACGACGGCGACGGTGGCGAGCGTCGCCTGCATGACGATGCCGGGCCAGACGGTCTCGAAGAAGGCCGAGATGCCGCCGACGAAGAGACCCTCGAAGGCCGCGTACGCGAAGATCAGCGCGGGGCGCACCTTCTTGCGCGAGGTGAAGGTGACGACCATCGCGAGCACGAATCCGCCGAGCGCGCCGAGCATCCAGGGCAGCAGGGAGACGTCCACGTACGGGTTGGCGCGAAGGCCCCCGAGCGTCCACACCCAGCCGATGGCGGCGGTGACGAGGAGGATCGCGAAGAGGCCTGCGGTCTTCCAGACGGTGTCCTCGACGCTCATCCGGTCGGTCTCGATGGCGCCGGCGGAAGGCGCGGCGTACATCCCCTCGAGCTGAGCGTTCGCCGCAACATCCATGCTCGCGTGCTGGAAGGACGCGGCCTGCGCGCCCTGGCCCGCCTGCGGGGCTCCGGGGTAGGTCGCGACGTTCCGCGGATCCTGCTGCTGGAACGCCGGATTGTTGAATGCGAAATTGCTCATCGTGGCCTCACTCCAAAGGGGGTCTCGTATCGCTTGTCTCAACGATACCGGGCATGCAGAGCGATGTCCTGTTCTACGCTGTGAGCATGCCCAGGAAGTCGCCTCTCGTCATCGGCCATCGAGGGGCATCGGGATATCGCCCTGAGCACAGCAGGTCGGCGTACGAGCTCGCACTCGCCATGGGCGTCGACGCGGTTGAGCCGGATGTCGTCGCCACCGCGGACGGCGTGCTCGTCGTGCGGCACGAGAACGAGATCTCCGGGACGACCGACGTGGCCGAGCATCCCGAGTTCGCCGACCGCCGCACCACCAAACGCGTGGACGGCCAGGATCTCACCGGCTGGTTCACCGAGGACTTCACCTGGGCCGAGCTCGCGACGCTGCGCACCCGCGAACGGCTGCCGAAGCTCCGGCCCTCCAGTGCGAGCTTCGACGACACCCAGCCGATCCTGCGACTCATCGACGTGCTCGACATCGTGCGGGAGGGCTCCGTCGAGCACGGCCGCGAGATCGGCGTCGTCCTCGAGGTCAAGCACGCCACCTATTTCGCCGAGGCGGGACTCGATCTCGCGCCACTGATCGCCAGAGATCTGCGTGACGCAGGGTGGGCGGATGGAGCACTCCCGCTCATCATCGAGTCCTTCGAATCCACCGTGCTCGGCGAGCTACGTGCACAGGGGATCGCGGCGTCCTACGTCTACCTCATCGAGGCATCCGGTCGGCCCTTCGACCTCCGCCGCGCGCAGGGCAAGGCGGCGCCGTCGTACAAGGAGACCGTCCTCCCGCACGGGCTTGACGCCCTCAGGGGCACGGTCGACGGCGTGAGCGTCAGCAAGAAGATGCTCCTCGCGCGCGGCAACTCGATCGTGGCGGACGCCCACGCCCGTGGCCTGACCGTCTTCACCTGGACCTGCCGCCCCGAGAACGCGTTCCTCGCGCCGGAATTCCGTGCCGAGGGCGGCAAGGCCGCGTTCGGCGACTGGGAGTCGGAATGGGCGGTCATCGCGGATTCCGGCGTGGACGGCGTCTTCGTCGATCATCCCGATCTCGGTGTCGGATTCTTCCGCGATCCCCGATCCTGACTCCGGAGCATCGAGCTCCCGACGCCGCGCCGCCAGGGCAACGGCAACCGGCTGTTCACCGGCCGTACACCGCGCTGTCGCCGGTTGGTCGAGCGGTGCCGATGGTGTGGATGCGTCCCGCTACGCTTCCCGACCCTGGAGACCCATGTCCCGCTTGCATCGCGGGCTCGCCTTCACGGCCGCCGGCGCCCTCGGCGCCGCCGTCCTGATCGGCCTGCCTTCCCCCGCCATCGGAGCCGAATCCGGCCTCGTCATCAACGAGATCGTCTACGACGACGCCCAGACCGGTCTCGCCGACCAGGTCGAGCTGTACAACGCCGGCACCGAGCCGGTCGACCTCGCCGGATGGTACATCTCCGACGAGAAGCGCGACACCTTCGGAGAGGCGCCCGATCAGACCCTCGAGCCGGGGGAGTTCCTCGTCCTCGTCAAGGACGTCGACTTCGACTTCGGTCTCGGCAAGGGCGATGAGGTCGTGCTCTTCGATCCCTCCGGCACCGAGATCGACGCCTACGCCTACGAGAACACCGCGCCGATCGCGGTCTGGGCCCGCTGCCCTGACGGCACCGGCGACTGGGCGCACGCGACCGCGGCGACCCCTGGGGCGGCGAACGACTGCAGCGTGGAGCCCGTGGACGGCGCGATCCTCATCAACGAGGTCGACTCGCAGCCGGCGGACTGGGTGGAGTTCTACAACCCCGGCGACGCGGACCTGGACATCTCCGGGTACGAGATCCGCGACAACTCGGACGACCACCGCTGGCAGTTCGCGGATGGCACGTCGATCGGCGCGGGCGAGTTCCTCGTCGTCGACCAGAACACGGTCGGCGTCTCGGATGGCGTCGAGGCGATCTTCTCCGCCCCCATCGGCATCGGCAGCGCCGACCGCATCCGCCTGTTCGACGCGGACGGGCTCCTCATCGACGACACGCTTCCCTGGGAAGGGCACGCCGCGATAGACGGCGACTTCGCGGCGGCGACGCTGGCGCGCTGCCCTGACGGGGTCGGAGCCTTCGTGCTCGCGACACCGACTCCCGGCGCATCGAACACCTGCGTCATCCCCGACGTGGTGATCAATGAGATCGAGTCCAACGGCGACACCACCGACTGGGTTGAGGTCGTCAACGTCGGCGACACCGTGGTCGACGTCTCCGGCTGGAGCGTCATGGACAACGACCCCGCAGGACACGCGGCGGAGACCACGCCGCTCGCGGACGGCACCACGATCGAGCCGGGCGAGTACCTCGTCTTCGATCAGCCGGACGACTTCGTGTTCGGGCTGGGCAACGGCGACACCGTGACGATCAGGGACGCCGCGGGAAACACCGTGGACGAGCACGTCTACACGGCTCATGCGGACGGCGTGCTCGCGCGCTGCGCGGACGGCACCGGCGACTTCGTCGACCTCGCCACCTCGACCAAGGGCCTGCGCAACGCATGCGGGAACCCGGTGCGCATCAACGAGGTCGAGTCCGACGGCGGATCGCCGGACGACTGGATCGAGCTGGTGAACCCGACCGATGCAGCGCTCGACGTCTCCGGCGTCGTCGTGAAGGACGATGACGACGCGCACGCCTACACGATCCCGACCGGCACGAGCATCGCGGCCGGCGGCTACCTCGTGGTCGAGCGCGATCAGCTCGGCTTCGGCCTCGGCGGCGGAGACGCCGTGCGCCTCTTCGACGGCGAGCTGCTCATCGACGAGACGACCTGGGGCGAAGGCCACGCCGCGACGACGTGGGGACGCTGCCCCGACGCATCCGGCGCTTTCGCTGTGACGGCGGAGTCGACCAAGGGTGCGACGAACGTGTGCGAGGGCGAGATCGCGGTCTCGCCGTGGCCGGGTTCCGCCGACGTCCGTGTGCTGGACGCCGCGCCGACCTTCCTCGAGGACAGCTCGGGTCTGGACATCCAGGAGACCGAGGACGGCGCGTTCCTCTGGGCCGTGGACAACGGCGAAGGCCGGATCTGGAAGCTCGAGGCGCACGCCGACGGCTCTTTCGCCACGATCGACGGCTGGGAGGACGGCAAGCGCGTCCGCTTCCAGAAGGACGCGGACGCACCGAGCGCCGCAGGTCCCGACACCGAGGGCATCACGGTGGACTCGGAAGGATTCGTCTACGTGGCCTCCGAGCGCGACAACAGCGCGAAGGGCGTCAACCAGAACGTGGTGCTGAAGGTGGATCCGGATGCCGCGGCCGGCGACCTCGTCGCCGAACAGGAGTGGGACCTCACGGCCCTGCTTCCGCAGGTGGGAGCGAACCTCGGCATGGAGGCCGTGCAGTGGGTCTCCGATGACGTGCTGGCCGGAGAGCTCTTCGACGACACGACCGGTGCCGCCTACGATCCGGCGGACTACGCCGGACACGGCGACGGCCTGTTCTTCGTGGCGGTCGAGGACAACGGCCACGTCTACGCCTTCGCCCTGAACGAGGACGGTTCTGCCGACCTCGTCTCCGAGATCGCACCGGGGCTGGCCGGTGTCATGGCGCTGGACTACGACAGCGTGCTCGGCGTGCTGTGGGCGGTGTGCGACGACGGTTGCCAGGGCCGGTCCGCGCAGATCACGCTGAACGGCACCGACGACCCCGGAATCGCGCACTTCGCGCGCCCCGCGGGGATGCCGGACATCAACAACGAGGGCTTCGCGACGGCTCCGGCCTCGCTCTCCGTCGACGGGGAGCGCCCGGTCTGGTGGTTCGCCGACGGATTCGCCAGCGAGGCGCTGCGGGCGGGAACCCTCCCTGGCGCGACCGACACGGAGAACCCCGGTGGCGAGAACCCCGGTGGGGAGAACCCCGGTACGCCTCCGCTTCCCGGCACGGGCCTCGTCGACGCCAACCGCGGCGCCGTCGAGGTGAACCCGAGCGTCGCCGCGGCAGGCGATGACGTCGTCGTCTCGGTCGGCGCGGATGCGGCGGGGAGCACGGTGGAGGTCTGGCTGTACTCCGACCCCGTGCTGCTGGCGTCCGCCGCGCTGGACGCGAACGGCGAGATCCTCGTGACGATCCCCGCCGACGCCCCGGCCGGTGCGCATCGGATCGCGGTCTACGACGCGGAGGGGGCGCTCATCGGCTGGGCCGACCTCACGATCACGGCCGACGGGGCGCTCGCGGCGACCGGAGCCGAGCTGCCGATCGCCGGCATCGTCCTGGCGGCGCTGCTCCTGACGCTGGGCGCCGTCGGTGCCCGACGCCGGAGGACCGCTCGGATCTGACACCGGACGGAAGAGGCGGGTGGTGCATGCAACGCCACCCGCCTCTTTCGCGCGCCGAACCATGGTCTCGGCGTCGGCGCGGACACTAGAGTGCCGGTATGGGGACGGCGGGCTCGATGGGGACACACGGTGACGGGGTGCGCCGCATCCTCGCGATCGTCGTCGTCCTGGCCCTGCTGGCCGCCGGGTTCGGTGCCGCGATGCTCATCGGCGACGCCCTCGGCATCCGCACCGAGGCTGCCGAGCGGATGGGTGGAGCTTCCGACCAAGCCCCGGATGTCGGCCCCGCGGTCGCGCCGCCGGCGATCGAGGTGCGCGGCGCCCCGCAGACGCCGATGATGGATGCCGCCGCCGAAGAGCTGGACGCCGCGTTCGCCGCCATCCGGACGGAGGGCACCGCGACGGTGACACTCGCGGTCGGCACCGGCGACGAGACCGACGATGCGTACACGCTGACCGGAACCGCGGACGAGATCCGCATCGAGGCGGTCAGCGAGACGGGGGCGGCCCGCGCGCTGTACGACATCGCCGCGGCGGCCAGGGAGGGCAGGGACATCAGGGCGGATGCCGGAGAGACGGTCCGCTCACGCCTCGGCCTGCGCATGGCGGACCTCGGTGCTGTCGGTGTGGCAGCCGACCCCGACGAATGGCGTGCGGGCACGGACTATTCGCACGCCTCGAAGGCGTTCGCGGACGTGTTCCTCCCCGACGCGCCGTACATCGATGCCGCCGCCCTCGGTGCTGCCTTCGACGACTACGACGCGTACCTCCGTCGCATCGTCGCGGACGGGTACAACGCGCTCGCGTTCCCCGGCTTCGTGGAGTTCGTCGCCTTCACAGGCGTCGAGGGCGTGTATGCGGAGGGTGACGACCACATCGACAAGGCACTGGCACTGCGCGAGGCGTTCACCCCGTTCTGGGACCGTGCTCAGGAGCTCGGGGTGAAGGTCTTCCTTCGTACCGACATGCTCACCCTCACGACACCGCTGGAGCAGTACCTCACCGAGCGGTTCGGCTCGCTGGACACCACGGATCCCGAGCTGTGGGAGGTGTATGCGGCGGGCCTCGACGAGCTCTACGAGGCGGCTCCCGCGCTGGACGGCGTGCTCGTGCGGATCGGCGAGGCCGGCCGGGTGTACGACGTCGAGGGCTGGGACTACTACTCCTCCCTCGCGGTGACCACTGTCGACGCCGTGCGCGCCATGCTCACCGCCCTGACCACCCAGGCGGAGGAGTCCGGTCGCGAGGTGATCTTCCGCAGCTGGAGCGTCGGGGTGGGAGCCGTCGGCGACATGCACACCGATGCGCAGTCCTATGAGGAGGTCCTGTCCGGCATCGGCTCTCCCTCGCTCATCGTCTCCACGAAGTACACGCTCGGCGACTTCTACAGCTGGCTGCCGCTGAACGACACGCTGCTGCAGGGGGAGCAGCGCCGCATCGTCGAGTTCCAGAGCAGGCGGGAGTTCGAGGCGAGCGGAGCCTTCCCCAACGACCTCGGCGCGGAGTACGCATGGGCGATCAACACTCTCCTGGCCGGCAATCCGCGGATCGAGGGGATCTGGGCCTGGGCGCAGGACGGCGGGCCCTGGCGCGCCGGGCCGATGATCCTGTACGGCAAGGCGGGCTTCTGGCAACTCGCCGCTCTCAACTCCGAACTGGCGATGCGGCTGGCCCGCGACCCGGAGACCGATCCTGCCGAGGTGACCGTCGGGTGGGCGAGGGAGTGGTTCTCCTCCGACCCCGCGACCGTCTCCGCCATCGTCGAGGCGATGGGGCTGTCGCGCACGGCCATCGAGCAGGGGATGTACATCCAGCCCTATGCCGAGCGGCGCGTGTTCGCCATCGGGCTCGAGCCGCCGCCGATGATGTGGATCTTCGAGTGGGACATCCCGACGGGGGATTCCGCCGCGCTGGATGTCATCTACGCCATCGTGCGAGACGATCTCGACGAGGCGATCGCCGGTGCGGCGCTCGCATCGGACGCTGCGGCGGAGATGGCCGACCTCATCGAGCAGACGGATCCGGAGACCTGGCATGATCCCGCGCTGCGGGAGGCGTTCACCGGCGCCATCGCCTATGAGCGGGACGTCCTGGATCTGCTCGGCGCGTACCGGACGATGTTCCTGCACCAGGCGCAGTGGCACGACACCCTCTCGGCGGAGGCCTACGGCGCGTGGCAGGCGGCCAGGGACGCCTTCTCCGCGCGCGCCGAGGCGCACCTCGCCGCCTACGAGGGCGACGTGGCGCATCCGGCGCTCAACCTCGAGGCCGCCTCGCTCGGGATCGCCCGCGCCGATCGCGATCTCGCGATGGCGTGGTTCGCTCGCGTCCTGCTCGTGCTCGGGGCGGGGTGGCTCGTCATCGGCGCCCTCGCCGCGCGCACTCGCCTCGTCCGACGTCCTGGGGCGGCGGCGGCCCGCGCCACGTGGACGGGTGCGGTCCTGCCATGGCGCGCGGACGAGGCGACCCTCGGGATGCTGAGGACCGACCGGCTGCTCGTGCTCATCGTCCCCGCCGGGCTGCTGACGGCGACCAGGCTCGTGCAGACCTCGTTCCTGTCCTGGACGCACCCGCTGATCACCCTCGGCGCCTGGGCCTTGTTCGTCGGCGTCCTCCTCGCCGTGCTGAGGGGGCGCGCGGCATGGGCCGTGCTGTGCACGCTGGGCGGCATCATCGTGCTGCGCTGCGTGCTCACCCTCGCCGCGCTGGCGTTCACAGGGCCGGGCGGATACTGGTTCGCGTTCTGGACAGACCCGGTGCGCCGCGCGGCGTACATCACCGTGGCGCTGGCCCTGTTCCTGTGGACGTTCGTCGCCGTGGCATGGTCGCTGGCCGGTCGATGGGGACGCCGCAGGGCGAGCGGCCTCGTTCTCGCCGCGGCGGGCGCAGGGCTCGCCGTCCCCGCCGCGGCCGTCGCCGTCGTCGGGCTGGAGGCGGCGCTCACCGCCTGGAACGACGAACTGGGCGTGCTGCCCTGGGGGCTCTCCCGGATCCTCGGGATCACGGTGTACCTCGATGTCCCGGCGGATGCGGCATGGGCGGCTGCGGCGGCCGGAGCCGTGCTGTTCGCCGTCGGGCTGGCGCTGGCGGTGCCGTGGAGAAGGCGGTCCGCCGTGTCGGTGCCGCCGCCTAGACTCGAAAGGCCATGACCGACGCACCCCTCATCGTCCCCGGAACCAGCGGCCCCCAGGGCAGCGCGCCCCAGGACGACCTCCTCGCAGGCCTGAACCCGCAGCAGCTCGAGGCGGTGACCTACCGCGGACCGGCGCTTCTCATCGTGGCCGGCGCCGGCTCGGGCAAGACCAGCGTGCTCACCCGCCGCATCGCGTCCCTGCTGCGCGCGCGAGAGGCCTGGCCGAGCCAGATCCTCGCGATCACCTTCACCAACAAGGCGGCCGGCGAGATGCGCGAGCGCGTGGGGGCGCTCGTGGGCGACGCCTCCAGGGGGATGTGGATATCGACCTTCCACTCCGCCTGCGTGCGGATCCTGCGCCGGGAGGCCGAGCAGTTCGGGTTCACCAAGACGTTCACGATCTACGACTCGGGTGACTCCCGTGCCCTCATCAAGAGGCTCGTGAAGGAGCACGAGGCGGATGCATACGGCTTGACGCCCGCCTCGGTGCAGTCGCGCATCTCCAAGCTGAAGAACGAGCTGCAGGACGCCGACTCGTATCGCCGGGACGCGAACATGAACGACCCGGCCGAGCGGCTGTTCGTCGAGGTCTTCGCCGACTACCAGCGCCAGCTGCGCAAGGCCAACGCCTTCGACTTCGACGATCTCATCGGCCAGACCGTCTTCCTCTTCCGCGCTTTCCCGCACATCGCCGACACGTACCGCCGCCGGTTCAGGCACATCCTCGTCGACGAGTACCAGGACACCAACCACGCCCAGTACGCGCTCATCCACGAGCTCACCAGGCCCCCTTCGACAGGCTCAGGGAGCGGGTACGGAGATGGCTCAGGAGGCGGGAGCGAGCCCTATGCCGCGAACGGCATGATGATCTTCGAGGCAGAGCCTGCCCCGGCGATGGAAGGGGCGTCGCTCACGGTGGTCGGTGACTCCGATCAGTCGATCTACGCCTTCCGCGGAGCGGACATCCGCAACATCAGCGAGTTCGAGCGCGACTTCCCCGGGGCGAGGGTGGTGCTGCTCGAGCAGAACTACCGCTCGACGCAGAACATCCTCTCCGCCGCGAACGCCGTGATCGGCAACAACTTCGACCGCAAGGACAAGAAGCTGTGGACCGACAGGGGCGACGGGGACCCGATCGTCGGCTTCACCGGCTACTCGCAGCACGACGAAGCGCAGTTCGTCGCCGACGAGGTCGAGGCGCTGCACAGGGCGGGCTACCCCTACTCCGAGATGGCCGTGTTCTATCGGACGAACTCGCAGTCGCGTGCGCTCGAGGAGATCTTCATCCGCGCCGCCGTGCCGTACAAGATCATGGGCGGCACGAAGTTCTACGAGCGCGCGGAGATCAAGGACGCACTGGCGTACCTCGTCTCGGTCGCGAACCCGGCCGATGAGATGTCTCTCCGGCGCATCCTCAACAAGCCGAGGCGGGGCATCGGCGACGTCACGGAGACGGCTATCGCCCGCTTCGCCGAGGAGCACGGCATCACCTTCCGCGAGGCGCTGTCGCGGCCGGCTGAGCTCGGAGTCGGCCCGAAGCTTCAGGCGGCGATCGCCCAGCTCGACGCGGTGCTCGCCGAGGCGAGCGAGATCGTGCTGCCGGCCTCAGGCGAGGTCCCATCGCCCACCTCGGTGGCGGACGGGCTCACGCTGCTGCTCGGCAAGAGCGGGTACCTCGACGCCCTGCGCGCGAGCCGCGACCCGCAGGACGAGGCTCGCGTCGAGAACCTCGACGAGCTCGTCGCGGTGACGCGCGACTTCGCCCGCAACAATCCAGAGGGCACCATCGTCGACTTCCTCACCGAGGTGGCGCTGGTCGCCGACGCCGATGACCTCGACGACGAGTCCGGCTCCGTCTCGATGATGACCATGCACACCGCGAAGGGCCTCGAATACGACGCGGTCTTCGTCACGGGCGTGGAGGAGGACCTCATCCCGCATCGCATCTCGGCGGGGGAGCCGGGTGGCCCCCAGGAGGAGCGTCGGCTGTTCTACGTCGGCATCACCAGGGCGCGCAAGCGCCTGCATCTCTCGCTCGCGATGACGAGGGCGCAGTTCGGCGAGGTCTCCGTCGCCATGCCGAGCCGGTTCCTGCAGGAGATCCCCGCCGGTCTCATCGATTGGCGCCAGTCTCCGGGCGACGTCAACTCTCGGGGCGGCACGCAGTCGCGGGCGCTCAACGCCAGACGGCCGGGCGGCGGCTTCGGGTCGTCCAACGACCGGTTCGCCGTGAAGCCCCTTGGTGGGCGGGATTCGCTCAAGCCGTTGTCCACGGCGATGGACCGCTTCCCCAACAAGGTCACCGCGAAGGTGCGCGACAACGGCGACCTGGAGCTCGCCGCCGGCGACCGGATCCGCCACGCCGACTTCGGTGAGGGCAGAGTGGATGCCGTCACCGGCGAGGGAGCGAAGCGCATCGCCCATGTCCGCTTCGACGCGGCGGGGATGAAGAAGCTGCTCATCAAGATCGCCCCCATCGAGAAGCTGTAGCTCCGGCCGGTTAGGCTGATCGACATGGCTCTGTTCTCCCGCCGCAAGAAGACCTCCGACGAGACCGCACCGGTCACCGAGCCGGCGGTCGTCGACGACGTCGAGGAGAGCGTCGAGGCGGAGCAGCCCGTGGAGCCTGCCCCCTCGGTCGGGATCTCCGTCCAGGCATTCCGCGGGGTCGGGGCCGAGGCTGGTCCCGAGGTCGCTCTGGCCTCGGATGAGCCGACGCCGAAACCGCAGCGCTCCTCGGCCGCCCCCGTCGCACCGGCGGCGAACGCTGCGGCATCCGCGCCGCGCGCTCTTCCGCTCGCCGCCGCCCTCCCGCCCGAGCAGACCGAGACGGTACCGGGGATGAAGGACAACGTGCTGCTGCGCGAGGCGCTCGCCGAGCTCACCGAGGGCGCCACGAACGAGCAGCTGCTCGGCGTGCTCCGCCAGGCCCTGCAGGGACACCTCTACCTGCGCGTGCACGGCGATGCCCGAACGCAGATCAGCGAGGGCAAGCCCCTCTCCATCGCGGTCGTGCGCGACGAGGACCGTTCGTTCATGCTCGCGTTCAGCAACGCCGCCTCCGTGCGCGACTCCGTGCAGCGCGAGACCGACCCGACCGCGACCTCCGCTGTCGCTCAGCCGGTGGCCGCGGTGCTCCAGCAGGTCATCTCCGGCGGCTTCACCGGCCTGGTCATCGACAACGCCTCGGGTGTGAACCGGGCGGTGTTCCCTGTCGAGGTGCTCACGCAGGCTCTCGATCAGGCCGACCCGGAGCTCACGCTGAAGACCCTGCTGGCGGCGCCGCGTCAGCCGGACACCGCCGCGAAGGTGGGCGAGGCGCTCGCGAAGACCAAGGCATGGGTGGCCGTGAACCAGGGCGGCAACGGCCGCGAGGTGGGCATCGCCGAGGCGCAGAGCGCCGACGGCAAGCGGTTCCTGCAGCTGTTCTCCCACCCCCTCGAGGTGGTCGCCCTCGGTCGCGGTGACCGGCCGCTGCCTTTCTCTCCCGAACAGCTGGCGAAGGTGCTCTCCACGCACCCCGAGATCGGCGGCGTGCTCGTGGACGCCGCGGGCCCCTCGATCGTCGTCGAACGCGATGTGCTGGCACCCGTCCTCGTCCTCGCCGTCGACCTGGGGGAGTGAGCGCGGCCCCTGTCGCCCCAGCGGTCTTCGGCATAGGGTCGAGCCATGGCATCCGAACGCGTGACGCTGACCGTCGCGGACCCTGACGAGACCCGCTCGATCGCGCTGTCCAGCCCCAACCGTCTGGTGTGGCCGGACGCCGGCATCACGAAGGCCGAGCTCGCCGAGTACGTCCAGATCGTCTCCGCGCCCTTCCTGAACGCGAACGGGCATCGACCGGTTTCCCTCGAGCGGTTCCGGGACGGCATCGGGGGCGAGGGCTTCTTCTCGAAGAACCCGCCGAAGGGCACGCCCGACTTCGTGGACGCCGTCACCGTGACCTACAACAGCGGCCGACGGCATCCGCAGATCGTCCTGAACCGGCCCAGCGCCATCGTCTGGGCCGTGCAGATGAACACGATCGTCTTCCATCCATGGGCATCGCTGGCGTCGGACACCGACAACCCCGTCGAACTGCGCATCGATCTCGATCCGCAGCCGGGCACGGACTTCACGGATGCCATCCGCGCAGCGCACGGCCTGCGCGAGGTCCTCCGCGAGGCGGGTCTCGAGCCGTTCATCAAGACGAGCGGCAACCGTGGGCTGCACGTGTTCTGCCCGATCGTGCCCGAGCACGAGTTCCTCGACGCCCGGCACGCGGTGATCGCCGCGGGACGCGAGCTCGAGCGCCGGATGCCGGACAAGGTCACCATGAGCTGGTGGAAGGAGGAGCGCGGGGAGCGGATCTTCATCGACTTCAATCAGGCCAACCGAGATCGCACCATGGCGGGCGCCTACAGTCCGCGCGCGCTGCCGACCGCCGCCGTCTCCACGCCTGTGCACTGGGAGGAGCTCGACGACGTGGACCCTGTGCGCTTCACCGTGCGCAGCATCCCGCAGCGACTCGCGGACATCGGTGACCCATGGGCCGACCTGCAGCAGGCGCCAGGCAGCATCGAGACGCTGCTGGGCTGGTGGCAGCGCGACGTCGAGAACGGCCTCGGCGAGCTCTCCTTCCCGCCGGAGTTCCCGAAGATGCCCGGTGAACCGCCCAGGGTGCAGCCGAGCAAGAAGGTCGCGGAGAACTGGGACGAGAAGGGCGAGCGGATATAGCCGTGCGTCAGACCAGTACGTCCGAGAGCGCGTAGGTGGGCACGACCTCCAGCTGGTCGTAGGTGCACGAGGAGGCGTCGCGGTCGGGGCGCCAGCGCTCGAACTGCACGGTGTGGCGGAAGCGCGCTCCCTCGAGCTGGTCGTAGCGGACCTCGAGGACCCGTTCGGGACGCAGCCGCACGAAGGAGACATCCTTGGAGCCGGTGAACCGGCTCCTCTCGCCCTCGCCCGTCACCGCGGTGCCGTCCGGTTCCCGCTCGACGAGCGGGGCCAGCTCCTCGATGAGCTCCTGCCGTCGCGCATTGCTCCAGGCGGCGACTCCGCCGACCTGGTGCAGCGCGCCCTCCGCGTCGTAGAGCCCGACGAGGAGGGACCCGACACCGGAGCCGGAGGCGTGGATGCGGTACCCCAGCGCCACGACATCCGCCGTGCGGGCGTGCTTGACTTTGATGAGGGTCCGCTTTCCCGGCGCGTATGGGGCATCCAGCGGTTTTGCGACGATGCCGTCGAGGCCCGCTCCCTCGAACTCCGCCAGCCAGCGCGTCGCCTGAGCGGCGTCTCTGGTCGTCCGGGTGAGGTGGAACGGGTGCGCGACGCCGGAGAGCAGGCGTTCGAGGCGGTCCCTTCGTTCGGAGAAGGGGTGCTCCTGCAGGAGCTCCTCCCCATCGGCGAGCAGATCGAAGGCCACGAACATCGCAGGGGTCTCCGCCGCGAGGCGGGCGACCCTCGATGCGGCGGGATGGATGCGCTGGCTGAGCGCCTCCCAGTCCAGCCGCTGCGCTTCGCCCTCACCCGTCGCCACGACGATCTCCCCATCGAGGAGGCAGGGGCCGGGCAGCAGAGCGCCGGCGGCTTCGGCCAGTTCGGGGAAGTAGCGGGTCAACGGCTTGGCGCCGCGCGACCCGATCTCCACGCTCTCGCCGTCCCACGACAGGATGCCGCGGAAGCCGTCCCACTTGGGTTCGAACAGCAGGCCACCGGTGTGCTTCGCGGGATCGGGGACGGCGGGAGCCGCCTTCGCCAGCATCGGCGCGGGGATGTCATACGGCATGCGTCCATCCTGCCCCGCGCCGCGGCTCAGCGGAACAGCTCGTCCAGGGTCGCCGGGGTCCCGGCATCCCGCAACGCCGTGCGCGCCGCGTGCCAGCCTGCCATGCCGTTCACGCCAGGCCCCGGCGGCGTGGACGCCGAGGCGAGGTAGACGCCCTTCATCGGCGTGCGCCACGGAGCCGTCGACAGGACGGGGCGGCGGATGGCCTGGCGGATCGTGAACGCTCCGGCGAGGATGTCGCCGCCGACGTCGGAGGGGTTGATGGCCTCCCTCGACGAGGCGGGGACGGCGTGATGGGCGAGGATCAGATCGCGGAATCCGGGGGCGAAGCGCTCCACCTGACGGGTGACGAGCTCGGTGGGGTCGAGATCCGACCCCTGCGGCACGTGGATGTACGCCCACAGCACGCCCTTGCCGGCCGGCGCCCTCGTCTCGTCGTGGAGCGACGGCTGAACGGTGAGCACGTAGGGGCTGTCGGAGAGGCCGCCGCGCGCGACGGCGTTCTCGCTCGCCCAGACCTCCTCGCGCGTCCCGCCCACGTGGACGGTCACCGCTCTAGCGACCTCGGCGTTGGCCCAGGGGACAGGTCCGTCCAGCGCGAAGTCCACCTTGGCGGCGGCCGGCCCGTATCGATAGCCGCGCAGCGCGCGGGCGTAGCCGGAGGGCACGCCGGGATGAGTGAGCGCGAGCCGGGGCGAGGTGTTCAGCAGCAGCAGATCGCCCCTCGCCGGGTCTCCCCAGTCCAGGCTCGACAGGTCGGTGACAGGCACACCGGTCTCGACGCTGCCGCCGTGCGCGAGGAGGTCGTCGACGAGCGCGTCGGCGATGCGCTGCGCGCCGCCGCGCGGGTACATCCATCCGCCGGCGTGCGCCTGGGCGGCGAGCAGCAGCCCGGCCGCGGACCCGGCGAGCGAGGGAAGGGGAGTGTTCGCGTGGGCGAGGACTCCGGCCAGGAGCGCTGCTGCCTCTTCGGTGCGGAAGGTGCACCTGGCGAGGAAGGTGCCCTGATCGAGCATCCGCAGGGCGAATCGGACGGCCGTCACCGGATCCTTCGGGATGCGGATCATCTGATTGCCGGTGAAGTCGACGACGCCGTCGATGTGCGTGCTGAGCGGCCGGATGCGTGAGAGCCATGCCCTTTCGTCGGCGCCGAGGCTCGCTGCGGTGCGCTCGATGTCGTGCCAGGCGATGCCTGCACGGCCGTCGTCCAGCGGGTGCGCGTAGGAGATGTCGGGCGTGATCCACTCCACCCGCTCAGCGAGCCCGAAGGCGCGGAAGAACGGGGAGGCGAGCGCTGCGGGATGCGACGCGGAGCCGACATCGTGCAGGAAGCCGGGAAGGGTCGCCTCCGCGGTGCGCGTGCTGCCGCCGACGGTGTCAGACGCCTCGAGCACCCGCGTCCGGTAGCCCGCCCTCGCGAGGGAGACGGCTGCGGCCAGTCCGTTCGATCCGCTGCCGATGATCGTCGCGCGTGCCATGCCGCCAGTCTGGCACGGCTCGCGGCGACGGGCCGTCGGCGGACATGAGATCCTTGAAGAGATGAACGAAGTACAGGGGCCGACCCCCGCAGGCACGTCCCGTCCCTACCGCAGCCTCCCGGAGGCGCTCCGAGCGCACCGCATCGATCCGGTGAACCACGCGTTCATCACGGCGATCGCGGATGCCATCGGCATCTCGAGCTTCATCGACCGCGGCCGCTACATCGAGGCGGTCCGCCGCGGTGAGGGAGCGGCGCTGCACATCGGGAAGACCTACACGAACGGCTTCGCCGAGAGCGACGTGATCGTCTACGGCGGCACGCGGCTGCGACTGCAGCCCAGCGAGGGCCGCCCGCCGTATTACTTCGTCTCCCATCCGAGCGAGTTCCAGACCGTCGTCCCCGGCAGGGCCTCGGCACCGAGGGTCGCGCGCGCGGCAGCTCCGAAGAAGGCGCCCGTCGCACCGGCCGGTCCGCGCGCGACGAAGCTCGATGAGCGCGAGTACGGGGTGTGCGACGTGTGCTTCATGACGAAGACCGCGTCGGGCTCCTGCGGCTGCTGAGCCGCTTGCAGCCCGCTGGCGCTGAGCTCGTCGAGGCGTTGCTCGTGGGTGTCCCTTCGACAGGCTCAGGGAGCGGGAGAGATCGTAGCCCGCTGAGCCTGTCGAAGCGCGCCGCTTGAGGGTCAGGTGAAGGCGCTCATCCCGGTGATGTCGCGCCCGAGCAGCAGCGCCTGCACGCTCTCCGTGCCCTCATAGGTGTGGATCGCCTCGATGTCGGCCATGTGCTGGATGACGCCGTTCTCGAGGAGGATGCCGTTGCCGCCCAGCAGGTCTCGGGCGGTCGCCGCGATGCGGCGTGCTGCGCGCGTGTTGTGGAACTTCGCGAGCGACGCCTGCGTGGGGCGCAGCTCACCGGCTGACTCCAGATCGGCGAGGCGCCGGCAGTACAGCTGCATCGCGGTGAGGTCCTCCAGCATGTGGGTCAGCCGCTCCTGCACCATCTGGAACTTCGCGAGCGGCTTGCCGAACTGCACGCGCTCGAGCGCGTAGGACAGCGCCGCCTCGTAGCAGGCGGTGGCGTGCCCGAGCGCCGACCAGGCCACGCCCGATCTCGTGGAGTAGAGCACCACGGATGCGTCCTTGAAGCTGTGCGTGCCAGGCAGCACGGCATCCATCCCGACGCGCACGTCGTCGAGCGCGATATGGGCCTGGTGGATCGCGCGCAGCGAGCCCTTGCCGGGGATGACGGTGCCGGTGTAGCCGGGTGCGCTCTGCTCGACGAGGAAGCAGCGCACCGCGCCGTGCTCCGGCGCACTCTCATCGTCCACGCGCGCCCAGACGAAGGTGATGCCGCCGGAGGCGCCGTTGCCGATCCACTTCTTGGCGCCGCGGATCACCCATTCGTCGCCGTCTCGGCGAGCGGTGGTCTCCAAGGACACGGAGTCGGAGCCGTGATCCGGCTCGGTGAGCGCGAAGGAGCCGAACACCGAGCCGTCCGCCAGCGCGGTCAGCCAGCGGTCCTGCTGCTCCCGGCTGCCGAAGAGGGCGAGGGTGCGCAGCGCGAGGCCGCCCTGCACGGCGAGGACCGTGCCGAGCGAGCCGTCGCCGCGGGAGATCTCCATGTTCACCAAGCCGGCGGCCAGCGGCGACATCGGGGTGAGCGATGGATGCCGGATGCCGTCGACGACGAGGTCGAGCTCGCCCATCCGCCGAGCGGCGTCGAGCGGGTACTCGGCCTTGTCCCAGGCATCCGCCATCTGCGGACCGACCTCGTCGATGTACGCCTTCGCCCTGTCCCAGGCCGCGCGGTCGGCGGCAGGGATGTCCTGGAACACCGCGTAGTAGTCGCTGTCCCTGCGCGAGGTCGTGTCGTATGCCGAGACGCGCTCGCCGGGAAGAGGAGTGGCTTCATCGCTCATGGCGCCACTCTACTCGCGTGCGGAACTCGGTTCCTCCATCGTGGGAACTCGGTGTCAGCTCAAGCGAGCGCCGAGGCGTCTGGCGACCTCGGCGAGGGGCATCGAGCGCGGGAACGCCGCGACGACGAGATCGTCCTCCGCGCTCGGGGACGGTTCTGCGCCGACACCGAACCGCCCTCGTACGTCCGCCAGCGCATCATGCAGCTCTTCGAGGGGCACGCTGCGCTCCTCGCGCAGCAGCCGGCGCAGGACATGGTTGTGCACAGCCGTGACCAGGGCGGCGAACCCGACGGCATCCAGCGGGTCGATCGCGGGCAGGCTGCGACGCAGGTACTCGTCGAAGAGCCGTTCGTAGCGGAACACCGTGACGATCTCCCGCTCGCGGAGCGCAGGGACGGTCCGCACGACCTGATAGCGTCTCCTCGCCATCTCGGGCGCGCGTGCGAAATGCGCGAAGACGTGCTCGGATGCCTCGCACACGGCCAGCCACGGATCCTCGTGCTCCTCGGCGAGGAAGAGGCGGAGCTCCTCCAGCAGCACCTCGTGGTCGGCGAAGACGACGTCCTCCTTGCCGCCGAACTGGCGGAAGAAGGTCGAGCGGCTCACCCCCGCCGCCTTCGCGATCTGCTCCACGGAGCTCTGGTCGTAGCCGCGCTCCTGGAACAGTTCGAGCGCTGCGGCGACGACGGCGGAGCGCGGTTCTGCGGTTTCGTGCATGGGCAGAAGCCTAGACCGCGGTGAAAGCACGATGACAGACGGTAGTACGCTGGGGGATCGGGCCGATCCAACAATCGGCAGCCGACAATCTTGTCGCGTCCCACCCGCCGCAACCAGCGAAGGACTGCACGTGGATCTCTACGAGTACCAGGCACGAGACCTTTTCGAGAAGTACGGGGTGCCGGTGCTCGCCGGTATCGTCGCGGACACTCCCGAGGAGGTGAGAGCGGCAGCCGAGAAGATCGGCGGCGTGGTCGTCGTCAAGGCGCAGGTCAAGACCGGTGGCCGAGGCAAGGCCGGCGGCGTGAAGGTCGCGAAGACCCCCGATGAGGCATACGAGGCGGCCAAGGCGATCCTGGGCCTCGACATCAAGGGCCACGTCGTCAAGCGCGTCATGGTCGCGCAGGGCGCCGCCATCGCGGAGGAGTTCTACTTCTCGGTGCTGCTGGACCGCGCCAACCGCTCCTACCTCTCGCTGTGCTCCGTCGAGGGCGGCATGGAGATCGAGCAGCTCGCCGTGGAGAAGCCCGAGGCGCTGGCGCGGGTCGAGGTCGACCCGATCGTCGGCATCGACAAGGCGAAGGCCGTCGAGATCGCGAAGACCGCGAACTTCCCCGAGGACCTCGTCGAGAAGGTCTCCGACGTCTTCGTGAAGCTCTTCGAGGTCTACAAGGGCGAGGACGCCACCCTCGTCGAGGTCAACCCGCTGGTGCGCACCGAGGACGGCTCGATCATCGCCCTCGACGGCAAGGTCACGCTCGACGACAACGCCAGCGAGATCCGCCACCCCGAGCACGAGGAGCTCGAGGACAAGGATGCCGCGGACCCGCTCGAGGCGAAGGCCAAGCAGAGCGGCCTCAACTACGTCAAGCTCGACGGCGAGGTCGGCATCATCGGCAACGGCGCAGGACTCGTCATGTCCACGCTCGACGTGGTCGCCTACGCAGGCGAGAACCACGGCGGCGTGAAGCCCGCGAACTTCCTCGACATCGGCGGCGGTGCCTCGGCCGAGGTCATGGCCAACGGCCTGGACGTCATCCTGGGCGACCCGCAGGTCAAGAGCGTGTTCGTCAACGTCTTCGGCGGCATCACGGCGTGCGACGCCGTCGCCAACGGCATCAAGGGCGCACTCGAGACGCTCGGCGCGACGGCGTCCAAGCCGCTCGTCGTGCGCTTGGACGGCAACCGCGTCGACGAGGGCCGTGCGATCCTCGCCGAGTACGCCCACCCGCTCGTGACCCTCGCCGCCACCATGGACGAGGGCGCCGACAAGGCCGCCGAGCTCGCCAACGCTTCGGCAGGCTCGGCGCAGGCGCTCTGAACAAGGACAAGGACTAGAGAAATGTCGATCTACCTCAACAAGGACTCCAAGGTCATCGTCCAGGGCATCACCGGCGGCGAGGGCACCAAGCACACCGCGCTCATGCTGAAGGCCGGCACCCAGGTCGTCGGTGGCGTGAACGCACGCAAGGCCGGCACCACGGTCTCGCACACCGCGGCCGACGGCTCGCCCGTCGAGCTGCCCGTCTTCGGCTCCGTCGCCGAGGCGATGAAGGAGACCGGCGCGGACGTCTCCATCGCGTTCGTGCCCGGCGCCTTCACGAAGGACGCGATGATCGAGGCCATCGACGCGGAGATCCCGCTGCTCGTCGTGATCACCGAGGGCGTTCCCGTCGGCGACAGCGCCGAGGCGTGGGCCTACGCGAAGAGCAAGGGCAACACGACGCGCATCATCGGCCCGAACTGCCCCGGCATCATCACCCCCGGCGAGGCGCTCGTCGGCATCACGCCGGCCAACATCACCGGCAAGGGCCCGATCGGCCTGGTCTCGAAGTCGGGCACGCTGACCTACCAGATGATGTTCGAGTTGCGCGATCTCGGCTTCTCGACCGCCATCGGCATCGGCGGCGACCCGGTCATCGGCACGACGCACATCGACGCCCTCGCGGCGTTCGAGGCGGACCCCGAGACGAAGGCGATCGTCATGATCGGCGAGATCGGCGGCGACGCCGAGGAGCGCGCAGCCGACTACATCAAGGCGAACGTGACCAAGCCCGTCATCGGCTACGTCGCAGGCTTCACGGCTCCCGAGGGCAAGACCATGGGCCACGCCGGCGCCATCGTCTCCGGCTCGGCAGGCACGGCGCAGGCGAAGAAGGAGGCCCTCGAGGCCGCCGGTGTCAAGGTGGGCAAGACTCCCTCCGAGACCGCCGACCTGATGCGCGCGATCGTCGAGGCGCTCTGATCTGAGCTAGACTCGTAGAGAAGGCCTCGGGCTCCACCCCGGGGCCTTTCTCGTGCCTATGCCGTCGGCGTCGACGCGCGGCCGCGGGTGCGCGGGGCGACCGGTTCAGGGCGGTGCCCGCCCGTCGCGGCGGCGAAGAGGAACGCGACGACGAGGCTGAGGACCAGCAGTTCCCCGCCGTCCTCGATCGTGGTGAAGAAGGAGCGCAGGCCCGGCCCTGGGAACAGCAGATGGTGGATGGCATCGATCACCACGCCGAACAGTGCGATGCCCGCCATCAGGGCGGCCATCACCCAGGAGATCCCTCGCAGTGCCGCGTCCGTGCGCCGGTGCGTCAGAGTGACCCCGATCACGATGAGCACCCCGATCAGGCCGATGAAGAGGATCTCGCCGGTGTGCACCGCCCATCCGGGGCCGCCGGGGACCATGTCGCGGAACGCCCAGCCGGCACGCTCGTGCAGCAGGAACGCGTCGTCGAAGAGCAGATAGAGGCAGGCCGCCATCCACGCCCACGCCACGGGCATCCGCGCGGAGACCGCGAGCGCGGCCAGCAGCAGTGCGCTCCAGAGCCACTTCGCGTACTGGAGGAACTCGCCGTAGCCGCGGTCGGCACCGAGGTCGAAGACGAAGCCGCCGGGGAAGCCGAACAGCGATTGCGCGACGTAGCAGGCGATGAGCACGAGGTCGATGGACACGAGCATCGCGAGGAGCGCAGCGCTGTGTCGGTCGGCGAGGCCGAGGGTCGTCAGGACGGGGTGCGGTGCGGTCATAGGTTCCTCATAGCTCTCCGGTGCTCGCTCAGGCTATGAGGACGGCATAAGACGTGCGTAAGAATGCCCCCGGCATCGAATCGATCGATGCCGGGGGCGTCTGCGCAGCTCGTGCGGTTGCGGGTCAGGCGACCCCGAACAGCGCCTCGATCGGACCGCGGGCGAAGAACAGGATGAAGCCGACGCCGACCACCCACAGCAGCGGATGGATGCTCTTCGCCTTTCCGGAGAAGGCGTGGATGAGCACCCAGCTCACGAAGCCCGCCCCGATGCCGTTGGCGATGGAGTACGTCAGCGGCATCACCGTGACGGTGAGGAAGACCGGCAGCAGCACGCGGAAGTCGGCGAAGTCGATGTGCTTGATCTGCGCCATCATCATCGCGCCGACGATCACCAGGGCTGCCGCGGCGATCTCGGTCGGGACGATCGAGGTCAGCGGGGTGAGGAACATGGCGATGAGGAACATCGCACCGGTGATGATGTTCGCGAAGCCGGTGCGCGCGCCCTCGCCGATGCCGGCGCCGGACTCGATGAAGACGGTGCTCGACGACGACGACGTCGCACCACCCGCGATCGCGCCGACGCCCTCGACGACCAGCGCCGACTTGATGCGCGGGAAGTCGCCCTTCTCGTCGGCGAGACCCGCCTCCTTCGCGAGCCCCGTCATGGTGCCCATGGCGTCGAAGAAGTTCGAGAACACCAGGGTGAAGACGATCATGACCAGTGCCACGGCGCTCACGCGGCCGAAGTCGAAGGTGAAGTCGACCGCGCCGACGAGGCTGAGGTCGGGGATGCTGAACGGCGATCCGCTGAGCGTCGGGACCGTCAGGCTCCAGCCGCCGGCGTTGCCGTCCGCCGCGGCGCCGAGGTGCCAGATGGCCTCGACGATCACGGCGAGCACCGTGCCGGAGATCAGGCCGATGAGCAGGCCGCCCTTGACACGCAGGGCGACGAGGGTGCCGGTGAGCACGAGCGTCACGACGAAGAGCAGCGTCGGCACGGTGGCCACGGAGCCGCCGACGCCGAGCCCGACGGGCGGGGACGCGCTGCCGGTCGCGGTGACGAAGCCGGAGTTGACGAAGCCGATGAAGGCGATGAACAGGCCGATGCCGACCGTGATCGCCAGCTTCAGCTGGATCGGCACGGCATCGAAGATGGCCTTGCGCAGCCCGGTGGCCGCCAGCAGCACGATGATGACACCGTTGATCATGACGAGGGCCATCGCCTCGGCCCAGGTGACCTGACCGACGACGGAGAAGGCCACGAAGGCGTTGATGCCGAGACCGGCGGCGAAGCCGAACGGCAGGCGGGTGACGAGTCCGAAGAGGATCGTCATGACGCCGGCGGTGAGGGCGGTCGCCGCACCGACGGCGGGGAACTCGAGCACGCGTCCGTCGATGTCCGGCGTCGTGGTGAGGATGATCGGGTTCAGGATCACGATGTAGGCCATCGTGACGAAGGTCACCAGGCCTCCGCGTACCTCGGTGCCGATGGTCGATCCGCGTTTGCTGATCTCGAAGAAGCGGTCGAGCGCGTTCTTGGGCTCGCGGATGTCGTCCGGGGCGGACGCAGGGGCAGTTGTCATGGGGAACCTCCAGCATCGACGTTAGCGGGTGCGGGATCCCTCGCGCGCCCCCGGAGGAGTGTCCGCAACTCGTCGTAGTCTCGTGGAGTCATGCAACGCCTCCTCGTCGCGCTCCTCGCCGCCCTCGATGCCGCCGTCGCGGCCGCCGTCGGGCTGACCGTGCTGCTCGCCCCGCTGACCCTGCTGTGGACGTTCGCGTTCGGCGGCTCGGCGGACTGGGGAGTGCTCTGGCCGGTGACCGCGGCGCTCTGGCAGTTCGGGCACGGCGCGGCCATCCACGTGGAGCTCGGGGCGGACATCCTCGTGGCGACGGGCACGGCGCAGGAGGCGGCATCCTTCGTCCTCTCCGTGACCCCGCTGGCCATCGGCCTGTTCACGCTGTTCTTCGCCGCCCGGTCCGGCGCCCGCGCCGCCCGCGCTGGCGCGTGGACGCTCGGCGTCCTTGCTGGTGCGGCGGTCTTCGCGGGGATCGCCGTGCTCGTCGCCCTGACCTCGCAGAGCGCGTCCGCCGGGGTCCCCCTCGCGGCTGGCATCGCCTGGCCGGTCGGGATCTACGCGGTCGGCGCTCTTGCCGGAGCCGTGCAGCACGCCTGGCGCGAGGGGGACGAAGGGCCCATCGACCGCGTCCACGACATCGTGGACTCCTGGGGGCCGTTCGCACCCGTGCCGGGGGAGGCCGTACGCGGCGCGGCGATCGTGCTCGTCCTGCTGACCGGGGTCGGCGCCCTCGCCGTCGCGCTCATGGTCGTGCTCCGCGGAGGCGAGGTGGTCGCGCTCTTCGAGCGAGCGCACGTCGACGCGCTCGGGGCGACGATCATCACGCTCGGCCAGCTCGCCTACCTGCCGACGCTCATCGTCTGGGCCGTCGCCTGGATCGCGGGGCCCGGCTTCGCGATCGGGACGGGCACGGCCGTGTCTCCGGTCGGCACCGAGCTGGGTGTCGTCCCCGGCATCCCTGTGTTCGGTCTGCTTCCCGACGGCGGCTCGATCTGGATGCTCATCGTCGTTCTGATCCCGATCGCGGCCGGTGCGGTGGCGGGCTGGATGATCCGCTCGCGCCTCGTCTGGGAGGGCACGGCGGACGACTGGCGAGCCAGGGCGGCCATCGCAGCAGGCATCCCGGTGCTCGTCGCGACGGTCGCCGCGCTCGCGGGCAGCGCGGTCTCCGGATCGATAGGACCCGGGCGCCTGAGCGAGGTCGGCCCCGATCCGTGGCTGCTCGCGCTCGTGCTGGGCGGCGAGGTGCTGCTCGGGACGACGATCCTCCTGCTCTCTCCCCGCAACCGCGAGGAGATCGCCGAGGAACGCACCGATCGGTGGGTCGCCCTGATGGGCACGTCGCCGTCGGCGGCGGACGAACCCATCCCGGCGCCCCACCTCGCAGCGGATGAGCAGGAGACCGCGCCGATCGAGGAGTCGGGCTTCTTCGGGCGGCCTGGGCGGGATTCTCGGGGCACCGCGCCCCGGTAGACTGACCGGGTGCTCACGGTCGCCGTTCTCATCTCGGGTACGGGCTCCAATCTCAGGGCCCTTCTCGAAGCCGCTCGCCACCCCGATTTCCCCGCGCGGATCGTCGTGGTCGGCGCCGATCGCGACGCCGACGGTCTCGCTCATGCCGAGGAGTTCGGCATCCCCGCCTTCACCGTCCCGTTCCGCTCCTTCGCGAGTCGCGAGGAATGGGGCGAGGAGCTCGGTCGCCAGCTGGACGTGTGGGCTCCCGATCTGATCGTGCTCTCCGGCCTCATGCGTCTGCTTCCCGCAGCTCTCGTGTCGCGCCTCGCTCCGCACATCATCAACACCCACCCCGCCTATCTGCCCGAGTTCCCCGGCGCCCACGGCGTCCGCGATGCGCTCGCCGCAGGGGTGACCGAGACCGGTGCGAGCGTGATCGTGGTGGACGACGGCGTCGACTCCGGACCGATCCTCGCGCAGGAGCGCGTGCCGGTGCTCCCCGGGGACACCGAGCACGCCCTGCACGAGCGCATCAAGCCCGTGGAGCGCCGCCTGCTGATCGACGTCGTGCGTCGCATCGCCGCGGGCGACCTCGATCTCACCACCGCCTCCTGATCCACCCAGACGCCCGAAGGAGCTCTTCCATGGCCGGCCCTCGCCACGACCCGTCCCTCTACCGCGACCGCGACGTCGTGCCGATCCGCCGTGCGCTGGTCTCCGTGAGCGACAAGACCGACCTGCTCGTGCTCGCCGAGGCGCTCGCCGGCGCGGGCGTCGAGATCGTCTCGACCGGTTCGACCGCCGCGTCCATCCGCGACGCCGGCTTCGCCGTGACGGATGTCGCAGCGGTCACGGGCGTCGCCGAGATGCTGGACGGCCGCGTGAAGACGCTGCACCCCGGCATCCACGGCGGTCTGCTCGCCGACCTGCGTCTCGAGGATCACGCCCGTCAGCTCGCCGAGCTCGAGATCGAGCCCTTCGAGCTCGTCGTGGTGAACCTGTACCCGTTCGTCGAGACGGTCGCCTCCGGCGCGACCGGCGATGACGTCGTCGAGCAGATCGACATCGGCGGGCCCGCGATGGTCCGCGCCTCCGCCAAGAACCACGCCAACGTCGCGATCGTCGTCTCGCCGGAGTCCTACCCGGCGATCATCGCCGCGGTCGCGGAGGGCGGCACGAGCCTCTCCCAGCGCCGTGAGCTCGCCGCCCGTGCCTTCGCGCACACCTCGGCCTACGACACGGCCGTCGCCGCGTGGTTCGCGGAGGGGACGCTGTCGGACGGCGGCGACCTGCCCGCGCACCTCACCATCAAGGCCGAGCGTCTCGCCACCCTGCGCTACGGCGAGAACTCGCACCAGCGCGGTGCGATCTACACCCGCGCGGGCGGGCACGGCATCGCCCAGGCTGTGCAACTGCAGGGCAAGGAGATGTCGTACAACAACTACGTCGATGCGGATGCCGCCCTGCGCGCCGCCTTCGACATGGTGCTCCCCGCCGTCGCGATCGTGAAGCACGCGAACCCGTGCGGGATCGCGACCACGGCTCCCAATGCGCTGGACCCCATCGCCAGCGCCCACCTCCGCGCGCACGAGTGCGACCCGGTCTCCGCATACGGCGGCGTGATCGCCGCCAACGGCACCGTCACGCTGAAGATGGCAGAGAACCTCAAGGACATCTTCACCGAGGTCATCGTCGCGCCCTCGTTCGAGCCCGCCGCCCTCGAGGTCTTCAAGGCGAAGAAGAACCTGCGTCTGCTGCAGCTGCCCGCCGACTGGCGCCAGGAGCAGATGGACGTGCGTCTGGTGTCGGGGGGTCTCCTCCTTCAGGACGCCGATCGCTTCCCGGCCGACATCGAGTCCGTCGCGAAGGACTGGGAGCTCGTGACCGGCGAGCGTCCGGACGACGAGGAGATGCGCAACCTCATCTTCGCGTGGAAGGCGTGCCGCGCCGTCAAGTCGAACGCGATCGTGCTCGCCAAGGGCAACGCGACGGTCGGCATCGGCATGGGCCAGGTGAACAGGGTCGACTCCTGCCGGCTCGCCGTCGAGCGTGCGGGCGATCGTGCGCCTGGCTCGGTCGCGGCATCCGATGCGTTCTTCCCCTTCGCGGACGGCCCGCAGGTGCTGCTGGATGCCGGCATCAAGACGATCATCCAGCCCGGTGGATCGGTACGGGATGAAGAGGTCGTCGCGGCGGCGAAGGCCGCGGGCGCCACGATGTTCTTCACCGGGGAGCGCCACTTCTTCCACTGAGATAAGGCTGTTGTGAGAGTCCGATCGTCGGGGATGAGACCCCGATGAGACCCCTCTCATAGAGCCCTGCGCGGTGCCGCCGTGCCCATAGCGTGTGTCCTGAACGAAAGGATTCACGATGCGGATTTCGGTTATCGGATGCGGGTACCTCGGGGCGGTGCACGCCGCGGCGATGGCATCGATCGGCCACGACGTGGTCGGCGTGGACGTGGACGAGTCGCGCATCGCGCTGCTCTCGCAGGGTGTGGCGCCGTTCGTCGAGCCGGGGCTCGACGACCTGCTGCGCGAGGGGCTCGCGGAAGGCCGACTGCGGTTCTCCACGGATGCGGCCGCCGCGGCGGATGCCACGGTGCACTTCATCGGCGTCGGCACACCGCAGCAGTCGGGAACGAACGCGGCAGACCTGCGGTACGTGGATGCCGCCGTGGAGTCCCTGTTGCCGGTGCTGAAGCCCGGCGACGTGGTGGCGGGGAAGTCGACCGTCCCGGTGGGGACCGCCGCCGGCGTCGCGGAGCGCATCCGCGGCACGGGGGCCGAGCTGGTCTGGAATCCCGAATTCCTCAGAGAGGGCTGGGCGGTGCAGGACACGATCGCCCCTGACCGGCTGGTCGTCGGGGTGGGCGAGGGGGCAGGGGGCGAGCGCGCGGCGGAGGTGCTGCGCGCCGTGTTCGCGCCGGCCGTCGAGAGCGGATGCCCGTTCATCGTCACGGATCTCGCCACCGCCGAACTCGTCAAGGTCGCGGCGAACGCGTTCCTCGCCACGAAGATCTCCTTCATCAACGCGATGGCGGAGGTCGCCGACGCGGCAGGGGCCGACGTCACCCGCCTGGCCGATGCGCTGGGCATGGATTCCAGGATCGGGCGGCGCTTCCTCGGGGCAGGCATCGGCTTCGGCGGGGGATGCCTGCCGAAGGACATCAGAGCGTTCGCCGCCCGCGCCGAGGAGCTCGGTCGTGGGGAGGCCGTGGCCTTCCTGCACGAAGTGGACGCCATCAACCTGCGGCGCAGGGACCGCGCCGTCGAACTCGCCACCGAGGCCGCCGGCGGTTCGCTGCGTGGCGTGCACGTGACCGTCCTCGGGGCCGCGTTCAAGCCGCACTCCGATGACGTCAGAGACTCGCCAGGGCTGGATGTGGCCTCGCGCCTTCGGGCACGAGGCGCGCGCGTCACCGTCACCGATCCCGCCGCGATCGACAACGCCCGCAGGCTCCACCCCGAGCTCGACTACGTCGCCGACCGCGACGAAGCGCTGCGTGGCGCGGATGTCGTGGTCGTCGTCACCGAATGGGACGACTACCGCCGTGAGCTGTCGCCCGAGCACGCGGGCGGTCTCGTGACGCGCCGAGCGGTGGTGGACGGCCGCAACTGCCTGGATGCGGATGCGTGGCAGGAAGCCGGGTGGGACTATTACGGGATGGGGCGGCGCGCTGCGCGGCCGGCGAAGGAGCTGATCGGCGCGTGAGCACAGCATGCCCCGGGATCGCAGGAGCGGTCTCGGGGCATGCTCGCGTCGCCGCAGAGTCGACGAGGCGCGCTGGACGATCCGGCACCCGCCGTTGGATCTCGTCTGTGCGTGCTAAGGCGCTGCGGCGAACGTCGTGCGGAAGCCGGTCAGTTCGCGTCCCGCGACCTCGCGCCAGCGGGGGCGGAGGGCGTTGACGCATGCCACCCTGAATCGCGCGGCGGTGCGCCACGCATCCCACCGTGCCGCGTCGATGCCGAGAGCGCTCGCCGTCCGCGCGATGGTGGCGGTCGCGATGGCGGCCCGAGACGCCGACCACCGGCCCTGCGCATGCGCGAAGTCGGCATGCGCGGCGAGGTTGCCGAGATCCAGGGCGGGATCCGCGCGGGCGCAGGTGTCCAGATCGATCATCCCCATACCCGCTTGCGGATCCCACAGCAGCTGAGCATCGTGCAGGTCCCGGTGGGAGAGCGCTGTTGCGGGTCCTGCCGCGGACAGCGCGGACGAGGCGGCCGATGCGGCGGCGAGGATCTCATCGGCGTGGCCGAGGGCGTCGACGGCATGCGCGGCCCAGGTGCGGATCACGCGCCGCTCGTCCTCGACGTCGTGCACGGGCAGCCCTGACGGATCGGCCGCGGCCATGGTGGCCAGCCACCCATCGGCCCAGGCCTCCCACGCCCGCTGCCACTGCGCGTCGGGGAGCGCGCGGTCGCTGCCCCCATCTGACAGCGAGCGTCCTTCCAGGGTCTCGAAGACCACCACCTGATCGGGATCGAACTCGTGCGCGATCGGGGACGCAAGGGCGAAGCCGGCGCCGAACGCGAGTGCGCGGCGATGCGCCGCGATGACGTCCGAGGCCTTGCCCGGCCGTACGATCTTCGCGAAGCCGCGACCGTCTGACAAGCGCACGACGGCGCGCCTGCCAGGGCGATGTGCGACCAGCGTCCCGGCATCCGCCACGGTGCCGAGCGCGGGCAGACGTTGATCGTGCCCTGGCGCGAGCAGCGACATCGTGCCGTCCGCATGGGCGTGACCGCCGCGGAGGAGCCCGTCCGCGCGCGCCTCCAGCGATACCGGTTCGCCGGTTCGCTTGGCCGGCCAGACCCGCTCGATCGTCACGTCCACGCCATCGATGCGCGCATGCAGGGGGATGCTCAACACAGCGAGGCCTTCCTCTGCAGAATGCTCTCGGCGCGTCTGAGCGCCTGCTCGACGAGACACGGCCAGGAGGGGTCGCCGATGCGGAACGGCTCGGTTGCGCGTCGGAGGACGCCGAAGGCAGCCCACGATTCCAGCGCTCTCGGCGAGACACGTCCACCGGCGGCGAGGTAGCCGTCCACGTGTGCGGGATCGCCGCCCGCGGCGAGGTACGACCCGAGATCGTGCTCCGGCGGCGCCAGTGTCGCACGATCGAGATCGATGATGCGCACCTCGGTGCCGTCGGTGAGGATCTGATCGGCGGACCAGTCGCCGTGGCTGGGGACGCGAGGGCCATCCAGGACGGCCAGGGCGGCGGCGAGACGCATCGCCCTCGCACGCAGCGAGGGGAGCAGCGTCGCGATGGCCTCCGCGGCCTCGGCCGCGGCGGCAGCGGCGTCGATCACGGGCAGCGGGATGCTCGCCCGCGGCACCGCATGCATCGCGGCGAGCGAGGCGCCCGCGGCGGCGAGCACGGGGGCGGTTCCGAGGGTGGGATCTGCAGCGTCGCCGAGACCCCACCACGGGTAGGCCCACGCACCATCGCCGACCCGCTCCGGCGCGAGCACCGCGGCGCCGGTCGCTGCCAGAGCCTGCGCCGCGACGGGCGCCGCGTCGCCCGCGGTGATCTTCACGGCCCGGTCTCCTGCGCGGACGACCAGGCGTCTCAGCGGGTTGTAGCGCAGCATCCGCGTGCGGTCGATGGCATCCCTGTCGCCGATGGCCCGGCGGATGCGCGCCGCGAGCAGGCGATCCCCATGCGCGGCTCCGGCGAGAGCGCGTTCCGACAGTCGTCGTGTCTCGGCGCCGTGCGCACGCGCGCGGGAGTCGCTCTTGTCCAGCTTCGCCGGGTCGGCGTAGGACGCGCACCACCACAGGGCTTCGTCCGGCGTGCGGACCGCCGCCACGATCGACGCGCCGGGCTTGTACCGCACCCGCTCGATCACCGTCCGCGCGCCGAACGCGGCCGAGCGCCGTTCGTCGTCCAGCACGAGGGCGAGGTCGGGCAGAGCAGGATCCCTCGCCGCCAGGTCGATGACGGCGGCCGTCGCCGTCATCGCGTCCCGGATCACGCGGGAGCTCCTGACACGGCGGGCAACCGCTCGTCGCCTGACGGGGCGACGCCCGACGCGCGCATCCAACCAGTGAGCCTCGACGCAGGGTCCGCCAGCAGGGCATCCGGCGCCCCCGCCTCGACGATGCGTCCGTCCTCCAGCCAGACCACGCGGTCGGCGTCGGAGATCGCCCGCGGGTCGTGCGTGATCGCGATCGTCGTCCGGCCTCTGGTGAGCTCCGCCATCGAGCGCGAGACCAGCTCCTTGGAAGCGGGATCGAGGCCGGTCGTCGGCTCATCGAGGATCACGATCGGGGCGTCCCGCAGAAAGGCCCTGGCGATCGCGATGCGCTGGCGCTGCCCGCCGGAGAGGGTGTCGCCGCGGTCGCCGAGCTCGGTCTCGTAGCCCTGCGGGAGGTCGCGGATGAAATCGTCCGCGAGTGCGCGCCGCGCCGCCTCCTCGACGTCGTCGTCCGTGGCGTCCATGCGTCCGAGGCGGATGTTCTCCCGGATGGTCGTCGCGAACAGCACGGATTCCTGCAGCACGACCGCCGCGGCGGACCGAACGCTCTCCAGCGTCGCATCGCGCACGTCGGTGCCGTCGATCATCACCCGGCCGCCCATCGGGTCCGCCGCACGGGTGATGAGGCCGGCGAGGGTGGATTTTCCTGCGCCGGACGAGCCGAGCACGCACACCGAGCTGCCGGCGGGGATGTGCAGCGACAACGCGCGGAACAGCGGTCTGCCGTGCCCGTCATCGAGGTCGACGTCGATGAAGCTCACCGCTCCTGGCCCGGCGGGCAGCGCGACGGCATCAGGACGGTCGCGGACGGCGATGTCCTCGTCGAGCAGGTCGGCGACGCGCTCGCCGGAGGCGAGGGCGCGGGCGATCCGACCGGTGTGCTTGGCGAGATCCTGCAGCGGGCGCAGCGCGAGCTTGAGATATGTGGTGAAGATCACGAGGTCGCCGGGCGTCAGCGCTCCCTCGATCACCCGCATCCCTCCCACGACGAGCACCACAGCCAGCCCGACGCCGATGATCACATCGGTTCCGCGCTCGAGCGCGGCCGCGAGACGTCGGGAGGCGACCCCCTCGGTGAGCGCGCGTTCATTGCCCGATTCGAACGCGCCGCCGCGCTGGGCCTCGAGACCGTAGGCCTGCACGACCCTGATCGCGCCGAACGTCTCGGCGGCGGTGTTGGCCAGGGCGCCCTCGCTGCGCCGGTTCTGCCTGGCTGCGGCGGCGATGCGCGGCGCTCCGGCGCGGGTGAGGACGACGTACGCGAGAGCGGCCGCGGCGATCACACCGGCCAGCAGCGGGTCCATGAACGCCATCACGACGCCCAGGGCCACCAGCGTGATCAGGTTGCCGACCAGGGGGAGTCCGGCGGTGACGATCACCTCCTGCAGGCGGCCGACGTCTCCGACCAGTCGCTGCACGACATCGCCGTGGCCGGAGCGCGCGTGGAAGGCCAGCCCGAGGGACTGCAGATGCTGGAAGACGCGCGAGCGCAGTCTGGTGGCGATGTGCGAGCCGGCCAGCGCGAACATCACCGTCGAGAGGAACTGCGTGAACGCCCGCATGCCGATCAGGCCGAGCAGCAGGACGCCGCAGGAGATCAGCAGGGGCACGGTGGCAGGCGCCGTTCCCGCCGTCGCGCCTCCCGTGGCGCCGAGGCTGACGCTGACCGCGTCGATGACGAACTTGACCGGCCACGGCTCGAGGATCCGCAGTGCCACCGTCGCCAGCAGCGCGACCAGACCCCCGATGAGCAGGGGGTACTGGCCGTGCAGGTGCGGCCGTGCGATCGCGAGGGTGCGCCGAACGGCGCCGGGAGAGCGCGGAGTGCGGGATGCGCGACTCATACGAGCACCGTCCTCTCGGTGGCGGTGGCGGTGGCGGTGGCGGTGGCGGTGGGCAGTGCGGCGAGGATCGTCTCGAGAGTCCTATCCCAGTCGTGTCTGGTCACGGCCTGCACCCGGGCGGCGGCGCCCAGCCGACGCGCCACAGGGCGGTCGTCGCGGAGCGTCGTGACGGCACCGCGCAGCGCATCCGCATCGCCGGCGGGCACGATGATCCCGGTGCGGCTCTGCGTGAGGAGATCGGGCAGCTGGCCGACGTCCGACGCGACGACGGCGAGGCCGGCCGCGAGGTACTCGTAGGCCTTCAGCGGAGAGAAGTAGTCGCCGGCGGACGGCGGGTACGGCGCGAGTCCCACGTGCATCCCGGACAGGATGCCGGGGATCTCGGCGTGCGTCCGCGAGCCGAGCCAGTCGACGGCGAGGCCTCGTTCGCGCGCATGCTGCTCGAGCCTGCCCCGCTCCGGACCGTCGCCGATCACCGTCAGCTCGACACCCGTGATGCCGGTGAGGGCGTCGAGGGCGACCTCCACGCCGTGCCATGGCTTGAGCGAGCCGACGAAAACCACGCGCAGCGCACCGTGCCACTGCGTCGCGGGAAGGAACCTCCGCGTGTCGACGCCGTTGGGTGCGATCAGCGGTGCCGCAGCGCCGTGAGCGCCCGCCCACCGCGCGACCGGCTCGGAGACGCAGGCCACGACGGACGCTCCGGCGAGAAGGCGACGCGTGGTGGCCTCGGCACCCGTCTCATCGACCAGCGTGCGGTAGTCCCGCTGCTCCTCGATCAGCGGAGCGTTGACCTCGACGATGGATGGCACGCCCACGCGGGTCGCGGCATCCGAGAAGAGCGCGTAGCGCTCGTAGACGAGATCGCACCCGTCCGAGGCCGCCTGTGCGGCCAGCGCCGTGGCGGCGTCCGCCACGCTTCGCTCCCGCTGTGCGGCGTCTCCTCGTCCGACGGGCATGGTGACGACCCTGACGCCGTCCAGAGCGGGGGAGCCGGGGTGGTCGGTGCGGGTGGCGTACACGGTCACGGTGTCGCCGCGCCGCTGGAACGCGCGCACGATCTCCTGCACATGGATGGATGCGCCTTTGGAGCCGTCCACGGGGATGCCGGGGTCCGTGCAGAGGTACGCGACATGCATCAGGCGACCGCCTCTCTCAGGGGTGCTGTCAGGGGAGTGAGGGTGAGCGCGGCGTGCCGTGCTGCGGCGCCGCGTGCATCATGACGCTCCTCGATGAGCCTCCGCGCCGCACGGGTCATGGCGGAGACATCGACCTCGCCGGTGGCGAGGCGTCTGAGCGCGGCGGCGAGCTCCGACACGCTGCCCGGCGTGCAGAGCAGGCCGGTCGAGCCGTCGATGACCACCTCCGGGATGCCGGTCACTCGCGTGGACACGCACACGACGCCGGCCGCCATCGCCTCCAGCAGCACGGTGGGCAGACCGTCGGCGTTGCCGTCCTCGGCGATCACGCACGGAGCGGCGAACACGTCGGCCACGCGCAGCAGGGCGGACACCTCGTCCTGGCGGATCGGCCCCGTCATCCGGACGACGCCCTCCAAGCCGGATGCGCGCACCTGGTCTGCGAGCTCCTCGGCGAGCTCTCCGCCGCCGGCCAGGGTGACCCTGAGCGCGACGCCGTCGTGGGCGAGCGCGGCGACGGCATCCAGCAGCACGTCGAAGCCCTTCTTCGCCACGAGCCTGCCGACGGCGACGATGCGAAGCGGGGCGTCCGCACGCACCGGCGAAGGCCCCGAGTAGGGGAACCGGTCGATCTCGATCGAGTTGGGCACCAGGTGCACCCGCTCGGCGTGCTCGGGGGAGAGCAGGTGCAGGAAGCGGACGTTGAACGCGCTCACGGTGGCGATGTATGCGGCATCCGCGATCTTGCGGCGCAGGTCGTCATGATCCACCGACTCGTGGAAGAGGTCCTTCGCATGCGCGGTGAAGGAGTACGGGATGCCGGTGAGCAGGCTCGCCAGGCGGGCCACCGTGGTGGGTGACGAGGCGAAATGCGCGTGCAGGTGGGTGATCCCGGCATCCACGGCCTGCACGGCCAGCGCGACGGCCTGGACGGCGTCATCGACGTCGGCGCGGATCAGCTCCGACCAGTTCGCCGCGATCGCACCGGCAAGCCCTGCATCGGATGCGGCGCGCAGTCCGTCCCACAGCGCGGAGGGGCGTGCGGGGCGCGGGAGGTAGCTGACGCCGGCGCGGACCCTGGCGAGCTCGGGATGGAATCGCGGATCCTCGGAGGTGCGCAGTGCGAAGACGTGGATGTCCTCGTCCGCCGCCTCCCTGGCGAGGATCTCGGTGACGATGAACGTCTCCGAGAACCGCGGATACACCTTCACCACGTAGCCGATGCGAGGCACGCTGGTATCAGACAGCAACGGGCTCACCTCCCCTGATGGCACAGGCCGGTTCGGCGAGCAGCTCGCGGGCGAGCACGGGGATCCGCTCGAGGCCGTCCAGGGAGACACCGCTGCGGTGCACGCGGCGCCCGACGTTGGCGGCCAGCCATGATCCGATCTGCGCTGCATCTGTGCGCGCGTGCGGCAGGGCGTCGATCGCGCCGACGCCGGCGAGTGCGGCGGTGCGGATGCGCTGCTCCGCTCTGCGCTGCACCCGCGGCGACACGAGGGCGGGCGTCAGGGTGCTCATGACCTCGCAGATCGTGTTGTACCCGGCCATGCAGATCACGGCGGCGGCGCGGTGCATCAGGGGAAGAGCATCCGGGACGCGCCGGACCACGGTGGTCGCGGGGCCTGCGGCCGACTCGACCAGTGCGCGGTCGGACGACGGCATCTGTGGGCCGGTCACTACGAGGTGCCGGTACCCCGCCGGCACCGCGGCGCCGGCGGCGGCGATCGCCAGATCGAGACCATCGCGGCCACCGCCGACGGTGGTCAGGACGAAGGGGCCCTCCACGTCGTGCGGATGGCCGCTGTGCCTGCCCGCCGCGAGATAGCCGGTGTGGCGCACGAGATCCCGCAGGCTCGGAGGGAGCTGTCCGTCCGCGGCGAGATCGTGGATGAGGGGATCGCCGTAGACCCAGATGGCATCCAAGAGGGGGCGAAGCGTCCGCCCGCCGCCGAGCGCACGCCACTCGGCGGATGCCGCGGCCGGCGTGTCGAGGATGTCGCGGAGCCCCAGCACGATGCGGCAGTCGGGGTTCTCGGCGCGCAGGAGGCGCAAGCCGCTCTCGAGCTCGCGGGCGACGCCGAGCGGATGCCGGTCGATCACGACGAGATCGGGACGGAAGCTGCGCATGGTCGCACGGAAGACGGCACCGCGCACCGAGGTCGTGGTCGTGAGATCCACGTCCAGCGCACTGGCGCGATAGCCGCCGTCGGCCGGCTCGACGCCGGGGAGGATCACCCAGTCCCAGCCGTCGGGCGCCGCGAACCGGGTGGCCTCCGGCCGTCCGGCGATGAGGATGCCGGTGACATCCGGCATCCCGGCCGTCATGGCGTGAGCGAGAGCCAGGTTGCGTCGGATGTGTCCGAGCCCCATCGAGTCGTGCGAGTACAGGACGATCCTGGTGGTCATGAGCCCCTCCTTCTGCACGGCTGATGCGGCTGTGCGATTCCTCCACCTTTCCGAGGCTGGGCGAGAGCAGGATGAGCCGGGGATGAGAGAGATCTCATCCGAGCCGCGAGGGGAGGGGCTCGCACAGTCATGTCCGATTTCCGCGTGCCGATGTCGTGCGGCCGTGTCAGAGTTGAGGCATGAGCCTGAGCATGACCTTCGACGAGCGGTACCGCGCGATCGATGCGCGTGACGTCCGCTTCGATGGTCAGTTCGTCACGGCCGTGCGCTCCACCGGGATCTACTGCAGGCCGAGCTGCCCCGCGCGCACGCCGAAGCCGCAGAACGTCACGTTCTATCCGACCAGCGCGGCGGCCCATGAGGCCGGATACCGCGCGTGCAAGCGCTGCCTGCCGGAGGCGGCCCCCGGATCGCCGATGTGGAACCTGCGCGGCGACATCGCGGCCAGGGCCATGCGCCTCATCGCCGACGGCGTCGTCGAGCGCGAGGGCGTGCCCGGTCTCGCGCGTCGGCTCGGATACTCCAGCAGACACCTGACGAGACTGCTCACCGAGGAGCTCGGCGCCGGCCCGCTCGCCCTGGCGAGAGCCCACCGGGCGCACACCGCGAGGATGCTGCTCGTCGGCACGGCCATGCCGATCGCCGATGTCGCCTTCTCGGCGGGATTCGCCAGCGTCCGTCAGGCGGGCGAGACGATCAGCGAGGTGTTCGGCATGTCGCCCAGCGAGCTGCGCGCCAGACGCAAAGGCGGCTCCGCGGTGCCCGGCGAGCTCGATCTGCTGCTCGCGCATCGCGAACCGCTGGATGCCGACGGCGTGTTCGCGTGGATGGCGGCGCGAGCGCTGCCGGGCATGGAGGAGGCCACCGCGCACTCCTTCGCCCGCCATCTGCGCATGCCCGGCGGACCGGTGTGGTTCGAGGTGAGGAAGGACGGCGGCCGCCTGCGGCTGCGCGCCAGGGTCGCGAGGCTGAGCGACCTCGCCCCTCTCGTCGGCACGGCGAGGAGGCTCTTCGACCTCGACGCCGACCCGGTGGCGGTGGATGCGGCTCTCGCACGGCATCCCGAGCTCGTACCGCTCCTCGATGCGAACCCCGGTATCCGCGTCCCAGGAGCTGCCGACCCGCACGAGATGCTGATCAGAGCGATGGTCGGCCAGCAGATCACGGTGGTCGCGGCCCGCACGGCGCTGACCGCGCTCGCCGAGCGACTGGGGGAGCGCACCGATGACGGGCTGCTCTTTCCGACGATGGACGCGATCGCCGACCGCGGCGCCGAGGTCCTGCGCGGGCCCGCCGCTCGCATCAGAGCGATCACCGGTGCCGCGGCAGCCCTCGCCGACGGATCGCTCGCCCTGACGATCGGGGATGATCCGCACGCCCAGCGCGACGCGCTTCTCGCCATGCCGGGCATCGGGCCGTGGACGGCGGACTACGTGCGGATGCGGGTTCTCGGCGACCCGGACATCCTGCTGCCCGGCGATGTGGCCCTGCGTGCTGGAGCGGCCGCTGCCGGGATCCCGGCAGAACCCAAGACCCTCACCGAGTGGGCGCGCAGGGCTGCACCATGGCGCAGCTACCTCAGCGCCCACCTCTGGCGTGCGGCACCCGCCCGGCCGGTGCGCCGGAGCATCACGAAGGAGACGACATGACCGCGACCATCGAGACCATCGGCACACCGGACGGTCCCTTCACGATCCTCGTGGACGAACGCCGGCGCGTACTCGCCTCCGGATGGACCGAGGATGTCGAGCGCATCCTCGGCAGGATCACCGCGAAGAACCGACCAGACCGGGTCGCCGAGGGCAGGACCGATGCTGCCGAGGCGGTCGCCGCCTACTATGCCGGCGACCTCGCAGCGATCGACGACGTCGCCGTCAGCCAGAGCGGAACGGATCTGCAGGCGCGAGGGTGGCAGGCACTGCGGAGGATCGCGCCAGGCGCACCGCTCACCTACACGGAGCTCGCTGCCGCCATCGGGGAGCCGAGGGCCGTGCGGGCTGCGGCATCCATCTGCGCGCGCAACGCCCCTGCGCTGTTCGTGCCCTGTCACCGCGTGCTGCGCACCGACGGCACCCTGGGGGGATTCGCCTGGGGACTGGACGTGAAGCGGAGCCTGCTCGCCCGCGAAGCCTGATCCGGTCGGCACGCGACGGGCGATGCCGAAGGAAGGCTTGCACTCAGCAGTCTCACAGGCATAGTCTGGAGGGCTGTCGCGCCGACCGGGCGATGCCGCCGATCCCGAGGAGGACACCATGATCTCGATCACCGTCGCACAGGCCTCCGCTCCGGGTATCGGCGTGGCGGCCGACCGCGGGTAGCGCCCGCCCCTCGTCTCTCCTCGTCGCGCGGCCCTCGGCCGCGCTCCTTCACGTCTCCGTTCTCCTCGTCACTTCTGAGAGTCATGTCTGCCACCCCTGTCACGCACGTGCCCCCTTCGTCCTCCTCGCTCTCCACGCCCGCAGCCCTCTGGCGGCTGAAGCCGTTCGTCCGGCCCATCGTGGGGCGGCTCGCCGGCGGTGCCGCGAGTGCGCTCGCCGCCGCGATCATCGCCCTCATGGTCCCCATCGTGCTCGAGCAGATCGTCCGCGGGCTCGACGGCGAGGATGGCGGCAACCTCGCCCTGATCGTCGGCGGTGCCGGCGTCGTGCTCGCCCTCGGAATCGGCGAGGCCGCGATGGTGTGGCTGCGCCGATGGTTCGTGCTCACCCCGGCCACCGAGGTCGAGTTCCGGATGCGATCCGAGATCTACGCGCGGCTGCAGACGCTGCCGGTCGCCTTCCACGACCGGTGGCAGTCCGGTCAGCTGCTGAGCCGGATGATGCAGGACATCGGCCTGATCCGGCGATGGCTGGCGTTCGGGCTCATCCTGCTCGTGGTCAACATCCTGACGATCATCATCGGCTCCGTGCTGCTGTTCCAGTGGCACTGGCTGCTGGGCGTGATCTTCCTCGTCACGGGCATTCCGATGTGGATCCAGGGCTACCTGTTCGAGAAGCGCTACGGAACGCTCGCGCGGCAGAGCCAGGATCAGGCCGGCGACCTCGCCACGAGCGTCGAGGAGAGCGTGCACGGCATCCGCGTGCTGAAGGCGTTCGGACGCGGCGCTCACGCTCTGCGTCGCTTCAGCCGCCAGGCCGAGACGCTGCGGGAGACCGAGCTGGACAAGGCCCGCGCGGTCGGCAAGATCTGGTTCTGGCTCGACCTCATGCCGCAGATCGCATTCGGGCTGAGCCTGCTCACCGGCATCTGGCTGGTGTGGCAGGGCGCGATCGACGTCGCCCAGATGTTCGCGTTCTTCGCCATGGCGACGGTACTGCGGTGGCCGATCGAGTCGATCGGGTTCCTGTTCTCCTTCATGCTGGATGCGCGCACCGCCACCGACCGCGTCTTCGACATCTTCACCGAGACGAACTCGATCACCGATCCCGAGAACCCCGTGCACATCACGGAGCCCCGCGGCGAGCTCGCGTTCGAGAACGCGCACTTCCGCTACCAGGACGCGGGTGTCGCCGAGCGGGATCTGCTGGACGGCATCGACCTCGTCCTGCGCCCGGGGGAGACCATGGCGCTCGTGGGTCTCACAGGATCGGGCAAGACCACCCTGACGACCCTGCCCGCGCGGCTCTACGACGTCACCGGCGGGCGCGTCACGCTCGACGGCGTCGACGTGCGCGACCTCCCGCTCGCCGAGCTGCGCACGCACATCGCGATGGCCTTCGAGGACGCCACGCTGTTCTCGGCATCCGTGCGGGAGAACGTCCTGCTCGGACGCGCCGATCTCGATCCGCATAGCGACGAGGGCGAGCGCGTCATGCGCGAGGCGCTCGAGGTCGCTCAGGCCGGCTTCGTCGATGCGCTGCCCGAGGGCACCGAGACCATCATCGGCGAGGAGGGGCTGAGCCTTTCCGGCGGACAGCGTCAGCGGCTCGCCCTCGCGCGCGCCGTCGCCGCGGCGCCGAAGGTCCTCGTGCTGGACGACCCGCTATCGGCCCTCGACGTCGACACCGAGGCGCTCGTCGAGGAGGCGCTGCGGCACGTGCTCGCCGAGACGACCGCCCTGATCGTCGCGCACCGGCCGTCGACCGTCGCGCTGGCGGATCGGGTCGCCCTGCTGGAGGCGGGCAAGGTCACCGCCGTCGGCACCCACGCCGAACTGCTGAAGACGAGCGCGCACTATCGGCACGTGATCTCCAGTCTCGAGGCGGAGGAGGCGGCCAGGACCGGCGCGATCCCCATCATCACCGACGACGATCCGGTCATCGCCGACGACGAGGAGGTGCAGGCATGACCCTCACCGGAACCCAGGACGAGGACCGCTCGAACTACACGCGCGAGGAGAGTCGGGCGATCCGGCGCCGTTCGCTGCGTCTGCTCGGGTCTCTCATCACGCCGCTTCGCGCACGGATCACGCTCGCCGCGATCGTGCTCGTCGTCTCGACGGCCCTTCAGGTATCGGGGCCGATCCTCATCGGCATCGGCCTGGACAGGGCCCTGCCGGTGCTGCTGGAGCAGGCCGACTGGATGCCGGCCCTGATGGTCACCGGCGTCTACCTGCTCGCCGGGGCGACGGCCGCCGCGCTCATCGGCTGGTACGTGGTGGTCGCGGCTCGGATCACCCAGGCCGTGCTGCTGGATCTGCGCAAGCGCATCTTCCTGCACACGCAGCGGCTGAGCCTCGAATTCCACGAGTCGTACACCTCCGGCCGCATCATCTCGCGCCAGACGAGCGACCTGGACTCCATCAGGGAGCTGCTCGACGGGGGTCTCAACAATCTCGTCTCCGGCGTGCTGTTCGGCGTCTTCACCTTGATCGCGCTCGTGATCGCCGACTGGCAGTCCGGTGTGATCCTCCTGCTGGCAGGCATCCCGCTCGCCTTCCTCATGCGCTGGTTCTACACGCGCTCTCAGCGCGTCTACCGCGAGTCGAGGGTGATCAGCGCGAAGGTGATCGTGCAGTTCGTCGAGACGATGACGGGCATCCGCGCCGTGAAGTCGTTCCGCAAGGAACCCCGCAACGACACCACGTTCCGCAAGCTCGCCGGTGACTACCGCGACGTGAACCGCCGCTCGATGGTGCTGTTCGGCACGTTCGAGCCCGGCCTCATGGCCGTGGCGGCGCTGACCACCGCACTCGTCGTGCTCTGGGGCGGCGTGCGCGTCGCAGACGGCGCGCTCGGCGTCGGCGTGCTGCTGTCGGCCGTGCTGTACGTGCGCAATTTCTTCGCCCCGATGCAGGAGATCGCGATGTTCCTGAACTCCTACCAGTCGGCCACGGCCGCGCTGGAGAAGGTGTCGGGCGTCCTCGAGGAGGTTCCCACGGTTCCGGACCCCGCGAAGCCGGTGGACCTCTGGGAGTCGCGGGGACACGTCTCCTTCGACGAGGTCACGTTCGGATACTCCGACGAGAAGACGATCCTGCCGCACTTCTCGCTGGACATCCCCGCCGGTCAGACCATCGCGCTGGTGGGCACGACGGGGGCGGGCAAGTCCACCCTCGCCAAGCTCATCTCGCGCTTCTACGACCCCTCGAAGGGATCTGTCACGCTCGACGGCGTCGATCTGCGCTCCCTGCATCCGAAGGACCTGCGCCGGGCGATCGTCATGGTCACCCAGGAGGCGTACCTGTTCAGCGGAACGGTCGCGGACAACATCGCGCTCGGCAGACCGGACGCGACGCTCGACGAGATCCGCGCGGCGGCGAAGGCCGTCGGCGCCGACGCCTTCATCGAGTCCCTGCCGGACGGCTACGGCACCGATGTGAACAAGCGCGGCGGACGCGTGTCGGCGGGGCAGCGGCAGCTGATCTCCTTCGCCAGGGCGTTCCTCGCCGATCCTGCGGTGCTGATCCTCGACGAGGCGACCGCGTCGCTGGACATCCCCAGCGAGCGGCTCATCCAGGACGCGCTGCAGACCCTGCTCGCCGACCGCACGGCGATCATCATCGCCCACCGCCTCTCGACGGTGGCGATCGCCGATCGCGTCCTGGTGATGGAGCACGGGCGGATCATCGAGGATGACACGCCTGCCGCCCTCATCGGCGGCACGGGCAAGTTCGCCCAGCTGCACGCGGCGTGGCAGCAGACGCTCGTCTGAATCGGGGGCGGATGCCTCGAGCATCCGCCCCCGATTAGCATGAAGGCATGGATCCGGTGCTGCTCGAGTTCTGGTGGGCTCTGCCCGCCGCAGCAGCCGCGGGAGCTGCGGGGGTGTGGGCGGTGAGACGGAGAGGGTCGGAGCGGAGGATCGGCTACGACGCGGCGACGCTCGAACTGCGCGAGGCGGTGTCGGAGGCCACGGCGGCTCAGCAGGCCGTCAGGGTGGCCAGGGCCGAGGTCGCCAGAGCGGTCGCGGAGCGCGCGGCGTCCCGCGTCAGCGCGGACGACGTCGCACGGGCGCGCCGGACGCTGCAGACGGGTCAGCGCGAGGCGAAGGCCGCTGCAGCGAAGGTACGACACCTCCGCGCACGTGTGGCGACCGAGCGCGCGGCGATCCCCTCCCGGGCGGAGCCGACGCCCGTCGCACGCCTGCGCACCGCGCACGACACCGTGCTCGTCCGCTGGATGCGCTACGAGACCGATCCGGGGCTGCAGATCGCGTACCCCGCGATGAGCGATGCGCACGCCCCGGCTACAGCGGCCTTCCTCACGGCGGTCGAGACGGCGCAGCGCGCGAGGCCGACGGAGGACGGCACGACACCCCAGGAGTACATCGCCTACCGCGATGCCGTGCAGCGCCTGCAGAGCGCGTTCGACGAGGCGGAGCGACACGCGAGGCTGGCCGCGGGGGAGAAGCCGGACCCGGCGGCGTGGCAGGATGCCGCCCAGCAGGTGATCACGCTCTCGGCCGACGTCATCGAGAGGGCCGCCGCTGCCGCCGCATCCGCGCTGGCAGCCCTGTCCAGGCGAGACCGGCCCGGGAGATAGCCGAAAGCCCCCGCCACGAGGGCGGGGGCTTCGAGGGCAGGGTCAAGCCGGGATCGTGCGGGTGCGCACGAGCTCCTGATACCAGTGGCCGGAGTCCTTGACGGTGCGCTCCAGGGTGTCGAAGTCGACCCGCACGATGCCGAACCGCTTCGCATAGCCGTAGCCCCACTCGAAGTTGTCCAGCAGCGACCACACGAAGTAGCCACGCAGATCGACGCCCCGCTCGATCGCGCGGTGCGCGGCCGTGAAGTGGCGGCGGAGGTAGTCGGTGCGCTCCGGATCGGGGATCGAGCCGTCCTCCGCGACCTCGTCCTCGAAGGCCGCGCCGTTCTCGGTGACCATGAGCGGCTGCTCGGGGAACTGCTCCGACAGCGAGACCAGGAGCTCCTCGAGCCCTTCCGGTGCGATGTTCCAACCCATCGCCGTGTAGGGCCCCGGCTGCTCGACGAACTCGACGATCTCGTTGCTGCCCGGCCACGCCGTGCCGCCCTCGGCGCCCTTGTGGCCGTCGTTCTGCTGCTTCTCCGAGACGCCGTCCCAGAGGCGCACCGTCGCGGTGGAGTAGTAGTTGACCCCGAGCACGTCGATCGGCTGGTTGATCGTTGCCAGGTCACCGTCCTGCACGAAGCCCCAGTCCGTCACGGCCGCCGTGTCGGCGAGCAGGTCGGCGGGGTACTCGCCGCGCAGCATCGGGTGGGTGAAGGCCCGGTTGGCGAGGGCGTCGATGCGGCGCATCGCGTCTGCGGCGCCGTCGCCCTGACCGCGCAGGACGTGGAAGTTCAGCGTCACGGAGTAGTCCGGGTCGCCCGTGGACGTGGCGCGCAGCGCCTGTAGCGCTCGACCGTGCGCGAGGTTCAGATGGTGCACGGCGGACAACGCGGATGCCGGCTCGTGCCGACCGGGGGCGTGCCCGCCCTGGCCGTAACCGAGATACGCCGAGCACCACGGCTCGTTCAGCGTGGTCCAGGTGTGCACGCGGTCGCCGAGCGCCTCGCCCATCACGGCCGCGTACCGCTCGAAGGCATCGGTGGTCGCCCGGTTCGTCCAGCCGCCCTCGTCCTCCAGGTACTGCGGGAGATCCCAGTGGTAGAGCGTCGCGACGGGACGGATGCCCCGCTCGAGCAGTCCGTCGACGAGGCGCGAGTAGAAGTCGACGCCCGCGCGGTTGACGCCGCCGTCGGCGGTCGGGACGATCCGAGGCCAGGCGATGGAGAAGCGGTAGGCCTCCAGGCCGAGCTCCGCCATGAGATCGAGGTCCTCCTCGGTGCGGTGATAGTGGTCGCAGGCGACATCGCCGGTGTCGCCGTTCCAGACCTTGCCCGGCGTCTTGCTGAAGGTGTCCCAGATGGACGGGGTGCGGCCGTCCTCGGCGGCACCGCCCTCGATCTGGTACGACGCGGTCGCCGAGCCGAAGGTGAAGCCCTCGGGGAACACGAGGCCGGAGTCCCGGTAGTCCTGGCGTCCGCTTGTCTGCATGGTCATCGGGTGCTCTCCGTCTTTCCGTCCGTGATGGTGGTCGTGGTGTCGCCGAGGGGGTGCGCCGTATCGAAGGAGCCGGCGTCGACGATGGTGTCGTGTCCTGCATCGATGTGCACAGCGATGCTCCGGCCACCCCAGCGTACGAGTCGGGGGCCGGCCTGCGCCGTGCTCCGTGCGCGCAGGGTCGCCATCGTGAGCTCGCCGTCGCGCCAGGTGATTCCGACGACGATACCCGGGCGCGCGATCAGGCCGCTGACACTGCCGGAGCGCAGCTCGGCGGGAAGGGCGGGGAGCAGGTGGATGCCGTCGTGCGACTGCAGCAGGAGCTCGGCGATGGCGCCGACGATGCCGAGGTTCGCGTCGATCTGGAACGGCGGGTGGGCGGCGAACAGGTTGGGGTACAGCCCGCCCGCCCACGGTCCACTGGTCGTGTTCGCGTCACGCAGCGACAGCGCGAGGAGGTCGGAGGCCTTGTCGGCCCTGCCCAGCCTCGCCCACAGGGCGAGCTTCCACACCAGCGACCAGCCGCTGGAATCGTCCCCCCGGCGCTCCAGCGTTCGGGCGGCACCCGCGCGGCGGCTCTCGTCCCAGCGCTCGACGCCGGGGTACAGACCCCATAGGTGGCTCAGGTGGCGGTGTTTCGGATCCTCCTCCTCGCGCGGACGATCCCACTCGACGATGCGACCGGACGGGTCCAGATCCGGCTGAGCCGGAAGCGCACGCAGGCGATCCGCCGCAGCGGCGGCGATGTCGTCGTCGAGGCCCAGCTCCTCGGCGGCGCGGACGGCCCTCGTGAACAGCGCGCGCAGCAGCGCGGTGTCCATCGTCGTCGTGAGGGCGAGCGAGGCGGAGGATCCGTCGTCGCGCAGGTAGGCGTTCTCCGGGGACGTCGCCGGGGATGTCGTGCCGTCGTGGTGCCAGGCGAGCGCGAACTGCGCGGCGCCGCGCAGGGCGGGCCAGATGCGCGCGAGCTCTGTCTTCCCGACCGCCCCGAACTCCCACGCCTCGGTGAGCAGCGCTCCCAGCCACGCACCGCCGAGCGGCCAGAACGACCAACGAGGGTCGCCCGCTCCCCGTCCGGGCGCGGTGGAGTACAGCCAGGCATCGGTGTTGTGATGCACGGTCCACCCGGGGGCGTCGTACAGGCGACGGGTCTGCACGGCGGCGGCATCGGCCAGGGCGAGGGTGAAATCCGTGAGGGGTGCGGCGGCGGAGGGCATCCCGGTCACCTGCGCACCCCAGTAGTTCATCTCGGTGTTGATGTTCAGCGTGTACGCGCTTCCCCAGGCGGGCCGCAGATCGGCGTTCCAGATGCCCTGCAGGGTCGAGGGCAGGCGGCCAGGCCGTGACGAGCAGGCGAGCAGATAACGGCCGTAGTCGAAGAGCACCTCCACGAGGCCCGGATCGGAGACGAGGACACCGCGCGGGTCGCGACGCGCCGCATCCAGACGCGTCGCGGTGTCGGTGGCGGGCTCCGTCGCGTTCTCGATGCGCAGTGCCGCGTCACCGAGCAGTGCGCTCAGGGCATCGCTCGCACGTGCGGCGAGGCCGTCGGCGCCGATGGACAGCAGATCGCGCTCGGCGCGGTCGAGGCGTCCTGCGGCAGCCGCAACCGAGGCCTCTGCATCGGCATCCGGGGCTGCACCGGGCCCTGCGAACGTCGTCGCGGTCGTCACGAGGACGACGACGCCGCCGTCGTGCGCGATCCGGCGCGCGGCGATCGCCGCGTGCAGGGATGCTCCGCCCCAGCGCGCGCCGGGCAGATCCGGTTCATGGCCGGGTGCGACGTCGTCGGGGAGCCGCACGAGCAGCATGGCGGTGCCGCGCTGCGCGTCTGACTCCTCCCGCACCGTCTGCAGCGGGGAGGAGAGGGTGATCCCGGCATCCGATGCGCCGTCGACGACGTGCACGAGCACGCTCGTCACCGGATCGATGAAGCTGGTCGTCTCGAGCTCCGGGGTCCGTGACCGATGGATGCCGGTGGCGAGGTCGAGCTCGCGGACCAGCCCGTGCTCCTCGGCATCCACGGCGACCTCGAGGTCGCCGACGGGGAGGTACGACTGGGCGTAGCGCGTCTGCATCGCCTTCAGCGGTGCCTCCGCGGCGCTCTCGTCGCCGTCGGCGAGGAGAGCACGCACCTCGCCGAGCAGCCGCGCGCACTCCTCGGCGGTGGCCACGCCGCCCAGGGATTCGCTGTCCGGCGATCCCGACCAGGCGGTCTCGTCGTTCAGCTGGAATCGTGTCCGGTGCGCTCCGCCGTCGGTCATCGCGCCGAGGCGTCCGTCGCCCAGCGGCAGGCGCTCGAGCCAGGCGCCTGCCGCTCCGGTGAATCTCAGGACGGTCATCGTCTCAGCCGCGGACGCTGCCGGCGGTCAGGCCGGCCTTCCAGAACCGCTGCAGCGAGAGGAAGACGATCGCGATCGGGATGATCGAGACCATCGACCCCACGACGGTGAGGATCTGCAGGCCCGGGATCGTGATCGACGACTGGCTCCAGCCGGTGAGACCGACGGTCAGCGGCATCAGCGAGGAGTCGGTGAGGACGAGCAGCGGGAGGATGTAGCTGTTCCAGCTGCCGAGGAAGGCGAACAGCAGCACGGTGACCATTCCCGTCGACATCAGCCGCATGCCGATGGTCGCGAAGATGCGGAACTCGCCTGCGCCGTCGAGCCGTGCGGCCTCGACGAGCTCGATCGGCACGGAGGACTGCGCGTAGATGAAGCACAGCAGAACCCCGAACGGGTACACCAGCGCCGGCAGCAGCAGGCCGAGGTAGGTGTTGTCGAGCCCGAGACCGACCAGCAGCACGTAGGTGGGCTGGGCGATCACGGCGCCGGGCACGAGGAGGCTGCCCATGATCACGGCGATGAGCGTTCCGCGACCGCGGAAGCGGTACACCGCGAGGGCGTACCCGGTGATCGCGCAGACGAGGGTGGTCAGCGCTGAGCCGAGCACCGAGTAGATCACGGAGTTCAGACTCCACTGCCAGAAGATGCCGTCCTGGTAGGTGCTGAGCTCGGCGAGGTTGTTCCACAGGTTCCACTCCGCGAAGGAGAACCCGTTCGTCGAGAACAGATCGCCGGTCGACTTCGTCGAGGCGATGAACAGCCAGATCACCGGGATCAGGAAGTACGCCGCGACGAGGATCATGACGATCGTGACGACGATCATCCACGGACGGCTGACGCGATCGCCGTTGACGAACGTGGTGCGCGGGCGGCTCTTCGGAGCCGTCAGAGTGCGGGTGAGAGAGGTGTCAGAGGCCATCGGATGCTCGCTTCGTGGTGCGCCGGTTCGCGGCGAGGAGCAGGAGGGAGATGATCAGCGTCGCGACCCCGAGGAGCACGGCCATCGCGGACGACAGATTCGCGTCCTTGCCGAGGGTGTTCGCGGCGTAGATCGCCATGTTCGGGGTGAAGTCGCTGGGGATGTTCGAGGTGATCGTCTGCAGCACCTGCGGCTCGTTGAACAGCTGCAGCGTGCCGATCACGGAGGAGAGCACGGTGAGCAGGAACGCGGGCGCGATCATGGGCAGCTTGATCTGAAGGGCCGTGCGCAGCTCGCCGGCGCCGTCGAGCCTGGCGGCCTCGTACATCTCGCGGGGCACCGACTGCAGTGCGGCGAAGAGGATGATCATGTTGATGCCGATGAGCGACCAGAGGTTGATGTTGCCGATCGAGAACCACACCGTGCCAGGACCGAGCAGGTTCGCATCCACGCCCCAGGAGGAGAGCAGCTGGAGGATCGGGCTGACCGACGGCTGGTAGAGGAAGCCCCACAGCAGCGCCGCGATGACGCTCGGCACGGCGTAGGGGAGGAAGATCGCGAACTGGAAGAAGCGCTTGCCCTTGACCAGCGCCGAGTCGAACAGCAGCGCGAGCCCTGCGGAGATGACCATCATCACCGGGACCTGGATCGCGCCGTACAGCAGCACCTTGGGGAAGCCGGTCAGGAAGTCGGCGTCGGCGAAGGCGCGCAGGTAGTTGTCGAAGCCGACGAAGTCGATCGAGGTCCCCCCGAAGCCGAGGCCGGAGGACTGCCGGGAGAACAGGCTGTTCACGACGGCGACGATGATCGGGGCGACGAGGAAGACGAGGAACAGGATCACGAACGGCGCGACGAACGCGTACGGGACCCAGGGCCTCCCGGCGCCGGAGAACCGGCGCCGGGAGGACGTGCTGGCGGTGCGGGTCACGGGTGACTCACTCCGCGACGTTCAGACCGCGCGAGGTGAGATCGGCGATCGCTGCGGCCTGGGCGGTGTCCAGTGCCTCGAGGAACGTGCCCTGGCCGTTGACGACCTTGGCGAACTCGTCGGTGATCGCGGTCTGGATGGTGCCGTAGTTGGGGCCCTCGACCCAGGTGGCCGGCGTCTCGCCTGCTGCCTCGATGAAGACCTCGTTGACGACCTGGCCGCCGAAGAAGTCGGATTCCTGCAGCAGCGCGGGCGAGGCCAGACCGTTCTCGGTGGACGGGAACAGGCCGCCGACGGTGATCAGGGTCTCCTGCGTGTCGTCCGAGCCGTTCAGCCACGAGGCGAAGGTCGCCGCGGCCTCGGCGTTCACGGTGTTCTTCAGCACGACGACGGCTGCACCGCCGGAGTCTCCGGCATTCTCTGAACCGGCGTTCTTCGGCATGGGCGCGATGCTCCAGCTGCCGGCGAGGTCGGCGGCGTTCTCGGCGAGGATGCTCGGGAACCAGGCGGCGTAGCTGATCGTCGCGATCTTTCCGCTGTTCACGAGTGCCCAGTACTCGGGCGTCCACATCTGCTCGGTGGTCACGAGATCCTCATCGAGCAGGGTCTGCCAGCGCTCGGCGACGAGCCTGCTGCCCTCGTCGTTGACGCCGACGGTCCAGGAGTCGCCGTCGATGCCGTACCAGCTGCTCTCGGCCTGCTGGATCTCCTGGGCCCACTGGCCGATCTCCGCGGAGGAGAGGTTGGCGATGTGCACCTCGGGGTCGGCGGCCTTGAGGGCGCGCGCGGTCTCGATGTACTCGTCCCAGGTCTCGGGGAACTCGAGGCCGTACTGCTCGAAGATGTCCGTGCGGTACATCGTCGCGGCGGGGCCGATGCCCTGCGGGACGCCGAACACGCGACCGTCGAAGGACACCGCGCTCCATGAGGCGGGGGTGTAGTTCGACTCGTCCTCTGCCACGTAGTCGGTGATGTCCACGACGCGCTCCGAGATGACGTACTCCGGCAGGTTGTGGGTGGAGAGCTGAACGATGTCCGGGCCCTTGCCGGCGTCCACGGCCGCTTCGACCTTCTGCCCGTCGTCGCCAGTCATCCGATGAAAGTCGACCTGGATGTCGGGGTTCTCGTCGTTCCACTGGGCGACGAGATCTTCGAGGCCGGGGACCCATCCCCAGAACTCGATGGTGACGGGCTCGCCGTCGGCGGTGCCTGTTCCTTCGCTCGCGCATCCGGCGAGAGCGGAGACGGCGAGGGCAGGGGTGAGCAGGGCGGCGGCCCAGCGGGCCGACGTGCGCGCTGCGCGGTGGTTGGATGTCATGTGACGGGATTTCCTCTCTGACGGCGGTGTCGGTACCCCCGGGGCTCCGTTGCCGAATGAAGCGGTCAGGGTGGGGTGCACCTGCTATTTTGTGTTGTCCTGAAACATAAAGTCAAGCGAGAATCCGAAATTGATCGGATGTCTGAACAGAAAGAAGAGCAATGCCGCTGACCGACATGCCCATCGAGCTGCTGCGCGAGTATCGGCCCGAGATCGCCCAGCCTGCCGATTTCGACGCATTCTGGCGCGACACGATCGCCGAGGCGCGCCGCTTCGACACCCCGTCGATCATCGAGGCCGCCCGTACGCCGGTGCGTGAGCTGATCGTCGAAGATCTGACCTTTCCCGGCTTCGGCGGCGAGCCGATCAAGGCGTGGATCACCCGGCCGCGCACGGAGGAGCCCCGCCCGGCGGTGATCGAGTACATCGGCTACAACGGCGGTCGAGGCGTCGCGGGGGAGCGGCTGCAGTGGGCCGCCGCCGGTTACGTGCACATTCTCATGGACACCCGTGGCCAGGGCAGCGGCTGGGGCACCGGCGGCGACACCCCCGATCCGCACGGCTCGGACGGCTCCGTGCCTGGCTTCATGACCAGGGGCATCTCCGATCCCCAGACCTACTACTACCGGCGGCTGTTCACCGACGGGGTCCGGCTGGTCGATGCGGTGCGCACGCTGCCGTTCGTCGATGCGGGCCGCGTCTCCGTGACGGGTGCGAGCCAGGGCGGCGGTATCGCGCTGGCCGTGGCAGGGCTCGTCCCCGGCCTCACCGCCGTGATGCCGGACGTGCCGTTCCTGTGCCACTTCACCCGGTCCGTGCAGGTGACTCCCGATCAGCCGTTCATGGAGATCACGCGCTACCTCGCCGTGCACCGCGACCAGGACGAGCGCGTCTTCGAGACCCTCTCGTACTTCGACGGCGTCAACTTCGCTCGCCGGGTCACCGCACCCGCGCTGTTCTCCGTCGCCCTGATGGACGGCATCGTGCTGCCCTCGAGCGTGTTCGCCGCTTACAACCATCTCGAGGTCGAGGACCGCGAGATCGTCGTCTACGCGTATAACGGGCACGAAGGCGGACAGACCCACCAGTGGGTCGCGCAGGCCGAGTGGCTCGCCCCGCGCCTCGGTTGAGCCATCAGGGGTCTGGTCGGGCCGTGCGGCCCGACCAGACCCCTGCGGTCAGCGGTTCTCGCGGATGACCGCGACGCCGCCGCCGGGAAGCGTCAGCTCTCCCGCGACGGTTGCACCGGAGACGAGGTCGACGCCTTCGGCCTGCACGGTCACGGCCTCCTCGCCGTGGTTGAGCAGGAACAGCCAGGACGCGTCGCCTGCGATGCGGCGGGTGGCCTCGAGATCGGCGGTCGACGGCACCAGGCGGCGGACACCCGCGCTCCGCGTCACCGCGGTGACGACGTCGTCGAAGCCGTCCTCGACGAGGCCCGTGAGGTGCCAGGCGGCGCCTGCCCCGACGGTGCGCCTGGTCACGGCGGGCAGGCCGTCGAGGACGCCGCCCGCATAGCGCTGGACGACCTCGGCATCCTCCGCCCTGACGCGCGTCGCGACGTCGGCGATGACGGCGCCGGCATCCGTCGTGAGGCGCTCGCCGCTCAGGAGCGGATGCAGCTCTTCGCCGAACACACCGAGCAGCTCCCTGAAGGCGCCGGGATATCCGCCCCGGCGGACGCGATTGTCCGCATCGACGATGCCGGACAGCGGGCCGACCACGACCGTCGCGCCCCGCTCGGCTGCCTGCGCGATGCGCGCAGCCGCGGCGTCGTCCACGAGGTACAGCGAGGGGACGACGATGAGACGGTAGCGATCGAGCGCGGCCTGCGGCGTGCGGATCTCCGGAGCGAGCCCTCGCGCGGCGAGAGCCTCGAACCACTGCCTGGCGTCGTCGTGGAGCGGGTGATCGTGCACCGGCTTCTGGCCGTTGCGCCACGCCCACAGCGAGACGTCGTCGGTGAGGATCGCGACCTCGGAGGATTCCACGACGCTCCCCGTCACCTCCCCGAGCCGTCCGAACAGCCCGCCGAGGGTGACGACTTCCTGCCACTGGCGGGTCGAGGGACCGGCGTGCGGCACCATCGCGGAATGGAACTGCTCGGCGCCGGCCGTCGAGGCGCGCCACTGGAAGAACAGGGCGCCGTCCGCTCCGTGCGCGATGTGCTGCAGGCTGTTGCGCGTCATCTCGCCGGGAGCCTTGGGGCGGTTGCGAGGCTGCCAGTTCACGGCGGACGTCGAGTGCTCCATGACGAGCCACGGGCGATCCTCGGCGAGCCCCCTGGTCCGCTCGGCGACGAAGGCGAGCTCCCGCTCGCGATGCGGGTCGGCCGTCAGCGTGTAATGGTCGATCGCGATCACATCGAGCTCGGGGGCCCAGGACGCGTAGTCGGCGACCGCACCCTTCGGGTCGACCATGAGGTTCGTGGTGATCGGCGTCGTCACGCCAGCCTCGCGCAGGGCATCGCGCTCGAGACGGTACTGACCCCGCAATGCGTCGGAGCTGAACCTGTCGAAGTCCAGCAGCAGCGCAGGGTTCTGCTGCGCCTCGCTGTCCAGCGGTGCGATGACGTCGTCGAAGCTCCGGTAGCGGTGCCCCCAGAACGCGGTGCCCCACGCGGCGTTGAGCGCGTCGACCGCCCCGTAGCGCTCCTCCAGCCAGATGCGGAACGCTGCCGTCGAGGCATCGCAGTAGCAGCGCCGGTTGCCGCCGCCCAGCTCGTTGCTCACGTGCCACATGCGCACGTTCTCGTGCTGCCCGTAGCGCTCGCCGAGGCGCTGGGCGATGCGACGGGAGTACGCCTGCCAGGTCGGATGGCTGGGGCACCACTGAAGCCGCCCGCCCTGGTGATAGCGGGCGCCGCGTCGGTCGACGGGCAGGATCTCCGGATGCTCGCGGTGCAGCCAGATCGGCGGGGCTGCCGTCGGGGTGGCGAGGTCGATGCCGATCCCGGCATCCGAGAGCATCCCGATGATGCGATCGAACCAGCCCCAGTCCCAGACGTCGTCGTCGATCTCCAGCATCCCCCACGAGAAGACGCCGAGGGTGACCATGTTGACCCCCGCCTCCGTCATCAAGGCGATGTCCTCGTGCCAGACCGACTCCGGCCACTGCTCGGGGTTGTAATCCCCGCCGAACAGGACGGCGGAGGGGGCGAATGCGGTGGTGCGGGGTGTCATGGCGTCCTCGGGGGTCGGAGTACGAGCCGGATCGCTCCGACCGCGCCTGCCCAGGCGTAGTCGGCGAACCGGAAGGGATGCAGGAGGATGGGGGCGAGCTCGCCGGCGGGATCGAGCGCCTCCGCGACGGAGTCGGTGAGCAGGCCGGGATCGGACTCGGCGATGCCGAGCCCCTCTCCCGTGACGATGATCTTCTCGACATCCGTGATCGACATGAGGTTCGCGATCACGATGCCGAGCGCGCGGATGGCCGATCGGATGATCTCCGTGCACGCCTCATCGCCCTCGTCCGCCAGGCGCAGGACCTCGTCGAAGCTGCGACCGGCGGCGACCCGCTCGACGGCGGGAATGGTGACGAAGGCGGAGACGCAGCCGACGTGGCCGCGGTCGCAGCGAGGCCCGCGATCCGTCACCCGCAGGTGGCCGACCTTCCCGGGGTGGCCGTGCGCGCCGCGGATGGGCTCGTCGTTGCTCACGACCCCTGCGCCGATGCCGACCCCGAGGCCGATGAGGGCCATAGACGCGCTTCCGCGGCCGGCGCCGAACCAGTGATGCGCGGCCGTCAGCGCCTGGACATCGTTGTTGATGTCGGTGGGAAGGCCGGTGCGCTCGCCGACGAGATCCGCGAGCGGGACGTTCTCCCACCCCAGGAAGTGCGATCCGATGATCCTTCGCGCGCTCTGCGGGCCGACGACGTCGCCGGCGAGGCACACGCCGACGGCGCCGATGCGGTCGTGTCGCGCCCTGAGCTCGTCGACGACCTCGCCGATGAGCTCCACGACGGCGCTCACGTCCTTGGAGGGCAGCGGCCGCTCGAGGGTGTCGACGACACGGGCGGAGAGGTCGGTGACGGCCGCGTAGAGCGCGTCGCCGGTGAGCTTGATGCCCGCGAAGCGGGCGGCATCCGGAGCGACGTGCAGCATCTCGGACGGACGTCCGCGGCCGGGCGCGGACTCCGGAGCCCCTTCGGTGAGCAGCCCGAGCTCGACGAGGTCACGCGTCAGACGGGAGAGCGATGCCCGTGACATGCCGGTGCGGCGGGTGAGATCGGCCCGCGACCGCGATCCGTGCACGAGGACGTCGAGGAGAAGGCTGCGCTGCGCGTCGTGCAGCGTCGGCCAGGTCCAGGTCTCGGGCATGGTGCGAGCCTAGTGGGCCGCGGGTGATTATGTTGCACGCCGTGACGAAATAGGGCGACGGGGTCTCGGTGGGGGAGGGGATCCGAGGCCCCGCCGCCGGTCTAGGAGGAGATCCGGATCTCGGCGATGACCTCGCCGTACTCCGTCTCGCCGACGCGGGAGAATCCGACGCGCGTGAAGAACGCCTCAGGACCCTCGTCGCCCGCTTCGTAGATGACGTTCACATGGTCGAATCCGCGGGTGCGGGCCTCATCGATGAGCGCCTCGACGGCGAAGCGGCCGACACCGCGGCCCTGGTCGTCCGCGTCCACGTTGATGCGCCACAGCACCGAGCGGAAGTGCTCCTCCGGTGCTTCTTCGTCGAAGTTCGCGCTCACGAAGCCGACCACCTCGTTGCGGTCGAGCACGACGCGCTGCCACGAGGTCTGCGGGTTGATCACCGTCGCGGCGATGCCGTACGAGACCGGGGCGAGGTACTGCTCCTGGCCTGGCTTCAGGGACAGGTTGTTGACGGCGACGATCGTCGCAGCGGACAGTTCGACCACGCGCAGTTCGGACATATGCCCAGGGTAACCTCTCCCGGAGCCTTCCAGCATCAGACGAAGGTCCTCATTGTGCGGGCGGAACGCGGATCCGGGCACTCAGGTATCTTGGTATCGAGACAAATGCCCTCGTGAACGGAGAATCTCGCGGTGACCGACGACGCCATCATCTACACCTACACCGACGAGGCACCGGCGCTCGCCACTGCTTCCTTCCTCCCGATCATCAAGGCCTACACCGGCCAGGCCGGGATCGACGTCGAGACCAGGGACATCTCGCTCGCGGGCCGCATCCTGGCGGCGTTCCCGCAGAAGCTCGCCCCCGAGCAGCAGGTGGGCGATGCGCTCGCCGAGCTCGGCGGCCTCGCCACGCTGCCTGAGGCCAACATCATCAAGCTGCCGAACATCTCGGCATCCATCCCGCAGCTCAAGGGCGCGATCGCGGAGCTGCAGGAGAAGGGCTTCGACATCCCGGACTTCCCCGACGAGCCCTCCTCGCTCGAGGAGAAGGACATCCGGGCCCGCTACGACCGCATCAAGGGCTCCGCGGTGAACCCGGTGCTGCGCGAGGGGAACAGCGACCGACGCGCTCCGCTGGCCGTGAAGAACTACGCCAAGAAGCATCCGCATCGCAACAAGCCCTTCGCCGAGGGGTCCAAGACCCGCGTCGCGACGCTCGGCCACGACGACTTCAAGCACAACGAGCGCTCCTGGGTCGCCGCGCACGACGACGTCCTCAGCTTCCGCCACATCGCCGAGGACGGCACGGTCACGATCCTCAAGGAGGGCCTGAAGGTCCTTCCGCGCGAGATCATCGACGCCACCTTCCTCTCCGCATCGGCACTGGACGCCTTCCTCGCCGAGACGCTCGAGACGGCGAAGGTCGACGACGTGCTCTACTCGGTGCACCTCAAGGCGACCATGATGAAGGTCAGCGACCCGATCATCTTCGGCCACGTGGTCAAGGCGTTCTTCGCCGACGTCTTCGGCCAGTACGGCGAGCAGCTCGCCGAAGCGGGTCTCAGCGCGAACGACGGCCTCGGTTCGATCCTCGCGGGCCTCTCCGGCATCGCAGGCGGCGCGGAGATCGCGGCGGCCTTCGAGCGCGCGCTCGAAGGCGGTCCGAAGCTCTCCTACGTGAACTCGGACAAGGGCATCACCAACCTGCACGTGCCCAGCGACGTGATCGTCGACGCCTCCATGCCGGCTCTCGTCCGCAACGGCGGGAAGCTGTGGGGCAAGGACGGCGGCGAAGCGGACACCCTCGCGGTCATCCCGGACTCCTCCTATGCCGGCGTGTACCAGGCCGTCATCGACGACGTGATCGCCAACGGACCGCTGGACCCCGCCACGATCGGCACCGTCCCCAACGTCGGCCTCATGGCTCAGGCGGCCGAGGAGTACGGCAGCCACGACAAGACCTTCGAGATCGCCTCGGCGGGCACCGTCCAGGTTCTCGACGGCGAGGGCTCCGTGCTCATCGAGCACGAGGTCGGCGCCGGGGACATCTGGCGTGCCACGCAGACCAAGCACATCCCGGTGATGGACTGGGTGCGTCTCGCCGTCTCGCGGGCTCGTGCGACCGGTGCTCCCGCGGTGTTCTGGCTCGACGCGAACCGCTCGCACGACGCGCAGATCATCGCCAAGGTGCACCAGGGCCTCGCGACGCTGGACGTCAAGGGCCTGACGATCACGATCCTCGCGCCGGAGGAGGCCACCCGTTACACGCTCGCGCGTCTGCGTCATGGCCTGGACACGATCTCGGTCACCGGCAACGTGCTGCGCGACTACCTGACCGACCTCTTCCCGATCCTCGAGGTCGGGACGTCGGCCAAGATGCTCTCGATCGTTCCGCTGCTCGCGGGTGGCGGTCTGTTCGAGACGGGTGCCGGCGGCTCCGCGCCCAAGCACGTCCAGCAGCTCGTCGAGGAGAACTACCTGCGCTGGGACTCGCTGGGCGAGTTCTTCGCGCTGGCGGCATCGCTCGAGCACTTCGCCGACCGCACGGGCAATGAGAAGGCCCGCGTTCTCGCCGAGACGCTGGATGCCGCGACCGGGACCTTCCTCGAGGAGGACCGCTCGCCAGGGCGCGCCCTCGGCACGATCGACAACCGGGGCAGCCACTTCTACCTGGGCCTGTACTGGGCGCAGGAGCTGGCGAAGCAGACGAAGGATGCCGACCTCGCCGCCGCCTTCGCGCCGATCGCGGCCGAGCTGACCGGAAAGGCCGACGAGATCGTCGCCGAACTCATCGCCGCGCAGGGCGCCGCCGCGGACATCGGCGGCTACTACCGCCCCGATGCGGCCAAGGTCGAGAAGATCATGCGTCCGTCCGCCACGCTGAACGCCGTCATCGACGCGATCGGCTGATCGGGCAGGACACGACGAAGGGCCGGATGCTTCGAGCATCCGGCCCTTCGTCGTCAGCGGGAGATGCCGCTCAGTTGTGGATCCACACCTCGACGCCCTGCGGCGCCCACTCGTAGATCTGCTGCGCGCGTGAGTTCGGCATGCCGACGCAGCCGTGGCTCATGCGGTTGCCCCAGTTGCTGTGCCAGTACACGCCGTGCAGCGCCTGGTCGCCGTTGAAGTACATCACCCAGCGCACGTTCGGCTGGTAGTAGAAGGGGCGCACCGAGGTGTCCTCGCGGCCCATGTTCTGGCTCTCCAGCTTCCAGTTGATGGTGTACGTGCCGGTCTCGGTGTCGTTTCCGCGCTTGCCGCTGGAGATCAGCCAGGAATCGATGACCTTGCCGTTCTCCAGCAGGTAGAGCCGCTGCTCGCTGAGGTTCACCTCGACCTTGCGGACCACATCGGTGGTCTGGAAGGGGACCTCTTCGACGGGGAGTGCGAACGCGGCGTTGCCGTCGCTGAGCTGCGAGGCGAAGTCGTTCGCGGCGGAGGAGAGGTCGCCGACCTCTCGGCCTGATGCTCCTGCGGCGAGCTCGCGGAGCACCTCTCCGGAGGAGTTGACCACCGTCGTGGCGTTGACCGCCGCGCGGTTCACTGCCTTCGGCACGGTGTCGACGACGGCCTGGATGGCTGCCTCGTCCGCGTCGATCACGAGCTCGCCGTCCTTCGGGGTGACGGTGAGCCAGGTGGCGGCGACGGCGGGCGCCACGGGCACCGTGCGCTCCTCGCCGACGTAGAAGCCGATGGTGCCGAGCATGCCGTTGAGCTCCGCGGCGGTGGCTGCCGCCTCGTCATCGGAGATAGCGGGCTGGGCCTCGGTCGGGTCCCCCGAGAAGTCGAGCTCGCTCTTGCCGTCGCCGACGGCCTCGATGAATGCGGCGGTCAGCGTGTCGACATCGATGCCGGTACCGGATGCCGCCGGCGTGGTGACGTAGGCGCTCGTCGCGGCGTCGAAGACGACGGTGGCATCCGTCGCATCGGTGAACGAGGAGGGGACGGCGCTGCGCAGGGCGCTGAGCGCGGCATCCTGATCGATCGTGATGGTCGCATCGATGGGATCGGCGCCCCACATGGCGAGGTTCCACATCGGACGGTCGGCGAACGCCTGCTCCGCGAGCGCCTCGGCGTCGATGGATGCGCCGAGGTCCGCACCGGTGAGCACGGCGTCGCCGCCTGCGCCCGTGAGGGTGATCTCGGTGTCGGCGAGACGGGACGCGATGGTCTCGGATGCCATGCCGGGGGTCTGCCAGCCGACCTGGATGCCGGCGACGCTCGTGCCGGGGGCGATGAGGACGAGGGATGCCGCTGCGGCGCCGAGCACGGCGACTCCTGCGGCGATGCCGACCCACATGCCGACGCGGCGCTTCTTCGGTGCGGGCTCGATGGGGGCCCACTCCAGGGGCGGGTTCTCGCCCGTCCCCGATGCACCAGAAGACACGGCTTCGGAGACCACCTCTGTCGCGGCGGTGTCCGAGCCGGAAGCGGCAACGAGATCGGTCACGATCTCACCCCCCGTGGTCGGCGTGACTCTTACGAGCCAATCGTACGGGACGCGTGTCACGGAACGGCAACGGTTCACTGTGACCACGCGCACAGTGCGGGAAACGCGGAACGGCCCCGTGATCGCGGGGATCACGGGGCCGTTCGGATGTGTCTATCAGCCGGCGCAGAGCGTGCTGAAGGCGGTGGCCGACTCGGTCAGGTCGCTGGCGACCGTGGACAGCTCGGAGGTGACCGAGGTGTCGCCGTCGATGAGGACCTTGGAGTAGAGGTCGCGCAGCGAGGCGAAGTCCTCGTAGACCGCGGTGACGGCGGCCTTGACCTCGGGGTTGGTGACCTCGTCGGCTGCGGCGCCGATGGCGTCGACGGTCGACGAGAACGCGTCGACCGCACCCTGCGGGTCGGAGGCGGCGGTCGAGACGTCGAACGACGACAGGTCGTCGCTCGCCGTGGAGATCGCGGTCGCCGCGGCGGCGCAGGCGTCAGCCAGCGACTGGTCGGACGTGGTCTCCTCGGTCGTGGTCTCCTCCGACGTCGCGGTGTCGTCGGATGCGGTGTCCTCCGACGCGCTGGGCGTCGAGGAGCAGGCGGTGAGGCCGAGGACGGCGACGGCTGCGATCGTCCAGGCTGCGATGGTGCGGTTCATGAGTGATCCCCCTCCGGTGGTGCGCCGCTGAGCGGTGCGATGAGCAAACGCAGACCAGTCAACCATGTTCCGGCGTCCGGCGAGGATGGGGAGCATTCCCCATCGCGCGGTGCTCAGTCGGAGACGACGGCGATGCCGTCGATCTCGACGAGCATCTCCTCGCGCGGCAGGCCGGTGAAGACCGTGGTCCGCGAGGGCAGCACGCCGCTGGGGGTGTGCGCGGTGACGAAGGCGCCGTACGCGTCGTTCATGATCGCGAAGTCCTCGCGCTTGGTGAGGTAGACGCGGAGCATGACGACGTCGTCGAAGGTGGCACCGGATGCCTCCACGATCGCCTTGACGTTCTCCAGCGTCCGCGTGGTCTGCGCGGCGACGTCGCCGGGGAAGAGGTACTCGTTCGTGACGGGGTCGACGGGGCCCTGCCCGGAGACCTGCACGAAGGGACCCTTACGCACGCCCTGGGAGAAGGTGTGCGCGGGGGCGGGGGCGGCGTCGGTCGTGATGCGGGTCTTCGAGGTCATGAGCCAAGCCTAGTAGCATTGTTAGGTGCCTCTACAAAACCCGGATCCCGTTCTCGGCCCGTGGGCCAAGGCCTTCCCTCGGCGCGCCGAAGGGCTGCGCCTGTCGGAGGTGGCCGAAGCAGGGCTGCGCCTCTCCGAGTTCTCCACGCCGGTGCTGACGCTGCATGAGGGTGCCGTGGCGCACAACGAGCGGACGGTGTTCGACTGGGCCGCCGCCTCCGGTGTGCTCCTCGCACCGCACGGCAAGACGACCATGGCGCCTGCACTGTGGGAGCGGATGCTCGCGGCAGGGGCCTGGGGGATCTCGGTCGCGACGCCCTGGCAGGCGCGCGTCGCCGTTCAGGCCGGCGTGCCCACCGTGCTCATCGCGAACACGGTGCCGGATGCCGCCGCGGCGACCGGGCTCGGCGAGCTGCTCGCGGAGACTCCCGGTCTTCGCATCCTGTGCTGGGCCGACTCGACGGACGCCGTCGCGCTGCTGGCCGCAGGCGCAGCGGATGCGCAGCATCCGCTGGACGTCCTCGTCGAACTCGGGGGAGAGGGCGGGAGGACCGGCGCGCGCACCATCCCCGAGGCGCAGGCCGTGGCTGCGGAGATCCTCGCGTCGCCCGGGCTGCGCCTGGCCGGCGTCGCCGGCTACGAGGGACCGTTCGGTCCGGACCGATCGAGCGCATCGCTCGCCGCGGTCGATGCCTACCTGGGTGAGCTCGTCCGGCTGCACGACTCCCTCGCCTACCCGGACGGCGTCCGTCCGGTGCTCACGGCGGGCGGCAGCGCGTTCCCCGATCGTGCAGCGGCGGTGCTCGGAGCACGGCGTGACGATGCGGACGTCGTGCTGCGCTCCGGGGCGTTCCAGATCCACGACGACGGCTTCTACTCCCGGATGTCGCCGTTCGGCGCGGCCGTGCCCACCGCTCCGCTCCGCTCGGCCATGCACGCGTGGTCCAGGGTGGTCTCCCGGCCAGAGGACGCCCTGGCGATCCTGGATGCCGGAAGACGCGACGTGTCCTTCGACATCGACCTGCCCGTCCCGCAGAGCGTCGAGGGCCGGATCACGGCGCTCAACGACCAGCACGCCTTCCTGCGCATCGCCCCTGACGAACCCCTGCGCGTCGGGGACGTCGTCCGGCTCGGCCTCTCGCATCCCTGCACGGCGTTCGACAAGTGGCGGGTGGTGCCGGTGATCGACGACCCTGATTCCGTGGATCCGCTCGTGATCGGGGCGGTGGCGACATGCTTCTGAGCGCGGAGCAGGCCGCGGCTGGTCGAGTCAGGGTGTACCGCGGCGCGACCGTCGTCGACGGAACGGGGGCGCCGCGGCGCAGCGCCGACGTCGCGGTGGAGGGGGCGAGAGTCGTCCACGTCGGTTCGGGCGCGGCGCGCGAGCTGCCCGAGGGATCGATTGAGATCGACGCCTCGGGTCTGGTCCTGGCCCCCGGCTTCATCGACATGCACGCGCACAGCGATCTCGCGGTGCTCAGCGGCGCTGCGCACACGGCGAAGCTCCTGCAGGGCGTCACCTGCGAGGTGATCGGGCAGGACGGGCTCGGCTACGCGCCCCTCGACGATGCGGCGGCCGTCGCGATCCCCGCCCAGATCGCGGGGTGGAACGGGCCCCTCGCCGATGCGCCGTGGCGCAGCACGGCCGAGTTCATCGCGGCCGTCGATGCGGCGACGGCCGGGAACGTCGCGGTGCTCGTCCCGCAGGGGAACCTCAGGATGATGGTGGTCGGTCACGCCGACCGCCCGGCGTCGGACGCCGAGGTCGCGGTGATGGCCGAGCTGCTCGGCGAGGCGCTGGATGCCGGAGCATTCGGCATGTCCAGCGGTCTGACCTACACGCCGGGCATGTACGCGACGACGGCCGAGCTCGAGGTGCTCTGCCGCGTGGTGGCCGAGCGCGGCGGCTACTGGGCCCCGCACACCCGCAGCTACGGCGCGGCGGCGCTGGATGCGTACCGGGAGGCGCTGGACATCGGCCGCCGGACCGGATGCCCCATCCACCTCACCCACGCCACGATGAACTTCGCCCCGAACAGGGGCAGGGCGGCCGAGCTGCTCGCGCTCGTGGACGAGGCGGTCGCCGACGGCGTGGACGTCACGCTCGACACCTATCCCTATCTTCCCGGCGCGACGACCCTGGCAGCGCTCCTGCCCAGCAGGCTGGCCGCGACCGGCGATCTCATCGCCACCCTCGCCGCACTCGACGCCGATGGACGAGAGCGCGTGCGCGTCGAGCTGGAGGAGCACGGCTGCGACGGGTTCCACGGAGAACGGGCCGACTGGTCCGCCATCGAGATCTCCGGCGTCGCCGACCCTGCGCTGGCGGGACTCGTCGGGAGGCGCGTCGACGAGATCGCGCGAGCGGCCGGGAGACCGGCCGTGGACGTCGTGCTGGACACCGTGATCGCCGATGCCGGTGCGACCGGCATCCTCATGCACATCGGCGACGAGGCCAACGTCCGCGAGATCATGCGGCACCCCCGCCACACGGGAGGCAGCGACGGCATCCTCATCGGGGCGAAGCCCCATCCGCGGGGCTTCGGGACGTTCGCGCGGTACCTGGGGCACTATGTGCGCGAGCTCGGCGTGCTGGGGCTCGAGGAAGCCGTCCACCACCTCGCAGGCCTCCCCGCGCGCCGGCTCGGCCTCGATCGCGGTGATGCGCCGCGCGGCGTGGTCCGCGTCGGTGCGACGGCCGACCTCGTGCTCTTCGATCCCGCACGCATCGCCGAGGGAGCCACCTTCGACACGCCGAGGACCGCTCCGGAGGGCATCGTCGAGGTGCTCGTGGCCGGTGTGCCCGTGGTCTCGTACGGCGCCATGACCGGAGCGGCCCCCGGCCGTGCCCTGCGGATGTCGCCGCCGCCGCATCGTGCGGTCGTCCCCGACGTCGACGCGCGCATCGATCCCCTCGCGGAGGCGGTGCTGCTCGATGAGAGCACGGCGATCGATGCACCGCAGGAGCTCTCCGGCATCGCCCGTCAGCTGCGTGAAGCGCTGGGTCTTCGCGCATCCGGTGGCGGAGCCGCGACGATCGCCCTGCGCGTCGACACGGGCATCCGCGCGGAGGAGGGCTTCGAGATCACGGTCGGTCAGGGGAGGATCGAACTGCGCGGAGGCGCGCCGGTCGGGGTCTTCCGAGCGGCGACCGTGCTGCGTCAGCTCTGCGCACCGGAGCGCGCCATCGGATCGAGGCTGCCGGCGGGGGCATGGAGCGGCCGGCCGGCCTTCGCATGGCGGGGTGCCATGCTCGACGTGGCGAGACACTTCCGCCCCGCGGCTGACGTCCGCCGGTTGATCGATCTCCTCGCCGCGCACCATCTCAACATCCTGCATCTGCATCTCACCGACGATCAGGGCTGGCGTTTCGAGGTGCCTGGCTACCCGCGCCTCACCGAGGTCGGCGCCAGAAGGGACGCGACCCAGCAGGGGCACGGACCGCACGCACGGGTCGAGCAGGGACGCCACGAGGGGTACTACACCACCGCCGAGCTCCGTGAGCTCGTGCGCTATGCCGGGGAGCGCTTCGTCACGATCGTGCCGGAGGTGGAGCTGCCCGGACATGTGCAGGCGGCGCTCGCGGCCTATCCGGAGCTCGGCAATCTCGATGCCGGCCCTGTGGTGACGGAGCCCTGGGAGCGGTTCGGTGTCAACGAGCGCACACTCGCGCCTGGCGATGCCGCGCTGGCTTTCGGGCGGGCGGCGATCGATGCGCTGTGCGAGGTCTTCGATGCGGAGTGGATCGGCATCGGGGGCGATGAGGTCCCGGTCGCCGAGTGGGAGCGGAGCGCATCCGCCGCAGCGTTCATGGCCGAGCGGGGCATGCGGTCGGCGGGCGAGATCCAGCCCTGGTTCACCGAGCGGTTCGCCCAGCACGTGCGCTCCAGGGGGCGGACGGCGCTGGCCTGGGACGAGGTGCTGGAGGGCGATGTGCCAGAGGGCGTCCGGATTCTGGCCTGGCGCGGCCCCGTCGCTCTCGAGGAGGCGCTGCGCCGAGGCATCCCCGTCGTGGCATGCCCCGATCTGCAGGTGTATCTGGACTACCGTCAGTCGGATTCGGCGGACGAACCGGTGCCGGTCGGACCGGAGCTGACGGTCGAGGACGCCTATCGGCTCGAGATCGACCGGAGGGCCGCCGGCGGGCAGGCGAACACGTGGACGGAGCACCTCGCGACGAGGGACGCCGTCGACTACGCCATGTTCCCGCGGTTGAGCGCCATCGCGGAGCGGCTCTGGGTGGATGCTGCTCCGGCGCCATGGGAGGGATTCGCGAGACGGCTCCCCGTCCACCTGAGGCGGCTCGCGGCGGCAGGGGTGCGGTATCGTCCTGTCGACGGACCCGCACCGGATCAGCGTCGGCCTGGCGTCCCGGGCAAGCCGATGACCCTCGAGGCGCGGCAGGAGATCGTGGCGGGTCTCGTCGCGGGGATCGTCGCGCGGCGGGCCGCAACCGACGCCACGGAGATGAAGTAACGTTTCGGTAACCCTCCCGGTGGCGAGCCGGGCGGAGGTTGCGCAATTTTTGTTCGTAAGGTCTACTAACAAACATGTCCGAATCGGATGAGAACGCTGTCGCCTCGGCGGCCGTCGTCGGCGCCGCCGTGCACGGCTTCGGGCCGGCCAGGCACCTGCGCTCGCGCACGAAAGTGCTCCCAGAGCATGCCAGGGGGCACAACCGCGCCCTCGTGCTGCAGACCCTCTATCACGCTGGCGCCATGAGTCGTGCTGATCTCTCCAGGGAGACCGGGCTCACCCGCGTGACCATCTCCGATCTGGTCGCCGAGTTCATCGCCGACGGCATCGTCGTGGAGAAGGGGATCCGAGAGACGGCAGGGCCCGGCAAGCCTCCGATCCTCATCGACATCGACCGAGACGGTCACCAGATCATCGGGCTCGACCTGTCCGGCCCCGATTCCTTCCAGGGCGCCGTGCTGAGCCTGGACGGCGCGGTGCTGCACCGCGCGGAGATCGCGCGCCCCTCCGAGGGCGGCCAGGCGATGTACGACGCCGCGCTGCACCTGGCACGCACGCTCGTCGACGCATCCACGACGACGCTCCTCGGCGTCGGCGTCGGAACCCCCGGTGTCGTCCGCCCCGACGGCTTCGTGCTCAGCTCGCCCAACCTCGGATGGACCGATTTCCCCCTGGAGGCACGACTCGGTCTCGATCTGGGCCTCCCGGTGCTCGTGCGCAACGACGCGAATGCGGCGGTCCTGGCCGAGTACACCTTCGGCGAGGCCAGAGCGGACTTCATGCTGATCAAGATCGGCCGCGGCGTCGGCGCCGGCCTGATCACCGCCAGCCAGCCTCTGCGCGGGAGCCGTTTCGCCGCGGGGGAGATCGGCCACGTCGTCGTCGGCACCGACGGCGGCCCCCGGTGCGCCTGCGGCAAGGACGGCTGCCTCGAGGCCTGGTTGAGCGTCGGACGCCTGACCGCGGCGATCGATGCCGCGCCCTCGGCGCGCGATGAGCTGCTCAGGGACGCGGGAACCCGAATGGGGATCGCGATCTCTCCGATCGTCGCCGCCCTCGATCTCGACGAGGTCGTCATCTCCGGCCCCGCGGACCTCCTGGACGGCGCGCTCATCGACGCAGCCGTCGAGACGCTGCGCGCGAGGACCCTGGAGGGCGTCTTCGACGACGTCGCGATCCGCCGCACCCTGCAGGACGACATCGTGCTGCGCGGTGCGGCTGTCATGGTGCTCTCCGGACAGTTGGGCGTGTCGTGACCCGAGCAGGAGCCGCGCGCTGATGGCGCGCGACGAGATCGTCGAGCTCTCGGACCGGCGCGTGCGCATCGGACTCGACGTCGGCGGGACCAAGACGGATGCCGTCGCCGTCGCCAAGGACGGCACGATCCTCGCACGCGTCCGCCGTGCGACGGGCTGGGGCGAGGACGCCGTCATCGAGAGCATCATCGCCTGTGCGGACGAGCTGCGCGCGGAGCTGGGCGTCGAGGCATCGGCGATCTCCTCGGTGGGCGTCGGCATCCCCGGCCTCATCGACCAGGCGACCGGCCGCGTCGTGCACGCGGTCAACCTCGGCGTCGAGTCGCTGGACATCGCAGGTCGCGTCGGCGCGACCCTGCGTGCGCCGATCGCCGTCGAGAACGACGTCAAGGCCGCCGCCCTCGGTGCGGCTGCGCTGCGCGGCGATGCGGCGCTGGCCTACCTCAACCTCGGCACCGGTGTCGCCGCCGGCGTCGTCACGGATGGCCGCATCTGGCGCGGAGCCCGCGGAACGGCGGGGGAGGTCGGACACATCAGCGTCGACCCGAACGGGCGCGCGTGCGGGTGCGGACAGCGTGGCTGCATCGAGACGCTCTGCGGCGGCGGCGCGCTCGCCAAAGCATGGGGCAGGCCGGGCTCGCTGCCGATCAGGGACATCTTCGACGCCGCAGACGAGGGCGACGCGCAGGCGGTGGCTCTGCGTGCCGACCTCGCCAGGGGCGCGGCAGCGGCGGTGCGGGTTCTCGTGCTCTCCGTGGACGCGGACACCGTGGTGATCGGGGGAGGGATCACGGCACTGGGCGACCGACTGCATGCGCAGGTCGTCACGGCGCTTCGTCGGGATGCAGAGGGATCGCCCTTCCTGCGGTCGCTCCAGCTCCACGACAGGATCGAACTGCTGCCGCCCGGGTCCCCGGCCGCGGCACTGGGCGCAGCCCTCGTCGGGGCGGCTGCATCATCGCACCGGAAGGAACCCGCAGGGCATGGCTGAGATCATCATCGTCGAGGACAGGGCGCGCGCGGGCGAGATCGTCGCGGCCGAGATCGCCGCGCTCATCGCGCGCCGCCCTGACGCCGTGCTCGGCCTCGCCACGGGGTCGACGCCGCTTCCCGTCTACGAGGCGCTGCCGGCGGCGCTCGCCGGAGCTGATGTATCGAGGGTGCGCGGCTTCGCACTGGACGAGTACGTCGGCATCGATCCCTCGCATCCGGAGAGCTACCGCTCGGTGATCCGGCGCGAGGTCGTCGAGCCGCTCGGGCTCGACCCCGCGCTGATCCGTGTTCCGGACGGCGCGCTGGAGGGGATCGAGCACGCCGGGGACGACTACGAGGCCGCGATCGCCGAAGCCGGCGGCGTCGACCTGCAGATCCTGGGAATCGGGACCGATGGGCATATCGGCTTCAACGAGCCCGGCTCCTCGTTCGCCTCGCGCACGAGGGTGAAGACGCTCACGGCCCAGACCCGTGAGGACAACGCCCGCTTCTTCGACTCCATCGACGACGTGCCCATGCACTGCATCACGCAGGGGCTCGGCACGATCCTCCAGGCACGGCACCTCGTGCTGCTCGCCTTCGGCGCGGGCAAGGCGAAGGCGGTCGCGGATGCCGTCGAAGGTCCGCTCACGGCCTTCCTGCCCGGGTCCGCCATCCAGCTCCACCCGCACGTCACGGTCGTCGTCGACGAGGAAGCGGCCTCGGAGCTCGCGCTGGCCGACTACTACCGGTACACGTACGCGAACAAGCCGTCCTGGCAGGGCATCTGATCCTGCGCACGGCTGACGGCGCAGCGTCCGTCAGCCGACGGCGCCGAGTGCCACGTCCGGCCATGCCAGCGGCAGCAGATGCTCCACGCTCAGCGGCGCGAGCGGCGTGTTCGCGACGTCGGACGGCGTGATCCAGCGCAGCTCGGCGAGCTCCGCCTGCACCGCGACGTCCTCCGGCCGTGCCCGCATCCGGAACGCGTCGGCGATGACGCGATGACCGGGCTCGTTGGCCGCCAAGGAGGTGAACGAGCCGAGCGGCTCGAGCTCGTCCTCGGCGACCTCGAGCCCCAGCTCCTCCTCGAGTTCGCGGGCGAGCGTCCCGGCCGGAGTCTCGCCGGGCTCCGGCTTCCCTCCCGGCTGCATGAAGCGGGTCGTACCGTGCTTGCGGACGACGAGCACCCTGCTGTGCTCGTCCATGATGATCGCCGCGCTCACGTGGATGTCAGGCATGCTCTGCGAAGACCTTTCCGGGGTTGAGGATGCCGAGCGGGTCGAACACGCGCGTGATCTCCCGCTGCAGCTGCCACTGGTCCTCGCCGAGCTCGGCGGCAAGCCATTTGCTCTTGAGGGTGCCGATGCCGTGCTCGCCGGTCAGCGTCCCGCCGAGCCGGATAGCGGCGCGGAACAGATCTCCGGCGGCATCCCAGATGCGCTCGGGGATCTCCGGTCCGTCCACGATGAAGTTCGGGTGCAGGTTGCCGTCGCCGGCATGGACGACGGTGGGGATGGTGATGCCGTAGGTGCGCTCGATGGCGGCGATCTCGTCGAACATGGCAGGCAGTGCGCTCCGGGGCACCGAGACGTCCTCGATGAGGGTCGTCCCCAGCGCGGCCATCGCCGCGTGCATGGAGCGGCGGACGGCCAGCAGGCGCTCGCCCTCGGCGGGATCGTGCGAGAGCACGACGTTCCCGCCGAGGCGCTGCAGCACGGCGGCGATCCGGTCGGCCTCCTCTGCGGCGGCCGGTCCGTCCGTCTGCACCGTCAGCTGGGACGTGCCCTGGGGTGGTGCGGGCAGAGACAGGAGTCGGTGCACGGCGGCGAGGGCCGAGGCATCCATCAGCTCCATGATCGCGGGCTGCACGCCGGCGGCGGTGACCGCGGAGGATGCCTCGGCGGCGGCCCGCGCGGTGGGGAAGGATGCCGCGATCGCGCAGGTGGTTCCGGCGGCGAGAGGGCGCAGCTTCAGCGTCGCCCCGACGACGACCCCGAGTGTGCCCTCCGAGCCGATCACGAGCGAGGTGAGGTCGAGCCCGGTCACGCCCTTGACCGTCCGGTGGCCGAGTCGCATGAGACGCCCGTCCGCGAGGACGAGGTCGACGCCCAGCACCGCATCGCGCACCACGCCGTACTTCGCGCACAGCAGGCCCCCTGCGCCGGTGGCGATGTTCCCGCCGACCGTGGAGATGTCGCGGCTCGCCGGATCCGGCGCCCACCAGACCCCGTGAGGTGCGAGGAGGGCGTTGAGCTCGGCATTCAGAATGCCCGGCTCGACGACGGCGAGCAGGTCATCCGGCCGGATCTCGAGGACGCGGTTCATGCGCAGCGTGGAGAGCACGATCTCGCCCGTTCCGGCATTGGCCGCACCGGCGAGGCCGGTGCCCGCACCACGGACGACCACCGGCGTCCTCGTCGCCGTGGCGATGCGCATGGTCTCCTGGACGTGCGCCGCCGTCTCGGCGTGCACCACCGCGAGAGGGCGTCCGGGGGCGGAGTGGCCCGAGCGATCGGAGCGCGCCGCTTCCAGGGCCGTCTCGGAGACGTCGACGAGATCGCCGAGCGCCGTCTGGAGCTGGCCCAGTGCGGTCATGCCAGCGCTCGGCGCCCTGCGAACAACCCGGTCACCACCGCGACGACGGCGAACCCGAGACCCACCCAGATCTGTCCCATCGACCACCAGGCGATGGTGACCCCCACGTAGACGAGCAGCTCGACGGCGGCACGCAGGAAGGGATGCAGGACGAGGACGGGACGCGGCGAGAGGAACAGTGCCCAGATGAGGAGGACGACCAGCGGCGCGCCGATGCCGACGACGATGTTCCACGGCAGCGGCCAGGTGAACAGGCCCCACAGGGCGAGCGAGGCGATCGCGACGAGCAGGACGACGACCCGGACGATGTCGAGGGGAGTGATGCGCGGGCGGTTCACGCCCGGTTCGGCCGGAGTCTGCGAGGTCATGCCTCCAGTCTATTCGGCGGGCGCCTGCTGCTCCTCGACGGGGGCTGCGGAGGTCTCCGCAGCGGCGGCGGGCTCGACGACATCCTCCGGCGCAGAGGCGACGGTGTCCTCCGAGGCGGGCGCCGCGTCCTGCTCGATGGGAGCCGGAGCCGGCTCTGGCTGAGGGGCCGGTGCAGGTGCTTCCTCGGCGGGCACGTCCTCAGCAGGAGTCTCTGCGACCGGGGCCTCTGTGACGGCGGGTTCTTCTGGAGCAGGCTCCGCCTGCGCAGCATCCTCGCTGGTCGAGGACGTCGGCTCTTCGGCAGGGGCCTCCTCCGGTGACGTCTCCGCAGCAGCGTCGTCCGAGGGGGTCGTGGCGCAGTCGGGGGCCGTCAGCACGGAGAAGATCGTCACGCCAAGACCGGAAAGTGTCGTCGTCAGCGGGAACGCGCTGCCGTCGACGGTGACGTAGTGCAGCTCGACGTCCGCGTTGCTGAGGATCTGCGAAAGGCTCGGACGCAGGCTGAGCGTCGCGGTGCCGTCGTCGGCGAGCACCTGGTTGTCCGCACCGCCCGTGCTTGCGTCGAGCAGCGCCTGGAGCTCAGCGCCCGGAGTTCCGAGCACATCGAGACTGACGTACGTCTTCGGGAGCACACCGCCCTCGTCCACAGTGCACAGGCCGACCGAGCGGACCTCTACGGGTGCTGTCGGCACCGCAGGGCCCTCCGGATCGGTGGGGCCTTCCGGGTCGGTCGGACCCTCGGGGTCGGTCGGTCCCTCCGGGTCTGTGGGGCCTTCGGGGTCGGTGGGGCCTTCCGGGTCGGTCGGGTCCGTGGGGCCCGTCGGATCGGTGGGCTTCGTCGGCGTCGGGGGCGCGGTCTCACCGGCGCTGCCGCCGTCCGACGGCACCGCCGGTGGCGCGGCGACAGGCGGAGCCTCCTCCGGCACGAGATCCTCGACGACGTCCTCCTCGTCGACGACCTCATCGAGGACGATCTCGTCGGAATCCCCGAGCGTGTCGTCAGGGCTCACCTCGGCAGGGATCGAGGGGGAGTCGGCAAGGTCGCTCGCGCTCGGCAGCGAGGTCATGGCCGGCGCGGCGACGAGGCCGGGAACGATCGCCGCAGCTGCCACCACGCCGGCCACCACGAGCGCTGCGGAGCCGGCACCGACGAGGGCACCGATTCCCGTCATCGCGCCGCCCGTGACTCCGGCAGATCCTCCGGCACCGCCGCTCGCGCTGCCGCCCAGACCGCCTCCTGCGCCACCCGTCACGGCTGCGCCGGAGGTCATGACTCCGGACGGCATCGCCAGCGCCACGATCGGCACGCCGCCGCCTTGGAGAGTCGCGAGGTACGCCGCGGACCCGGAGATGCCCAGGACGAGCGGGAGAAGCACGAGGGCGAGACGGTTGGAGACGTCCTTCGCCTCAGCGGCGACGATCATGCATCGCGCGCAGGACTCCAGATGCTCGTCGAGGCGCTTGCGGTCGCGGTTGCTGAGATTTCCTCGCGAGTAGGCGCCGAGGTGCTCGATGCTCCACTGGCACTCGGAGCCGGGCTCCGCGCTCCTCAGGTGCGCCTGGATCCAGGACTCGCGCAGCCCCTCGCGCGCCCTGAACGCGAGCTGGGCGACGGCGCCGGCCTTCATGCCGAGCAGCGGTCCGACCTCCGCGGGCTTCATCTGCTCGATCTCGGTGTACCAGAGCACCTCCTGCCACCGGGAGGGGAGGCTGCGGAACGCCTGGGCCGTGAGACTGCGGTCGAGCGCGTCCTCCGTAGCCTGGTCCGAGCTGTCCGGATCGGCGACGGCCTCCATCTCGTCGATCGCGGTCTCGCGCCGTGACCTGCCCCAGGCCGCGGCGGTGTTGCGGATGCTGGTGAACAGATACGCGCGGAAGGAGCCGTTCGGCCCGCCGCCCTTGAGGATCGCGTTGTAGATGCGGGTGTAGGACTCCTGGACGAGGTCGTCCGGGTCGAGCGTGGACGTGATCGAGCGTGCGACCGCGAGACCGGAGGGGTAGTGGCGTCGCCAGAGTTCGCCGAAGGCGTTCTTGTCGCCGGAGCGGGTGCGCAGCACGAGCTCGTGGTCGGCGACCGGCTCGTCGGAGTGGTTCAGATCAGACACGTTCATCCCAAGGTCGTGAAGCTCTCGTCGGCTTCACATGAAGAGACGCGTGAATCGGATCCTCATCACGCGCATCTGCCATTCTCTCTCCGATTTCCCAGCCTGGCCAGCCCCGGATCCAGGTCGCAGCGGATTCCCTGGAACGGCGCGGAAAAGAAAATCCGAAAAAATCTCGTGTTCCGCGTAATGGATCCGTGATCGGCCCGTCCCTTACATCGGAGAACACTGCAGGACGCCACCGGGGGGCGGTGTCCGAACAGTTCCGATGCAGGGGGCAACTGCATCGGTTCAGGTGGGCTCGGGGTCCTCGGGGGAGGAGCCCCTGAGCCCGCCTGCTCCATACAAGGGGGAATCGAGGCCGCCGCCGCTGGGGAGCGCGGCGGCCTCCCAGCCCCTTCTGCTGCGCCTCGGTCACGGCACGGGACGGCCGTCGCTCCAGACGCGGCGCACACGAAGCCGTGCGTCCAGCAGCACCGCATCCGCCGTGCGGCCCGCCTCGAGCAGCCCGTGCGCATCGCCGAACCCGACGGCATGCGCGGGGGTCGAGGTCAGGGCGCGCACGGCCGCGGGGAGCGGCACACCGGCGCTCACCGTGCGACGCAGGGCCACGTCCTGGGTGAGCGTCGAACCGGCGATGTCGCCTGTGGCGTCCGTCCTCGCGATGCCGTCGCGCACGGTGACCCGCACGGCGCCGAGGTCGTAGCCGCCGTCGGCGGCGCCGGCCGCGGCCATCGCATCCGTGACGAGGGCGATCCGATCCGGCGCGGTGTCGAACAGCAGCTTCACCACGAGCGGGTTCAGATGCACGTCGTCGGCGATCGCCTCGAGGACGACCCTGCGGTCCGCCGCGGCGGTCAGCACGGGGCCCGGAGCGCGGTGGTGGATCCCAAGCATCGCGTTGAAGGCGTGCGTGAGGATCGTCGCCCCCGCGTCGAAGGCGCGCACGGCGATCTCGGCGTCCGCCGCCGTGTGCCCGACGGCCGCCGCCGCGCCGTGCGCGACGATGAGGCGGATCGCGTCCATCCCGCCGGGGAGCTCCGGGGCCACCGTCACCTGGCGCACCGTGCCTCGTCCGGCATCCAGCAGGCGCTGCACGTCCTCCGGCGTGGGGCTGCGCAGCAGCGACGGCTCATGCGCCCCGTGATGACCGGGGTCGAGGAACGGTCCCTCCAGGTGCGAGCCGAGGATGCCGGAATCCGAGGCGACGAGATCGGCGATGTCGGCGACGCGGCGTGCGAGGTCCGGCACGGGAGCGGTGACGAGGGAGATCACGGCGCGGGTCGTCCCGTGGGCGAGATGCAGGGCACGTGCCGTCCTGATCGCCTCCACGCCGTCGTCGTAGGCGGCGCCTGCGCCGCCGTGGCCGTGGATGTCCACGAATCCGGGCACGAGGATCGCGCCCTCCTCGGCATCCGAGACCGCGTCCACGACGGTCTGCGCTGGCGGATGCTCGCCACGGCCGACGTCGCTGACGCGCCCGTCCTCGAAGAGCACCCAGGCGTCCTCGAGGTCCGTGTCGCCGGAGACCACACGGACGGAGTGGATCAGGGTGGAGCTCACCGGGCGCTCCAGTCGATCTCCAAGGGGCGGTGCCCTCCCCATCCTGCGGCGTCCCATACCGTGCCGAGCCGTCCGATCCGGGCGCGGAAGCCCTCCCAGCCCTTCGCGGAAGCGGGCGACCAGGCGATCTCGGCGAGGGCGGCGGCGCGGGGGAAGAAGAGCTGATCGATGTCGTCCAGCGAGGCGAGCGTCTCGGCCCAGAGCGGTCCCTCGATGCCCAGGATCGCATCATCGGACAGGCCGGGGACGAGCCCTGACGGCTCCCAGCCGTACGCCGTCTCGAGGTCGATGAGCGCAGCCCAGTCGAGGCCGAGCGGGAAGGCCTCGTCGTACTTCTGGTCGAGGTAGGCGACGTTCGAGGGGGAGAGCACGACGGAGCCGCCGCGCTCCGCGAACGCCCTGGCGTGCGCGATCTGCTGCGCGGTCGGCGCCGCGCTGCCCCAGAACTGCCCGATCGTTCCCGTCGCGACGTCCGCGGACCCGGCCTCGTGCCAGGCCATCGGCGTCTTGCCGAGCGCCGTCACCAGGGCTGTCACGCGCTCGATGAAGGCGTCGAAGTCGGCAGGGTCGGTGCCGAGGGCCTCATCTCCGCCGATGTGCAGGTAGGGGCCGGGGGTGAGCTCGGCGATCTCGGAGAGCACGTCGGTCAGCAGCTCCCACGTCGGCGCGTGGTGGATGCGGACGGAGGAATGCCCGACGCCCCAGCCCTGGTACGGCTCTCCTCTGACGGGGAGCGGCTGGCCCAGCTGCGCGGACTGGGCGAGCAGGGCTTCGCCGAGCACGGGTTCCTCCACGAGGTCAGGGTGGGCCACACCGATCGCGTGCGTGTGGCCGGGGAGGTCGATCTCAGGGATCACGATCATGTGGTGCGCCGCGGCGTACGAGACGATCTCGCGGTAGTCGTCCCTGGTGAAGAAGCCGCCTGGCCGACCCAGCGCAGCCGTCGTCGAGGCGCGCTCGGCGAGCAGAGGACGGCTCTCGACCTCGATGCGCCACCCCTGGTCGTCGGTGAGATGCAGGTGCAGGCGGTTGAACTTGAGGGCGCTGGCGCGGTCGATGAACGCCTTCACGGTGTCGAGGTCGAAGAACGTGCGCGCCACATCCAGCATCACGCCACGGTGAGCGAACCGGGGTGCGTCCTCGATCGTCAGACGGGGGAGCACGCCGTCTGCGGAGAGCAGCTGACGCAGGGTCTGGATGCCGTAGAAGAGTCCGGCCTCGCCGCCGGCGATCTCGACGCGATCCCCGATGACGAGCCGGTAGCCTTCGCCGAGGTCGCCGGTCGCGTGGAGCACGATGTCTGCGGCAGACGCCTCGCCGGATGCGGTGTCGAGGCGGAGCCCGGCGCGCTCCTGGACCGCTTCGGCGAGCACGACCGCGGTGGCGCGCGTCTCTTCGTCGGCGAGGATGCGACTGGCCGTCGTCAGGGCGAGGACACCGGTGTCCTCGATGACGGACGAGGGGATCGGGACAAGTGGCAGGACCATGAACAAAACCTACCCGCAGACGGGTCTGCGGCCAAGAGCGGGGGCGGGGAAGTTCGGCTATGCTCAAACCGTCGCGACTGGCGTCTGGGTGGGTCACCACCGGGGAGCGACCGTTACGGAATTCGACCGCGCGCCTGGGCCGATGCGTGTGGACACGTGCGCTGGGCGGACGTGATCATCGACCGATTTCGAACGAAAGAGAGCGCCATGACCGATCCGTACTTCAACGCCCCGCTGTCCGAGGTAGACCCGGAGATCGCCGAGGTCCTCGAGCGCGAGCTGAACCGCCAGCGCGGGTACCTCGAGATGATCGCCTCGGAGAACTTCGTCCCCGTCTCGGTGCTTCAGTCGCAGGGCTCCGTGCTGACGAACAAGTACGCCGAGGGCTACCCCGGTCGCCGCTACTACGGCGGCTGCGAAGAGGTCGACGTCGCCGAGGAGCTGGCCATGCAGCGCGCGAAGGACCTCTTCGGCGCGGAGTTCGCCAACGTGCAGCCGCACTCCGGTGCGAGCGCCAACGCGGCCGTCCTGCACGCGATCGCCCGGCCGGGCGACACCCTTCTCGGCCTCTCGCTCGACCACGGCGGCCACCTCACCCACGGCATGAAGATCAACTTCTCCGGCCGCCTGTACGACATCGTCGCCTACGGAGTGAACCCGGAGACCTCCATCGTCGACATGGACGAGGTCCGCCGCCTCGCCATCGAGCACAAGCCGAAGGTCATCATCGCCGGCTGGTCGGCGTACCCGCGCCAGCTCGACTTCGCCGCCTTCCGCGCGATCGCGGACGAGGTCGGCGCGCTGCTCTGGGTCGACATGGCGCACTTCGCCGGGCTCGTCGCCGCGGGTGTCCACCCGAACCCTGTGCCGCACGCGCACGTCGTCTCCTCGACGGTGCACAAGACCATCGGCGGCCCGCGCTCCGGCTTCATCCTCACCAACGACGCCGACCTCGCGAAGAAGATCAACTCCGCCGTCTTCCCCGGTCAGCAGGGCGGCCCGCTCATGCACGTGATCGCCGCCAAGGCGACGGCGTTCAAGCTCGCCGCGACCGGCGAGTTCAAGGAGCGCCAGGAGCGCACCCTGCGCGGAGCGGCCATCCTCGCCGAGCGCCTCGGCCGTGAGGACGTCGCCGCTGCGGGTATCAAGGTCCGCTCCGGCGGGACCGACGTGCACCTCGTGCTCGTCGACCTGCGCGATGCCGAGATCGACGGCAAGCAGGCGGAGGACCTCCTGCACGACATCCGCATCACGGTGAACCGCAACGCCGTGCCGAACGACCCTCGCCCGCCGATGGTCACCTCCGGTCTGCGCATCGGCACGCCCGCGCTCGCCACCCGCGGCTTCGGCGACGCCGAGTTCACCGAGGTGGCCGACGTCATCGCGCTCGCGCTGCTGCCCGGCGCTGACGTCGAGGCGCTCCGAGCGCGTGTCGACGCGCTCGCAGCGGCGTTCCCGCTCTACCCGGGTCTCGCGCAGTGACCGCTGTCGTCCTCAACGGCAAGGCGGCATCGGCGGCGATCAAGGCCGAGCTCGCCGAGCGCGTCGCGGCCCTGGCCGAGCAGGGCATCGTCCCCGGCATCGCCACCGTGCTCGTCGGCGCCGATCCGGCATCCCAGCTCTACGTGGGGATGAAGCACCGCCAGTCCGAGGCGATCGGGATGAACTCGATCCAGCGCGAGCTGCCAGCCGACGCAACGCAGGAAGAGGTGCTCGCCCTCATCGACGAGCTCAACGCCGATCCTGCCTGTCACGGCTACATCGTGCAGCTCCCGCTGCCGAAGCACCTCGACACGGATGCGATCCTGGAGCGCATCGACCCTGCCAAGGACGCCGACGGGCTGCACCCGACGAACCTCGGCCGTCTCGTGCTGAACGTCAACGCCCCGATCCGCACCCCGCTGCCGTGCACGCCCAGGGGCGTCATCGAGCTGCTGATGCGCAACGGCTACGACCTGAACGGCAAGCACGTCGTCGTCGTCGGTCGCGGCGTCACGATCGGCCGTCCGATGGGTCTGCTGCTCACCCGGCGCGACATCAACGCGACGGTGACGCAGGTGCACACCGGCACGCCGGACATGTCGCCGTACCTGCGCGAGGCCGACGTCATCGTCGCCGGAGCGGGCGTCAAGCACCTCATCCGCGCGGAGGACGTCAAGCCCGGCGCGGCCGTGCTCGATGTCGGCGTCACCCGCGAGACCGACCAGGAGACCGGCAAGAACAAGGTCTTCGGAGATGTCCACCCCGATGTGGCCGAGGTCGCGGGCTACCTGTCGCCGAACCCCGGAGGCGTCGGTCCGATGACCGTCGCCCTGCTCATGACGAACGTCGTCGAGGCCGCGGAGCGCGCGGCGCAGACCGCCTGATCAGAGCTCGTCGAGCATCCGCCGCTGCTCGGGGGTGAGCCCATCATCGAGCTCCCTCCGGGCGGCGTCGGTCGACTGCGCGTCGGTCGCCGGCGCGGTCGCCGCGCCTGCACCGGGCGTTGTCGTGCGGCCGCCGACCCTGGTCTGGACGGCGTCGTACAGCTCCGAGGCCTTGGCCTCGATGCGGTCGTCGACCCGGTCGTAGATCACCCAGGCGATGAGCAGCATCACCGGGGGCAGCACATAGCCCCAGAACCAGTCGGTGACGCCCACGCCGCTCAGCCACACCGTCAGCACCCACACGATCAGCTCCACGAGGAAGACCAGCACGTACTGCACGGTCTTCTCGCCCGCCTTCGTCCTGGAGGTCGCCGACTTCGCCGCCGCGCCGCGGAAGATGCGCAGCAGCAGCGGCTTGAGGGCCAGCGTCGCCGCCGTCAGCACGATCGCCGCCCAGAGCACCGCCCAGCCCACGCTGACCGGGGTCAGCCAGCCGATGAGCAGCAGGACGACGACGTTGAACGCGTAGAGCGAGACGACGCGCACGAGCCAGTTCTTCATGCCTTCAGCCTCGCACAGTGCGCGACGCTCCGATATACCGGTACGCTGAGCGCGTTCGACGACCGGAGGAGACCCGTGGACATCGCCCTGTTCGTGCTTCAGCTGCTCGTCGTCCTCGGATGCATCGTGATGGGTACGCGGTCCAGCGGCGTCGGGCTCGGCCTCTGGGGCGGCACCGGCGTCGCCATCCTCGTCTTCGTCTTCGGGCTCTCGCCCGGATCGCCTCCGGTGGACGCGCTGCTCATCGTGCTCTCGGTCGTGCTCGCCGCATCCATGATGCAGGTCGCCGGCGGGATCGACTGGATGGTGTCGGTCGCGGCCAGGCTCATCGCGCGCAATCCCAAGCAGATCACTCTCGTGGCGCCCCTCGTCGCCTTCCTCTTCTCGGTCGGGGCCGGAACCTCGAACATCCTCTACCCGCTGCTGCCCGTCATCCAGGACCTCGCCTACCGCAACGGCATCCGCCCGTCTCGGCCGCTGTCGCTCTCGGTGGTGGCGACCGGCGTCGCGCTCGCGTGCAGCCCTGTCTCCGCGGCGATGGCGGCGATGGTGACCCTCACCGACACGGCGCCGTGGGACTTCGAGCTCATCGACATCCTGAAGGTCACGATCCCTGCGGCCATCGTCGGCATCGTGCTCTCCTCGTTCGTCGTGAACCGGCTCGGCAAGGACCTCGCCGACGACGAGGAGGTCCAGGCGCGCATCGCGCGCGGCGAGCTCACCCCGCCTCGCGCGGGAGCGGCCGAGGTGAAGGCGGACGTCACGGTCACGACGGCGGGACGCAATGCCGCGATCACCTTCCTTCTCGGCGTTCTGGTCATCGTCGCCTTCGGCCTGTTCAAAGGCATCCGCCCGCTGGATGCCGCAGGCGACCCCGTCGGGATGACGCCGATCATCGAGATCGTGATGTTCCTGACGGGAACCGTGATCCTCCTCGTGTCCAGGCCCAAGGTCGCCGAGGTCCCCACCGCGACCGTCTTCAAGGCGGGCATGGTGTCGGCCATCGCCCTGTTCGGTCTCGCGTGGCTCACCGACACCTTCCTCTCGGCGCACACGGAGCTCATCGCCGACGGCGTGGGCGGGCTGGTCGGAGCGGCTCCCTGGATCTTCGCGCTCGGCGTCTTCCTCGTCTGCGTGCTCACCACGAGCCAGTCCACCGCCACGAGGACGATCGTCCCCATCGGTCTCGCCGCGGGCATCCCGCTCGGCCTGCTCAGCGGCATGTGGGCCGGTGCCTTCGCCGGCATCTACCTCCTGCCGACGAACGGCTCGCAGATCGCCGCGGCGAACTTCGACACCTCGGGCACGACCAAGCTCGGCACGAAGCTCGTGGATCACTCGTTCTTCGTGCCGACGCTCGTCCTGGCCGTCACCACGATCGGCGCAGGGGCGCTGTTCGGGGTGCTCTGGGGCGGCTGAGCGTCAGAGCTGCCGGTACAGGTCCCAGGTGCGGCGGCAGGCCGCCGCGAGCGCTGCGACGTGCTGCGGGTCCTCGGTGATCCAGTCCGTTCCCGCGCGGTGCAGTTCGGCAGTGGCGGAATCGCCGAGCAGGTACTCGCGGAGGAACTCCGCCTGGACGGCGTCGAGCTGCGCTCCGACGGCATCTGCTCGCTCGGTGAGCTCCGCGAAGCGCCGTCCGGCCGACAGGATCTCCTGGCTGCCGAGGTACGGGGTGTTCAGGGCGACATCCGCCGGGTCGTCGACCCGGAAGCCGGCGCGGTGCGCCTCCGCGAGAGCGCGCAGCCGGGTGGGCGACATGGTGGGCGGATCGGCAGGGTCCCGCTCTTCGCCCGCGGTGTCACCGCGGTTCGAGAGCGCGACGACACGGGGGAGCCGATCCTTCTCCTCGCGCGCGACGACGACGGCGCCCTCCCTCGTCGTCGTCGTGTTCATCGTGTCGTGGAACGAGAGCCGGGTGAAGCGGCCGCCGTGCTCGAGGCGGCGTGCCAGGAAGCGCTCGGTGAGATCGTCCCGGATGCGCTCGTAGACGCCGAGTCCGCGCTCTCCGACCTCGACGAAGGTCTCCACGAGCCGGTGCAGCCCGGCATCCGCCTCCGGCACCTCGAGGATCGGGAAGAACGAGAAGGTGACGGGGCGGATCGCGTCGACGCCGCTGAGATCCACCTTCTGCCATGCGCCGGCGGCCCTCGTGCGCTCGATCGCCGCGGTGAGGTCCGCGGCCACATCGGCTGGTTTGGCGCGGTTGGGGTCGCGGACGAGTCGCGGGTGCGGGTTGAGCACGGCGACGACCTTCGGGTCCTCGGCCGCCCAGCGGCGTACGATCGCGTCGGTCGCGACGTCGGTGAAGTCGTACTGCAGCCGCCTGGTCAGCGCGGGGGAGAGGAACTCCGCGATCTCCTCGGGGATCGCAGCTCCCGCGTGGGGACAGCTGATGAGCACGTCCGCGTCCGCGATCGCCTCGTCGAGGGTGCGGTTCTCGCGGTCGGCGTAGACGACGATGTCGTCCTCGGTGAACACGGTGCCGGCGGGGATGAGATCGAGGGCGCTCATGCGGTCATGCTAGCCGCGCGTGACCTCCCGGCGCACGCCCCCGCCGGAACGACCCTGCGCCTGCTCGGCTCAACCGGCGGCAGGGGCGAGCGAGCCCTCGATGCCGGTGATGCGCGCCTGCTCGTCGAAGCGGAACGTCGTCGATCCCGTGGCGTCGCTGACCACCGCACCGCCGAAGGCCTCGTCGGTCCACTGCAGGTTCCACCCGGCCAGCCGCGCCGCGTCCCATACCGCCGAGCGCGCGTCGTTCAGCGCGAGATCCGCGAGGATGCGGGGGATCACCAGGGTCGCCGCAGCGACGGTGACCGGCTCCACCGGCGCGTCGAGCAGGAACACCGCGCGGGTGCCGCCGCCGACGGGAGCCGAGTAATAGGGGGAGCGCCCGGTGATCTCCACGGCGACGGCGCCGATCTGATGCGCCGCCTGCGCGATCCACTCCTCGGCATCCGCTGGTGCCTCGGTCGGGAAGGGCAGCTCGGCCTCGGACAGCTCGGCGATGCCGTACTGCCGGCCGTAATCGCGCAGCTGCGCTGCGACGCCCTGCGCATCACCCTGCGGGTGCGCCCACGCCCACAGCAGCGACCGCGGCCCCGGGGCGAGCGTCGCGATGAGGTGCGGGCGCGCGACGATCTGTCGGGTGGCGTCCTCGTTCGAGGTGAACGTCAGCGTTCCCGCGGTCATGTCCGCGTCCCAGCGGTTGTCGCCGAGGGCGTCGGTGGCGCTGGAGAGCGCGTCCTGACGCAGGGCGGCGAAGAGCGCGGCGCGATCGGCGAGGGGCTGGAGTGCGGCGAAGGTCATGTCCCCAGTCTGGCCGGAGATCCTATGAGTCCGCCACCTGCGCGGGTGAGGTCTGCGTCCTGCCCATGCGCCACACGGACGGCACGGCGAGGGCCGACAGGGCGCACGCCGCGTAGACGACGGCGGAGACCGTGAGCACGGTGCGGATATCCGCATGCGTGATCAGCCAGCCGTAGACGAGCGTCCCGATCGGCATCACCACGAAGCTGCCGAGCATGTCATAGCTGGCCACCCGCGAGAGCTTGTCACCGGGGATGTTCTCCATCATCGCCACGTTCCAGCCGGTGTGGAACACCTCCATGCCCGCGCCGGCGATGAAGGCCGCGATCACGAGGAGGACGACGGCGGGGTGCAGCCCCAGCACGGTGAGGGGTATCGCGAACACCGCCATCCCGAGCATCCCGAGGCGCAGCGGGCGGCGAAGCGGTACCCACATCAGCAGCAGCGTCATGACCAGCACGCCGACGCCCTCCGCGCTCACGACCCAGCCCCAGCCCTGGATGCCCAGCAGATCGTCGTTCTTCGCGATGTAGGGCCCCGCGATGCCCCAGGCGCCGACGTGCACGGCGTTCATGACCATGAAGGCGAGCACGACCGCCCACAGCCACGACCGGCCCCAGAACTCGTTCCAGCCGATGCGGAGATCGCGCAGCAGCGATGAGCCGCCGACTCCGGCCGGCGGAGGCAGGCGCACCTGCGCGAGGATCGGGATGGCGATCAGCCAGCCCAGCGCCTGGACGACCATGGCCCACGCCGGCCCCGCCGTGGCGACGAGGATCCCCGCGATCACCGGGCCGCCGATCGTGACCGCGGAACGGACGAAGGACAGCATGGCGTTGGCCTGCTGCAGATGCTCAGGGGTCGTGAGCTGCGGGATGATGCCCTGCATCGCGGGCAGCACGAACGCGGAGGAGGCGCCGTTGACGACGGCGAGGAGGGCGAGCCACGGCACGGTCGCCGTCCCCGTGAACAGCAGCGTCGCCATCGTGCCGACCGAGAGGATGTCCACGACGTAGCAGCTCTGGATGATCAGCGCTCGCGGCATCCGGTCGGCGATGACGCCGCCGAAGAGGATGAAGACGATGTTGCTCACCGTGAAGGCGGTGAGCACGTACGACAGCGAGCGGGCATCGTTGTCGATCTCCAGGACGGCGAAGGCCAGCGCGATCGACGACATCGATCCGGTGATCAGGGTGATCGCACGTGCGATGAAGAACCAGCGGAAGCCTCTGTCCTGCATCGCCGCGAGCCCGCGCATCATCGGGGCGTCCTCGTCTTCGGCATCCGCTCATCCTGTCACGGGCGGGTGTGGCAGGACGAGCGGATCAGCTCACCACGCGGGGCGGGTGCCGCTCAGAGCCCAGGCGGCCTGGATGGCCGCGCCCTGGGCGACGTACTCACCCGGCTCGGGGACGACCACGGGTGCATCGAAGATCTCGGCGGCGATCGCCGCGACGGCAGGGCTCTGCGCTGCGCCGCCGATGAGCAGGATGCGTCGCACCTCGACGCCCTGGCGGCGGATGGCGTCCAGTCCGAAGGCCAGGCCGCCCAGCACCCCCTCGATCGCGGCGCGGGCGAGGTTCTCCCTCGTGGTGGAGGCCAGGGTCATCCCGGAGAGCGTCGCCGTCGCATCAGGGCGGTTCGGCGTGCGCTCGCCCTCGAACCAGGGCTGTAGATGCAGGCCCGCCGCTCCTGGCGCTGCGGACAGGGCGAGGCGGGAGAACTCCTCGTGGTCCACACCGAGGAGGGCGGCCGTCACGTCGAAGACCCGTGCCGCGTTCAGGGTCGTCACGATCGGGAGTCTGCCTCCCGCCGCATCGGCGAAGCCGGCGACGGTGCCTGACGCATCGGCGATCGCGGCCTCGGTGATCGCGAACACCGTCCCGCTGGTGCCGATCGAGACGCCGACATCGCCGGCGACGGCCCCCATGCCGAGGGCGGCTGCGGCGTTGTCGCCGGCGCCGGCTGACACGACGATGCCGTCCGGGCCAGGCACGTGCTCGGCAGGGCCGAGGACGCGGGGAAGGATGACGTCTGCGGCGTCGCGACGCAGGGCGAGGCTCAGCAGCTCTCTGTCGTAGGCGTCGGCGACCGGGTCGAAGTAGCCGGTGCCGCTGGCGTCCGAGCGATCAGTGACGAGTTCGTCGAGCACGGGGCCGAGCGGCGATTCGTCCGCGGGACCGTAGCCGCGCAGTCGCCAGGTCAGCCAGTCGTGCGGCAGCGCGACAGCGGCGACACGCGCCGCGTTCTCCGGTTCGGCGTCGGCGAGCCAGCGCAGCTTGGTGACCGTGAACGAGGCCACAGGCACGAGGCCGGTGCGGGCCGCGTGCGCTTCGGCGCCGACCTCGTCGACCAGCGCGGCGGCGGCATCGGCCGAGCGGGTGTCGTTCCACAGCAGCGCCGGTCGGATCACGCGGCCGTCTGCGTCGAGCGCGACCATGCCGTGCTGCTGGCCGCCGATGCCGATCGCGTCGACATCACCGAGACCTCCCGCCTCGGTGAGCGCCTCGGTGAGCGCCTCCCACCACGCGGACGGGTCGACCTCGGTCCGCTCGGGGTGCGAGGCGCGCCCCGAGCGGACCACGGTGCCGGTGTCGAGGTCGCGGACGACGACCTTGCAGCTCTGCGTCGACGAGTCGACGCCCGCGACCAGCGTCATCAGCGCGCGCCGAGCAGGTGCTCGGTGGCGAGCTGCTGGAGGCGAACGAAGCCGAAGCCCTTGCCGCCGAGGTAGGCGTTCGCGTCGAAGTCCTCGTAGGCGCTGCGGTCGGCGAGGAAGTCGTCGTAGCTCTCGCCCTGGTTCAGCGTGGGCACGGAGAGCTCGTCGACGCGCGCGGCGGCGAGTGCCTCCTGCACCTCGGGGTCGGCGCGGAAGGCCGCGGCGCGCTCCTTGAGCAGCAGGTAGGTGCGCATGTTGGCTGCCGCCGACGCCCAGACGCCGGTCTCGTCCTCGGTGCGGCTGGGCTTGTAGTCGAAGTGGCGGGGGCCGTCGTAAGCGGGCACACCGTTCGGGCCGCCGTTCTCGAGCAGATCGACGAGCGAGAAGGCGTTGTGCAGGTCGCCGTGGCCGAACACGAGGTCCTGGTCGTACTTGATGCCGCGCTGACCGTTGAGGTCGATGTGGAAGAGCTTGCCGTGGTAGAGCGCCTGCGCGATGCCCGCGGTGAAGTTGAGCCCGGCCATCTGCTCGTGACCGACCTCGGGGTTGACGCCGAACAGCTCGGAGCGCTCGAGCGAGTCGATGAAGGCGATGGCGTGCCCGAGCGTGGGGAGCAGGATGTCGCCGCGGGGCTCGTTGGGCTTCGGCTCAATCGCGAAGCGGATGTCGTACCCCTTGTCGGTGACGTAGTCGCCGAGCAGGTTCACGGCCTCGCGGTAGCGCTCCAGCGCTGCGCGGACATCCTTGGCGGAGTCGTACTCGGCGCCCTCGCGGCCGCCCCACATCACGAAGGTCTTGGCGCCGAGCTCCGCGCCGAGGTCGAGCTGGCGGAAGACCTTGCGCAGCGCGTAACGGCGTACGGCGCGGTCGTTCGAGGTGAAGCCGCCGTCCTTGAAGACCGGGGCGCTGAAGAGGTTGGTCGTGACCATCGGAACGACGAGACCGGTGTCGGCGAGCGCGCCCTTCAGGCGATCGATCTGGGTCTGGCGCTCTGCGTCGGTGGACCCGAAGGCGAACAGGTCGTCGTCGTGGAAGGTCAAGCCGTACGCGCCGAGCTCGGCGAGCTTCTCCACCGCGTGCACGACGTCGAGCGCGGGGCGCGTGGGGCCGCCGAAGGGATCGGTGCCGTTGTAGCCGACCGTCCAGAGACCGAAGGAGAACTTGTCATCGCGGGTGGGAGTGAGGGACATGGCTGCATCGCTTTCAACGTCGATGGTGAATTGTTGTGAGCAAAAACATATCAGCGCAGCGCGGGGAGCGCAATGCTGCGGGCGCGGCGAGGTCGTCAGCGGCGGATCGGAGCCGTCGAGGCGCGGATGACGAGCTCGGCGGGCATGCGCACGTGCTCCGGCGTCCCTCCGTCGAGCATCCCGAGCAGCATCCGCACCGCGGCGGCCCCCATCTCGCCCAGCGGCTGGCGCACCGTCGACAACTGCGGCGTCGCGGCCGCCGCCTCGGGGATGTCGTCGAAGCCGATCACCGAGAGATCCGATGGCACCCTCAGGCCGCGCTCCTCGGCGACGCGGATCATCTCCAGGGCGGACAGGTCGTTCGCCGCGAACACCGCCGTCGGAGGCTCGTCGAGATCGAGCAGTGCGCGAGCGCCCTCCGTCGTCGCCGCCGCACGATAGCCGCCGTCCACGACAAGGAGGGGATCGAAGGGGATGCCCGCCTGATCGAGCGCCGAACGGTACCCGCTCTCGCGCTGCTGTGCGGATGCCAGATCGGTGCGCCCGCGGACGTGGGCGATGCGGCGATGCCCGAGCTCGATGAGGTGCCTGGTCGCATCGCGGGCTGCGTCGGCGTTGTGCACGGCGACGGTCGCCGGGCCGTCAGGGCCGGCGTAGGGATCGACGGCGACAACCGGCACCTGCGCCTGAGCGGGCGTGGTCGGCGTGACGAGGATCGCCCCGTCGATGAGCGTCCCGCCCAGGCGCGACAGCGAGCGGCGCTCCCATCCCGTGTGATCGCCCGCCGACACGGTTCCGGCGAACGCGAGCACGTCGTACGGGGTGTCCTGGAGGGCGGTGGAGACGCCCCGCAGCAGCTGGAGTGCGAAGGGCTCGAACTCCGCGACGAGCACGCCGATCACGTGCGTGCGGCCGCGCCGCATCGAGGTCGCCACGAGCGAGCTCTCATAGCCGAGCTCGGCGACCACGCTCATCACGTGGGCGTGCGTGGCGGCGGACACGCCATCGCGTCCGTTGATCGTCTTCGACACGGTGGCGACCGAGACGCCGGCGGCGCGGGCGACGTCCGTGATGGTCGGGCGAGCGTTCATACCCTCAGCCTAACGAAGAGAAAACGTTATCGATATCGTTTGACATGCGCGCGTCGCGGTGTCAGAGTGGGCCGCACAACACATTGGTGTGGCTGGCAACAAATCGGCGTTTCGGCCGCACGACTCGATGAAGAGGAGAACACAGCATGACGATGCGCAAGGCATGGGTCGCCGGCGCGGCCCTGGCTGCGGTGGGGATGCTCGGCCTGACGGCGTGCACCGGCACCGGCGGTGGCGAGGCCGAAGGCGGCGCGACCACGCTCACGATGTGGCACAACTCGACGACCGGCGACGGGAAGCAGTACTGGGCCGATGCGGCCGAGGCCTTCCACGAGGCCAACCCTGACGTGACGATCGAGGTCGTCTCGATCCAGAACGAGGACATGGACGGAAAGCTGCAGACCGCGGCGAACTCCGGCGAGATGCCGGACATCTTCATGGCGCGCGGCGGCGGCAAGCTCGCCGACATCGTCAGTGCCGGCAAGGTGAAGGACCTCACCGACCTCATCGACGACGATGTGGCGTCGGCCTTCGGCGACGCTCCGTTCAGCGCCTTCACGGTCGACGGCAAGATCTACGGCGTGCCGAGCTCCGTGCTGCCCGGCGGCATCTTCTACAGCAAGGACCTCTTCGCCGAAGCAGGCATCGAGACAGAGCCGACCACCGTCGACGAGCTCGAGGATGCCGTGCAGAAGCTCAAGGACGCAGGCATCGCCCCCATCGCGCTCGGCGCGAAGGACGCCTGGCCCGCTGCGCACTGGTACTACTTCTTCGCGGTGCGCGCGTGCGATCAGGACGTCGTGCAGAACCTCGCGACGGACCCCGACTTCTCGGACGGATGCTGGCTGGAGGCGGCCGAGAACCTCGCCGACTTCGCCGAGACCGAGCCCTTCAACGACGGGTTCCTCACGACCTCCGCACAGCAGGGGGCCAACTCGTCGGCGGGCCTCGTCGCCAACCACAAGGCCGCCATGGAGCTCATGGGCGCCTGGAACGTCGGCGTCATCGCGAGCCTCACCCCCGACCAGCAGCCGCTGGCCGATCTCGGCTGGTTCCCGTTCCCGGAGGTCGACGGCGGCGCCGGTGCCGCCGGCGCCATGATGGGCGGTGTGGACGGCTACTCCTGCTCGGCGGATTCGCCTGCCGCGTGCGAGGAGTTCCTGAACTTCGTGTCGTCGCAGGAATGGCAGGAGAAGTACGCCACCGCCTTCCAGACCATCCCCGCCAACCAGGACGCGACCGGCGCGGTCACCGACCCGTCCCTCGTCCCGCTCATGGAGGCGTACAGCCAGGCGCCATACGTCTCGCTCTGGCTGGACACCGCGCTCGGGCAGAACGTCGGAAACGCCCTGAACACCGGCATCGTGGAGATGCTCGCAGGTCAGGGAGATCCGCAGAAGCTCGTGGACGGCATCGCCAACGCCGCAGCGAGGGGCTGAGCCGGATCATGACACGAACCCAGGCGCCGGGGGACACCTCGGCACCTGTGGGGAGCACGCCGGCCGGGATCGAGACGCCCTCGATCCCGGCCAGGCGGACGCCGCGTCCCGACTGGCGCAAGCGCGGCGAGATCGCCCTCCTCACAGGCCCCGCTCTGCTCGTCTTCGTCGGCTTCGTCATCTTCCCGGTGGCGATGGCGGCCTTCTACGGCTTCTTCCGGTGGAACGGCTTCGGCTGGCCCACCGAGTTCGTCGGCTTCGACAACTACGTCCTCATGCTGCAGGACGAGACCTTCCGCGCCGCCGTCACCCACAACTTCGTCATCGTGGTGCTCTCGCTCGTCATGCAGGGGCCGATCGCGATCCTGTTCGCGCTGCTGCTGAACCAGAAGATCCGCGGGCGGAGCGTCATCCGCGTCCTCATCTTCATGCCCTACGTCATCGCGGAGGTCGTCGTCGGAACGGGCTGGAGCCTCATGCTCCAGGACGCCGGCGCGCTGAACTCCCTCCTGGAGAAGTGGGGTCTCGGCCACCTCGCGCAATCGTGGATCGCCGACCCGTCGATCGCGATGTGGTCGCTGATGATCATCATCACCTGGAAGTACATCGGCTTCGCCGTGATCCTCATGCTCGCCGGCATGCAGTCGATCCCGGAGGAGCTCTACGAGGCGGCGGCCATCGACGGCGCCGGCTTCTGGAAGGCGCAGTGGAGCATCACCCTGCCGCTGCTCGGGCCGACCATCCGCATCTGGGCGTTCCTGTCGATCATCGGCTCGCTCCAGCTCTTCGACCTCGTCAACATCATCTGGGGGCAGTACATCGCCGCGACCGCCGGCACCTCGACGATGGCGACGTACATGTACCAGAACGGTCATCTGGCCGGCAACTACGGCTTCGGCAACGCGGTCGCCGTGATGCTCTTCCTCATCTCGCTCGTCGTGGCGCTGCTCTACCAGCGCTTCGTGCTCCGACGCGACACCGAGGGAGCACTCACCGGCGACAGCGGAAAGGCGCGCAGGCGATGACCGACACACTGAAGACCTCCGTCGCGATCCAGGCCGTCGGCTCCGGCGGGCGGATGGGCGCGCGGAGCAGGAGATCCGCCTCCGGCATCCGATGGGGCAGCCCAGGGGTGTATCTGCTCGCGCTCGTGCTCATCACGATCTGCATCACCCCGGTGCTGTACATCATCATCGGCGGCTTCCGCACCAACGCGCAGATCACCGTCGACCCCTCCGGCTGGCCGGCTCCGTGGCAGCTCGCCAACTACACCGACGTCCTCGTGAGCCCCGAGTTCTGGACCGCCATGCGCAACTCCACGATCTCGGCGATCGGCACGACCGTGGGCACCGTGGCCCTCGGCGTGATGGCGAGCTACGTCATCGCGCGGTACGAGTTCGGCGGCAAGGCGGCCCTGTACGCGCTGTTCGCGGCGGGGCTGATGTTCCCCGCGACGGTGGCGATCACCCCGCTCTACCTGCTGATCCGCAATCTCGGGCTGGTGAACAACCTCGCCGGCATCATCCTCCCGCAGATCGCCTTCGCCCTGCCGACGACGATCATCATCCTCGTACCGTTCCTCAAGGCGATCCCGAAGGAGCTCGAGGAGGCGGCATCGATCGACGGGGCATCGCGCCTCGGGTTCTTCTGGCGGATGGTGGTGCCGCTGAGCCTTCCCGGCGTGATCACGGTAGGCATCCTCGCCTTCATCGGCGCGTGGAACGGATACATGCTCCCGCTGTTCATCCTGAACGACCCCGACCTGTTCACGCTGCCGCTCGGCGTGCAGAGCTTCGCCTCGCAGTACTCCGTGGACACCGCGCGAGTACTGGCGTACACCTCGCTGTCGATGCTGCCCGCCCTGATCTTCTTCAGCCTCTTCGAGCGCCGCATCGTCGGCGGTCTGACCGGTGCGGTCAAGGGCTGAGCGAACTGCGAGATGGAGAGAAGAATGACCGCGGACATCCCCGCGTACCCGACGACGGCGTCCGAGCAGGTGCGGATGCTGCTCGCGCAGATGACGCTCGAGGAGAAGGCCGCGCAGGTCGTCGGCTACTGGCTCGACCAGGGCGGAGAGCTCGTCGCGCCGATGGCAGATGAGATGGCGTCGTCCTCAGCCTCCGGCGCACTGGCGGAGATCACCCGCGACGGCATCGGGCACTACACCCGCGTGTACGGCACTCGACCCGTCGATCCGGCCGACAGAGCGGCGTGGCTGTGGAACGAGCAGCGCCGGCTGAAGCGGGAGACGCGCCTCGGCATCCCCGCGCTCGTGCATGAGGAGTGCCTGACGGGGCTCGCCGCATGGAAGGCCGCCACCTTCCCCACCCCGCTCGCCTGGGGGGCATCCTTCGACGCCGAGCTCGTCGGCGAGATGGCGGCGCTGATCGGCGCGTCGATGCGCGAGCTCGGCATCCATCAGGGCCTCGCTCCCGTGCTCGATGTCGTGCGCGATCCGCGCTGGGGCAGGGTGGACGAGTGCATCGGCGAGGACCCGTACCTCGTCGGCACGATCGGCACCTCCTTCGTCCGCGGCCTGCAGTCCGCGGGCGTGCACGCGACGCTGAAGCACTTCCTCGGCTACTCGGGTTCGAAGGCGGGGCGCAATCACGCCCCGGTCTCCGCAGGCGCTCGCGAGGTATCGGATGTGTTCCTGCCCCCGTTCGAGATGGCGATCCGCGACGGCGGAGCACGCGGCGTGATGAACAGCTACACCGAGATCGACGGCGTTCCCGTCGCATCCGACCCCGAGCTGCTCACGACCCTGCTGCGCGAGCGGCTCGGCTTCGACGGCGTCGTGGTCGCCGACTACTTCGCCGTGGCCTTCCTCGAGGTCATGCACGCCGTCGCCGCCGACAGGAGTGAGGCCGCCGCTCTCGCGCTGACCGCGGGCATCGATGTCGAGCTCCCGTCCGGCGATGCCTACCTCGCCCCCCTCATCGACAGGGTGCGCTCCGGCGCCTTCGATGAGCGCTACCTCGACCGCGCTGTGCTGCGCGTGCTGATGCAGAAGGAGCAGCTGGGCCTGCTCGACCCAGAGGCCTTCGAGGGCGAACCGCCGTCCGCCGTCGACCTTGACGCCCCGCGGCATCGCGAGGTCGCGAGGCGACTCGCGGCAGAGTCGATCGTGCTGCTCGCGAACGATGGTGCACTCCCGCTCTCGCGGGAGGCGCGGCGCATCGCGCTCATCGGGCCGAACGCCGACAGTGCAGAGGCGCTGCAGGGCTGCTACTCCTTCGCCAACCACGTGCTCGCGCACCACCCTGGGCACGAGATCGGCATCGAGATCCCCACGGTGCGCGAGGCGCTCGCCGCGGCACTGCCGGACGCGGACATCGTGCACGTGCGCGGTGCCGACGCCGAGGGCTCCGACCGATCAGATTTCGAGGAGGCGGCAGAAGCGGCTGCCGCCTCCGACGTCGCGATCGTCGTGGTCGGCGACCGGGCGGGGCTGTTCGGCCGCGGCACGGTCGGCGAGGGCAACGACGTCGACGACCTGGAGCTGCCGGGAGTGCAGCGCGAGCTCGTCGCCCGCGTCGCCGCCACGGGCACCCCCGTCGTCCTCGTGCTGCTCACCGGACGTCCCTATGCGATCGAGTGGGCGCTCGACGGCGAGCAGCCGAAGCCCGCCGCTGTTCTGCAGGCCTTCTTCCCCGGCGAAGAGGGGGCGGCGGCGATCGTCGACGTGCTGGTCGGCTCCTCCGTACCGTCGGGGCGGATGCCGGTCAGCCTGCCGCGCTCCGCCGGTGCGCAGTCGTACAGCTATCTGCGCCCGATCCTCGGCGGCGCGAGCGATGTGACCTCCGCGGATCCGACGCCCCTTCGACCGTTCGGGTTCGGGCTGTCGTACACCACGTTCGACTACGGCGACTTCGCGGTGGACGCCTCGGCAGCCACGGACGGCGCGTTCACGGCATCCGTCACGGTGACGAACACCGGTGAGCGGGATGCGGTCGAGGTCGTCCAGCTCTACGGACGCGACCCTGTGGCCTCGGTGACCAGACCCGTGGCGCAGCTCATCGCCTATGCGAGGGTCGCGGTGCCGTCCGGCGGCAGCAGGCGAGTGCGCTTCGAGGTGCCGACGACGCGCTTCGCGTTCACCGATCGCCGCATGCGGCGCGTCGTCGAGCCGGGTGAGGTGCAGGTCTGGGCGGCCGCGCACTCCGAGGCGCTCGCCTCCTCGGCCGCGTCCGACGCGACCGGCGGCGCGATCTCCAACCGCAGGCGCGGGGCGCGGCGCAGCCTGCCGGGAGCCGCGACGGCGGCGCGCAGCGTCTCTCTGATCGGACCGGTGCACGAGGTGACTCCAGCGGACCAGCGGATCGTCTCCGTGACGCTCGGATGAGCGGCCGTCCGCCGGCAACCCGCGTGCCGGCGGACGAGGCGTTCAGCCCTTCAGGCCTCCGGCCAGCACATCGAGCTTCCAGTACCGCTGAAGGCCCAGGAAGAGGATCACCAGAGGCACGATCGCGATCAGAGAGCCCATGATCACCATCGTGTACAGCGCCGGCTGACCCGCGCCGCGGTTCAGCAGCGAGAACAGCCCCAGCGTGATCGGGTACATGCTCTCGTCGGAGAGCATGATGTTCGGCAGCATGAAGTTGTTCCAGATCGCGATGAACTGCAGCAGGAACACCGTCACCAGCCCCGGCGCCATCAGTCGCAGGCCCACCCGGAAGAACAGCCGCATCTCGCTGGCGCCGTCCAGACGCCCCGCCTCGAGCAGCTCACCGGGAACACCGGAATCCGCGAACACCCGGCAGAGGTAGATGGAGAACGGGCTGATGAGCGAGGGCAGCAGCACCGCCCAGTACGTGCCGGTGAGATCGACGCTGGAGAGCAGGAGATACTGCGGGATGGCCAGTGCGACCTGGGGGATGAGGACCCCCGCGAGGATGAGCTTGAACACCGCCTCGCGTCCGCGGAACGAGTACTTCGCGAGGGCGTAGCCTGCGGCCGCGGCGACGAGCACCGAGACGATCGCGCCGACGCCGGCGTACAGCAGAGTGTTGAGGATCCACCGCCCGTAGACGCCGTCGCCGTAGGCGAACAGCTTGGCCAGGTTCTCGGTGAAGCCTCCGGTGAAGCTCGGCACGAAGCCGGAGGTGCTGAACAGCTCGCCGGACGTCTTGGTGGCGGCGACGACGATCCAGAGAGCGGGAAGGACGCAGTACAGCGCCCCCACGATGAGGATCGTCGTCGCGCCCCAGCCTCCGGCGAGGCGCTTCTTTGTGGCATCCATCAGGACACCCCTTCCTGGAACCGGCGGGAGACGCGCATGACGACGGTCGAGACGACGAAGGTCAGCGCGGCCAGCAGCACCGACTCCGCGGCGGCGAGATAGGTGTTGTTGAGGACGAAGGCATCGTTGTACACCTTCATCATCGGCATCCAGTTGCTCGTGATGGCGTACGAGATCGTGCTCAGGGCGGTCGGCTCGTTGTAGACCTGGATCATCGCGATGAGGGCGAAGATGAGCGTCATCACGATCGCCGGCGCGATCAGCGGCACCTTGATGCGCAGTGCGATGCGCAGTTCGGAGCATCCATCGATCCTGGCCGCCTCGTAGATCTCGGAGGGGAGCGAGCGCAGCGCCGTGTACAGGATGATCATGTTGAAGCCGGTGCCGCCCCAGATCGCGATGTTCGCGGTCGAGAACAGCACCGTCGACGCGCCGAGGAAGTCGGGCGTGCCCCAGCCCAGCGCCTCGAAGGCCTGATGGATCGGGCTCACGCCGGGGAGATAGATGAAGCCCCACATCAGCGAGGCCAGCACGCCTGGCACCGCATAGGGCAGGAAGATGAGGATGCGCCACAGCGCCCTGCCGCGGGTCCGGCCGTAGTCGAGGAGCAGGGCGAACAGCAGAGCGAGCCCGAACATGACGACGACGACGATCAGGCCGTAGCCGAGCATGCGGCCCATCGCCGACCAGAACGTGCCGTCCGACAGCACGGCGGTGTAGTTCGCGAGTCCCGCGAACACCTCCTCGCGCTTGCCGAGCAGGCCGCCGCCGGCGACCTGGTTCTCGCGGAAGCTCAGCCAGATCGAATAGCCGATCGGGGCGAGCATGAACAGCGCGAGCAGGACGAGCGCCGGGGCGAGCAGCAACCAGGGCGTCCGCGCCGGGATGAGCCGGCGCGGACGGCGCCCGGCGCGCGAACGCGCCGGGGCCGTCTGAGGTGCGGACACGAGCGTCGCCTACTCGGCTACCGGGTAGCCCTGGGCCGCGAGGTCCGCGGCGCTGGCCTCGTCGATGCCGCTCAGCGTGGCCGAGATCGGCGTCCCCTCCTCGATCGCGGTGGCGAAGGCGTCCTTCATGGTCGAGAACGTGTAGTTCACGTTCGGCGACCAGAGGAAGCCCTGCGCGTCGTCCGCGGCGCTCGCGGCGAGCTGCCAGAAGTCCTCCTGCCCTTCGAGGATGCCAGGCGTCGACGTCGTCGCGGCGTACTCCTGGCCGACGGTCGCCGCGGGGTACAGGCCGGCCACGTCGACGAGCTGGGACGTGCCCTCCTCGGAGGTGTACAGCCAGGTGAGGAACTTCGCCGCGGCGTCGTGGTGCTCGCTCGTCGCGGAGATCGCGGAGGAGGACCCGCCCCAGTAGCCGGTCGTGGTGTCGCCCTCCTGCCAGGTCGGCAGCGGCACGGCGCGCCAGCTGCCCGCCGTGTCAGGGGCGATGCCCTCGAGCACTCCGGCGCCCCAGACCGGGGCGATCCAGGTCAGCAGGTCGCCTGTCGCGAGCTCGGAGTTCCACTCCGCCGAGTAGGTCGGCGAGGTCGAGAGGAGATCGGCATCCAGCAATCCACCCCAGTAGTCGGCGACCTCGCCGGTGGGTGCGTCGTCGATGTCGACGGCCCAGCTGCCGTCCTCATCCGCCCACCACTGGGCGCCCGCCTGCTGGGCGAGCCCGGCGAACCAGCCGGGATAGGTCGCGTCGAACGAGGTGATGCGGGACTCGGGGGATGCGGCGGCCACTGCCTCGGCGGCAGCGGCGAACTCGTCCCAGGTGGTGGGGACGTCGATGCCCAGTTCGTCGAAACGATCGGTGCGCACGTACATCATGAGAGGACCGACGTCGCCGGGGACGGCGTAGGACGCGCCGCCCCAGGTCACCTGATCCCAGGCGGCCGCGGGCATGGCGTCCTGCAGGTCGGCGACGTCGTCGCTGAGGTCGGCGACGATCTCGTTGGAGACCAGCACTGGCAGCGACTGGTACTCGACCTGCATGACGTCGGGGAGGTTGCCCGCCTTCGCGGCGGTGACGATGCGGGTGACGAGGTCATCGCCCTCGGCATTGCCGTCGACGGTGACCTGGATGTCCGGGTTCTCCGCATTCCAGACGTCCACGACGCTCTCGATGTCGGTGGCCCAGCTCCAGTACGTCAGCTCGACGGGACCGCCGGCGTCGGCATCGCCGCCTCCGCCGGAGCAGCCCGCGAGGGCCAGGGGGACGATCGCCGCGATGGCGGCGGGGATGAGGATGCGGCGGCGCAGCGTTGCGCGGCGGGCGGATGTGGCGTTCATGCTCTCTTCCTTGGTGGGTCGGGTGGTCATGCGGTGCGGGTGGTCTCTGACGGCGCGTAGCGCAGGCCGGATCCGCAGCGGAACAGCGGATCGGCGGTGTCGAAGGGGACGTCGGAGTCGCTCTGATCGACGGCTGCCATCGACGAGGGCAGGTCGAACGGGAGCGACCCTTCAGGGCTGCGCTTGCCGGTCACGACGGTCAGCAGGGCGTCCGTCGTGACCCCGAACTCGGCGATCAGCGCGGCGGCGGACTCGACGAGGCCGGTGAGGATCGGCGGACGGTCCATGTAGATGCTGAGGATCGTCGGGCGCTGGTCGGCGATGCCGCCCAGATGCGCGCTCGTGGCGTCGTCGAAGGCGAGGGTGCCGGTGTGGAATCCTGCCGCGAGGCCAGCCTTCTCATCGAAGGGGGTCTGCAGCCGGAGCAGCGCGACCTCGCTCTGCTCCAGAGTCGCCGGAAGCAGGCCGTGTGCGCGCAGGCTCTCATCCGGGATGCCCTCGGCGTACACGGCGGTGCCGGGCGCGAGCGGCAGCACGGGGGCATCCGTGCCGTTCTTGAGGAGGGTCAGCGAGCGGCACTGCGCATCGAATCCGGCCGCCACGAACTCGGCGCTGCCCGCGATCCGCTGGGCGCTGTCGGCGTCCAGCATCGGGGCGTCGAAGAGGCCGAGGCGGAACTTCTCGCGCAGGATGCGGTGCACCGACACGTCGACGCGCTGCTCGTCCAGGCGGCCGTCGGCGAGGAGCGCGAGGATGAGGTCGGTGCGGTACTCGCCGCCGAACTGGTCGGCGCCGGCGTTCAGGATCTTGAGGACGCGCTCCTCTTCGCTCAGGTGCTCGACGCCCCACGCCCTCGCGGAGGTCGTGTCGCCGACCGCGATGTGGTCGCTGACGAGCGACCAGTCGGTGCAGACGATCCCGTCGAAGCCGAGGCGCTCGCGGAGGATGCCGGTGACCACGGAGCGGTTGAACCCGAATCCGACCTCTTCGTATTCGGTGCCCATCGGCATCCCGTAGTAGGGCATGACCTGGGTCGCACCCTCCTCGATCGCCGCGGCGAAGGGGGCGAGATGGGTCTCGAAGGCGCCGCCGGGGTATACCTGCTCGCGGCCGTAGGGGAAGTGCGGGTCCTCGCCGTCCTGCTGCGGTCCGCCGCCGGGGAAGTGCTTGATCATCCCGGCGACCGAGGTCGGTCCGAGCGATCCGCCGCCCTGGAGTCCGCGGATGTAGGCGCGGGCGATGCGGGACACGAGCTCGGGGTCCTCGCCGAACGTCGTGAAGATGCGAGGCCAGCGCGGCTCGGTGGCGAGATCGAGCTGGGGGTGCAGCGCCACGGTCAGGCCGACGGCGCGGTACTCCTGGCGGACGATGTCCGCGAAGCGCTCGATGAGGTCGAGGTCGCCGATGGCGGCGAGCCCGAGGGTCTCGGGCCAAGCCGAGAAGAACCCGGCAGGCGATTCGCTCGCGGGGTTTCCGGTGAGGGCGTTGCGCGGATCGGTGCTCACCGGGTGACGGGTGTCGGTCGAGAACGTCACCGGGATGCCATGCTCGCGGTCCAGCGCCACCCGCTGGACGTGGTTGTGCCACTCGGCGAACTCGCGAGGCGTCGCGGTCGTGCCGAGCAGGCCGTAGTGGGTGATGTGCTGCTCGAGGATGGTGCGGCGCATCGGAGGCAGCGCGAACTCGGCGTTGCCCGTGTCGATGTCCTCCAGCGTGCCCATCGGGTGGAACAGCTGTCCGGCCTTCTCGGCGGGCGAGAGGCGCTGGAGGAGATCGGCGGCGCGCTGATCGGGGGAGAGGGTGGTGTCCTGGTACGGGAAGAGGGGGGCGGTCTGCATGGCGGTGTCCTGAAGGAAGTCGGTGGACGCGCCGACGGCCGTGCGCGACGGCTCGATGAGCCGGGCGCGCCGTCGAGGCGCGATCGAACACGGAGGCTCCTCGGCGGGGCGGGCGCGGACGCACCTGTCCCCTGCGAAGGAGCGGACTTCCTACGGGTTGGGCAGCGTCGTGCCGTCTGTACCGCGGAAATAGCAGGTGACCGCACGAGCGAAGTCTCGAGTGCGGTCGGAGGATCCGGCCAGCGGACGCCGGATGAACGAGCTGTTCAACATCGGCCCTCCTTTGGGCTCGGGATCATCGAAGCGGTTCACGGCGAAATTAGTCTCAATTCTGCAAAAAGTCCACCCCGGTGTTCCGCGTGTCACCGCCGGAAGCGGGGATCGAGTCGATAGATATGCTGGTGAGGACAACAAAAGGATGGTGATGAGGATGGCGGATCGCTCGTCCGGGATCGAAGGCGTGCGCCGCGCGAACCTCGGCGAGGTCCTGCGCCTGGTGCACCACGACGGCCCCCGCTCGCGTGCGGTGATCACGGCGGACACCGGCCTGAACCGCTCGACGGTGGCGGACCTCGTCGCCGAGCTCGTCACCCGTGGCCTCGTCGTCGAGCAGGAGCCGGACGCCACCCGAAGGGTCGGCCGGCCTTCCCCGATCGTCGCGGCCAGCGCGAAGGTCGTCGCCGTCGCTGTGAACCCCGAGGTCGACGCGATCGAGATCGGCGTCATCTCGCTCGGCGGTGCGGTACGGGAGCGTCGCCGTGTGGAGTGCGATGAGCCGCCGACTCCGGAGGCCGTCGTCCAGGCCGTGCTCGGCTTCATCGATGAGTGGCGGCCGACGGCATCCGACGACGTCGTGATGGCCGGCATCGGGCTCGCGATCCCCGGCCTCGTCAGGGCGGACGACGGCATCGTCCGGCTCGCTCCGCACCTCGACTGGCACGAGGCGCCCATCGCGGACATGCTCGCCGCCGCGACCGGACTGCCCGTGTTCGCGGACAACGACGCCTCGCTCGGAGCGCGCGCCGAACGGCTGTTCGGCGCGGCGCGGGAGCACGCAGACGTCGTCTACCTCAACGGCGGATCCAGCGGCATCGGCGGCGGTCTGATCCTGGATGGGCGGCTGATCTCCGGCGCCGGAGGATATGCGGGGGAGTGGGGGCAGACCCGCCCAGGCATCCTCTCCGATGAAGACCGGCGCTCCGACGGCGGCGTGCTCGAGGACGAGGTGAACCGCGCGCGGCTGCTGCAGGCGGCGCGCCTGGGCGCGGTCGACGATGCGGCGCTCGCCGCCGTGCTGTCGGCGTCGACGGACGCGGAGGTCGCCGCCGAGATCGATCGCCAGCGCCGCATCCTCATCGCCGCGCTCGCGAACGCGGTGAACGTGCTCAATCCCTCGATCGTCGTGCTCGGCGGATTCCTCGCGATGCTCAGGGATCGCGAGCCGGAGTCCTTCGATGCCGAGGTCCGCTCGCGCTCGCTCGCGGCCCCGGCCGAGCAGGTCGTCGTCGCGGCCGCCGCTCTGGGCGCCGATCGCCTGCTCATCGGCGCCGCAGAGGCCGCGTTCATGCCGCTGCTGGCCGACCCGCTTCGGTGAGCGCGGCCGGCCGGCAGCGGCCTCGTCCTACTTGATCCCCGAGGTCGCCGATCCCTTGATGAGGAATCTCTGACCGAACAGGAAGATGAGGAACAACGGGATCAGTGAGACCACGCTCATCGCGAACATCGAGCCGTAGTCCGAGCTGGACTGCGCATCGAGGAAGCCCTTCAGCGCGAGAGAGGCGGGGAACAGCTCCGGCAGGCGCACGTAGATGAGCGGCCCGAAGAAATCGCCCCATGTCCAGATGAAGGTGAAGATCGCCGTCGTCGCGAGCGAGGGGACGATGAGCGGCAGGGTGATCTGGAAGTAGCTCCGGAAGTGTCCTGCGCCATCCACCCTGGCCGCTTCGAACAGCTCCTTCGGAAGGCCTCGGATGAACTGCACCATGAGGAAGATGAAGAACGCCTCGGTGGCGAGGAACTTCGGCGCGATCAGCGGCAGGAAGGTGTTGAGCCAGCCGAGCTCCTTGTAGATGAGGAACTGCGGCACGAGCAGCACCTGGAACGGCAGCATGATCGATCCGAGCATCAGAGTGAACGCCAGCGTCCGGAAGCGGAACTTCAGCCGCGCGAAGGCGTAGGCCGCCATCGAGCAGGAGATGAGATTCCCCAGGATCGCGCCGAACGCGATGATCGAGGAGTTCAGCAGGAAGACGCCGAAGGGATGCTGGAGGTCGTTCCAGCCGTTGATGTAGTTGTCCCACGTGAGATCTGCGGTGAACAGGCTGAGGTCGCGGAAGATCTGATCGTTCGGCTTCAGGCTGGACATGATCAGCCACAGCAGCGGGTAGATCATGATCAGCGAGACGACGGCGAGCAGCACGTGCTTGCCGATCGAGCGCAGGACGCCGGTACGCGCTCCTGCTCGTTCTGTGCCGGCGGTGGCGGGACGGGGGCGGAGGAGTGTCGCTGTCTCAGTCATCGTAGAAGACCCAATACTTCGAGAACCAGAAGTTGAACGCCGTGAACGCGGCGATGACGACGAGCAGGAACCAGCTCATCGCGGAGGCGTAGCCCATGTCGAGCTCGGTGAACGCCTGCTTGTACAGGAACAGGGTGAAGAACATCGTCGAGTCGCTCGGCCCGCCTGTGCCGCCGGAGACGACGTAGGCCTGCGTGAACGACTGGAAGGCGAAGATGATCTGCAGCACGAGGTTGAAGAAGATCACCGGCGTCAGCAGCGGGAAGGTGATCGAGAAGAACCGCCGGATGCGACCTGCCCCGTCCATCGCGGCCGCCTCGTAGTACATCTCCGGGATCTGGCGGAGGCCGGCGAGGAAGATGACCATGGGGGAGCCGAACGTCCACACGTGAAGCACGATCAGGGTGCCCAATGCGAAGTCCGGATGTCCGATCCACCCCGGCCCCTCGATGCCGAACCAGGCGAGGAAGCCGTTGACGAGGCCGTCCTTGCCGAAGACCTGGCGCCAGAGGATCGCCACGGCGACAGAGCCGCCCAGGAGCGAGGGGAGGTAGAAGATCGATCGGTAGAACGACAGGCCGCGCATGCCCTTGTCCAGGAGGACGGCGAGGGCGAGGGCGAGGGCCAACTGCAACGGGACGCCGACGAACACGTAGATGAGCGTCACCCGGAAGGAGTTCCAGAAGCGCGCATCCGCGAACATCCGCGTGATGTTCTCCAGCCCGGACCACATCGGGGGCTGCAGCAGGTTGTAGTCCGTGAAGGACAGGTACAGGGACGCGATGATCGGGCCGATGGTGAGGCCCAGCATCCCGATCAGCCAGGGCAGCAGGAAGACGAGGGCCGCCTTGTTGTCGGGGAACTTCTCCCTGAATCGCGCACCTGGCGTGCGTCTGGAACGAGCGATCGTGCGCAGCTCACCGAGACTGCTCATCCGACCTCCTTGAACGAGCCCGCCGCCCGAAGGGTCGACGAGGAATCAGCATTGTGAAGGAAGCGGTTTCACGAGCAAGATCGATTATTGGGGTGCGCGTGCTCTCCCGTCAAGTCGGCGCCGGTATGGTGTGCAGAAAGCGGATGCCGAGAGAGGACGGTCGCCATGAAGGCGCACGGCGCACGCCCCACCATCGCCGATGTGGCGCGGAAGGCGGCGGTCTCGCCGGCGACCGTCTCGCGGGTGATGAACGATCGCTTCGCGGGGGAGCAGGAGATCGCCCTCCGCGTGAGAGCGGCCGCGGAGGCGCTCTCGTACTCGCCGAGCCCGCTCGCGCGCAGTCTCGCCCTCGGGCGCACGCACGCCATCGCGTTCGTCGTGCCAGATCTCGCCAACCCCGCTTTCCAGTCCGTCCTCGCCGGTCTCAGCAAGGCGGCCGCGCACGACGGCTACCGGGTCCTCGTGGCGGATTCGGGGGAGACGCCTTCGGAAGAATCCCCGTTGGCGGCGGAGATCCGTCGCCGCACCGACGCCATCGTGCTGTGTGCGCCTCGCATGCCGGAGCAGGAGTTGGCGAGCATCGCCGAACGGCTTCATCCGCTCGTGCTCATCAACCGCCGACTCCCGCAGCTCGCGGCGCCCTCGCTGTCGATCGACTACCGCTCCGGCATCCACGCCATGGCGGCTCACCTGTACGAGCAAGGCCACCGCGTGCTCGCCTACGTGCACGGGCCGGAGCGCAGCGCGTCCAATGCGGAGCGCGAGCGAGGGCTCGCGGAGTTCGCCCGCGAGCATCCGGACGTGCGGATCGTGCCGATCCCCGCCGGGGCGGGCACCGACGACGGCTGGGCCGCTGCGGGAGCGGTGCGGGCCTCTGGGGCGACGGCGGCACTCGCCTTCAACGACCTGGTGGCCGCAGGGCTCATCGGCGGGCTCCGCGCGGGAGGAATCGTCGTTCCTGGCGACATATCCGTCACGGGCTTCGATGACATCCCCCTCGCGAGGTACCTGGACCCGGCCCTCACGACGGCCTCGGTCCCGTATGCCGATCTCGGGGTCGCTGCATGGGAGCGCCTGCATGCGCTGCTGCGCGAAGAGGCGCCAGGACACGATGTGGTGTTCCAACCGCGCATCGAGCGGCGGGACTCTGCGGCCGCCCCTGCGTGACGTCCGAGGCGGTGCTCACCGGGCGTCCCGGTCAGGTCACGAATAAGTTGCTCTTGGCGAGAAATGCGTTGACACCTCTTCGTCGTGGGTGCTAGCTTCCAGAAAGCGGTTTCACCTGGGAGTCGGATCATCCGCATCCCTGCACTCACATTGGCAACGGCGGCATCGTGCCGCCCGAGAACGGAAAGAGACGCAATGAGGCGTACCACGCGTACCAGCGCCGCAGCAGGCGCCGTCGCGATCGCGGCCACCCTCGTCCTGGCGAGCTGCTCAGGAACGACGACACCCGCGGGAGGGGGATACGACCCCGAGGAGGAGATCGAACTCGAGATCTCGTGGTGGGGGGACGACACCCGTGCCGCCCTCTTCGGCGAGGTGATCGATCAGTTCGAGGCCGAGCACCCGAACATCACCGTCGTGCAGACCCCGGTCGGCGCGCCGGACGACCTGTTCAACCGGCTCGCCACCGACTTCGCCGCCGGCGGCGACACCGCCCCTGACCTGTTCGCGCTCGGCGGCGCCAAGCCGCAGGAGTACGGCGAGCTCGGCGCGCTGCTGGATCTCTCCACCGTGAGCGACTACCTCGACACCTCGGACTACCCCGACTTCTCGCTCACCAACGCGACCGTCGACGACACGCTCTACGGGCTGCCGACCGGCGGCAATGCCACCGCCGCGTTCATCAACGTCGACCTGCTCACCGCCGCCGGTGTCGAGGTCCCCGAGGCCGGCTGGGACTGGGACGACCTCGTTGCCGCGGCGAACGCCGTGGGCAGCGCAGGCCTGACCAATGCCGCAGGCGCGCCCGTGTACGGCATCGACCTGCGCATCCAGGACATCCTCGGCACCTACGCCGGACAGCTCAGCGACGTGGGCATGTACGACTGGGACGGCCAGCTCGGCATCACGGCGGACGACGTGGCGGGCTGGTTCGAGATCGAGCAGGAGCTCCAGGAGGGCGGCGGGCTTCCCGATCCCTCCGTGGTGAGCGCGAACTGGGCCCTTCCTCCGGACCAGCAGCCCTTCACCCTCGGCCAGGCGGCGATCACCTTCGGGTACAGCAACCTCATGGCGGCCTACAGTGCCGCTGGCGAGGACGTGCAGATGCTCTTGCCTCCCACCTCGACGGATCTGTCCGGCGTCGCGCTGCTGCCCTCCGCGTTCTGGTCGGTCAACGCCGCCTCCGCCCACCCCGAGGCCGCAGCGATGCTCATGGACTGGTTCCTGCACGAGCCGTCGTCGCTGGAGCTCATCCTCGACACGCGTGGTGTCCCGTTCAGCCCCGAGGCGCTCGCCGTCGTCGCACCGCTGCTGGAAGGCCCCAGCCAGGTCGCCGCGGACTACGTGGATGTCGTGCTGGACGAGGGCGTCGTCGCGCCTCCGCAGCCGGCGGGCGGCTCGATCATGAACGAGCTCTCCCAGCGCATGGAGTCCGAGGTGCTCTTCGGGCGCGCGACGCCGCAGGACGCGGCGCAGCAGTGGGTCGACGAGCTGTCCGCGGCGCTCGGGTGAGTCCCCGCGACGCAGCGCTTCGGCGGCTGCGCACCGAGGCGGAGGCGCCGGTCGCCTCCGCCTCGGCGTTCGCCGAGGACGTCCGACGATCCGGCGTCGGTTTCGCCGCGATCGGCGGACCGCTGGAAGACCGCTGGCGGGCGGCGTTCGCCGACGTGGACGCCTGCGTGCGGCCCATCGACGGATCGCCGCCCGTGCTCAACGAGGGCGGAGCGTACGACGGATGCTGGCTGGAGAGCACGGGCACCATCAACACGGACGTCCTCGGACGCTTCGCGCCGACGATCGCCGCCGACACGCTGCGCCTGTTCGCACGTCACCAGCGCGACGACGGGATGCTGCCGTACAAGGTGACCCCCGACGGCCCCGGCTTCAGCCAGATCCAGATCGTCACGCCGCTGGCGCGGGTGGTCTGGCGTCAGCATCTCAGGGATCAGGATGCCGGGCTGCTGGCCGAGCTCTACGAGCCGATGGTCCGCTACGACGCGTGGCTCGCCCGGTTCCGCGACACGGGAGGAACGGGCGCCGTCGAGGCGTTCTGCGCCTTCGACACCGGTCACGACCTCTCGCCGCGGTTCTGGTTCGCCCCCGATCGGGCGCACCGGTCCGACGCCAGGCTGTGCGATCCCGATTCGGCGACCATGCCGTACATCGCCCCCGATCTCACCGCGAACGTCGTCGCCCAGCGTCGACATCTCGCGGTGATCGCCCAGGAGCTCGGCGGCGACGGCGATGCATGGCATGCCGCAGCCGATGACTCGGAGCGCGCCCTCTACGCGCAGTGCTTCGACGCGGAGGACGGGCTCTTCTACGATCGCGATCGGGCGGGCCGCCCGGTGCGCATCGCGTCTGACGTGCTGCTTCGAGTGCTCGCGTGCGACATCGGCGACGAGGAGTTCTTCATGGCCTCGCTGCGCCGCTATCTGATGAACACGCGCAAGTTCCTCGCGCACTACGGCTTCACCTCCGTCGCGATGGACGATCCGAGGTTCGATGCGGATGCGACGCGCAACTCCTGGGGAGGGCCGGTGAACTTCCTCGCCCTGCTGCGGGCGCCGGACGCCTTCGAGCCGCGCGGCCACGTCGCCGAGCTCGCCCTGGCATCGACGCCGGTGCTGCAGGCGCTGGCCACCGCCGACCGCTTCCCGCAGTGTCTGGACCCGTGGTCGGGAGAGGCCGGCTACACGAGCTGCTATTCGCCGTCGGCGCTGTGGCTCATCGACGCGATCGAGCGCTTCAGCGGCATCCTTCCCGACGCCGAGGGCGGCTTGTGGTTCTCCGGGCTCGCGCCGACGCGCCTCGATCACGGCGCGGCGGCGGATGCCGTGGCGTACGCCAGGGTGCACCGTGATGTCATCTGGGAGCTTGCGGCGGACGACGACCGCGTGGAGGTTCACCGACAGGGGGTTCTGCATCTCGCCTTCCCTCGCGGCTGGCGCGTGGAGACGGATGATGACGGAAACCCGCTCGCGGTGGTCGGGCTGTCGGCCGGCGTCGTCGTCGGGGAGCTGCGGATCGGGGAGGATGCGATTGACCTCACCGTCGCGCCGAACGAGCGCGTGGTGCTCGAAGGTCTGCGCACGGTCGAGCACCGGAGGACGGAGTTCGTCGCCCCGGTGCTCTGAGCCGGTCAGCGTGCCAGGCGAAGGCCTTGGCCGCTCTCCTCCAGCGGGAAGAAATGCGCCCGCTCGTCGGGGGTGCGGTTGGGGGAGTGCAGGGTGAGGAGCAGGCCGCCGTCTGGACCCAGGAAGATCATGCCGTGACCCCCGTCGGCGGGCCAGATGGCCTCGTCGTCCTGCGTCCACGGCCCGGCGAGCGTGCCGGATGCCGAGGAGGCGACCCCCATCGCGTACCCGGATTCGCCGAAGCTCGACCACAGCATGCGCAGGACGCCGTCGGTCGTCCGGTGCAGGAAGGGGCCGTCGGTGACGAACACCTCCGGGAACTCGGGGCGGGGGATCGAACGCGCCCAGGGCGCCTCGGAGGCGCGGAACAGCAGCTCCGGCTCGCCGGCGGCGGCGGTGAGGTCGTCGCTGAGGCGCACGGAGAGGATCTCGCCGTCGCCGACGTCCTTCCACTCGTGGCAGAACACGAGGAAGGGGATGCCGTCCTCGACGTGCAACGTGCCGTCCAGGCACTCCCAATCGCGCGGCGTCAGCGGGCCGTCCGACCATGGTTCATACGGTCCCTCCGGCGACTCCGCGCGCAGCACCTGGGTGCCGCGGCGATGTCCTGGCGCGGTGAAGGTGGCGAACAGGTAGTAGGCGCCGCGGTAGCGGTGCACCTCCGGAGCCCAGTACTGGGTGTGCGACCAGAAGTCCGAGGAGGGCCGGAACGCCGGGAGGGGGCCGTTCCATTCCTCGAGATCGTCGCTCCAGTAGGTGTCGAAACCGGTCGCCGGACCGTCCCAGATGTTCTCGTCTGTGCTCCCGAAGAGCCAGTACCGCCCCGTTCCGGCATCAGGGAGGACGAAGGGGTCGCGGATCTGGATGTCGTCGAGGCGCATGCCTCCACTCTAGCCAGAAAACGTTTCCTCAGTAGCTCTCCCGTCCATCGTCCGATCCGGCCCCGAAGCGGGCGACCAGGGACTCGGACGTGCGGGCGAGCATGGCGACGTCCGCACCGACGGCGACGAAGTCCGCCCCTGCGGCGATGTACCCCTCGGCGGCGGACGGGTCGAAGGCGTTCACTCCCACCGCCGTCCCGGCGGACTTCACCGCCGCGAACGTGCGCGTGACCGCGTCGACCACGGACGGATGCCCCTGCTGCCCGAGATGCCCCAGGGACGCCGCCAGGTCGGACGGGCCGACGAAGACCGCGTCCACGCCCTCGACGGCGGCGATCTTCGCGGCGTTGTCCACGCCGAGGGCCGTCTCGATCTGCACGATGACGGAGACATGGGCTGCGCCGTCCTGCAGGTACCCGTCCACACGATTCCAGCGCGCGCTGCGCGCGAGCGCGCTGCCGACGCCGCGCACGCCCTCGGGCGGGTAGCGGGTCGCAGCCACCGCGGCTGCCGCCTCAGCGGCAGTCGACACCATCGGCACGATGATGTTCTGCGCGCCGAGGTCGAGCACCTGCTTGATCATGACGGCATCGTTCCACGGCACCCGCACGAGCGGTGCGGCGGGATACGCCGCGACCGCCTGGAGCTGGCCGAGCACGGTGTCGAGCGTGTTCGCCGAGTGCTCCATGTCGATGAGCAGCCAGTCGGCACCGGAGCCTGCCGTGATCTCCGCGATGAGAGGGCTCCCGGAGCAGACCCACAGACCGATGGCCGGTCGATCGGCGTGAGCGAGGCGCTCGCGGAAGGTCGGGGCTAGATGAAGCGGCATTCGATCGTTCCCATCTCCCGGTAGTCGCACAGCACGGTGTCGCCAGGGGACACCCACATCGGTCGCGTGAACGATCCTGCCAGGATGATCTCGCCGGCCTCGAGGCGCGCGCCGTGCTGGTGGAACTTGTTCGCCAGCCACGCCACACCCGTCGCGGGGTGGCCGAGGACGCCGGCGGCGACCCCGGTCTCCTCGATCTCTCCATTGCGGGAGAGCACCCCTGGCACCCACCGCAGGTCGATCTCGTCCGGGCGCTTTCGGACGTCTCCGAGCACCATCGCGCCGTACGCGGCGTTGTCGCTGATCGTGTCGACGATGGTCCGCCCCTCCAGCTCGATGTGCGAGTTGAGCACCTCGAGCGCAGGCACCGCGTAGTCGATGGCGGCCAGGGCGTCCTCCAGCGTGCAGTCGGGGCCGGAGAGCGGATGCTTGAGCACGAATGCCAGCTCCACCTCGATGCGCACATTGGAGAAGCGGGCGTGCTCGATCTCGGCCCCGGAGGGGTACACCGTGTCGTCGAACATGACCCCGTAGTCGGGCTCGGTGATGCCGGTGGCCTGCTGCATCGCCTTCGACGTCAGACCGATCTTGCGGCCGACGAGCGTCCGCCCCGCAGCGATCTGCGCATCCCGCCAGACACCCTGGATCGCATAGGAGTCCTCGATCCCGGCATCCGGATACCGTGCGGTGATCCGGGGGATCACCGCACGCGTGCGCTCGGCCTCAGCGAGCTCGGCGGCGAGCTCTGCGATCGTGCCGGCGGCGAGTGTCACAGCTGGTGCCCTAGCTTGTACTCGCCCTGCTTGTACTCGGGGAGGTCTTCACCCGGGCGCGTGTACGAGAACCCGTCCGCTCCGATCGTGACGGCCATCTCGCTGTCGTCCGTGCGGGCGACGACGGGCTGCGGATTCCCGTCGAGGTCGAGCACGAGGGACGCCTCGGTGTACCAGCTGGGCACGACGGGGTTGCCCCACCAGTCCCGGCGCTGGTTGTCGTGGACGTCCCAGGTGACGACGGGGTTGTCGGGGTCGCCCGTGTAGTAGTCCTGCGTGTACACCTCCACGCGGTGGCCGTCCGGGTCCCTGAGGTACAGGTAGAAGGCGTTGGAGACGCCGTGGCGGCCCGGGCCGCGCTCGATCGCGTCGGAGCGGCGGAGCGCTCCCAGCTTGTCGCAGATCGCGAGGATGTTGTGCTTCTCGTGGGTCGCGAAGCACACGTGGTGCATGCGAGGGCCGTCGCCACCGGTCATGGCGGTGTCGTGCACGGTGGGCTTGCGACGCATCCATGCCGCGTACACGGTGCCCTCGTCGTCCTGGATGTCCTCGGTGACGCGGAAGCCGAGGTCCTGCATGTACGCGACCGCGCGCGGCACGTCGGGGGTGACCTGGTTGAAGTGGTCCAACCGCACCAGCTCTCCGGGGATGTGCAGGTCGTACCGCCAGCTCATCCGCTCGACGTGCTCCGCCTGGTGGAAGAACTCGTAGGGGAACCCGAGCGGGTCGACCACGCGCACCGAGTCTCCGACGCCCTTGACGAAGCCATCCGGGTTGCGGCGGACATCGCAGCCCAGCTCGGTGTAGAACGCGACCGCGCGGTCGAGGTCCTCCGGCTCGCGCACCCGGTAGCTGAAGGCGGCGACCGCCGCGATCGGGCCCTTGCGCAGCACGAGGTTGTGGTGGATGAACTCCTCCGTGGAGCGCAGGTAGATCGCCTCTTCGTCCTCGCTCGTGACGTACAGCCCCAGGATGTCCACGTAGAACTGGCGGGAGGCCGCCAGGTCGGTGACGACGAGCTCCATGTACGCGCACCGCAGCACATCAGGCGGGGTGCTCTGCGGCGTCGGGATGGGGTTCGCGGCGACGATCGGCGCCTCCTGGGAGACGTAGTATCCCGAAGACGTCAGCGTCTTCAGCGTCTTGTCAGTCATAACAGCGTCCTTGCAGTAGTTCGGGGATGGTGGGGTCGGTCAGTTCTTGCCGAAGGTCGGGTTGTGCACCTCGCCGAGCGTGATGTGCACGGCCTGCTGGTCGGTGTAGAAGTCGATCGAGCGGTAGCCGCCCTCGTGGCCGAGGCCGGAGGCCTTCACGCCGCCGAAGGGGGTGCGCAGGTCGCGCACGTTGTTCGAGTTCAACCAGACCATCCCGGCCTCCACGGCTCCGGCGAAGTTGTGCGCGCGCTTGAGGTCGTTGGTCCAGATGTAGGCGGCCAGGCCGTACTTCGTGTTGTTCGCCAGCGCGAGCGCCTCCTCGTCGGAATCGAAGGGGGTGATCGCGACGACGGGCCCGAAGATCTCCTCCTGGAAGATGCGGGCATCGGGGGAGACGTCCGCGAAGACCGTCGGCGCGACGAAGTTGCCCGTCTCGAAGCCCTCAGGCCGCCCGCCGCCGGCGACGAGGCGCGCCTCGGTCTTGCCGATCTCGACGTAGCTCATCACCTTCGCGTAGTGCTCCGGGTGCACGAGCGCGCCGACCTCCGTGGCCTTCTCGTGCGGGTAGCCGACCTTCACGCGCTTCGCCTGCGCGGCATACCGCTCGACGAACTCGTCGTACACCGAGCGCTCCACGAGGATGCGGGAGCCGGCCGTGCAGCGCTCGCCGTTGAGCGAGAACACCCCGAAGATCGTGGCGTCGATCGCGGCGTCCAGGTCGGCGTCCGCGAACACGACGGCGGGGGACTTGCCGCCCAGCTCCATCGACAGCCCCTTCAGGAACGGCGCGGCGTTGCCGAAGATGAGCTGTCCGGTCGAGCTCTCGCCGGTGAACGAGATCAGCGGCACGTCCGGATGCTTGACCAGAGCGTCGCCGGCGTCCTCGCCGAGACCGTTGACGAGGTTGAAGACCCCCTGGGGCAGACCCGCCTCCTCGAAGATCCCTGCCCACAGCGAGGCGGACAGCGGGGTGAACTCGGCGGGCTTGAGCACGACTGTGTTGCCGGTCGCGAGGGCGGGGCCCAGTTTCCACGACTCGAGCATGAAGGGGGTGTTCCAGGGCGTGATCAGGCCTGCCACACCGATCGGCTTGCGGTTGACGTAGTTGATCTGGCGCCCGGGCACCTTGAAGGTGTCGTCGGCCTGCGCGACGATCAGATCGGCGAAGAAGCGGAAGTTCTCCGCCGCGCGCCGCGCCTGACCGAGCGCCTGCGTGATCGGCAGGCCGGAGTCGAAGGACTCCAGCTCGGCGAGCCGCTGGTCGCGGGACTCCACGATGTCAGCGATGCGGTGCAGCACGCGGCTGCGCTCGCGGGGGAGCATCCGCGGCCACGGGCCGTCGGTGAACGCGCGGCGGGCGGCGGCGACGGCGAGGTCGATGTCGGCCTTCTTGCCGGCGGCCGCCGTCGTGTACGTCTCGTTCGTCACGGGGTCGAGCACGTCGAAGGCGTCGCCGTCGACGGAGTCGACGAACGCGCCATCGATGTAGTGCTGGATGCGCTCGGGCAGGTCTGCGGGGATGCGGGGATCGGTCATGCGGGTCTCCAGGTGTCAGAGAAGGGACTCCCCGACGGCTTCGTCGGGATGCTCGTGGGTGAGGTAGGCGGCCAGCGTCGCCGTGTGGTGCAGGCGGGCGGCCCGCTCGATCTCGTCGATCGGGGCGCCGCGCTCGATGAGGGCGACGATGTCCTCGTGCTCCTGCACGGATTCGCGCGCCCGTCCTGGCACGAAGCTGAAGGTCGAATCGCGGAGCCGGCTGAGTCGCGCCCATTCGGCGGTGACGAGATCGTGCAGCCGCGGGTTCGGGCACGGTGCGATGAGCGCGGCGTGGAATCGCTGGTTCAGTGCGGTGAACGCCGAGGGGTCGAAGTGATCGAGCGTCCGGATCATCTCGGCGTTCACCGAGCGGGCCGTGCGCAGGTCGTCGGCTGTCAGGCGGCGCGCGGCGAGGGCGGTCGCGCTGCCCTCCAGGATCCCGAGCGCCTCCATGCTGTGCCGGTACTGCGTGTCGTCGACCATCGCGACGCGCGCGCCCACGTTGTGCTCGAACTCCACGAGCCCTTCGGCCTCGAGCTGGCGGATCGCCTCGCGGACGGGCACGACGCTCATGTCGAGTTCACCGGCGATGGTGCCGAGCACCAGCCGGTAGCCGGGGGTGTAGGACTGCGCGGCGATGCGCTCCTTGATCCAGTGATAGGCGCGCTGCGACTTGCTGAGCACGGGGGTGGTCATGCGCCCTCCCTCGGAGGCCGGCTCATGGCGGCCTCGTAGCGTGCGCGCCACTCGGCGTTCATCGGGAACAGGCCGTCCACGGGGTGGCCTGCGGCGACCTGCTCGGCGATCCAGGCATCCTCGTGCTCCTGTGCCAGCGCGGCATCGACGATCTCCTCGGCGATCGCCGGGGGGATGACGATGACGCCGTCGCCGTCGCCGACGATGATGTCGCCGGGCTGGACGGTCGCGCCGCCGCAGGCGATGGTGATGTCGGAGTCCCACGGCACGTGCTTGCGACCGAGGACGGCGGGGTGCGCGCCGTTGGAGAAGACGGGCAGGCCGATCTCGACGACCGCGTCGTAGTCGCGGACGCCGCCGTCCGTGACGACACCGGCGGCACCCCTCGCTCTGGCGCGCAGCGCGAGGATGTCGCCGAGGGTCCCGGAGCCGCGCTCGCCGCGGGCCTCGATGACGATGACCTCGCCTTCGCCGACCTCGTCGAAGACGCGCTTCTGCGCGTTGTAGCCGCCGCCGTGACTGGTGAAGAGGTCCTCGCGACCGGGGATGAAACGCAGGGTCTTCGCGAGGCCTGCGATCTTCAGCCCAGGGCGGTTGGCCGAGACGCCTTCGATGACGCAGGCGTTCATGCCCCGCTTGCGCAGCTGGGCGGAGAGCCCGGCGGTCGGGGCCGCGAGAAGCTTCTCCCTGAGCGCGGCGGGGAGCGCCGGTGCCGACGGGGGCGCGGCGGTGGCGCCCCAGGCCTCGGCCCGCTGCAGGTCGTCGACGGCGGGGAGCGATCCGAGCGCGGGGTCGAAGGGGTGCTCTCCCTGCACGACGGTGGTGATGAGGCGCCCGGAGCTGGGGGATCCGGGCGCCTCTGGCGCGTCGACCTCGATCTCGACGACATCGCCGGGGACGATGACGGAGGAGCCGGCCGGGGTGCCGGTGAGGATGACGTCGCCCGTCTCGAGCGTGAAGTGCTGCGAGAGGTCTGCGACCAGCTGGGCGAGCGGGAAGATGAGACCCGCTGTGGTGTCCTCCTGGCGCAGCTCTCCGTTCACCCATGCGCGCACCCTGAGACCTGCGGGGTCGACGGATGCCGCGTCGATCAGGCCGGGTCCGAGCGGCGTGTAGCCGTCGCCGCCCTTGGAGCGGACATTCGATCCCTTGTCGTTCGCGCGCAGGTCGTAGAGGCCGAGGTCGTTCGAGGCGGTGACGGAGGCGACATGGCGCCAGGCGTCGTCGACGCCGACCCGGCGGGCCGGCTCGCCGATGACGAGGGCGATCTCGCCCTCGAAGGCGAGGAGCTCGGTGCCGGCCGGGCGCTCGACCGTCCCGCCGGATGCGGCGACGGAGGAGGACGGCTTGAAGAAGTACGAGGGATGCGCAGGGGTCCTGCCGCGCTGCGCGGCGCGGGAGGCGTAGCTGAGGTGGATCGCGATGATCTTCCCCGGCTGTGCGATGTGGTCCGTCACGGGCGCCTCCTTGCGTCTTTCCGCCGCTCTTGTGCGGAATATTCGAAATCGTATATCATCGTCCGGTCGGGTGGCAACCCTCCACGATCCCCCCGCCGACAGAGACGTCGAACAAGGAGCATCAATGACTGATCACCCCGGATTCACGCCGACGGGCACCATCGCCACCGCAGTCGATCGCAAGCGGGTCGTGTTCGCGACCGTCGTCGGCACGACGGTGGAGTGGTACGACTTCTTCATCTACTCGACCGCTGTCGCCCTCGTCTTCAACGACCTGTTCTTCTCGGCCCTCGGCGCCAACAGCGTGCTCTTCGCCTTCGCGACCGTCGGCATCAGCTTCCTGTTCCGTCCGCTCGGCGCCTTCTTGGCCGGGCACTTCGGAGACCGGCTCGGGCGCAAGACGGTGCTGATGTGGACGCTGATCCTCATGGGGGCGGCCACCGCTCTCATCGGCGTGTTGCCGACCGCATCCGCTATCGGCATCGCGGCCCCCGTCCTCCTCGTCCTGCTGCGCATCCTGCAGGGCCTCTCCGCCGGCGGGGAATGGGGCGGCGCCGTGCTCATGGCCGTCGAGCACGCGCCGAAGGCCAAGCGCGGCATCTTCGGCGCTTCGCCCCAGATCGGCGTGCCCCTCGGGCTGCTGCTGGCCTCCGGCGTCATGGCGATCATGACGGCCATCGCCCCCGGCGATCAGTTCGTGCAGTGGGGCTGGCGCATCCCGTTCCTGCTCAGCGTCGTGCTCATCCTCGTCGGCTACTACGTCCGTCGCCGCGTCGAGGAGAGCCCCGTGTTCACCGAGCTCGCCGAGCGCAAGGAAGAGGCGCGGATGCCCATCGTGCAGTTGTTCCGCAAGCATCTGCTCCTCGTCGTGATCGCCGCGCTCGTGTTCGCGGGCAACAACGCCGTCGGCTACATGACCACCGGCGGCTACATCCAGAACTACTCGACGAACCCCGACGGGCCGCTCGCGCTCGAGCGCGGTGCGGTGCTGTGGGCCGTCACCGGCTCGGCGGTCACCTGGCTCATCACGACCCTCCTCGCGGGCTGGGTGTGCGATCGGATCGGCCGCCGCAGCACGTACATCATCGGCTGGGTTCTCCAGCTCGGCGGCGTCTTCGCCCTGTTCCCGCTCGTGAACACCGGTGAGATCGGACTGCTGTTCGCCGGCCTCGCCATCCTCACCATCGGCCTCGGCTTCACCTACGGTCCGCAGGCCGCGCTCTACGCCGAGCTGTTCCCGGCCAGCATCCGCTTCTCCGGCGTCTCGATCTCGTACGCGATCGGGGCCATCGCCGGCGGCGCGTTCGCACCGACCATCGCGACGTGGCTCGTCGAGATCACCGGCACGACGGACTCGGTGACGTGGTATCTCGCGGGCATGACCGTCATCGGACTGATCGCCACCCTGCTGCTGCGCGACCGCAGCGGCATCCCGCTCGGGCCGGACCACGAGCAGGAGCAGTCCGTGAGCCCGATCCGCGGCCTCGCGCGGGCCTGAGCGCGCATTCAGAAGGAGTCACCATGCAGTTCCACCACCGCGGGTACGTCTCGCAGGACCCCAGGGTGCTGCCGGCATCCGGAACCGGCGTCGATCGTCCAGGGAGCGTTCCCGAGACCGTCGATGTGCTCATCGTCGGATCAGGGCCGGCAGGGATGCTGCTGGCCGCGCAGCTCTCGCAGTATCCAGGCGTGGTGACGCGCATCATCGAGAAGCGGGCCGGGCGCCTGGAACTCGGCCAGGCGGACGGCATCCAGCCGCGCAGCGTCGAGACGTTCCAGGCGTTCGGGTTCGCCGAGCGGATCGTGGCGGAGGCGTACAACATCGGCTGGATGAACTTCTGGGGAGCGGACCCGGAGAATCCAGGCAGCATCGTGCGCACGGCGCGCACCGCGGACTACGGCTTCGAGATCTGCGAGTTCCCGCACCTCATCGTCAACCAGGCGCGGGTGCTGGACTACTTCGCCGAGGCGGCGCTGCAGGGGCCGGCCAGGATCGCGCCCGACTACGGCGTCGAGTTCCTCGGGCTCATGGTGAACGACGACGGCGAGCACCCGGTCGAGGTGAGGATCGCGGATGCCTCCGGCGAACGCACGATCCGTGCCCGTTACGTCGTCGGCTGCGACGGCGCGCGCAGTCGCGTCCGCGATGCCATCGGCCGTGTGCACGTGGGCGGGATCTCCGCGCACGCCTGGGGCGTCATGGATGTGCTCGTCAACACGGACTTCCCCGACTGGCGCACCAAATGCGCCATCAACTCGGAGGCAGGCAACATCCTGCTGATCCCCCGCGAGGGCGGCTACCTCGGCCGGGTGTACGTCGATCTCGGCGAGGTCGCCGCCGACGACGACCACCGGGTGCGCCAGACGCCCGTCGAGGAGATCATCCGCAGGGCCAACGCGATCCTGAATCCCTACACGCTGGACGTGAAGGACGTCGCCTGGCACAGCGTCTACGAGGTCGGGCATCGCGTCACGGACGGCTTCGACGACGTCGAGGAGGGGGCGGACCGGACGCCGAGGGTGTTCCTCACCGGCGACGCCTGCCACACGCACAGCGCCAAGGCGGGGCAGGGGATGAACGTCTCCATGCAGGACGGCTTCAACCTCGGCTGGAAGCTGGGGTCGGTGCTCAGCGGACGATCCCCCGAGTCGCTGCTGGCCACGTACGGCGCCGAGCGGCGCCCCGTGGCGCAGCAGCTCATCGACTTCGACAGGGAATGGTCGAGCCTCATGGCGCGTAAGCCGGAGGAGATCTCCGACCCGCAGGATCTCGCGACGTACTACCTGGCGACCGCGGAGTTCCCATCGGGTTTCATGACGCAGTACGCGTCGTCGATGATCACCGGCGGCGATGCGCATCAGGGTCTGGCCACCGGCTTCCCGATCGGCAAGCGCTTCCACTCCGCCGAGGTGATCAGGGTCGCCGACGGCAACGTCGTGCATCTGGGGCATCACGCCAAGGCGGACGGCCGCTGGCGCGTCTATGCCTTCGGCGACGCCGATGGAACGGCGCTGGACGCGTGGGCTGATTCCGCAGCCGCCGTCCTCGCGCGTTTCACTCCCGAGGGCGGCGACGCCGATGCGGTCTTCGACGTGAAGGCCGTCTATCGGCAGCGCTTCGAGGAGATCGACTTCCCCTCGGTCCCTGCGCTGTTCCGCCCGGTGTCGGGGCCGCTCGGCCTGATCGACTGGGAGAAGGTGTACGCCGCAGGGCCCTCGCAGTGGACGCCGACCGACGTCTTCGAGGCGAGAGGGCTGTCGCAGGGCGGCGTCGTGGTCGTCGTCCGGCCCGATCAGTACGTCGCTGCGGTGCTCCCGCTGGATGCCGTGGACGAGCTGGAATCATTCCTGGAGGGTGCGCTGCTCCCGGTTCGGTGATGCCCTGGCGCGATGTCGGAGGCCCGGCCTAACGTTGTGCGCAGGCCGGGCGCCGACGCCCGCCGGAGGAGACCGACATGACCTGGAAGATCGAGCTCATCTTCGTCCCGGTGACGGACGTCGATCGTGCCAAGGAGTTCTACGAGAAGATCGGCTTCAACCCCGATCACGATCAGGTGCCCTATGAAGGGCTCAGGTTCGTGCAGATGACCCCGCCCGGTTCGGCGTGCTCGATCGCGTTCGGCACCGGTCTGGACATCCCGCTGGAGCCGGGCCAGCAGAAGACGATCCAGGTGGTGGTGCCGGACGCCGAGGAGGCGAAGGCCCAGCTCGAGGCCGTCGGCGTCGCAGCGAGGGGAGTGGAAGACCTCGGCTGGGGCCGGTTCGTCTGGTTCGACGACCCGGACGGCAACACCTGGACGCTGCAGGAGCTGCCGGACTACGCGGCGGCGAACCAGGGCTGAGCGCTCGGCGGGGGATCCCTGGGCCTGCGGGCGCAGGGATCCGGTCCCCGGCGTGCGGGTATCCGAGCGTCGGCGGGATCAGCTGTTCACGCGGATGATCTCCTGCTGATAGGGCGCGATGACATCGCCGGAGATGCGCAGATCCAGCAGGAGGAATCGGCGCATCGACGGGTCCTCCGCGGTCCAGGTGCGCAGGCGCTCCAGATCGCTCAGGGTGCGGACGACGACGCCTTCCGCTCCGACGGCCGCGGCGAAGGCGGCGAAGTCGACCTCGGGGATGCGCATGGGCTCCTCGGCGAGCCCCTTCAGGCCGTAGAGGTTCACCTCGGCACCGTAGGCGGCGTCGTTCCAGACCACGGCGACGCCTCGGCCCTGCGCGGTGCGCACCGCGGACTCCAGGTCTGCGATCGCCATGAGCCCTCCGCCGTCGCCGGAGGTGAGCACCACGGTCGAATCAGGGCGGGCGACGGCGGCCCCCACGATGCTCGGCCAGCCCAGCCCGATCGCCTGGAAGGCGGTGCCGACCATGATCATCCGATCGGGGGAGGCGACCGGCCAGTACATGTTCGCCCAGCCGATGAAGTGTCCGCCGTCCGAGACGACGACCCGATCCTCGGGGAGCAGTTCGCCGATCAGTCGGGCGGCCGAGCGCGGGTCGAGCCGGCCGTTCTCGGCGATCGCATCACCCTCCTCATAGCCACGTGCGGCTGCGACGTCGACCGTCTCCCGCCATGGCCGCTGCGCGACTGCGGGTGCCGTCCCCGACACGTCGCCGGTTGCCGCTCCGGCTTCGACGCTCCGGGCACCGACTGCACGATGCTTCGCCGCACGGACGCGCTCGACGAGCGCATCGGCGACCAGGCGGGCATCTCCGCGGATGAAACCGCCGACGTGCGCGTGGGTGGCGGCGGGGGAGACATCGACCTGGAAGACCCGCGTGCCTGGGGCGAACAGGGCGCCGAAGCGCATCGTGAACTGGTTCAGCGACGCCCCGAACACGACGGCGACGTCGGCCTGGCCGATGAGGTCCATCGCCCCGTCTGCGCCGAATCCTCCGGTGACGCCGAGGTCGTACGCGTCGCGCGGGAAGATGCCCCGTCCGAGGGCGGTAGAGGCGGTGAGTGCCCCGGTCTCGTCGGCGAGCGCCCCGAGCGCTTCGCCGGCGCCCGCGAGCCAGGCTCCCCGTCCGGCAAGGAGGAACGGGCGTTCGGCCGAGCCCAGCGCGGCGGCGATCTCCGCCAACATCCCCTCGGCGAAGGCGCCGGAGGGCTCGAGCGGCGCGGGGAGGCGCACGGCGGTCGCACGGGGACTCGCTTCGACAGGCTCAGCGAGCTCATGGGAAGGGGGCCCAGCGAGCTCGGGGGCGGGGGCGGCGAGCTCGGGGGCGGCCGGTGCCACGAGCTCGGGGGCGGGGGAGTCGGCCTGAGCCGCAGCGACGTCGTAGGGGATCGCGAGGACGACCGGAACGCGGTAGGTGAGCGCGTGCTCGATCGCGATGACGGTGGTGGCCGAGGCATCCGTCCGTCCCACGGTGTAGGTGCGGGCGCCGACGGCCGAGGCGAGGGCGATCTGGTCCACATCCCACGGTCGAGGCCCCGAGGTCGGCTCGTCGCCGACGACGAGCACGAGCGGGATGCGCGCCTGGACCGCCTCCGCGAGGGCTGTCAGGGTGTTCGTGAAGCCGGCGCCGTAGGTGGCGGTGCCGGCGGCGATCCGGCCGGAGGCGCGGTAGTGCGCATCTGCGGCCACCACGGCGCCCGCTTCGTGGCGGACAGCGGTGAAGACGGCATCCGTCTGCGTCTCGATGGCGTCGAGGAAGTAGGCGTTGCCGTTGCCCATCACCCCGAAGACGGCGTCGATGTGCTGGGCGAGGGTGCGTGCGACGTGCGCGGATACAGAGGGCATGAGGGAGCCTTTCGAGACAGACGGATGAACGATTCCGTATGTGTCTCGCGGGGGCGTCTTCGCCTCGGGCTTCGTATCCCTTTTTCGGATACCGGCGACAGCGCGCCGGACACCCCGATCCTACTCGCGTCTCGCCGTCGTCGCGACGCCGTAACATCCGCGAAACCGCGGCGGGGAAGCATGCCCTCATGGAGTCGCTGTTCACCGGATACGCCGCGGGGCGCGTCCGCCGGGGCGCCGCGCCGTGGGATGAGATGTTCCCGGCCGGTGCCGTCCCCGGCGGCGCCGAGGTACGGGGTCCGTATCGGGAGATGTATCCCGCCCTGGCGGGCATGGACGATGCGGAGCTGCGTGCGAGGACGGAGGCGCTGGCGAGCTCCTACCTCGCCCAGGGAGTCACCTTTGACTTCGCCGGCGAGGAGCGGCCGTTCCCGCTCGATGTCATCCCCCGCGTGATCGCCGCAGACGACTGGTCCTATGTGCAGTCCGGTGTCGCGCAGCGCGTCAGGGCGCTGGAGGCGTTCCTCTCCGACGTCTACGGCGCCCGCAGGGCCGTCGCTGACGGGATCATCCCTGCAGCGCTCATCAGCTCCTCGACGCACTTCCACCGGGCGGCGGCGGGAATCGTGGGGGCGAACGGCGTCCGCATCCACGTCGCAGGCATCGACGTCATCCGCGACGAGACCGGCGCGTGGCGGGTGCTCGAGGACAACGTGCGGGTGCCCAGCGGCGTGAGCTACGTGCTCGCCAACCGTCAGGTGATGGCGCAGACCCTGCCGGAGCTGTTCACGAGTCTCAGGGTGCGCCCCGTCGTCGACTACCCGAGCCGGTTGCTGCAAGCGCTCCGCGCCGCGGCGCCGGCCGGTATCGAGGACCCGACGGTGGTCGTGCTGACGCCCGGTGTGTACAACTCCGCGTACTACGAGCACACCCTGCTCGCACGCATGATGGGCGTCGAGCTCGTCGAGGGGCGCGATCTGTTCTGCTCCGGTGGTCGGGTCTGGATGCGGACGACGGCCGGCCCGACCAGGGTGGACGTCATCTACCGGCGCGTGGACGACGAGTTCCTCGATCCGCAGCACTTCCGACCGGACTCGGTGCTGGGCGCCCCTGGCCTCATGCTCGCCGCGCGCCTGGGCAACGTCACGATCGCGAACGCCGTCGGCAACGGGGTGGCCGACGACAAGCTCGTCTACACGTATGTTCCCGACCTCATCCGCTACTACCTGGGCGAGGAGCCGATCCTGCCGAACGTCGACACCTGGCGCCTCGAGGAGCCGGAGGCTCTGGAGGAGGTGCTCGACCGGATCGACGAGCTGGTCGTCAAGCCGGTCGACGGCTCGGGCGGCAAGGGCCTCGTGGTGGGCCCCGATGCGTCGAAGAAGACGCTCGACGAGCTCCGTGCGACCCTGCTCGCAGACCCCCGCGGGTGGATCGCGCAGCCCGTGGTGCAGCTGTCCACCATCCCCACGCTCGTCGAGGACGGCTTCCGTCCCCGGCACGCGGATCTCCGCCCGTTCGCGGTGAACGACGGCACCGATGTCTGGGTGCTCCCCGGCGGGCTGACGAGGGTCGCGCTTCCCGAAGGGCAGCTCGTGGTCAACTCCAGCCAGGGAGGCGGGTCCAAGGACACCTGGGTGATCGACTCCTCGATCACGGTGACGCGGCCGAATCCGGTGCTGGCGGGGACCGACCCCGCCTCGGACGAGGTGTCGCTGGCCACCGGTGCCATCGCGGTCGTCGCGCCGGCGCGCGAAGAGCCGCACACGCCGTTCCTCTCCTCGCCGCAGGATGAGGATCTCGAGGTCCGTCATCACCAGCAGCAGCAACAACAGCAGCAACAGGGGGAGGCGGGCGCATGCTGAGTCGCATCGCCGAGGCACTGTTCTGGATCGGGCGCTACGTCGAGCGCGGCGACGGCACAGCGCGCATCCTCGACGTCCATCTGCAGCTCCTCCTCGAGGACCCGTGGGTCGATGAGGACACTGCGTGCCGCGCGCTGCTGAGCGTCATGGGAACGACCGTCGACGAGGGGAGGGCGCTCGGCCGCGACGACGTCGTGCGGATGCTGGCGCTGGATCGCGATCACGCGGCGTCCATCGCCCACTCGATCGCCGCCGCGCGCGAGAACGCGCGGCGCGCACGGGAGATCATCTCCACGGACCTGTGGGAGACGTTGAACGAGACGAACGCCCGGATGCCGCGGCGCATCGCCTCGGATCGCACGCACTCCTTCTTCCGCTGGGTGCGCGACCGCTCGGCCCTCGCCTTCGGGGTGGTCGACTCGTCCACGAGCCGCGACGAGGCCTGGCACTTCTTCTCGCTCGGCAGGGCGATCGAGCGGGCCGATATGACGGCGCGGCTGCTCGCCACCCGCTCGCTCACGGAGGCGGGCGGTCCGAGCTGGACGACCCTGCTGCGCAGCTGCGGCGCCTACGAGGCGCACCTGCGCAGCCACCGCGCCGTGCCGACGGCGACCTCCGCGGTGGAGTTCCTGCTCGTGGACCGGCTGTTCCCGCGCTCGGTGCTCTCCAGCATCCTTCGCGCGGAGGAGTGCCTGCGGGGGATCGACCCTGCGGTCGCCTTCGGCAGCACCGATCGTGCGCAGCGGGTGGTGGGGCGCCTTCGCTCCGAGCTGGAGTACCGGCCGATCGGCGACATCGTGCGCAGTCTCTCGGAGAGCATGGAGGAGGTACAGGTGGGTGTCTCGATGGCGAGCGATGCGATCAGGGAGCGCTACTTCCCCTCGATCGCGATGCCGGTGTGGATCGGGGAGGCGCTGTGACGAGGCTCAGGATCGTGCACCGGACGGGATTCAGCTACGACGCCCCGGCGACGGCCTCGTACAACGAGGCGCGGATGCTGCCGCATTCCCGGGAGGGACAGTTCGTGCTGCAGGCGGCGCTGGAGATCTCCCCGACGGCGTCGCAGCACTCCTACGCCGACTACTGGGACACCAGGGTCTCCACCTTCGAGGTGCTGACGCCGCACCAGGAGCTCGTGGTCACCGCCACGAGCGTCGTCGACGTCCGGCCCGTCGAGCGGGCCGAGCTCGAGTACGGCTGGGACGAGCTGGCCGCGAGCATCCCGACCTCGCTGGAGCTCGCCGAATGCCTCACGCAGACGCGCGCGACCGACCCTGACGACGATATGGTCCGCCTCGCCGGGCGGATGAGGTCGGCGTGCTCCTCGGTGGACATCACAGCCCGCGAGATCTGCCGGACGGTCGGCAAGGACATGGAGTACCGGCCCGGCGCCACGGGGGTGAACTCGACCGCGCGGGATGCCTGGCCGACGAAATCCGGCGTCTGCCAGGACATCGCGCACATCGCACTGGGTGTGCTGCGCGCAGCCGGGATCCCCGCACGCTACGTCTCGGGCTACCTGCATCCCGACCCCTCCGCGGGCATCGGGCAGCCCGTCATCGGCGAGTCCCACGCCTGGGTCGAGTGGTATGCCGGCGAATGGCGGGGGTACGACCCCACGAACCTCGTCGAGATCGGCGCCTCGCACGTCTACGTCGGCCACGGCAGGGACTACGCCGATGTCGCGCCGTTGCGGGGCGTGTACGCCGGCCCCAGCGGCTCGGAGCTGTTCGTCGCGGTGGAGCTCACCCGCCTAGACTGAAGCCTTCGAGCACGAGGAGACGGCTGTGACCGAAGAACGCGAGACGCTGAGCTGGGACGGCTTCGGGGCGGCGACGCGCGATCTCGCCCGCACGATCATCGCGGACGGATTCGTCCCGGAGGTGGTCGTCGCGATCGCCAGGGGCGGACTGCTGCCGGCCGGAGCCATCGCGTACGGTCTCGGCGCGAAGAACTGCGGCGCCATCAACGTCGAGTTCTACACCGGCATCGGAACGGTGCTCGATGCCCCAGAGGTCCTGCCGCCCGAGTTGGACATGGCGTACCTCGATGGACGAAGGGTGCTGCTCGTCGACGACGTCGCCGACTCCGGCCGCACGCTCGCCCTCGCGGTGCAGCTGCTCACGGACAAGGGCGCGGACGTGCGCTCCGTGACGATCTACACCAAGCCCTCGACGATCATCCAGCCGGACTACGCGTGGAAGGACACCGATCTCTGGATCGACTTCCCCTGGTCGTTCCAGGGCACGGTCGTCGAAGAGGACCAGGGCCTGTCCGCCTCCACGTGATCCTCAGCGCCCCGTGAACGACGGCGTGCGCTTCTCCTGGAAGGCGGCGAAACCCTCGCGGTAGTCGTCCGTCTCACACAGGGCCGCCTGCGCGCGGTTCTCGACATCCACGGAGTCCCACAGCGCCATGCGCTCATCGCGGATGCGGGCCACGAGACGCTTGCTGGCGAGGAACGCCGCCGTGGCTCCCTTCGCGGCATCCGCCGCAGCGCGCGCAGTCGCCGTCGCCACCTCGTCGTCCGGGAGGACGCGCGAGAAGAGACCGGATGCGACGGCCTCGGTGCCGCTCATGAGTCGCCCGGTGTAGATGAGATCGAGCGTCCTGTGCGCGCCGAGGCGGTCGACGAACAGCGCGTGTCCGCCGGAGTCCAGCGTCGCCCCGAGCGCGGCGAACGGAGATCCGATCCGCGCCGATTCTGCGACGTACACGACGTCGGAGGCGATGAGCAGCCCGAGCCCGACGCCCAGGCATGCGCCGTGCGCGACGGCGAACGTGGGTGCGGGGAAGGCGGACATGCGGCGCAGCAACGGCGTGACGAGCCCGCCGAGGTACCCCATCACGTCGTCGTCCCTCGGGTCGACGGCCGAGATGTCCCGGCCGGCGCAGAACGCCCTGCCCTCGCCGCGCAGCAGGAGGGCGCGCACGCCAGCGGCCTCCGCGGCATCGTAGGCGTTGCCGAGGTCGGCAAGGGCCCGTTCGTCCAGCGCGTTGAGCTTCGCCGGGGAATTCAGCGTCACCGTGGCGACGTCATCCGAGATGCTGAGATCGATCATCAGGTCCTCCTCGGTCAGCCGTCGTAGTCGACGACGACGCGGTCACTGGTGGGGTGGGACTGGCAGGTGAGCACGTAGCCGCGTTCGATCTCATCCGGCTCCAGGGCGTAGTTCTCCGTCATCGCGACGCTCCCGAAGAGCACCCTGGCTCGGCACGTGCCGCACACGCCTCCCGCGCAGGCGAACGGGGCATCGGGGCGCACCCGCAGCGCGGCGTTGAGCACGGACTCGTGCGCATCGACGGGGCTCTCGACCGTCGACGAGACGCCGTCGAGGTTCACCTCGATGCGGAACGTCTTCTCGCCGGCGTGGACCTCCACCTTCCTGGCGGTGCGCAGCGGCTCCTCCCCGGTGGTGAACAGCTCGAAGCGGATGTGCTCGCGGGCGACGCCCGCGTCGGCGAGGACCTCACGGCAGAGGTCGACGAGCCCGAGCGGTCCGCACAGGAACCACTCGTCGACGTCCGAAGGATCGATGAGGGTGCCGAGGATGGTGCGCAGCTTCTCCTCGTCGAGGCGGCCAGAGAGCACCGGTGCGGTGCGCTGCTCGCGGGACAGCACATGATGCAGCACGAGCCTGGTCGGGTACTTGTCCTTCAGATCGGCGAGATCCTCGAGGAACATCACGTCCAGCGTCGACCGGTTCGTGAAGAGCAGCGTGAAGCGGGCGCTGTCCGAGCGCGACAGCACGGTGTGCGCGAGAGCCATCATCGGTGTGATGCCGGACCCGGCAGCGATGCCGACCACGTGGCGATCGTCGAGATCGGGCAGGGCGGAGGTGAACGTGCCCTGCGGGCTCATCACGTCGATCTCGAATCCGGGATGCAGGCCCGTCTGCGCCCAGGTCGAGAACAGTCCGCCGTCGTCGCGCTTCACCGCGATGCTCAGACTGCTCGGCGCTCCGTCCTCCCTGTGCACGGGGGCGCGGCAGAGCGAGTACGACCGGCGCACCTCCGACCCCTCGAGCGTGGTGCGCAGCGCGACGTACTGGCCGGGGAGGTGGTCGTAGGCGTCGGCCAGGTCCGGCGGGACGGTGAACGTCACCTCGACGGAGTCCGCGGTCAGCGGACGCACGTCCTCGACGACGAGAGTGTGGAACCGCGCCCTCGCACGGGGACGTTCGCCCGTCGTCACGGGTAGGAGAGACGGGGCGGCAGCCTGCGACGGCGTGAACATCGACATCAGTGCACCTTGAAGTGGTCGAAGGGCTCGAGGCAGGCGCGGCATTCGTAGAGCGCCTTGCACGAGGTGGATCCGAAGCGCGACACCTCCCGGGTGTCGAGCGACCCGCACTGCGGGCACCGGACGCTCAGCGCGAGCCTGATCGGTCCCGTCCCGATAGCGGATCGTCCGGTCGGCGGCGCGATGCCGTAGCGCTCGAGCTTCTGCTTCCCCGCCTCCGTCATCCAGTCGGTCGTCCAGGCGGGGGAGAGGACGAGGCGCACGTCCACCTGCGGATACCCGGCATGCGTGAGGGCGAGCACGATGTCGTCCCTGATGGCGTCCATCGCGGGGCATCCGCTGTACGTGGGCGTGATCTCCACGCGCACGGCGTCCCCGTCCATCCGCACCTCCCGCAGCACGCCGAGGTCCTCGATGGTCAGGACGGGCACCTCCGGATCGGCGACGGATGCCGCGATGCGCCGCGCCTCGTCGAGGCTCCGCCCGCTCTGCGTCGTCATGGCGCTCACCAGGTCGCGCCAGGGTGACGGCGGGCGAGCACCTGCATCTCGGCGAGGAGGTGGCCGAACGGTGTGGAATGGGTGCCGTGCCGCCCGCCCGCGGACGAGGACGGCGTCGAGGGGAGCTCCAGCCCTGCCTCGGCGAACACCGTGTCGACGACGGCGTCGAAGCCCTGGCGGAGCGAGGAAGGGCGGACGGCGGCGGAGTCGAGCCGGTCGATGAGCTCCTCATCGCGGAAGAGCTCGGCCGCGTACGGCCAGACGTCTCCGATGGCACGGATGAGGCGGCGGCGGGACTCCTCGGTGCCCCCGGCGAGCCGGAGCACCCACTGCACGGCGTGGTCGCGGTGGTAGTCGACCTCCTTGAGCGCCTTCTCGGCGATCGCGGCGAAGGTCGCATCGGTGCTCGCCCTGAGCGCGGCGTAGAGCTCGAACATGTACGTCGAGACGATGAACTGCCTGGCGATCGTCTGCGCGAAATCGCCGTTGGGCTGCTCGACGATCCAGGAGCTGCGGAACTGCTCCTCGTCACGGAAGTACGCGAGGTCGTCCTCGCTGCGCCCGTCATAGGAGCCCGCGTAGTGCAGCAGCGAGCGCGCGTGCCCGAGCAGGTCGAGGGCGATGTTCGCGAGGGCGACGTCCTCTTCGAGCTCCGGAGCACGGGAGATCCACGCACCCAGCTGTTGCGAGAGGATCAGTGCGTCGTCACCGAGCCACAACGCGTATTCCGCGATGTCGGCGGACGCTGCCGTCGCGCCGGCGCCGGAGAGCTCCTCGCTCAGATCGAGGTCGTCGACGGTCACGTCGCCGTGGACGTCGCCGTGGATGTCGTGCTCGGCGTTCACAGGTGCGGCACCCCCTCGGCGGCGGTGTAGTACACCGCGTGCCGATAGTTCTTGCCCGCCGGGCTCTCGAAATACGCGCCCTTCGCATCGGGATCGCTGGTCGTGATCGCCTCGGCGGGCACCGCCCAGATCGACACGCCCTCGCCTCGGCGGGTGTAGAGATCGCGCGCGTTGCGGATCGCCAGTTCGGCGTCGGGTGCGTGCAGCGAGCCGACGTGGACGTGGCTCAGCCCGCGCTTCGCCCGCACGAAGATCTCCCAGAGCGGCCACGGCTCGCGCGCGTCTGCGCCGGGGGCCGTCATCACGCCACCGCCGGCTGCATCGGGGCCTGCGCCCTCTTGCGGGCGTACTCCGCTGCGGCCTCGCGGACCCAGGCGCCGTCCTCGTGCGCGCTGCGCCGCCGCTCCAGACGTTCCGCGTTGCACGGGCCGTCGCCGCGGACGACGGCGAAGAACTCGTCCCAGTCGATCTCGCCCATGACGTACTCACCGCTCTCCTCGTCGAAGCGCAGCTCGGGGTCGGGGAGGGTCACGCCGAGGATCTCGGCCTGCGGCACGAGCATCCCGACGAAGCGCTGGCGGAGCTCGTCGTTGGAGAAGCGCTTGATGCGCCATGCCATGGACTGCGCGGAGTTCGGCGACTGGTCATCTGGCGGTCCGAACATGGCCAGCGCCGGCCAGTACCAGCGGTTCACGGCATCCTGCGCCATCTCGCGCTGCTCAGCGGTGCCCTGCATGAGGGTGAGGAGGATCTCGAATCCCTGCCGCTGGTGGAAGGACTCCTCCTTGCACACCCGCACCATCGCCCGCCCGTACGGACCGTACGACGCGCGGCACAGCGGGACCTGGTTGCAGATCGCGGCGCCGTCGACGAGCCAGCCGATGGCGCCCATGTCCGCCCAGGTTGGGGTGGGGTAGTTGAAGATCGAGGAGTACTTCGCCTTGCCGCTGATGAGCTGGTCCATCATCTCGTCGCGCGTGATCCCAAGGGTCTGCGCGGCCGAGTACAGGTAGAGCCCGTGGCCCGCCTCGTCCTGCACCTTCGCCATCAGGACGGCCTTGCGCTTGAGACTCGGCGCGCGGGTGATCCAGTTGCCCTCCGGCTGCATGCCGATGATCTCGGAGTGGGCGTGCTGGCTGATCTGGCGGATCAGCGTCTTGCGGTACGCGTCCGGCATCCAGTCACGCGGTTCGATGCGCTGCTCGCTCGCGATCAGCTCGTCGAAGATGCGCTGATCGTCGGCGGAGTCGCTCTGCACGAGCGAGAGGTCTGCGGGGGTTGTCATCTTCGACTCCTCAACATCAGGTCTTTTTACTGACCGATCGTTAGGTTATTGTGGCACAAGGATGAGACGGATTCAAGGATTCCGACTTTACCAACCGATCGTTCGGTTAGTAGTATCCCGATAACGGATGCCATGGCGGCATCCTGGATCGACGAGGAGGTCGATGGTGACCGCGAGCACGACAGAGGACACGCAGACGGCGCAGCCGCAGCGGCCCATGATGAGGCGCGACCGCGCCTCCGCCGGCATGGGAATCGTCGTCGATCACGATGAGCCGGGACGGGCCGTGGTGTCCATGCGGATCCGCGAGGACATGACCAACGGCTTCGAGATCACGCACGGCGGATTCGTGTTCGCGCTCGCAGACACGGCCTTCGCGATCGCCTGCAACGAGGACGAGCGCATCACGGTCGCCGCGGGGGCGGACATCTCCTTCCTCCGTCAGACCGTCGCCGGTCAAGTCCTCACGGCGACGGCCGTCCGTCGAGCCCGATCCGGTCGCACCGGCGTCTACGACGTCACCGTGACCGACGAAGCCGGTGAGGCCGTCGCGGAGTTCCGCGGGCGCTCGCGTACCACCGATAAGACCTTCTGACCTCCCGACCACGACGGAGCACACCATGTCGACGACGACGGCCCCCCGCACCTCCCTCACCGCCCCCTCAGCGGACGAGCTCGATCCCGCTGAGCGGATGACGCGCGCCGAGATCCAGGACCTCCAGCTCGAGCGCCTGCAGTGGACCGTGCGGCACGCGTACGAGAACGTCCCGCTGTACACGCGGAAGTTCGACGAAGCGGGCGTGCAGCCCGACGACATCCGCACCCTCGCGGACGTCGAGCGCCTCCCGTTCACGACAAAGGCGGATCTGCGCGAGACCTATCCCTTCGGCATGTTCGCCGTCCCGATGGACCAGGTGGCCCGCATCCATGCCTCGAGCGGCACGACAGGGCGCCCGACGGTGGTCGGATACACCCGCGGCGACCTGGACCGGTGGGGCTCACTGGTCGCCCGATCGCTTCGCGCCGCGGGCATCCGCCGCGGGATGAAGGTGCATAACGCCTACGGCTACGGCCTGTTCACCGGCGGGCTCGGCGCGCACGCCGGCATCGAGGCGCTTGGTGCGACGGTCATCCCGATGTCCGGTGGCCAGACGGCGCGCCAGGTGCAGCTGATCATGGACTTCGAGCCGGACGCCATCCTGTGCACGCCCAGCTATCTGCTCACCATCGCCGATGCGATGGCGGAACAGGGGATCGATCCTCGCTCGACCTCGCTCAAAGTCGCGGTCCTCGGGGCGGAGCCGTGGACGAACGAGATGCGTCACGAACTCGAGCAGCGGCTCGGCATCGACGCGCTGGACATCTACGGCCTCAGCGAGGTCATGGGCCCTGGCGTGGGCAGCGAATGCTTCGAGACGAAGGACGGCCCGCAGCTGTGGGAGGACCACTTCCTCCCCGAGATCATCGACTCCGAGACGCAGGCCCAGCTGCCGGACGGCGAGCTGGGCGAGCTGGTCTTCACCTCCCTGACGAAGGAGGCGTTCCCCGTCATCCGCTATCGCACGAGGGACCTCACGCGGCTGCTGCCGGGCACGGCGCGTCCTGGGATGCGCCGGATGGAGAAGATCACCGGCCGCAACGACGACATGATCATCCTCCGCGGCGTGAACCTGTTCCCGACCCAGATCGAGGAGATCGTCCTGGGTATCGAGCAGCTCACCCCGCACTTCATCCTGGAGCTGTCGAAGGAGGGGCGCATGGACGCGCTCACCGTGCGCATCGAACGGCACCCCGAGCTCCCCCTTGAGGCGTGCGAGGGCGCGGCGACGGTGCTGGCGCAGCGGATCAAGGTCTACATCGGCTCCAGCGTCGCCGTGCGGCTGGAGGAGCCGGGCGCGCTCCCGCGCAGCGAGGGCAAGTACAAGCGGGTCTACGACCTGCGCTGAGCGCTTCGCCGCCGCAGTGCGGAGGCGTGCGAGACTGAGCGGTGATGTCCGAGAACCAGACCATCCGACGCGGGCGCCCCGGCTACGACCAGCAGGGCATCCTCGCCGTCGCCGTGACCGCGTTCAACGAGTTCGGCTACGACGCGACCTCGATCGGCGTGCTCGCCGAGCGGCTCGGCCTCTCGAAGTCGGCGATCTACCACCACTTCGGCTCGAAGGACGAGATCCTCCATCTGGCCCTGGACGCCGCGCTCGGCTCGCTGGAGGCGGTCGTCGAGGACAGCGCCCTGCCCGCATCGCCCACCAGCGCCCGCCCCGCCGCCGACCGACTCGAGCACGTGCTCCGCGGCGCCGTGCAGGTGCTCGTCGATCAGCTCCCGGCCGTGACCCTGCTGCTCAGAGTGCGCGGCAACACCGATGTCGAGCGCGATGCGCTGACCCGCAGGCGCGCCTTCGATCGCCGCATCATCGCCCTGGTCGCGGAGGCGCAGGCCGAGGGGACCCTGCGGGGGGACATCGATGCCAGCGTGGCGGCGCGTCTCGTCTTCGGCATGATCAACTCGATCGTCGAGTGGTACCGGCCAGGCGGACGCGAGGGCGCGGAGCTGCTCGCCGATGACGTCGTCGCGATCGCGCTGCACGGCCTTCGGACGCAGGGCGACGACGCCGGCTGACGCCGCCGCCCCGCGGTCTCAGGCGGCGGCCTGCTGCTTGGCGACGAGCGTGAGCACGTCGTAGGTGGCCACGACCTCGTCGCGCTGGTTCTTCAGGACGCTGTCCCAGCGCACCTCGCCGTACTCGTCCGTCTCGCGAGGCGTGATCTGCTTGGCGGTCAGCTCCACACGGATCTCGTCACCGGGGGAGACCGGCGTCACGAAGCGCAGGTTCTCCAGGCCGTAGTTCGCCAGCACCGGCCCTGGAGCGGGGTCCACGAAGAGCCCCGCCGCCCAGGAGACGAGCAGGTAGCCGTGGGCGACCCTGCCAGGGAAGAACGGGTTCGCCGCAGCGGCCGTCTCGTCCATGTGCGCGTAGAAGGTGTCGCCGGTGAAGGCGGCGAAGGTCTCGATGTCGTCCAGGGTCACGGTGCGCGAGCCGCTCACGATCTGATCGCCGACGCGCAGCTCCGCCAGCGACTTGCGGAACGGGTGAACCTCGCCGCCCGCGGTGGCGGCGCCGGGGTGCCAGATGCCAGTGAGGGCGGTCATCATCGTCGGTGAGGCCTGCACGGCCGTGCGCTGCATGTGGTGCAGCACGGCGCGGATGCCGCCGAGCTCCTCTCCGCCACCGGCGCGCCCAGGGCCGCCGTGCACGAGCGTCGGGAGCGGGGAGCCGTGCCCCGTCGACGAGCGTGCGTCGTCGCGGTCGAGGACGAGCACGCGGCCGTTGTACGCGGAGATCTCCGTGACGAGCGAGAGGGCGACCGCGGGGTCGTGGGTGGCGATGCTCGTGACGAGCGATCCGCCGCCCTGGGCGACGATGGACGCCGCCTCAGCGGCCGTGCGGTAGCCGACGATGCTGGACACCGGCCCGAAGGCCTCGATCTCGTTGACCGCTGCGCTGGACGCGTCGGCGAAGCGCAGCATCATCGGCGCGACGAAGGCCCCCTCGCCGGCTTCGCTCTCACTGCCGTCCGCTCGTCGGACGACGGGGGCATCCGACGAGCCGATCACGAGCTCCCCGCCGCCCTGGCGGAGGCGCTCGACCTGGCGCAGCACCTCGTCGCGCTGATCGGTCGAGGCCAGGGGACCCATCGTCACGCCTTCGGCGCGGGGGTCGCCGATGACGACCCGTTCCTCGATGCGGGTGCGCACGGCGGCGATCACGTCGTCGACGGCCGCGACGGGAACGACTGCGCGCCGGATCGCCGTGCACTTCTGACCGGCTTTCGTCGTCATCTCGGTGACGAGCTGGCGGACGTAGGCGTCGAACTCGGGGGTGCCGGCGACGGCATCCGTGCCGAGGACGGAGGCGTTGATCGAATCCGTCTCACCCGTGAAGCGCACGCCGCCGGTCTGGACGGCGTCGTGGGCGCGCAGACGCTCAGCGGTGGATGCCGAGCCGGTGAAGGCGACGAGATCGCCGAGGCGCAGCTGATCGAGAAGCCCTGGAACGCTGCCGGAGACGAGCTGGAGCGAGCCGTCCGGCAGGAGACCCGACTCCACGAGGATCCGCACCATCGCCTCGGCGAGATAGCCGGTCGGCGTCGCCGGCTTCACGAGCGTCGGGACTCCGGCGAGGAAGGCGGGCGCGAACTTCTCCAAGGACCCCCAGACCGGGAAGTTGAAGGCGTTGATCTGCACGGCGACGCCAGGCAGCCGCGAGTAGACGTGCCTGCCGATGAACGAGCCGTCCTTCGACAGGTTCTCGACGCCGCCATCCACGTACACGGTGCTGTTGGGCAGTTCTCTGCGGCCCTTGCCCGAGTAGGTGAAGAGCACGCCTATCCCGCCGTCGATGTCGACCCAGGAATCGGCCTTCGTCGCGCCGGTGCGACTGGAGATCGCGTAGAGCTCCTCCTTGCGCTCCGTGAGGGCGAGAGCGAACTGCTTGAGCAGGAGAGCGCGCTGATGGAAGGTGAGCGCCCCCAGTGAGGCCTGACCGGCCGTGCGGGCGTGGTCGAGCGCGCCGGCGAGGTCCAGGCCGTCCGTGGACACCAGGGCGACGACCTCGCCCGTCGAAGCGTCACGCACCTCGGTCGCGGATGCGGCGGCATCGGGCGTCCACCAGGAGCCCTGCACGAAGCTCGGGAGGATCTCGGTCATGTCGTTTCCTTTCATCATGCGTCCCAGTCGTAGAAGCCGCGGCCGCTCTTGCGCCCGAGGCGGCCGTCGGCCACGAGCCGTCGCAGCAGCGCCGGCGGCTCGAAGCGCTCGCCGAGGTGGGCGGCGAGGTACTCGGCGATGCCGAGTCGCACGTCCAGCCCCACGATGTCGGTCAGCCGCAGCGGGCCGACCGGATGCTTGTACCCCAGCGTCATCGCCGCATCGATGTCGGATGCCGAGGCGACGCCCTCCTCAAGCATCCTGATCGCCTCGAGCCCGATCGCGACCCCGAGCCGGGAGGAGGCGAAGCCGGGGGCGTCGGCGACGACGATCGGCGTCTTGTCGATGGCGCGCACGCGGTCGCGGGCGTCGGCGACGACGTCATCGGCGGTCGCGGCGCCGCGTACGATCTCGACGAGCGTCGAGGCGGGCACCGGATTGAAGAAGTGCATGCCGAGGAAGCGCTGCGGTCTGCGCAGCACGGCGGAGAGCTCATCGATCGAGATCGAGGAGGTGTTCGAGGCGAGGACGGCGTCCTCGTCCACGGCCGCCTCGGCCCTGGTGAGCGCGTCGATCTTCAGCGCAGGGTCCTCGGGGACGGCTTCGACGACGAGGGCGCAGTCGGCGAAGGCCGCCGCATCCGTCGCCGTCACGAGCCTGCCGTCGTACGCCGAGGCATCCTCCATCGCGGAGCCGCGGGCGATGGATGCCCGCACGGATTCGAGGACGCGATCGCGTGCGGCGGCGGAGGCATCCGCATCGCGCTCGACGACCGTGACCCGTGAGCCGGCGAGGAGGAAGGCGTGCGCGATGCCCGCTCCCATGCGCCCTCCGCCGAGGACGCCGACGTGATCGGATGCGGTGCTCATCGGGTGCTCTTCTCCAGGAACGCGGTCATGCGCCGGAACTTCTCCGGGCTCTCGAACAGCTCGGCCTGCTCCTCGAGGTCGATCTCGGGATGCGCCGTGCGCGGCGCGCGGAACACGCGCTTGGTCGCCATCGTGGCCGCCTGGTCATTCCGGGCGATCCGGTCGGCGAGGCGATGCGCCTGCGCGAGCAGGTCATCGGCGGCATGTATCGCGCTGATGAGGCCGATGCGCAGGGCTTCCTCCGCATCGACGGTGCGGCCGGTGAGCAGCAGCTCGATGGCGCGCGCGTCGCCGATGATCTCCTTGAGACGCCAGCCGGCGCCGGCCGCCGCGAGGATGCCGAGGCCCGTCTCGGGGTTTCCCATCGCCAGCGACGGCGTGCCGATGCGGATGTCGGCCGCATAGGCCAGCTCAGCACCGCCGCCCAGCGCATAGCCGTCGATCGCGGCGATCACGGGCATCGGCAGCTCGGCGATGCGGATGAAGGCGTGCGCGTTGATGCCGCGGAGCGCATCGGCCGCTCTCCGCTCGCGGAGCTCGGCGATGTCGGCGCCCGCGGCGAAGACGCCGCCTGCGCCGATGAGGATGAGCGTCCGCGGCTGGGCCTCCAGCTCTCCGCAGAGCTCGTGCAGGGCGTCGATCATCGCCTGATCGATGGCGTTGCGCCTGGCGGGCCGGTTGAGCGTCGCGACGACGCGGTCGGCCCCGCGCTCGACGAGCAGGGGCGCGGTCATCCGATCGCCTCCAGGATCATCGCCGTGCCCTGCCCGACGCCCACGCACATGGTGGCCAGCCCGTAGCGGGAACCCTCGCGCTCCATGCGACCGAGCAGCGTGAGGAGCAGGCGCGATCCGGATGAGCCCAGCGGATGCCCGAGGGCGATCGCGCCGCCATCGGCGTTCACGACTCGCTGATCGAGCCCCAGCTGTCTGATGCATGCGATCGACTGCGACGCGAAGGCCTCGTTGAGCTCGACGGAGCCGATCTCGGAGATGTCGAGCCCGGCACGTGCAAGTGCCTTAAGGGTGGCGGGCACGGGCCCCAGGCCCATGATCTCCGGTGCGAGCCCCGCGCTCGCCGAGGCGACGATGCGCGCCCTCGGGGTGAGGGAGTGCTTCTCGATCGCGTCGCGGCCGGCGACGAGGAGCGCCGAGGCTCCATCGTTCAGCGCGCTCGAGTTGCCGGCCGTGACGACCTCGCCGCCGTGCACGACGGGGCGCAGCTGCGCGAGACGTTCGAGCGTCGTCTCCGGGCGAGGTCCCTCGTCGACGAGCACCTCGGCGGTGCCGGTGGGCACGCCGACGATCTCGGCGGCGAAGCGGCCCGCCGCGATCGCGGCGGCGGCGCGCTGCTGCGAGAGGAGGGCGAACGCGTCCGCCTCGGCTCTCGTGATCCCCTCGCGCCTGGCGACCTCCTCCGCGGTCTCCGGCATGGAGTAGGTCGCCTTGTCCCTCGCCGCGAGCCGCGGGTTGGGGAAGCGCCAGCCGATCGAGGTGTCGTAGGCCGACCCCGGCTTCGCCCACGCCTTCTCCGGCTTCGCCTGCACCCACGGCGCGCGCGTCATCGACTCGACGCCCCCTGCCACGATGAGGTCCGCATCCCCCGCGCGGATCGCCTGCGAGGCCATCGCGACCGCCGACATGCCGGAGGCGCACAGGCGGTTCACGGTGATCCCCGGCGTGCTGTCGGGGAGCCCTGCCAGCAGCGCCGCCATCCGTGCGACATTGCGGTTGTCCTCGCCGGCCTGGTTCGCCGCGCCGAGGATGACCTCGTCGAGTTCGACGGCCGCCGGATCGAGGCCGGCGCGGTGGACGGTCTCGCCGACGACGAGCGCCGCGAGATCGTCCGGACGCACCGAGCTCAGCGCGCCGCCGTAGCGTCCGACGGGGGTGCGCGCACCGGTGACGAGATAGGCGTCGGTCATTCGTGTCTCCTGTCTGGCGTGGCTGGGCTGGTCGTCTGGACGCTCAGGTGAGCAGGGGCACGCCCTTCGTCTCGCGGACGAGGGATACGCCGATCAGGGAGATCACCGAGGCGATCGCGATGTACACGCCGATCGTCCACGAAGCCTGGAAGGTCGTCATCAGTGCTTCGGCGATCATCGGCGCGAACGCGCCGCCGAGCACCGCCCCGAGGGCGTAGCCGATCGATACGCCCGAGTATCGTACGTTCGCAGGGAACATCTCGGCGTACAGCGCCGCCTGTGGACCGTACGAGAGGCCGAGCGCGAACGTCATGACGAAGAGGGCGATGAAGTACCAGAAGACGTTCGCGGAATCGATGAGGAACCACATCGGCACCGCCCAGACGGCCAGCGCGACATAGCCGATCTGGAAGGTCCTGATCCGTCCGAGGCGGTCGGAGAGGTGTCCGCCCCAGAGCGTGAAGATCAACCACCCGAAGGACGCCAGCGTGGTCGCCATGAGGACGGGAGGGCGCTCCATGCCGAGCACCGTGACCGCGTAGGTCGCGAAGAAGGCGATGAGCAGGTAGCCCGCGGCGTTGTTCGCGATGAAGATCACCGCGGTGAGGATCACCTGCTTGGTGTTCTTGCGGAACAGCTCGCCCAGGGGAGCCGAGGACTCGCGCTTGCGGCGCAGCAGATCCTCGAACACCGGGCTCTCATCGACGGCGCGACGGATGACGTAGCCCACGCCGATGAGCACGATCGACAGCAGGAAGGGCACGCGCCATCCCCACTCCAGGAACGCCTCCGGCGACATCGCGCTGGTCAGGACCCAGAGCGTGAAGGTGGCGAGGATCATGCCGACGGGGACGCCGATCTGCGGGAAGGCGCCGAACAGCCCCCGGCGGTGGTCGGGCGCATGCTCGACCGCCATGAGGGCGGCTCCGCCCCACTCGCCGCCGGCGGAGAAGCCCTGCAGGATACGGAGCAGGATCAGCAGGATGGGAGCGGCGACGCCGATCGCGGCGTAGGTGGGCAGCACGCCGATGAGCGCGGTGGACAGTCCCATCATGATGAGGGTGAAGACGAGCATCTTCTTGCGTCCGAGTCGGTCGCCGAGCCGCCCCGCGATGATCGCGCCGAGGGGGCGGAACAGGAAGGAGATGCCGATCGTCGCGAAGGACAGGACTTGCGCCAGCGGTCTGTTGCTCTCGGCGACCGGGGCGAGGAAGAGCGGGGCGAGGACGAGCCCCGCCGCCTGCGCGTAGATGAAGAAGTCGTACCACTCGATGGAGGTGCCGACCAGCGTGCCGGCGAGCACGCGGCGTTCTTCGGCGGGCATGCGCGGTGCGGATGCGCGACCGGGGGCAGTGGATGTCATGCGAACTCCGTTGTTCGGGGGAGGACGGCACCGATGCCGTCATTTTGTGACCGAATGATCGGTCAGTAATTATCGAGGATAGCGCACCGGCGCCGTGATCGGAATGCCGGGGATCGGCGGGGCTCATAGGATGAGCAGCGTGAGAGCTGGCATGAGATCGTTCGGTGCGTGGGTCGCCCAGGTGCTGCATCAGGTGCGAGGGCCTGTGCGATCGGAGGCCGTGTACGAGGCGACGGCGCTCATCGTCGGCACGGTGTTCTTCGTGCTCGGATTCCTCGTGGCCTTCCCGATGTTCTTCGGACACGAACTCGCGATCAGCGGCACGGGGTCGATCGGCATGTATGCCGCGTACGGCGGTGCAGTCACCGCTGTGCTCGCCTTCGTGCTCGGCAGGGTGGCCGCACGGCCCGCGGAGGTGGATACGGACGGACTCCGCGACGGCTTCAGCGTGCCCGGTGACAGGCTCCGGTGGTACGACCTCGCGGCGATCGCCTTCGCCCACGCCGCCATCGCCTATCTGGGGTGGTTGGGCATCGCCCAGCTGCTGGAGCGCAGCTTCGCCGACGCGCCGGTGTTCGCGTTCCCCGGTGCCATCCTCGTCAGCGTGGCCTTCGCGCTGACCGCCTATGTCACCTTCCTCAGCGCCGTCGCCCTGAGCCCGGTCGTGCTCTCCCTCGTCCTCGCGGTTTTCCTCGTCGTCGGGGCCTTCGCCGCCATGCTCGCCTCCAGCGATCCGCACTGGTGGCGCGACAACCTCTCCGCGCTGGGGATGAGCAGCAACCACGCCTCCTTCGCGTTCAACATCACGCTGATCATCGCCGGCGTCATGGTGACGACGATCTCGCGCTATGCGACCGCAGGGCTCCCCGTCACGGACCACGCGGCCAGGCGAGGCAGGACCGTCGTGCGCGGCGGACTCATCCTGATGGGGATCTTCCTCGCGCTGGTCGGCGTCTTCCCGGTCGACGACTTCTTCCTCGTGCACAACACGGTCGCCACGGGGATGGCGGTGGTCTTCGCTGTGGTCGTCGTCGGGCTGCCGTGGTTCCTGCCAGGCATCCCGCGGGTGTTCGTGGTTTTCGGCTGGGTGTACGTGCTCGTGATCCTGATGCTCGCGATCTTCTTCGCCGTCGGGTACTACAACCTCACGGCGGTCGAGCTGATCGCAGCCATCCTCATCTTCAGCTGGATCATCGTCTTCCTGCGCACCGCGGGGTCCGTCGACGACCCGGCCGCTCCCGCCGCCGCGCGCCCCGTCGCTCAGGGCAGGTCGTCGACCACCGTCAGCTGAGCGCGGATCCGCTCGACGACCTCCAGCTCTGCCGCCACGGCCGCCAAGGGCTGCAGCGGCGATTCCCGCCTCCCTTCGCCGATGTAGCCGGCCAAGGCGGTGGCCTGGTAGCTCAGGGCGTCATAGCGCTCATCGAACGCGGTGTCGCGCCATTCCTCGACCTCGCCGCCGCGGCGGATCACCAGGCCGGTCGGGGCGAAGAACGGCTCGACGACGTCGATCCGCCCGTGCGCGCCGATGATCCTGGCGCCTACCGGCGACTCCGACACCATCGAGCAGCTCACGACGGCCTCTGCGCCACCGGCGTGGCTCAGCAGCGCGACCGATCGCAGATCGATGCCGTCCGCCGTCGTCACGCCGGATGCCTGCACGCGCGTCGGCTGCCCCAGCACCGACGCGGCGAAGGCGATCGGGTACACGCCGAGATCGAGCAGCGCGCCGCCCGCCAGAGCCGGGTCCCACATCCGGTTCGAGGGGTCATAGGCGACGACGGATCCGAAATCGGCGCTCACCTGGTGGACCTCGCCGATGTGTCCGTCGGCGAGGAGGCGGCGGATGACATCGCTCTGCGGCAGGTAGAGCGTCCACATGGCCTCCATCGCGAGGACGCCGGCCGCGGACGCCGCCGCCATGATCTCCCTGGCCTCATGGCTGCTCGTGGCCAGCGGCTTCTCGACGAGCACGTGCTTGCCCTCGCTGATCGCGAGGAGCGCGAGGCGGTGGTGGCTGCTGTGCGGGGTCGCGATGTAGACGACATCGATGCCGGGGTCGGCCACGAGCTGCTCCGCCGACGCGGTCGTGCGGGCGATGCCGTGCTCGGCGGCGAACGCTGCCGTGCGCGCCGCGTCCCGTGCCGTGACGGCGACGATCCGCTGCGGAGTCCGCCGGTGCACCGCGCGGGCGAAGCGGTTCGCGATTCCTCCGGTGCCGATCACGCCCCAGCGGAGCACGGGGACGGCGTCGGCGGCGATGAGGCGGGGAGGAGGGAGGGGCATCGGGCTCCGATCGTCGAGCCGGCCGCACTGCGCGCACCGTCTCGATCACTGTAGGCGCCCCGCCGGGCTCAGCGCAGTCCGGCGGCCGCGTCGTGCGTGCGCTCGAGGGCCTCGATCGTCGCGCCGTAACGACGTTGCGCGATGCCGAGGAACAGGCAATCGACCACGGCCAGCTGGGCGATACGGCTCACCATCGCGCCGGCGCGGAACGCCGGCTCGCGCGCAGTGGTGAGCAGAACGTGGTCCACGGCTCCGGCGAGGGAGGAGGCCGCAGAGCCGGTGACTGCTGCGGTCGCGGCACCGGCGGCGCTCGCGGTCCTGGCGAACCGCAGCGTCTCGGTCGTCTCTCCCCGATGCGAGAAGCCGATCGCGAGGGACCCGGAGCCCGCGAGGGCGGCAGAGGCGACGGCCTCATGCGCGTCGGCGAACGTGATCGCGGTACGGCCGATCCGCAGCAGCTTGTGGCAGAGGTCCGTCGCCGCCATCCGGCTCGCCCCGATGCCGAACACCAGGATGCGCGCCGCGGAGTCCGCCGCGGAGACGACCGCCTCCAGCGCGGCGAGGTCGAGGCCCGCGACCGTCTCCTCGATCGCGAGCGTCTCGAGCGCGGCGATCGTGCCGGTGATCTCCGCCAGCGAGTCCCCGGCGCCGATCTCGGACCCGAAGCCGCCGTGCCGGGCGAACTGGGCCGATTCCCTGCCGATCTCACCCGCCAGGGACAGGCGCAGCTCGGCGTACCCGGCGACGCCGACGGCGCGGCAGAACCGCACCACGGAAGCGACCGACGTGTCGCAGCGGTGCGCGAGGTCCGTGATCGAGAGGCGGGTGACGAGCTGCGGATCGCTGCGGATCTCGGCCGCGATGCGTCGGAGCGCGGGAGACAGGGTGGGAGCAGCGGCGTCGATGCGGGTCTGGATGCTCATGGGTGCTCCGTCGAGAGGCTGTAAGTATGTTCCGACTGCTACATGAGAAATGTAGACTATTTACATGGTTTCGGCTGCGATCGATCTCGGGAAGTCCCGATGCCGGCTCCTCGTGCGCGACGGCGAAGAGCCGAAGCGCGTGTCGGGAGCCGGGGCGCCAGGGCTCGCCGCCCGGGGTGGAGTCGAGTCGGCGCTGGAGGCCGTCCTCCCGCTGCTCGACGAGGTCGGAGCCGCCGTCGACGTTCTCGGCGTCGGTGCGGCAGGGGCGTGGGGCGCACCGGATGCCGCCCAGCGCCTCGCGGAGGAGCTCTCCGCACGCACCGGAGCACGGGTCGCCGTCGCATCCGATGTCGTCACCGCCCACGCCGGTGCGTTCGCCGGGCTGCCCGGCGTGCTGCTCATCGCGGGGACGGGAGCGGCCGCCCTCGGAGTCAGCCGCTCCGGCGTGCGACTCGTGGACGGCTGGGGCCCTGAGCTCGGCGATCTCGGAGGCGGCTCCTGGCTCGGCAGGGAAGGCATGCGCGCGGTGCTGCGATATCGCGACGGCCTCGGCGCCGCGACGGCGCTCACGGAGGCCGCTCATCGCCGTACCGCGCCCGTCGACGTGCTCGCCTGGCTGCACGGACCGGAGCCCGTCGCCCGGCGACTGGCCTCCTTCGCACCCGATGTGCTCGACGCGGCATCCTCGGGGGACGAGGTCGCCGCCGCCATCGCTGCGGAGGCCGTCGAGCTGCTCACTGCCACCGCCACCGCCGCAGTCGATGACCAGGACGACATCGTCCTCCACGGCGGCCTCACCGAGCATCGATGGCTCCGCTCTCGGCTCGAGTCGGCGATCGGCGCCGTCGGCCGGGGAACCCGGCGCCCCGCCGGCGATGCGCTCGATGGAGCCCTCCTGCTCACCGAACGGACAGATCTGCCCCACGAAAGGTACGTGCACCGTGCTGGATGACCCCGCCCGCCTCTCCGCCCTCCTCTCCGAGCTCGCCGGCCTCACCACCGAGGAGCAGAGCGCCGAGCGCGGCGACCTGGATCTGCTCGGCACCGTCGACCTCGTCCGTGCGATGAACGCGCAGGACGGACTCGTCCCCGAGGCCGTCGCGGCCGAAGCCGATGCCATCGCCGCAGCCGTCGACGGGATCACGGAACGGTTCAGGCGAGGCGGCCGCCTCATCTACATCGGTGCCGGAACGGCCGGCCGGATCGGCGTGCTGGACGCCAGTGAGTGCCCGCCGACGTTCGGCACGGACCCGTCGATGGTCGTCGGGCTGATCGCGGGCGGCGAGACGGCCATCCGCTCCGCCGTGGAGAACGCCGAGGACGACGAGGACGCCGCGATCGCGGATCTGGACGGCATCCGGATCGGGGCAGACGACACGGTCGTGGGGATCTCCGCGTCCGGCCGCACGCCGTACGTGGTGAGCGGATTGCTGCATGCCGGTGAGCAGGGTGCCCTGACCATCGCGCTCGCGTCGAACACGGGATCGGCCATCGGAAAAGCGGCGGACCTGGCGATCGAGGTGGTCACCGGACCCGAGTTCGTCTCCGGCTCCACGCGTCTCAAGTCGGGGACGGCGCAGAAGCTCGTCGTGAACATGCTCACCACGCTGTCGATGATCAAGCTCGGCAAGACGTACAAGGGCGTCATGGTGGACCTCCTCGCCACCAATGAGAAGCTGCGCGTGCGGAGCATCCGCACGGTCTCGCAGCTCACCGGCGCGGATGTCGCAGAGGCGGCGGACGCACTGCAGGCGGCGGACGGCTCGGTCAAGCTCGCCCTGCTGATGGTGACGACCGGTGCGGATGCCGAGACTGCGCGCCGGGCCCTGGACGAGGCGGACGGACTCCTCAGGGAGGCGATCGGCGCGATCCAGGATCGCTGACCGCGCCGCTCCCCGATGTCAGGACCCGCGGGCATGATGGAGGCATGACGCCTGCTCTGCTGCGTGCGCGACGCCTGCGATCCCATCGGCTCTCGGCGCCGGCGGCGACCGTCATGCAGGCTGCCTCGCACATGCTCGCGGTGCAGAGCCAGGAGTTCTGGGGAGGCCGGTGGGCTCTGGCCTCACGCGCGAGGGGAGCGCCCTCGCTGCGTGCGGTGGACGCGCTGTTCGATCGCGGCCGACTGGTGCGGGCCTGGACCCAGCGCGGCACGCTGCACATCGTCCAGGCCAGGGATCTCGCCTGGCTGCTCGGAGTCACAGGGGAGCGGCAGCTGCGCGCCGCAGCGCCGCGCTACCGGGAACTGGGTCTCGACGCCGAGGTCCTGTCGCTGGTGGAGCGCCTTCTCGTGTCGGCGCTGCGTGGAGGCAACGCCCTCACCAGGAGCGAGCTGTTCGCCGTGCTCTCCGGTGCGGGGATCGAACCCGGCGGACAGCGCGGGCTGCACGCCGTCCAGCACCTCGCGCTGCGCGGGATCCTCTGCCAGGGGCCGGTCGTTCAGCGCGCCGACGGGATGAGCCGGGAGCAGCGCTTCGTCCTCGTCGACGAGCACATCGCCGAGCGCTGGACGCCGGACGACCCGCACGCCGAGCTGTTCGTGCGCTACCTCGACGGGCACGGGCCCGCCACCGCGGCGGACTACGCGTGGTGGTCCGGTCTCACCCTGGGGGCGGCGCGGGAGGCCGCGTCGCGGGCCGCGAGACGTGTCGTCGAGATCGACGAAGGCCGGTATGTCTCGGCGGCGTCGGCGCCGCGCCGAGCATCCGTGGCCGACGATCCGGTGCGTGCGCTCGCCTCCTTCGAGGAATACCTGATCTCCTACGCGGACCGCTCGGTGGCCGGCGATCCGGACCGCCTGGCGGCGACGGGGCCGGGGCGCAACGGCATGGTCCGCCCGATCCTCCTCGCGGAGGGGAGGATCGTCGGCACCTGGCGGGCGTCCACGGCACGGGGGCGCGAGAGCGAGGAGCCGAGCGTCGAGCTCTTCGAGGATGTGCCGTCCGAGGACATCGCCGCGGCGCTCGCGCGCTATGCGGCGTTCGTCGCCGGCTGACTCAGCCGAGGACGAGTTCGAAGCCCTCGTCGGCGGGGGAGATCCGCACGGCGGTCAGATCGTCGACGTGATGCGTGGGGGAGAATCCTGGCGCGTGGGCGCCGACGCCGATCACCGTCATCCCGGCGTCGAGTCCCGCGCTGATGCCGGCCGCCGAGTCCTCGAAGACGACGCAGTCCGCTGGTTCGACGCCGAGCAGTGCGGCGCCCTTCAGGAAGCCCTCCGGGTCGGGCTTGCTGCGCTGGACGTCCTCCGCAGTGATCGCCGCGGCCGGGACATCGAGCCCCGCGGCGCCCATCCTCGCCGTCATCAGGCGCACATCTGCGGAGGTCACGATCGCGTGGGGGAACGGCGCGAGGGCGGCGAGGAAGGCGGCGGCGCCAGGGATCTCGACGACGCCCTCGACATCCGCGCTCTCGCGCCGGAGCATCTCCTCGTTCTCGACGAGGTTGATCGCATGGTCGCGATCGGGCAGCAGCAGCGCCATGCTCTGGTGCCCTTGCCTGCCGTGCACCGTGCGCAGCACGCGCGAGGGGTCGAGCCCGTGCGGCTGGGACCACTGCAGCCAGAGCCGTTCGACGACAGCCGTCGAGTCGACGAGGGTGCCGTCCATGTCGAGCAGGGCGGCGCGGGCGCGCAGGGTGATCGTCACCCCTCCAGCGTAGGGCGGATCACTCCGCCGCGTGCCGCGCGAGGAAGTCGTACACCTCTGCGTCGTCCACGCCGGGGAACGCGCCGCGCGGCAGAGGGGAGAACATGTGCGTATGCACCCTGGCGCTGGGCCACGCCTTGCCCGCCCAGCGCTCTGACACCTCGCTCGCCGGACGACGGCAGCACGCTTCGTCGGGGCAGGTGGAGACGGCGCGGTCGGCGGTTTCGCGCCCTCGCCACCAGCGGGCGTCGTCGAAGGGCACCCCGACGGTGATGGAGAACTCCCCGTCCGAGGAGGATCCGGTCTGGGTGGAGCACCAGAAGGTCCCCGACGGGGTGTCGGTGTACTGATGCCGCTCTGTGGTGCGGTTCTGCTCGCCGAACGCGGCCCTGGCCTGAAAGTTGCGGCACACCCGCTGGCCCTCGACGCTCCCCGTGACGTCCATCGGAAGCGGGAGGTCGTCGTTCTCGTACACGCGGGTGATCGCACCGGTCTCGTCGACGCGGAGGAAGTGCAGGGGCATGCCGAGGTGCTCCGTGAGCAGGTTCGTCATGCGCATGCCTGCCGCCTCATGGGTCACCCCGAACGCGTCGCGGAAGTCCTCCACGGCGAGGTTGCGATCCTTCTTCGCCTGCTGGAGGAAGGCGACGCCCGCCGTTTCGGGCACCAGACAGCACGCCGCGAAGTAGTTGATCTCCAGGCGCTGCTGGAGGAAGTCGGCGTAATCGGTCGGAGGGGTGTGGCCCAGCAGCCGGTGCGCCATCGCCTGCAGCGCCATCGAGCGCAGGCCGTGTCCGCCGGGGATCGAGGCGGGCGGAAGATAGATCCTGCTGTTCTCGAGGTCCGTCACGGATCTCGTCGAGTGGGGCAGGTCGTTGACATAGATGAGCTCGAAGCCCAGCTTCTCGGCCATGATGCTCACCGTGCGATGAGTGAGGGCGCCAGCGACGTGGCCTGCTGCCTTGAGCTGCTTCTCGGCGAGCTTCTCGATCTCGCCGATGTAGTTGTGCTGAGCGCGCATGCGCAGCCGGAGCTCGGTGTTGGCGCGCCGCGCCTCCTCCGGTGTGGCGATGGCCTCGCGCTCGCGTCGCTGCAGCTCCCGATGCAGGCCGAGGACCGCTTCGATCGTCTCGTCCGCCATCCCTTTCGTCACCCGGACCGGGCCGATGCCGAGCTGGCGGAACACCGGGCTCGTCTGGGCGCGCTCCAGCTCGATCTCCAGCGCTGCGCGCCGGTTCGGCGGTTCGCCGGAGATGAGGTCGGCGACCTGCGTCCCCGTCGCCTGCGCGATGGCCTGCAGCAGCGACAGCTTCGGCTCCCGCTTGCCGTTCTCGATCAGGCTGAGCTGGGAGCCGGCCACCCCCACCTCGGCCCCCAGCTCGTCGAGCGTCAGACCCTTCTCCGTGCGGTGGTGGCGGATGCGGTGACCGAGAGTCGTCAAATGGATGCCGGAGCTGCTCATTCTTTGAGCATAGCGAAAGAATTGCAATTCTTGCGCCGGAATTGCACCGAAAGTCTTGCGTTGCCTGGGCAGAATGGCCATATCACCTCACTTCTTCAAAGGAGCAGTCATGGTCATGGCAGAGACCCTCACCCCGCGAGTCGCATCGGTGTCGCCGGTGCGAGCCCTGGGCGCGGCCCCGACCTACGACACCCCGGGGATGGCGGAGCTGCGCGACTGGGTGGCCCAGATCGCTCAGCTGACCCAGCCCGATGCGATTCACTGGGTGGATGGCTCCAGGGCCGAGAACGAGGCGCTGCTGCGCGGTCTCGTCGCGGAGGGCAAGCTCATCAAGCTGAACCCGGAGTGGCGGCCCGGCTCGTACCTCGCGCGCTCGCACCCCAGCGATGTGGCCCGCACCGAAGGGCGCACGTTCATCGCCTCGGAGCGCGAGAGCGACGCCGGCCCGACGAACAACTGGGCAGAACCCGGCGCGATGCGCACCAAGATGGACGTGCTCTTCTCCGGGTCCATGCGCGGACGCACGATGTACGTCGTGCCGTTCTCGATGGGTGCGGTCGGCGGGCCGCTGTCGCACATCGGCGTTCAGATCACCGACAGCGCCTACGCCGTGGCATCCATCGGGATCATGACGCGCGTCGGCGACGCGGTCACCCGTCAGATCGCAGAGGGCGCGCCATGGGTCAAGACCGTCCACTCCGTCGGAGCGCCGCTCGCCGAGGGCGAGCAGGATGCCGAGTGGCCGTGCAACGACGACAAGTACATCGTCCATTTCCCCGACTCGCTCGAGGTCTACTCCTTCGGGTCCGGCTACGGCGGGAACGCGATCCTCGCGAAGAAGTGCTTCGCACTGCGGATCGCCTCCGTCATCGCCCGCGACGAAGGCTGGCTCGCCGAGCACATGCTCCTCATCAAGGTCGTCGACCCGGAGGGCAGGGCGTACCACGTCGCTGCGGCCTTCCCCTCGGCGTGCGGGAAGACGAACCTCGCCATGCTGCGGCCCACGATCCCCGGATGGCGCGTCGAGACGCTCGGCGACGACATCGCCTGGATCCGTCCCGGTGAGGACGGGCGCCTGTGGGCGATCAACCCCGAGGCGGGCTTCTTCGGCGTCGCGCCCGGCACGGGCGAGGCGACCAATGTCACCGCGGTCGAGACGATGTGGGGCAACACGATCTTCACGAACGTCGCGCTGCGTCCGGACGGCGACGTCTGGTGGGAGGGCCTCACGGACACCCCGCCCGCGAACCTCATCGACTGGGAGGGCAACCCGTGGACGCCGGACTCCGGTCGCCCGGCTGCGCACCCGAACTCGCGTTTCACCGTCGCCGCATCGCAGTGCCCGCAGATCTCGGACGACTGGGAGGAGGCCGTCCCGCTCGACGTGATCCTGTTCGGCGGACGTCGAGCCAGCAACGTGCCGCTCGTCGTCGAGGCCACGGACTGGGCGCACGGCGTCTTCCTCGGCTCGACCATCTCCTCGGAGCGCACCGCCGCTGCGGAGGGCACGGTGGGGGAGCTGCGTCGCGATCCCTTCGCCATGCTCCCGTTCTGCGGATACAACATGGGTGACTACTTCGCCCACTGGCTGGACGTGGGGCGCAAACTGCGGTTCGACCGCGCACCGCGGATCTTCCAGGTGAACTGGTTCCGCCGCGGCGACGACGGGCGCTTCCTGTGGCCGGGCTTCGGGGACAACTCCCGTGTCATCGACTGGGTCATCCGCCGCATCAGCGGCGAGGTGGCCGCGGTCGACAGCCCCATCGGGCGCCTCCCGATGGTCGAGGACCTCAACCTCGACGGGCTGGGCGTCACCGATGCGGATCTGGACGAGCTCTTCCGTGTCGATCCGGCGGCCTGGCAGGTCGAGGCCGACGGCATCGAGAGCTTCTTCGACACCTTCGGCGACAAGCTCCCCGCTGCCCTGCGCGCCGAGCTCGCCTCGCTCCGGTACCGGCTCGCGAAGGCGGACTGAGCCCTCCCGCACCGTCGCTCCGCATGGAGGGCGTTGCGGGCCACCGACCCGCGACGGCGGGATGACGGGGACGAACCCATGGCTGAGTGGTCCCCGGCATCCCGCCGTCGCGTCATCGTGCGTGGACGGATGCGCCGCCTCGCGTATTCTCAGGGGTGGGCAACGGCATCGAGGAGGGGCCCTGATGACGACCATCGCGCATCATCTGTCGGCGGAGGAGATCCTGCGGCGCAACGCCGTGACGCTCCTCGGGGATCCGGAGGCGCCGGCCATCGTCTTCGCGCACGGCTACGGCACGGAGCAGTCGACGTGGCGTCCGATCGCGGAGCGCTTCGCACAGGAGCACCGCGTCGTGCTGTTCGACTACGTCGGATCGGGGAAGTCCGATCTCGCCGCCTACGATGAGCAGCGCTACGACTCCCTGGAGGGATACGCGGACGATCTCATCGAGGTCATGGATGCCGCAGGCGTCCGGGATGCCCTCATCGTCGCCCACTCGGTGAGCGGGATGATCAGCGCACTCGCATCCATCCGTCGCCCCGACCTCATCCGTCGCATCCTCATGCTCTGCCCCTCCGCCCGCTACGTGGATGACGAGGGATACATCGGCGGCTTCAGCAGGGAGGACGTGCTCGGGCTGATCGGGAGCATCGAGGCGAACCAGCCCAGCTGGGCGGCTTCGCTCGCGCCGGCGGTCACCGCTCGTGACGACCTCCCTGAGGTCGTCGGACGCGTGCGCGACCTGTTCGCGGCGACACCGCAGCGGGTGGCCACGCACTTCGCCCGCGTCGTCTTCCTCAGCGATGTGCGCCACCGGTTGGCCGAGATCCGCACGCCGGTGCGGATCCTGCAGTCCTCGGGCGACATCATCTGCCCATCGCACATCGGCGCCTATCTGCGCGACAGGATCGCAGGCAGCGAGCTTGTGGAGCTCGAGGCCTCCGGACACTTCGTGCATCTCACTGAGCCCGAGCTGGTCGTCGACCAGATCAGGGCGGTGCTGTGACGGCGAAGGGGCCGCTCTCTGCCGACGACGTTCTCGACGGCACGCCGGCGGCGCTGTTCGTCACGGACCTCACCGGTGTGGTCCTCGCGCACAGCGCGGCGCTTGGAGAGTGGTTCAGCGCCCCCGAGGGTGCGTCTCTCGTCGGGCGGAACCTCGTCGACTGGCTTCCGGCATCCTCCCGGCTGCTCTACGAGACGCAGGTGATGCCGCGGCTGCTGGAGGCGGGGGAGCTCAGGGAGGTGCTGTTCGAGGTCCTGGACGGCGACGGCATCCGTCGTCATGTGATGCTCCAGGCCCGAGTGCGCACCGAGACGGACGGCACGCGCACCGTGCACATCGCCGGCCTCGATGCCGGCGCGCGGAGCGCCTTCGAACGCGAGCTCGTCGAAGCGCGGCGAGCGGCGGACCTCGCGCACCGACGACTCGTGCTCCTGCAGGAGGCCACGAGCGCCCTGGCCGTGGCCAGAGGGCTGGACGACCTCGGGGAGACGCTCGTCGACGCGGCGGGCAGGGCCATGGCGTCGGCATGGACGCTCGTGCGCATCGTCGACCCTGCGGATCCCTCCGGCGTCGGCGTGCGCAGCTGGGGCTCCGTGCCGCCGGGCGTGCAGCCGCCTGCGCGCCTGCATGCCGATGCCGAGCAGTTCGTCGCCCGCGACCTCGAGGCCATCGCCGGGCTTGCAGAGGCGGAGCAGTTGCGGCGCGCGACGGTCGAGGCGTTCATGGTGACGCCCATCGTGCGGACGGTCGGCGCGGGCGCCGGATCCGTGATCGGAGAGGTGCGCAACTGGTTCCGTCGTCCGCGCACTCTGGACGCGGACGAGCTCGAGACGCTGCTCTCCCTCGCGGCGCAGGCCGAGCGGGTGGCGGATCATCTGAGCCTCCAGGAGCGGCTGCGGCACAGGGCGTTGCACGACGGCCTCACCGGCCTTCCGAACCGGCAGCTCTTCGAGGAGCGGCTGGACCAGCTGCTGGAGACGCACGCGGAGGACGACGAGGTCTGCGCTGTGCTGTTCATCGATCTCGACGGCTTCAAGGACATCAACGATCGGCTCGGGCACTCCGTCGGCGACGGGGTGCTCCGTGAGGTAGCGCTGCGTCTGACGGCGGTCGCGCGGTTGAGCGACACGGTGGCGCGGCTGGGCGGTGACGAGTTCCTCGTCGCCGTCGGCGGGATGCCGGAAGAGGCCGTCGCCGCCCTCGCGGAACGGTTGCGCGCGGCGGTCGCCGAGCCGCTCACGGGGGATGCGGAAGGGGCGCCGCTCTCGGCGAGCGTCGGGGCGCTGTCCTGGCGAGGAGGCGGCTCCGAGGATCCGCCCTCCGCCGCGGAACTGATGGCTGCAGCCGATGAGGCGATGTACGAGGCCAAGCGGGCGGGCAAAGACGGTGTCCGTGTGCGCGCCTGGGGCAGGGGAGGACCTCAGGCCAGCAGCTGATGCCTGGCCAGCTCACGGTACAGCGGCGTCGTCTCGATGAGCTCGGCGTGCGTTCCCTGACCGACCACCTCTCCGTCCTGGAGCACGACGATGAGATCGCTGTCGACCACGGTGGACAGTCGATGGGCGATCACGACGAGCGTGCGGCCCTCCGCCACCGCGTCGATCGCCTCGCGCATCCGCTGCTCGTTGACGCCGTCGAGCGAGGATGTGGACTCATCGAGCAGCAGGATGGGCGCGCGGGTGAGCAGGGCCCTCGCGATCGCGAGGCGCTGACGCTCGCCGCCGGAGAGCATCACGCCGTCCTCACCGACCGGGCTGTCCACCCCGGCGGGGCTGCGGTCGAGGACATCGCCGAGGTTGACCGCGCGCAGCACCTGCACGCACTCCGCGTCAGTGGCGTCCGGTGAGGCGAGTCGCAGATTGTCTGCGAGGGTGCCTGCCAGCGTGGGGGCGTCCTGCTCGACGTAACCGAACCGTGCCCTCAACTCGGCGCGGGGATACGTGCGGATGTCGTCGCCGTCCACGCGGATAGAGCCGGCTGTCGGGTCGTAGAAGCGCTCGACGAGGGCGAGGATCGTGCTCTTGCCCGCCCCGCTCGGGCCGACGATCGCCACGCGTGCTCCGCGCGGGACGGCGAAGGTCACCCCGCGCAGGACGTCTCCGCGCTCGTTCCGCGCGACGGGTGCGTCTCCGCTCTCCAGGTGCGCGTCGACGAGCACCCCGCGCGCCTCGGTCGCGGCGGCCTCTCGGGCTGCGACGACCGAGTCCGGGTATCGGAACCGGACGTCGTGGAAGGACAGCGCCGGAGCGTCGGTGCGCGTCGACGGGCTCAGCGAGCTGGTGTCATCCGCTCCCTGAGCCTCGTTCTTCTCCGCTCCCTGAGCCTCGTTCTTCTCCGCTCCCTGAGCCTCGTTCTTCTCCGCACCCTGAGCCTGTCGAAGGGCGCGTGCCGTCTCGGCATCCGCCGCGGTCTCCTCCGGCAGATCCAGCACCTCCTGGATGCGCCCGAGCGCGCCGAGCGCCTGGTTGACGGAGGTGATGGCGCCGAACGTCGAGGCCAGCGGCATGACGAGCATGAAGAGGAACATGACGAAGGTGATGAGGGCGGCGATCGAGATCGCGCCGGATGCCACCCTGAATCCGCCGACGCCGAGCACCACCAGCAGCGAGAGCTGCAGAGCGATCCCCGCGATCGGTACGACGAGTGCGGAGACCTTGGCGATCCGCACCCCGAGCCCGTACGCGTCCGTGGCCAGCGCCGACACCGTGCTGACCTCGCGCTCGGTGGCCCCTGAGGCGCGGACCGTGCGGATCGACCCCACGGCGCGCTCGACGCCGGAGGCCAGTTCGCCGACCTTCACCTGCTGCGCGGTCGAGGCTTCGCGGATGCGCCCGCTGAGCAGCACGACGACCACGACGGACGCGCCGATGACGACGACGATGAGCAGCAGCAGGACAGGGTCGATGACGAGCATCGCGATGAGCGCGCCGACGAAGAGGATGGCGTTGCCGACGGCATCGGCGAGGCCCTGGGTGAGCACGGCGTACAGCAGCGTCGTATCTGTGCCGACCCTGGAGACGAGGTCGCCCGTGCGGCGCGCGTCGAACTCGCTGATCGGCAGGTGCAGGATGCGAGCGATCAGCTGGCGCCTGCTGGAGTGCACGACGGCGGTGCCGGTGCGCTGGAGCAGGTAGTGCTGATAGCCGGAGATGATCGACGACACGATCACGAACCCGACGAGCAGCCAGACGAGGACGCCCAGCGTGCCTCCGCGCTGCACCTCGGTGATGACCTGCCCCACCAGGAGCGGCTGCACGAGCGAGGTCGCGGCGCCGAACACGCTGAGGACGGCGACGACGATCAGCGTGCGCTTGTGCTCGAAGAGGAAAGGGAGGAGCTGGCGGAACGTGGCGCGCGGGCCGGGCTGCGCGCCGCGTCCGCGTCGGCGTTGGATCGCCGTGCGGGACATGCGGGACCTCATTCTGCGGATCGGGGCTACCTACGACCGTACTTCCTGTGGGCGGCCTGCTTCGTCACTCCGAGCGCGCCTGCGATCGCCTGCCAGGAGTATCCGGCGTTGCGCGCGCGACGCACCTGCGCCTCCTCGGCGCGGGCGATCTCGCGGCGGATGCCGGCGAGACGGTGCAGTTCGGCGATGGGCTCGCCCTCGGGGTCTGTGGCGACAGCGGTGCGGATGCTCATGAGTACCTCCTGACGTCAATCTAGGTTGACGAGCGACAAATCGTCAAGCATTGTTGACGGTTGTTCGCCGCTGGCAGACTGGACGGATGATCCAGCCGCCCTCGCTCGTGCCAGGAGACCGCATCGCGATCCTCTCACCGAGCTTCGCCGCCCCCGCGGTCGCCCCTGCGCTGCATGAGCAGGCGTTGCGACGCCTCTCGGAGGCCACCGGTCTCGTGCCGGTGGAGTACCCGACGACCCGCCTGCTCGACGCCGCGCCGGAGGCGAGGGCGGCGGACGTCAATGCCGCGTTCGCTGATCCGGCCATCCGAGGGATCCTGGCGACGATCGGCGGTGACGATCAGCTGCTCGTCACCCCGCATCTGGATGCCGCGGCGGCGCTCGCCGATCCCAAGCCGTTCCTCGGCTACAGCGACAACACGAACATCCTGAACTGGCTGTGGGGCCTCGGCATCTCCGGATACTACGGCGGCTCCACCGCGGTGCACCTCGGGCCGGGGCCGTCCATCGATGCCGTCCACCTCGTCTCCCTGCGCGCCGCCCTCCTGGGCGGCGGCGTGCTCGAGCTGACCGAGCCAGGTGAATCCGAGGACGTCGGCCGGCGCTGGGAGGACCCCCGTTCGCTCTCCGAGTACGGTGAGCGGACGTCGACGACGTCGTGGTCGTGGTCAGGGCCGGCGAAGCGGGTCGAGGGGCGGAGCTGGGGCGGATGCCTCGAGGTGCTCGACGGCCTCGCCTGGGTGGATCGTCTTCCGCCCGCCTCGTCGCTGGAAGGTGCGATTCTGCTGCTGGAGACCAGCGAGGAGCGCCCGTCGGCGGGGTGGGTGGCGCGGTGGCTCCGCGGGCTCGGGGAGCGCGGCATCCTGGGCGCGGTGGCCGGCGTCCTCGTCGCGCGGCCACCGGTGAGCGACTTCGTCTTCCGCCCTGACGCGGATGAGGCGCAGCAGCTGCGGGACGCGCAGCGCGATGCTGTCGTCGACGTCGTCGCCCGCTACAACACGGATGCGGTCGTATGCGTCGGAGCGCCGTTCGGACACACCCGCCCGCAGTGGATCGTGCCCTACGGCGGACGGATCGTCCTCGACGGCGCGACCCGCACGGTCAGCGCCGGGTACGGCCCGAGCCGCCTAGGGTGGACGCCATGACGGCGAAATGGGTCCTGTTCGACATCGGCGGCGTCCTGGAGCTCGTCGACGACGACACCTGGCAGGATGCGTGGTGGGACCGCTGGAGCACCGTCGCCGGATTCTCTCGTGCCGAGGCGGCGGCGCGGATCGCCGCGGCGGCGCTCCCCGCCATCGACGTGACCACGGGCGCCCAGGAGCAGTTCTGGCACGGGCTGGGGGCCGCGCGCTGCGGCTCGACGGGGCCGCGCTCGGGGCGATGCGCGGCGACTTCTGGGATGCGTACTGCGGCGAGGCCAACACCGAGCTCATCGCCTACGCGCGCTCCCTCGAAGGCAGGGCACGCACGGCGATCCTGTCGAACTCTGCCGACGGAGCGCGCGAGGAGGAAGAGCGGCGTTTCGGCTTCTCCTCGGTCTTCGATCCGATCTGCTACAGCCACGAGCAGGGGGTGAACAAACCGGAAGCGCGGGCGTACCTCACGGCCCTCGCTCGGATGGGCGCCGAGCCGTCTGCGGTCTTCTTCATCGATGACCACCAGAGCTCTATCGACGGTGCGGCAGCCGTCGGCATCCGCGGGGTCCTGCACCGCGACAACGCGGCGACGATCGCCGCGGTCGAGGAGTTCCTGGCGGAGTGAGCCAGGCCGCCGGGCTGGGCGGCCGAAGGCTCGCCGGGCGGGAACGGCGAAGGCCCCTCCCGATGTGGAAGGGGCCTTCGGGCGAGGCGGCTACGGCTGCTGGGCGGCGACGCCCAGATCGGCTTCGTAGTCGTGATCCTTCGTCTCCGGCGTGAAGATCAGCGCGATGAAGGTCAGCACGCCCATCGCCGAGAGGTACAGGCCCACCAGCCATGGTGCGCCTCCGCCCGCCTGCCACAGGGCCAGCGCGATGAGCGGCGCGATGGCCGCACCGAGGATCGACGAGACGTTGTAGGCGATGGCGGAGCCCGAGTAGCGCACGTTCGTCGGGAAGAGCTCTGGCAGGAGCGCCCCCATCGGGCCGAAGGTGGTGCCCATCAGCACGAACCCGAAGATGAGGAACGCCTGCGCGAGCGCGCCGGTGAACTTCGGATCGGCCTGCGGGAGCAGGAACACATTGAACAGGAGGCCGAAGACGATGATCGCTCCGGTCGTCCAGAGCAGAAGCTTCCGGCGCCCGATCGCATCGGCGATGGGGCCGGAGAGCAGCGTGAAGATGCCGAAGAAGATCACGCCGATGATCTGCATGAGCACGAAGTCGGTGTAGCCGAAGCCGAGGCCCGGATAGAACTGTGCGGCGAACGCGGCGGCGTCGAAGGCGGTGCCGTTCGCCTCAGCGGTCGCCTGTGCGGCAGCGGATGCCGTCTCGAGGTCGGCGGCCTTGGTGCCGTAGGTGAGGGTGAAGTTGGTCATCAGGTAGAACAGCACGTACGTCGCCAGCATGATGAACGTGCCGAGGATGAGCTGCTTCCAGTGATGACGGAACACCGTCGCGAGCGGCAGCTTGCGGATGGTGCCCTTCTGCTCCGCCTTCTTGAAGGTGTCGGACTCGACGAGCTTGAGACGCACCCACAGCCCGACGATGACCATCACGGCCGAGAAAAGGAACGGCACGCGCCAGCCCCACGCGAGGAAGGCCTCGGACTTCAGCGCGGGATTGTCCGCGTGCGGCAGCGCCCAGTTGATGGCGAGGAAGAGGATGTTCGCGATGATGAAGCCGATGGGGGCGCCCAGCTGCGGGAACGATCCGTACCAGGCGCGCTTGCCCGCGGGCGCGTTCTCGGTCGCGACCAGAGCAGCCCCCGACCACTCGCCGCCGAGGGCGAAGCCCTGGGCGAGGCGCAGGAACAGCAGCAGCAGCGCCGCCCACCAGCCGATGACCTGGTACGTCGGCAGCAGGCCGATGAGGAACGTCGCGATGCCCATCGTGAGCAGTGAGGCGACGAGGGTCGCTTTGCGGCCGAACTTGTCGCCGAAGTGGCCGAAGACGACCGCGCCGATCGGGCGGGCGACCATCGCGGCGCCGAACACGGCGAACGATGACAGCAGCGAGGTCGTGTCGTCGCCGGTCGGGAAGAACAGGACCGGGAAGACGAGGACGGCAGCGGTCGCGTACGCGTAGAAGTCGTAGAACTCGATGGTCGTGCCGACCAGGCTCGCCGTGATGACGCGCGAGCGAGGGTTGGCGGGTTTCGTGGCGGTGCTCATGATCTCCTTGCCTTCATGCGCTCCCTCGGCGAGAGCACACCGGAGTTTACGCCTTCCTGAGCGTTTGCTGGGCCTTGCGCCCGCAGGTCACTCCTCGCGGTCGCCGAGCGAGAGCGCCTCCATGAAGCGGGCGACCGGCTCCGCCAGCTGCTCGAGCTCGAGCACGACGAGACGGTTTTCCCCGGCGCGGGTGGCCGGAGCGGGGACGTAGAGCGTCCGGGTGGGGCCGTTGCGCCAGTAGCGGCCGAGGAAGAAGCCGTTGACGAAGGCATAGCCCTTGCCCCAGGCACGCGTGTCGAGGAAGAGATCGGCGGGAGAGGCCAGATCGAACGCGGCGGTCCAGGCGCCCGGCGCCGTCCCCGAGCCCTCGGATGCCTCGCGCTGCGCGACGTCGTCCGCGATCCGGGCGACGTCGAGGGATGCGGTGCGCCACCCGTGCAGTGGTGCGCCGTCGATCCTCGGCGCCCCGATGATCCCCTTGGTCTCACCGAGGAGGTGTCCGTAGTTCACGCGGCCCTGATCCTCCACGAGGATGCTGAGGACGCGTCCGGCAGGAAGACGAAGGGCGACATCGTGTCTCGTGCGCGCGAGCGTGCCGACGGGCTGCCCGTCGACGCTCACCCAGGCGAGGTCGCGGATCTCCTCGTCGACGCTCAGGATGCCGCCGGCGAATCCGTCCGGAAGGTCGGCGTCGTAGCGCACGAGGGCGCTGAGATGGTCGAGAGCCTCGAACGTCGGCGGCGCGTCGTGCCGGGAGGTCGCCTCGGCCTGCGTCCAGGAGCCGGCCGGGACGAGGGCGGATTCGATCACGGGCGCGGGGGCTGCGGCATCCGGAACCTCATCGGGCACCGGGGCGTACTTGGCGATGACGTCGCGAAGGGCGAAGAACTTGGCGGTCGGGTTGCCCGCCTCGTCGAGCGGCGCGTCGTAGTCGTAGCTGGTGACGAGCGGCAGGTAGCGACCCTTGTGGTTGGCGCCGTTGGTGAGACCGAAGTTCGTGCCGCCGTGGAACATGTAGATGTTCACGGAGGCGCCCGCGGCGAGCAGGGCGTCGAGATCGGATGCCGCGGCGTCGACATCGGTGGTGTGGTGCACGCCGCCCCACCAGTCGAACCAGCCATCCCAGAACTCCGAGCACATCAACGGGCCGGTGGGCTGATGCCTGCGCAGCGTCGCGAGACGTTCGGGCACGCGGGAGCCGAAGGAGCCGGTCTTGTGGAGGTCGCGGAGACTGCCGTCGGCGAGCATCTGATCGGTGGGCTGATCGACGGTCGTCAGAGGGACCTCGATGCCCGCCGCGCGGGTGAGGCGCACGAGCTCGGCGAGGTAGGCCTTGTCGGAGCCATAGGCGCCGTACTCGTTCTCGATCTGGACGAGCACGACGGATCCGCCGCGGTGGATCTGGCGCGGCGCGATGATCTCGTAGACGCGCTCCAGGAAGCGCGTGACGTCGGCGAGGTAGGCGGGGTCGGAGGAGCGCAGCGTGTCGACGTCCGCGTCGACCCAGGTCGGAAGCCCGCCGTTGTGCCATTCGGCGCAGATGTAGGGGCCGGGTCGCACGATGGCGTCCATGCCCTCGGCCTGGACGAGGTCGAGGAATCGGCCGAGGTCGTTCCAGCCGGTCGCGTCCCACTCGCCGCGACGCGGCTCGTGCGCATTCCAGGCGACGTAGGTCTCGATGGTGTTCAGCCCCATCAGGCGCGCCTTGCGGATGCGGTCCTGCCATTGCTCCGGGTGCACGCGGAAGTAGTGGAGGGCGCCGGCGAGGACGCGGTGCGGCTTTCCGTCGCGGAGGAAGTCGGTCTCGCCGATGGAGAAAGTGCTCACGGGGCTGTGCTTTCGGGGAAGAAGGGGGAAGGGCGGGATGCTCCGCTCGCGCAGCTCACTGAGCCTGTGCTTCTCAGAGCTCGCTGAGCCTGTGCTTCTCAGAGCTCGCTGAGCCTGTCGAAGCGCGCGGAGCATCCCGCCCCGGGGTCTTACTTGTTGACGGCGAAGCCCTGCTCGTTGCCGTACTGCACGAGCGCGTCCTGCCAGGCCGTGAGGCCCTCGTTCAGGTCGGAACCGTTCTGGTACGACTGGCCGACCGTGTCACCGAAGATGCTGTTCGCGTAGACCTGGTAGGGCAGGTAGCTCCAGCCCTCGACCACGTCGCCGGCCGCTGCGGCGAGGACCTCGTTGATCTTCTGTCCGCCGAAGTACTCCGGAGCATCCGCGAGGAACTCCTCGTCGGTCAGGTCGGCAGTGGTGGAGGGGAAGCCGCCGGAGGCGAGGAAGATGTCCACGCTCTCCTCGGAGTTGTTCAGCCACCACAGGAACCCGGCCGCGAGCTCCGGGTTCTCGCTCTGGGTGGTCACGGCCTGGCCGCCGCCGCCGTTCTCGGCGCTCGCCGGGGTGCCGTCGTAGGTCGGCATCGGCGCGACGCGCCAGTCGCCGGCGCCGTCGGGGGCTCCGGAGATGAGGTTTCCGGGCATCCATGCGCCGATCACGAGCGTCGCGATGCTTCCGTCGCCGAGGCCGCGGAACCACTCGTCGCTCCAGCTCGAGGTGGGGGCCACGAGGCCCTCTTCGACGAGGCGGTTCCAGTTCTCGGTCCACTTCACCGAGCCCTCGTCCTGCAGGTCGATGGTGACGTCGGTGCCGGAGGTCTGGAACGGCTGACCGCCGGCCTGCCAGATCATCGAGGTCGCGAAGCCCGCGTCGCCCATGTCATTGGTGATGTAGGCGTTCGGGTCGGCCGCGTGGATCGCCTTGGCCGCCTCGTAGTACTCGTCCCAGGTGGTGGGCACGGCGAGGCCGAGCTCGTCGAAGACGGACTTGTTGTAGAAGAGCGCCATGGGGCCGGAGTCCTGCGGGAGGCCGTAGATGGCGTCGCCGTCGGTGACGGAGTTCCAGGTGGATGCCGAGTAGTCGTCCTCGAAGTCGGCGAAGCCGTACTGCGAGAGGTCGACGAAGGAGTCCGTGAGGGAGAACTGCGGGAAGGCCTGGTACTCGATCTGCACGACGTCCGGAGCGCCGGAGCCCGCCTTGATGGCGTTCTGCAGCTTGGTGTACTCGTCGTTGTTGGTGCCCGCATTGACGAGGTTGACCGTGACGTTCGGGTAGGCCTCCTCGAACGCGGCGACCTGCGCCTCGGCGGAGGGCGTCCACGACCAGTAGGTGATCTCGCCGCCGGCTTCCAGGGCCGCCTCGACGGAGGCGAAGGAGCCGTCGCCGTCGCCGCCGGTCGCGGTGTCGTCGCCGCTCGACGAGCAGCCGGCGAGGGCGATGGCCGCGACGGTGCCCGCGGCGACCGCCGCCAGCGCGCGCCGTGCGGCGGGGGAGGGAAGGTGCTTCATTGCTGTGTCCTTTCGGGATGGGTGGTGCATGCGGATCAGGCCTTGACGCTGCCGGCGGTGAGGCCGGACTGCCAGAAGCGCTGGAGGAAGAGGAAGGCGATCACGATCGGGATGATCGTGAGCAGCGACCCCATGATCACGAGGTTGTAGATCGGCTGGGAACCGGCGCCGATCGCCTGGGAGCTCCACTGGTTCAGGCCCACGGTGAGCGGATACCAATCGGGGTCGGAGAGCATGATCAGCGGCAGGAAGTAGTTGTTCCAGGTCGCGACGACGGTGAACAGCGCGACGGTCACGATGCCGGGTGCGAGCAGTCGGATCGAGATCGTGAAGAAGGTGCGGAACTCCCCGGCCCCGTCGATGCGCGCGGCCTCCAGGATCTCCGTCGGCACCGATTCCGACGCGAACACCCAGATCAGGTAGAGGCCGAAGGGGCTGATGAGGGAGGGGATGATGACCGCCCACGGCGTGTTCGTGAGCCCGAGCTCGCTGAACAGCAGGAAGGTCGGCACGGCGAGGGCGGTGCCAGGCACGGCGACCGCGCCGAGCACGATCGCGAACACGGCGGGGCGCCCGGGAAAGCGGAACTTCGCCAGGCCGTAGCCCGCCATCGTGGCCAGCAGCGTCGCGCCGCCGGCTCCCACGACGACGTACAGCAGGGTGTTGCCGAGCCAGCGCAGGAAGATCCCGTCGCGGTAGGTGAAGGTGGCGACCAGGTTGTCGAAGAAGGCGAAGTCGTCGGAGAACCAGAGGCCGAAGGAGCTGAACAGACCGGACTGCGTCTTGGTGGAGGCGAACAGCAGCCACACCAGCGGCACGAGCGTGTACAGCGCGTACACGATCATGACGATGAGCAGCGTCTTGGACGATCGCGGGTTCAGATGCGAGCGCGTGGGCTTGGAGCGATCCAGGGCGAGCGCCATCTCAGCGCACCTCCGACTTCGAGCCGCGCAGCTGCACGACATAGGCGATCACGGCGGTGATGATGCCCATGATGATCGCGATGGTGGCCGAGTAGTTGAACTGCTGTCCGGAGAAGGACAGGTTGTAGGCGTACATGTTCGGCGTGAAGTACGTCGTGATCACGTTCGGGGCGAGCGGACGCAGGATGTTCGGCTCGTTGAACAACTGGAAGCTGCCGATGATCGAGAAGATCGTCGCGATCACGAGCGCCCCGCGCACGGAGGGGATCTTGATCGAGAAGATCGTGCGCCAGGCGCCCGCGCCGTCGAGCGATGCCGCCTCGTACATGTCGTTCGGGATGCTCTTGAGCGAGGAGTAGAAGATCAGCATGTTGTAGCCGACGAACTCCCACGTCACGATGTTGCCGATCGAGACGAGCATCCACTCCTTGGCGAACGGCGTGATCGCGTCGATGCCGAGCAGGTCGTTGATGTTGCCGGCGAGGCCGAACTGGTCGCCGTAGATGTATCCCCACATCAGCACGGCCACGACCGCGGGCACCGCGTAGGGCAGGAAGATCAGGATGCGGAAGAATGAGGCGCCCTTCAGGCGTGCGCTGTCCAGGGCGAGAGCCGCGCCGAGGGCGAGGGCGAGCATGATCGGCACCTGCACGACGAGGAAGATCAGCACCCGGCCGAACGCCTCCCAGAACTGCGGGTCGGTGAGAGCGCGGACGTAGTTGTCGAAACCGACGAACGCCGTTCCGCCGACGAGCTTGTCCTGGAAGAAGCTGAGGTAGAGCGCGTAGAGCAGCGGGGTGAGGAACACCAGGGCGAACACGATCATGAACGGCCCGACGAACGCCCAGCCCCTCCAATCGCGCCGCTCACGCCGTACGCCGGCGATGGGCGCCGAGGCTGCGGTGATGTGTGTCGTCATCGACGAGACCTTCTTACGTTCCGGGCGCGACTGCGCCGTATGTCAACGTCAACATATGTCACCCGATGCTAGTGTGTCAACGTCAACACATTGAACGGAACGGAAACGTGTCTCAGGAACCCACGGCAGAGTCGCCCCTCCGACGGCGCGAGCCGTCGATGGAGGACGTCGCTCGCGAGGCCGGCGTATCGGGGCAGACCGTCTCGCGGGTGGTGAACAACCGGGGCTACGTCGGTGAGGCGACCAGAGCCAAGGTGAGCGCGGCGATGCAGCACCTGGGGTACCGGCCGAACAGCGCGGCTCGCGCGCTGCGGTCAGGGCGTTTCAGGGCCATCGGCGTCGTCATGTTCACGTTCAGCTCCTACGGCAACCAGCGCACTTTGGACGCGATCGCCGAGCGCGCGGCGCAGGCGGGATACGCGCTGACGCTCATCCCGGTCGCGCCGAGCGCGGAGGAGACGGTCGTCGGAGCGTTCCGGCAGCTCGAGGAGCATGCCGTCGACGGCGTCGTGATGGTCATCGAGGCGCACCAGCTCGACGAAGCCGATGTCGAGGTGCCCGCCGGGATGCCGGTCGTGTTCGTCGACTCCAGCCGGATGTCCGAGCGCCCGTTCGTCGACACGGATCAGGCTCAGGGCGCGAGGCTCGCGACGGAGCACCTGCTCGAGCTGGGACACAGGACGGTGCGGCACGTCGCGGGGCCTGCTCGCTCGTACTCCGCAGAGCGGCGCCGGCAGGCGTGGCAGAACACCCTGCAGGCGCACGGCGCCCCGGTGCCTGAGGTCATCGTCGGCGATTGGAGCGCGGAGTCCGGGTACCGGGCCGGTGTGACGCTGGCGGCGGATCCGGAGGTCACCGCCGTCTTCGCCGCGAACGACCAGATGGCGATCGGTCTCGTGCGGGCGTTCCGTGAGGCGGGTCTCGACGTGCCGCGCGATGTCAGCGTCGTGGGCTTCGACGGCCTCCCGGAAGCCGCTCAGCTGTGGCCGCCGCTGACCACCGTGCAGCAGCATCCGGAGCTCGTCGGCGCGCTCGCCGTCGATACGCTGCTCGCCGAGCTCGCGGGTGAGCAGCGTGCGCAGGAGCCGCTCGTGGCCACCGAGCTCGTGGTGCGGGGAAGCACGGCGGCGCCGCGCTCGCGCTGAGTCGCGTCGGGGCTGCGCTTGCTGAGCCCGTCGAAGCAGCTGGTGGCTCGCTCCTGCTCGCTGAGCTTGTCGAAGCGCGCCGGTGCCCCAGGTTGTGCTCGCTGAGCCAGCCGAAGCGCTGTGGTGTTCCATTCTCTTGCTCGCTGAGCTTGCCGAAGCGTCGCCAGCTTCAGCGCGGTGACGCGCTCCTATAGCCGCGGGCAGAGTCCGTCGACGAAAGCTCCAGCGGAGTCATCCTGCACCGGCGCCGTATTCGGAAAGCTATGCACACATTCCCTGTTCAGGGGTATTTTCTCTCCGTATCGATGTCGGTGGCTTGCTGTTGACTGAGCGCATGACGAACCGCACTGCAGACCTCCTCGATCGGGCCATCACCGGCCTCGTCGAGGTGCTGTCCGACGATGCGGTCGCGGGTCTGACGCAGGCGGAGAGGGCGCGGGTGCTCACGGCGGCGGGGCGTGCGTTGCGGCTGGTCGAAGCGGTCGTGGTCGAGGTGCTCTCCACGACCGAGCCGGGGTTCGAGCACGTGTTCGGGTGTCGAAGCGAGAACGAGCTCGTGCGGCGCGTGCTGCGTGTCGATGCAGGCCAGGCCGCACGGTTCGGGAAGGCGGCCAGGGCGGTGCGGCGAGCGGTGAATCTCAGCTCGGGCGATCGGGAACCCGCGCGATGGCCCGCGTTGAGGGAGGCCCTGTTGGATGGCGTCGTCGGGGTGAGCGGATTGCTCGCGGCCACGGCACCCCTCGAAGAGGTTCATCATCGGATCGGCACGCAGGAGCGTCTGCATGCGGATGCGGATCTCTCCGCCTATGCCCGTGGTTCCCTGTCCAGCGCTCCCGATGTCGAAGATAGCGGCGGGGGAGAGCCAGCGCGTGTCGGGAGTGCGCCTGCCGCGCTGCCGGAGGATCTCAAGCAGGCCGCCTACGAATGGGCGATGGTGCTCGATCCCGATGGCGCGGAACCGTCGGATCGCGCGGCGATTGCACGCCGCTGTTTCTCCATCGGGCCGTTGAGAGAAGGTTTCCACCGGGCGCAGGGCGCGTTGCTGCCGGATGTCGCCGCCCAGCTCCAGCTCATCTTCGATGCCTACAACAACCCGAAGGTCGGCGGTGCGCCGGAGCCGGAAGGCGTGCGGTTCATCGTGGACGACGATGGCGGTGACGGTCGTGAGCGCGGTCCGATCCGTGACGACACGATCCGTGGCGAGGATCCGTTCAACAGCGATCCGCGGAACGTGATCGACGGACGGTCGGCCGCGCAGAAGCGTCATGATGCGCTTGCCGCAGCGCTCGGCATCGCGGCGAGACACGAGGAGATGCCGAAGCTGGGCGGATCATCGCCGACCCTCGTGGTCCATGTCGATGCCGCGGATCTCGCTACGGGCGAGGGCTGGGCGACGGTGGCGGGATCTGCGGCGCCGGTGCCGTTGTCGGTCGCTGCTCACACGGCCTGCGGTGGCGGTGTCCAGCGTGTGCTCTTCGACGAAGGACGGATTGTGGGCATCAGCGTCACCGATCGGATCTTCACCGTGCATCAGCGCCGCGCGATCGTGCTGCGCGACAAGGAATGCCTCATCCCCGGGTGCCACGTGCCCGCCTCCTGGTGCGAGATCCACCACGTGATCGAACATCAGCACGGCGGGCCCACGCACACCGACAACGGAGTTCCGCTGTGCTGGTGGCATCACCGGAACCTGGCAACCACGGAGTGGGAGATCCGCATGCGCGACGGACGTCCGCAGATTCGCGGCCCCGCGTGGTGGGATCCCGAACAGCGCTGGCGTACACCCCGCCACAGACTGCCGGAGATGGCGGTGGGCTGAAGCGGTGGGCGGCGACCAGTGCCGAAGCGATCAGTGCCGAAGCGATCAGTGCCGAAGCGATCAGTGCGCGCCGCTAATCAGCGCGACGCGGCGATCAGCCCGAGACGGCGATCAGCGCCAGATGGCGGCGATGCCTGCGTTCACGAGGGTGAGGATGCCGACGAGCCAGAACATCGCCGCAGGCACCGACCCGGTCTTGCGCTGACGACCCGTGCCGATGCCGAGCAGCGCTCCGATGAGGAGGAGAACCGCGAACTTCACGCCGATCTTGGCGTAGTTCATCTCCACCCCCTCGGGAAGCCCCCACGGAGCCGCCAACGCCAAGCCGGCGATCGCCGCGATCGTCATGCCGATCGACATCAGCCGCGTGAACTCGCGCTTGCCGCCGAACGCCTGCACCGCCCAGGCCCCGAACAGGGTCGCGAAACCGATGAGGTGGACGAAGAGGACGATGTGGCGCAGGGTCTCCATGAGCCACACGCTACGCGGGCCAGCCTCCTCTCGCCACGAAGGTCAGCCTGACCTTGGCGAGAAGAAGCGCTACCCGGGTCAGCCGCGCAGCTGCTTCACCAGGAGCGCCGTGCGGATCGCGGCATCCGCCGCCTCCGCACCCTTGTCCTCCTTGGAGCCTTCGAGCCCCGCACGATCCAGACCCTGCTTCTCGTCATCGAGCGTGAGAACGCCGAACCCGACGGGCTTGCCGGCGTCCAACGAGACGCGGGTCAGACCGTCCGTCGTCGCCGCCGAGACGTACTCGAAGTGCGGCGTTCCGCCCCGGATGATGACCCCGAGTGCGACCACCGCATCCGCTCCGCCGGCGAAGGCGGCCTGCGCGGCGAGGGCGAGCTCGAACGAACCGGGCACCCGTACGAGACGGTGGGTCGCGTGCGCCGCATCGAGGGTGCGCTGAGCGCCGGCGATGAGACCGTCGGTGATGACGTCGTGCCACGTCCCGGCGATGACGACGACATCGAGCCCGGTCGCATCGACGGACGTCTGAGGGGTGGGTGCTCCTGCGCCGCTCATGCGTGGTCCTTTCCTTCCGCGAGAGCCTTCGCGAGCTCTGCGTCTCCGATGATGTGACCCATCCGGTCACGCTTGGTCTCGAGGTACTGATGATTGTTGGGGCCGACGCCCACGATGAGCGGCACCTGCTCGATCACGTCCAGGCCGAGCTCGCGCAACTGCTCGACCTTGTCGGTGTTGTTCGTCAGAAGACGGACCTTCGACACCCCGAGGTCGCCGAGGATGCCGGCAGCCGCCGCGTAGTCGCGGGCATCGGCGGGCAGCCCGAGCGCGAGGTTGGCATCGACCGTGTCGAGCCCCTCCTCCTGCAGGCTGTAGGCGCGCAGCTTGTTGATCAGGCCGATCCCGCGGCCTTCGTGACCGCGCATGTAGATGACGACCCCGCCGTCCTGCTCGATGGCGTCCAACGCGGCGTCCAGCTGCGGGCCGCATTCGCACTTGAGCGAGCCGAACGCCTCGCCGGTCAGGCACTCCGAGTGCACGCGAACCAGCGCCGTCTCACCCGGCTCGCCCGAGACGACGGCGATATGGTCGGTCCCGGTGACGCGATCCTTGTACGCGAGGAAGCGGAACTCGCCGTGCTCGGTGGGAACCGTGGCGTCCGCGCGCAGGCTCACGCGTCGGCGACCATCCTGACTCTGGCCGAAAGGCTCGTCCAGCGGGTCGATCTCGTCGAGATACGCGATCAGCTGCTCGATCGTGATCACGGGGATGCCGTCGCGCTCGCCGAGCTCGAGGAGGCCTGGAAGACGCATCATGCTGCCGTCTTCGGCGACGATCTCGGCGATCGCCCCGACCGGGCGGAGGCCGGCGAGCTTCATCAGCTCGACAGCAGCCTCCGTGTGGCCGCTGCGTTCACGCACGCCGCCGTCCACCGCTCGGAGCGGCAGCACGTGGCCCGGGCGGATCACGCTGGACGGCGTCGAGGAGGGCGAGGCGAGGACGTTCAGCGTGTGCGCGCGATCGTGGGCGCTGATGCCGGTGGTGACGCCTTCGGCGGCATCCACGCTCACCGTGTACGCCGTCGAGCGGGCGTCTTCATTGGCCTCGACCATCGGCGGCAGGTTCAGCCGGTCGGCGAGATCGGCCGGCATCGGTGCACAGATGAAGCCCGACGACCAGCGCACCGTCCACGCCACCCACTCGGGGGTCGCGAGCTCGGCGGAGAGGATGACATCGCCCTCGTTCTCCCGGTTCTCGTCGTCCGCGACGATCACGGGACGGCCGGCGCGCAGCGCGTCGAGAGCGTCGGGAATGCTGGCCAGGCTCATCGCGAGCCCCCTTCTGTAGAGGCCCTGAACGCGAGCAGCCGCTCGACGTGACGGGCGAGGATGTCGGTCTCCAGGTTCACGAGATCGTCGACGGCGCGGGCGCCCAGCGTGGTGGCGCCGAGCGTCTCGGGGATGAGCGAGACTTCCAGCCAGTGTCCGGAGCCGGTCGAAGGCGCGCTCACCGCGCTGACGGTGAGGGAGGTGCCATCGATCGAGATCGATCCCTTGTCGACGACCAGCGGCGCGATGGCATCCGGGATGCCGATGCGCAGCACGCTCCACTCGTCACCGGGCCGTACCTCGAGCACACGCCCGATGCCATCCACATGGCCCTGGACGATGTGGCCGCCCAGACGCGCACCGACCGGCATCGCCTTCTCGATGTTCACCCGCGTGCCCACCGCCGCCGCCGCGAGTGCGGAGACGTCCAGCGTCTGCTTCATGACGTCCGCATCGAAGGAATCGGCTGTCGATCCGACGACCGTCAGGCAGACGCCAGATACCGCGATGGATTCGCCGTGCACGGCATCCGATGCGGCGCCCGGCGCCCGGACGGTCAGCCGCCATCCGTCTCCGGAGGGGGCGATGGCGGTGATCTCGCCGATCTCGGTGATGATTCCGGTGAACATCAGGATGCTCCTTCGATCGAGGCTTCGGGGTGCGCGATCGCCAGCAGGTCGGCGCCGAGCGGCACCCACTCGTCGATCGTGAGGCGGCGGGCTTCGGCGATGCTGCCGACCCCGATGTCGGTGAGGGCGAGGCGGGAGCCGCCCAGCAGCACGGGGGCGATGTACGCGAGCAGTTCGTCGGCGAGATCCGCGGTGATGAAGGCGCTGGCCAACGTGGGGCCGCCCTCGACGAACACCCGCTGGAATCCGCGCGCACCGAGCTCGGTGAGGACGGCATGCAGATCGTGGGTGGCGAAGTGCAAGGCCGAGTGCGGATGCCTGTGCACGGCGGCATCGTCGGGGATCGCCCGTGCGCCGATGACGACGGGGACGGGCTGGTGCGCGAAGAGGGCGTCGCCGTCGCGCGCGGTGAGCGCAGGGTCGTCGGCGAGGAGGGTCCCGCTGCCCACGACGATCGCGTCGGATGCCGCCCGTCGGCGGTGCACGTCGGCCCTGGCCGCCGGGCCGGTGATCCACTGGCTCGTCCCGTCGTCCGCTGCGGCGCGGCCGTCGAGGCTCTGGGCCCACTTGACTGTCACATGTGGACGGCCGAGGCGCTGCACGGCCAGCCAGTCGGCGATGACCTCACGGGCGGCATCCGCCTGCTCGCCCGACTCGACGCTCACGCCTGCGGCACGCAGTCGCTCGCCGCCGCCGTCGTGACCTGCGACCGGATCGTCGAGCGCATAGACGACGCGCCCCACCCCGGCCTCGATCAGCGCGACCGCGCACGGTCCGGTGCGACCGGTGTGGTTGCAGGGCTCCAGCGTCACGATCGCCGTGGCGCCGCTGGCGCCGCCGGGAGGAAGCTTCGAGAGGGCGTCGACCTCGGCGTGCGCCGTTCCCGAGCCCTGGTGCCACCCTTCGGCGAGGATCGCGCCGTCGGGGGAGAGGATCACGGCTCCGACCTGCGGATTCACGCCTCGCGGGCCGCGGGCGGCGAGTTCGATGGCACGGCTCATCGCCCGGCTCTCGGCCTCGGTCACTGCCATCCGTCGTCCTTCGTCGAGGCTCCGGGGTGGCGGGATGCGCGCGTGCGCGCATCGTGCTTCCTCTCATCCGGACTAGCGAGGGTGTCCTCGCATCACCGTCGGTCCCGGAATTCCACCGGATCGGCATCCCGGATTCCCGGAACGCTCGCGGACTGTCACCGCCGGTTCGGATTCTCACCGACCCCGGAGCACGTGTGCTGGTTCTGAGTGTAGTCAACGCCCGTGCGCTGATTTCATTCCGTGACGGGATGCACCAGGATCAAGGGGAGTCGGCGGACTGCCTGACACCGCTACTTGAGCAGCCGCGACAGTCGCCGGTCCGCGAGGATCTTCCCCTCGGTCTGGCAGGTCGGGCAGTACTCGAGACTCCGATCGGCGAAGAACACGCTGCGGACGGTGTCCCCGCAGATCGGGCACTCCTCACCGCGCCTGGCATGCACCCGGAAGCCGCTCCGCTTGGCGTCCTTCAGCTCGGCGGGCGGCTTTCCTGAGGCGGTGGCGACGGCATCCCGCAAGGTCGACTGCATCGCCGCGTAGAGGCGATCGACCTCAGCGGCATCGAGCTTCCCGGCGATCGCATACGGCGACATCCGTGCCGCGTGCAGGATCTCGTCGCTGTATGCGTTGCCGATCCCCGCGATGACGTTCTGGTCACGCAGCAGGCCCTTGATCTGCATCCTCCGCCCCTCCAGGAGCGCAGCGAAGGCATCCCGCGTGAAGGCATCGTCCAGCGGCTCGGGACCCAGCCGAGCGATGCCGGGGACGTCCTGAGGATCGCGGACGACGTACACCGCGAGCGACTTCTTCGTGCCCGCCTCTGTGAGATCGAAGCCGCTGCCGTCGTCGAGGGCGACGCGCAGCGCGATCGGTGACTTGCCTGGGCGGATGAGGGTCGCGGGCAGCGCCTCGTACCAGCGCATCCAGCCGGCCTTGGCGAGATGGAAGATCAGATGCAGCTCCTCGCCGCAGACCAGGTCGACGAACTTTCCGTGCCGCGCCGTACCCGTCACCGTCGCGCCGTGCAGCGCGGTGATCGGGGGATCGTAGGTGCGCAGCGCCGCGATCGCTCCGACGCTCGTCCTCGTGATGTCACGGCCGACAGCGCGCTCACCGAGGAACTCGACGAGCCCCTGCACCTCCGGCATCTCGGGCATGGTCACATCCTGTCATCGGCCTCCGACGTTGTCACGGCTCACTCGAGCACGGGCCAGACGTTCGGCATCCGGTCGTCGTCGACGAGCAGGCCGGCGAACCATCCGTCGTCGCGCCCACGCGGGCTGGTGAGCGCCTGACGGCCAAGGCCTTCATACCGGAAGCCCAGCGAGCGGGCCGCCCGCGCCGAGGGGACGTTGCCCACCACTGCCCGCCAGTTCAGACGGGCAAGCCCCAACTCATCGAAAGCCCAATCGATGACAGCGCTCGCCGCCTCGACCAGATATCCGTTGCCGCGCGCCTCGGCGACCATCCAGTACCCGAGATCCGCGTGTGCTCCGCCAGCACTGGGCGTGATGTGGTGCAGTCCGATCACGCCGACGAGAGCGCCGTCCGCGTAGATTCCCCAGATCGCCTGAGACCCATCCGCCCACCAGTCAGCGATCAGCGCGACGAATCCCACGGCGTGCGCGCGCGTGTACGGGCTCGGCACCGTCGTCCACCGCGGCACCTCGGGATCCTGGCATGCCGCGGTGATCGCATCGATGTCCACCACTGTCGGGGCGTGCAGCTCGAGCCGGGAGGTGCGCAGCGTGACGGGTGCCATCCCCGCATCCTAGACGCCGGTGTCCGAGGGTCGGCATAAGCTTGTCCGGTGAGTGTTCCGGGGATTCTGCGCGCCTTGGAAGAGGCGTCTCTCTTTCGCGATGCCCTGACCTGGGCTCGGACCGACGCCGATCTCGGCCTCGTCGACGGCCTCGACGCCCCCGTGCTCGCCGGCCTCCTCGCCCGCCGCGCCGAGGGCGGGAGCCCCGCCGCACTCCTCGTGATCGCCCCGACCGGTCGCCGGGCCGACTCCCTCGCTCAGGCGCTGGGCTCCTACGTCCCGGACGCCGAGATCCTGAGCTTCCCCGCCTGGGAGACCCTGCCGCATGAGAGGCTCAGCCCGAGCGCCGACACCGTCGGGCGGCGCCTGGAGACCCTGCGCCGCATCACGACCTGGGACGCCGCGCGGCCCCTCATCGTGGTGGCGTCCGTCCGCGCCGCGCTCCAGCCGATCGCCGCGAACCTCGGCGACGCCGCGCCGCTCTCGCTCGTCGTCGGCGGGCGAGGCACCGAACTGGAGCAGGCCGTCGAGCAGCTCGTCGAACGCGCATACACGCGCGTCGACATGGTGTCCCGCCGCGGCGAGTTCGCCGTGCGCGGCGGCATCCTCGACGTCTTCCCCGCGATCAGCGAGCATCCGTACCGCGTGGAGTTCTTCGGAGACGAGGTCGATCAGATCCGGGCGTTCTCCGTGGCCGACCAGCGTTCGCTCCCCGGCGACGTCGATCGTGTCGACCTTCCTGCCAGCCGTGAGCTGCTGCTCACCCCCGGCGTCCGCTCGCGCGCTCGCGCGCTCGTCGGCGAATTCCCCGCGATCGCCGGGATGCTGGAGAAGATGGCCGAGGGCATCCCCGTGGAGGGGATGGAATCGCTGCTGCCCGCGGTCTCCGGTCCGCTCAGCTCCCTGGTGGAATACCTTCCCGAAGGAACCGCGACGGCGCTCGTCGACCCCGAGCGCGCCACGGCCCGCGCCCAGAACCTCGGCGAGACCAACCGCGAGTTCCTCGATGCGGCCTGGAGCGCCGCGACATCCGGCGCCTCGGCGCCGATCGATCTCGGCGCCGGCGACTTCCGCACCGTCGCCCAGCTCCGCGAGACCGTCGCCGAGCGCGGCGGCGTGTTCTGGCGGCTGAGCCCGTTCGCCACGGACGATGCGGATGCCGAGGGCATCGACTCGTCGATCATCCCCTCCTTCCACGGCAACGTCGACGGGGCGATCTCCTTCGTCGACGCCAGGATCGCCGACGGGTGGCGCGTCGTGGTGATCGCATCCGGAACAGGACTGGTCGATCGCGCCCGCGACGTGCTCTCCGATCGCGGCGTCGCCGCGCGCGCCGTGGAGAGCCTCGACGATGAGCCGGCGCCCGGCGTGGCCACCCTCGTCACCGGGGCCGTGGAGTCGGGCTTCCAGGTGCCAGAGGCGAAGCTCGCCGTCCTCACGGACAACGAGTTCTACGGCCGCACCATCGGCGGCGACCAGCGCGTCGTCAAGAAGCTCGCCTCACGGCGCAAGAACGTCGTCGATCCGCTGCAGCTCAAGCCGGGCGACCATGTCGTGCATTCCACGCACGGCATCGCGCGCTTCGTGGAGATGACCCAGCGCGAGGTGTCCAGCGGTGGACGCAACGCCACGAAGACCACACGCGACTACCTCGTCCTGGAGTATGCGCCGTCCAAGCGCGGCTACCCCGGTGACAAGCTCTTCGTCCCGACCGACCAGCTCGATCTGCTCTCGAAGTACGTCGGCGGCGAGGCCCCTGTGCTGTCGAAGATGGGCGGCAGCGACTGGTCGGCTGCGAAGGGCAAGGCGCGCAAGGCGGTCCGCGACATCGCCGTCGAGCTCGTCAAGCTCTACTCCGCGCGGATGTCGGCGAAGGGGCATGCGTTCGGACCGGACACCCCGTGGCAGCGCGAGCTGGAGGAGGCCTTCCCGTTCGCTGAGACGCAGGACCAGTTGCAGACCATCGACGAGATCAAGGCCGACATGGAGCGGCCCATCCCGATGGACCGTCTGCTCTCCGGCGACGTCGGGTTCGGGAAGACCGAGGTCGCCGTCCGTGCCGCGTTCAAGGCTATCCAGGACGGCAAGCAGGTCGCGATGCTCGTGCCGACCACCCTGCTCGTCAAGCAGCACCTCGAGACGTTCACCGAGCGCTTCGCCGGGTTCCCCGTCAAGGTCAGGCCGCTGTCGCGCTTCCAGACTGACAAAGAGGCGAGGCTCACCCTGCAGGGCCTGCTCGAGGGATCCGTCGACATGGTCATCGGAACCCACCGCATCCTCACCGACCAGGTGATGTTCAAGGACCTCGGGCTCATGATCATCGACGAGGAGCAGCGCTTCGGCGTCGAGCACAAGGATGCTCTGAAGAAGATGAAGACCAACGTCGACATCCTCGCCATGAGCGCGACCCCGATCCCTCGCACACTGGAGATGGCGGTCACGGGAATCCGGGAGATGTCGACGCTCGCGACGCCGCCGGAGGACAGGCATCCGATCCTCTCCTTCGTCGGTGCCCGCAGCGACAAGCAGATCGCGGCGGCGATCCGGCGCGAGATCCTCCGCGAGGGCCAGGTGTTCTTCGTGCACAACCGTGTGCAGTCGATCCAGCGCATCGCATCCGAGCTCGCCGAGCTCGTCCCCGAGGCGCGCATCGCCGTCGCGCACGGGAAGATGGGCGAGCACCAGCTCGAGCAGGTCGTCGACGACTTCTGGGAGCGCAAGTACGACGTGCTCGTCTCGACCACGATCATCGAGACCGGTCTGGACATCTCGAACGCCAACACGATCATCATCGACCGCGCAGACAAGTACGGCCTCTCGCAGCTGCACCAGTTGCGAGGCCGGGTCGGTCGAGGACGCGAACGCGCCTATGCCTACTTCCTCTACGACGACGGCAAGGAGCTGTCGGAGACGGCCGCCGACCGCTTGCAGACCATCGCGATCAACAACGACCTCGGATCGGGCATGCATGTCGCCTTGAAGGACCTCGAGCTGCGCGGCGCGGGCAACCTCCTCGGCGCAGAGCAGGCCGGTCATATCGCCGGCGTCGGCTTCGACCTGTACCTGCGCATGATCGGCGAAGCGGTCGCGACATTCCGCGGCGAGGACACCGCCTCGGACACCGAACTGCGCATGGAGCTCCCCGTCGATGCGCGCATCCCCGAGAGCTACATCGACAGCGAGAGGCTGCGGCTCGAGGCCTATCAGAAGCTGTCCGCCGCCTCGACGGCGACGGCGAAGGACGACGCCATCGATCTCGTGCGGGAGGAGCTCGTCGACCGCTACGGCGCGCCGCCGGAGGAGGTCGACGGTCTCTTCGCGATCGCGCGGCTGCGTCGTCGCGCGGCGAGGGTCGGCCTCGCGGACGTCGTCGCGATGGGATCCAACCTCCGGATCGCCCCCGCACGACTGGAGGACTCCATCAAGGTCCGCCTGCAGCGGCTCTATCCGAAGGCCAAGCTCGTCGCCGGCGGCGACGCCCTCGTCGTCCCGCTGCCCACCGTCCCCTCCGCCGTCGGCGTGGGGTTGGAGCCGCTCGCCGACACCGCGCTGCTGGACTGGGTCGGACAGCTGTTCACCGCGATCTTCCCCGAGCCTGTCCCTGCCGCCTCCTGAGCCGCGACCGGGGTGTTCCGCATGTTCGTCACGCCGCCCGCGGGCTGAATACCGGATGCCTGGGTTCGCGCGCGGTGCGTCGCGACGGCGACGCACCGCCCCGGAGCACAGCCGTCCGGGATTCGGCGCGCGCACTGACGCGGGCGGATGCCTGGGGGTACAGTGACCGCATGCTGTACGAGCACCTCGGGGCTCGGCCCCGGATCCACGACACCGCCGTCATCGCTCCCACCGCCGTCATCTCCGGCGACGTGGAGATCGGCGAGGACTGCCACGTGCTGCACGGTGCCGTGATCACGGCAGAGGGCGGCCCGATCACGCTCGGCGCTCACGTCATCGTCATGGAGAACGCCCTGATCAGAGCAACGGCGGCTGACGCGGTGCACATCGGCTCGCACACCCTCGTCGGGACGCTCGCCAGCATCGCCGGCGCGACCGTGGGGGAAGAGGTCTTCTTCGCCTCCGGCGCCCGTGTCTTCAACGGGGCGAGGGTCGGCGATCGGAGCGAGGTGCGGGTGAACGCCATCGTCCACCGGCGTGCTGTGCTGCCCGAGGGCACGGTGGTCCCGATCGGCTGGGTGGCGGCGGGCGACCCGGTCATCCTCTACTCGCCCGATCGTGCAGAGGAGATCGCCGCGGTGCAGCCCGAGCTGGACTTTCCGGGGCATGTCTTCGGGGTCGACAGGGACACCCCCGATCTCATGGTCCAGCTCACCGAGCGCTATGGCCGCTCCCTCGCGCGGCACGCGGACGACAAGCCGGCGTGAGCGGCGACCGCCGGCCGGCGATCCCGCGCTGACCGGGTGAGGTCAGGAGCGCAGCGCCACCCCTGCGAGGAGCTCCAGCACGCACAGTGCGGCCAGACGCACGGTTCGGCCGTCCTCGGCATCCGCCGTCGCGTCGACCTCGGCGATGTCGGCGCTCACGACGCTGCGGCCCGTCGCGATCGCGCGGACCAGGCGCCGCAGCTCCCAGGCCGCGAGTCCGCCCGGCACGCTGGCGGGGCATCCAGGCGCCACCGAGCGGTCGCAGACATCGACGTCGACATCCAGATGCACGCGTGCGTCTGCACCTTCTCCGGCGACGGCCAGCGCCTCGGCGGCGACGTCGTGGATGCTGCGGCTGCGCAGCTCGTCGAGCGTGATGACGCGGATGCCCCACTGGGCCGCTCTGCGTGCGTACGCCTCGGAATTGGCGAAGTCGGCGATGCCGATCTGGACGATGCGGCGCGGGTCGATGCGCTCCGCTTCCGGAGCGTCCTCGATGAGTCGCCTGACCGGAGAACCGTTGGAGACGCCGTCGCGGAGATCGAAATGCGCGTCGATCGTGATCAACCCGGTCGCGCCGGCCCCGCGTGCGACGGGGTAGGTGAGCGAGTTGTCGCCGCCGAGCGCGATGGTGAACGCCGGCCGCAGTGCCCGCACGCGCGCGACGACGGCCTCGACGTCCTCATCGGGGTCGGCGATGTCTCCGGCATCCGCGATGCGCAGCGCTGCGGCGAGATTCACCGGTGGATCCATCAGCGCGGTGCTGTACCGCGCGAGCGCCTGCCTGATGGCGGCAGGGGTGGCGTGCGCGCCGGTGGGTGAGAGAGACGTGCGCCAGGCCGGGACACCGAGCAGGACGGCATCCGCGGCGCCGTCTGCCTGATCGAATGGCGGCCAGCCGCCGGCGCGCGGCCAGAGGGGATCGTGCGAGAGCGTCATCTCAGACTCCGGGGATCAGGGCGTGGGCGACGGTGAAGATGGCGAGGCCTGCGAGGGCTCCGACGACCGTGCCGTTGAGGCGGATGTACTGCAGGTCGCGGCCGACCATGAGCTCGATCTTCTCCGTCGTCTCGGCCGGATCCCAGCGCTCGACTGTATCGGTGATGATCGATGCGATGTCGTGGCGGTAGCGGTCCACGAGGAACACCGCGGCGTCGGTGACCCAGGTGTCGACGCGCCGTTGCAGCGACTCCTCGGTCGTGAGACGCTCGCCCACCTCGCGCAGCGCCTGAGCGGCGCGTCGGCGGAGTCCGCTCTCCGGGTCGGCGAGCGAGGCGAGCAGCCCGTTCTTCGCCGTGTGCCATGCCTCGGCGGCGAGGGCCGCGACGCGCGGGCTGTCGAACAGGGCCCCCTTCGCGTTGTCCAGCTTGGCCCGCGTCGCAGGATCGTGCTGCAGGCCGTCGGCGAGCCTGGCGAGGTATCCGTCGATCGCGAGACGGGCGGGATGCCGGGGGTCGGCCTGCACGGCGTGCACGAACTTGACCGCCTCGTTGTAGGCGGTGTCGTCGACGAAGCGGTGCGCGAGCTTGGGCACCCACCCGGGGAGTCGGCGCGAGAGGAGACCCTGGAAGGCCCCTGCGTTGTTCACCAGCCAGGTGGCGATGCTGTCCACGGCGAGGTCGACGGCACCGTGGTGCGCCTCGGTCTCGACGATGCGCTCGAGCCAGACGCCGGCCGGCGTCCCCCAGTCCGGATCGATGAGGTGCTCCCTGGCGAGGTCGGAGATCAACCCCTGCACGTCGTCATCGCTGAGCGCGTTCAGCACTGCCGACGCGATCGTCGCGCCCTCGGCGGCGACCCGCTCGGCGTGCGGCTGCTCGCGCAGCCATTCGCCGGCCCGCTGGGACAGCTTGGTGCTGGAGAGCTTGGTGCGCACGACGTCGGCGGCGAGGAAGTTCGTCTCCACGAACTCGCCGAGCGTTCGTCCGATCTCGTCCTTGCGGCTCGGGATGATCGCGGTGTGCGGGATGGGGATGCCGAGCGGATGCCGGAACAGCGCCGTCACCGCGAACCAGTCCGCGAGGGCGCCGACCATGCCGCCTTCGGCGGCTGCCCTGACGTAGGCGAGCCAGCCGACGCGCTCCTGCAGCGCGAACGCGATCACGAAGGCGACGGCCATGAAGAGCAGAGCCCCGAGCGCGACGGCCTTCATGCGCCGCAGGGCTCTGGCGCGCGCCTGGTCGGCGGGGGAGAGGAGGGCGAGCGGAGTGCGCGACATGCCGTCATCCTCGCACGGCGGTACTCTCGGGAGCGTGATCGAAGACATCAAGAAGCGCGCCCTGCACCGCACCAGCATCCTTGAGGGCCAGCTGCGCGGGGTCGCGCGGATGATCGAGAACGAGGAGTACTGCATGGACATCATCACGCAGTCCCGTGCGATCCAGCGCTCGCTGGAATCCCTCAACCGCCTGCTCCTGGAGAATCACCTGCGCACGCACGTCACGCACATGTTCGAGCACGGCGGCGACGATCGGGAGAAGGCGGTCGGCGAGCTGCTCAAGGCCTTCGAATTCGACTCGAAGTAGACGACCGCATGCGGACGGCTGCCCCCTGGAGCCGCCCGCACGCGTGTCCCGCTACTTCCGGCCGAACACTTCGCCCTCCATGGCGTCGTAGCCCTCGGCCTGCGGATCGCCGTGGCTTCCGCCGGAGAGCGCGTACTCCTCCTCGGGGGAGAGCACGAGCCTGTGCCGGAAGACCAGCGCGAAGCCGAGCAGGATCACGGCGTACACGATCGCGATCGCGATGATCGCCGGTCCGAAGGTCGGGTTCAGGAGGAATCCGACGAAGATGAGCGCCGCGATGACGAGCGCGATCACAGCCCCGGGGATGCCCCACGGGCTGCGGTAGGGGCGTTCCACGTTCGGGTACTTGTAGCGCAGGATGATGAACGAGATGAGCTGCAGGCCGTAGGCGAGCACCGCGCCCCAGACCGCGATGTTCAGCACGATCGCGCCGGCCACGGTGCCCGCGCCCTCTTCGTCGACCGCGGTCAGCAGATCGAGCACCACGAGGGCGACGAAGCCGATCACCGCTCCGACGAGCAGCGCCACCCACGGGGTCTGCCGCTTGCCGGTCAGCGAGAGGAAGCGCGGGTAGTACCCGGCGCGGGACAGCGAGTACATGTTGCGGCCGTAGGCGAACATGATGCCCTGCAGCGATGCCAGCAGGCCGATGAGGGCGAACAGGGCGAGCACCGCCGCCCATTGGTCGCCGACGATGGCGCGGAAGCCGTCCAGCAGGGGCTCGCCCGCCGTGCCCGTCGCCTCGGCGCCGATGACGCCGGTGTTCAAGAACAGCACGAGCAGACCCGTGACGATGAGGGTCCCGCGGGCCCAGAAGCCCGCCCGCGGGATGTCCCTGGTCGGGTTGTGCGACTCCTCCGCGGCCAGCGGCAGCTCCTCGATGCCGAGGAAGAACCACATGGCGAACGGCAGGGCGAACAGGATGGGGAGCACCCCGTGCGGCAGGAACGCGGTCTGCCCTGGATCGGGAGCGATGTCCCACAGCGCGTCCCAGCTGAACGCGCCGGAGAAGATCGCCATCGCCGAGAAGACGAGGATGATGCCGATCGAGATCACCGAGACGACGATCGCGAAGCGGAACGAGATCGCGGCCCCGGCGGAGTTCAACGCGATGAAGACGATGTACAGGATGATGTAGAGCAGCCAGCCAGGCAGAGTGACTCCCAGCAGTGGATCCAGGATGCCGTTCACATAGCTCGCGGAGAAGTACACGATCACCGCCGTCGTGGCGACATACTCGATCGTCTCGGCGGCTCCGGTGATGAGGCCTCCCCACGGGCCCATCGCCGAGCGGGCGAAGGAGTACGCGCCACCGGTGTGCGGCATCGCCGCCGCCATCTCGCCGATCGCGAAGATCATGCCGTAGTACATCGCGACGAGGATGACGAAGGCGATCAGCATCCCGCCGAAGCCCGCGAAGTCGATGCCGAAGTTCCACCCGGAGAAGTCACCGGAGATGACGGCGGCGACGGCGAGGCCCCACAGCCCCCAGACTCCGGCGCTGCGCTTGAGGGTTCTCTTCTCGAAGTACTCGCTGCCGGCTCGTGTATAGGTCGCCCCAGCGACCTTGCGGGACCCACTGTGTTGCTCAGACATCCGAACTCCGTTCGCACCTGGACAGACGCGGGCTGCGCCTTGACCGCGATTGTGGCACTTAATGGTGGGTTGCGTCTACCTTTAGATGTGAAAGTGATCTAGGGTGCGAAGAGCCGGCGCAGCGCCGGGCGATGGATCTGACGGGAGCGTGACATGCCGGGCAATCTCAGCGTCGAGCAACTGGGGAACGCGATCGCGGCGGGGGAGATCGACACGGTCATCGTCGCCTTCGCCGATGCGCAGGGGCGCCTGGTGGGCAAGCGCGTCTCCGCACGGCTGTTCCAGGAGGAGGTGCTCGCTCACGGCGCGGAGGCCTGCGACTACCTGCTCTCCGTGGATGTCGACATGAACACGGTCGACGGCTACGCGATGAGCGGCTGGGACAAGGGATACGGCGACATGGTGCTGCGCCCCGATCCAGCGACCCTCCGCCGCATTCCATGGCTCGCGGGCACCGCGCTCATCATGAGCGACCTCGTCTGGGAGAGCGGCGACCCCGTCGCGCCGTCGCCGCGCGCGATCCTCGACCGCCAGCGCGCCAGGCTCGCCGAACGCGGGTGGACGGCGTACTCGGGCACCGAGCTGGAGTTCATCGTGTTCGACGACACCTACCGGCAGGCCTGGGCGAAGGGATACCGCGACCTCACGCCGTCGACGGATTACAACGTCGACTACGACCTGCTCGCCTCCAGCCGCCTCGAGCCGCTGCTGCGCGATATCCGCAACGGCATGGACGGCGCGGGGCTGTACTGCGAGGGCGTGAAGGGCGAGTGCAATCTCGGCCAGCAGGAGATCGCGTTCCGCTACGCGGAGGTCCGCGAGACGGCCGACCAGCACGCGATCTACAAGAACGGGGCGAAGACGATCGCCGAACAGCACGGCCAGGCGCTCACCTTCATGGCGAAGTTCAACGAGCGCGAGGGCAACAGCTGCCACATCCATCTCTCCCTCCGGGGCGCAGACGGCGCGCCTGTCATGTCCGGTGACGGCGAGTACGGATTCAGCCGCGTCATGGAGCACTGGATCGCCGGCATCCTCGCGACCCTCAAGGAGTTCACGCTGCTCTACGCGCCGAACATCAACTCCTACAAGCGCTTCGCCAAAGGCAGCTTCGCCCCGACCGGCATCGCCTGGGGCGTCGACAACCGCACCTGCGCGCTGCGCGTGATCGGGCACGGGCCGTCGCTCAGGGTGGAGAACAGGGTGCCGGGCGGCGACGTCAATCCGTACCTCGGAATCTCCGCGATCATCGCGGGCGGCCTGTACGGCATCGAGAACGAGCTGGAGCTCCCGCCGCGGCTGGCCGGCTCCGCGTATGACGCGGACGTCGACCATCTGCCGACGACGCTGAGAGAGGCGGCCAGACTGTTCAGCGAATCCGCCATCGCCAGGGCCGCCTTCGGCGACGACGTCGTCGATCACTACCTCAACCAGGCGCGCATCGAGATCGAGGCCTACGACGCCGCCGTCACAGACTGGGAGCGCATCCGTGGTTTCGAGCGACTCTGAGCGACCGCCGCTCGTCGGCGTCACGACCTACCTCGAGCGTGCCCAGCAGGGCGTGTGGGATGTCCGTGCGGCGTTCCTCCCTGAGCAGTACCTCACCGGTGTGACTGACGCAGGCGGCGTGGCCGTGCTCCTTCCCCCGCAGCGCGAGAATGTCGCGGATGCCGCGATCACCGGCCTCGACGGGCTCATCCTCACCGGAGGGGCCGACGTCGCCCCCGAGCTCTACGGCGCCGAACGGCATCCGCTCACCGACCCTGCACGCGTCGACAGAGACGCCTGGGAGCTTGCGCTGTTCCGAGCCGCGGAGCGGCGGCGGATGCCCGTGCTCGCGATCTGTCGCGGGCTGCAGCTCGTGAACGTCGCCCGCGGCGGCTCGCTGCAGCAGCACCTTCCTGAGTCGCTCGGGACGGAGAGGTACCGCATCGGCGGGGGCGTGTTCGCGGAGAACGAGGTCGAGGTGGCGGAGGGGACGGCGCTGTCCGGCATCCTCGGGGCGGGGGAGTTCCGCGTGCACAGCTACCACCACCAGGGGATCGACCGCCTCGGGGAGGGGCTGGCGTCCGCCGCTCGGTCCGACGACGGCCTCGTGCAGGCGTTCGAGGGCACCGGAGACGCCTATCTCGTCGGCGTCCAGTGGCATCCGGAGGAGAACGCGGAGGATCGTCGCCTGTTCGCGGACCTCGTCGATCAGGCGCGCGCGTTCTCGGCACAGCATCAGGAGGAACAGCACCAGGAGAAGGAGGCAGCGCGATGAGCGCGTTCACCGTCATCAACCCGGCCACCGGTGAGGCCGTGCGCGATATCGCCCGCGCGAGCATCGATGAGGTCGACGAGGCTGTCGCACGCGCGGTCGCCGCCCAACGGGCATGGGCGGCGCTGGCCCCGGTCGCCAGAGCCGATGCCCTGCGCGCGTTCGCGAGGGCTGTGGAGGGCGCCGCCGAGGAACTGGCGCAGCTGGAGGTGCTCAACTCCGGGCATCCGATCGGCTCCGCGCGCTGGGAGGCCGGGCACGTCGCCCAGGTGTTGAACTACTACTCCGCCGACCCGGAGCGGCTCTCGGGGCGGCAGATCCCCGTCGCCGGCGGATTGGACGTGACCTTCCACGACCCCTATGGCGTGGTCGGCGTGATCGTGCCGTGGAACTTCCCGATGACGATCGCCTCCTGGGCCTTCGCCCCGGCGCTCGCCGCGGGCAACGCCGTCGTGCTGAAGCCCGCAGAGCTCACGCCGCTCACCGCGCTCCGGCTCGGCGAGCTGGCGCTCGAGGCAGGGCTTCCCGACGGCCTGTTCCAGGTGATCACGGGGTCGGGTTCACTGGTCGGCCAGCGATTCGTCTCGCACCCGGACGTCCGCAAGGTCGTCTTCACCGGATCGACCGAGGTCGGGGTCGACGTCGCGGCCGGCTGCGCGCGGATGCTGAAGCCGGTCACCCTCGAGCTCGGCGGGAAGTCCGCGAACATCGTCTTCGCGGACGCCGACCTCGAGCGTGCGGCCAGGGCCGTGCCCGGTTCAGTGTTCGACAATGCGGGCCAGGACTGCTGCGCGCGCAGCCGCCTGCTCGTGCAGCGCAGCGTCTACGATCGCTTCCTCGAACTGCTGGAGCCGGCCGTCACCGCCTGGCGCGTCGGCGACCCGCGGGAGGAGAGCACCGACATGGGGCCGCTCATCTCGGCATCCCATCGCGACACCGTCGCCTCCTTCCTCGACGGTGCGGACATCGCGTTCCGTGGGAGCGCTCCGGACGGACCGGGCTTCTGGCTCGCCCCCGCCGTCGTCCTCGCCCGGCCGGGCGACCGCATCGCGCAGGAGGAGGTCTTCGGGCCTGTGGTCTCCGTGCTCCCGTTCGAGGACGAGGCCGACGCCATCCGCCTCGCGAACGACACGATCTACGGCCTGGCCGGGTCGCTGTGGACCGAGAACCTCGGACGCGCCGTGCGGGTGGCCCGCGGAGTGCGCAGCGGCGTGCTCTCGGTCAACTCGCACTCCTCGGTGCGGTACGCGACGCCGTTCGGGGGGATGAAGGCCTCGGGTCTCGGGCGCGAGCTCGGCTCGGACGCGGCCGAGCATTTCACCGAGACGAAGAACGTCTTCTTCGCCACCGATGCCGTGTGAACAGCGTCGACGCCATTCAGCCCACACACCCGGAGGAGTACACATGACCATCGATCTCACCCAGCGTCTGAAGGACCGAGTCGCGGTGATCACCGGCGGCGCGAGCGGCATCGGCCTCGCCACCGCCCGACGTTTCGCCGCCGAGGGCGCCTTCGTCGTGATCGCCGACGTCGACCCGGCCACGGGCGAAGCCGCCGCGAGCGAGGTGGGCGGCGTCTTCAGGCCGGTCGACGTCGCCGACGAGGACAAGGTGAACGCGCTCTTCGACGGCGTGGCCGCCGAGTTCGGCCGCCTCGACATCGCCTTCAACAACGCCGGAATCTCCCCGGCCGATGACGACTCGATCGAGACGACGGAGCTGCCCGCGTGGGACCGCGTGCAGGACGTCAACCTGAAGAGCGTGTACCTCTGCAGCCGCGCAGCGCTGCGGCACATGGTGCCGGCCGGCCGAGGCTCGATCATCAACACGGCCTCCTTCGTCGCGCTGCTGGGCTCTGCCACCTCGCAGATCAGCTACACCGCGTCCAAGGGCGGGGTGCTCGCGATGTCCAGGGAGCTCGGCGTGCAGTTCGCCCGACAGGGCGTGCGCGTGAACGCGCTGTGCCCCGGCCCGGTGAACACGCCGCTGCTGCAGGAGCTGTTCGCGAAGGATCCGGAGCGCGCCCAGCGCCGTCTCGTGCACGTGCCGATGGGGCGCTTCGCGGAGCCCGAGGAGCTCGCCGCCGCGGTCGCGTTCCTGGCGTCCGACGACTCGTCCTTCATCACCGCCAGCGCGTTCGTGGTCGACGGCGGCATCACGAACGCCTACGTCACGCCGCTCTGATCGGCTGTGAGAGGCTGAGACGATGAGCATTCCCCTTCCCGAGAGCGAGCTGGAGGGCGTACGCAGGGCGGTCTACCGGCCGCTCCGGCAGGGGAATGCGCTGGAGGACACGGTCGCGAGACTCGTGCAGACCGTGCGGCTCGGCGTCGTGGCCCCCGGAGACTCGCTTCCTCCGGAGCGCGAGCTCGCCGCGTCGTACGGCGTCAGCCGCGACACGGTGCGCGAGGCCATCAGGGAGCTCGCCGATGCGGGCTACCTCGTGCCTCGGCGCGGAAGGTACGGCGGGACGTTCGTGGCTGATCCGTTGCCGAGCCCGAGGGACGCCGGTCGCGCGGAACCCGCCGAGATCGATGACGTGCTGGGCCTGCGCCGTGTGCTGGAGAGCGGTGCGGCGCGCGGCGCCGCAGCGAGGCCGCTGGATGCCGCGACCCGCGCCGACCTGTGGGCGCGTCATGAGGCGGCGCTGCCCGCAGGGCCGGAGGAGTACCGACGGCTGGACACGCTGCTGCATCTCGCGATCGCGGAGGCCGCAGGCATCCCCTCCCTCGTCGCCCTCGTCGCCGAGAACAGGGCGCGGGTGAACGTCTGGCTCGACACGTTCCCACTGCTTCCCCGCAACATCGAGCATTCCGGCGAGCAGCACGGCCGGATCGTCACGGCGATCCTGGCCGGCCAGCCGGATGCCGCGGACGCCGCGATGCGCGACCATCTCGCAGGGTCAGAGGCGCTACTGCGTGGCTTCCTCTCCTGAGCGGAGGCGCGACCTGCGCGGGGGCATGCTGCCTCAGGGTGCCGGGGTGAGCGAAGACGCCGCCTCGTGCAGGAGGTCGAGGAAGGCGTCGCCGAGCGCGCGGTTGTCCGGCTGGGCGCGCCGCGCGGCGAGCAGACGCGTCGTCGGCGAACCGGCCAGCGGCACGAGCGCGATGGATGCCGGCACGAGCTGACGGACGGACTCGGGGAGGATGCTCGCACCCACTCCGGCCGCGACGAACCCGAGCGCGGTCTCCTGATGAACGACCTCCTCGACGACGTGCGGGCGGCGTCCCGTCGACGAGAGCGCATCAGCGACACGGTCGACGTACCCGGGCATGAGCGAGCGCGGGTACGAGATCTGCGGCACCTCGATGATCTCGTGGGCGGTCACCTCGATGCGGCCTGCGAGCGGGTGATCCACCGGAAGACAGGCGACCAGGCGCTCCTCGAAGACGACCTCGGTCGTCAGCGCGGGGGACGACGGATCGGAGCCGGGCAGCTCGTCGCGGACGATCCCGACGTCGAGGGTGCCGTCCCGCAGCCGATCGAACTGCTCGCCCGAGGTGAGCGGCACGAGCGAGAGCGTCGCGCCGGGGCGGCGTGCGCGGAAGAGCTGGACGACGCCGGGGAGCACGGTGTAGTTCGCCGAGCTCACGAACCCTGCGGTCAGTGTGCCTGCGAGGCCGTCGACGTAATCCCTCATCTCGCCGCGCATGGCATCCACCTCCGCGAGGATCTGATGGGCTCTCGCCTGCAGATGGCGACCGGCCGGGGTGAGCGCGACGCGACGCGTGGTGCGCTCGAAGAGCGCCATCCCGACCTCCTGCTCCAGCCGCCCGACCTGGACGCTCAGCGGGGGCTGCGACATGTGCAGCTTCTGCGCCGCCCTGCCGAAATGGAGCTCGTCGGCGACGGTGACGAAGTATCGCAGCTGACGCAGTTCCATGCCCGCACGATACGGGTCTCGTATTACCGCTCCGTTACGAACGCATTGCGAGCAGAACGCTATCAATCGGGCAGGAAAACAGTATTTGACCTGGGGTTGTCCTGATGGGTTTCCTGGTGGGGAACCACCCCGATTCGGAGGACACCCCATGGCCGCAGACACCGCACCCGACACCCGCATCGACATGCTCTACCTCAGCGAGCCGGAGGTCATCGCCGCGGGGATGAAGGACATGGCGCGCTGCATGGAGGTCATGGAGGAGGTCCTCGTCCTCGTGGCGAAGGGCGACTATCGCATGGCGGGGAACTCGGCCAATTCGCACGGCGCGCAGATCGGCTTCCCGGCATCCTCTCCGTTCCCCGGGATGCCGTTGGATGCGGCGGACCGCCGTTTCATGGCCATGCCCGCCTACCTCGGCGGTCGCTTCGACACCGCCGGCGTCAAGTGGTACGGCTCGAACATCGACAACCGCGAGAAGGGGCTGCCGCGGTCGATCCACCTCATCGTGCTCAACGACAAGGAGACCGGAGCGCCCTTCGCGATCATGTCGGGAAACCTGGAGAGCGCCTACCGCACGGCAGCGGTCCCCGGCGCCGCCGCGAAGAAGCTGGCCCCGGTGAACGCCAAGACGCTCGGCATCATCGGCCCGGGCGCGATGAACAAGAGCGCGCTGCACGCCATGACCACGGCCCGCCCGAGCCTCGACACGATCCGCATCAACGGTCGTCGCCGCTCCACCTCCGAGACGTTCGCGGCGTACGTCGCCGAGCACTACCCGCAGTTCACGACCATCGAGATCGTCGATACGGTCGAGGGTGCGGTCCGCGACTCCGACATCGTCTCGGAGGCCGTGACCGGCCTCGTCGGATCGGAGAACTACCCGTACATCGACGGCGACTGGATCAAGCCGGGAGCGTTCCTCAGCCTGCCCGCGAACCTCCGCATGGACAAGGAGTACACGCTCTCGGGCAAGGCGCGTCTCATCGCGGACGCGAAGAAGATCTACGAGGCGTGGGCAGAGGAGTACCCGGCACCCTCGCACGAGACCGCGTTCGGCATGATCGGGCTGTACTGGCAGGACCTCATCGAGGCAGGAGAGCTCGACGCCTCGCGGGTCGTGAACATCGGCGACGTCTTCGACGGCACGGCGGTCGGCCGCGAGTTCGAGGAGCAGCCCGTGCTGTTCAGCGTCGGCGGCATGGGCGTCGAGGATGTCGCCTGGGCGAAGACGATCTATGAGAACGCGGTCGCGCAGGGGATCGGCACGACGCTGAACCTGTGGAACACCCCCGACCTGGCCTGAACGATGAGCACGCAGCACGAATCGCGGAACGAGTCCGCGACCTACGCCATCATCGGAGCAGGGCTCAGCGGTGCAGCGGCCGCCTGGCGGCTCGCGCAGACCGGAGCCGAGGTGATCGTGCTCGAGCGCGATGTCCCGGCATCCGAGCTCGGCAGCTCGCACGGATCGGCCCGCATCTTCCGCTACGGATATCTGGATCCGTTCTACGCAGAGCTCGTCGTGCGTGCCAAGGCATCCTGGGACGAGCTCGAGGCCGCCAGCGGTCGTCGACTCATCACGCCGAGCGGCTCGCTGGACTTCGGCGCGGTCCGCAACCCGCGCGGCCTCGCCGACGTGCTGGAGACGGTCGGCGTCGATCACGAGCTGCTCAGCCGTGAGCAGGCGTCCGATCGGTGGCCGCAGCTGCGCTTCGACACCGAGACGCTGTGGCATCCCGGCGCCGGCGTCATCGATGCGGAGTCCGCCGTGCACGCGATGCTCGAGCTCGCGCAGGCCGCGGGAGCACAGCTGCGCACTGGCTGGGAGGCCGTCTCGGTCAGGCACGGCTTCACCGGCTACGAGATCACCTCCGCGACCGGTCGCCGTGTGCACGCCGAGCAGGTCATCGTCGCGGCGGGGGGATGGCTTCCCGCCCTGCTCGCCGAGCTCGATCTCCCCGGCGGCTTCGCCGATGCGATGCCGCAGTTCGAGGTGCGCCAGGAGAACGCGTTCCATTTCCCGTACCGGGATGCCGCGGACCAGGGCGAGCCGGCGCCGGGGGATGCGACGAGCTGGCCCACGTTCATCTACAAGGGCGAGCAGATCCAGACGTACAGCCTGCCAGGGGGTCGCGACGCGGGCTTCCGGGGCCAGAAGATCGCCGAGTACAACGGCGGGCGGGCCATCGCATCCGCCCGAGACCAGGACGGCGTCATCGACCAGGAGAACAGGGCGCGGGTGTCGGAGTTCGTGGGCGACTTCCTCCCCGGTCTCGCACCGGAATCGTATGCCGAGACGACCTGCCTTTTCACCAACGTGCCGCGCGACGACATGATCATCGACAGGGCCGCGGGCGTCACGATCGTCTCGCCGTGCTCCGGGCAGGGCGCGAAGTTCGCTCCACTCATCGGCGAGCTCGTGCTCGATCTCGTGTCGGGTTCTCAGCACGCGGCCGAGCGCTTCCGTGCTGTGGGCCAGCGCTTCGTCGGAGTCGGCGCATGAGCGGGCGCGCTGATGCGAACGCGCTGCTCGCCGAGATCGCCGGCATCGGCGTCGACGAAGCGAGGGGCGGGTACAGCCGACCGGTGTTCTCGGAGGCGGAGCTCGCGCTGCGGTCCTGGTTCATCGCCCGCGCCCGCGAGCGCGATCTGGAGGTCGAGACCGACGGCAACGGCATCATCTGGGCATGGTGGGACGTGCCGGGGCGCGCGCGGACGGATGCCGTCGTCACCGGCTCCCACCTGGACTCGGTCCCCGGCGGCGGCAACTTCGACGGTCCGCTCGGCGTCGTCAGCGGGCTCGCCGCCGTCGACGCGCTGAGAGCCGGGGGAGTGCAGCTGAAGCGCCCGCTCGCCGTCGCGGTGTTCCCCGAGGAGGAGGGCTCCCGGTTCGGCGTCGCGTGCCTCGGCTCGCGCCTGCTCGCGGGCATCCTCGCCCCCGAGCGCGTCAGGGCGCTCAGGGACGAGACCGGTCGCAGCTACGCGGAGGTCGCGGCGGATGCCGGCTTCGACCCCGGGGCCATCGGCGCCGATCCCGCACGCCTGAACGGCGTCTCGGCCTTCGTCGAGCTGCACGTCGAGCAGGGGCGCGGTCTGATCGATCTCGATCAGCCGGTGGCGATCGCCGGCGCGATCATCGCGCACGGGCGGTGGCACGTGCGGATCGACGGTCGGGGTGACCACGCGGGCGCGACGAGGATGGCGGATCGGCAGGATCCCGTCGTCGTGGCGGCCGCCGCCGTGCGAAGCCTCAGGGAGCGCACCCTCGCCGTCGATGACGCGCGCGGCACGGTGGGCCGGATCTCGGTCGTCCCCGGGGGAACCAATGTCATCGCCTCCTCCGTCGATCTCTGGATCGACGTCCGCCATCGCTCGGAGGAGGACGTCCGCGCGATCGTCGCCCAGGTGACGGGGGACATCGTGCGGGCGGCCGACGACGAGGGCTGCGCGGTCGTCGTGAGCGAGCAGTCCTTCTCGCCGACGGCGGTGTTCGACCCTGCGCTCGGTGCGGCGCTGCAGTCCGTCCTGCCCGATGCCCCCGTCCTCGACACCGGGGCGGGGCACGATGCGGGGGTGCTCGCCGAGGCCATCCCGACCGCGATGCTCTTCGTCCGCAATCCCAGCGGCGCCTCGCACACTCCCGCCGAGCACTCGGAGCCTGCCGACGTGCAGGCCGGGGTCGAAGCGCTCACCCGAGTGCTCGAGAATCTGCTCACACGCTGAACCCGATCGACCCGATCAACCCGAAAGGAGCACGACATGGACATCACCTCCCAGATCAACACGGGATGGATGCTCACCGCGACCGTCGCCGTCACCCTGATGCTGCCCGGTCTCGCGCTGTACTACGGCGGGCTGTCCCGCACCAAGAACATCCTCAACACCATGATGATCGTGTTCGGCGGATTCGCCGTGACGGCGGTCCTCTGGGTGCTCTTCGGCTACGGCCTCACCCTCGGCGACTCCGTGGGGGGAGCGGGGCTGATCGGGGACCCGACCACACTCTTCGGCATCCAGTCGCTGCTGGGCGCTGAGACGCCGGAGGGCGCGGTCCCCGGCATCCTCATCGCGGTGTTCCAGCTGATCTTCGCCGGCCTCACCGTCGGCATCATCGGCGGTGCGGTCGAAGGGCGCATGAAGTTCTCCGCGTGGCTGGTCTTCGCGGGTCTCTGGGCGACCCTGGTGTACTTCCCCGTGGCGCACTGGGTGTTCGCCTTCGACGCCGCGGACGGCTCGACGACGGGCGGCTGGATCGCCAACGGACTGCACGCCATCGACTTCGCCGGAGGCACGGCCGTGCACATGAACGCGGGTGTCGCTGCTCTCGTCCTGGCGTTCTTCCTCGGACGCCGTCGCGACTTCCCGCACGTCGGCCGGCCGGGCAACCTGCCCATCGCGATCGTGGGCGGCGGCCTGCTGCTCGTGGGCTGGTACGGCTTCAACGGCGGGTCGTCCGGAGGCATCAACGAGAGCGCAGGCGTCGCGGTGACGAACACGCTCATCGCGGCGTGCGCAGGCCTGCTGGGATGGCTGATCGTCGAGCGGATCGTCCGGAAGGCCGCGACCTCGCTCGGCGCGATCTCCGGCATCCTGGGCGGGCTGGTGGCGATCACGCCGGCGGCCAACTCCGTCTCGCCGGTCGGCGCGATCATCATCGGGATCCTCGGCGGGGTCGTCGCCTTCGCCACGCTGAGCCTGAAGGAGAAGCTCCGCTACGACGACGCGCTGGACGCCGTCGCCATCCACATGTTCCCCGGCATCTTCGGCACGCTGGCGATCGGGTTCCTCGCCGATCCGTCCTCCCCGGCGGGTGCCACGGGCATCTTCTTCGGCGGCGACTGGTCGCTGCTCGGGACCCAGGCGCTGGCGATCGTGTCGGTGTTCGTGTACACCTTCATCGTGACCGCCCTGATCGCCTGGGCGCTGAAGAAGACCATGGGGCTCCGCGTCTCAGACGCCGTGGAGAACACCGGTCTGGACACCACCCTGCACGCCGAGACCGCCTACGATCTGGACGACGTGCGCTCCTGAGCGCCGCGCCCGAAAGGACAGTGACATGAAGCTCATCACCGCCGTCGTCCAGCCCAGCGCGCTGGAGCCCGTCAAGACCGCGCTCGCCGAGGTGGGGGTCGCCGGAATGACGATCTCCGATGCGAAGGGGCACGGCACCCAGACCGGCAAGGTCGAGGTGTACCGCTCTCAGCGGGTCAAGGTCGACTTCCTCCCCAAGATCCGCATCGAGACGGTCGTCACCGATGAGGCGCTGGATGCCGCGCTGACGGCGATCCAGGATGCTGCGCGCACCGGGTCGATCGGTGACGGCAAGATCTGGGTGACCGAGGTCGCGCAGGTGATCCGCGTCCGCACCGGTGAGACCGGTCCGACCGCGGTCCAGCAGTAGCACGATGCTGCACGCCGATCCCGGGGTCGTTCGGCCCGCCGACGTCGCGTCGGTGCCGTGGGCGAACGGCCTCGGGATCACGCGCGTGCTGCTGGAGCGCGAGAACTGGCGCATCAGCGTCGCCGAGATCGACGGACGGGCTCCCTTCTCGGAACTGCCCGGCGTGAGCAGGGTGCTCATCCCGGTGCGCGGGGAGGGGCTGCTGCTGCGGATCGATGGTCGGCTCCAGGACGCGAACCGGGGGCTGCTGATCGCCTTCCGCGGTGAGGACCCCGTCACCGCCGAGACGGTCAGCGGCCCGGTGTCCGTGGTCAACCTCATGGTGCGAAGGGCCGCTGCGGCGATGGACGTGCGCGCAGGGCTGCCGGTGCCCGTCGCAGCGGACGCGGATGCCGTGGTCGTGGCGGGCGCGGGGGCAGCAATGGACGGCTGCGCGCTCGAGCCGGGGACGGTTCTGCTTCCCGGTGCATGGGCGCGTCTGGTCGCTCCCGACGACGCGGTCGTGTCGGTCCGCATCCGCGCGCTCGCCTCCGCGCAGTGACGAGTTGCGGCGGGCAGCTCGACGTCAGCCCTCGAGAGGCCCCAGCCACGCGCTCGCGGCGGTCGCATGCGCGGATTCGGGATCGCTCGGATGGAACATCCCCGCGATGACATCGCGATACAGCCGTGACAGCTCGTTGGAGGAGAAGTACGCCCCGCCGCCCGCGGTGAGGATCGCTTCGTCGACGACCTGCTTGGCCATGGTCACGGCGCGGTGCTTCACGCCCGACAGGAGCGTGAACCAGCGGCCGCCATGGTCGGCCATGGCATCCACATCACGCGCGAGAGCGGCGATCTGGGGCGGCAGCGCGTCGTAGGCGAGGGCCATGTCGGCGATGCGCCAGCGGATGTCGGGGTCCTGGCTGTAGGCGGCGCCGGTCTTCTTCGAGCGCCGCGCCTGCACGGTCGCCACGGCGAGCTCCAGCGCGCGGTGCGCTATGCCGGTGTACACCGAGGCGAGAAGGATCTCGAACACGCTGAAGATCCCGAAGACGATGGGGTCGGGGCTCGGGCCGGGATCGATCCGGCGCACGACGTGCGCGGGGGATGCCACGGCGTCGTTCAACCGGGTCGTCCGACTCTGCGTCGCACGCATTCCGAGGGTGTCCCAGTCGTCACCCGTCACGATGGCGTCGCTGCGGTCGACGAACGCGAACACGAGCTTGGGTGCGTCGGGGGATGTCGTATCGAGCCCGTGGAGTCCGAGCCTCGTCCAGACCGGGGCGAGCGAGGTGAAGATCTTCGTGCCGGTGAACGCATACCCGCCGTCCGCCGTGGGAACCGCGGCGGTGTCGCTGCCGAAGAGGACGAGGTCGTTGCCGCCCTCGCTGATCCCGAACGCGAACACCTCACCGGCGACGGCACCGGTCTGCACGAACTCCAGCCCGGCGATGCCGCGGTCGCTGAAGACCTTCGCGACGCCGGTCCAGACGAGATGCATGTTGATCGCGAGGGCGGTCGCGGGCGCAGCGCTCGCCAGGCGCTGCTGCAGCACGGCGGCCTCTTCGAGACCGAGCCCTGCTCCGCCGAGTGAGGCAGGCACGAGGATGCGCAGGTATCCGGCCTCCCTCAGCTCGTCGAGATCCTGCTGGGGGAAGGTGTTCTCGCGATCGTGGATCGGTGCGCGCTCGCGGATGCGTTCGATGAGGTCATCGGGCAGGTAGGCGGCCGGATCGAAGCCCGAGGCGCTCACGAGAGAGCCTCCAGGAGCTGACGCACGGTGTCGTCCGGCTTGTCACGGTGCGGCGAGTGCCCCGCGCCCTCGACGATCGACATGGTGATGAGCGGGTTCGCGGCGAGCACGTCGTCGGCGACCGGCCCGGTGAACAGGCTGTATACCTCGGGATCCGCTCCGATGACGTGGGTCGGCACCGTCAGGGCGCGGGCCGCGTTCCGTACGTCCCACGGGGTGTTCTGCGTGCTCGTCTGCGCGACGGCCCACGCGCTCGCGCGGGTCACGGCGTCCACCTTGAGCTCGAGGTCCTGCTCGTGCCAGTGCGGGTGCTCCTCGCGGACGACGTCGATGCGGTTGTCCGCGAAGGCGCGCTCCTGACTCCGCCGCACGATCGTCGCATCCCGATCGGCCACGAGGATGGCGGGGTCGATGAGGACGAGCCGGTTCGTCCAGGAGGGGGCGGATGCCGCTGCCACCGTGCCGGCCGCGCCGCCCAGCGAGTGGCCGATGACCGCATCCCAGGAGCCGCCGGATGCCGGCAGCGTCGCGCGGACGTCCTCGGCATACGCGCCGACGGTGTAGTCCAGCGCGCGCGGTGCGTCGCCGTGGCCGCGCAGGTCGACCGCGACCGCGTGCCAGCCGGCATCGGCCAGCGCATCGCCGAGGCGCCACATCAGGGCGCCAGAGGAGCCGAGCCCGTGCACGAGCAGGGCGTTCTTCGCAGAATCCGGTGAGCCCCAGGACAGCCGGGGCAGAGTCAGAGCAGCCACGGGATCAGCCTACGGCGGCCTCAGGCCAGCGGAGGCATGTCCGCAGCGATCGTGAGAACGCGGGCAGCGGCTTCATGCCCGCACTGCAGACGCTCGGCGAGGGGGAGGCTGCGCAGCGTCGCAGACAGGAACCCGGATGCGAAGGCATCGCCGGCACCGACCGGCTCGACGACGTCGACGACCGGGGCGGGGACGAACACCGCCGGCTCGCCTGCCTCGAATGCCGTCGCGCCGACATCGCCGTCCTTGACGACCAGCAGCGCGCAGTGCGGCAGATGCGCGCGGATCTCCTCCGGCGTCGCCGTGCCCCAGATCCGTTCGGCCTCGTCGCGACCGACGAAGGCGATGTCGGCGGCGTCGGCCAGTCGGGCGAGCACGGCTGCGGCCTCTTCCAACGACCAGAGCGCGCGCCGGTCGTTGACGTCGAAGGAGACGAGGGCGCCCGCGGTCCGGGCATCGGCGAAGAGCCGGTCGACCATCGCACCGGCCGACGCGGAGAGCGCAGGGGTGATGCCGGTGGTGTGCACGATGCGGACGTCCGAGAGGCGCTGGACGTCGAGGAATCCGGCAGACATCCGAGATGCCGCCGAACCTCGCCGGTAGTAGAAGACCGACGAGCCCTCGGCGCCTGGGTCCTTGAACATCACTCCGGTGGGGGCATCGGCGTCGCGCTCGATCCATGGCTGGACGCCACGGCGCTCCAGCTCTGACACGATGCGGTCGCCGAGCGGATCCGCGCCGAGCCTGGAGGCCCAGGCGACCCTGTGCCCGGCGGCGGCGAGGCCTGCGGCGACGTTGGACTCGGCCCCTGCCAGCCCGAGAGACGCTTCGGATGCGGCGGCGAGCGTCTCATCGGTCGGGGTGACGAGGATCATGGTCTCGCCGATGCAGACGATCTCTGGGGTGCTGCTCATGAAGGGGTGACCGCCACGGGTTCGGTGTCCGGATAGGGGCTGGGGTCGCGATGGCGCAGGTCGGGGAAGGCACGGACGAACACCACGGAGACGACCACTCCGACGATAGCGAACAGGGCCGCGGCGAGATACGCGCCTCGCGCGCCGCCTGTGCTGTCGACGAGGAATCCCGCGATCGCCGAGCCCGCAGCGGCGCCGATGAGCTGTCCCGTCCCCGCCCAGCCGAACGCCTCGGCCGTCTCGCTGAACTTCACGCTCGCCGTCGTGATGGCGAAGAGCACCGCGAGGGCGGGTGCGATGCCCATCCCGGCGATGAAGAGCGTCGCGCCGAGCCAGAAGGCGTTCAGCATGAACATCGTCAGGCACAGCCCGACGGTGACCAGCACCAGACGTCGCGCCATCGCCCAGGGGCCGATCGGGATGTGCCCGAAAGAGAGGCCGCCGACGAGGCTTCCCACCGAGAAGACGGCCAGCACGAGGCCTGCCTCCAGGCTGCCGTGCTCGAAGGTCGCGACCACGCCCACCTCGACGGCGGAGCAGGCGCCGATGAGCAGGAACCCGATCACGGTGGCCAGTGCCACCGGCGACTTGAGCACGACCCGGCCGAAGCCGTGCCGGCTGCGCGGGATGCGCACACGGCCGACCTCGGGGGAGAGGATGAACCACCCGCAGCCCACGACGAGCATGATCGCGACGAGCAGCAGCCCCTCGGTCGTGCCCACCTGAGTCGACACGAGGGTGATGACGACGGGTGCCAGGATCCAGATGATCTCCTGCAGGGATGCATCCAGGGCGAACAGCGGGGTGAGCTGCGAGGAGTTCACGAGCTTCGGGTAGATCGTCCGCACGGCGGACTGGATGGGCGGGGTCGAGAGCCCCGAGAGCATCCCCAATGCCATGTAGCCGGGCAGGGACAGCGGGAGCACTGCCAACCCGAGCACGGCGAGGATGCAGACGGATGCCGTCAGTGAGATCACCCTGCGCATGCCCCACGCGCCCATCCAGCGGCTGGTGACGGGGCCGGCGACGGCCTGTCCGACCGATGTCGCGGCGAGGACGAGACCCGCGGCGCCGTACGATCCGGTCTGCTGCTCCACGTGCAGCAGGATCGCGAGGGACGCCATGCCGCCGGGGAAGCGCGCGGTGAGCTGCGCCGCGATCATCCGGCCGACGCCGGGGGTGCGAAGAAGGTCTCGATATCCCGCCACCAGACAACGGTAGCGACGCCTCGGCAGGACGTCATCACCCCGTCCGGTGCGACACGCCGCGACACGCCGGGGCGGACTTTCCACAGCCGATCCGATGTCCGAGGCCCGGCGTAGCGTCCCCGCTGTGGATGGATTTCGGATCAGCCCCCTCCGCCCGCGATTTCCTGGGCATCGCGGGGGTCGGAATCCGTCGTCGATCTGTGGATGAAACGGTGGACAACCTGTGTTGTACCAGTGGAGAGCGGTGGAAAACTACACGGATGTAACTACTATCCCTTGTGGTCGTTCCGAACGTCCGTCCCTATATGTAGTATTGAACTCCCGGCGGGGTCAGCCAGAGAGCACCTGATCAGAGCAGGGCCAGAATTCGAGGGGAACTGATTCAAAAATGTCGATCACGGTCTACACCAAGCCTTCCTGCGTGCAGTGCAACGCGACCTATCGCGCACTCGACGCCAAGGGCATCGAGTACGAGATCCACGACCTCTCCGAGGACGCTGCGGCGCTCGAGCAGGTCAAGGCGCTGGGCTACATGCAGGCGCCAGTCGTCGTCACCGACGAGGACCACTGGTCGGGCTTCCGTCCCGACAAGATCGACGAACTCGCGTCGCGCCTGGCATAAGAGGCCGGTCGGATCATGAGCGTCGTCGCCACAGCCGCACCGCTCCTGGTCTTCTTCTCGAGCGTCTCCGGCAACACCGCGCGATTCATCGACAAGCTGGGCCTGCGGGCTCGGCGGATCCCCTTGCGCGCGAACGACGAGCCTCTGATCATCGATGAGCCCTTCGTCCTCGTCACCCCCACCTACGGGGGCGGCGAGGGGAGGGGCGTCGAGCGAGGGGCCGTCCCCAAGCAGGTCATCCGGTTCCTCAACGACGAGCGCAACCGACAGAACATCCGCGGAGTGATCTCGGCGGGCAACACCAACTTCGGCGAGTCCTTCTGCCTCGCCGGTGACATCATCAGCCGCAAGTGCCACGTGCCTCACTTGTACCGGCTAGAGATCTTCGGCACACAGGACGATGTCGATCGCGTGACCGACGGATTGGAACGACGGTGGGAACTTCAGTGACCGAGACAGTGGCCTTCAAGGCGAACCCGGCATACGAGGGGCTCGACTACCACGCCCTCAACGCGATGCTGAACCTGTACGACGCGGACGGCAAGATCCAGTTCGACGCCGACAAGCGCGCGGCACGCGAGTACTTCCTGCAGCACGTCAACCAGAACACGGTGTTCTTCCACTCCCTCAAGGAGCGCCTGGACTACCTCGTGGAGAAGGAGTACTACGAGGGCGCCGTCCTCGACAAGTATTCGTTCGAGTTCATCCAGCGCCTGAACGACCTCGCCTACTCGAAGAAGTTCCGCTTCGAGACCTTCCTCGGCGCCTTCAAGTACTACACGAGCTACACGCTGAAGACCTTCGACGGCAAGCGCTACCTCGAGCGCTTCGAGGACCGCGTCGTCATGACGGCCCTCGCCCTCGCGGACGGCGACGAGCAGGTCGCGATCGACCTCGTCGAGGAGATCATCTCCGGTCGCTTCCAGCCGGCCACCCCGACCTTCCTCAACGCGGGCAAGGCGCAGCGCGGCGAGCTCGTCAGCTGCTTCCTGCTGCGCATCGAGGACAACATGGAGTCGATCGCCCGCGGCATCAACTCCGCGCTCCAGCTCTCCAAGCGCGGTGGCGGCGTCGCCCTGCTGCTGTCGAACATCCGCGAGTCCGGTGCTCCGATCAAGCAGATCGAGAACCAGTCCTCCGGCATCATCCCCGTCATGAAGCTCCTCGAAGACAGCTTCAGCTACGCCAACCAGCTCGGAGCCCGTCAGGGCGCCGGTGCCGTCTACCTCAACGCGCACCACCCCGACATCATGCGCTTCCTCGACACCAAGCGCGAGAACGCCGACGAGAAGATCCGCATCAAGACGCTGTCGCTGGGCGTCGTCGTGCCGGACATCACCTTCGAGCTCGCCAAGAACGACGAGGATATGTACCTCTTCTCGCCGTACGACGTCGAGAAGGTCTACGGCGTGCCCTTCGGCGACATCTCGGTCACCGAGAAGTACCGCGAGATGGTCGACGACTCCCGCATCAAGAAGACGAAGATCAACGCGCGCGAGTTCTTCCAGACCATCGCCGAGATCCAGTTCGAGTCTGGCTACCCGTACATCATGTTCGAGGACACGGTGAACAAGGCGAACCCGATCAAGGGCCGCATCAACATGTCGAACCTGTGCAGCGAGATCCTGCAGGTGAACACGCCGACGACGTACAACGAGGACCTCTCGTACGACCAGATCGGCAAGGACATCTCCTGCAACCTCGGCTCGATGAACATCGCGCTGGCGATGGATGGCGGCAACCTCGCCGCCACGGTCGAGACCGCCATCCGCGGGCTCACCGCGGTGAGCAACCAGAGCCACATCGCCTCGGTGCGCTCCATCGAGGACGGCAACGACCGTTCGCACGCGATCGGCCTCGGCCAGATGAACCTGCACGGCTACCTCGCCCGCGAGCACGTCTACTACGGCTCCGAAGAGGGTGTCGACTTCACGAACATCTACTTCTACACGGTGCTGTTCCACGCGCTGCGCGCCTCGAACAAGCTCGCCATCGAGCGCGGCACGACCTTCGACGGCTTCGAGGACTCGACCTACGCGTCCGGTGCGTTCTTCGACAAGTACATCGATCAGGCGTGGGTCCCTGCGACGCAGAAGGTGACCGAGCTCTTCGCCGGCCACCACATCCCGACGCAGGCCGACTGGGTCGAGCTGAAGGAGTCCATCCAGAAGCACGGCATCTACAACCAGAACCTGCAGGCGGTGCCGCCGACCGGCTCGATCTCGTACATCAACAACTCGACGAGCTCGATCCACCCGATCGCCTCGAAGATCGAGATCCGCAAGGAAGGCAAGCTCGGTCGCGTCTACTACCCGGCGGCGTTCATGACGAACGACAACCTGGAGTACTACCAGGACGCCTACGAGATCGGCTACGAGAAGGTCATCGACACCTACGCCGCCGCGACGCAGCACGTCGACCAGGGCCTGTCGCTGACGCTGTTCTTCAAGGACACCGCCACCACGCGCGACATCAACAAGGCGCAGATCTACGCATGGCGCAAGGGCATCAAGACGATCTACTACATCCGTCTCCGTCAGCTGGCGCTCGAGGGCACCGATATGACCGAGTGCGTCTCCTGCATGCTCTGACCCGTCCCTGAACTCGAGAAACGACGAACAATGACTCCCCATCAGCCGCTCAAGCTGGTCGACAGCGTGCAGGCGATCAACTGGAACCGCATCCAGGACGACAAGGACCTCGAGGTCTGGAACCGTCTGGTGAACAACTTCTGGCTGCCCGAGAAGGTGCCGCTGTCCAACGACGTGCAGTCGTGGAACACGCTGACGCCCGAGGAGCAGCTGCTCACGATGCGGGTGTTCACCGGACTGACGCTGCTGGACACGATCCAGGGCACGGTCGGCGCGGTCTCGCTGATCCCTGACGCGATCACCCCGCACGAGGAGGCGGTGTACACGAACATCGCGTTCATGGAGTCCGTGCACGCGAAGAGCTACTCGTCGATCTTCTCGACCCTCGCGTCGACGAAGGAGATCGACGAGGCGTTCCGCTGGTCCACCGAGAACCCGAACCTTCAGAAGAAGGCTCAGATCATCATGGACTACTACCAGGGCGACGACCCGCTCAAGCGCAAGGTCGCCTCCACGCTGCTGGAGTCGTTCCTGTTCTACTCGGGCTTCTACCTGCCGATCTACTGGTCTTCCAAGGCCAAGCTGACGAACACGGCTGATCTCATCCGCCTCATCATCCGCGACGAGGCCGTGCACGGGTACTACATCGGCTACAAGTTCCAGAAGGGGCTCGAGAAGGAGACCGAGGAGCGCCGCCAGGAGCTCAAGGACTACACCTTCAATCTGCTGTTCGAGCTCTACGACAACGAGGTGCAGTACACGCAGGACCTCTACGACGGCGTCGGTCTCACCGAGGACGTCAAGAAGTTCCTGCACTACAACGCCAACAAGGCGCTGATGAACCTCGGCTACGAGGCGATGTTCCCCTCCACCGTCACGAACGTGAACCCGGCGATCCTCTCGGCGCTCTCGCCGAACGCCGACGAGAACCATGACTTCTTCTCGGGGTCGGGTTCGTCGTACGTCATCGGCAAGGCAGAGGCCACGGAAGACGACGACTGGGACTTCTGAGTCGCACAGTGCGCGAAGGGCGGATGCTTGCGGGCATCCGCCCTTCGCCGTTCCCCCGGGACGCATGCCCCGGGGTACCGTTCAGTATGGGAAGACTCAGATACGACGGCACATCCGACCCGATTCCGATCGATGATGTGACGCTCGCTCATCTCAAGGTCGTCATCGCGACGAAGCTGCGCCGCCAGGAGAGCTTCATGATGACGTGGCGTCCGGTGACGGCGGGCGACGACCGGAGGATCACGGTGTGGATCCACCCGGCCATACCGTTGCAGTTCCTCTTCACGGAGGCCGAGCAGCCTCCGATCGAGGCGCGCCGGATCGAGGAACTCATGAGATCCCTCAATGCAACAGGTGAGCTGCTGATCGAGGAGATCCTCGACATGGAGGACGCGGCCTGAACGCCGTTTCCCTGGGAGCCGCACGAGTCGGATCCTCGTGATCGGCGTGCTCTCCGCGTACTCTCGGTGTCAGGAGGTCTGTCATGGGCATGTTCAGCAAGAAGGGCGACGACGCGGTGCTCGCGAAGCTCGCCGAAGCACCGGCGCCGTATCGGGAGATCGGTGAGCGCCTGCACGCGATCATCCGCGAGAACGCCCCGACCCTGGAGCCGCTGCTGCGCTGGGGCATCCCGTTCTATACCCGCGATGGTGAGGATGTCTGCTACATCAAGAGCGGCAAGAACTATCTCGTCTTCGGCTTCGGCGAGGAGATCAACCCTGCGTTCGAGGAGGGTGCGGCCCTGCATCCGGTCGTCTGGAGCGTGACGTCGCTCGACGCCGAGACCGAAGCGCGCATCGCCGAACTGGTGCGCAAGGCCGCAGGCTGACCGGCGAGACGCGTCAGCCCGGATACGGCCGGTCGCGGAGCGCGAGCGCCAGGTGCGCCGCGGTGCGCGCCGCGGTCGTCGTCGCCTGGGCGACCTTCTCCGGCGTCGCATCCAGATCCTTGTAGTCGGTGCCCTGCATCGCCTCGCCGTTCCAGTAGACCGAGCCCTGCGCGGGCACGGTGAAGCCGACGTCGTTCAGCGCCTGGAAGAGGACCGCGGCGATGTGATGCGCGCCGTCCTCGTTCCCGACGATCGCGGCGAGGGCGACCTTGCCGAACAGCGTGGGGCTTCCGCTCGCATCCGTCGCGCCGAGCTCGGCGTCCAGACGCTCGAGCACGCGTTGCGCGATGCTCGAGTGCTGCCCCAGCCACGTCGGGGTCGCGAGCACGAGGATGTCCGCAGCCAGCACGCGTGCACGAAGCTCGGGCCACTCATCGCCCTCGCCCATGTCCGCATCGACTCCAGGCAGGATGCGATGGTCGACGGCCCGGATGCGGTCGCACACCGCGCCGTGCTCGGTGAGCGCCGAGAGGATCTGCTCGCCGAGCACATGCGTGCTCGATCCGGCGGGGGATGGCTTGAGGGTGCAGTTGATCAGCAGTGCGTTCAGCGGCGCGTCCATGGACGGCACGATAGGCGTGCGCCGACCACGGTGCTCAGGGCCTTGACACGGATGCTGCCGAGCCGGAAACCCGAATGGACTAGTTCTTGTGTGCCGCGTAGTACGCCAGCAGAGCCTTCGTCGAAGCGTCCTGCGCGGCCACGGCATCCGCATCGCCCTCGATCGCCGGGGCGATCTGCAGTGCGAGCTGCTTGCCGAGCTCGACACCCCACTGGTCGAAGGAGTTGATGCCCCAGATCGTGCCCTGCGTGAACGTGATGTGCTCGTAGAGGGCGATGAGCTGGCCGAGCACCTCGGGCGTGAGCGCGGCAGCGAAGATCGAGGTGGTCGGCCGGTTGCCCGCGAACGTGCGCGCCGCGACCAGCGCGCCGGTCGTGCCCTCCGCCTCGACCTCCTCGGCGGTCTTGCCGAACGCGAGCGCCTTCGTCTGGGCGAGGAAGTTCGCCAGGAACAGCGCGTGCACATCCTGCCCGCCGTCCTCCAGCGGGTACGCCGAGTTCACGAACGCGATGAAGTCGGCCGGGATCAGCCGGGTGCCCTGGTGGATGAGCTGGTAGAAGGCGTGCTGGCCGTTCGTGCCCGGCTCGCCCCAGAACACCTCACCGGTGTCGGTCGTGACGGGCGTGCCGTCCCAGCGCACCGACTTGCCGTTGGACTCCATGGTGAGCTGCTGCAGGTACGCGGGGAAGCGGCTCAGCTGCTGGGCGTAGGGGAGCACCGCATGCGACTGCGCGCCGAAGAAGTTCACGTACCAGACGTTGAGCAGGCCCATGAGGACGGGGACGTTGCGCTCCAGCGGCGTGGTCCTGACGTGCTCGTCGACGGCGTGGAAGCCGGCGAGGAGGCCTCGGAACGCGTCAGGCCCCAGGGCGATGGCCAATGAGAGGCCGATGGCCGAGTCGACGGAGTAGCGCCCGCCCACCCAGTCCCAGAACCCGAAGGCGTTCTTCGGGTCGATGCCGAAGGCGGCGACCTTGTCCAGAGCGGTGGAGACCGCGACGAAGTGGTGCGCGACGGCATCCGTGCGAGACGCCTCGTCGCTGCCGATCGCCCCGGAGGCCTCGAGCCCCGCCCAGAGCCAGTCACGCGCGAGACGCGCATTGGTCAGGGTCTCCAGCGTCGTGAAGGTCTTCGAGGCCACGATGAACAAGGTCGTCTCGGGGTCGAGGTCGGCCGTCTTCTGCGCGAGATCGGTGGGATCGATGTTGGAGACGAAGCGCGCCTGGATGCCGGCATCCGCGTACGGCTTCAGAGCCTCGTAGACCATGACGGGGCCGAGATCAGAGCCGCCGATGCCGATGTTGACGACGTGGGTGACCTTCTTGCCCGTGACGCCCTGCCATCCGCCCGAGCGCACGCGGTCGGCGAAGGCGCTGAGCGCATCGAGCACCGACTGCACGTCGGCATCCACGTCCTGGCCGTCGACCGTGAGCGACGGCGCAGCCCCGGCAGGACGGCGCAGCGCCGTGTGCAGCACCGCGCGGTCCTCGCTCGTGTTGATGTGCGCGCCGGCGAGCATCGACGCGTAGCGCTCGGCGACGCCCGTCTCGGCGGCGAGGCGCTGCAGGGCTGCGAGCACGTCATCCGTGACGAGGTTCTTCGACAGATCCACATGCAGATCGGCCAGCGGGAGGGAGAGACGCTCCGCGCGGCCTGCATCGGCGGCGAACCAGCCGCGCAGATCGGGCGAGAAGCCGTCCCGGAGCGCGGTGAGCTCGGCCCAGGCGGCAGTGGTGGTGGGGTCGACGGGAGCGGTCATGGATTACACGCTACCGCGAGGCGCGTGAGACCCGCTGACTCCGTTACGCTCGTCGTCCGCCGACGTGTGCAAGGAGGCGAAGCCGTCGAACGGTATCCTTGAAGAAGCGCGTCCCCGACCTCAGGAGTCCCCGATGATCCTCAGCTTCATCCTCTTCCTCGTCCTCTTCCTCGGGGGCATCGTGCTGATGGGCATCGCGCACGGCCTCGCCGACTTCCAGGCGCTCGTGTTCTGCGGCGGTCTGCTGCTCATGTGCCTCTCGCTCGCGTTCATGATGCGCGAGGGACGCTCCGGCGCGACCCGCCGCTCGAACAACTGGGACGGCGGCCCCTCCGCCAGCTGATCCGGCTCGGGCGCACGCCGGCTCATGCCCGGCTCAGGCCCGCTTGGCCAGCCGCGCCTCCAGGTTCGCCCTGACCGCCGGCCACTCCGGCTCGATGACCGAGTACTCCACGCTGTCGCGCAGCGCGCCGTTGCGGTAGCGGCTCATCGCCCGCATCACGCCGTCCTGCTTCGCTCCCAGCCGCTCGATCGCTGCGCGGGACTGGAAATTGACCCATTGCGTGGTCAGGCCGACGCGGAAGACGCCCAGCGTCTCGAAGGCGTGCCGCATGAGCAGGAGCTTCGACTCGGCGTTGGTCCCCGTGCCGTGCGCGGAGGGCCGGTTCCAGGTGTAGCCGATGTGCAGCCGAGGCACGTCTGCGACGAGGTCGTAGTAGGAGGTCAGGCCCAGCACGCGCCCCGCGGCGTCGAAGGCGGTGAAGGGGATCATCCCTCCGGAGGAGACGAGCCCGATCCGTCGATCGATCTCCGCGGCGAGACCCTCGGGGGATGGCACGGAGGTGTACCAGGCGTTCTTCCAGAGATCGCCCTCCTGGAGAGCGTCGAGCAGGCCGTCGTGATGCGCCGCCTCCAACGGGCGCAGCTCGACCAGGCGGCCGGTGAGGGTGACAGGGGCAGGGGACTGCGAGAAGGCCATATCGCCATTCAACCAGCCGCACGCGGGGGGAGCGGATCGCGCGGCCCGGCCTCCGGTCGTTCCCGGGATCCTGTGATTCGTCTACGCTGTTTCCATGCCTGTCCTCTCGCTGCTCATCATCGCGTTGATGATCGGCGCGCTGATCGACATCATCACCAGAGACAGCTCGCAGGTGCGGTTCCTGCCGAAGATGGCCTGGATCATCCTCGTCATCCTCCTCCCGCTCATCGGCAGCATCCTCTGGTTCGCCCTCGGGCGGGAGTGGGGCGACTCGGGGATCAGCGTGCCGAGGATGCCGCGACCGAATCGCGCGCCCCGACCGTCGCCCAGGGATCAGATCGCCCCCGCTCCTCCCGTCGACACCCGCACCACCGAGCAGCAGATCGCCGATCTCGACCGCGAGATCGAGGAGTGGCGACTGCGCGCGGAGATCGAGAAGCGCCGGCGAGAGACCGACGGCCAGTAGAGACGGGTCATGCCGGCTCGACGCGGTCGAGGCACTCGCGAAGAGCGGGCTCCAGCTCGGGATAGCGGAACGCATACCCGGCCTCGACCAATCGCTCCGGCAGCACCCAGCGGCTCTTGAGCACCAGCTCGGTCTCGGTGCGGATGCCGATCGCGCCGATCTCCAGCATCCACCTCGGCATCGGCGGGCCGAACGGCACCCCGAGAACCCTGCGCACGCTCGCCATGAACCCCGCGTTGTCCACCGGATTCGGGGAGGCTGCGTTCACCGGGCCCTCGAGCTCCGGGTGCTCCTCCAGAAAGTCGATGATGCCCGCGACGTCGTCGATGTGCACCCAGCTGAACCGCTGGCGGCCGCGGCCACTGCCGCGCAGATGCGCCGTGCCCGCCTCGCGGCGTCGACGGGTGGTCGGCCACCAGCCGTCGTGCTGCGCTCCGCCGAGACCGAGACGTGCGAGCGTCTTCAGGGGACCGAGGACCCCGCCGTGACCGAGGACGATCGCCGAGCGCAGGGCGACACGCCTCGTCGAGGGGAGCGGCTCTGCGAACAGCGCCTGCTCCCAGGCCTTCGCCACCTCGACCGAGAAACCCGCCCCGATCTCTCCGGAGGCCTCCGTCATCGCGCGGTCCTCGGCGTGGCGGTAGATGGTCGCGGTCGAGGAGTTGACCCAGAGCGCAGGGGGACGCTCGGCGATCGAGATGGCATGAGCGAGCGCCGCCGTCGTCCGACCGCGTGACGAGAAGATCTCCGCTCTGTTCTGCGGGGTGTACCGGCAGTTGACGCTCTTGCCCGCGAGCCCGATGACGAGGTCGGCGCCGTCGACAGCGGCGGCGATGCCTGCCTCGTCCTCCCAGCCGAGATCTGCACCCGAGCGGGAGATCGTCACGACGTCGCGCCCGGCCTCCCGGTAGCGGTCGACGAGATGGCGGCCCATGAACCCGGAGGAGCCTCCGATCACGACGCGTCCGGCGGTCATCGTTCCTGCTCGATGCGGTAGTCGAACGACCCTGCGTACTCGTAGACGAGACCCAGCAACGGCATCCTGATCTTCAGCGACACCCGCTGACGTCCCGAAGCGTCGTCGAACCGCTCCGTGAGCGTCACCACGGGCGAGATCCAGCCCGGTGCACGGAACCGCAGCCGGCCGAGCCTCAGCCCCACGGCGCGGCTTCTCAACCGCAGCGCTCCGGCCTGCACGTGGACGTCGAAGCTCGCCGCGAACAGCGGCGGCTCGCCGAGCTCATCGACCAGCCGTCCGTGCGTCTTCACGGCCACCGCATCCCGCATGATCCAGTCGCCGAAGGGCAGCCGGAACACCCGGTCCGCGACGGCGCGCCCAGCCACGGTCCGGTTCTCGATGCGGAAGGGGACGTCACGGTACCAGCCCGCGACGAGGATGCCTCTGCGCTGCAGCGGATACAGCAGGGGATGCAGCCACCGCCGCGGTGTGCCCACCTGGTCGAAGACGCCTTCTCCGACACCGACCATGCCCTCGTCGATCCCGGAGAAGTACTGACGCAGTTCGGGATGCAGCTCGGCTGCTCTCGCTCCGAGCGCTCGCGTGTACGGGGAGCGGGAGGGATGCCTCATGTCCTCGAGCGTAGCGCCGAGGCGCCGTGGGAGTGCAGGCCTAGCGCTCGCGCAGCCGCACGAGGCGTTCGTGGCCGGTCTCCTCGAGCTCGGCGATCGCCTCCCGCGACTTCAGGAAGTCCGAGAAGGACCGGTGCCCGAGGGCCTTCTCGCTGAAGGAGGGATCCATCCGGCGCATCTGGGTCTTCACCGCCGAGCTGTGCAGCCAGTCGTCCGCGTCCGCCTTGTCATGACCGAGCCGCAGCGCCCGCTCGAGGAGCTGGGTGGCCTCCGCCTGCTCGTCGACGGTCGGTGGCTCCGGCTCAGCGGGCTTGGGCTTGCGGGTCCTGGTCTTCGTCGCGGTCTTCGGCTTGACCGCCGCATCCACGACGGGCTCCGCAACCGGCGCCACGGGCTCCGGCGCCGCCTTCGGCGCGGGGCGGACGACACCCGGCAGCGAGTCGTAGGACTCGAACTCGTCGCACGCCGCAGCCAGCGATTTCGCCGTCGAGCCCGACACCCCGACGCCGACGACATAGCGTCCGAGCCGCTTGCACCGCTGGGCGAGCGGCACGTAGTCGCTGTCGCCGGCCACGATGACCACGTGCGTGAGGTCGGGCAGGCGGAACATGTCCTCGACGGCATCCACGGCGAGACGGATGTCCGCGCCGTTCTTGGCGTAGGCGGCCGCGGGGAACAGCTGCACGAGGTCGACGGCGCGCGCGACGAGCTGCGAGCGGTACTCGGCGTTCACGGGAGCGGACCAGTCGGCGTACGCCCTGGTGAGCACGAGCGTGCCGAACGAGGATGCGTAGTCGATGATCGCCCCGACCTCGATCATCGCGGCGCGCAGGCGCTCGGCGACCTCTGGATCGTTGGGGCTCTCTGCGATCCGCTGCCTGTCCTTGCCATAGGCGTTGCGGCCGTGCACGCGGTCGTACCAGGAGATCACGATGTTGTCGAAGTCGAGGTAGACCGCGACCCTGGTGTTCTGCGGGTCAGCCATCGGAGCGCTCCTCACTGGGGTAACGGACCCCGATCTGGGCGCGGATCTCATCGAGGGTGCCCATGATCCCCACCGTCTCGTCGAGCGTGAGCACATCGCCCTCGAGCAGGCCCTCGGCGACGAAGCGTTCGGCGGCGATCGCCTGGTACTGCATCCCGCGACCCTCCGTCGCGCCGTCGAAGCTCTCGCGCACGGTTCCGTCGGGAGTGACGACGCGGAAGGTGGTCGGGGTGTACCAGACGCGGTCGATGTCGATGCGGGCCTCGGTGCCGATGATGGCTGCGGCGTTCGGCCCCGCGCCCCTGGACGAGGAGAGCGATGTGCTCACCGTGCCGCCGGCGTGGGTCATGACGGTCGCGACCTCGGCATCGGCGCCGGTGTCACCGAGACGGGCGACCGCCTTGATGGTCTCCGGTGCGCCGAGCACGCTCCAGATGAACGAGATCGGGTAGATGCCGAGGTCGAGCAGCGCTCCACCGCCGAGCTCGAGAGCGTTCAGACGATGGGCGGGGTCGGCGCTGATGCGCTGGGTGTGATCGGCGGTGACGGCGCGGATCTCGCCGAGCGCGCCCTCGGCCAGGATCTCTCTGATGCGCACCATGTGCGGGAGATACCTCGTCCACATGGCCTCCATGAGCAGCAGGCCCCGGTCGCGGGCGAGCGTCCTGAGCTCCTCCGCCTCAGCCCGGTTCAGCGTGAAAGGCTTCTCGACGAGGACGTGCTTGCCGTGCTCGAGGGCGAGGCGTGCACCGTCGATGTGCAGCGGGTGCGGCGTCGAGACGTAGATGATGTCGACGCCGGGGTCGGAGACGAGGGACTCGTAGGAGGGATGCGCGGCGGCGATGCCGAAGCGTTCGGCGAAGGCGTCTGCCGACTCCTGGCTGCGCGACCCCACGGCGACGAGGTCGAGACCCGCCGTGCGCAGATCAGAGGCGAAGGAGGCGGCGATGCCGCCGGTGGCGAGGATTCCCCAACGAAGACCGGTCATGCCTTCAGCGTAGCGGGCGGCCTCCGACACGGCGCCGCCCGCTACGGCTCAGCCCACTGTTGTGAGGGCGTGCTGCGAGACGAGCGGGAAGACCTGCTCCGCGATGCGCTCGAGCTCCTCGTCCAGCGGCGAGGACTGGATGAGCAGCAGCGTGATGCCGGCTTCCGCATAGGCGTCGATGCGCTCCGCGACCTGCTCCGGCGTGCCGACGAGGTTCGGGCGCAGACCCCTGGTGCCCACCGAGTACTCGCGCTTGGAGACCTCCAGCGACAGGTTCGAGTTCGCCAGGAACTGCTCGAACGAGGCGTAACCAGGCGAGTTCTCATCGACGGTCGTGATCCGCTCCAGCTCCCGCTGCGCCTCGGCCTCGGTATCGCGGACGATGACGTAGGCGGGCATGCCGAACTCGGCGATCGGCCGGCCGTGCAGGCGCTCAGAGCGCGCGTTCATGTCTGACACGTTGCGGCGCACCTCATCGAGGGTTCCGCCGTGCATGACGTACGCATCAGCGAAGTCGGCGATCGCTTCACGTCCGGCGTCGCTCTCGCCGCCGGCGAAGACCACCGGGTGCGAGCCGGGCTTCGGCTCGACGATCGTGCCATCCAGCTCGTAGTGCTCTCCCGCGAACGAGAACGGCGTCCTCTCCCAGAGCCCGTTGAGCACATCCACGAACTCCTTCGCCTGCACATAGCGCTCGTCGTGCGTCGTGAACGTTCCTCCGAACTGGCGCGCCTCCTCCGCCCACCACGCGGCGACGACGTTGAGGGCGACACGCCCCGGCGCGATGCTGTCCAGCGTCCCGACGGTCTTGGCGAGGACCGCGGGCAGGTGGAATCCCGGCCGCACGGCCGTCATCACACGCAGCCGCTCGGTCACGGCGAGGATCGCTGCCGAGAGCGACCACGCCTCCAGGCTCGGGGCGTCGGTGCCCTTGCGGTCGTTGAGGTAGAGCTCGGGGACCAGGGTGGTGTGGAAGCCGAGACGATCGGCCTTGACGGACACCTCACGGATGTACTCCCAGGTCGCCGCCATGCGGCCCTCGTCCGTGACGTTGCGGAGGAACCCGCCGTAGACCGGGGTCCAGTATCCGAGGTTGATGGCCATGATTCTCCCGTCAGGCGTGCGCGAGGGCGCGGTCGAGGTCGGCGATGAGGTCCGCGGGGTCTTCGAGCCCGGCGGAGAGGCGGATGGTGTTCAGGCTGATGCCGGCGACGGCGCGCTGCGCGGGCGACAGGTGCGAGTGGGTCATGGACGCCGGGTGCGCGACGAGGCTGCGGGCATCCCCGATGTTCGCGACGAGGCGGAAGACCTTCAGGCCGTCGATCACGCGCGCCACGCGATCCAGCGCATCGTCGTCCTCTGCGCCGAGGAGATCGAAGGAGAACACCGAGGGGACGCCGCGCGGCAGGTAGCGCTCGGCGAGGTCGTGCCAGCGATTGCCCGGCAGGCCTGGATGGTGCACGGCAGCCGTTTTCGGATGCTCGGCGAGGAAGCGGGCGACCTCGAGCGCCGTCGCGGACTGGCGGGCGACGCGCAGATCGAGCGTCTCGACGCCCTGCAGGATCTGCCAGGCGTTGAACGGCGAGAGCGAGGGGCCGAGGTCGTGCACGTACTTCGACTTCACGAGCGCGCCGAAGGCGAAGCCCTGGCCGAAACGCTCCCACAGCACGAGCTCGCCCAGCCGCGGGTAAGGCCGGGTGAACTGCGGCCAGCGCTCGGGCTCCGCGCCGAAATCGAACGTCCCGAGATCGACGACGACGCCGCCGAGCGATGTTCCGTGGCCGGAGAGGAACTTCGTCGCCGAGTGCACGACGAAGTCGGCCCCGTGCTCGCCCGGCCGCACGAGATACGGAGTGCCGACGGTGTTGTCGATGACGAGGGGGACACCTGCCTCGTGTGCGATGTCCGCCAGCAGACGGATGTCGAGCACCTGTGCGATGGGATTGGCGACCGACTCGGCGAACACCGCGCGCGTCTCGGGCCGGAGGGCGGCGCGCCACGCCGCCGCGTCGTCCTGATCGACGAAGGTCACGGCGATGCCGAAGTCCTCGAAGGTGTCCTGCAGCAGATCGACCGTTCCGCCGTACAGCTGTTCGGCGGCGACGATGTGACCACCGCGGCCGACGAGGGCGAGGAGCGTCACCGCGACGGCGGCCTGCCCCGATGCGACTGCGGCAGCGGAGACGCCACCCTCCAGGGCGGTGATGCGCTCCTCCAGGAGCAGCTGGGTCGGACTCGCGCTCCGGCTGTACAGGTTGCCTGGCTTGCGCAGCGCGAAGATGTCCGCTGCATCCGACAGCGAGGCGAATTCGTACGCCGCCGTCTGATAGATCGGCGGGACCGCCGTGTTCTGCGGCGTCGCTGTGATGAACCCCGCCTGGACCTGATCGGTCGCGAACGCGGTCACGCCCGCACCTCGCTGGTGACGTCCGCGCGGCGGAGGATCGCGGCGCGCACATCGCCGGTGCGAAGGCGCTCCAGCCACTGCACGAGCGCCGCGGCGACGCTGCGGTGCTGCTGGTCGTTCAGCGCATCATGCAGGCCGTCCACCGTCTCCACGAGCTCGAGGTCCGCGATCGACGAGAGCGCCTCCGCTGCTGCTCCGAAGGGCGACACCTCATCCGCTCCGCCGTGCACGGCGAGAACCGGCACGCGGATGCCTTCCAGCGCCGACGCGGCGGGGAGCGCCTCGACGACCGACGTGGCGGTCCTCGCCTCCGGTGTGCCGAGCACGCCCAGATGCAGGGGGCATGCGGTGCGCTGCGTGTCGGAGGGCTGCGCGGCGGAGGGATCCACGAGGGTCCCGGCGACGACGGCGCCCTCCGCGGTGGCGCCCTCGGCGAGCACGCGCAGGACTCCGGCGGCCCCGGCATCCGATCCGATCAGCACCCGCGGCGCATCCGCTGCCTCGGCGAGCCATCCCGCCGCCGCATCCGCACCGGATTCGAAGACCGCGACGAGGTAGCCGTCGGCGCTCAGACGGCGCCCGAAGCGCTCGTACACCGGAGCGAGCTCTCCGCGCCCGGTGACGACGGCGAGGGTGCCCCGCACGCGTGCGGGGGGCGTCCAGATGGTGCGGGGCTGTGCGGTGCTGGTCATGCGCTACATCTTCCACGGCCGACGCGGCGCCGGCCTCGGCATGTGTCGAACTGTTGCAGTTCATGTCACTCCGCTTCGACATGCTTGGCGAGAGCTGTCCGCTCCTCCTAGCTTCCTTTCCATGACCCTTCGCCTCCGACTGCTCCCGGCAGCCGCCCTCACCGTCGCAGCACTCGCCGTCTCCGGCTGCGCCGCGTCCCAGCCCACGTCCGGATCCTCGGACGCCGCGAGCTCTCTGACCTGGGGGTGGAACCTGCCAACCAGCTGGGATCCGGTCACCTCCACCGCGGGATGGGACACGCACGCGCTCGCGCTCGTGTACGACGGGCTCACGCAGCTCGACACGGATGGCGAGGTCGTGCCAGGGCTCGCCGAGACGTGGGAGTACAACGCCGACGGGACGCAGGTCACGTTCCATCTCCGCGAGGACGCCTCCTTCAGCGACGGTTCGCCGGTGACCGCGGATGCCGTGAAGCAGAACCTCGAACGCGGCCGCGATCAGGAGAACTCCACGCTCGCCGGGCAGCTGAAGATCGTCACCGCCGTCGACGCCCCTGACGAGCAGACCGTGGTCGTGCACCTCGATCAGGCCGACTACCAGGTGCCGTCGCTGTTCGCCGGCAAGACCGGGTTCATCGTCAACCCGGCAGCCTTCGACGACGTCGACGCCCTCGCCACCCAGCCGGAGGGCGCGGGTCCCTTCGAGCTGACCGAGTACGTCCCCAACGGCCGTGCCGACCTCGTCAAGAACGAGGAGTACTGGAACGCCGATCACATCTTCATCGACGACTTCTCGATCGTCCCCGTCACGGACGACGCCACCGTGGTCGCGGGTGTCACATCGGGTCAGTGGGATGTGGCGATCGTGCCGCCGTCCCAGGTGGAGGCTGCAGAGGCGGCCTCCCTGGAGGTCGAGACGATCAACGCGCTCACCGTGCGGGCCCTCGACGTGAACAGCACCGTGGCGCCGTTCGATGACCAGCGCGTCCTGCAGGCGATCAGCCATGCGACAGACCGGCAGGCGCTCATCGACGCCGCCTACTTCGGACAGGGGACGCCGAACTGGCAGCCCTTCCCCGAGGGCTACTACGCGCACAACGAGGAGCTCGACGACCTCTACCCGCACGACGTCGACACCGCGACCGCGCTGCTGACCGAGGCGGGATACCCGGACGGGCTCGACCTCACGCTCACCCTCGGCGAGGCGGACACCGCGCTCGCAGAGGTCCTGCAGGCGCAATGGGCCGAGGCGGGCATCCGGATCACGCTCGACGTGCAGCCGGCGACCGCGATCGCGCAGAACTACGTGCAGCGCACCTTCCCCTTCGTGCTCGACAGCTACTCCGGCCGGCAGTCGCCGCTGCAGGGGCTGGAAGTCCTCTACGGCCCCGAGGGGCTGATGAACCTCGGGAAGCAGACCCCGCAGGAGCTGACCGACGCGATCAACGCCGCGCGCGCCACCCCGACCGATGCCGCCGACTACGCCGAGAAGGTGCAGGCCGCGGTGAAGATCGGCGTCGAGCTGCAGCCGAACACGTTCCTGTTCAGCTGGCCGCGCATCCTCATCCGCGACTCCAGCGTGACCGGCATCCAGCACTGGCTCGACGTGCAGCGCTGGGAAGATGTCAAGGTCGAGGGCTGATCACCCGATGACGACGACCGTCGAGGCGCGGAGAGCGTCGGAGATCGAGCACGCACCCCCCGTGCGCCGGGTGCTGCCCGTGGTGCGCACGGTGCTGTCCACCCTCGCCACGGCGGTCGTCGTCTTCGTCCTCGCCACCTTCGCCACCTTCGCCCTCGGCGCGGCGAGCGGATCCAATCCGGCCGCCGTCGCCCTCGGCGAGGTCGCGACGCAGGCGGACATCGATCGACTGAACGCCGCGTTCGGCCTGGACCGCCCCTTCCTCGTGCGCTACGCGGACTGGATCGGCGGGGCGTTGACCGGGAACCTCGGCACCTCCTGGTTCACGAACATCCCGGTGGTGGACTCCATCGCCCAGGCGTTCCCCGTCAGCCTGTCCATCGCCGTCGGCGCCACTCTGTTCGCGCTGCTGTTCGGCTTCGCCGGCGGCGTCCTCGCCGCGGCGAACCGCGGCGGAGTGATCGATCGCATCATCACGCTCCTGAGCACCGCGGCGGCGACGATCCCCGCCTTCGTGGCGGCGATCGGGCTCATCCTGTTGCTGGCATACGCGATTCCCGTCTTCCCCGTCGCGGGCTACGTCCCGCCGGAGAAGGACATCGCTGGCTGGTTGATGTGCCTCGTCCTTCCTTCTCTCGCGCTCAGCCTGGATGCCGGTGCGGACATCGCCCGTCAGCTGCGCACGTCCCTGGTGGGGACGCTGAACGAGAACTTCATCGTCGGCGCGCGCGTGCACGGGCTCGGCCCCGGCCGCATCCTCTTCGCGCACGCCCTGCCGAACGCCCTTGGTCCCGCGCTGTCGACGCTCGGCATCCACGCCCCCCGCCTCGTCGGAGGAGCGGTGATCACCGAGGTGATCTTCGGCATGCCGGGTCTCGGTCAGCTCGCCAATCGCTCTGCTCTGCAGGGAGATGTGCCCGTCGTGCAGGGGGTGCTGCTCGTCACGATCGCGATCGTCGTGCTCGTCGGGGCGGTTCTCAACGTCATCATCGCCCGTGCGGGCGGATCGAAGCGGAGCGCCGCATGAACGCCATGGCTCGTCTCTGGAGCGCCGGCTGGACGGTGCGTCTCGCGCTCGTCGCCGTGCTCGCCGTCGCCGTCGTCGCGATCGCGGGCCCGGCGCTCGCCCCGCAGGACCCGCTCGCGCAAGACACCGCGGCAGCCCTGCAGGACCCCAGCGCCGCACATCTGCTCGGCACGGACTACCTCGGCCGGGATGTCCTGTCGCGTCTGCTCGCCGGAGCCCCTGCCTCCCTCGTCAGCGCGTTCATCGCCGCGCTCATCGGTCTCGTGCTCGGCGCCGTTCCAGGGGCTCTCAGCGTGTTCGTCCCCAAAGCGGGCGAATGGCTCGCCCTGCGGGTCGTCGACGCGCTCCTCGCGCTGCCGTTCATCCTGTTCGCCATCGTCTTCGCCGCCCTGCTGGGCAACGGCCTGCCGCAGGCGACGGTGGCGATCGGTATCCTCGTCGCGCCAGGGTTCTTCCGCATCGCGCGGGCGGCGACGCTGCGCGTGCGGGACTCGCAGTACGTGGAGGCGGCGAGCTTCCTCGGCGGATCCGCCTGGTGGGTGCTGCGCAGGCACGTCTGGCGGCAGGTCGCGCCCAATCTCGTCGTGGCCACGATCTCCGCCCTCGGCGGGTCGCTGCTCGCCGTCGCCTCCCTGACGTTCCTCGGCATCGGCGTCCAGCCGCCTGCGCCGACGTGGGGTGGGATGCTGTCCAGCGATCTGGGTTATCTGGCGCAGCGTCCGTGGGGGCCCGTTGCCCCCGCCCTCGCCATCATCATCACCGTCGCCGCGCTGAACCTCCTCTCGGATGCGCTCCGTGATGCCCTGGGCGCCGATGCGGCCCTGGCCCGCGGCCGGTCCGCCGTGCGACCCGCGGTCGGAGCGGAGGGCTCGCATGTCTGAGCAGAGGACCCTGATGACGACGTCGGCCAGCACCGCATCCGACTCAGCCCCCGCGGGACCGCACCTGCTGCCCTCCTTCGATGAGGCGTCGCTGGCGAGGCCGGCTGTCGCCGAGGCCACGGACCTCGTGATCACCGCGGCGGACGGGACCGAGCTCGTGCATGGTGTGAACGTCTCGGTGCGCCCCGGCGAGGCGCTGGGGATCGTGGGGGAGTCCGGCAGCGGCAAGACGCTCACCTGCCGCGCGCTGCTGGGCATCCTGCCGCCCGGTCTCGCGGTGACCTCCGGCTCGGTATCGGTCGCGGGTGAGGACCTCACCCATGCGTCGGAAAAGCGGTGGCGCGGGGTCCGCGGCACGCGCATCGGCGCCGTCTTCCAGGACCCGGCGTCGTACCTGAACCCGGCGAGCCCCGTCGGCCGTCAGCTCGAGGAGACCCTGCGGGTAACCGCAGGGGTCCCGCGGGCACGGACCCGCGAGCGCGCGAGGGAGCTGCTGGACGGACTCGGCATCCGGCGGGTCGACCTCGTGCTGCGCCAGCGCGTCGCCGAGCTCTCCGGAGGCATGCTGCAGCGCGTGCTCATCGCTATGGCGCTGGCGGCCGATCCCGCCGTGCTCATCGCGGACGAGGCGACCACGGCGCTCGACGTCACCGTGCAGGCCGAACTTCTCGAGCTCCTCGGCCGGCTCCGACGTGACCGCGACCTCGCACTCGTCCTCGTCTCGCACGATCTCGCCGTCGTCGCCCAGGTCTGCGAACGGGTGCAGGTCTTCCGCGACGGCGTCGTCGTGGAGGCGGGAGCCACGTCCAGGGTGCTGAGGGCGCCGGGACACCCCTACACCCGCGAACTGCTCAGTGCGCACGCCGCCTACGGACTGGAGAAGTACCTGTGAGCGACGTCCTGGAACTCGACGGCGTCTCGGTCGACTACGACAGGGTGCGCGTGCTGGACGGTGTCACGCTGAGCGTCAGACCGGGAGAGGTCGTCGGCGTCGTCGGCGAGTCCGGCTCAGGCAAGACGACGATCGCGCGCGCGGTGCTGCGCGCCGTGGACGCCGCAGCGGGCCGGATCGTGATCGACGGTCGCGACGTCACGCGTCTTCGAGGGCGTGCGCTGCGCGCCTGGCGCCGCTCCGGTGCGGTGCAGTACGTGTTCCAGGATCCGCTGCGCTCGCTGGACCCCGGTGTCAGCGTCGACGACTCCATCGTCGAGGGGCTGCGCATCGCGCGGGTTCCCTCCGCGGAGGCGACACGCCGCCGCGCTGAGGCACTCGAGGCGACGGGGCTCGACGAGGAGCTCATCAGGCGCCTCCCGGCGGGACTCTCCGGCGGCCAGCGCCAGCGCGCCGCCATCGCCAGAGCACTCGTGGTCGAGCCGCGGCTGCTCGTGCTCGACGAGCCCGTCAGCGCCCTCGACGCCGCCAGCCGCGACCGTGTCGTCCAGGCCCTCATCGCCCTGCGCGATCGACGAGGCAGCGACCTCGCGATGCTCGTGATCTCGCACGACATCGGATCGCTCGCCGCGATGAGCGACCGCCTCGTCGTCCTCGACAGAGGACGGATCGTGGAGGACGGACCGACCAGACAGGTCGTGTCCGCCCCGGAGCATCCGTACACCCGGCTGCTCATCGACTCCGTGCCGCTGCTCGACATCCCCCGTCCGAATCGTCCATCCCCCGCCGCCACCAGGAGCTGACATGCCCATCGAACTGCTCGGAATGATCGCCACGACCCCCGGGTCCGAGAACAAGGCCGTGTCCGGTCCGGTCGTCGACCCCTCGTACGTCCGCGACTTCTCCCAGGCGCACGAGCGGGCGGGATTCGACCGCGTGCTGATCGGCTACAGCGCGAGCTCGCCGGACGGCTTCGCCGTGGCGGCGGCCGCCCTGCACTCCACGGAGCGGCTCAAGGTGCTCATCGCCCACCGGCCCGGCTTCGTCGCGCCCACGATCGTGGCACGCAAGCTCGCCACGCTCGATCACCTCACCGGCGGAGGGCGCGTCGCGATCCACCACATCTCCGGGGGGAGCGAGGCCGATCAGCGCCGCGACGGCGACTTCAGCGAGAAGGGCGACCGCTACCGCCGCACAGGTGAGTTCATCGAGGTGCTCCGTCGCTCGCTGACCGAGGATGCGCCCTTCGACTACGACGGCGAGTTCTACAAGGTCGAGGGCGCCTTCTCGGCGGTCAAGCCGGCGACGGACGACGGCATCCCCGTCTTCTTCGGCGGGCTCTCCGAGGGGGCGGTCGAGGTCGGCGCCCGCGGCGCGGACGTGTACATGCTCTTCGGCGAGCCGCTGGCCGAGGTCGCAGAGCACATCCGCACCATCCGGGCCGCGGCGGCGAAGGCGGGGCGGACGGTCGAGTTCAGTCTCTCCACCCGGCCGATCATCGCGGCGACCGAGGAGGAGGCGTGGGCGAAGGCCGAGCGGATCTACGCCGAGACCGAGGCGCTGCTCGCCGCGAAGGCGTCCGGGGACACCCTGTCGTTCGCACGGCCCCTGCAGCGCGAGCAGAACGCGGTCTCCGCCGACCGTCTGCAGCAGCTCGCCCAGCGCGGCGATGTGCACGACGAGCGGCTGTGGACGGGCATCACGCGGCTCACCGGGCCCTCAGGCAACTCCACGGCGCCCGTCGGCACCCCGGCCCAGGTCGCCGAGGCGCTGCTGAAGTACTACGACCTCGGTGTGACCCGCTTCCTCATCCGCGGATTCGACCCGCTCGCCGACGTGATCGAGTGGGGCGAGGAGCTCGTTCCCGCGCTTCGCGAGGGGGCTCGCCTGCGTGATGAGGCCCGCGAGGAGCGCGTCGCCTGACCACAGCCGCACAGCCGGACAGCGGCGCTCGGATCAGGGGATCAGCACGATCTTGCCGCGCGCGGCGTGCGCCTCGATCAGCTCGTGGGCGTGCGCCGCGTCGGCGAGCGGGAGCTCCGGACCCGGCTCGATCTGGAAGTCCCCTGCCGCGATGAGCTCGACCGCGAGCGGGATGGCTTCGGCGCGCCAGGCGAGCTCCTGCGCGGTGAGGGGCACGGGAGACCCTCCGCTGAACGCGCGGATGCCGAGTTCTGCGGCGTCCGGCCCCCGGACGATGGTGGCGATGCGGTCGCGGTCGGCGACGAGCGCCTTCGACACGTCGATGGCCTCATCCGTCCCGATCCCGTCGAGCGCCGCCGTGACGCCCTGCGGAGCGGCCTCCTGGACGCGTTCGAGCAGCCCTTCGCCGTAGGCGACCGGAATCGCGCCGAGCTCGCGCAGCTGCGCGAAGCGCGACGGGCTGCCGGTGGCGATCACCGTCGCGCCCCAGGAGACCGCGAACTGGATCGCGGCCTGACCCACGGCGCCGGAGCCCGCATGGATGAGCACGGTGTCGCCCGCTGCGACGGCGAGGGAGCGCAGGCACTGATAGGCGGTGCCGATGGGGATGCCGAGGCCGGCGCCCTCTGCCGTGGTCACCGCATCGGGCAGGGGTGCGAGTCGGTCGGCGCGCACGGCGAGGTGTGTGGCGTAGGTGCCGACGGTGTCCCGCACGGCGACGCGATCACCGATGGCGAAGCCGGTCACGCCGTCGCCGATGCTGTCCACGACTCCTGCGCCGTCGAAGCCGACGCGACGCGGGGCGGTGATCGGCGGGCCGGGGCGGGCGCCTCGGCGTAGCTTCGCGTCGAGCGGATTCACCCCTGCCGCTTCGATCTTCACGACGACTTCGCCTTCTCCCGCGACGGGATCGTCGATCTCGACGAGGCGGAGGACGTCAGGGCTTCCGAGTTCGGTGTAGACGATCGCACGTGCCATGCGGCCAGGCTACCCGCGTCAACGGCCGGTGAGGGCTTTCTGGATGCGCTGCGGTGACACCGGCTGCGCCGTGCCGAGTCGCTGGGCGAACACGCTGATCCGATACTCCTCCAGGAGCCATCGGACCTCGGTCAGCGACGTCGATGCGTCCGGTGGGAGGGGGATCGATCCCCCGGCGTTCTCGAAGGCCTTCGCCATGCGCTCGTACTCGGTCATCCTCGACCGGTCCTTCCCCGGTTCGGAGGACAAGGTCTTCAGGCGCTCGACGATGCCGGCGAGATATCGGGGGAAGTGGGCAAGGCGATCCACGCCGGACGCCGAGATGAACCCCGGGCGGATCAGACCGGACAGCTGCGCGCGGATGTCGCCCAGGGGGCCGAGGAGCGAGAGCGAGTTCTGCGCCTTGAGCTCGCGCTCGACCTCCCTGGATGCCGTGAGGATCCTCGCCACGAGCGACACGACGGCGAACAGCCTCTCGACGAGGGCGGCGTTGACGGCGTCCCTGACGCGGGAGAAATCGGCCTCGTTCCGCACGATCCCGCCCTGGGCCGCCTCCTCGATGAGCGCACGCACCACGGCGGCGCGTGCGTCCTCGATGAGGGCCGCGGCGTTCTGATAGGGCGACGCCGCAAGCGCCAGCTTCTCCTGACCGGTCAGATGCTCCTGGACGTAGGAGGAGGGGGAGGGGACGTTCAGCAGCACCAATCGCAGGATGCCGTCGCGGGTGGCCGTCTCTGCCGCCTCGGCGGTCGATTCCACACGCACTCCGACGCTCTTGCCCTCGTCGACGAGAGCCGGATAGCCGCGTACGACCCCGCCCGCGACCTTCGTGTCCAGGACCTCGGGGAGATCTTCGAGCGTCCAGGTGGTGAGCCCGGAGCGCTCCACGGGACCCTGGGCAGAGGCTGCCGCGACCGCGGCGGGATCGACGCGCCGTCCTCCGCGCTCAGGACGCGCGATCGACCTGGCGACGCTCGCCCTGGCACGATCCGAGAGCGAATCCTGGAGCGCTCCCAGCTCGCGTGCGGAGCCGACGACGCGTCCGCGTTCGTCGACGGCTCTGAAGTTCATCCGCAGATGCCCTGGAACGCGCTCGTCGTCGAAGTCCGAAGGGGACACCGGCTGGTTCGCCAGCGGCTGGATCAGTCGCGCCAGCGCCTCCTTGAGCGACCGCTGCGGCAGCCCGCCATGCCCTTCCGGGCCGTCCGAGGCGAGCGATTCCCCGAACTTCTCCGCCCAGTCCGCCGCGGGAACGACATGGCGGCGGATCGCCTTCGGCAGCGCGCGCAGCAGCGCAGTCACGAGCTCCGCGCGCAGGCCGGGCACCTGCCAGTCGAAGCCGCGGTCCTCGATCTGGGCGAGGAGGGCGAGGGGCACGACGACGCTCACGCCGTCGTCGTCCGCTCCGGGCTCGAAGCGATAGGCGAGCCCGAGCACCTGATCCCCCTGCGACCAGCGCGTCGGGAACTCCTCCCGATCGGCGCGGTCGGTGCCCTCGAGAAGGTCGCTCTCGCGCATGACCAGCAGCCGCGGCGTGGCCGCGAGCGCTTCTCGCCACCAGTTCTCGAAGGACCGGACGTCGAAGACCTCCGCAGGGATGCGCTCCTCGTAGAAGCGGAACACGGCTTCGTCGCCGGCGAGGATGTCGCGGCGCCGCTCCCGCTCCTCGAGCTTCTCCAGCCGCTTGCGCAGCTCGGCGTTGGAGCGCCAGAACGCGCTCACCCGCTTGTCGAGCCTGGTGGGGTCCCATTCCCCCTCGACGAGCGCGTGACGCAGGAACAGTTCGCGTGCTCCCGCCCTGTCGATGCGTGCGAACTGCACGCGACGGCGAGGGACGATCTCCAGCCCGAACAGCAGCACCTTCTCGAAGGCGACGGCGGCTCCGGCATCCTTCGACCAATGCGGCTCGGAGATCTGGCGCTTGGCCAGATCGCCGGCGAGTGCCTCCGCCCACGCCGGATCGATCGCGGCGACGGTGCGGGCGAACGTGCGGGAGGTCTCGACGACCTCGGCCGCCATCACCGCACGAGGCGCCTTCTTGCGCAGCGCAGACCCGGGGAAGATCGAGAAGCGGATGCCCCGTGCACCGCGGTACTCCGTCGAGCGGCGTTTGGCATCCTTCGACGGCGTCTTGTTCTGACCCTTCGCCGGAGCGGTCCGCTCGTCGAGGATGCCGATCTGCGAGAGCAGTCCCGAGAGCAGGGCACGGTGCACGGCATCCGGATCGGATGCCTGCCCTGACGCTGGGGCGTCCGCAGGGCGCCCCTTGACGAGCGAGCGCAGCTGGCGGTGCACGTCGAACCATTCCCGCACGCGTACATAGTTCAGGTGCTCGGCGCGGCACATCCGACGGAAGGCGCTCGAACCGAGCTCCCGCTGCTGCTCGCGCAGATGGTTCCAGAGGTTGAGGATCGTGAGGAAATCACTGGTCGGGTCGGCGAAACGGGCATGTGCGCGGTCGGCCTCGTCTCGTATGCCCTGCGGGGCATCCTGAGAAGGGCGCTCTCGGACATCCTGGATCGAGAGTCCAGCGACGATGGCGAGCACCTCGGTGGAGACACCCGTGCGGCCGGCTTCGACGAGCATCCTCGCGAAGCGCGGATCGATGGGCATCCTCGAGATCTCGCGCCCGATCCGCGTCAGCCGATGCGTATCGCCTCCCGTCGCGACGGCGCCGAGCTCGGTCAGCAGATCGAAGGCGGCCTTGATCCCGCGCGAGTCGGGCGGAGTCAGGAACGGGAAGGCGGTGATGTCGCCGAAGCCGAGGGAGAGCATCTGCAGCACGACGGAGGCGAGCGAGGTGCGCAGGATCTCCGGTTCGGTGAACTCCGGGCGCTTCTCGAAATCCTCCTCGGCGTAGAGGCGGATCGCGATGCCGTCGCTCGTTCGACCCGCACGCCCAGAGCGCTGATTCGCCGATGCCTGCGAGATGGCCTCGATGGGCAGACGCTGCACCTTCGAGCGGTGACTGTAGCGCGAGATGCGCGCGGTGCCGACGTCGACGACGTACTTGATCCCCGGCACCGTGAGGCTCGTCTCGGCGACGTTGGTGGCGAGGACGACCCGACGGCGCACGCCGGCGACCGCCGATCGCTCGAAGACGCGGTGCTGCTCTGCGGCCGAGAGCCGGCCGTAGAGCGGGAGCACCTCGGTCGGGGAGCGGTCCTTCGCGTACGCGCTGCGCACGGCATCCGCGGCGTCCCTGATCTCCGCCTCGCCGGGCAGGAACACCAGGACGTCCCCCGGTGCCTCGCGGTCGAGCTCGCGCAGGGCGCTGACGATCGCGGAGACCTCGTCGCCCGGCTCCTCGCCCTTCGACGGGCTCAGGGACCGGGCAGAGCGCGCTGAGCCTGACGAAGCGCGCGCCGAGCCCATTGGAGAGCTCGCTGAGCCTGTCGAAGCGTGCGCATCGTCGTCGCCCTCCTCCACGAGCGGGCGGTAGCGGATCTCCACGGGGTAGGTCCGCCCTGACACCTCGATGATGGGCGCGGGAGTGCCGTCAGCATCCGCGAAGTGCGCGGCGAAGCTCTCCGGGTCGATCGTCGCGGAGGTGATGACCACCTTGAGATCCGGGCGCTCCGGGAGGATGCGCGTGAGATAGCCGAGCAGGAAGTCGACGTTGAGGGAGCGTTCGTGGGCCTCGTCGATGATGATCGTGTCGTAGCGGCGCAGCAGCCGGTCGCGATGGATCTCGTTGAGCAGGATCCCGTCGGTCATCAGCGCGATCTGCGTCGCGTCCGACACCTGATCGGTGAAGCGGACCTTGTAGCCGACGAGGCCGCCGAGCTCGACCTGCAGCTCCTCTGCCACGCGTTCGGCGATCGTCCGTGCGGCGAGGCGGCGCGGCTGGGTGTGCGCGATCCTCGTCCGCCCGAGCTCGAGGGCGATCTTGGGCAGCTGGGTGGTCTTCCCCGACCCCGTCGCCCCGGCGACGATGACGACCTGATGATCGCGGATGGCGTCGGCGATCTCATCCCGCGCCGCGCTGACCGGCAGCTCGGGGGGATAGGAGATCACGGGGGAAGACATAGCCCTCCATCGTACGACGAGATGTGACGGCGACCGAGACGCAAGGCCAGGTCGGTTCTAGGCTGGATGCATGACCATCCCCACTCTGTCCCTCAACGACGGCCACTCGATTCCCCAGCTCGGCTACGGTGTGTTCCTGGTTCCCCCGGCGGACACCGAACGCGCCGTCAGCGAGGCGCTGGAGATCGGCTACCGCCACATCGACACCGCAGCCATCTACGGCAACGAGGAAGGCGTCGGTGCGGCCATCGCGAAGAGCGGCATCGATCGCTCCGAGCTCTTCGTCACGACCAAGCTCTGGAACGACCGGCACGACGGCGACGATGCGCACGCGGCCATCGCCGAGAGCCTGGAGAAGCTCGGCCTCGACCGGGTCGACCTCTACCTCGTGCATTGGCCGACCCCGGCGAAGGAGAACTTCGTCAACGCCTGGCAGCGCCTCATCGAGATCCGCGAGCAGGGGCTTGCCACGAGCATCGGCGTCTCGAACTTCCTCGTCCCGCACCTCGAGCGGATCGTCGCGGAGACCCAGGTGATCCCCGCCGTCAACCAGATCGAGCTGCACCCCGCCTACCAGCAGCGCGAGGTCACCGCCTGGGCGGCTGACAAGGGCATCCGGATCGAGTCCTGGGGCCCGCTCGGACAGGGCAAGTACGACCTGTTCGGCACCCCGGCCGTTGCCGACGCCGCCGCGGCGCACGGCAAGTCGCCTGCGCAGGTCGTGCTGCGCTGGCATCTGCAGAAGGACTACATCGTGTTCCCCAAGTCGGTGCGCGCCGAGCGTCTGCGCGAGAACATCGACGTCTTCGACTTCACGCTGAGCGATGCGGAGATCGCCGCCATCGACGGTCTCGATCCGCTCGACGGCTCCGGCCGGGTCGGCACGCACCCCAACGAGTTCAACTGAGTCATACGCCGTCACATGACGCCCCGTGTCGCTCGCCGCGACGCGGGGCGTCTTCGTGAGTAGCGTCGGTGGCATGACCGCTGAATTCCGCGTCGTGGCCGTCTCCGGATCGCTGCACGAGCCGAGCAAGACGACAGCGCTGCTCCGAGCGATCGCGGCGGCGATCGCCGACCGAGCCTCGGTCGAGGTCACCCTCATCGAGTTGACCGAGATCGGCCCCTCGCTGGCCGGCGCGCTGCGGCGCGATCAGCTGCCCGCAGACATCGAGGCGAAGCTCGTGGAGATAGAGCAGGCGGATCTCCTCATCGTCGGAAGCCCGGTCTATCGGGCATCCTTCACCGGCCTCTTCAAGCATCTGTTCGACTTCGTGGGCCAGTACGAGCTCGTCGGCAAGCCCGTGCTGCTGGCGGCGACCGGCGGCGGCGAGCGTCACGCCCTCATCATCGAGCACCAGCTGCGTCCGCTGTTCGCCTTCTTCCAGGCGCTCACCCTTCCTCTGGGCGTCTACGCCAGCGACACCGACTTCAACGGCTATGAGATCACCTCCGAGGTGCTGCAGAACCGGATCGCGCTCGCCGCGGACCGCGCGCTCCCGCTGGTCGGCTACGCGGCGTCGCGGACGACCGAGCCCCTGGCGGTCTGAGCGGCGCGTAGCGTGGGGGCATGACCAATCGGCTCGCCGCGTCGCTCAGCCCCTATCTCCGCGCGCACGCCGAGAACCCGGTCGATTGGCGCCCCTGGGGTGAAGAGGCATTCGCGGAGGCGCGTCGGCGCGACGTGCCGCTGCTGATCTCCATCGGCTACTCCACCTGCCACTGGTGCCATGTCATGGCCCGTGAGTCGTTCTCGGATCCGGTGATCGCAGCGGCGATCGATCGCGACTTCGTCGCCGTGAAGGTCGACCGCGAGGAGCATCCGGACGTCGACGGCGCGTACATGGCGGCAGCGTCCGCGTTCACGCAGAATCTCGGCTGGCCGCTGACGGTGTTCGCGACCCCGCAGGGGCGCGCGTTCTTCGCCGGCACCTACTGGCCGCCCGAGGCTCGTCCGCCGCTTCCCGCGTTCGGCGAGGTGCTGGATGCCGTTCACGAGGCGTGGGCCGTGCGCCGAGAGCGTGCCGTGGAGTCCGCGGACGCGGTGACGGATGCGCTTCGCGAGGCCGCCGCTCAGCAGCCCGTCGCGCTTCCGACCGCCGAGGAACTCGCGCAGGGCGCGGCGGACATCGCCGGGAGGGAGGACACCCTCTTCGGGGGATTCGGCGGCGCGCCCAAGTTCCCCGTCGCGACGACGCTGGGCTTCCTCCAGACCGCTCTGATCCGCAGACACGCTCCGGAGGCCGCGGCATCCGCCGCGCGGGCCCTCGCGGCGATGGCGGCGTCGGAGCTGCGCGACGAGGACGGCGGATTCTTCCGTTACGCGACCCGGCGGAACTGGACCGTGCCGCACTACGAGCGGATGCTCACGGACAATGCGCAACTCCTCGCCGTCGCGCTGCGGGCAGGCGAGGAGCAGGTCGCCCGCGGCATCGCCGCGTTCCTGCTCGCGGTTCTGCAGCAGCCGGGCGGAGGGTTCGGCTCCGCGCAGGACTCGGAATCCTCGATCGACGGACAGCGCAACGAGGGCGGCTACTACCGCCGCGCGGTGGCGGATCGGACGGCCCTCCAATCGCCGGCCGTGGACGGGAAGGTGATCACCGGATGGAACGGCCTCGCGATCGCGGCGCTCGCCGACGCAGGGGCGCGGCTCGGCGAGGTCGAGTGGATCGGAGCGGCCGGCCGAGCGGCGGAGCGCGTGCTGGCGGCCAACCGCGACGAGGAAGGCGGGTTGGTGAGACTGTCCGTGGCGGGGCGCGCCTCGGACGCCGTCGCCACCGAGGCGGATCTCGGTCTCCTCGCCGACGGTCTCTTCGCCCTCGCGCTCGCGACAGGGGAGGCAGCCTGGGCCGTGCAGGGGCGCTCGATCCTCGATGACGCGCTGAACGATGACCACGCCGCCGATCCCGTCCTCATCGCGCAGGACATCGCGATCGCGCCCGATCAGACCGACGGCGACCTGCCCGCGGGGCCCGCGGCACTGGCGGGCGCTGCGCTGTCGGCCTGGCGGTTGGGCGCGGGGGAGCGGTACAGGACGGCTGCGGTCGACATCGTGCGTCGGCACGGGGCCGGAGCGCTGCGGCATCCCTTCGGCCACGGATCGCTGCTCGCGGTCGCGGCCGGGCTCATCGAACCTCCGAGACAGGTGATCGTCGTCGACGGGGCGCCGGCGCTGATCAATGCTGCCAGAGCGACCGATGCGGATCTCATCGCGGCGGTGACCGCGCGGCAGGCGCTGGCCTTCGAAGAGGCGGGTTTCGAGGTGTTCGCCGGTCGCTCGGCGCGTCCGGGCATGGCGTTCGACTGCCTGGCCTTCGTGTGCCGGCTGCCCACGGACGACCCAGGGGCTCTGCGCAGCGATCGCTGACCGGGTGTGCCGGAGGTGCGGCCTCAGACCCAGCTGGGCAGCCAGTTGTGCGCACGCCAGAAGTCGTACGGCACGTTCATCCCTGTCCACAGCGGATAGTAGAAGGCCGAGATCACCACGGCGAGCACGAGGAAGACGACGACGGTCCGCTCACCTGCCTGTCGCCGCTCCAGCGGAGCAGAGCGGCGGCCTGCGATCTCGCGCAGCGCGAGCGCGAGCGCGAGCACGAGGAACGGCATCATCGCGACGGTGTAGAACTGGAAGATCGTCCGCCCCGGCGTCATGAGCCACGGCAGGTACGTGACGGCGAGGCCGAGCAGGGGCACGCCGTACGACCAGGGCATCGGCCGCCGTTCCACGAGACCCCTGACGAGCCGGTAGAGCAGATACACGGCTGCCGCGACGCCCGCGTACCAGATGAGCGGGTTCGGCAGCGCGGTGACGACGGCGATGCAGTGGTCCGTGCCCCAGCAGCTCTGATCCGCGCTGTCCACCCAGACGGCGGTCGGACGCAGCAGCAGCGGCCACTGCCAGGCGGGGCTCGCATAGGGGTGGCCGGAGGAGAGCCCGATGTGGAAGCCGTACATCGCCTCGTGATACGTCCACAGCGCGGTCAGCGGATTCGGATCGCTCGCGCGGTCGTAGCCGCCGGAGGTCACGAGCCAGCCGGTCCAGCTCACCAGATACGTGATCAGGGCGGCGGGCACGAGGAGCAGGAACGAGACGAGCCCCTGGCGGGCGACGGCATCCGTCGGCCAGAACAGCACGCCGGCGCGCCGTCTGGCGAGGGCGTCGGTGATCACCACGTAAAGCCCGAGGCCGGCGAGTGCGTAGAGGCCAGACCACTTCACAGCGGTCGCGGCGCCCAGGGCGACACCCGCCGCCACGAGCCACGGCCGCCGCCAGAGGACCGGACCCCAGAGCGGATCCGGCGCGTCGGGATCGCGTCGCTGAACGCGGGGGATGCTCCGTCCCCGGTCGAGCAGCACGAACAGGACGCCGAGCATGATGAAGAACGTCAGGATGCCGTCGAGCAGGGCGATTCTGCTCATGACGATGCTCAGCCCGTCGATGGCGAGCAGCAGCGAGGCGACGGTGGCGACCGGGATCGAGCGCGTCGCGGTCAGGGCGACGAGATACACGACCAGGACCGTCGCCGTGCCGAGGATCGCCGTCGTCAGACGCCATCCGCCGCTGGCACCAGGGCCGAAGACGGCCATGCCGAGGGCGATGATCCACTTGCCCAGCGGCGGGTGGACGATGAAGCTGCCCTTCTCGTCCAGCGCTCCGGTTCCTCCGGTGAGCAGCTGCTCATTCGCACCGTCGCCCCAGGTCCCCTCGTAGCCGAGCGCCCACAGCGACCAGGCGTCCTTGACGTAGTAGGTCTCGTCGAACGCGAGCGCGTGCGGGTGGCTGAGGTTGACCAGGCGCAGCACCGCGGCGAGCGTCGTGACCACGAGCGGGGCGAACCAGCGGATCATCCGCTGCCACTCCGGGTCCCCCAGCAGCCGCGCTCTGAGTCTCGTCCACAGCGTGGAGCGCTCGGCCGGAGGAGGCAGCAGGGGCGCGGGGACGATCACGGGACAAGCCTAGGACGCGCCCTAAGCTGAAACCGTGATCATCCTGGCGGCGACCCCGATCGGCAATCTCGGCGATGCATCCCGGCGACTGATCGAGGTGCTCGAGAACGCCGAGGTCGTCGCCGCCGAAGACACCCGGACCACGCAACGGCTGCTGCAGGCGCTGCAGATCGCGAACCGCCCTCGCCTGGTCGCGCTGCACGACCACAACGAGAAGCACAAGGCCGCCGAGCTCGCGGCGCTGGCCGCATCGCAGGACGTGGTGGTGGTCAGTGACGCGGGGATGCCGGCCGTGAGCGATCCCGGATTCGGCCTCGTGGCGGAGGCCGTCGCGCAGGGAGTCACGGTCACGGCGATTCCTGGACCCAGCGCCGTGCTGATGGCGCTGGCGATCTCTGGTCTTCCCACCGACCGCTTCGCCTTCGAGGGTTTCCTTCCTCGCAAGCCGGGGGAGCGTCGCTCGGCGCTGGGGCGCCTGTCGGGTGAGCAGCGCACCATGGTGTTCTTCGAATCGCCCTCGCGCTTGGCGGCCTCGCTCGCCGACATGGGCGGAGCCTTCGGCCCGGACCGCCGCATCGCAGTGTGCCGCGAGCTGACCAAGCTGTACGAGGAGGTCCGGCGCGGCACCGCAATCGAGCTCGTCGCCTGGGCCGAGCAGGGCGTCAAGGGCGAGATCGTCGTGGTCGTCGAGGGCGCCGCTCCCGTCGCCGTCTCGGCGGAGGATGCCGCCGCGCAGGTGCAGGTGCTCGTAGCGGGCGGGATGCGGCTGAAGGACGCCTGCGCCGAGGTCGCCGCCGCGACAGGGCTCAGCTCCCGTGACCTCTATCAGCAGGCGCTTGCCGCACGCTGAAGGACCCCTATGACCGATGCGATGATCTCGGCAGCCTATGAGCGCAGAGCCGTCGAGTACCTCGAGGTGGCGGGAGCGATCGAACAGACCGACGCCGCGGATCGGGCGCTCATCGGGGCCTGGTGCGACTCGACGTCGGGTGCCCTCCTGGATGCCGGGTGCGGCCCCGGGGCCTGGACGGAGTTCCTGCACGGACACGGTCGTGAGGTCCTCGGGGTGGACATCCGTGATCTTCGAGGAGTTCGCGCGCGTCCTCGCCCCCGGCGGCTCGCTGCTCGTCGGCTTCTTCGACGGCGAGCCGCGTGAGCCCTTCGATCACGCGGTGACGACCGCCTACTTCTGGGATGCGCCGTCGCTGAGCGAGCTGGCGGAGAGTGCGGGGTTCGTGGTGACCGACCGGCAGACCCGGTCACGCAGGCCGGGGGAGGCGAGCCGACGACCGCACGGCTCCGTGACGGCGGTGCGGCGGTGACCGCGTAACCCGCCCATCGACGCACATAGAATTGACCCCATGCCCGCAGGCGAATCGTTCTACATCACCACGCCCATCTACTACCCCTCCGATGTCCCGCACATCGGCCACGGGTACACCTCGGTGGCCGTCGACACCCTTGCGCGATGGCACCGCCAGGCGGGGGACGACACCTGGATGCTCACCGGAACGGACGAGCACGGGCAGAAGATGCTGCGCGCCGCGGCCGCCAACGACGTCACGCCGCAGGAATGGGTCGACAAGCTCGTCACCGAGAGCTGGTTCCCGCTGCTGAAGACGCTGGACGTCGCGAACGACGACTTCATCCGCACCACGCAGGAGCGGCACGAGACCAACGTGCAGGTGTTCTTCCAGCGGCTGTACGACGCCGGGTACATCTACGCGGGCGAGTACGAGGCGCTCTACTGCGTCGGCTGCGAGGAGTTCAAGCCCGAGAGCGAGATCGTCGAGGGCACGGGCCCCTTCGAAGGCCTCAAGGTCTGCGCGATCCACTCCAAGCCGCTCGAGCTGCTGCAGGAGAAGAACTACTTCTTCAAGCTCAGCGAGTTCCAGGACCGCCTTCTGGAGCTCTACAAGGACGAGCCGGACTTCGTGCGCCCGCACTCGGCGCGCAACGAGGTCGTCTCCTTCGTGTCTCAGGGCCTCAAGGACCTCTCCATCTCCCGGTCCACCTTCGACTGGGGCATCCCGCTGCCGTGGGACGAGTCGCACGTCATCTACGTCTGGGTCGACGCCCTGCTCAACTACGCCACCGCGGTCGGATACGGCGCGGATGAGGACCTGTTCGCCCGCCGCTGGCCGGCGTACCACGTGGTCGGCAAGGACATCCTGCGCTTCCACGCCGTCATCTGGCCCGCGCTGCTGATGGCCGCGGGGCTCGACGTGCCCAAGGGCGTCTTCGCGCACGGCTGGCTGCTCGTGGGCGGCGAGAAGATGTCGAAGTCGAAGCTCACCGGCATCGCGCCGACGGAGATCACCGACGTCTTCGGCTCGGACGCCTACCGGTTCTACTTCCTCTCCGCCATCGCATTCGGCCAGGACGGCTCCTTCTCGTGGGAGGACCTCTCCGCCAGGTACCAGGCCGAGCTCGCCAACGGATTCGGCAACCTCGCCTCGCGCACGGTCGCCATGATCGAGCGCTACTTCGAGGGGATCGTGCCGCCGGCAGCGGAGTACACCGAGGCGGACCTCGCCATCCAGAAGACGGTGGCGGATGCGGCGACCGAGGCCGACGCCGCGATCGAGCAGTTCCGCATCGATGAGGCGATCAGATCCATCTGGACGATCGTCGATGCGCTGAACGGGTACATCACCGAGAACGAGCCGTGGGCGCTCGCCCGCGATGAGGCGCAGCGTGCGCGCCTGGGCACGGTGCTCTACACCTGCGCCGAAGGCCTGCGGGCGCTCGCCGTTCTTCTCTCGCCCGTCATGCCGCAGGCGACCGAGAAGCTGTGGATCGCGCTCGGCGCCGCGGAGAGCATCGGCCGTCTCGTGGAGCAGCCGATCAGGGGTGCCGGTGCCTGGGGCGTGCTCGCCCCGGGCACGAGCGTCAACGGCCTGGCGCCGCTGTTCCCGCGGGTGGAGTCGCAGGCTTGACGGACGAGCCGGCGACCTACGTCAAGGCCCGTTCCGGAGACGGGCGCAAGGACCTGCGCTATCCGGCGGCTCCTGAGCCCCTCGCCGTGCCGGTCTACGACAATCACGCGCACCTCGAGATCCTCGACGGCGACGAGCCGCTGAGCCTCACCGAGCAGCTCGACAGGGCCGAGGAGGTCGGCGTCGTCGGCGTGGTGCAGGCATCGGGCGACATCGAGTCGTCTCGATGGGCGGTCGCTGCGGCCGAGCAGGATCGCCGCGTGCTCGCCGCCGTCGCCATCCACCCCAACGATGCCCCGACATACGCCGAGCAAGGGCGCCTCGATGAGGCGATCGCCGTCATCGACGAGCTCGCAGCTCACCCGCGCACGCGCGCGATCGGCGAGACCGGCCTCGACTTCTTCCGCACCGAGCCGGAGCGGCGCGGCGCGCAGTTCGAGAGCTTCGAGGCGCACATCGCCCTGGCGAAGAAGCACGCAATCGCGATGCAGATCCATGATCGCGACGCCCACGACGCGGTTCTCGAGACCCTGGCCCGTGTCGGTGCGCCGGAGAAGACGGTCTTCCACTGCTTCTCCGGCGATGAGGCGATGGCACGGATCGCCGCGGATGCCGGCTATCACCTCTCCTTCGCGGGCAACGTCACCTTCAAGAACGCGCAGAACCTGCGCGACGCGCTGAAGGTGACCCCGCTGGATCGCATCCTCGTCGAGACCGACGCACCCTTCCTCACGCCGACGCCGCTGCGAGGGCGCCCGAACGCGCCCTACCTCGTGCCGATCACCGTGCGCTTCATGGCGGCGGAGCTGGGCATCGACGTCGAGGAGCTCAGCGCCGCGCTCGCGGCGAACACGCGGGCGGTCTACGGCTCGTTCGACGCCTGAGCGGGTTCGTCGGCAGGCTTCGCATGGACGATGTGGGAGATGGGCTTCCACACCAGCAGCAGCGTCACCGCTGCACCGGCGAATGCGAACCACCAGGGTGCGGTCAGCCCCCAGAGCTGCGCGATCACGCCGCCGAGCGCCTGACCGATGACCATGCCGCCGAACACGCCGACCATGTTCACCGAGGCGACCCGTCCCTGCAGATGTGCGGGGACCAGACGCTGGCGGACGGTCGTGGAGATCGTGCCCCACACGAAGGCGTACGCGCCGAAGAAGAACATGATCACCAACGCCACCCAGCCCACGCTCGTGAGGGCGAACGCCAGATGCATCAGGACCTCCATGGTCAGCACGATGCGCATCAGCGCCGCGAAGGACACGTGCCGCTCCAGCCAGCCGAAGCAGAGCGTGGCGAGCAGCCCTCCGGCAGCGGAAGCCGTCGTCAGGGCGCCGTAGCCGACCGCGCCCATGTTCAGGTGCTCCGTCGCATAGAGCACCAGCACGCCCCATGGAGCCGCCCAGGTGACGTTGAAGACGAGGATGATGAGCACGAGGGTCCGCACCGGGGGGTTGCGCCACAGCCAGCGCAGCCCCTCGGCGATGTCCGTGTGCACCGGGGCGTGCTCCTCGCGCGGCGGGACGGGGGTGCGAGCCATGCGGGAGACGAGTACGACGGCCAGCGAGACGCACAGCACCTCGAGCAGGAAGGGCCACGCGCTCCCCGCGGCGAACAGGAAGGCGCCCAGCGGAGGACCTGCGAACTGATTGGCCACGAGATAGCCGGCCTGGAGGCGGGCATTGCCCGTTCCGAGGTCGGCCGGTTGCACGATCATCGGCAGCAGCGTGCTCCCGGCGGTGTCGACGAAGACCTCCGCAGTGCCGTACAGGAAAGCCGTGGCGAGCACGATCCAGATGTTCGCCGTGCCGGTGATGAGGAAGACGCAGAGCGCGGCGAGCACGACCGCCCTGGCGGCGTTCGCGGCCATCACGAGTCGTCGACGGTCGAAGCGGTCCGCGATCGCGCCGGCGTGCAGACCGAACAGCAGCCAGGGCAGGAACTGCAGGATGGCGCCTGACGCGACGAGGATCGGAGAGGACGTCATCGAGGCGATGAGCAGGGGTGCGGCGGCGAGAGCCACGCCATCGCCGATGTTGCTCGTCCACGATGACGCCAACAGCCAGCGGAAGTCCCTGCCCATCCGCCGCGGAGCGATCAGTTCACCGAGGGCGGGCATCCGTTCACACTAGAGCAGGTGAGGGACAATGGGGGGATGACCGTCTCCCTCCTCGGCGCCGCCGAGATCCGCAGGCTCGCCGCAGACCTCGACGTCACCCCGACGAAGAAGCTCGGCCAGAACTTCGTCGTCGATGCCAACACCGTCCGCAAGATCGTTCAGGCGGGCGCTGTCCGCGCCGGTGAGCGGGTCGTCGAGGTCGGCCCCGGTCTCGGTTCGCTGACCCTCGCGATCCTGGAGACCGGCGCGACGGTCACAGCCGTCGAGATCGACCATCGGCTCGCGGCGCGACTGCCGCAGACGGCGGCGGAGCACGGTGTGCCGGACGGTGCGCTGACGGTCGTCGATTCCGATGCGCTCAGGGTGACGGAGCTGCCGGGAGACCCGACGGTGCTCATCGCGAACCTGCCGTACAACGTCTCGGTCCCCGTGCTGCTGCACTTCATGGAGACCTTCCCCGGGCTTCAGCGCGGCGTCGTCATGGTCCAGGCGGAAGTGGGGGAGCGCCTCGCGGCACCTTCGGGGAGCAAGGCATACGGAGCCCCCAGTGCCAAGGCGGCCTGGTACGGCCCGTGGCGACTGGCCGGCACCGTCTCGCGACAGGTCTTCTGGCCGGTGCCGAACGTCGACAGCGTGCTGGTGGGCTTCGAGCGCAGCACGCAGGTGCGGGGGGACGAGCGCCTGAGGCAGGCGACGTTCCGCATCGTCGACGCGGCGTTCCAGCAGCGGCGGAAGATGCTGCGTCAGGCGCTGTCGGTCGTGCTGGGTGGAACGGCGGCCGCGGCATCCGAGATCCTGGAACGCGCGGATGTCGCGCCGACCGCGAGAGGCGAGCAGCTGACCATCGACGACTTCGTGCGGATCGCTCTGGCCGCTGGCGCTAGCCTGGAGTCGTGACCGACTCGCCTCGCTTCCGCCCCGACGTCCCCGAGCTGCATCGTCCGTTCGTCGCCGACGCGGCGAGGTACGGACGCCTCCCGTATCGGCAGGTGGGTTCGTCCGGTCTGTTCCTGCCACCGATCTCACTCGGGCTGTGGTGGAACTTCGGCGACAACATCCCGCTGGACAACCAGCGTGCGCTGCTGCGGAGGGCGTTCGACCTCGGCATCACGCATTTCGATCTCGCGAACAACTACGGCCCGCCGTACGGCTCTGCGGAGAAGAACTTCGGCCGCATCCTCGCGGAGGATCTGCGCCCCTACCGCGACGAGCTCATCATCTCGTCGAAGGCGGGGTGGGACATGTGGCCTGGTCCGTACGGGGACTACGCGAGCCGGAAGTACATCCTCGCGAGTGCGGAGCAGTCCCTCACCCGCATGGGGCTCGACTACGTCGACATCTTCTACTCGCACCGTGTCGACCCCGTGACCCCGATCGAGGAGACCGTCGCCGCGCTGGACACCCTCGTGCGTCAGGGCAAGGCGCTCTACGTGGGGATCTCCTCGTACAGCGCGGAGCGCACGGCCGCCGCCATGACGGTGGCGAAGAGCCTCGGCACACCGCTCGTCATCCATCAGCCGGCGTACTCGATCCTCAACCGGTGGGTCGAGGACGGACTCGCGGACACCCTGCGGGCAGAGGGGCTCGGCGCCATCGCCTTCACCCCGCTGGCTCAGGGCCTGCTCACCGACAAGTACCTCGGCGGGGGAGAGGCCGACCGTGCGCAGAAGCGCCGCTCGATCTCCGACGATCCGCTCGGCGATGGCGGGCTCGAGATCCTACGCGGACTGAACGAGGTCGCGGGCGAGCGAGGGCAGACCCTTGCACAGATGGCCCTGCAGTGGACGCTGCGCGATCCGGTCGTGGCTTCCGCGCTCATCGGGGCATCGCGCGTCTCGCAGCTCGAGGAGAACGTCGAGGCCCTGGACGGGCCTGACTTCACCGCCGAACAGCTCGCCCGCATCGATTCCCTCTCCCACGGCATCGACGTCGACCTGTGGGCGAAGTCGTCCCGTCTCTGACCGACTGAGAAGGAGATCGACCATGAGCCTGCTGAGCTTCCCCGAGGCGGTTCGGGTGCGTGCACCGGGGAAGATCAACGTCTTCCTGGGCGTCGGCGACCGGCACGAGGACGGATATCACGCGCTGGCGACGGTCTTCCAGGCGGTCTCGCTCTACGAGGACGTCATCGCGCGTCCCTCCGATGGATTCTCGATCGTCGTGAAGGGGGTGGCGGACCCGTCGACTGTTCCTCTGGACGACCGCAACCTCGCCATGCGGGCCGCGAAGCTGCTTGCCGCGGTCACCGGCTACGACGGCGGCGTCGCGCTCGAGCTGCGCAAGGGGGTCCCCGTTGCGGGCGGCATGGGCGGCGGATCGGCGGATGCCGCAGCGGCCCTGCTGGCCTGCGACGCCCTCTGGGGCACGGGTCTGTCGCCGGCGCGCCTTCATGAACTCGCTGCGCGCCTCGGCGCTGATGTGCCGTTCGCCCTGCACGGCGGAACGGCGGTCGGAACGGGACGAGGCGACCAGCTGAGCCCCGCGCTCGCCAGGGGACGATTCGACTGGGTCCTCGTGCTGAGCGAGGAGGGCCTGTCGACGCCGGTGATCTACCGCCGGCTCGATGAGCACCGCGCGCACGGCGAGGCGCTCGCCGATGACCCGCCGATGTCGCTCGACGTCCCCATCCCCGTGCTCCAGGCGCTCCGGGCGGGCGACCCGCATTCGCTCGCAGCGAGCATGCACAACGACCTCGAGGTCGCGGCCGTTCAGGAGAAGCCCGAACTGCAGGAGATCATCCGGGAGGGGTTGAACGCCGGCGCCCTCAGCGGAATCGTCTCGGGCTCTGGCCCGACCGTCGCTTTCCTCTGCGATTCAGCGGATTCCGCGCGGTACGTCCAGCAGGAGCTGGAGGAGCGGGGGCGGGATGCCCTGCACGTGCACGGCCCGGTGGCCGGTGGCCGCATCATGTCGCTCTGAGCGACGGGTGGGGTATCGCAGCGGTGCCGGGTGCTTTCGGCGTGCGTCGGATACATAATGGGAAGAACGATGTGACCGTGCACACGCAAGGGAGGCGATGCCATGGCTGCCTCCGGTGAGCGCGCACGGGTTCCCAGCATCAGAGACGTCGCCCGGCTCGCCGGGGTCTCGCATCAGACGGTCTCACGAGTGCTCAACGATCATCCGAGCATCCGGCCCGAGACCCGAAAGCGGGTCGAGGATGCCATCGCGGTACTCGACTACACTCCCAACCCCGCTGCGCGGGCGCTCGTGACGAGCACCACGCGGACCATCGGCATTCTCTCCGCGACGATCGGCGAGTTCGGGCCGACGTCGTCCATCGCGAGCATCGAGGATGCCGCGCGCGCCGAGGGTTACTCGGTGAGCACCGTCAACCTCCCGGCGACCACTCCTGAGGCCATCGGTGAGGCGATTAGGCAGCTCGGGCGCGAGCAGGTGAGCGGTATCGTCGTGCTCGCCCCGCAGGTCCGTGTGTTCAACGTGCTGCGCGGGATGGCCGTCGGCGTTCCTTTTGTCAGCTTGCAGACCGCCTCCGGGTCGGACGGTGTCAGCCTCGCCGCCGATCAGGTGGCCGGTGCGAGGGCCGTCACGGAGCACCTCATCGACCTCGGTCACAGCGATATCGTGCATCTGGCCGGTCCGCAGGACTGGATCGAGGCGGAGTCGCGCATGCGCGGTTACCTGGAGGCGCTGCGAGAGGCCGACCTGCCCACCTTCCCCCCGATCAGAGGGGACTGGACAGCCGACTTCGGGTACTTCGCCGGCACCGAGCTCGCACGTCGTCGAGATTTCACCGCGGTCTTCGCCGCCAACGACCTCATGGCGATCGGCCTGATGCACGGATTCAGAGATGCCGGACTCGATGTCCCGCGCGACGTCAGCGTGGTCGGTTTCGACGACATTCCTGTCGCGGCGCATGTCTGGCCCCCGTTGACGACGGTGCACCAGGAGTTCCCAGAGCTCGGACGACGGGCCATCGGTATCCTGCTCGCCGAGATCCGCGGCGAGCGCGTGCCGGAGTTCGGTCTCATCGACCCCGTGCTGCGTCTGCGCTCGTCGAGCGCATCTCGATAGCATCCCGGAATCTCTCGCCCGCTTGACAACGGAGGGGGCGAGGCGCAATATTGTGTCTCATGTGAACGGTCACATTGTGGGTGGCCGCACCGAGTATCGAGGAAGATCACGTGAGCAGCACAGCTACGTTGCCGGTCGTGTCGGGGCCGATCTTGGAGATGCGCGGCATCACCAAGGAGTTCCCCGGCGTCAAGGCGCTCTCCGACGTCTCCATCACGGTCAGAGCCGGTGAGATCCATGCGATCTGCGGCGAGAACGGTGCGGGAAAATCCACCCTGATGAAGGTGCTCTCGGGCGTCTACCCCTTCGGTAGCTATGACGGCGACATCCTGCTCTACGGTGAAGAGCAGCGCTTCAAGGACATCGCAGCCAGCGAGCAGGCGGGCATCGCCATCATTCACCAGGAGCTCGCTCTCATCCCCGAGCTCTCGGTCACCGAGAACATCTTCCTCGGCAACGAGATCGCGCGCGGCGGGCGCATCGACTGGCAGGCAGCGAAGACCAGAGCCGTCGAGCTGCTCGCCCGAGTCGGGCTGAACGAGGACCCGGACGTCCCCATCAAGACGCTGGGCGTCGGCAAGCAGCAACTCATCGAGATCGCGAAGGCGTTGAACAAGGATGTCAAGCTGCTCATCCTCGATGAACCGACCGCAGCCCTCAACGAGAACGATTCACAGCACCTGCTCGACCTCATCCTCGGGCTCAAGGCCAAGGGAATCGCCTCGATCATCATCAGCCACAAGCTGAACGAGATCGAGCAGATCGCCGATGAGATCACGATCATCCGCGACGGACGCACGGTCGAGACGCTCGATGTCGCGCGCGGCGAGATCAACGAGGACCGCATCATCCGTGGAATGGTCGGGCGCTCGCTGGAGAGCCGATACCCGGACCGGACACCGGAGATCGGTGAGGTGTTCTTCGAGGTGAAGGACTGGTGGGTGCAGCATCCGTCGGTGTCCGAGCGCATGGTCGTGAAGGGCTCGAGCTTCACCGTTAGACGTGGTGAGGTCGTCGGGATCGCAGGGCTCATGGGAGCCGGACGCACCGAGCTGGCCATGAGCGTGTTTGGGCGCTCCTACGGAACCTTCCTGAGCGGCGAGATCGTCAAGGACGGTCAGAACATCGAGTTGCCGGACGTCTCCTCCGCCATCAAGCACGGCCTGGCCTATGTGAGCGAGGACCGCAAAGTGCTCGGGCTCAATCTCCTCGACACGATCAAGCGCTCCATCGTCTCGGCCAAGCTCCGCAAGATCTCCCGCCGCGGCGTCGTGGACGACCGTGCGGAGTTCGCGATCGCAGACCAGTACCGCAAGGCTCTGCGCATCAAGACGCCGAGCGTCGATGAAGGCGTGGGCAAGCTCTCGGGCGGCAATCAACAGAAGGTCGTCCTTGCGAAATGGATGTTCACCGATCCCGATCTGCTGATCCTCGATGAGCCCACCCGCGGCATCGACGTCGGAGCGAAGTATGAGATCTACTCGATCATCAACGAGCTCGCCTCGCAGGGAAAGGGAGTCATCGTTATCTCCAGTGAGCTCCCGGAGCTGCTGGGCATCTCGGATCGCATCTACACCGTTTTCGAGGGGCGCATCACCGATTGCATCCCTGCGGACCAGGCAACCCCGGAGGCGCTCATGCGCAGCATGACCTCCACGAACCAGAAGGCCAACGCATGAGCAGCACCGACCTCACCCCCCAGCGCGGGTTCCACTTCGGCGACATCCGGAAGATGTTCGGAAGCAACGGCACATCGTCGCTGCGACAGTTCGGCATCCTCGGCAGTCTCATCGTCATCGTCGTGCTGTTCGAGATCCTCACGCTGCTGCGCAACGGACCGCAGGGGGCCACGCTCACCAGCGGCAACCTCATCAACGTCATCAATCAGTACTCGTTCATCCTGATCCTCGCGATCGGCATGGTGATGGTGATCATCATGGGGCACATCGACCTCTCTGTCGGCTCCGTCGCGGCCTTCACCGGCATCATCGTGGCCAAGGCGATGACCGAGGGGAACCTTCCCTGGCCGCTCGCGATCGTTCTGGGCCTCGTCGTCGGGGCTCTGGTGGGTGCGTGGCACGGTTTCTGGGTGGCGTATGTGGGTGTTCCCGCCTTCATCGTGACCCTGGCGGGAATGCTCTTCTTCCGCGGCGCGAACCAGTGGATCGGCAACTCGCAGACGATCCCCGTGCCGAAGGGCTTCCAGATCATCGGAAACGGATATCTTCCCGAGCTCGCGTTGCCGTTGCCGTTCAACGTTCCCACCATGATCCTTGCGCTTCTGGCGGTGGCGTGGCTCGTGTACTGGGAGATCCGCACCCGCCGAGTCCAGCACAAGATGGGCTCCGAGAGCGCGCCGGTCTGGGTGAGCTACGTCAAGGTCATCCTGCTCTCGATCGTCGTGCTCGCCGCCGGATGGATGTTCGCGACGGGCCGTGAGGGGACGAGCTTCCCGGTTCCGGGCCTCATCCTGCTGGCCCTGGTCATCCTGTACTCCTTCGTCACGAACAGCACCGTGTTCGGACGCCACATCTACGCCGTCGGCGGCAACAGGCAGGCCGCGCGCCTGTCGGGCGTGAAGGACCGCTGGGTCGACTTCTTCGTGATGATGAACATGTCCGTCCTCGCGGCTCTTGCAGGCATGATCTTCGTCGCCCGCTCCCAGGCATCCGGACCCGGCGACGGCAACGGCTGGGAGCTCGACGCCATCGCTTCCGTCTTCATCGGCGGCGCAGCCGTCGCCGGCGGCATCGGCACGGTCATCGGGTCGATCATTGGTGGCCTCGTGATGGCGTTCCTCAACAACGGCCTCCAGTTGCTCGGCCAGGGCGCCGACGTCGTCTCGATGATCAAGGGTCTGGTGCTGCTCCTCGCCGTCGGCATCGACGTCTGGAACAAGCAGCAGGGCCGTCCCTCGATCACCGGCTTCCTGCTCCGTCGCCGAACGCGTACGGACGCCCCCAATCTGACCGACTACCCACCGACCTCCGCGGCGAGCACCGCCGGCGGAAAGAAGGAGACTCCCTCGCGTTGAGGCGGGAGTCCCACACCACAGAGAAAGAGATCGCATGAAGAGAATGGCAGTGACGGCGACAGCGTTGGTCGCCGCAGCAGCGCTCGCCCTCACCGGCTGCTCCTCGGAGCGCGGCGGAGACGACACCGGGACGGGCTCCGAGGAGGAGACCACGACCGGCTTCGAGGCCGGGGCCACGATCGGCGTCGCGCTTCCCGACAAGACCAGTGAGAACTGGGTCCTCGCCGGCCAGCTGTTCACCGACGGCCTGACCGCGGCGGGGTTCAAGCCCGACGTGCAGTACGCGCCGGCCAGCAACACCGTCGCCGAGCAGCAGAACCAGATCCAGGCGATGGTCACCAACGGTGCCAAGGTCATCATCATCGGCGCGAAGGACGGCAAGCAGCTGGCCACGCAGGTGCAGGCGGCCAAGGACGCCGGCGCCTATGTGATCGCCTACGACCGTCTCATCGAGAACACCGAGGCCGTGGACTACTACGTGGCCTTCGACAACTTCAAGGTCGGTGAGCTCCAGGGCCAGGCACTGCTGGATGGTCTTGAGGAACGGGCCGGCCACGAGGCCCCGTACAACATCGAGCTGTTCTCCGGCTCGCCGGACGACGCGAACTCGGCGGTGTTCTTCGATGGTGCGATGAGCGTGCTGCAGCCGAAGATCGACGACGGTACCCTGAACGTCGTCTCCGGTCAGACCGAGATCGCGCAGACCGCGACCGAGGGCTGGCTCGCGGAGAACGCGCAGAACCGGATGGACACGCTGCTGACCGGCTCGTACGGTGGCGACACGGTCCTCGACGGTGTTCTGTCGCCGAACGACACGCTCGCGCGTGCGATCATCACGTCGGTGCAGCAGGCGGGCAAGACCGTTCCTGTCGTGACCGGTCAGGACTCCGAGGTCGAGTCGGTCAAGTCGATCATGGAGGGCATCCAGTACTCCACGATCAACAAGGACACCGCGCTCCTCGTCGAGCAGTCCATCAAGATGGTCGGCCAGCTGCAGGCCGGCGAAGAAGTCGACGTCAACGACACCGAGCAGTACGACAACGGTGTGAAGGTGGTTCCGGCCTACCTGCTCGACCCGATCATCGTCACGAAGGCGAACGCCGCAGAGGCTTACGCCAACGTGCCGAGCCTTCTGGAGATCGTCGAGTCCTACCAGTAAGCAGCTCGCAGCATCCGACGAGCCGCCCCGGCGTCAGTGCCGGGGCGGCTCGTCCGCGTCCGCCCGGCTACCCTGGTAAGGACATGGCACATCTTCTCGGGGCCGAGGGCCTTCATCTGGAATATCCGACCAAGGTCGTCTTCGACTCCATCACCCTCGGGATCGAGGAGGGCGATCGCATCGGCATCGTCGGCCGCAACGGCGACGGCAAGTCGAGTCTGCTCGCCATGCTCGCCGGTCGCAAAGAGCCGGATGCCGGACGCGTGACCGTGCGATCGGGCACGAGGATCGGCGTGCTCGACCAGGCGGACACGCTGGACGATTCCCGCACCATCGCCCAGTCCGTCGTGGGCGATACCCCGGAGCACGAGTGGGCGGGAGACCCGCGGGTGCGCGACGTCATCCAGGGCCTGCTCGCCGACCTCGACTGGAACGCCCCGGTCGCCGCCCTCAGCGGCGGGCAGCGCCGCCGCGTGTCGCTGGCCGCTCTCCTCGTCCAGGACTGGGACGTCATCGCGCTCGACGAGCCGACCAACCACCTCGACGTCGAAGCGGTCACCTGGCTCGCCGGGCACCTGAAGAAGCGCTGGTCGGCGAACGCGGGCGCCTTCCTCGTCGTAACCCACGACCGTTGGTTCCTCGACGAGGTGTGCACAGAGACGTGGGAGGTGCACGACCGGATCGTCGAGCCGTTCGACGGCGGGTACGCCGCCTACATCCTGCAGCGCGTCGAGCGCGATCGGATGGCCGCCGCGACCGAGGCCAAGCGGCAGAACCTCGCGCGCAAGGAGCTCGCATGGCTGCGCCGCGGTGCTCCGGCCCGCACGAGCAAGCCGAAGTTCCGCATCGACGCGGCCAACGAGCTCATCGCCGATGTCCCGGAGATCCGCGACAAGGTCTCCCTGCAGTCCCTTGCCGTCTCCCGACTCGGCAAGGACGTCGTCGACCTCCTCGACGCGGGCGTCACGTATCCGGATACCGACGCCGGCCCGGGACGGGAGGTGCTGCGCGATGTCGAATGGCGCATCGCGCCGGGGGAGCGCACCGGCATCCTCGGTGTGAACGGCGCGGGGAAGTCGACCCTGCTCGGGCTCGTCGCCGGCACGATCGAACCCACCTCCGGACGCGTCAAGCGCGGCAAGACCGTGCAGGTGCGCACCCTGACCCAGCGCATCGACGAGCTCGAGCAGCACTGGGACGACCCCGTGCGCGTGGTGATCGCGGGGCTGCGCACCTCGTACACCTTCGGTGCAGGATCGAAGGCCGCAGACCTCACACCCGGACAGCTCCTGGAGCGGCTCGGCTTCTCTTCGGCGCAGCTCTCGACCCCGGTGAAGGACCTCTCCGGCGGGCAGCAACGACGCCTGCAGCTGCTTCTCGTGCTGCTGGACCAGCCGAACGTGCTGATCCTCGACGAGCCGACGAACGACATGGACACCGATATGCTCGCCGCGATCGAGGACCTTCTCGACTCCTGGCCTGGCACCCTTCTCGTGGTGAGCCACGACCGCTACTTCCTGGAGCGCGTCACCGATCAGCAGTACGCGGTCCTGGACGGCCGGTTGCGCCATCTCCCCGGCGGTGTGGACGAGTACCTGCGCTTGCGAGATGCCGGAAGGGGCGCGGCGACGACGCCCACGGCGACGAGCGGCGGCGCACCTGCGGCCGCGCGGGTCTCCGGCGCCGAGGAGCGGGCGGTGCGCAAGGAGCTCGCCGCCGCGGAGCGCAGGCTCGAGCGTCTGACCGGGCAGGCCGCGCAGCTCCACGAGACGATGGCGGCGCACGATCCATCCGACTACGAGGGGCTCGGCAGGCTCAACGACCAGTTGCGCGCCATCGAGGCCGAATCGGCTGAGGTCGAGGAGCGCTGGTTCGAGCTCTCCGAGCAGGTCGGCTGAGTCAGCCCCTGAGACCGGTCGGCTCCGGGTCGAACGTCCGGCGGGCGACGACCTCGACGATCGTCTGCGCGTCGAGGTCGTCGATCGTCACGGGATAGGGCGCGGCGCTGCGCGCCAGATCCTCCGGGTGACGGTCGTTGCGTTCGCCGACGACGAAGAGATGCGGATCCTGCCTGTCGCGGATGATGCTGACGATGAGCTCGGAGCCTGGGCGGGCGCCATCGATGAGGGAGAGGATGACTCGCCCGAAGGCATCCGCTGTCTCTCGGTCCGCGATCCGCACGTCCTCCGTGCGCAGCACGAGCGAGATGCCGAGGGAGCGCGCTCTGGCGAGCGCCACGGCCAGCCACCGGGCGACCAGGGGCGCATCCACCGGCAGCGAGAGGAGCTGGCGCAGGTAGCGTTCCTCGTCCCGGCAGCGCAGGCGGACCTCCACCGACATCGGCGAGAGAGTGCCGTCTGCGATCTCGCCGAGCAGCGCCAACGGCTCGGCGAGCCCGGCGGAGCTGAGTCTCTTCCGGCTCGCCATCGCGACCTCGTCTCTGGCCGCCGCGAGCCTGGCCTCGTGGGTGCGCACGTACGCCTCCGCGGTCGCGCGGGCGATCCGCTGGATCTGGTGGCCGAAGATGTGCCAGGCGGCGAGGATGCACAGCGGGGGAGCGAGCAGGAAGGCGAGCAGAACGGCCGCATCCGCCCCGATGTCCGGATTCCACGTCGCATACGCGACGGCGGTCGAGGCGGTGAGGATCAGAGAGAGCAGGTAGGGGAGTCTGCTGCGCGCTGTCGCGTCCAGCACGATCGGGAGCACGGCGAACATCGCGGCGGGGAATGCGTAGGCGCCGTCCGGCAGGTCTGCCGCACCGATCGTGAGGATGACGGTGGCAGGCAGGGCGATCATGACGAGGCCGGCGAGCCAGTCGGGGAGCGTCCTGCCGCCGCGGCTCGTGAGCCACATCGTCAGGATGAGCGCGACGGTGACCAGGAACGCGATGTGGGTGAACGGGAACCCTGTGGGGTGCACGAGCAGGATGACGAGCGCGGCGCCGAGCGAAGGCAGCGCGGGTACCCATGCGATCCGACGCCTCATCGCGGTGACCGTCTCGTCGACCGGGATCTCCGTCGATGCCGCCTCGAACGTGGGTTCGGCGTCGAGAGGGCAGACAATGCGCGCCGTGGTCCCCTGGCCTGGCGTCGAGTCGAGCGTCGCCTGCAGTCCGGCGGACGACGCACGTGCGAAGAACGATTCGGTGAGACCTCTCCCCGCACCCGTCGCGCTGTCGAAGCCCCTGCCATCGTCGGACACGGTCACCACGAGCGCATCCGACTCGATCCTCACGTCGACGGCGACGGCCTCCGCCCCCGAGTGCTTGGTCGCGTTGCGAAGGATCTCCAGCGTGCAGCCATGCAGAGCGTCGACGGTCTCGGCAGGGAGAGCGGCGGCATAGCGCAGCAGCTCCGCCCTGGGCATGCCCGTCTCTTGCACAGGAAGGAGAGCCCGTCCACCCCAGGAGAAGGCGTCCCGCATCGGATCGCGCGTGCCGGCGAAGAAGTGCCTGATGCGATCGAGATCCTGAGCGCATCGTTCGCGGACGCTCTGCTCTTCCAAGAAGCGGCCATCGGATGCCGCCAGCGAACCGAGCGTGTTCACGATCGTGTCGTGCAGCAGCCGCATGCCCTCCGCGATCGAGTGCGCGGAAGCCCTGGCCCCGGCGGCACCTCGGCGTGCCTCGGCCGCCTCCGCGATCGCCAGGTCGACCTGATCGGTGAGGCGATGCAGCGACCGCATCCTGCTCGCCGCCAGCAGGCTGATGGTGACCAGCGAGGCGGCGCTGGTGGCGACGATCGACAGACCCCACTCCGGGTGAGACCACGCGATCGAGGCACTGACCAGGACGGCGACCACGATCACGCTGATCAGCGCGCCCGTAGTGTGGCGGCTGAGCGTCAGCGGGACGGTGACGGCCGGGAGGAAGAGCACGAAGGCGAGCACGGACAGGGGTTCGCCGATCCCGGCGGCCATCGCGTAATCGAGCATGATCGAGATGCTGAAGGCCGCGAAGAACCAGCCCTGCCAGAGACCCGTCCATCTCAGGGCGACGGCGCCGAGGACCGCGACGACGGCGTGCAGGAGCACGGCCCAGTACGTCTCGACGCGCAGATCCGAGAGCATCGCGGCGAGGACGAAGAGCGCCTGCGCCCCGGCCAGCCCGCCCACCTGCGCCAACCGGATCGCCGAGCCGTAGCTCTCCGCGGACCAGCGGATCTCGTCACGGCTGCTCGGATCGACGAGCGACGACGGCGAGGAGGACATCATCAGGATTCTCTCACGCGACGTGCGGCGACGATCGTGCGCCCCTCGCGGATGAGCGCGCATCGTAGGATGATTCCTGTCCGCGCATTCCCGGCGCCCGCGTGCCCGGGGCGGACGACGCAGGGCAGGAGGAGCACGAAATGGCACGGTCGCGCTGGCGCATCGCCATCGTCGAGGACCATCTGCTCCAGCGAACGCTCACCGAGCGGATCGTGCAGTCAGACCCCGAGCTCGCCGTCGTGTTCTCCGGCGAGACGCTCCCCGACTTCGTCCGCTGGTGGCGTCGTCAGTCGCCCGCGACGAGACCGGATCTCCTGCTGCTGGACCTCGTCGTCGACCGAGGGGGCTTCGCGAGTCCTGTCCTCGTGGAGCGCCTCGTCGAGGAGGGACTGCGGGTGGGCGTCTTCTCCGCGCTGAACTCGCCACCGCTGGTCAGGCAGATGATCCAGGCCGGAGCGAACGGTGTGATCGGCAAGCGCGATTCCGAGCAGCAGATCCTCGTCGCGATCAGATCGATGCTCCGCGGCGAGGAGTGGACGACGCCGGAACTCGCCGCGGTCATCGCTCAGGACGCGAACCGGCCGCAGCTCAGCGACCAGGAGGAGCGCCTGCTGGCGCTGTACGCCTCTGGGCTGGCGCTGGATGCGGCCGCGGCGCGCATCGGCGTGCAGCCGGGCACGGCGAAGAAGTATCTGCAGCGCATCAAGGAGAAGTACCGGGCGATGGGACGCCCGGCGGACACCAAGCTCGAGCTCCGCCGCGCGGCGCTCGCGGACGGTCTGCTCCCCAACCGCTGACGCGGAGGAATATCCTGCTCCCAGAGATGTTGGGAGGTGGAGATGCACGGTCTTGAAATCACTGTCCTCATCGGCCTCACGATCCTCGTCGGAGCGCTGCTGGCGCCACGCATCCGTCTGGCGCTGCCCCTGGTGCTCGTGATCCTGGGTCTGCTCCTCGGGTTCGTGCCCGAGCTGAGGGAGGTGCAGCTGCCGCCAGAAGTCGTGCTGCTGCTGTTCCTGCCCGTGATGCTGTTCTGGGAGAGCCTGACGACGTCGTTGCGCTCGATCCGTCGGGACTTCCGCTACATCCTCCCGATGAGCACCCTCCTCGTCGTCGCCTCGGCGTTCGCCGTCGCCGGCGTCGGGGTGCTGCTCGGCCTGCCCTGGGAAGTCGCCCTCATCCTCGGTGCGGCCGTCGCCCCGCCGGATGCGACGGCCGTGGCTGCGCTCGGACGGCTGCTCCCGCGCCGCATGTTCATGAAGCTCAAGGCGGAGAGTCTGACCAACGACGGCACGGCCCTCGTGCTGTACGCGATCGCGGTCTCCCTCGCGCTCGGCGGCGATGTCACGGCCCTGTCGGTGACCACCGACGTGCTCGTGTCGTATCTCGGAGGGATCGCCGCCGGTGCCGTCATCGCGGTGCTGGGCTACCTGCTGCTGCGCAGGACCGACTCGACCGCGGTCATCAACGTCACCCTGCTGCTGATCCCGTTCTCCGCGTTCCTGCTCGCCGAGACCGTGCACGCCTCTGGGGTGCTCGCCGTCGTCGTCGCCGGGCTCCTCGTCGCGTGGGCGTCGCCCCGGGTGACGACGGCCTCCTCCCGAAGCCAGGCGGATGCCTTCTGGCCCTTCGGCGTCTATCTCCTCAACGGCGCGCTGTTCGTGCTGATCGGGCTCGAGGTGCAGCTCGTGGTGCACGAGATCTCCGCGGCGGCGATCGGGCGCCTGGTGCTGATCACCGTGGCGGTGTGGGCGACCCTGCTGGTGGTGCGCTTCGTCTTCCAGTGGATGAACACGCCGTTCCAGGCGCGTCCCGCCGTCAGACCGCCGCGCGGGACGCGAACCAGGGCCCGCACGGTGTCCACGGTGGCCGGCATGCGGGGTGCCGTCTCGCTGGCGATCGCGCTGTCGGTTCCGTCTTCCGTGGGAGGGCGCGAGGAGATCGTCTTCGTCACGGCGGGGGTGATCCTGCTGAGCCTCCTCGTGCAGGGTCCGCTGCTGCCCGCCGTGGTGCGGTGGGCGCGCTTCCCGGCCGATCGTGCCGAGATCGAGGAGCACGAGCTCGCCGAGCGGACGATCTCCGGCGCTGCGCTCGCCGCGCTCGACGAGCTCGCGGCCGAGCACGGCGTCGGGGGAGAGGTGCTCGATCTCGTCCGCTCGGAGGGGTACCGGCGCCTCGAATACGCCAATGCGCGCACGCTCGCGCGCGAGCAGGCGGCGGTGGATGCCGAGGCGAGCGCCCTGGACGCGCTGCTCGCCGAACCAGATCCGCTGGCGCCGCAGCCCGCGCCCTCCGGTGGCGAGGAGGGGGCGACCCTGCAGATGATCGCCGCTTCGACGGACGTCGACCTGCTCCAGCGCTCCCCTCTGGTGCGCCATGACGAGCACACCCGTCTCCGGCTCGCCCTGCTCGATCGCGAGCGCGAAGTGCTGCTGGGGCTTCGCCGCTCCGGCACGGTCGACGACCTCGTGGTGCGGCGCATCTCGGCGCGGCTCGACCTCGAGCAGGTGCGGCTGCAGGGCATCGAGGAGTACGACTGAGCCCGCTCAGGGCGCGGCGGACAGGGACCTTCGCGTCGTGAAGCGCCGTTCGGCGCCGGTCAGCGGATCGACGAACTCCACGCGCGCGGCGAGCAGCTGCAGCGGGCGGTCGAAATGGTCCGGCGCCTCGGGCTGCAGCACAGGGTAGAAGCCGTCGTTCAGGATGCCGAGCCCGAGGGACGCCAGGTGCACACGCAACTGGTGCATCTTGCCGGTGTGCGGATGCAGGCGGGTGTGCACGACACGCTCGTCCGCGTTCAGCACCTCGATGAGCGTCTCCGCGTTCGGCTCCGCGTGCGGTTCGACCTGCACGCACACCTCGTTGCGCCGCTTCACGATGTGGTTGCGGTAAACGAGGGGGAAGGCGTCCGGATCCCAGTCGTGGGGGCGGGTCGAGACGGCCTCATAGACCTTCCGCACCTCGCGCCGTTCGAAAAGCAGCTGATACGCGCCACGTGTCACCGGCCTCGCGGAGAACATGAGCAGCCCCGCGGTCGCCCTGTCGAGGCGATGGATCGGTGTGAGGTCGGGGATGCCGAGTCGATTGCGGAGCCGGACGAGCGCGGAGTTCTGAAGGTACTTCCCCCCGGGGGTCGTCGGCAGGAAGTGCGGCTTGTCGACGACGACGAGGTCGGCGTCCTGGTGCAGGACCTCGACGTCGAAGGGGATGTGCTTCTCTACCGGAGGCTCCCGGTAGTACCAGACGAACTCCTCCGCGCCGAGCGGGGTGTCCCGCCGAAGGCCCGTTCCGTCCCGCGCCACGATCTCTCCTCGGTCGAAGCGCACGAGCAGTCGCTCGGGATCGAGATGGAAGAAGCGCTCGACCATGTACGCCGAGATGGTCGGCCACGGCCCCTCCACGGGCACATGCAGTCGTGTTGCGCCTACGCCGTCACGGACAGGGAGCGGTGAGGCCATCGCCATAAGCAGGATCCGCCTTCACGCGTCGAAGCTGAGGCTGAGCTTGCGAAGCAGCGCCGCCAGGCGGTCGCGGTCGCCGCGCGGCAGGGCCTGGAGGAGGTCGGCCTCCACATCCACGAGCCGGGTGATCGCCGCATCCACGCGGATGCGGCCATCGTCGGACAGCGTGACCAGCACGCTCCGGCCATCGCCGGGGTCGGCCTCGCGGGTGACGAAGCGCCGCCCCACGAGGCGGTCGATGCGGTTGGTCATCGTCCCGCTGGAGACGAGGGTCTGCTGGAGCAACTGCTTCGGGCTCAGCTGAAACGGCGCACCGGCGCGGCGAAGGGCGGACAGCACGTCCCACTCCCAGGACTCGAGGTCGCTGCGACGGAACACGTCTCTTCGCGCGCGGTCGAGATGCTTGGAGAGCCGGTCCATCCTCGACAGCACCTCGAGGGGGGAGAAATCGAGGTCGGGTCGCTGGGCGTTCCACGCCTGGACGATCCGATCGACCTCATCCGCCTCGCTCATCCGTCCATTATCCCAGGGCATGGCAGACTTGTCGGGTCGCCCGTTCGAGCGCACGATGGTGCGCGACGGGCACGGTCCGCCGTGGTGTAATGGCAGCACGACAGCCTTTGGAGCTGTGAGGTCCAGGTTCGAGTCCTGGCGGCGGAGCATGACCGAGAACAGCCTCGCCATCATCGTCCTCGCCGCAGGCCAGGGCACCAGGATGAAATCGCGCCTGCCCAAGGTGCTCCACGCGGTATCGGGACGCCCGCTCGTCGGGCACGTCCTGACGACCGCGGGGCGCCTGGGCGCCGAGCACGTCGAGGTCGTGGTCCGTCACGAGCGCGATCAGGTGGTCTCCGCCCTGCAGGGCGCCTATCCGGATGCGGTCTTCATCGATCAGGACGACGTGCCTGGCACCGGGCGGGCGGTCGAGGTCGCGATCGACGCGATCCCCGGCTTCGCCGGCGACGTCCTCGTGCTCTCCGGAGACTGCCCGCTCGCAGATGACGAGACGCTCGCGGCCTTCATCGCCGAGCACCGCGCCTCCGGCGCCGAGGCGACGCTGATGACGGCCGTCGTCGACGACCCGACGGGATACGGTCGGGTGATCCGCGACGCCGACGGCGGGGTCGATCGGATCGTCGAGCAGAAGGACGCGACGGCCGAGGAAGCCGCCGTCGCAGAGATCAACGCGGGGATGTACGTCTTCCGTTCGGACGTGCTCCGCGAGTACCTCCCGCGCGTCGGCGTCGACAACGCCCAGGGGGAGAAGTACCTCACGGACGTGCCGGGGCTCGTGCGCGCGGCGGGCGGTCGCATCGCGGCATCCGTCGTCAAGGACGTCGCCGTCACGTACGGCGTCAACGACCGCGCCCAGCTCGCCGAGGTGGGACGCCTCCTCAACGCCCGCATCGTGCGGCGCTGGCAGCTGGAGGGCGTGACGGTCATCGATCCCGCGACGACCTGGATCGACGACGACGCCACCCTCGCCCCGGACGTCACCATCCTGCCCAACACCCACATCCTGCGGGCGACGACCATCGCCGCGGGCGCGACGATCGGACCCGACACCTCGCTCGTCGACTGCGAGGTGGGCGAGGACGCCGTCGTGCGCCGCACGGACGCCACCCTCGCCGTCATCGGTGCGCGGGCGAGCGTCGGACCGTTCTCCTACCTGCGCCCTGGCACCGTCCTCGGGGCGGGTGGCAAGATCGGCGCCTATGTCGAGACGAAGAACGCCGAGATCGGCGAGGGCAGCAAGGTCCCGCACCTGTCGTACGTCGGGGATGCCACGATCGGGCGCGGAGTGAACCTCGGCGCCAGCACGATCACCGCCAACTACGACGACGTGAACAAGCACCGCACCGAGATCGGCGACGAAGTCCACACCGGATCGCACACGGTGCTCGTCGCGCCCGTTAGGCTTGGACCCGGCGCGAAGACCGGTGCCGGCGCGGTGGTCCGCAAGGATGTCCCCGCCGGTGCGCTGGCCATGAGCGTCGCCCCCCAGCGGAACATCGAGGGCTGGGTGGAGAAGAACAGAGCAGGAACCGGCGCCGCGGATGCCGCGGCGAAGGAACGATCCGCGGAATAGGCAGGCCATGGCGCGCAAGAAGAAGACCGTCGAACTCGACCGCGACAACGGCATCGCCCCCGGCCTGGTCGCCAAGACGAAGAAGCGTCTCGTCGTCGCCGGCGGACGCTCGCACCCCGAGCTGACCGCTGCGGTCGCAGAGGCGCTGGGCACGGAGATCGCGCCCGTCGAGCACCGCACCTTCGCCTCCGGCGAGATCTACGCGCGCTTCGAGGTGTCCATCCGCGGCTGCGATCTCTTCCTCGTGCAGACCTTCGGCGAGCCGGTCAACGAGTGGCTCATGGAGACGCTCATCATGATCGACGCGGCCAAGCGCGCCTCGGCCAAGCGGATCACGGTCGTCGCCCCGTACTACCCGTACTCGCGGCAGGACAAGAAGGGCCGCGGACGCGAGCCCATCAGCGCCCGTCTGGTCGCCGACCTGCTCAAGACCGCCGGTGCCGACCGCGTGATGAGCGTCGACCTGCACGCCGCCCAGATCCAGGGCTTCTTCGACGGTCCCGTCGACCACCTCTTCGCCAAGCCCGTGCTCCTGGACCACTTCGAGCGCTCGCTGAGCCCGGCCGATCGCGAGATCCTCACGGTCGTCTCGCCGGACATGGGCCGTGTCCGCGTGGCGGACACCTGGTCCGACAGCCTCGGAGCGCCGCTGGCCATCATCCACAAGCGCCGCGACCCCAAGGTCGCCAACCAGGTCTCCGTCCACGAGATCGTCGGCACCGTGGCAGGTCGCACCTGTCTGCTGGTGGACGACATGATCGACACCGGCGGGACGATCGTCAAGGCCGCTCAGGCGCTGAAGGCGAACGGCGCGCACCGGGTCATCGTCGCAGCGACGCACGCGATCTTCAGCGACCCGGCGTCGGAGCGTCTGCAGGACTCCTCGATCGACGAGGTCGTCGTCACCGACACGATCCCCCTCTCCGCCGCGCGGCGCTGGGAGAACCTGACGGTCCTGCCGATCGCTCCGCTGCTCGCGCGAGCGATCCGCGAGGTGTTCGAGGACGGCTCGGTCACCAGCATGTTCGGCGGAGACGCATAGCATCCGCACCCGCGGGACACAGCGGGCGCATAGCGGGGCTTCCTACGCTCGAAGGCATCCACCGAGCCGGAAGGACCACCCTCATGATCCGCACGACCGTTCCCGCCCCCGTTCGCACCGGTGCCGCCCTCGTCGGCGTCGCCGGCCTGTTCGTCCTCGCCGGATGCGCGGGGACCGCGGATGCCGAATCCACGGCCGGATCGTCGAACGATTCCGGCGCGGAGTCGTCGACTGCGGAGTCGAGCGGCGGGTCGGGGGAGTACACCGACGGCACGTACACGGCAGACGGCCAGTACCAGACCCCTGAGACGATCGAGTCGATCTCGGTGACGCTCACGCTCGAGGACGGCGTGGTCACCGATGTCGAGGTATCCGGTGATCCGCAGGCCCGCGAGACCGAGCAGTACCAGGGCGAGTTCATCGCCGGCATCGAGGCGGAGGTCGTCGGCGTCGCGATCGACGACCTCGACGTCAGCCGGGTCGGCGGCTCCTCGCTGACCAGCTCCGGTTTCAACGCCGCGGTGGAGGACATCAAGGAGCAGGCCGCGGCCTGAGCGATCATGCCCGTCTGGCGATTCGAGGCGATCGGCACGGTCTGGGAGATCGAGAGCGTCCGCGAGCTGACCGATGCCGAGAGGCGTGCCGTCACGGTGCGGATCGACGGCTTCGATCGCGAGTGGTCGCGATTCCGTGACGACTCGTCGGTGTCCGAGCTCGCGCGCCGCGGCGGCGCCGTCGAGCGACCGGCGGATGCCGTCGTGATGCTCGACGCCTACCGCGAGCTGTCGGCCGCCACCGCTGGGGCGGTGCAGCCGTTGATCGGTGCGAGTCTCGAGGCCCTCGGCTACGACGCGGACTACTCGCTGAGGGCCGGTGAGCCGGTATCGGCGCCGCAGGGCTGGGAGGAGATCGTCGACTGGGCAGGCGATGAGCTGGTGCTCACACGCCCTGCGCTCCTCGATGTCGGGGCTCTCGGCAAGGGGCGCCTCGTCGATGCCGTCCAGGAGGTTCTGGCCGAGGTTCCCGGCGAGCTCGTCGTGGACGCCGGCGGTGACATCGCCGTGCGCGGCGAGATACGGATCGCCCTCGAGCATCCCTACGACCCTGCCAAGGCGATCGGCGTCGCCACCGTGCGCGACGGAGCACTGTGCGCCTCCGCCGTGAACCGGCGCTCCTGGGGTGATGGCCTCCACCACGTCCTCGACGCCCGCACGGGGCTCCCCGTCCGCACCTGGGCGGCCACCTGGACAATGGCGCAGGACGCGATGCAGGCGGATGCCGTCGCCACCGCCCTGTTCTTCGACGGCGGGCCGGAACTCGCCGCCCGATGGGGTGTGGAATGGGTGCGGATGAGCACCGATGGCCGCGCCCAGCGCTCTCTCGAAGCCCCGGTGGAGCTCTTCACCGCGCCATCCCGGGAGTGAGCGCCCCGCACCGCACGCCGGAGTACCGGCTCGACCCCCGATAAGGCAGAGTGTTCCCGTGATCTCCTCCCTCGTCGCCTTCCGGCAACGGACGCTGGCCGTCCTCGGCGCCCTGTCGATGTACCGACTGGTGCTGCTGTCGCTCGCCGCCCTGGCCGTCATCGCCCTGGTGCTCTCGAGCCTCGGCGTGATCGTCTCGCCGGGGCCCGGAGACATCCTCGTCTCGTTCTTCGTGCTCGCCGTCTCGATCTGCGCGGTGGATGCGCTCAGCCAGCGTGTGCTGCGCCTGCCGTGGCGCATCGAGTCCTCACTCGTCACCGCGCTGATCCTGCTCTTCGTCCTGCGGCCGGGCATGGATCTGCCCGCTGTCACAGGCCTGGCCCTGGCCGGCGTCCTCGCGAGTCTGTCGAAGTACCTCCTGGTCTGGCGGGGCAGGCACATCTTCAACCCGGCCGCCTTCGGCGCCGCCGCCGTCTCGATCGCCGGGTCCTTCGGGGCGCTGGAGTGGCTAGGCACCTCCGCATCCTGGTGGGTCGGCACGCCGTCGCTGGCCGTCCCCGTCATCGTGCTCGGCATCCTCGTCCTCTGGCGCACCGAGAAGGTCAGGGTGGTGCTCGTCTTCGTCGTCGTCGCGATCCTCGTGGCCGTGCTGCGCCAGATCGTCCAGGCGCAGCAGGCGGGGCTGGAGGTCGATCCAGCGGCGTCGCTCGTGTTCGCTGCGGTGCAGACGCCGTTCCTCTTCCTCGGCATCTTCATGCTCTCCGAGCCGCTGACGCTGCCGCCGCGGCGGCGCCAGCAGCTCGTGGTGGCCGTGGTCGTCGGGGTGCTCGCCGGGTGGCCGATCTCCGTCGGAGGCCTGTTCACGCTCGGTCAGGACAGAGCGCTGCTCCTCGGAAACCTCGTCGCCTTCGCGTTCGCGCTGCGCGGAGCTGTCAGGCTCACCCTCGAACGCCGCGCGCTGCTCACCCCGACCGTCCAGGAGCTGACCTTCAGGGCGCACGGCCCCGTGCGCTTCCTGCCCGGTCAGTATCTGGAGCTCGACGTGCCGCATCGCCGTCCCGACGCCAGGGGCACGCGCCGAGAGTTCAGCATCGTCTCGGCGCCTGCGGACCTACCGACGCTGCGGATCGCGTACAAGAACGGTGATCAGCAGCATCCGTCCAGCTACAAGCGGGCCCTCGCGGAGGCGGCGCCCGGCGCGGTGCTGGCCGTGACCGGCGTGTGGGGCGATTTCGTGCTGCCCAGGGCCGAGACGCCGGTGCTCATGGTCGCCGCCGGTATCGGCGTGACGCCGTTCGTCTCGCAGCTGCGACAGCTGGAGGCGATCGGACAGCGACGGGACGTGGTGCTGCTCTACGTGGCATCCGCGGCCGCGGAGCTGGCCTTCCGTGATGAACTGGCAGCGACGGGCACCCGCGTGGTGGTGTTCACGCCCGATGAGCCGGAGGACCTTCCCGCGCAGTGGAGCTGGGCGGACGGCGCACGACTGGATGCTGCCGCTCTCGGTCGCGCGGTGCCGGATCTCGCCGGACGTCACGCCTTCATCTCGGGTCCGCCGCGGTTGATCGCGGACCTCACGCCCGCGCTGCGCGGGGCGCGGGCGCTGACGACCGACGCGTTCGCGGGGTACTGACCGGTTCTGCGGATCAGACGGCTGGCTCGGCCGCCGCCTCTCCGGGGCTGATCGGGATCCGGACGGTGAACGTCGTCGAGCCTGGTTCGCTCTGGACCTCGATCTCGCCGTGGTGTCCGTCGACGATGGCCTTCGCGATGGCGAGGCCGAGACCGGTTCCGCCCGTCTGGCGCGCGCGGGAGCTGTCGCCGCGCGCGAAACGCGCGAAGAGCTCCTCGCGCACCGCAGGGTCGATTCCCGGTCCGTCGTCGTGCACGCGGAGGACGGCGTCGCCGCCGTCCCTCGCGACGGACAGCGTCACGGTCGTCCCCGCCGGTGTGTGCGTGCGGGCGTTGGCGAGCAGGTTCGTCACGACCTGGTGGAGGCGTCCGGCGTCGCCGACGACGATCACCGGTTCCGCGGGGACGTCGATGCTCCATGCGTGGTCGGCGGCGGTGGGGCGGGCATCGGCGATGCCCTCGACGGCGAGCTGGGTGAGATCGACGGTGCCGTAGACGAGCTCGCGTCCCTCATCGAGGCGCGCGAGCAACAGGAGGTCCTCGACGAGCCTGGTCATCCGCAGCGACTGCGCCTGGATGCGCTCCATCGCCGATCCGGTGCTCTCCATCGCCGCGAGCGAATCGCCCTCCCCACGCTCCTTCGCCCTTCCCAGCGCCTTCAGCGAGAGCTCGGAGTAGCCGCGGATCGACGCGAGGGGAGTGCGCAGCTCATGGCTGGCGTCGGCGACGAACTGCCGCATCCGCTCCTCGTTCTGCTGACGGGCCGCGAGGGAGGCGTCGACGTGATCGAGGAGGGTGTTCAGTGCGGAGCCGACCAGCCCCGTCTCGGTGCGGGGGTCCGCCTCCGCGGCAGGCACGCGCTCGGTGATGGACACCTCGCCGCGGTCCAGCGGCTGATTCGCCACGCGGTTCGCGGTGGCGGCGACCGCGCGCAGCGGCTTCAGACCGAGCCGGATCGTCACGGCGGTGGTGAGGGCGAGCAGGATCAGCCCGCCGAGGGTCGCCATGGCGAGCACGGTGAACAGCTGTGTCAGCGTTCCCTGGATCTCATCGCGGGAGAAGCCGACGACGACGGTGATGCCTCCGGGCGTCGTCACGGCGGAGAAGCGGTAGGAGCCGAGCTCCGACACGGTCGCCGTGAACTGGGGGGCGCCGTTCATCGCGTCGCTGATCTCGTGGAGCTGCGCGGAGGTGAGCTCGACGGTCTCGGATTGGCTGAGTATCGCTCCGCTCGTCGTGATGCTCCCGTGCGGATCCTCGATCGCGAGCAGGGTGTCGTCCTGCACCCGTACAGCGGAGGCGATGTCCGCGACCGTCAGCGTCTGCCCGAACAGCCGCGCCCGGTCGGCCAGGGTGTCGACGATCTGGGTGAAGCCCCTGGCCGTGGTCTGCACCTTCTGGTCGAGCTGGGCCTCGAGAGTGCGGCCGAGGGTCGCGCTCGTGATGAGCGCGACGATGATGAGGATGAGGGAGACGAACCCGATGACGGCCGCCATCAGCCGGGTCTGCAGGCTGAGAGGCCTGCGTGCCGCCCTCTCCGCGGTCACTGCGGTGCCTTGATCATGTAGCCCACGCCGCGCACGGTGTGCAGGAGCGGCGTGCGGCCGGCGTCGATCTTCTTGCGCAGGTACGAGATGTACAGCTCGACGACGGACGACTTTCCGCCGAAGTCGTAGCTCCAGACCCGGTCCAGGATCTGCGACTTGGACAGGACTCTCCGCTCGTTGCGCATGAGGTAGCGCAGCAGCTCGAACTCGGTGGCGGTCAACTCGATCTCATCGCCCGCCCGCACCACTTCGTGGCTGTCCTCGTTGAGCGTGAGGTCGGCGACGCGCAGGATCGACTGGGCGTCGTCGCTGGTGGCGTGACCGGTGCGGCGGATGATCGCGCGGAGGCGGGCGATGATCTCCTCCAGGCTGAAGGGCTTCGTGACGTAGTCGTCGCCGCCGGCGGTCAGCCCGGCGATGCGATCGCCGACGGCGTCCTTCGCCGTCAGGAAGAGCACAGGGACGAAGTTCCCCGCCTCACGCAGGCGCCGGAGCACCGACATTCCGTCGAGGTCGGGCATCATGATGTCGAGCACCAGGGCGTCCGGCTCGAACTCCCTGGCGACCTGGAGGGCTTCGAGGCCCGAGGATGCGGTGCGGACCTCCCAGCCCTCCATGCGCAGGGCCATGGAGAGCAGATCGGTAAGCATGGCCTCGTCGTCCACGGCGAGGATGCGCAGGGCAGAGCCGTCAGGGCGTCGGAGATCCGGCAGTTCGTTCGTCATGACTCCCATTCTGAGGAGTTCACTATGTGATTCCTATGGAATCGGCTATGCGTCGCCTGTGAGTTCCGGATCGCTCGTCGTTCACGTGTCCGATGCGTCCCTGCCCTCCCAGATGGCGCTCATCTCCTCGAGTGAGCGCCGGGTGATCGCGGTCATCGCGTCCGCCGCGCGCTGGCCATCACCGGTCTGCACGGCGTTCGCGATGTCGACGTGCCACTGCAGAGCCTCGGGCGAAGGCACGTGCGGCATGAGGCCGTAGCGGGTTCTGCCGTGCAGGACCTCCTCGATCACGCTGTGCAGCTGCGCGAACATCTCGTTGCCGCTCATCGCGAGGATCCTGCGGTGGAACACGGCGTCCAGCGCGAGGAACTCTCCGGCATCGCCGCCTCGCCCCGCGGCCCAGAGCCGCCCTGCGATGCCGACGAGCTCTCCGGCGTCCTCGAAAGAGGCGCGGGATGCGGCGAGTCGGGCGGCGGTGGGCTCGACGGCGCTTCGCAGCTCGGTGAGCGCGCGGAGCTGGTCGAGGCGATGGGGGCCGGCCATCCGCCAGCGGATCACCTGCGGGTCGTAGACGTTCCACTCCGGCAGGGGCATCACTCGCACGCCCACGCGACGCCTCGGAGAAACCAGGCCGAGTACCTGGAGGGCTCGCAGCGCCTCGCGCACGACGGGACGCGACACCCCGAACCGCGTCTCGATCGAGTCGGTCGTGAACACCGTCCCCGCCTCGATGGCGCCGGCGCAGATCTCGGTGCCGAGCGCGTCGAGCACACGTCGGCGCAGGTCCCCGGTGGGTGGAACGGCGGGTTCGGTCACGCATAGAGCATATCTTTTGGTTTCCGAGGCCAGTATTTGTCATACTTTTATCGAGGCTGGATGGCCGGGAGCGGAGGTCGACGATGACGCAGTCTGCGGTATCGATCGTGGTGATGGGCGTGCAGGGCACGGGGAAATCAACGGTCGGACGGCTTCTCGCCGAGCGGCTCGGGGTGCCATTCGTGGACGGCGACGACCTTCATCCCGCCCGCAACATCGAGCTGATGGCGGCAGGGACGCCGCTGACCGACGCCGATCGCGAGCCCTGGCTGCACCTCGTCGGGCAGACCCTCGTCGAGGGTGCGGCGACCGGAGGCGTCGTCGTCGCCTGCTCCGCTCTGCGGCGCCGTTACCGCGACCTCATCCGTGACCACGACGCCGATGCGTACTTCGTCGAGACCTGGGGGCCGATCGAGTTGATCGCTCAGCGCGTCGGTGCCAGGGATCACCAGTACATGCCCTCCTCGCTGCTCCAGTCGCAGTTCGCCACGTTGGAGCCGCTCGCCGACGATGAGAACGGCATCCGGCTGAGTGTGACGGCGGCGCCTGACGCGATCGTCGATGACGCCCTCTCGGCATATCGCGCGAGGGAGCGGGCATGACCGATGCGATCGAGCGGGTGGAGACCTTCCCCGTCGCACCGCGCTGGCTGTTCGTGCGCATCGAGACCGCAGACGGTCTGGTCGGCTGGGGCGAGGCATCGCTGGAGGGCTATGCCGATGTCGTCCGCGCCGCCGTCGACCAGTTCGCCGGTCACCTCATCGGATCCGACCCGGACCGCATCGAAGAGCACTGGCAGATCCTGACCAAGAGCGGGTTCTACCGCGGCGGAGCGGTCCTCGCGAGCGCGGTGTCCGGCGTCGATCAGGCGCTCTGGGACATCAAGGGCAAGCGGCTCGGGGTGCCCGTGCACGAGCTCCTCGGCGGAGCGGTCAGAGACCGCATCCGCGCATACGGCTGGGTGGGCGGGGATGACCCGGCCGAGGTCGCCGACCACATCTCCGCGCAGCTGGCCGTGGGGCTCACCGCGGTCAAGATGAACGCCTCAGGGCGGATGGGGCGGGCGGCGTCCGTCGCCGAGCTCGATGCCGTCGTCGCGAGGGTGGCAAGCGCCAGGGAGGTGCTCGGGCCGGATCGCGACGTCGCCGTCGATCTGCACGGTCGCTTCACGCTCGCCTCGGCCCGACGCCTGGCGCCGCTCCTGGAACCCCTGCATCCGTTCTTCATCGAGGAGCCGGTCGTGCCGGAGAACTCCCACGTAATCGGACGGATCGCCGAGGCGACCACGATACCGATCGCGACGGGGGAGCGGTTGTACAGCCGACAGGAGTTCCTGCCGGTGCTCCAGGCCGGTATCGCCATCGCCCAGCCGGACGTCTCGCACGCCGGTGGGATCTCCGAGGTGCGCCGCATCGCTGCGCTCGCGGAGGCCTTCGATGTGCTGATCGCGCCGCACTGCCCGCTCGGTCCGCTGGCGCTGGCCGCGTGCCTTCAGGTGGGCTTCGCCGCGCCGAACCATCTCATCCAGGAGCAGTCGATCGGGATCCACTACAACGCCGGTGCGGAGGTGCTCGACTACGTCGCCGACATCGCTCCGCTGCGGTTCGTCGATGGATGCTTCGAGCGCCTCACACGGCCGGGGCTGGGCATCGAGATCGACGAGAATGCCGTGCGGGAGGCTGCACGGCGCTGGGGCGGCTGGCAGAATCCGCTGTGGAGGCACGAGGACGGGTCGGTGGCGGAATGGTGACGGTGGACAACGGCGCTCTGCGGGAGCGGATCCGGCGCGACCCGCTCGTCGCGATCCTGCGCGGCACGGATGCGGATGCGACGATCGCCGCCGCCCTGACCCTCATCGCGAGCGGTGTGCGAACGCTCGAGATCGCCCTCACACTCGCCGACGCCGAGGAGGCGATCCGTCAGGTGGTCGGCGAGGCGCCCGAAGACGCTCTGGTCGGCGCGGGGACGGTGCTGTCGGAACGGGACGCGGACCGAGCCGTCGCCGCCGGTGCGGGCTTCCTCGTCACCCCGACGTTGAATCCCGCGGTCGAGCACGCCGTCGCGGCAGGTGTCGGCATCCTCGCCGGCGTCTACACGCCGACGGAGATCCAGCGCGGCATGGACGCCGGAGCCGCGGCGGTGAAGCTCTTCCCCGCGTCGGCGCTCGGGCCGGGTTTCGTCCGCGCGGTGCGCGACCCGCTCCCGGACGCCGCGATCATCCCGGTCGGCGGGGTGAGCGTCGATCTCGTCGGCCCTTACCTCGACGCAGGGGCGATCGGCGTCGGCATCGGTGGTCCTCTCGTCGGGGATGCCGCACGGCCCGGCGGTGATCTCGTCGCTCTCGCTGAGCGTGCAGCAGCGTTCCGGGCCGCGTGCCGGCCCGCGTCATCTCCCGCTCGCTGAGCCCGTGCTTCCGGTTCGCTGAGCCTGTCGAAGCGCGCCGCTGGCGGCATTCCGCGCCTCCGTGGCACGCAGCGCCCTTCCGCGTGTCCGATGCCAGGCCTATCGTTTCTGCATGTCCGAATCCGATCTCGTACGTCGCCCTACGAGCGCCGAGGAGGTCGCCGCAGAAGTGCGGCGCGCCCGGCGTGATCCCCGACCGCTCACGATCGTCTCCGGCGGCCACGGCCCGTGGTCGCATGACGAGGCGCCCGGCATCCGCATCGAGCTCGCCGCGCTCGCCGACATCCGTGTCGACGGCGACATCGTGCGTATCGGCGGGGGTGCCGTCTGGGGCGACGTCGCCAGCGCGCTCGCGCCGCACGGCCTCGCCCTCAGCTCGGGCGACACCGCCTCCGTGGGAGTCGGCGGGTTGACGCTCGGTGGGGGTGTGGGCTGGATGGTGCGCGCCTGGGGATTGGCGGCAGACCAGCTGATCGGCGCTCAGGTCGTGACGGCCGCCGGTGACATCGTGGAGACGTCAGCCCAGGAGCATCCGGATCTCTTCTGGGCGCTCCGCGGCGGAGGCGGGGGCTTCGGCGTCGTGACCCGATTCGATTTCCGTGCGCATCGGCTCGATGGCATCGCTTTCGCCGAGAACGTCATCGACGGCGATCAGGCCGCCGTGCTGCGCGCTGCGAGGAGTGTGATGAGGGATGCTCCGCGCGAGCTCACGATCACGTACATGGACGTCCCGCCGATGGACCCGAGCGCCCCGCCCGGAGCCAGGCTGAGCGCGGTGTGGGCGGGGCCGGAGCCAGAACGCCTGAGAGAGGCGCTGGATCCGATCTCCGCCCTCGATGGCGTGACCATCGAGATCACCGCCCCGGCGTACCGCGACATCCTGCTCGAGATGCCGCATCAGGAGGGCGATGAGCTCCCGCCGGGATTCCTCGGCTGCAACGGCCTGTACGCCGAGCTGGACGACGACCTCATCGACCGGCTCCTCGGCTTCCGTGCCGCGCATCCCGCCTCGGTCCTCTTCCTGCGCTCCCTCGGCGGCGCCTTCCGGGACGTCGGACAGGAGGACACTGCCTTCCCGGCGAGAGCGGCCACCTGGTTCGTGATGGTCGGAGCCTTCGATATCCCGGGCGTCCTCGACGACGACGAACGAGCGGCGATCATCGCCGAACGGGACGAGATCGCGCGCGGGCGGCTCGCAGAGTACGGCAACTTCGCCGACACGGAGCGCCCTGCCGCGGTGCCCGGCATGTTCTCGCCCGCCGGCTATGCGCGCCTCAAGAAGATCAAGGCCCAGTGGGATCCCGAGAATCTGTTCCGACGCAACCACAACATCGCTCCGTAAAGCGCGAAGGGCCGGGAACACGAGGTTCCCGGCCCTTCGACGCAGAGCGGTCAGCGCGAGGTCAGTGCGTGTCCTCGGCCTCGATCTCGGTACGGTCGCCCGACCACTGCGTGTGGAAGGTGCCCTCCTTGTCGATGCGCTTGTAGGTGTGCGCGCCGAAGAAGTCGCGCTGGCCCTGGACGAGGGCAGCGGGCAGGCGGTCGGCGCGGATGCCGTCGTAGTACGACAGCGACGACGAGAACGCCGGGGCGGGGATACCAGCCTGCGCGGCCGTGACCACCACGCGACGCCAGGACGCCTGGCCGCGGGTGAGAGCCTCGGCGAAGTACGGTGCCGTCATGAGGACGGGCAGCTCGGGATTCTCCGCGTAGGCATCCGCGATGCGGTTGAGGAACTGGGCCCGGATGATGCATCCGCCGCGCCAGATCTTGCTGATCGCACCGAGGTCGATGTTCCATCCGTACTCGGCGGCGCCGGCGCGGATCTCATCGAAGCCCTGCGAGTACGCGACGATCTTGGACGCGTACAGAGCGAGGCGGACATCCTCGACGAAGGCGGCCTCATCGGTCACCGTGAACGCCTCGTCGGGGCCGGGAAGGGCGCCCGCGACGGCGCGCTGCTCAGGGTGGCTGGACAGCGAGCGGGCGAAGGTGGCCTCGGCGATGCCGGAGACCGGAACACCGAGCGACAGGGCCGTCTGCACGGTCCATGCGCCGGTGCCCTTCGCGCCTGCCTGGTCGAGGATGACGTCCACGAGCGGCTTGCCCGTCTCCGCGTCCACCTGACGCAGGACCTCGGCGGTGATCTCGATGAGGTACGACTCCAGCTCGCCCTTGTTCCACTCGGCGAAGATCTCGGCGATCTCGGCGGGGGTCTTGCCCGTGCCGCGGCGGATGAGGTCGTAGGCCTCGGCGATGAGCTGCATGTCGGCGTACTCGATGCCGTTGTGCACCATCTTCACGAAGTGCCCCGCGCCGTCGTGGCCGACGTGCGTGACGCACGGCTCGCCCTCGGCGACCGCGGCGATCGACTTGAGGATCGGCCCGAGCGTGACCCACGACTCGTCCGAACCGCCCGGCATGATCGACGGGCCGGTGAGAGCGCCCTCCTCGCCGCCGGAGATGCCGGCGCCGACGAAGTTGATGCCCGTCTCGCGAACGGCCTTCTCGCGGCGGATTGTGTCGGGGAAGTAGGCGTTTCCGCCGTCGACGATGATGTCACCCGGCTCGAAGACCTCGAGCAGGGAGTCGATCACGGCATCCGTCGGTCCGCCGGCCTTGACCATGATGATCGCGGTGCGCGGCTTCTGCAGGCTGTCGGCGAACTCCTGGTAGGTGTGCGCCGGGACGAAGCCCGCCTCGGGGTGCTCGTCGAGGAGCGTCTGCGTCTTCTCGTAGGAGCGGTTGAAGATCGCGACCGTGTTGCCCTCGCGGCTTGCGAGGTTGCGGGCGAGGTTCGAACCCATGACGGCGAGTCCGACGACTCCGATGTTTGCCGTACCGGCAGAGGACATTGATGCACCTTCCGTGAGCGGATGGCCGCGGCCTGCAGATGATCGGCGGCGGACACACCCAGATTACTCGGATGCCGAGGCGGCAAGCGCCTCCGTTACCCTCTGGGGCGCTCGCGCGTCAGTCCTTGCGGTATCCGGAGCGGCCCAACGAGAAGAGCGCGCCGAACACGGCGACCGTGGCGCCCAGGGTCATGAGGCCGATGAGCCAGGCGATCGCGTGGGAGAAGAAGGCGCCGTCGAACATTGCGATACTCCTGGTCGGTAGAGGGTGTGTCCTCATCCTATCCGGCGATCCGCTACGATGGAGGAGTTCCTCGGCGAGGGATGCTTCGCGTGCGCAGCATCCGTGATCGACGCGGCGAAGCAGTCCACGTGGGCTTTTTCTTCGCGTCTGCGTTCGAGAAGCCGAACTCAAGACCATCCACGCGGCGGCTCGTCGCGTGCCCCGAAGGAGAACCACATGTCTGACGACACCAAGGTCCTCGCTGAAGTTCGTTCGAGCTTCGGCAAGGGCTTCGCCCGTCGCCTGCGCGCCGCGGGCAAGATCCCCGCGGTCATCTACGGCCACGGCACCGATCCTGTGCACGTCGCGCTGCCCGGCCACCAGGTCGCGCTGATCATCCGTCGTGCCAACGCGCTGCTCGAGCTCGACATCGAGGGCAAGAGCCAGCTCGCCCTGGTCAAGGACGTCCAGAAGGACCCCGTGCACCAGATCATCGAGCACATCGACCTCCTCGTCGTGAAGAAGGGCGAGAAGATCCAGGTCGACGTCCCGCTGACGGTGACCGGCGAGTCCGCTCCCGGCACGATCGCCAACCTCGAGAACACGACGCTCGCCGTCGAGGTCGAGGCCACGCACATCCCCGAGCACATCGAGCTCTCGATCGAGGGTCTTGAGGACGGCGCGCACATCACGGCGGCCGACGTCGTGCTGCCCAAGGGCGCATCCCTGCTCGCCGACCCCGAGCTGCTCATCGTGGCCGTGTCGGTTCCGGCCGCCGAGGAGTCCGCTGAAGACGCCGGCGAGTCTGCAGGCGAGGCCGCAGAAGAGGCTGCAGCGGAGTAATCTCCGAGCATTTCATCGAACGGAGGGGACGCGAGAGATCGTGTCCCCTCCGTCATATCCGGAAGGGTTCGGAGGGACGCGACGTGGCGCAGACGTGGCTGGTGGTGGGGCTCGGCAATCCGGGACCGCGCTACGAGGCGACCAGGCACAACATCGGCCAGATGGTCGTCGATGAACTCGCGCGCCGTCGCAGCGAGGCCTTCCGTGTGCACAAGGCCGGCGCACGGGTGGCGGAGACATGGCTGCGCCCCGGAGCCGAGAAGATCGTGCTCGCGAAGCCGAACACCTTCATGAACACCTCAGGCACTCCGGTCGCGGCGCTCGCGCGGTTCTATTCGGTCGACCCGGAGCGCGTCGTGATCGTGCACGACGAGCTCGACATCCCGTTCGACACGATCAAGCTCAAGACCGGCGGTGGTCACGGCGGACACAACGGCGTTCGAGACGTTGCGAGTGCGCTCACCACACCGGACTTTCCCCGGGTCCGTGTGGGCATCGGGCGCCCTCCGGGCAGGCAGGACGCCGCGGACTGGGTGCTCTCGCCGTTCGGCGGGGATGAGCGGAAGAACCTGCCGATCCTCGTGTCCGATGCGGCGGATGCCGTCGAGACCTTGATCGGCGAAGGCCTGCTGGCTGCCCAGCAGAAGCATCACGCCCCGCGCTGACGTCTAGCCAGACGCTCAGGCCGCGGTGAATCCGGCGGTGGCCCCGGCGACCGCCCCGGCGATCACCGCGATGTAGACCACGAACCCGAAGATCACGGGCCCGACGACGGCGATGATGAGGCCGGCGATGCCCTGTCCCCGCCCTCGGCGCTGCACGATGGCGACGATCGCGAGGACGATCGCGGCGATTCCCAGCAGCGTTCCCGCCCAGAACGAGAGCTCCGCCCAGAGAACCTGATCGCGCACGGGGGAGAGGATGGAGAGATCGTCCAGCGCGTCGAGAGACTCCAGGTCCGATGCGCTGCCGGGGATGCTCTTGCCGATGACGTACGCCGTCAGTCCTCCGATGATGGGCATGACGACGGCGGCGACCATGGAGAGGATCAAGGAGATGGCGCCGAGACCGGAGGAGCGCTTCTCGGGCGCCGACCGGTATGCGTAGTCGACGGACGGCTGGGCGTAACCTCCGACGGGAACCTGGTACGCGCCGACGGGAGCCTGGTAGGTCGGCGCGTGAGATGTGCCGATAGGGCCTGCGGGTGCCGCGGGCGGAGCGAACGGGGGAGGCGGCGGGGTTCCGTACGGCTGCTGCGGATCAGTCACGCCCCAATCCTAGGGTGAGACCGATCCGTCAGCGGGTTCACACGCGGCGCAGCAGGCCGACCTTCTCGTAGACGTCGGCCAGGGTCGCGTCCGCGACGGCATCCGCCTTCGCCGCGTTCGCCGCGAGGATCCGGTCGAGCTCCGCCGGGTCGTCGAGCAGTTCCAGCGCGCGGGCGCGCACCGGCTCGAACTCGTTCACGACGACCTCGGCGAGGCCCTTCTTGAAGTCTCCGTAGCCGCGCCCTGCATACTCGTCCTCGATGGCGGCGACCTGGCGTCCGGTCAGGGCGGCGTAGATCGTCAGGAGGTTCGACACCCCGGGCTTTTCTTCTCTGTCGAAGCGGACGCTGCCCTCGTTGTCCGTGACGGCGCGCATGATCTTCTTCGCGGACTTCGCGGGGTCATCCAGCATCCACAGCACGCCGGCGTCGCTCTCTGCGGACTTCGACATCTTCGACGTCGGGTTCTGCAGGTCGTAGATGCGCGCGGTCTCCTTCTGGATGACCGGCATCGGCACGACGAACGTCTCGCCGAAGCGCGCATTGAAGCGCTCGGCGAGGTCGCGCGTGAGTTCGACGTGCTGCTTCTGGTCGTCGCCGACCGGGACCACGTCGGTCTGGTAGAGCAGGATGTCGGCCGCCATGAGGACCGGGTAGGTGAAGAGGCCCACCGAGGTGGCATCGGCGCCGTACCGGGCGGACTTGTCCTTGAACTGGGTCATCCTCCCGGCTTCGCCGAAGCCGGTGATCGTGGAGAGGATCCACGCCAGCTCCGCGTGTGCGCGGACGTGCGACTGCACGTACAGGGTGGACTGCGACGGCTCGATGCCGGCCGCGATGTACTGCGCAGCCGTGCGCCTGGTCTTCTCGCGCAGCTGGGCGGGGTCCTGGGCGACGGTCAACGCGTGCAGATCGACGACGGAGAAGAATGCATCGTACGACGTCTGCAGATCTCGCCACTGCAGCAGTGCGCCGATGTAGTTGCCGATCTGGAGCGAGTCGGCGGAAGGCTGCATACCGGAGTAAAGGCGAGGTTTCGTCACGATCTCAATCCTAGGCGGATGCCCGTGCGTGCATCGCCGGTTTGCTTGTTCGAGGATCAGCCCTCGCGCGGAGGCAGCACCGCGTCGCGGATCTGAATCGTCACCTCTGCCAGCGAGTCGAGCCGACTGTCCACATGATCGAAGCGGGTGTCGATCGCGTCTAGTCGAGTGTCGATGCCGTCGAGTCGGGTGTCGATGCGGTCGAAACGCTGATCGTGTTCGGTGACCTTCGTCGTGAGGAATCCGACGTGCTCCTCGATCGTGCCCACGTGTCTGCGCACATCGGCGATGTCGTTCGAGAGGGTCAGGAAGTCGGCTCTGTGCCGATCGTCGGACGAGTCCAGCTGCTTCTGGAACGCCTCGAACCGGAGCGACATGATCTGCGACTGAGAATCGAGGCGAGCGCGTGTCTCCTGCTGCTCGGTGATCGTCTGCTCGACGAGGCGAACGATCGTCGCCAGCGTCGGCTGCCCGTCGGCGGATACTCCACCGGAAACGTCGTCGGGTGCTTCTGCGTCGGTCATGAGGGTCACGATGCTTTCTCCTGCGCCATGCGGTCCGTTGATTCGGTAGACGTTACCTCTCCTTCTCCGCTGCGTGAATCGCGATCACACGAACGGTGGAGAACTCAACGAGACCGGCTTCTGTGCAGAAGAAGTGGAGCCGATCGTCAGTACGAGTAGTCGACGACGACGGGGGCGTGGTCGCTCCAGCGCTTGTCGTAGGACGCCGCTCTCGCGACGTGGTAGGACTCGACCCGCTCCGCCAGCGCCGGGGTCGCCAGGTGATAGTCGATCCGCCACCCGGTGTCGTTGTCGAATGCCTGCCCTCGAACCGACCACCACGTGTACGGTCCCTCGACCTCGCCATGGAATCGGCGACCGACATCCACCCAGCCCAGGCCCGTGCCGATCGTCTCGTCGGCCCCGACGATCTCCGCACCTGCCGCGCCGAGGAAGCGGTCGAAGTACGCGCGTTCGCGGGGGAGGAAGCCCGCCTTCTTGCGATTCCCGCGCCAGTTCTTGATGTCGAGCTCCCGGTGGCCGACGTTGAGGTCTCCCGTGACGACGGCGAGGGCGCCCTCGGTTCCGAGCTCGGCGAGGCGGATGCCGAAGGCATCCAGGAACTTCCACTTCTCCTCCTGCTTCGGCGTATCGGCCTCGCCGGAGTGCACATACGCACTCACGACGGTCAACGGCCGGTCGCCGAGCAGGAAGTCCGCCTCGAGCCAGCGCCCCTTCGAGTCGAAGTCCTCCGGGCCGAACTGCGTGCGCGTGGCGAGTGCAGGCGTGCGGCTCGCGATCGCGACCCCCGCCCTGCCCTTGGCGGTGGACTCGTCGTGGACGATCGACCAGCCGGGCAGCGCAGCCTCGAGATGCTCGTCCTGGCCGCGGACTTCCTGAAGGGTGAGGATGTCGACATCGGCGGCGTCGAGCCAGGTGCTCATGCCGTTTCGGGCTGCCGCCCTGATGCCGTTGACATTGACCGTGGCGATACGCAGATGGGGCATGGACCGAGCCTATCCGTCGTCTCGGACATCGCCCGTCGTCGCTCTGGCGGCGAGCTTCTTCAGCACGGGCGTTGGCTCGGCCTGTCGCCGCAGCTCGGCTGTCAGCCCTTCCAGTCGTGCCAGCTCGCCTTCGGCCTCCCGCAGCGCATGCGCCGTCGCCCATCGCCCGTACCACCGGGCAGTCACATGTGCCCGCGCCGCGTCCCGCACCCGGATCCGGGCAGCGCCCAGCAGGGTCTCGTGCTCGGCGAGACGCTTCTCCGCCTCGGTCTCCTCCTCCAGAGGAAGGTCGCGGTCCTCCGCTGTCACCCCGATCCACGCCGCGGCGACGAGCATGACCACGCCGTTGATGCGGAACCAGAGAAGGAGCCCGATGAAGATCGCGAAGGTGGCCAGCAGGGGATTGGACGGGGTGTACCCGAGAAGGAACCCGACGCCGTACTGGAGCACGGTCATCGCGGCGCCACCGAGGATCGCGCCGGGCCAGATCGTGCGCCAGTGCAGCGATGTCCCGGTGAGGAAGCGGACCATCGCCGCGAGCGCGCTGGAGAGCAGCACGAAGGACACCAGGACGGTCCCGAGCCGGATGAACCCGTTGACGGTGTCCGAGCCCGCGTCCCAGCCGACCAGCGTCAGCAACCACTTGAGCAGCGCTCCGCTGGCCGAGCTCAGCAGCGAGCCGGCGAGCAGGGCGATCCCGAAGATGAGAGCTGCGAGGAGGTCGCGCGCCTTCAACAGCAGGTAGTTGCGCAGATCCGGCGGGAGGCCGAGGATGTCGCGCACGGCGCGCCGGGAGAAGGTCACCCAGCCGATCGCGGTCCAGATCACCGTGCCGAGGGCGATTCCACCGGTAACGCCGAGGACGCCGGTCGTCCTCGCCGCTATGTCCTTCACCTGCTCGGGCGTCGCCAGGCCACCCTCGGGAAGGATGAGATTGGGCACGTAGCCGTTGATGATCTCGATCATGCGGTCGACGGCGACCTCGTTCCCGCCCAGCCACAGCCCGGTGATGGCGAAGGCGAGATAGATCGCGGCGAAGATCGCGAACAGCGCCTGATAGCTGACGCCCGCAGCGAGGAGGAAGCCGTTGTGCTGCAGGAAATGCCGCCAGACGCGCACGGGGAACAGTCCCAGCGTGCGCCGCGTGATCACCGTGGCGCGCTCGACCGCAGCATCCAGCCGCTTCGGCGCGGGTGCGGGGGAGGGATCCGCCTCGGAACGGGACACGCCCCCACCCTATCCAAGGGCGGAGGCGTGTCCGATGAGCGGGAGGCGGTCAGGGGCGGCCGCGCAGGACAGCCTGCTTGACCTCCGCGATCGCCTTGGTGACCTCGATGCCACGAGGGCAGGCCTCGGAGCAGTTGAAGGTCGTCCGGCACCGCCAGACGCCCTCCTTGTCGTTGAGGATGTCCAGGCGAACGCCGGCGTTGTCGTCACGGGAGTCGAAGATGAAGCGGTGCGCGTTCACGATCGCCGCGGGCCCGAAGTACTGTCCGTCCGTCCAGAAGACCGGGCACGACGAGGTGCACGCCGCGCAGAGGATGCACTTGGTGGTGTCGTCGAAGATCGCGCGGTCCGCGATCGACTGCACGCGCTCCTTGCCCTTCTCCGGCGTGGAGGTGGCGACGAGGAAGGGCTGGACCTCGCGGTAGGAGGCGAAGAACGGCTCCATGTCGACGATGAGGTCCTTCTCCAGCGGCAGGCCCTTGATGGCCTCGACGTAGATCGGCTTGGAGATGTCCAGATCCTTGATCAGCGTCTTGCACGCCAGGCGGTTGCGCCCGTTGATGCGCATGGCGTCGGATCCGCAGATGCCGTGTGCGCAGGAGCGGCGGAACGACAGCGAGCCGTCGACCTCCCACTTGATCTTGTGCAGGGCGTCGAGGACGCGGTCCGTCGAGTACAGCTCGACGTCGTAGTCGACCCAGTGCGGCTCCGCATCCACTTCGGGATCGAAGCGGCGGATGATGAAGGTCACCAGGAAGGACTGGACGGGCGCCTCCGCTGCGGTGTCGGCGGGCGCCGATTCGAGTGCGGTCGACATGTCAGTACTTCCTCTCCATCGGCGGGTAGTTGAACTCGCCCTGGTCGTTCTTCGTGAACACGACCGGCTTCCAATCCAGCTTGATGTGATCCTCCGGCGTCGCGGAGTGCGGGTCGCCGGTGAGGTAGGCCATCGTGTGCTGCATGAAGTTCTCGTCGTCGCGCGACTGGAAGTCCTCGCGCATGTGGCCTCCGCGGCTCTCGCGCCGGTTGCGCGCGGCGTAGGCGACGATCTCGGCGATGTCGAGGAGGAAGCCCAGCTCGACCGCCTCGAGAAGGTCGGTGTTGTACCGCTTGCCCTTGTCGTCGACGTAGATGTTCTTGAAGCGCTCGCGCAGCTCTGCGATCGTGCCGAGGACGTTCGTCAGCGACTCCTCGGTGCGGAACACCTGCGCCTTGTCGTCCATCTCGTCCTGGAGCTTCTTGCGGATGTTCGCGATCCGCTCCGTGCCGGAGGAGTTGCGGATGCCTTCGATGAGCTCGCGCACACCGGCGGCTGGATCCTCGGGCAGCGGGACGAACTCGGCCGTCTTGACGTACTCGACGGCGTTGCGCCCTGCGCGCTTGCCGAAGACGTTGATGTCCAGCAGCGAGTTGGTGCCAAGGCGGTTCGCGCCGTGCACGGAGACGCAGGCGCACTCGCCTGCCGCGTAGAGGCCTGGCACCACGGTGTCGTTGTCCGCGAGGACCTCACCGGCGTTGTTGGTCGGGATGCCGCCCATCGCGTAGTGCGCGGTCGGCATGACGGGGACGGGCTCGACCACGGGGTCGATGCCGAGGTAGGTGCGGGCGAACTCGGTGATGTCAGGGAGCTTCGTCTCGAGGACCTCGGCGCCCAGGTGAGTGCAGTCCAGCAGGACGTAGTCCTTGTGCGGGCCTGCGCCGCGGCCCTCGCGGACCTCCTGGACCATGCAGCGGGCGACGATGTCGCGAGGCGCGAGGTCCTTGATCGTGGGGGCGTAGCGCTCCATGAAGCGCTCGCCGGATGCATTGCGCAGGATCGCGCCCTCGCCGCGAGCGCCCTCGGTGAGGAGGATGCCGAGGCCTGCGAGGCCGGTCGGGTGGAACTGGAAGAACTCCACGTCCTCGAGGGGGAGCCCCTTGCGCCACACGATGCCGACACCGTCGCCGGTGAGGGTGTGCGCGTTCGAGGTGGTCTTGAAGATCTTGCCGAAGCCGCCCGTGGCGAAGATGACCGACTTCGAGTGGAAGACGTGCAGATCGCCGGTGGCCAGTTCGTAGGCGACGACGCCCGCGATCTGGGTCTTGCCCTCGGCATCCTTCACCGTGATGAGGTCGAGCGCGTAGAACTCGTTGAAGAAGTTGATGCCGAGCTTGACGCAGTTCTGGAACAGCGTCTGCAGGATCATGTGGCCGGTGCGGTCCGCGGCATAGCAGGCGCGGCGAACGGGCGCCTTGCCGTGCTCGGCGGTGTGGCCGCCGAAGCGGCGCTGGTCGATCTTGCCGTCCGGGGTGCGGTTGAAGGGCAGCCCCATGTTCTCGAGGTCGATGACGGCGTCGATCGCCTCCTTGGCGAGGATCTCGGCGGCGTCCTGGTCGACGAGGTAGTCGCCGCCCTTGATCGTGTCGAACGTGTGCCACTCCCAGCTGTCCTCCTCGACGTTCGCGAGGGCGGCGGCCATGCCGCCCTGCGCCGCGCCGGTGTGGGAGCGGGTCGGGTACAGCTTGGTGATCACAGCCGTGCGGGCGCCGGGGCCTGCTTCGATGGCTGCACGCATCCCCGCGCCGCCGGCGCCGACGATGACGATGTCGAACTCGTGGTAGTGCACGCCGTCACGGACGACGGAATCCTGGGTAGTCACTCTCGTTGCTCTCTTCTCAGTTCCCGACGCTGCCGTTGGCGACGCACATGTCCCACAGGCTGCTGTCCTCGGTGACGCCGAGGCAGGGGTCGAAGGTGAAGACCACCAGCGTGCCGAGGACGATGAGCAGCCCGGCCGCGAGGCCAAGGGCCCAGATGAGCGCCTTGCGGGTCTTCTCATTGGTGACGTAGTCGTTGACGATCGTCCGCATGCCGTTCGCGCCGTGGATGAGGGCGAGCCAGAGCATCGCGACATCCCACCACTGCCACCACGGATCGGCGAACTTGCCGGCGATGAAGGCGAAGTCGAGCGCGTGGATGCCCTCGCCGAGCATGAGGTTCACGAACAGGTGGCCGAAGATCAGGATCACCAGCAGGACCCCGGAGGCCCTCATGAAGATCCAGCCCCACTTCTCGATGTTGAAGCGGCGTGCGCGGCGCGACGGCGCGGCGACGGTCTGCGTGCTCATCAGTGTCCTCCTCCGAAGCCGGCGAACGCGAGGGCGAGGTGGCGCGGCACGAACCCTGCCATCAGCACTGCCCACAGGCCGATGACGATCCAGAACATCTGACGCTGGTATCGCGCGCCGTTGCGCCACAGGTCCACGAGGATGATGCGCAGGCCGTTGAGCGCGTGGAACGCGATGCCCGCGACGAGCACGACCTCGCCGAACGCCATCACCGGGTTCTTGTACGTCCCGATCACGGCGTCGTACGCCTCGGGGGACACCCTGATCAGCGCCGTGTCGAGCACGTGCACGAGGAGGAAGAAGAAGATCGCGATACCGGTGATCCGGTGCAGCACCCAGGACCACATCCCCTCGCGACCGCGGTAGAGCGTTCCTCGTGGAGTCCTGGATGTCGTCTCGGTGATCGTCGGTGTCAAGCGAGTGCCTGCGGACACGGTCGTCCTCCCTGATCGAATCGTCTCGGCAGCACGCCGCCAGGCGCGCCCGAACGTGCCCCATCCTATTCCTGTTCGTTCGCTGGGAACCATGAAGGCAGGCCTAAGTGTCTCGATGTCGAGATTTCTCGCTGCCGATAGTCTGAGAGCATGACCGCCCCGCTCGACGACTTCTACGCCGTGATTCCCGCAGGAGGCATCGGAAGCCGTCTCTGGCCGCTCTCCAGGGCGGATGCGCCGAAATTCCTGCACGACCTGACGGGCTCCGGAAACTCCCTCCTCCGCGACACCTGGGATCGCTTGGAACCCCTCGCCGGCGCCGGTCGGATCGCCGTCGTGACCGGCCGCGCGCACCGCGCTGCCGTGGAGGGGGAGCTTCCTGGCATCCCCGACCTCAACGTGTTCCTCGAGTCCGAGCCGCGGGAGTCCGCGGCGGCCATCGGTCTCGCCGCCGCGATCCTGCACCACCGCGACCCCGATGTGATCATCGGATCGTTCGCCGCGGACCACGTCATCCGCGGCACGCGGCTCTTCGAGTTCGCCGTGCAGCAGGCCGTGGCCGTCGCCAGAGAGGGATACATCTGCACGATCGGGATCGAGCCCTCTGAGCCGTCCGTCGGCTTCGGATACATCCGCAAGGGCGGCGAGCTGATCGTCGACGGCGCTCCCGAGGCCGCGACGGTGGAGAGCTTCGTCGAGAAGCCGGACCTGGAGACCGCCAAGCGCTACTACGCCGACCGCACGTACCTGTGGAACGCGGGGATGTTCATCGCCAAGGCCTCGGTGCTGCTGGACGAGCTCGCGGCGAACGAACCGGAGCTGCATGCCGGGCTCGTCGAGCTCGCCGCCGCCTGGGACGACCGCGAGCGCCGGGGCCCGGCCGTCGATCGGATCTGGCCGCGCCTGAAGAAGATCGCCATCGACTACGCCGTCGCCGAGCCCGCCGCAGAGAAGGGCCGCCTCGCCGTGATCCCCGGTCACTTCGACTGGGACGATGTCGGGGACTTCGCCTCCCTCACCAAACTCATCTCCGGCGGACGCAAGAACGACCTCGCGGTGCTCGGCCCCAAGGCCCGTGTGCTCTCGGATGCCGCGACGGGGATCCTCGTCAGCCAGACGACCCGAGTGATCAGCCTCATCGGCGTGCAGGACATCGTCGTCGTCGACACCCCGGATGCGCTGCTCGTGACGACGACCGAGCACGCCCAGCGGGTCAAGGGGGTCGTGGAATCGCTCAAGCTGAGCGGACGCGGAGATGTGCTCTGAACGGGATGATGTCGGATCTATTGCGGGTTTGTAACCATTAACCGCAACCGTTCCGCTGGTCCGCGTAACAGTGGGTAACTTATCCTTCGGGGACCTGCGATCGGCGCGGTCCAGTAGTCCGTGGAGGCTTACGTGACCATTTCCACTCGAAAGCGCGGCGCTCTGGCCGCGCTCGTGGCGACCGGCGTCGCCGTTGCTCTGGCCGGCTGTGGAGCCGCTCCCGAGGAGTCCGAGGGCGCAGGCTCCGGCGAGACCATCGACTTCCTGCCCTGCATCGTCTCCGACGCGGGCGGCTTCGATGACAAGTCGTTCAACCAGCTCTCCTTCGAGGGCGTCGTCCAGGCCGCCGACGAGATCGGCGTCGAGTACAAGAACGTCGAGTCCAACGCCGAGACCGACTTCGCGCCGAACCTGGAGAGCCTCGTCTCACAGGGCTGCAACGCCATCGTCTCGGTCGGCTTCGCGCTTTCCGCGGCCACCGTCGAGTCGGCGACCGCCAACGAGGGCATCGACTACATCCTCGTCGACGACGCCGCGGACAACGACTTCGACGGCGAGAAGGATGCCGAGAACGTCAAGCCGCTGCTGTACAACACGGCAGAGGCCGCATTCCTCGCTGGCTACCTGTCGGCCGGCTACTCCGAGGCCGGCAAGGTCGGCACCTTCGGCGGCGCCGAGTACCCGACCGTGACGATCTTCATGGACGGCTTCTACCAGGGCGTCAACTACTACAACGAGCAGAACGGCACCTCCGTCTCCGTCGTCGGCTGGGACGGCTCGACCGGGTCGTTCACCGGCGGCTTCGAGGCCGGCCCCGAGGCCAAGACCGTCGCGCAGAACATCATCGACCAGGGCGTCGACGTGATCTTCCCCGTCGGCGGCCCGATCTACCAGTCGGCGCTGCAGGCGATCAAGGAGTCCGGTCGCGACATCGCCCTCATCGGTGCGGACGCAGACCTCTTCGTCACCGACCCGACGACCGAGGACTACGTGCTCACGTCGGTCCTCAAGGACATGAAGCTCTCCGTGTACGAAGCCGTCATGTCGAGCGCGGACGACGCGTTCGACGCCGAGGCCTACATCGGCACGCTGGAGAACGAGGGCGTCGGCATCGCCGAGCTGCACAACTTCGCCGACAAGGTCGACGCGGCCCTGCAGGACGAGGTCGAGGCGCTCAAGGAGCAGATCATCTCGGGTGACGTCACCGTCACCTCCTACCTCGACTGATCGAGGAAGGCATGAAGGGGAGGCCGGCATCCCGCCGGCCTCCTCTTCTCTTTCTGTCTCACGCTCTGTTCTTCCTGCCACAAGCACTGTCTGAATAGGATCTGACACATGAAGCTCGAACTGCGCGGCATAACGAAGAGGTTCGGCGCACTGACGGCCAACGATCATATAGATCTGACGATCGAGCCGGGGGAGATCCACTGCCTCCTCGGCGAGAACGGCGCCGGCAAGTCGACGCTCATGAACGTCCTCTACGGGCTCTACCAGGCCGATGAGGGAGAGATCCTCCTCGACGACGTGGAGCAGAGCTTCGCGGGCCCCGGCGATGCGATGGCCGCCGGCATCGGCATGGTGCACCAGCATTTCATGCTCATCCCCGTCTTCACCGTGGCCGAGAACGTCATGCTCGGTCACGAGAAGACCTCCTTCGGCGGACGCCTCGATCTGCCGGCCGCACGGCGGATGGTGCGGGAGATCTCCGACCGTTTCGGCTTCGACGTCGATCCGGATGCCGTCGTCGAGGACCTCCCCGTCGGTGTGCAGCAGCGCGTGGAGATCATCAAGGCCCTCTCCCGTGACGCGAAGGTGCTCGTCTTCGACGAGCCGACCGCCGTGCTCACCCCGCAGGAGACGGACGAGCTGATGGCGACCATGCGCCAGCTCAAGAGCGCGGGCACGTCCATCGTCTTCATCACCCACAAGCTCCGTGAGGTCCGCGAGGTGGCGGATCGCATCACCGTCATCCGGCTCGGCAAGGTCGTCGGGGAGGCGTCGCCCACGGCATCCAACGCGGAGCTGGCGTCGCTCATGGTCGGCCGCGCCGTCGAGCTGACCGTGCACAAGGATGCCCCCACACTCGGGGCCGAGTCGCTCATCGTGCACGACCTCACCGTCACCGACCCCTTCGGCACCGTGCTCGTCGATGATGTGTCGTTCTCGGTGCGCGGCGGAGAGGTCCTGGCGATCGTCGGCGTGCAGGGCAACGGCCAGACCGAGCTCACCGAGGCCATCGTCGGTCTTCAGCCCCGTGTCACGGGCAGCGTGAACCTGAACGGGCAGGAGCTCGTCGGGCGCTCCGTCAGAGAGATCCTCGACGACGGTGTCGGGTTCGTCCCCGAGGACCGCAGCGTCGACGGGCTCATCAAGGAGTTCTCGATCGCCGAGAACCTCATCCTCGACCGGTCCGTCGGCCGTCCCTTCGTCACGGCGGGAACGCTGCGCCTGCAGGCGCTCGACGCCTTCGCCAGGGAGAAGATCGCCGAGTTCGACATCCGCACCCAGGGCCCGACGCAGGCAGCGGGCCGGCTGTCCGGCGGCAACCAGCAGAAGATCGTGCTGGCCAGGGAGCTCAGCCGCGAGCTCACCCTGTTCGTCGCCGCCCAGCCGACGCGCGGCGTCGACGTGGGATCGATCGAGTTCATCCACACCCGCATCATCGCGACGCGCGACTCGGGCATCCCCGTCATCGTGATCTCCACCGAGCTCGACGAGGCGGCAGCCCTGGCCGATCGCATCATGGTCATGTACCGCGGAAAGGTCGTCGGCATCGTTCCGGGGGACACCCCGCGCGAGCGACTCGGTCTGATGATGGCCGGCATGGCCGAGACCGACCAGAGCACCCCGGCTGAGGAGGCCACGGCATGAGCGCGACCCCCCAGCAGACCGCAGCGGACCTCTCTGCACAGCCCTCCCGCTGGCACGACGCCTGGCGACGGGTGGTGATGGGCAACGGCCTCATCTCCGTGCTCTCCGTGATCCTGGCCCTCATCGCCGGCTCCATCATGATCGCCTTCACCGATCCTGAGGTGCAGCGCACCGCGGGGTACTTCTTCGCGCGACCCGGTGACATGCTGGCCGCGGTCTGGGACGCGATCGCCGGCGCCTACGTCGCCCTCTTCCAGGGGGCGATCTACAACTTCCGCGTCGACGGGTTCGCCGCGGGCATCAAGCCGCTCACCGAGACCCTGAAGTTCGCCACCCCGCTCATCGCGGCCGGCCTCGGCGTCGGCCTCGCGTTCCGCGCCGGGCTGTTCAACATCGGCGGTCAGGGGCAGATGCTGATGGCAGCCGCCGCGGCCGGTGCCGTCGCGACGAAGCTGAGCATGCCATGGCCGCTGCACATGCTCGCCGCGATCGTCGCCGGTATGGTCGCGGCCGCGATCTGGGCGGGCATCGCCGGCCTGCTGAAGGCCCGCACCGGCGCGCACGAGGTGATCGTCACGATCATGCTCAATCACATCGCGTTCTACCTGCTCGCATGGATGCTGGCGACGCCGGGGATCCTGCAGGCGCCTGGATCGAGCAACCCGAAGACGGCCGCGATGCCGGATTCGGCCATCCTCCCCGGCATCCTCGGGCCGCAGTACAACCTGCACGCCGGCTTCATCCTGGCGCTCATCGGGGTCGCCTTCACCTGGTGGCTCCTGGAGCGGTCCAGCCTCGGATTCCGCTTCCGCGCGGTGGGGGAGAACCCCGCTGCGGCGAAGGTCGCCGGCATCGGCGTCGGCAAGATGTACTTCCTCGTGATGCTCATCGCAGGAGCGCTGGTCGGCATCGCGGGTGTCAGCCAGATGCTCGGCACCGTGACCAGCGGCTTCGGCGACAACATCGACGCCGGAATCGGCTTCGACGCGATCACGGTCGCCCTGCTCGGCCGGTCGACGCCGCTGGGCATTCTCGGCGCCGGAATCCTCTTCGGCGCCTTCAAGGCCGGCGGGTTCAACATGCAGGCCTCCGAGAACGTGCCGATCGAGATCGTGCTCGTCGTGCAGTCGCTCATCGTGCTGTTCATCGCGGCACCGCCGCTGGTGCGCGCGATCTTCGGGCTCCCGCAGCCCGGCGCCCGCAAGAAGCCCAAGAAGAAGCGCAAGAGCCCCGCTCAGATCGTCGAGGAGGTGTCCGCATGACCATCACCGCAGAAACCGTCGTCAGCGACGAGCAGCGTCACGTCGCCATCACGTCCTGGAAGGCGCCGATCATCTTCGGCGTCGTCACGGTGCTCTTCGCCCTGCTCCCGCTGCTGGCGCCGCGAGAGGGCGCCAGCACGTTCCGCCTGGTCGCCTCCGGCGACGCGGCGATCCCGCTCCCCGACCTGATCCTCCCCGCCAACGCCACCGCGTGGTGCGCCGTGGTCGTGATGGCCGTGCTCGCGGTGCTCGCGGTGCTGAGGGCTCGTGCGGGCCGCAGGCTCCCGCTCTGGGTCACCGTCGTCTACGTCGTCGTGCTGATGGTCGGCTTCCTCGCCTGGGCGTCCGCCGGCGGAACGCTGCCGATGATCGGCCTTCTCGGCGGCGCGCTTGCGCTGGCGACCCCGCTCATCTTCGGTGCGCTGGGCGGTGTGATCGGCGAGCGCGTCGGTGTCGTGAACATTGCGATCGAGGCCCAGCTGCTCGCCGGGGCGTTCCTGGCGGCTCTGGTCAGCTCGGCGACGGGCAGCGCCTGGGCTGGCCTCGTGGCCGCCATGGTCGCCGGTGTGCTCGTCGCGCTGGTGCTCGCGGTCTTCGCGATCACCTACTACGTCAACCAGGTGATCGTCGGCGTCGTGCTCAACGTGCTCGTCGCGGGCCTGACCACGTTCCTCTACCGGCAGGTGCTCAACCCCAACGCGGCGGAGCTGAACTCTCCCGAGCTGTTCCGGGTGCTGCCGATCCCGGTGCTGAGCGAGATCCCTGTCCTCGGCCCCGTGCTGTTCCGCCAGACGATCATCGTGTACCTCATGTACGTGACGGTGTTCCTCGTCTGGTACGGCCTGTACCGCACCCGCTGGGGCCTCCGGCTCAGGGCGGTCGGCGAGCACCCGCAGGCCGCCGACACCGTCGGTATCAAGGTCGCGGCCACCCGATACTGGAACGTCATGCTCGCCGGTGCCATCGCGGGCATGGGCGGTGCGTTCTACACGCTCGTCACCAACCCGCAGTTCGGCAGGGAGATGACGGCCGGGGCGGGCTTCATCGCCCTCGCAGCCGTGATCTTCGGCAAGTGGGATCCCATCAAGGCCACCCTCGCGGCGCTGCTGTTCGGCTTCGCCTCCAACCTGCAGGGCGTGCTGAGCGTGATCGGATCTCCCGTGCCCAGCCAGTTCATGCTCATGCTGCCGTACGTCGTGACGATCTTCGCCGTCGCCGGTCTCGTCGGGCGCTCGCGTCCGCCTGCGGCGTCCGGCGAGCCGTACATCAAGAGCTGAGGACTCTCATGACAGACATCGATTGGGACGAGTTGCGCGCGGTCGCGACCGACGCCATGACGAAGGCGTACGCGCCGTACTCCCGCTACCGGGTGGGGGCCGCCGCCCTCGTGTCGGACGGGCGGCTCGTCGCGGGCTGCAACGTCGAGAACGCCTCCTACGGGGTCACGCTGTGCGCGGAGTGCGCTCTGGTGGGCGATCTGCACATGTCCGGAGGCGGCCGGCTCGTCGCGTTCGTGTGCGTGAACAACGACGGCGAGACGATCATGCCGTGCGGCCGGTGCCGTCAGCTGCTCTTCGAGCACGCGATGCCGGGGATGCTGCTGGAGACGGTCTCCGGCATCCGCACGATCGACGAAGTGCTGCCCGATGCGTTCGGGCCGAGTGCCCTTCGACAGGCTCAGGAACCGAGGGGAGACGGACGATGAGGGTCGAGCCCTTCGATGCGGTGGACGTCATCCGCGCCAAGCGCGACGGCAGAGCCGTTCCCGAGCAGGCGCTGCGGTGGATGGTCGATGCATACACCCGCGGCTACGTCTCCGATGCGCAGATGGCGTCGTTCGCGATGGCCGTCTTCCAGCGCGGCATGGAGCGCGACGAGATCAGGGTGCTCACGGACGCGATGATCGCGTCGGGGGAGCGGATGAGCTTCGCCTCGCTCGGCAAGAAGACGGTCGACAAGCACTCCACGGGTGGCGTCGGCGACAAGATCACGCTTCCGCTCGCCCCGCTCGTCGCCGTGTTCGGCGTCGCGGTGCCGCAGCTCTCAGGGCGCGGCCTCGGGCACACCGGTGGCACGCTGGACAAGCTCGAGTCCATCCCCGGCTGGCGCGCGGCGCTCAGCAACGAGGAGATGTTCGCCCAGATGCAGTCCGACGTCGGTGCTGTCATCTGCGCCGCCGGCTCCGGACTCGCTCCCGCGGACAAGAAGCTCTACGCGCTCCGCGACGTCACCGGTACCGTGGAGGCGATCCCGCTGATCGCCTCCAGCATCATGTCGAAGAAGATCGCCGAGGGAACCGACGCGCTCGTGCTGGACGTGAAGTTCGGCTCCGGTGCGTTCATGCAGGACATCGATCGTGCGCGTGAACTGGCAAGGACCATGGTCGCACTCGGTACGGATTCTGGCGTCGCGACCACGGCGCTGCTCACGGACATGAACGTGCCCCTTGGACTCGCCATCGGGAACGCGAACGAGGTGCGGGAGTCGGTGGAGGTGCTCGCCGGAGGCGGCCCCGCCGACGTGCGCGAGCTGACCGTGGCCCTGGCCAGGGAGATGCTCGCCCTGGCTGGACAGCCGGATGCCGATGTCGAGCACGCCCTTGACGACGGACGCGCGATGGACGCCTGGAAGGCGATGATCCGCGCGCAGGACGGCGATCCCGACGCCGCGCTCCCGACGGCGAAGGAGACCCACGTCATCACGGCTCCGGCCGACGGCGTGGTCACGCGGATGGACGCCCTGCCCTTCGGCATCGCGGCCTGGCGTCTCGGTGCTGGCCGGGCGCGGGCCGAGGATCCCGTCATCCATGCGGCCGGCATCGATCTGCACACGAAGCCGGGCGATCGGGTGACGGCCGGTCAGGCGCTGTTCACGCTGTCGGCCGATGATGCGGCGCGGTTCCCTCGCGCGGTGCAGGCGCTCGAGGGCTCGTGGGAGATCGGCGACGTCGCCCCGGAGCGGGGTAGCCTCGTCCGCGAGCGCATCACCGCGTAGGCTGTGAGTCGCTCCCTCGCCCCCTGATCCCGAGAGGTCCCCATGTCGATCGAACCGACCGACGACGCCGCCGTCCAGGGCGTCTCCATCCGGAGCCTCCCGAAGGTGTCGCTGCACGATCATCTCGACGGCGCCGTGCGCCCTTCGACCATCGTCGAGCTGGCGGATGCCGCGGGCCTCGCCCTGCCGGAGTCCGACCCGCGCCGGCTGGGCGACTGGTTCCAGAAGCAGAGCGACTCCGGATCGCTCGTCGAGTACCTGAAGACCTTCGACGTGACTCTCGGCGTCATGCAGACCGCCGAGCAGCTCACGAGGGTCGCGAAGGAGTTCGTCGAGGACTTGGCCGAGGACGGCGTGATCTACGGCGAGGTGCGCTGGGCGCCGGAGCAGCACCTGACCGCCGGGCTGAGCCTCGCCGAAGCCGTCGACGCCGTCCAGCAGGGCATCGAGGAGGGTGAGGACGCCGCCGACCGCTCGGGGCGCAGCATCCGTGTCGGCCAGTTGCTGAGCGCGATGAGTCACACGGGCAGGGCGAGGGAGATCGCCGAACTCGCGGTCGACTTCCGCGGACGCGGCGTCGTCGGCTTCGATGTGGCGGGCCCCGAGGAGGGCTTCCCCGCGTCCCTGCACCGTGAGGCCTTCGACTTCCTGGCGGAGAGCTTCTTCCCGGTCACCGTCCACGCGGGCGAGGCAGCGGGGCTGGCCTCCATCCGCTCCGCGCTCATCGACGGCCGCGCGCTCCGCCTCGGGCACGGCGTCCGCATCGCGAGCGACCTCCAGGTCGTCAGCCGCGAAGGCGACGAGGTCCAGGTGCAGTTCGGCGAGCTGGCCCGCTGGGTGCGCGATCGTGAGATCCCCCTCGAGCTGTCCCCGTCGTCCAACCTGCAGACCGGCGCGATCGCCGCGTGGGGCGAGGAGATCGCCGACCACCCGTTCGATCTGCTCTACCAGCTCGGCTTCGCGGTCACGGTGAACGTCGACAACCGCACGATGAGCCGCACATCGCTGACGCGCGAGCTCGCACTTCTCGTGGATGCCTTCGGCTACGACCTGGACGACCTGGAGACCTTCCAGTTCAACGCGGCCGCGGCATCCTTCCTCCCTGTCGAGGAGCGCGAGGAGCTCGTGGAGATGATCGCCGAGGGCTTCGAGGACTGAGCGTGGGGGTCTTCATCGCGGGCCCCGCATCCTGGAACAGCATCGTGCTGCTCGACCGGCTCCCTGAGCCGGTGCCGCACATGCAGTTCGCACAGGCCTCCTGGTCGACGGTGGGCGGGACGAGCGCGGGAAAGGCGCTCAGCCTGACCGGGCTCGGTCGGGACGCGATCCTGTACGCGAGGAGCGCGGAGGACGAGGACGGGCTTCGCGTGCGCCGGGTGCTCGCCGAGGCAGGCGTGCAGGCGCGCTGGTCGGAGAGCTCCGTCACCGAGCGCCATCTCAACCTCATGACGGCATCGGGGGAGCGGGTCTCCCTGTACCTCTCCGCGCCGGATGCTGCCGACGCGCGCGATGACGACGAGCTTCTGATCGCGATGAGCGCGGCCGACGCCCTTGTGCTGGATCTCGCCGCGGAGTCGCTGCGGCTGCTTCCGCTCGCCGCGGCGACCGGTGTGCCGATCTGGGTGGATGTGCACGACTACGACGGTTCGGCGCCGTTCCATCGGCCATTCCTCGACGCCGCCGATGCGGTCTTCTGTAACGCCGATCGCCTGGATGATCCCGTGGTCTTCCTGCGAGCGTGCATCGATGCCGGGGCTCGCCTGGCGGTGTGCACCCTGGGCGCAGACGGCGCCGTCGCCATCGATGCGGACGGCGCCGAGCACCGGGTGGCCGCCGTTCCCGTCGACGTCGTCGACACGAACGGAGCGGGAGACGCCTTCCTCGCCGGAGTCCTCGATGCACGGCTCTCCGGCATGGACGTTCCTCGGGCGCTCGAGGCAGGCGCGAGATCCGCATCGGCCGCGCTCGGTACGCGCCACCTGCATCCGCTGCTGGACGCCGTGCTCCCGCTCGCCTAGCCGGCGAGGTCTGCGACGAAGCCGTTCAGCAGCTCCGCGACCTGGGCGTGCATCTCCTCGTCGGAGATCGAGGGGGTGCCGTCTCCGGCCTGAGGGCCGTAATCTCCGAAGGATGCGTGCGAGGCGCCGTCGATCTCGACGAGCTCCGCATCGTCCGGAAGCAGGTGCCGTGCCGCGTCGATCTTCGCCGGAGTGGACAGTCCGTCTTCCGATCCCGAGATGCTGAGCACGGCCAGGCCCGAATCCGAGACGTCGCCGGAGCAGTACGAGCCGAAGAGCAGCAGGGCGTCGGCGTCGGCGGCGAGCTGGCAGGCCCGCACACCGCCGAGCGAGTGGCCACCCACGATCCAGGTGTCGATGTCGGGCGCCGCAGAGGTGAAGGCGTCGAGGCCGCGCAGATCGAAGAAGGCCAGGTTCAACCAGGGACGTGTGATCACGACGGTGACGTCGTCTTCGGCGACGACCTCCTGCAGGATCGCGGCATACGCCCAGGGGTCCACTTTCGCCCCCGGCACGAAGACGAGTCCCACCTCGGACTCGCCGTCGGCAGGGGAGAGGACGATCCCCTGATCGGCATCCGCGATCGAGATCTGGGCGTTGTCCTGCACGGTGGCGAGCGGCTCCGGCTCCGCCGCCATGACGCCGACCTGGCTCCAGATCAGGATGCCGCCGACGGCGAGCACGATGATGGCGCCGATGGCGCCCAGGACCCAGCCGACGACGCGGCGTCCACGCTTCTTCTGCACTCGCTCAGGCTAATCGACGGCTCCTGAACGGATGCCGTCGATCGGGCCACGTCATGGCGCGGCGACGACCTGCGGATGGGTCCGCAGATACGCCTCGAACGCCTCGGCCGTCGTCATCGACGGCATGCAGCCGAACTCATCGATCAGACGACGGTTGTCGAGGACTGGACGGTACCTCAGGAAGGGAACCTTCTCGGGGCCGTGCGGCGTCAGCCGGAGCGCTCGTCCGATCGCCAAAGCGGCTGTGAGGGCCCAGGCGGGCAGCACGAGCTGCGGCTTGCCGAGCCGTGCGGCGATCTCGGCGACCGTCATCCGACCGGATCCGGCGACGTTGTAGATGCCGGCGGGACCGTCGGTCGCCGCGCGCACCATGACGGCGGCCACGTCGTCCACCCACACGAAGACGAACGGGGAGTCGGACCCGGCGATGCGCAGGATCCGCCGACCGTCCCAGAGCGCGGTGATCTGATTGCGCACGTCGGGTCCGAGGATCGTTCCGATGCGCAGGACCACCTGCTCGAGTGCCGGGTGCGCGGTCCGATATTGGGCGAGCATCTCCTCGACGAGTCGCTTGTGACGCGCATAGCCGAAGGCATCGTTGCCCCGCAGCGGCTGCGTTTCGTCGATCCACTCCGGGTTGTCCGCGTGGTAGCCGTACGCCGCACCGGAGCTGGAGACGACGATCCTCGTCACTCCGGCATCCACGCACGCCCTCAGCACGTTCGCCGTGCCCGTGACGTCCACCCGGTACTCCTGCTCGACATCATGACCGGGGTTCACGATGGCGGCGAGATGCACGACGGTGTCTATCCGGTGCTCACGCAGGATAGGTGCGATCGACGCCTCCTCGGTGATGTCGAGTCGCGCGAAGACGACGCCGTCGATGCTCACCGGGCGCAGGTCGGCCGCGACGACGAGGTCGACGTCTGCGCGACGGGAGAGGGCAGCGGCGACATGCGAGCCGAGGAATCCGGCACCGCCGGTGATCAGGATGCGTGTCATGACGCCTCCGCCGCGGCCCGCGCCGTCGCGTCGCCCGAGGGCGACCCCGTGCGCCTTCTGGTGTGCCGCGCCCAGAGGCCGGCGACGACGAGACCGGCCACGATGTCCCAGATGCCCCACCAGCCCGCGACGATCGCCATGCCGCCGAGGCCGCCGAAGAAGGTGAACACGATGCCGAGGCCCAGTCCTGCGTTGCGGATGCCGACCTCGAACGTCATCGCCTTGCGCTCCCTGGTGCCGAGACCTCCGAGCACCGCCGTGCCGTAGCCCAGCGCGAGCGCCGTCGCATCGTGCAGCGTCACCACGAGCACGACGATGCCGAGCACCGAGACGAACACCGCCCAGTTGCCGATGAGGGCGGCGAGGATGAAGCCGACGAGGGCGATGAGGCTGAACCACTTCACATACGGCTGCGCTGCGGCGGCCACGCGGGGGAGCCTCGCCCGGACGAGAAGTCCCACGGCGAAGGGCAGACCGATGATGAGGACGATCTCCAGCAGCATCTTCCCCGGGTCGAGGGCGACCTCCTCCAGGAGGGTGCGCGCGGTCGGATGCAGCGATCCCCAGAAGGCGATGCTCAGCGGCATAGCGACGATGTAGAGGAGGTTGCCCACCGCGGTCAGCGAGACGGAGAGGGCGACGTTGCCCCCGGAGCGGTGCGTGAGCACCTGCGAGATGTTGCCCGGCGGGCAGCACGCCACCAGGATCATGCCGAGCGCCATGGAGGGCGTCACCGGCAGGACGAGCGTCAGCGCGAAGGTGACCACGGGCAGGAGGAGCAGCTGGGCGAGGATCGCGATGACGAAGGGCTTGGGATGCTTCGCCACGATGCGGAAGTCGCTGGGCGCGGTGTCGAGGGCGATGCCGAGCATGATGAGGCCGAGCACGACGTTGAGGATGGTGAGCGTGCCGGGGGTGAAGCTCAGGACGACGTCGTCGACGTTCATGCCGTCGCCTCCAGACCGCGTCGTTCATCGCGCAGCGCCCCGCGGTAGGCGTCCTTGTTCACGTAGTAGGACATCCGGTCAAGGCCCAGGTAGCGGTAGCCGCCGGTGAGGTCGGGCCACGGCGCGCGCGACACGCGCTCGCGGAACCGTGCCGCGCGGTGCGGAGCGCGCTCGACGGCGGCCAGGTAGCTCGCCAGGAGCTCGGCCTGCTCGTAGCGGCCCTGCCAGCCGATCCCCGAGGCCTCGATCATCCCCATCACGTAGAGGCCGTTGAAGGCGGCGGGGAACATGTTCAGGAACAGCCGTGGTGCAGCTCCCCGCCACGACAGGTGCTCCCTGTCGACGAAGGGGTAGTCGAGGGTGTAGCCGGTGGCGAGCAGGACGAGGTCGTACTCGCCATCGGTGCCGTCTGCGAATCGCACCGTGCGTCCGTCGAACCGCGAGACGTCCGCGCGGACCCGCAGGTCTCCCTGGCCGAGGTGGTTCAGCACCATGGTGTTGACGATCGGGTGCGATTCATAGATGCGGTAGTCGGGCTTCGGGAAGCCGAAGCGCACCGGGTCGCCGGTGAAGAGCCGCAGGACGCGGCTGTCGATGGCCTGCTTCACGCGGGCGGGGAGCGGACGCCCCTGGTTGAGCGTGTCGCTGGGGCGTCCGAAGAGGTACCGGGGCACGAAGTAGTACCCGCGCCGGACGCTCATGTCGACGGAGGCCGCGTGATGCACGGCGTCCACGGCGATGTCGCAGCCCGAGTTGCCCGCGCCGATGATGAGCACGCGCTTCCCTTCGAGCATCCGTGCGTCCTTGTAGACGCTGGTGTGCATCACCTCGCCGTCGAACTCACCGGGGAAAGCCGGCACGTGCGGCTCCGCGAGGGTGCCGTTGGCGAGGACGACGCCGTCGTAGAAGGCGCTGATCTCCTCGTCCGCCGTCTGTGCGATGAGCCGCCACCCGCCGTCCTCGGGTTCGAGGCGCGTGACCCTGGTCTCGAATCGGAACAGCCCGATCAGGCCGAAGTGCTCGGCGAACGCCTGGAAATACTCCCTCAGCACCCGATGGCTCGGATAGTCGGCGTCGGAGTCCATCGGGAACTCGGCGAACTGCGTCGTCGTCCGCGAGGAGATGAGGTGCGCGGACTCGTACATCGTGCTGCGCGGATTGGTGATGTCCCAGAGGCCGCCGACGCCGTGCGAGGCCTCGTAGCCGACGACGTCGATGCCCTGCTTCTGCAGCGCCCTGGCGGCCGCCAGCCCGGATGGTCCCGCGCCGATCACGGCGTACTTCTTCATACTGCTCCCCGCACGACGGTGTGCTCGATGTGTGCCCCCGCACCGATCGTAGCCGCACAGGTGCGCTCAGCCGAGCAGCATCCGCCTCCGAGCCTCGACGGCGTCGCGCACGGCGGTGAACAGCGGATGCGTCGGCTCGAGCCCCGTGACGGATGCTGTGAAGGCATCCGGTTCCTCGGACCTCAGCCGGCTCTGCAGCTCGACCGACTGCTCGTCCGCCGGATCGTCGAAGGCCAGCGCCGCGGACATCGCCGTGACCAGCGCGGCGGTGGGCAGGCCGCGCTCTGCGGCTTCCGCGGCCGGGCCGACGAAGCGCTCGTGTCGGGAGAGCTTGCGCAGCGGCTGCCGACCGACGCGCTGGACCGTGTCGACGAGCTCGGGATTGCGGAAGCGCTCCAGGATGGTGGCGCGGTACGCCGCGAGCTCGGCGGGGTCCAGGCCGTGCACGGCGCTCAGCATCGCCGAGGTCTCCTCCAGCGCAGCGCCGACCGACGCGGCGACCGTGGGGTCTGCGAGGGCGTCGGAGATCCGCTCGTGACCTGCGGCGGCGCCGAGATACGCCGTCGCGGCGTGGCCGGTGTTGACGGTGAAGAGCTTGCGCTCGATGTACGGGGCGAGATCGTCCACGAAGTGCGCACCCGGGATGTGCGGCACATCCTCGCCGAAGGGCGGCCGCTCGATCGCCCACTCGAAATAGGGCTCGACGGTGACGTCGATCCCTGAACCCTCCGGCTGGGCCGGCACGATGCGATCCACGGCCGTGTTGGCGAAGCGGGCGCGTGCGGTGACGGCATCCGCGTCGGCTCCGGCGATGCGCTCGATCTCGGCGCGGAGCTGGTCGGTCGCGCCGATCGCGTTCTCGCAGGCCATCACCGCCAGCGGCGCGGCATCCGGTGATCGCTCGGCGAGGCCGGCGGCGATCACCGGTGCGATGAAGCGCAGCACCGTCGGGCCGACCGCGCAGGTGACGACATCGGCCGTCGCCACCTCCGCGATCACCGCATCGGGATCGACCCGGCTGTTCACGGCCCTGAAACCGGTGACGACGTGGTCGACGCCGCCGGGGCCCGCCTCGTGGACGGTGTACTCGGATGCCGCGTCGAGGGCGTCCACCAGGGCGTCGGCGACGTCGGAGAACACGACCTCGTAGCCGCCCTCGTGCAGCAGCAGCCCCACGAAGCCTCGCCCGATGTTGCCGGCGCCGAAGTGGACGGCCTTCATCCTTCGTTCACCTCCGAGAGCAGTGCGAACAGCTCGTCCGGCGTCTGCGCTGCGGCGAGCTTCGCGACGTCGTCCTCGTCGGAGAACAGGATCGCGATGCGGGAGAGGATCTCCAGGTGCTCGTCGCCGACCCCGGCGATGCCGATCACGAAGCTCACCGGGTCGCCTGCCCAGTCGACGCCGCCGTCGTAGCGCACAACCGAGAGCGCCGAGGCGAGGATGGCGTCCTTCGCATCGTTCGTGCCGTGCGGGATGGCGAGCGAGTTGCCCATGTAGGTGGACACGGTCTCCTCGCGCTGACGCATGGCGTCCACGTACGCGGGGGTCACGGCCCCGGCGGCGACGAGGATGTCGGTCGCCTCCTGCAGAGCCTGTTCCCGCGTGGCGGCGCCTGCGTGGATGCGGACCTGGCCGAGGGTGAGAACGCCCATCATGATTCCTTTCGCTGGTCGGCGACTGTCTGCACGACCTCGTCGTACTTCGGCGAGTTCATGAAGTTGTCCACCGAGACATGGATCGAGTTCGGCGACTGCGCCTTGGCGCGGTCGGTGAGCTGCTGCTGGGTGATGACGAGATCGGCCGTGCCGTCCAGGTTCGCGATGGCCTGGTTGGTGACCGTGACGCCCTCGACCCCGGCCTTCTTGAACTTGTTGCGCAGCACGCTCGCGCCCATGGCGGAGGAGCCCATCCCGGCGTCGCAGGCGAAGACGATGTTCGCGATGCGGCGGTCGGTGGCCACGGATGCGGCCCCCGAAGCAGCGGCGGCGGAGGCCGCCAGGCCGGAGAGATGCGCGGATTCCTTGCCCTTGTTCGCCGCGGTCTGCGCGATGGCCGCGCCGAACGAGTCCGATTCGGCCTCGAGGTCGCGCTTGCGGGAAGCGCGGAGGATGACGGCGGTGATGAGGAAGGTCACGGCGGCGGCGATGACGACCGAGAGATAGACGACCAGCAGGTTGCCGACTCCGGGGCCGACAGCGGCAGCCGTCACCGCGATGATGCTGCCTGGTGCAGCCGGGAACCCGAGGCCGCCGCCGAGCAGCATGTTCGTCGCCACACCGGAGGCGCCTCCGGCGATGAGGGCGAGGATCGTGCTCGGCTTGCTGAGCGCGTAGGGGAAGTAGATCTCGTGGATGCCGCCGAAGAACTGGATGATCGCCGCACCAGGCGCGGAGGCCTTGGCCGCACCGACGCCGAAGAACGTGAACGCGAGGAGCAGCCCGACGCCGGGGCCGGGGTTCGCCTCGATGAGGAACAGGATGGACTTGCCCGTCTCCGTCGCCTGCTCGATGCCGAGCGGGGTGAACACGCCGTGGTTGATCGCGTTGTTCAGGAAGAGGACCTTGGCGGGCTCCACGATGATGGAGACGATGGGCAGCAGTTGCAGCGAGACGAGCCAGTCGACAGCGGCCCCCAGCACGGTGCTGATCCCCAGCATGACCGGTCCGAAGGCGAAGAAGCCTGCGATGGCCAGGAGCATTCCCAGAATGCCCGCGGAGAAGTTGTTCACGAGCATCTCGAACCCGGGGCGGATCTTCCCGTCCCAGAGGCGGTCCATCTGCTTGGTGATCCAGGCGGCGAGCGGCCCCATGATCATCGCACCGAGGAACATCGGGATGTCGGTGCCGACGATGACGCCCATCGTCGCGATCGTCGCGACGACGCCACCGCGCTCGGCGTAGACGAGACGGCCGGCCGTGTTCGCGATCAGCAGCGGCAGCAGGTACGTGACCATCGCCCCCACGAGGCCCACGTACCCCTGGTAGGTGCCCTCGTCGCCCTGGGTGAGCGCGGTCAGCGCACCAGGCCAGCCGATCGCGTCGGCGTCCCCTCCGCCGCCGATGATCTCGGCGACCGGATACCAGTGCCAGTTGAACGGGCTCTTCGCGCCGAAGAAGCCGGCGGGGATGAAGAGCATCGTGATGAAGCCCCACGCGATGAACGCGGCGATGTTGGGCATGATCATGCCGGAGAGGAAGGTGCCGAGGCGTTGCACGCCCACTCTGAGGGCGCCTGGTGCGGCGGTGGGTGACGTCGTCGTCATGATGTCGTCTCTTTCTGGTGAGGGGTCGATGCCGCGACGGCATCGGCCACGGCGGTGCGTGCGCCGGCGGCGTCATCCGCCGCCAGCGCGATCTCGGCGAGGCGGCGGGCCGCCTCGAGGGTCTGCTTGGAGAGCGCCTGCCTGACATCGGCGAGTGCTGCAGGCGCCATCGAGAGGCTCGTGGCTCCGAGGCCGACAAGCACCACGGCGAGCAGCGGGTCGGCGGCCGCCTCGCCGCAGATGCCGACCGGCTTCCCTGCTGCGGCTCCGGCGCTGCCCACTTCGGCGACGAGGCGGAGCACGGCGGGGTGCCACGGGTCCTGGAAGCCGGCGACCGAGCCGAGCAGCCGATCCGCTGCCATCGTGTACTGGGTGAGGTCGTTCGTGCCGATCGAGGCGAAGTCGGCATACCGGAACACCCGGTCGGCGAGCAGTGCGCTGGAGGGGACCTCCACCATCACCCCCGCCGTCTTCAGACCGTACTCGCGAGCGAGGTCGGTGAAGTACTTCGTCTCCTCGACGGTGGCCACCATCGGCGCCATCACCCAGAGGTCGGCATCGGTCGCGGCATCCGCCTCGGCGAGCGCCGTGAGCTGCTCGCGGAGGATGTCCTCGCTCGCGCGCAGCGCCCGCAGCCCCCGCAGGCCGAGGGCCGGGTTCTCCTCGTGCGCGTCGTTCAGGAACGCCAGCGGCTTGTCTGCGCCGGCGTCGAGCATCCGCACCACCACCTTCTTGCCGCCGAAGGCGGAGAGGAGCTGCTGATACGCCTCACGCTGCTGGGCAACGGTCGGGGCCTGGGATGCCGAGAGGAACAGGAACTCGGTGCGGAAGAGCCCGACGCCCTCGGCTCCCCGCGTGACGGCATCGGCTGCGTCTGCGGGCTTCCCCAGATTCGCCAGCAGAGCGATCGGTGTTCCGTCGGCGAGGGCGCCGGGAGAAGGGGGGAGCGCGTGCGCACTCTGACGGTCGGCGGCACGCTGAGCGGCACGATCCAACTCGTCGGCGCTCGGATCGCGGGTGATCGTGCCCGCGGCGGCATCGACGATCACGCTCTCGCCGTCGACGAGAGCGGCCGCCTCCGCGGCCCCCACGATCGCGACGATGCCCTTCTCCCGCGCGAGGATCGCGGTATGCGACGTCGGGCCACCGTCGATCGTGATCAGCGCCCTGACCTGATCCAGATCCAGCAGGGCGGTGTCGGCAGGAGCGAGGTCGCGCGCCACCAGGACGAAGGGATGCCCGGGTTCCGGCACCCCAGGGGCAGCGACGCCGCGCAGACGCGCGAGGACGCGCTGGGCGATGTCGTCGAGATCGGCAGCGCGCTCGCCGAGGTAACCGCCGACGGCCTCCAGCGTCGCCTTGAAACCGGCGAAGGCGTCGTGGACGCTCCACTCGGCGGTGGCGCCGCCGTCGATCCTGGTGTCGACCTCGTCGAGCAGCGTCGGATCCTCGGCGATCATGGCCTGGGCCTCGAGAACCTCCTGCGCCGCTCCGCCCGCCTTCTCGCCGCGGGCTGTCAGCTCCGCGGCGACGATGCCGATCGCCTCGCGCACCCTGCCACGCTCGGCATCGGCGCCGAGCGCACTGGGGGAGTCCGACGGCGCGGGCAGCGCCTCGGCCATCCGGATCACAGGGCCCTGGGCGATGTCCCGGCCGATGCCGACTCCGCGCAGGATGCTCATCTCGGTCACTGCTCGTCGTGGTCGGTCGTGAGCAGCTCGGACAGCGTGTCGAGGGTGTTCTCGGCGCCGTCGCCCTCCGCGGTGAGCGTCACGTAGTCGCCGTGCTCGACGCCGAGCGCGATGACGCCGAGGATGCTGGCGGCGTTGACGGGCTTTCCGGCATCCTTCGCGATGGTCACGGGGATGCCGGCTTCCTTCGCCGCCTGGGCGAACAGCTTCGCGGGGCGGGCGTGCAGCCCGTGCGAGGATCCGATGCGGACGGTACGGGTCACTGCGGTCATGATGTGCCTTTCTCGGAGAGCGGATCGGAGGGGGACAGCGCACCGATCGCGAGCGCGAGCGCGCGGTCGCCCTCGCGATCGGTGAAGATGTCGGTGGGCAGGGGGATCGTGAGGACGCCCGCGGCGCGACGGATGCCATCGAGCCGGTCCGCCAAATGCGGTCCGACCATGATCAGGTCGACCTGCTGCGTGGCGACCGTCTGCTCGGTGCCGGCGACGGCATCCCAGTCGAGGCCCGCGGCCATGGCCGCGCGGCGCAGGCGCTGCGCGACGAACGTGCTCGACGCGCCGGCGCCGCACACCACGAGGATCCTCATCGATTCCGCCCTTCCGATCTCCATTCTGGGAACGGGCTGTGAACGGTGCCACCAGGATCCTTTCCGCCCCTGCGGAATCCCGCATTCCGCCCGCCATGGCGGTGGAACTGACATCATGAGGGTGCAGGAGGCAACGTCGTCGGAGAAGGGGAGGGATCATGTCGCGTCAGCGCCAGGACCAGCTCCTGTCGGCCCTGCTCCGCCGCGACGGCTGGGTGACGGCGGCGAGCCTGGCCGATCAACTGGGCGTCACTCCGCGCAGCATCCGCTCCTATGTCGTCGCACTCAACGCCAGGGTGCCCACCGGTGACGCGGTGGAGTCCGGAACGGCCGGCTACCGCTCGGGCAGCACGGCGCGGACCGCCCTCCGTGCGCGCGAGAGCGCCGACTCGGCGCCGCGCGACAGATTGCACACGCTCGTCCGGCTCCTGATCGACGCGCACAACGGCATCGACGTCTACGAGACCGCTGATCGGCTGCACGTCAGCGAGGCGACCGTCGAGGCGGACCTCAGCAGAGTCCGAAGCCTCCTCGGCGGCACGGAGCTCACTCTGGAACGCGACCGGGAGATCGTCCGCCTGGCCGGGGCGGAGGGCGCGAGGCGGCGTCTGCTGAGCCGCCTCGCCCATGACGAGATGGATGAGGGCTCCTTCCACCCGGAGACCGTTCGGCGGGCTCTCGCCGGAGCGCGTGTCGCGCCGGATTCGGTGGCCCCTTTCAAGAGCGCGCTCGTGCGCGAGCTCGGCGCACTCGGCTACTACGTGAACGAGCTGGCGATCTCCGACGTGCTCCTGCACATCGCCATCGCCGCGGAGCGGGTCGCGTCGGGCCATGCGCTGGAGGCGCCATCCGCCGCGACGGGGGAGATCGCCGAGGTGGCCGCGGTCATCGCACGCCTCGCCGCCGAGCACTTCGCCGTCACTCTCGGAGAGGGGGACAGCGGGCATCTCGCGACGCTGGTGCTCACGAGGGTCGTCGCGCCCGGCCAGGATCCATCCGGCGACATCGCGCGCAGCGGAGTGGATGCCGGGGTCGAGGCCGCGGTGCGTGCCGAGCTCACCCGTGCAGCGGACGAGTATCAGGTCGACCTCCTCGACGACGCCTTCGTCCTTCGCCTGAGCCTGCACGTGCAGAACCTGCTGCGGCGCGCGCAGGAGCAGGCCTTCACGCGCAACCCGCTCACGCGGTCGCTGAAGACCGCGTACCCGATGATCTTCGAGGTCGCTGTCTCGATCGCCAGCGGGCTCCATGACCGTCTGGGCACCCCCGTGCACGACGATGAGATCGCCTATATCGCCATGCACGTCGGCGGACGGCTCGAACGCAGCCGGAAGGCCGAGACCATTCTCAGCGCGACCATCGTCTGCCCGGGGTACTACGAGCTCCACGAGCTGCTCCGATCGCGCGTCGATCGTTCCCTCGGCAGCGCGATCGAAGTCACGAGCGTCGTGACCAGCGTCGATCCGGACTGGTCGGCCTTCCGCACGGACTTGGTGCTGTCCACCATCGAGCCTGGCTCTTCGGGAGACCGCTTCGTGCGCATCCAGCCGTTCCTCACCGACGCGGACGTCGAGCGCGTTCAGGTCGCCGCCGGCCGACTGCGCCGAGCGCGACGTCTCGCCCGGCTGCGCGAAGAGCTCGCGCGCTACTTCGACGCCTCCGCGTTCCTCCATCCGCTCCCGGACGTCGGTGAGGAGGAGGCCATCCGCCTCCTCGGCGGGATGCTGATGCAGGGGGGACTCATCGACGAGACGTACGTCGATAACACCATCGCCCGCGAACGGATGTCGTCCACCGCCTTCACCGACGCCCTCGCCGTTCCCCACGCCCTGCAGATGACGGCTCGCCGGACAGCCATCGCGATCGGCGTCGCGGACGGCTCGATCGCCTGGGGCGACTCCCGCGTGCAGGTCGTCGCGCTCGCCGCGTTCAGCGAGGGCGACCGCGCGGCCTTCCAGACGGTGTTCGAGCAGCTCGTGGAGGTGTTCAGCGAAAGCGACAGCGTGCAGCGGATCGTGCGGCGCGGCTCGTCCTTCGAGACCTTCCTCGACGAGCTCGTCGCCGTCATCGACGGCTGAGCGGCTCCGCAGGCGGGGCGAGGACGCCGACCATGGTGTCGAGCACCCGGTCGGCGCCCACGGCGTCCGCCGTCGCCAGCACGACCTCCTCGCCCTCTCCGAGGCCGAGATCCATCACGGCCAGGATGCTGGAGAGGTCTACGACCGCCCCTGCCGAGGTCGCCAGCGTGACCGGAGCGCCGTGCGCGATGGCCAGCCGGGCGAGCTCGGCGACGGGGCGGGCGTGCGCGCCGTTGTGGGCGCTGATCCTGACGCGGCGACTCGGCATGATCTGACGCTCAGGAGCGCTCCTCCAGCAGCGCTCTGACGCCGGCCTCGATCGCGGACACGGCCGATGCGGCGGCGTCAGCGGCATCCGCCTGGGCATCGATGTAGACCTTCAGCTTCGGCTCCGTGCCGCTCGGGCGGACGATGACCCTCGACCCGCCCGTGAGCCGGTATCGGAGCACATCGCCGGACGGTGCGCCGGGAGCCGCCGCGAGCAGGTCCTCGGCGGAGCTCACGGCGAGGTCGCCGATGGATGCGGGCGGCTGCTGGCGCAGCGAGGCCATCACCCGAGCGATGACGCTCAGATCGTCGACGCGGACCGAGACCTGGCCGCTGGCGAAATGTCCATAGGTCTCCCCGATCGCGACGAGCATGTCCGTGAGCGTCTCGCCGCGGCCCTTCGCCTCCGAGGCGAGACCCAGCAGCGCCACCGCGGCGGAGATCCCGTCCTTGTCGCGCACCGTCTCCGGGTTGACGAGGTATCCGAGAGCCTCCTCGAAGCCGAAGACGATGCCCGGCGCCCGTGAGATCCACTTGAATCCGGTCAGCGTCTCCGAGAACCCGAGACCGTGGTGTGCGGCGATCGCCCCGAGGCCGGGGGAGGAGACCAGTGAGCAGGCGAGGGCCGCTCCTGGAATCCCCTCGGCACCGCGCGCGGCGCGCGCGCCGAGCAGGAGACCGACATCGTTCCCGCTCAGTCGGCGCCAGCCACCAGGAGCCGCGCTGTCCGGAACCGCGACGGCCAGTCGATCGGCATCCGGATCGTTCGCGATGATCAGCTCGGCGCGCGCCGAGCGGGCGACATCGAAGGACAGGTTCATCGCGCCCGGTTCCTCAGGGTTGGGGAAGGACACGGTGCGGAACGTCGCATCCGGGTGCAGCTGCGCCCTGACGACGGTCGGCTGGGGATACCCCGCCGCCTTGACGATCCGCGAGAACGTCTCCCAGCCGACGCCGTGCATCGCGGTGTAGACCCACCGCAGCCCCTCGGTGCCTTCGGGGGCGGGAGAGACGGCCGCTGTCGCGGCGATGTAGGCCTCGACGACGTCCTCGCCGGCGACCTCGTAGTCCTCCGAGCGCGCGAGAGCGGTCGTGTCGCCGGCATCCGCCACCCGCTGGATGTGCGCGGCGATCTCGGCATCTGCGGGTGAGACGATCTGCGAGCCCTCGTCCGCTCCGCCGAGATAGACCTTGTAGCCGTTGTCGTTCGGCGGGTTGTGGCTCGCCGTCACCATGACGCCCGCGTCCGCGCCGAGATGACGCACGGCGAAGGCGAGCACGGGAGTCGGGAGCAGCCGCGGCAGCAGGACGGCCCTGAGGCCGGCGCCGGCGAACAGCTCGGCCGAGTCCAGGGCGAAGCGACGGGAGTTGCGCCGACCGTCGTAGCCGATGACGACTGTGGGGACGGCGCCGTTCGCGCGTTCGAGCAGGTAGGCGGCGAAGCCGGCCGCTGCCTGAGCGACGAGGACGCGGTTCATCCGGTTCGGGCCGGCTCCGAGCGCTCCGCGGAGCCCCGCGGTGCCGAAGGCGAGTCGGGCGGAGAAGCGGTCGGCGAGATCGGCCGCGGCTGCGGCGTCGCCGCCCGCCGCGCGCGTGATGACGCCCGCCAGTTCGTCGCGCGTCTCCTGGTCGGGATCCTGCCTCAGCCAGGCCCGCGCCTGGGCGAGCAGCGCGTCGACGCTCACAGCGCCTCGATGACGCGGGCCAGGAGCTTCGTGATCACGGGCTCCGCCTGCTGGCCCGCCTCGATGACCTCCGCGTGGCTGAGCGGCGTCTTCTGGATGCCTGCCGCGAGATTGGTGATCAGGGAGAAGCCGAGGATCTCCATCCCCGCCTCGCGCGCCGCGATGGCCTCGAGGGCGGTGGACATGCCGACGATGTGGCCGCCGATGTGCTTCGCCATCTGCACCTCGGCGGGCGTCTCGTAGTGCGGTCCGCGGAACTGCGTGTAGACGCCCTCGTCCAGCGTCGGATCGATCGAGCGCGCGATGTCGCGGAGGCGCTTGGCGTAGAGATCAGTGAGGTCGATGAACGTCGCTCCCTCGAGCGGCGAATCGGCGGTGAGGTTGATGTGATCGCTGATCAGCACGGGCTGACCGGGCTTCCAGGTCTCGCGGACGCCGCCCGCACCGTTGGTGAGAACCATGATGCGCGCCCCGGTCGCCGCGGCGGTGCGGACTGAGTGGACCACTCGGCGGACGCCGTGACCCTCGTAGTAGTGGGTGCGCGCACCGATGACCAGGACGTGCTTGCCGTCCGGGGTGCGGATGCTCCGCAGGGTGCCGACGTGGCCCTCGAGCGCCGGCTTGGAGAATCCCGTCACCTCGGTGGCGGGGATGGTGGCGACGGTCTCGCCGATGATGTCGGCGGCCTTGCCCCAGCCGCTGCCGAGCGTGAGGGCGATGTCGTGCTTCTCGACGCCGCTGAGCCGGGCGATGTCCGCCGCTGCGGTGGCCGCGATCTCGAACGGGTTCGCGTTCGGGTCGTCGAGGGGGTTGTGGTGAGTGTCGGTCATGCAACCACTCTATGAACGTGACGCGAGCGGGGCCAGGATTGCGGAAGAATGGATTCCATGTCCTCCACCCCTTTCGAGCGCACTCAGCGCGTCGCCGTCCTCGGCGGCGGTCCCGGCGGTTACGAGGCGGCACTGGCCGCCGCCCAGCTCGGAGCGGAAGTGACGCTGGTGGAGCGGGTCGGCGTCGGCGGATCCGCCGTGCTCACGGACGTCGTTCCGTCCAAGAGCCTGATCGCCACGGCGGATGCCGCGGTCGCCATCTCCGAGGCGACCGACCTGGGTGTGCAGTTCTACGCCAAGGGGGAGAACGGCAAGCCCCTCAAGCCCGAGATCGCGATCAATCTCGCCGCGGTGAACAAGCGCCTGCTCGCTCTCGCCGCTCAGCAGTCCGAGGACATGCGCACCACACTGCTCGACGCAGGCGTGCGCATCCTCTCCGGACATGGCAGGCTCGAGGGTCCTGAGTCGATCATCGTGGCGACCGGCCCCGACGGCACGGATTTCGACCGCGTCGAGGCGGACACCATCGTCGTCGCCGTCGGCGCATCGCCGCGCGAGCTCGACTCTGCGAAGCCCGACGGCAAGCGGATCCTCACCTGGACGCAGCTCTACGACATGAAGGCGCTGCCCGAGCACCTGATCGTGGTCGGCTCCGGCGTCACCGGCGCCGAGTTCGCCTCCGCGTACATGAACCTCGGGGCGAAGGTGACCTTGATCTCCAGCCGTGACCAGGTGCTGCCAGGATCCGATCAGGATGCCGCACGCGTGCTGGAGAAGGTCTTCAAGCGCGGCGGCATGCAGGTGCTGTCGAAGTCGCGTGCCGAGAAGGTCGAAAAGACCGAGACGGGCGTCGTGGTGACGCTCTCCGACGGCCGCACGGTGGAGGGCTCGCACTGCCTCATGGCGGTCGGCTCGATCCCGAACACCGCGGAGATCGGACTCACCGAGGCGGGCGTGGAGCTCGACGATTCTGGGCACATCCGTGTGAACAAGGTCGCGCGGACCTCCGTGCCCAACATCTATGCCGTCGGTGACTGCACGAACTTCTTCCCGCTGGCCTCCGTCGCCTCGATGCAGGGTCGCACGGCGGTCTTCCACGCGCTCGGGGACATCGTGATCCCGCTCGAGCTGCGCAAGATCACCTCGAACATCTTCACCGCGCCCGAGATCGCGACGGTCGGGTTCTCCGAGCAGGACGTGGAGGACGGCGTCGCGGACGGTCTGGTGTACAAGCTGCCGCTCGCCGCGAATCCGCGCGCGAAGATGATGGGGATCAAGGACGGGTTCGTCAAGCTCATCGCACGCAAGGGCTCCGGCACGGTCATCGGCGGCGTGATCGTCGCCCCCAAGGCATCCGAGCTCATCTACCCGATCGCCGTCGCGGTGGAGCGCCGCCTGACCGTCGACCAGGTCTCCCGGGTGTTCGCCGCATACCCCTCGCTCTCGTCGAGCATCACGGATGCCTCGCGCGCGATGCACCTCGTCAACATCTCCTGACCCGCCGAGACCTCTCCCGATCGACGAGACCCCGTTCCAGCCGCGCGGCGGGGACGGGGTCTCGTCGTGAAGGAGAGGTCTCGGGCTAGTTGATGGTGAGGAGCTGGTGACCGGCGGACACCGTCGCACCGGCATCCGCGTTGATGTTGCCGACCACGCCGTCCTTGTGCGCCTGCAGCGGCTGCTCCATCTTCATCGCCTCGAGGACGACCACGAGGTCGCCCTTGACGACCTGCTGACCCTCCTCGACGGCGATCTTGACGACGGTCGCCTGCATGGGGGACTTGACCGCATCCCCGGATGCGCCCGCCGAGACGCTCGTGGTGTGACTGCGACGGGACGGAGGGACGGCCGCGGGGCGGCCGGCCGTGCCTGCGGCGACCGCCACGCGGTCCGGCAGACTCACCTCGAGGCGCTTGCCTGCGACCTCGACGACGACGGTGTGACGGCCGGCGGCGGCAGCCGGCGCCTCCAGCTCGCCGTCCCACGCGGGGATGTCGTTCACGAACTCGGTCTCGATCCAGCGGGTGTAGACCCCGAACGCGCCGTCCTCCGCGGTGAACGCGGGGTCGCGCACGACCTTGCGGTGGAAGGGGAGCACGGTGGGCAGACCCGCGACCTCGAACTCGTCCAGCGCGCGACGTGCTCGCTCCAGCGCCTCGGCGCGATCCTTGCCGGTCACGATGATCTTCGCGAGGAGCGAGTCGAACGCGCCCGAGACGGCATCCCCTGCGGTGACGCCGGAGTCCAGGCGGATGCCTGGGCCGCCGAAGGTCTTGAAGACGTGGATCGGGCCCGGCTGGGGGAGGAAGTTCCGGCCGGGGTCCTCGCCGTTGATGCGGAACTCGAAGGAGTGGCCCTGCGGCTCGGGGTCGTCGTAGTCGAGCGTGCCGCCGGCCGCGATGCGGAACTGCTCGCGGACGAGGTCGATGCCGGTGACCTCCTCGGAGACCGGATGCTCGACCTGCAGGCGCGTGTTCACCTCGAGGAACGACACGGTGCCGTCTGCGCCGATGAGGAACTCGCAGGTGCCGGCGCCCACGTAGCCGACCTCTTTCAGGATCGCCTTGGACGCCGCGTAGAGCTGGCGGTTCTGCTCCTCGGTGAGGAACGGCGCCGGCGCCTCCTCGACGAGCTTCTGGTGGCGGCGCTGCAGCGAGCAGTCGCGCGTGGAGACCACGACGACGTTGCCCGCGGCGTCGGCCAGGCACTGGGTCTCGACGTGACGCGGCTTGTCGAGGTACTTCTCGACGAAGCACTCGCCGCGGCCGAAGGCCGCGACGGCCTCGCGCGTCGCCGACTCGAACAGTTCGGCCACCTCGTCGAGCTCGCGGGCGACCTTGAGTCCGCGTCCGCCGCCGCCGTACGCTGCCTTGATCGCGATCGGAAGACCGAACTCCTCGGCGAACGCGACGACCTCCTCGGCACCGGAGACCGGGCCGGGGGTGCCGGGGGCGAGCGGGGCGCCGACCTTCTCGGCGACGTGGCGGGCCGTGACCTTGTCGCCCAGCGCCTCGATGGCAGCGGGCGAGGGGCCGATCCACGTCATCCCCGCATCGATGACCGCGCGGGCGAACTCGGCGTTCTCCGCGAGGAAGCCGTATCCGGGGTGCACGGCATCCGCCCCGGAGCGTCGAGCGATCGAGAGGATCTTCTCGATCTGCAGGTAGGTCTCGGCGCTGGTCGATCCGCCGAGCGCGTAAGCCTCGTCGGCGAGCCGGGTGTGCAGCGCATCCCTGTCCTGGTCGGCGTAGACGGCGACCGAGGCGATGCCGGAGTCGCGGGCTGCGCGGATGATGCGGACGGCGATCTCGCCGCGGTTGGCGATGAGAACCTTGGCGATTGCAGGCATGATTGCCAGCCTAGCGAGTGCGGACGGCAACCCTTTGACGACCCTCCACAAGAAAATCCGTGAAGCGTGTCGGGGAGCCTACGAACCCGATGTCTGCGACCACATCCGGGTCCAGGTGATGCCCAGCTGCGTGGTCAGGGTCCTCAACGTCGAGAGCGACATTCCCACGACCGTGGACGGGTCGCCCTCCACCCGGGTGATGAACGCGCCGCCCAGGCTGTCGACGGTGAACGCCCCGGCGACGTGGAGCGGCTCTCCGGATGCCACGTATGCGGCGATCTCGTCGTCCGTCACGTCATCCGCGAAGGTCACGGAGGCCTCGGCGACCGCGGTGGCCTCCTGCGCGGCGCCGCCGGGGGAGATCCGGTGCACGGAGTGACCGGAGTGCAGCACTCCGGTGCGTCCCCGCATCTCCCGCCACCGCCTGGTCGCCTCCTCGGGCGTGTAGGGCTTGCCGTAGACCCTGCCGTCCAGGGCGAACATCGAATCGCCGCCGATCACGATCCCGTCGAAGGACGGGTCTTCGGCCGCGAGCCGGGCGGCGACGTCCGCCGCCTTCGCCCTCGCGAGCAGGAGCACGAGCTCCGCGGGAGGCAGCGGGGCGCCCCGCTCAGCGGCAGCCGCCGCAGCGACCTCGTCCTCATCGACGTCGGGGGACAGCGTGAGCGGTTCGATGCCCGCCTGACGCAGCAGCATGAGTCGGGCGGGGGACGTCGAGGCGAGGCATACGCGCATGCTCCTACGCTACGCGCTGCGCGGACGTGGGATCCTGGATGGATGACTTCCCCCGCAGGCGACCTGCTCGATCTCGACATCACCGGCATCGCTCATGGCGGCACGTTCGTCGCACGGCACGAGGGGCGGGTCGTCTTCGTCTCCGACGCGATCCCCGGCGAGCGGGTCAGGGCCAGGGTGAGCGACGCGGGCAAGGCGTCGTTCTGGCGCGCGGATGCCGTCGAGATCCTCGACCCATCGCCGCACCGCCGCGCGCACGTCTGGCCGGAGGCCGACATCTCCCGCGCTCCTTCCGACAGGGTCGGCGGCGCGGACCTCGGGCACATCGAGCTCGCCCACCAGCGGGTGCTCAAGCGCCAGGTCCTCGCCGAGGCGCTGGACCGGTTCGCAGGCCACGGCATCCCCGCGCCGGAGGTCCGGGCGCTCGACGACTCGGACGGCACCGGCTGGCGAACGCGCGTCACGCTGCACGTCGGAGAGGACGGCCGGATCGGGCCGTTCGCCGCGCGCAGTCACCGGGTGGTCCCGGTCGGCTCCTATCCGCTCGCGACGCCCGCGATCGCCGATGTCGCCTCGCGGCTGCGCGCCGCGGCACCGGGACGCATCGACCTCATCGAGCCGGCGGACGGCGACGTCCGTGTCCTGCACAAGCCGGACGCTGGCACGGCGCCGGACGCCGGGAATGTCGTCGAACATGTCGGCGAGCGGTCGTTCACCCTCGACGCCTCAGGCTTCTGGCAGGTGCATCGCGGTGCCGCCGCGGCGCTGGACAAGACCGTCCGCAGCCTTCTGGACGGACGGGTGGATGCCGGCAAGACGCATCTGGACCTGTACGGCGGGGTCGGTCTGTTCGCTGCGACTCTGGCCGATCTGGGCGCCGAGGACATCGTCACCGTCGAAGCAGACCGCGGCGCGACGGCCCACGCGGCGCAGAACCTGAAGCCCCTCGACGTCCGTGCCGTCACAGCCAGGGTCGACCGGTTCCTCGGCGTGGAGGACCGCCGACGAGGGCCGGTGCGGGGTCGGCGCCGTCCGAGCAGGACGTCCACTCAGGCGCTGCGGGATCCGGGGGCCTCCTACGGAGTCGTGGTGCTCGATCCACCGCGATCGGGAGCAGGACGGGAAGTCGTGGAAGCCGTCTCCGCCCTCGAACCGCAGTCGATCGTCTACGTCGCCTGCGATCCTGTCGCCCTCTCCCGCGACCTCGGGACGTTCGCAGCTCATGGCTGGACGCCGGTGGAGCTCCGCGCCCTCGACCTCTTCCCGCACACGCACCACTTCGAGGTCGTCGCCCTTCTGACGCGGTGACGCGACGACCGGCGGGGTCGCTAGGCTGGCCGGATGAGCAGGGTGGCACTCATCGACGATCACGAGTCCGTCCGCCTCGGGCTCGAGGCGGCGTGCGAACGCGACGGCGCGCAGACGGTGGCGTTCTCCGGAAGCACGGTGAACTCCTACCTGAGCTGGCGCGCGTCAACCGGTGCGGCGCCCGTCGACGTCGTGGTGCTCGATCTCACGCTCGGTGACGGCACGACCGTCACGGAGAACGTGACGGCTCTCGTCGCCGATGGCTCAGGGGTGGTCATCCACAGCGTCGCGGATCGGCCTGCCGCCGTCAGGGAGGCGCTGCTGGCCGGCGCCGCCGGCGTCATCAGCAAGTCCTCGGCGCTCGACGACGTCCTCGACGCGATCAGAACCGTCGCGCGGGGCGATGCGCTGAACAACGTCGAATGGGCCAGCGCCGTCGAGGGCGACCGCGCCTTCGCAGATGCCCAGCTCTCCGCGCGCGAGCGCGAGGTGCTGCGCCTGTACGCGATGGGCCTGCCCTTGAAGGTCGTCGGCGAGCGGCTAGGAGTCGCCTACTCCACGGCCAAGGAGAACGTCAACCGCATCAGGGTCAAGTACGTCGAGGTGGGCCGTCCTGCCCCCACCAAGGTGGATCTGCTCCGCCGCGCGATGGAGGACGGACTCGTCGCGCCGGACGGCTCATCGCGTGCACACTGAGCAGCCGAGCATCCGCGAGGCCTGGAGTCAGATCCCGTCTCCCGGCTCGGTGGACAGCGGCTTCGAGCGCTTCACGGGGAAGCGGATCGAACGCATCCTCCAGATCGCGGTGGCGATCGGTTCGGTCGTAACCGGGGCACAGGCTCTGCTGGCGGCGATCACGACGATCGCCGTGGTCGATGCGCCGCACGTCACGATGCTCGTCGTCGTCTTCGTGCCGCTGACGGCGATGCTGGTCGCCTGCACGATCGGCCGCGGTGTGCGGGCGACCTCGACCGCCTTCGTCTTCTTCTACGTCGGAGCCCTCATCGCCTGGCCGTTGGTGGTCGACCCCGCCGACCGCGCAGCGGGGCAGCAGCCGTGGATCTTCTTCCTCATCAACGTCGGCTCCGTCGCCGCGATGCTCGCGTTCTCGGCGCGTTTGCAGTACGTCTGGGCCGTCGCCGTCCCGCTCGTATATGGAGCGGTCCGCCTCATCCAGGGCGACTTCTCACGGGAGTTCTGGATCACGACGGCCTTCGACGTCTCGTTCACGATCATCCTCGGTGCCGTCCTCATCTCGCTCGGCTGGATGTTCCGATCCGTCGCGGCAGGTGTCGACGACGCCCGTGGCCGCGCCGTGGCCTCCTATGCGGCGGCGGCGGCGACAGCCGCTGCCGAGCAGGAGCGCGTCGCGGTCGCCGCGCTCATGCACGACAGCGTGCTGGCGGCGCTGATCGCCGCGGAGCGCGCGGAGAGCCCCAGAGCCAGGGACCTCGCCGTCGGCATGGCCCGCGAGGCGCTCACCCGCCTGGCGAACACGGAAGCCGCCGTGCTCGAGGAGGGCACGGATGAACCGGTCGGGCTCACTCAGGTCGTGCTCGAGCTCCGACGGGTCTTGTCGGAGACCGGGGCGGACGCCGTCGTCGAGCAGCGCGGAGGGGTGGGGCTCGTCCCCGACCGGGTGGCCAGGGCGCTCGTCCTCGCGGCGAGGCAGGCGATCGGCAACTCGGTCGCGCATGCGCACGGGCGGGGGCTGCACATCCTGGCCGAGGCGCACGGCGACGAGGGCATCACGGTCACGGTGAGCGACACCGGCGACGGGTTCGATCTCGATGCGGTGGATGAGGACCGGCTCGGCATCCGAGCATCGATCATCGCCAGGATGGCTGCGGTCGCGGGATTCGCCAGGATCGTCTCTGACGGCTCCGGCACCGTCGTCGAGCTCGGCTGGGAGCGCGAATGAACCGCAGCGTGCGCGGAGTCGCGACCTCACTCGCCCTCGGATTCGCCCTCTCCTTCGCCGCGAGGGCGTTGTGGTGGGTCGAGCGTCCGGCGGTGCCGGTGCTGATGGTCTGCTCGATCATCGTCTATCTCGCGTCGATCGCCGTCGTCGTCCTGCTGCGTTCCGAGGCGAGCGTGCGTGCGCCTCTTCCGGCGGTGTTCGTCGCGCTCGTCGCCGCGAGCACCGTTCCCCTGCTCGCTGGTCTGTCCATGCATGCTCCGGATCGGACCGCTCCGTTCGCCACCTGGTACATCGGTGCGATCGGGCTCCTCGCCGTCGTCTGCATCGTGCGGCGGCGGTTCCTCGTCGGCTGGACCGCACTCGCGATCCTCATCGCGATCTCGTGCTGGTCCCTCGGAGCGGCGACCGCGCTCCAGCTCGGGCTGGTCGGATCGATCATGTGGGTCGTCGTCGCGCAGGTGCTCGTGCTGTTCTGGGAGAGGGCCGTGCAGGACACGGAGCGGCTCACCGGGATCCAGCGCGCCGTGTCCGCGTGGCATGCGACCCAGCAGGTGCGTCAGAAGGAGCGGCGGGTGAGGGCGCGGTACGCCCTGTCCGTCGCCGGGCCCGTGCTCAGCAGAACCGTCGCCGCGCACGGGATCCTCACTCCGGAGGAGCGTCTGCAGGCGCGGCTCGCCGAGGGGCGGCTGCGAGATGAGCTCCGCGGCGCCAGTCTTCTCAACGACGCGGTCCGTTCGGCGATCGAGGAGGCCAGGCGCAGGGGCGTGTCCGTCACCGTCTTCGACGAGGGCGGCCTCGACGACCTCGACGACGACAGGCGCGCCGCCATCCGCGATGAGCTCGCCGCGGTCGTGCAAGGCGCCGAGAGCGGACGGCTCATCATCCGGGCGGCCGGAGACCCCATCATCGCCGTCACCGTGGTCGGCCGGACAGGTTCGGGAGACTCGTCCGAAGAGGACAGCGTGTCGCTGTGGCATGAGATCCCGCGCTCGGCACCCGTGCTCTGAGCATGGAGGGCAAGCGCAGAGGTTCGGAAGAGGCGAGGGGCGGCGAAAGCCGCCCGCCCCTCGCCATGCGCGGAACGGTTACCCGAAAACCGTCCGCTGAAGGGCCGGTCGTGCCCTGCCTACCCTGGGACAGGTGGACCGGCCGAACGCAGAGCGTCTCGATCAGTCTTCCCGATGCGTCAAGAGCTTGTCTGTAGGTATTTTGGGGGACAAGCCCGGTGGGCCATGATGGAGCGATGAGCGTGCTGCGCCGTGGGACGAACCTCCCGAGGATGGGGGATTTCAACCAGTCGGTCGTGCTCGAGGCCATCCGTCGGTCCGGTGACGGGCTGAGCAGGACCGAGCTGGTCGAGGCCACGGGGCTGTCGGCCCAGACCGTCACGAACATCACACGCCGGTTGCTGGACGGCGGGCTGATCGAGGAAGCCGGCCGGACCATCAGCGGCCCTGGCAAACCAAGGACGACGCTGCGCCTTCTGCCTGGCAGCCGGCTCTCGATCGGCATCCACCTCGATCCTGCGCTCATCACCGTCGTCCTCCTCGACCTCGGTGGCGCGGTGGTGGCGCGGTCCGTGAAGCGGACGCCGAAGAGCGACCCGCGGCAGGTCATCAGCCTCATGGCGAGGATGGTCGACGACCTCGTCTCCTCGGCGGAGGCCGACCGCTCGGCGATCGCCGGCATCGGAGTCGCGGCACCGGGGCCGCTGGATGCCGCGAGGGGGACGGTGATCGAGCCGCCGAAGCTCCACGAATGGCATCGCGTGCCCCTGCGCGACGCCCTCGCGGCCGCGACCCGTCTCCCCGTCGTGCTGGAGAAGGACACCACTGCGGCCGCCTTCGCCGAACTGTGGACGGGAGACGACCCGGCGGACGTCTCCCTGCTGTTCGTCTATCTCGGAATCGGCATCGGCACGGCGATCGTCCGCGACGGCGAGGTGATCAGAGGCGTGTCGCGCAACGTGGGCGAGGTCGGGCACATCATGGTCGATCCAGACGGACGTGCCTGCGGATGCGGCAAGCGCGGATGCGTGGACGTCTCGTGCACGCCGCAGGCCATCGTGGAGACCGCCGAGCGTGCAGGCCTGTTCGCGGGGGACAGGGATCCCGACGACGCGGGGGCGGTGGACGAGCGCTTCGCCGAGCTGTGCGCCAGGGCGGGGGCGGGCGATCGCGTTGCACAGGGCATCCTCGAGGACGCGGTGCGCGATCTCTCCGTGCTCATCTCGGCGCTGGCCAACGTGTTGGACGTGGGCAGGATCGTGCTCGGCGGGCCGTTCTGGAACCGGCTGTCCGAGATCAGCATGCGTTTGCTGCCCGAACTGCTCGACCGGCAGAGCGCGACGAGAGATGTGCGGACGCTGCCCGTGGCCGGATCGGTCGTCGGAGAGGACGTCGCCGCGGTCGGTGCGGGGTGCGTCGTGCTCGCCGACGTGCTCGCCCCTCGGGCGTCCTCGCTGCTCTTCGAGGCCGTGGAGATCGAGCACGGAGGCTCTTGACCGTATTAATCCAGTCGATTTAGTATTTAGGCATCCGCCCTTCGACTGGAGCCCATCACGTCATGCACCTCAACGCCGAGCTGGTCGAGGCACGTATCCGCAGATTCATCCGTGAGCGCCTGACGCCCGCGATCCACCGCACGAGTGCACCGCTTGAGCTCGCGGCGTGGCAGGCTCCCGGCGAGCCGGTGCCTTTCGATGAGGCGCGGTCTCAGACGTTCGCCCCCTTCGCCGTCGGAACGCCATGGGGACGGCCGTGGTCGACGCTGTGGCTGCGCGTCACAGGCATCGTGCCTGAGCGCGTAGAGGGGCACAGTGCGGAGTTGCTCTTCGACCTCGGGTTCAGCGCCGCGGACCCAGGGTTCCAGGCCGAAGGCACCGTCTATCGGGCGGACGGCTCCATCGTGAAGGCGGTGGAGCCGCGCAACGCCCACGTCCCGATCGAGGGCGAGCCGGGGGATGCCATCGAGCTCTACCTCGAAGCGGCGGCCAATCCCGACGTCGGAGACGGCTTCCACGATTTCGCTCCGACGCCGCTGGGTTCCTGGGAGACGGCGGGCGACGATCCGATCTACATCTTCCGCCGTGCGGACATCGTCCAGCGCGATGTCACCGTCTGGGAGCTCGTCCAGGACGCCGCCGTGCTGGTCTCCCTCATGGAGCAGCTCGCCGAGACGCCGCGCAGGGCCGCGATCCGCCGGGCGCTCGAGCGGATGGTGGACGTCGTGGATCCCGATGACGTCGCCGGGACGGCCGCCGCAGGCCGCGAGGCGCTCGCCGCCGTGCTCGCCTCGCCGGCGTCGGCATCCGCTCATCGGGTGCATGCCGTCGGGCATGCCCATATCGATTCCGCCTGGCTCTGGCCGGTGCGCGAGACCCAGCGCAAGGTCGCGAGGACGTTCTCCAACGTGCTGTCCCTGCAGGAGGAGGACGACGAGATCGTCTTCGCCGCCTCCTCTGCGCAGCAGTACGCGTGGATCAAGCGCTTCCAGCCGGAGCTCTTCGCGCGGCTCAAGGCAGCCGTCGCCGACGGTCGCTTCATCCCAGCCGGCGGAATGTGGGTTGAGTCGGATACCAACCTCCCCGGCGGCGAGGCGCTGGCGCGTCAGTTCATCCGCGGCAAGCGCTTCTTCCTGGAGGAGTTCGGAGTCGAGCCGATGGACGTGTGGCTGCCGGATTCCTTCGGCTATACCGCGGCGCTTCCGCAGATCGCCCGCGCCGCGGGCTCCAGGTGGATGCTCACGCAGAAGCTCTCCTGGAACGAGACGAACACGATGCCCCATCACACCTTCCGGTGGGAGGGCATCGACGGCACGGGCATCTTCACCCACTTCCCGCCCGTGGACACCTACAACTCGCAGCTCAGCGGCGAGGAGCTCGCCCGCGCCGAGCGTCAGTTCGCCGACAAGGGGGTGGCGAACACATCGCTCGTCCCGTTCGGCTACGGCGACGGCGGAGGAGGGCCGAACCGCGAGATGGCGGCGGCGGCTCGGCGGCTCAGGACGCTGGAGGGCTCGCCGACGGTGACCCTCTCGAGCCCGCGCGGCTTCTTCGAGGCTGCCGAGGCGGAGTACGAGAACCCGCCGGTGTGGAGCGGAGAGCTGTACCTCGAGTTCCATCGCGGTACCTACACCTCTCAGGCGAGGACCAAGCAGGGGAACAGGCGCAGCGAGCACGCGCTGCGCGAGGCCGAGCTGTGGGCGACCGCCGCCGCACTGCGCGGTGCGCCGTATCCCTACGACGACCTCGAGGCGGCATGGGAGACTGTGCTGCTCCAGCAGTTCCACGACATCCTCCCCGGCAGCTCGATCGCATGGGTGCACCGCGAGGCAGAGCGCCGGTACGCCGAGGTCCTCGACCTCGCCGAGCGGCTCACCGCGACGGCCTTGCGCGATGTCGCCGGGGACGGCGACGTGCTGCTGGCGGCCAATGCCGGGCCGCTGGAACTCTCAGGTGTGGCTGCGTCAGGGGTTGCAGCCGCGTCGCAGGTCTCTGGGGAGCCTGCGACGGCCTCGCGGACGACGGGCGGCTTCGAGCTGTCGAACGAGCACCTCCGGGTCCTCGTCGACGATGCGGGCCACATTGCCTCGCTCGTCGTCCGCGGCACAGGCCGGGAGGCCATCGCTCCGGGGGCGGTGGGCAATCTGCTGCAGGTGCACCGCGACACGCCGACGCAATGGGACGCCTGGGACATCGACGAGCACTACCGCCGGCACGCGATCGATCTGACGGACGCGACGTCCGTCGACATCGTCGAGCACCCGACGGCGGCAATCGTCTGCGTGGTCCGCCTATGGGGGGCATCGCGGATCACGCAGACCCTGACCCTGCATCCCGACGCGCGCAGCCTCGACATCGAGACCGTCGTCGACTGGCACGAGCGCCAGAAGCTCTTGAAGCTCGCCTTCCCGCTCGACGTCCACGCCGATCGGGCCACGAGCGAGATCCAGTTCGGCCACGTGCACCGCCCGACGCACGCGAACACCTCGTGGGATGCGGCGCGGTTCGAGACGGTCGCGCATCGATGGGTGCACGTCGGCGAGCCCGGCTTCGGCGTCTCGATCGCGAACGACGCGACATACGGGCACGACATCGGCAGAACTCCGCGTGAGGGAGGGGGAGCGGCGACCACCGTCCGGCTGTCCTTGCTGCGGGCTCCGCTGTATCCGGATCCGGATGCCGATCAGGGCGAGCACGTCTTCCGCATCAGCATCCGCCCCGGCGCGGGAATCCCGGACGCCGTGCAAGACGGGTACCGCCTGAATCTGCCGCTTCGAGAGTTCTCCGGCGCGCACACGGTCGAGCCGCTGCTGCGCTCGTCCTCCGATGCCGTGGTGGTCGAGGCCGTCAAGCTCGCGGAGGACCGAAGCGGAGACGTGATCGTGCGGCTCTACGAAGCGCATGGTGCACGGTCCGCCGCCCGGCTGTCCACAGCGTTCGACTGGGAAGCGGTCGAGGAGACCGACCTCTTGGAGCGCCGCGTCGAGGGCGGCGCGGTCGCCGCGGCGCAGAGCGCGGGCATCGATCTCGTGCTGCGCCCGTTCCAGCTCGTCACGCTTCGATTCCGGAACCCGTCTGAACCGAGCTGAGCGGAGCGCAGCGCTGAGCGCTGTCAGCCCGTGAACCGCCCCCAGGGGATGTCTCGCCGCAACGGGGTGCGCAGCGGACGCTGCGTGCGCTGCCACGCGGACGCGCGCGGTTCGTCCGCGACGGCCTCCGCCGCCTCTCGGGCGTAGGCGTCGCTGACGACGGCGATGAGGGCGGCGAGCTCCTCCTCGGTCGCCGTCCCGCGCGTGATCTCGATGGCGGGAGGGGGCTGTTCGATGTCGCCCGCCTCGGCCGGCTGCGCGGTCACAGCGGGATGTTCCCGTGCTTCTTGGGCGGCAGCTCCGCGCGCTTGCCGCGCAATGCGCGCAGCGCCTTGGCGATGGAGACACGAGTGTTCGCCGGCTCGATCACACCATCGATCTCCCCGCGTTCCGCTGCGAGGAAAGGGCTCGTGACGCTGTAGGTGTACTCGTTGGCGAGGCGTGTGCGGACGGCGGCGACGTCCTCTCCGGCCTCCTCGGCCTTCTTGATCTCGCCGCGGTAGAGGATGTTCACCGCGCCCTGACCACCCATGACGGCGATCTCCGCGGTCGGCCACGCGAGGTTCACGTCGGCGCCGAGCTGCTTCGAGCCCATCACGATGTACGCCCCGCCGTAGGCCTTGCGCAGGATGACCGTGACCAGCGGCACGGTCGCCTCGGCGTAGGCGTAGATGAGCTTCGCACCGCGACGGATCACGCCGGTCCACTCCTGATCGGTGCCAGGCAGGTATCCGGGCACGTCCACGAGCGTCACGATCGGGATCGAGAAGGCATCGCAGAATCGCACGAAGCGGCTGGCCTTCTCGCCGGCCTCGATGTTGAGCGTTCCCGCCATCTGAGACGGCTGGTTGGCGATGATGCCGACCGAGCGGCCCTCGATGCGCCCGAAACCGATGACGATGTTCGGCGCGAACAGCGGCTGCACCTCGAGGAAGTCGCCGGCATCCACGACGTGCTCGATGACGGTGTGGATGTCGTACGGCTGGTTGGGGGAGTCCGGGATGAGGACGTTGAGCGTGCGGTCGGCGTCTGTGGTCTCCCACTCGAAGCCGCTCTCGTAGCCGGGGATCTCGGCCATGTTGTTATCCGGCAGGAAGCCGAGGAGCGTGCGCGCGTAGTCGATCGCGTCGTCCTCGTCGGAGGCGAGGTAGTGCGCGACGCCGGAGCGGGTGTTGTGCGTGAGCGCACCACCCAGTTCCTCCATGCCGACGTCCTCGCCCGTGACGGTCTTGATGACGTCGGGGCCCGTGACGAACATCTGGCTGGTCTTGTCGACCATGATGACGAAGTCGGTGAGCGCGGGACCGTAGACGGCACCACCGGCTGCCGGGCCCATGATGATGGAGATCTGCGGGATGACACCGGAAGACCGCGTGTTCAGCCGGAAGATCTCCCCGTACTTGCTGAGGGCGAGGACGCCCTCCTGGATGCGTGCTCCGCCGGAGTCCAGGATGCCGATGATCGGCATCCCGCCGGTGAGGGCGAACTCCATGATCTTGATGATCTTGTCGCCGGAGACCTCGCCGAGCGAGCCGCCGAAGGTGGTGAAGTCCTGCGAGTACACGGCCACGGTGCGGCCGTGGATGGTTCCGATACCGGTGACCACGGAATCGCCGTACGGGCGGTTGCGGTCCATGCCGAAGGACGTGGTGCGATGGCGGACATACTCGTCGAACTCGACGAAGCTGCCGGGGTCGACGAGGAGCTCGATGCGCTCGCGGGCGGTCATCTTGCCCTTGGCGTGCTGCTTCTCCTTCGCCTTGGCCTCGGCGGCGACGACGGCCTCGTCGTAGCGTGCGCGCAGATCCGCGATTCGGCTGGCAGTGGTCAAGGGTTCGGGCTGTTCCGTCACGGATTCCACCCTAGCGCCGGGTCGTCGGCGACCGTTGGATGCTCGGCACAACGGGTCGGGGAATCCTTTGGCGATCGGCCTCGAACGCTTGACCTCGACCCTCGGGTGCGCCAGTCTTGCCCGGCCGGCATCACGCCGAGAGAGGACCCCGACATGACCCGCGTGCGCATCGACATGATGATCTCCTTGGACGGCTTCGCGACGACGGCCGATCAGACCCCCGAGAACCCGATGGGAGAGGACTGGGGGCGGCTCACGGCGGACTACGCGGCCACGAGGACCTTCCGCCGACGCGTTTTGGGGGAGAGCGGCGGCGAGGGGACCACCGGCGTCGATGAGGCTCACGCGGCGGCCTACTTCGAGGGCGTCGGCGCGGAGATCATGGGAGCCGGGATGTTCGGGCTGCACGCGAACCCTGACGACGCCAACTGGCGCGGATGGTGGGGGGACGAGCCACCGTTCGGCGTGCCCGTCTACGTGCTCACCCGCACGGCGCCCCGAGAGGCGCTTCCCATGAAGGGCGGGACGACGTTCCACTTCCGTGATGCGCCGATCGGGAGCGTGCTGGCCGAAGCGGTCGAGGCAGCGGCGGGACGCGACGTCCGCATCGGCGGCGGTGTGAGCACGGCGAACGCCTTCCTCCGGGCGGGGCTGGTCGATCGACTGCATCTTGCGATCAGTCCGCTCCTGCTCGGCAGGGGCGAGCGGCTCTGGGAGGGACTGCGCGGCCTCGAGCTGACGCACGAGGTCTCCTCGGAGGTGGCCGAGAGCGGTGTGATCCACGTCGTCTTCACCCGGCGCACAGGCGGAGAGCGCTGACGCGTTCATACGACGAACCTCCAGAGGTACTCCAGGCCATCCGCCTGCCGGAACCAGGCGAGCGTGACGACGACGTCATCGAGTCCGGCGGCGCACAGACAGAGCTCGATGCGCTCGTTCGGGATGACCTGCCCCCAGAGGCGGGTGCTTTCGCCGTCGCCCCCGTCGGAGTGGAAGGCCCGCACGAAGTCCACCGCGTCACGACCTTCGTTGATCACGACAGGGTGAGCGGTGTCCGTGCGGTCGACCCGCCACGGCACGCGGTAGGCGACGGCCGGCGGCCGCTGCGCGGGATCGATGGGAATCAGCATGCCCCACACGGTATGAACGTCGACGGACACGGCGGCGACCGTGGACGAAGACGTCCCGGAAGCTGTGTACAACTCGTCGGCTGTGGAGGATCAGTCCTCCGGCATCGGCTCCTCGGCGTCGTCCGTCGTGTCCAGCGCGGGAGCGTCCTTCCGGCGTCGGCCGAGCTCGGTCATCCTTCTGCCCGCCCAACCGACGCCGCGCGCGGTCGTCGCAGCCGCCCCCGAGATGGCGGCGCCTGTCACTCGCGCTCCATGGAGCATCCTCGTCTCGATCTTCTCCGCGCCCGTCACCGGTTCCAGCTCTGCAGGCAGGGATGCGGGCGCCGCACCGAAAGCGCGACGCGAGGTGACCAGCACGCGACGTCCGAGGATGTTGTTGCCCGCACCCCCGACGGCCGCGCCGATACCGAAGGGAAGCGCCTTGCCGATGAAGGAGGCGCCACCGGCTGCGGCGAAGTGCTTCACGAACATCGTCTTGAGTCGATCGACCAGGGGGCCGACAGCGGCCCTCGGCAGCGATTTCGTCACCAGCTCGCCCCAATACGCCGACCGCCCGGTGCCGCGCCCCGAGGCCTGTCCCGCGAGCTGCGAGACCAGCTCGACGCCTTCCTTGCCGAGCATCAGCGTCATCACCAGCGCACGAGCACGTTCGGGGTTCTCGATCGCGATGCCGTGCACCTCGGCGACGGACTGGGCGAACAGCGCCGTCGACTCGACGAAGCCGACGGTCTCGACTCCGGACAGGGCGAGAGTCACGCCCGTGGTGATGCCAGGGATCACGGCCGTGGCGCCCACCGCCGCGCCGCCGGTCGTCACGGCGGCCAGGTAGCGCCTTTCGAGGATCCGGACGATCTGCTCCGGGGTCGACGCGGGGTTGCGCAGTCGGATGCTCCTGATGTGCGCGAGCACGAGGGGGCGCTGGATCGCCAGCACGCGGTCGAGGCCGCGGACTGCGAGCGGATGCTCGGCGGAGCCGGCCGGGGGCGCGCCGCGATCCCAGGGGGCGTCATCCGGCAGCGAATGGATCTTGTGCACCTTGGCGGCCATATGCCGATCCTATGAACGGTTGCCGCGAGAACGCCGAAAGCCCGGTGCCTCATGAGGCACCGGGCTTTCGGCGCGTGGAGGGCTCAGACGAAGAGGTTCGCGCGCTCCAGGTCCTCGGCGAAATCCACCTCGACGGCGTAGAGGTCGGAGACGTCCATCGGCTCGAGGAGCAGGCCGTCCTCGGCGATGGCGAGCTCGAGACCGCGCTCGAAGTAATCCTGGTCCTCGACGCGCTGCAGCTGGCGCATGAAAGCCTTCTTGTCCGCGGAGGAGATGTAGTTGATGCCGACAGCCTCACCGAGACCGCCCTTGACGGTCTTCGACAGCTCGTCGATGAAGCCCTCGGCCGTGACCGTGTACTTCACCTCTTCGTCGCTGACCTTGGAGGTGTTCACCGTGACGAAGGACTGGTCGCGCTCGATGTAGTCGATGGCACGGCCGAGGATGCGCGGGTCGAACACCACGTCGCCGTTCATCCAGAGCACACCGCCTCGCCCGGTCGCGGCGAGCGCGCGCAGCAGGCTCTTGGAGGTGTTGGTCTCGTCGTAGCGCTCGTTGTGCACGTAGTTCACGCGAGGGAAGGCCTCGATGATGGCCTCGGCGCGATAGCCGACGACGGCGGTGATGCGTGCGTCGCCGCCGAACGCGGCCCGGATGTTCTCATGCTGCTGCTGCATGATCGTGCGGCCGTCGCCGAGCTCGGTGAGCGGCTTCGGCAGCGCACGGCCGAGGCGCGAGCCCATGCCCGCGGCGAGGATGACGGTCTGAAGAGTCACGAAAGCTCCTAAAGAATCTGTGTTCACGGCCGGTTCACCGACCAGACACCTCTTCGTGCCGAGTTCATGCTAGCGATGCCCCCTGGGAACATCCCGACGCGGTCGTCGCCGTTGCCGATTCGTGATCGTTTCCACACCCATTATCCAGGTGCGTGCAGCGCCCGTCGATGAGATCTGCGCAATGTTGCGCGGGATCACGGAAAGTCGGCCCCGGTTGGTACCTTTGAACGGTGACTTCCTCCCCTGACGAATCAGCCGACCTCGTCGACGCGCCGACAGAGGAGCGCGCCTCGGAGGCGGCCCCGTCGACGGAGCGGCCGAAGCGCCCCACCCGCACGGCGGCCTCCGCGGCCGCGGCGAAGACGGCAGCCGTGAAGGCGCGTACGGGGACGACCGCGCGGAGCACTTCGTCGTCCACGGCGAAGACCACCGCGGCGCGCACCGCGGCGGTGAAGTCGGCGAACGCGCGGGCGGCCGCGAGCAAGACCGCCGCGGCGAAGGCGACAGCAGCCGCCACGTCGGCCAAGACCACGGCTGCGAAGAGCGCCGCGGCGAAGACTGCGGCGCAGAAGGCCGCCCAGCGCGCGGAGAAGGCCGCCGCGAAGAGCGCCGCCGCTGACCACGACGTCGACACGGCGGACGGGCCTTCCTCCGCAGCTGCGACGGCGGCACCAGGGTCGTCGGCGACGTCCGATGCGGGCGCGAAGCGGCCTGCGGCCAAGCGCCCGGCGGCCAAGCGGCCGTCCGCCGCGGGAACGACGGCAGCCGCGAAACGGCCGGCGGCGAAGCGGGGCGCCACGGCGAAGCGAGAGGTGGCAGCCGATGCAGCTGCCCCCGCGCTCGAGACCGTGTCCGATCGCGAGCAGAACGCGTCGACAGGACAGGACACGGCGATCGTCGACGCACCCGTCGCCGGCTCGGTGCAGGACTCCGCCGACCTCGTGGACGTTCCCGCGCAGGACTCCGTGGTCGAGCCGGTGCAGGAGCCCGCCGAGCTCGTGAGCGCACCGGAACCGGCGCCGAGCGAGCCCTCCGCGCCGACGACCGGCACCGAGGACGTCCCTGCAGAAGCGACGGATTCCGGGGCTGCGGAGGTCCCCGATGAGCGGGAGAGCGGAGCGGAGTCCGCCGTCGACGCGCTGCGGGTCCGGGGGCTCGTCAAAGACTTCGGAGACCACCGTGCGGTGAACGGCATCGACCTGACCGTCCCGGCCGGGTCCTTCTACGGAATCGTCGGCCCGAACGGTGCGGGCAAGACGACGACGCTGTCGATCATCGCAGGCCTGCTCCGCCCCGATGCCGGCACCGTGCACGTCTCAGGGATCGATCAGGCTGTCGAACCCCTCGCGGCCAAGCGCGCCATGGGCGTGCTGCCGGACCGGCTGCGGACCTTCGACCGGCTCACCGGCCGCCAGCTGCTCCACTACTACGGCCTTCTTCGCGGACTCGCGCCGGACGTCATCGAGAAGCGCTCGGGAGATCTCGCGCGCGCCTTCGATCTCGGCGACGCGCTCGGTCGTGTCGTCTCCGACTACTCCGCCGGCATGACGAAGAAGCTCATGCTCGCCGGTGCGATGATCCATTCGCCGCGCGTCCTCGTGCTCGATGAGCCCTTCGAAGCGGTCGACCCGGTCTCATCGGGCGTCATCCTGGAGATCCTGCGGGCCTATGTCTCGCACGGCGGCACGGTGATCCTCTCCAGTCACGGCATGGATCTCGTCGAGCGAGTGTGCTCACGCGTGGCCATCATCGTCGACGGAGACGTCCTCGCCGAGGGATCGGTCGATGACGTGCGTGCGGGGCAGACCCTCGAGTCGCGGTTCGTCGAGCTGGCGGGGTCGGCAGGCGAGGTGGAGGGGCTCGAGTGGTTGCACACATTCTCCGACTGAGGGCGGCGCTGCTGATCGGTGCGCTTCGGGGAACCCGTGCGGCGCGCAGCCTCGTCGGCCTGGCCGTCGCGATCGCCCTGACGGTGACGGCGTGCGTCGCCGTGCTGAGCCTGGCCGATGCGGACGTCGCCGTGGCGCGCTCGGTGATCGTGCTGGGCGGTGCGGCGATCTTCGCGGCGTTCCTCATCGGCCCTGTGCTCGTCGGCACGACGGACCAGCTCGATCCGCGGCGGTTCGCCGTCTTCGGCGTTGACGAGCGTCGGATGCCGTGGGTGCTCGCGCTCGCCTCGTTGATCAGCATCCCGACACTCGCCCTGCTCGCGCTGGCGGTCTGCGTCACGATCGTCGCGGTGAGCCTCGGCACGCCATGGCCGGTCGCCGTCGCCGTCAGCATCGTCAGTCTGCTCTGCACGGTGCTCGCGGCACGGATCGGCATGGCCTTGAACGCGCTCTGGCTGCCGGAGCGCCGCTCGAGGGAGCTGACGGCGGTGTTCGCCCTGGCGATCGTGGTGATCGCCTTCCCGGTCGCGATCTTCTTCGCCTCGCTGGAGTGGCAGGGGCAGGGCGAGGTGCCCGGTGCGGTCTCCCTCGCCACGGTGATCGCCGGTGCGACGCCGTTCGCTGCGGGCCCTGGCACCGTTTTCGCGATCGCGGCGGGCGACACGGCCGGCGCGTGGACGAGCGGTCTCGTCCTCGTCGCAGGCGCCGCCCTGCTGGCCTTCGCCTGGTCCTGGCTCGTCCAGCGGTTGCTGACGACGACGGAGCGCCCGACGGCTGCCCGCGAGCGCAACGGCCTCGGCTGGTTCGCTCTGCTCCCCTCGACGCCCTTCGGCGCGATCGCGGCGCGAAGCCTGGTGTACTGGCTGCGCGATCGGCGATACGTCGTCAACACCGTCGTGGTGCCCATCGCGGGGGTTCTCACGGTCTTTCCGCTTCTCATCGCCGGCGTGCCCTTCGAGGTCGCCGTGCTCGTCCCGGTCCCGGTCATGGCGCTGTTCTTCGGGTGGCTGCCGCACAACGACGTCGCCTACGACTCGACAGCATTCTGGACGCACGTCGCCAGCGGTGTACGCGGGCTTCCCGACCGGCTCGGCCGGCTCATCCCGATCGCCCTCGTCGCGATCCCCGTGCTCGCGGTCGCGATCCCCGCGACGCTCGCCCTGGTGGGGGACTGGAGCCTGCTCCTGCCGCTGACCGGTCTCGCCTGCGCCCTCTTCCTCAGCGGTCTCGGTCTCTCCAGCGTCGTCTCCGTCGTCGCGCCGTATGCGGTCTCGAGGCCGGGGGACAGCCCGTTCCAGCAACCGCAGCGCTCCGCCTCGCGCGGCACCTTCGGTCAGGCGTGGGCCTTCTTCGGGACGCTCGTGTTGAGCATTCCGGCGATCTGGCTCTTCGCTGCGGCGGTGATCTCCGGCGACGCCTACGCACCCGCCGCCTTCTGGGGTGGCCTCGGACTCGGCGTCGTGATCCTCGGCCTGGGGGCATGGATCGGCGGTCTCATCTTCGAGCGCAGCGGGCAGCGGCTGATGGAGTTCGTCGAGACCGCATGATCAGGGCGACATCGTCGGGGGACGACTAGACTCACGGCATGAGCACTCCGCTGGAAAGCCCCGATCAGGGCGGCGTGGCAACGCTTGATCGCGAACTCGAAGAGCTTCTCAAAGAGGAGAACATCGAGCCGGGCGATCACGAGCGTTTCAGCCACTACGTGAAGAAGGACAAGATCCTCGAATCCGCCATCACCGGCAAGCCGGTGCGTGCGCTGTGCGGCAAGAAGTGGACGCCCGGTCGTGATCCCGAGAAGTTCCCCATCTGCCCGACCTGCAAGGAGATCTACGAGTCCATGACCTCGTGAGCCGCCGATGCGGCGAGGCCTGTCAGCTCAGCGCGCCTCGCTGAACACGGTGGGGATCGCAGGGTCGGACTTGCTGAGGGCGAGTGCACGGACGGGGAGCTCCTCCCGCACGCGCAGGTGATGCGCCCTCGCAGCGGCGGTTCCCGCCGCTCCTTCGAAGGCGGGATCGATCTCGCCCCGATCGACGAAGATCGTCTGCAGCGCGCGGGAGCCGGGATGCTCCGCCGGGGTGTCGAGCTCTTCGAACCCATCGGAGACGACGATCGTCTCGGCGCTCGCGACACCATCCTCAAGCGTGCGGAAGGCGACCTTGCGGCCGCCCTGTGAGCCCTTGTCCGTCGACGCCTTGGCCACGCCGACCCAGGAGCCATCCGCCGCCTGACGTGCGACGAGCTTGTACACCATGCTCGCCGTGGGATATCCGGAGCCGGTGACCACCGACGTGCCCACACCGTAGGAATCGACGGGCGAGGCGGCCAGGGCTGCGATGGCGTACTCGTCGAGATCGCTGGTGACCGTGATCTTCGTCTCGGTCGCGCCGAGCTCGTCCAGCTGCGCCCGCACCTCGGCGGCGACGATGGGCAGGTCCCCCGAGTCGATGCGCACGCCGCCGAGCCCTGTGCCGGCGACCCGGATGGCGGTCTCCACTCCGGTTCGGATGTCATAGGTGTCCACGAGCAGAGTGGTCGCCGTGCCGAGGCTGTCGATCTGGGCCTGGAACGCCGCCTCCTCGCTGTCGTGCAGCAGCGTCCAGGAATGCGCGGCAGTGCCCATCGTCGGAATGCCCCAGCGCCGTCCCGCCTCGAGGTTGCTCGTCGCGCCGAACCCCGCGATGTAGGCGGCGCGCGCAGCGGCCACGGCGGACTGCTCGGCGGCGCGGCGCGAGCCCATCTCGGCGAGAGGCCGCTCCCCGGCGGCGATGCTCATGCGCGACGCGGCCGTCGCCACAGCGGAATCGTGGTTGAGCACGCTCAATGCGAGGGTCTCCAGCACCACGGCATCCGCGAAGCTGCCCTCGACGGTGAGGATGGGCGAGCCGGGGAAGTAGAGCTCGCCCTCGCGGTAGCCCTTGATCGTCCCGGTGAAGCGATACGCCTCGAGGTAGCGCAGCGACTCGGCGTCGACGACATCGTTGTCGCGCAGGAAGCGCAGTTCATCCTCGCCGAAGCGGAACTCCCGCAGCAGCGAGAGCAGCCGGCCGGTCCCCGCGACCACGCCGAACCTCCGTCCACCGGACAACCGGCGGGAGAACAGCTCGAAGACGCTCGGCCGTGAGGCGGTCCCGTCGCGCAGCGCCGCGCCCAGCATGGTGAGTTCGTATCGGTCGGTGAGCAGCGCCGTCGACGAGGTCATGCGCTCAGCATAGTGAGCGCGTCGTGTCTTCGACCCTCGCAGATGCGGACGGTAGGCTGGGGAGTCATGAACGGCGCACCCATCGGGATCTTCGACTCCGGTGTCGGAGGCCTCACGGTGGCACGTGCGATCCGCGCGCAGCTGCCGCGCGAGTCCTTCGTCTACATCGGGGACACCGCCCATTCGCCGTACGGCCCGAAGCCGATCGCCGACGTGCGACGGTACTCGTTGGAAGTTCTCGACACCCTGGTGGATCAGGGCGTGAAGATGCTCGTGATCGCCTGCAACACGGCATCCTCGGCCATGCTGCGCGACGCGCGGGAGCGCTACGACGTCCCTGTCGTCGAGGTGATCGGCCCTGCCGTTCGCCGAGCAGTCTCCACGACCCGCAACGGCCGCATCGGCGTGATCGGAACCGTGGGTACGATCGGTTCGCGCGCGTACCAGGACATGCTCGAGGTCAATGAGCGCCTCGAGGTGTTCACGGCGGCGTGTCCGCGCTTCGTGGAGTTCGTCGAGGCGGGCATCACCGGAACCCCCGAAGTACTGGCGACGGCGGAGGAGTACCTGGCACCGCTGAGGGACGCCGGTGTGGACACGCTCGTGCTCGGCTGCACGCACTACCCCTTCCTGCGCGGCGCGATCGGCTACGTCATGGGCGAGCGCGTCTCGCTCGTCTCCAGCGACGATGAGACGGCCGCCGACGTCTACCGTCAGCTCGTGCGCGGGGACCTGCTCGCACCGCCGGACGCCACGGCGAGCTACGTCTACGAGGCGACCGGATCCTCCGCCGAGGACTTCACGCTCCTCGCCAACCGCCTCATGGGCCGCGAGGTGCGCGATGTGCAGCTCGTGCAGACCGGCGTCATCGACCTTCCCCCGCGCGTCTGAGCGCCTGATCCCTCCACCGAAGGAGACCACCATGTCTGACATCGTCCGCGCCGACGGCCGTTCCGTCGATCAGCTCCGTCCGATCACGATCGAGCGGGGCTGGAGCGCCCAGGCCGAGGGATCGGCCCTCATCAGCTTCGGCGGGACGAAGGTGCTGTGCACGGCATCCTTCACCAACGGAGTTCCCCGCTGGCTGACCGGCAAGGGCAAGGGCTGGGTGACGGCGGAGTACGCGATGCTGCCGCGGGCCACGAACAGCCGCAACGACCGCGAGAGCGTGAAGGGGCGCATCGGCGGCCGCACGCACGAGATCTCCCGGTTGATCGGTCGGGCACTGCGCGCCGTCGTCGACACCAAGGCTCTGGGTGAGAACACCATCGTCATCGACTGCGATGTGCTGCAGGCGGATGGCGGGACGCGCACGGCCGCGATCACGGGCGCCTACGTCGCGCTGGCCGACGCGATCGAATGGGGCAGGGAGAAGAAGTTCATCGGCAAGAACGCGACTCCGCTGCTCGACTCTGTCTCCGCGGTGTCGGTGGGCATCATCGACGGCGAGCCCATGCTCGATCTGGCATACGTCGAGGACGTCAGGGCTGAGACGGACATGAACATCGTCGTCACCGGCCGTGGCCTGTTCGTCGAGGTGCAGGGCACTGCGGAGGGCGCGCCCTTCGACAAGCGCGAGCTCGACGCCCTCCTGGATCTGGGCGTCGCGGGCTGCGCCGACCTGAAGGGGCACCAGCTCGCCGCCCTCTCGTCGTCGACGCAGGTGTGACGATGCGCATCGTCCTCGCCACGCACAACCCGCACAAGGTCGCCGAGTTCGCGCAGATCGTCGAGCGGACGAGACCGGATCTCGAGGTGGTCGGCTATGACGGGCCGGAGCCCGTCGAGGACGGCGTGACGTTCGCCCAGAACGCGCTCATCAAGGCCCGCGCGGCCGCCGCCCACACCGGGCTCCCCGCGCTCGCTGACGACTCGGGGATCTGCGTCGACGTGCTCGGAGGCTCTCCCGGGGTCTTCTCCGCCTACTGGGCGGGGCAGAAGAAGGATGCCGTCGCGAACCTCGAGCTGCTCCTCGATCAGCTGGCGGACATCGCCGACCCGCACCGCGCCGCGCATTTCACGTCGACGATCGCGCTGGTCACCCCGGAGGGGGTCGAACGCGTCGTGGAGGGCGTCTGGCCAGGGCGGTTGGCACACGAGGCGTCCGGCGAAGGCGGCTTCGGCTACGACCCGATCTTCATCCCTGACGGTCAGACCGGTGCGGAGCGCTCCGTGGGCGAGTACACCGCGGAGGAGAAGCAGGAGCAGTCCCATCGTGCACGGGCCTTCCTCGCACTCGTGCCGTTGCTCGCCGAGCTCTGAGCGCGACTGAGAATCATCCCCATTCCCGACTACGGGAATCGGCCTCTGACGAGCCGTTCTCCTCGTAGCCTTGAGGCATGCACGATCACGCGCACGCCCACGGCATCCGAGCAGCCAGCAGCAGACGACTGCTGACGATCTCGCTGTGCCTGACCGCTGCGGTCATGATCGTGCAGGTGATCGGAGCGTGGCTGACAGGTTCTCTCGCGCTGCTCGCGGACGCAGCGCACATGTTCACGGACGCCTCGGCGCTCGTCATCGCGCTGATCGCGAGCATCGTCGCCGCGCGACCGGCCGACGACCGGCGGACGTTCGGCTATCAGCGCGCCGAGGTGTTCGGCGCGCTGATCAACGCGATCATCCTCATCGTTCTCGCCGTCATCGTCGGCGTTGAGGGGATCGGGCGTCTGCTGGACCCTGCAGAGGCCGAGGTCGCTGGTCCCCTCATGCTCGTCATCGCGATCGTCGGACTGATCGCGAACGCTGTCGCGCTGTGGCTGCTCGGTGCGGCGCAGCGGACCAGCATCAATGTGCGCGGCGCCTACCTCGAGGTGCTGGGGGATCTCATCGGATCGGCGGCGGTGATCGCGGCTGCCGTGGTCATCATCACGACGGGGTGGATGCCTGCCGACGCGATCGCCTCCCTCTTCATCGCGGTGATGATCATCCCCCGAGCGATCACGCTCCTGCGCGAGGTGGTCTCGGTGCTGTCCGAATCCGCGCCGAAGGGGATGACGGTGGCGGAGATCCGCGCCCACCTGCAGGGCTTGGAAGGCGTCGTCGGCGTCCACGACGTGCACGTCTGGCAGCTCACGCGCGGTGCGCCGGTGTTCACGGCGCACATCACGGCGGAGCCTGATCTTCTCGCACACGGCGGCGCGGGTTCACTGCTCGCACGTCTGCAGGGCTGCCTCGCCGATCATTTCGACGTGGCGCATTCGACGTTCCAGATCGAGCCCGCCGACCGCGCCGACTGCGAGCATTCGCACGCCTGAGGGCGACGCGCGGGTGATCGGGGCGATCGAGATCGGGCCGGTGCACCGCCTCTGCACGCCGCAGGTCACCCCTCGGTGACGATCTCGTCCGGCCGCTTGTCCGGACGAAGGCCGCGCCAGCGGGCGTGACGCAGAATACCGTCGGGCGTCCAGTTCGCGAACTCCACCTCGCCGACGAGCTCCGGACGCACCCATTCGGCGTCGCGGGCGTCGGCGTCCGGGACGCCGTCGACGTGACGCGTCGCGGACCGCAGCGGCCCGAGCCGGGCGAGGAGGTCGGTGAGGATGCGATCTGTGAACCCTGTTCCCACGCGTCCGATGTAGCGGAGCCGGTCGCCTTCGGGAATCCCGAGCAGCAACGAGCCGATTCCGCCTGCGCGGTTGCCCTTGCCGGGACGGATGCCGACGATCACGGCCTCCTGGGCCTTGGTGTGCTTGATCTTCAGCCAGGCCTCGGAGCGGACTCCCGGTCGGTACGGCGAGCGGGCATCCTTCACGACGACCCCTTCGAGATCGAGCGAACGACTGGTCTCGAGCGCTGCATCGACGTCGTCGAACACGGGCGGAACGAGCACGGGCCCTTCCGCGCTCTCCGCGAGCGTCTCCAGCAGTGCGCGTCGATCGCGTAGGGCGAGGCGGGTGAGGTCCTTGCCGTCCAGACGGAGCAGATCGAAGAGGTGGTAGGCGACCGGTGTTCTGACGACTTCCCGCTCGATCTCTCTGGCCTTGGTCAGGTGCATGCGGTTCTGCAGCCGGTGGAAGCTCGGACGTCCCGATGCGTCCAGGGCGATGATCTCGCCGTCCACGACAGCATCGGCGACCGCGAAGCGGGGGGCGCCGTCGGCGGTCAGCTCGGGATAGCGGTTCGTGATGTCGGTTCCGCTGCGCGCGCGCAGCGTCATCCGTCCTTCCGTCCAGGTGCCGATCGCGCGGATGCCGTCCCACTTGATCTCGGCCCAGGCGTCGGGGACGGCTCTGGCCATGCCGGACGTCGCCGTGACGGCCAGCATGGGGGCGGGGGAGGCATCGGGGACGTCGTCGATCCGGAGCATCGGGGTCGGCCTCGGTGGGGTGGGGCCGCTGCCCCCCGGCCCTCGCGGCTTCATGCGGTGGAGCAGCCAGGCCGACTTCTCACCGCTGCCCTCCGTGCGGATGAGGGCGAGCCGGGCTCGGCCGAGCGGGCCGGAACCGGTGAACGTGGCGATGACCTCGTCGTCGCGCCACTTCTCGATCTCCACCGTTCCGGTGTCCCAGATCGTCATATGCCCGGCGCCGTACTCGCCACGGGGGATCTCCCCGTGGAACTCGAGGTACTCGATCGGATGCGGTTCCGTCATCACCGCCAGATGATTGCCGGCGGAGCGATCGGGGATGCCCTTGGGCACGGCCCAGCTCACCAGGACGCCGTCGTGCTCGATGCGCAGGTCGAAGTGCAGCCGACGCGCGTGGTGCTCCTGGATCACGAAGCGGGGGAGCCCGCGACGGCCGGCCGGAATGCCGCCCTGCGGCATCGGCTCAGGGGTGCGGGAGGCGGTGCGCTTGGCGAGGTACGGTGCGAGCGCGTCCGCGGGAGCGTGGGCGGCGAGCGCGGATGCCGGGTCTAGGCCGTCTGCGACGCGGGCGAGGACGGCCTCGAGATCGAGCTGACTGAGGGACGGGGCCTCGATCTCCGTCCAGGTGCGGGGGGCAGCCACCGTGGGTCGGGAGCGACCGCGCAGCGAATACGGGGCGATCGTCGTCTTCGAGGCGTTGTTCTGGCTCCAGTCGATGAAGACCCGTCCGCCGCGCACCGCCTTGGCCATCGTGCTCGTCGCGATGTCCGGATGGTCGGTCTCCAGTGCGCGCGCGAGCTCTTTCGCGAGGGATGATGCCTGATCGCTCGTGTAGCGGCCGTCGAGGGCGGCGTAGAGGTGGATGCCCTTGCTCCCGCTGGTCACCGGCACGGGGTCGAGGCCGATGTCGGCGAGGATGGCGCGGGCGAGCAGCGCGACATGCGCGCACAGGGCGAGGTCGGCCCCGGGGCCGGGATCCAGATCCAGAACGAGTCGATCGGGGTTCTGCCGTGCGCCTTCGGCCGAGAACCGCCACTGAGGGACGTGCAGCTCGATGCCGGCCATCTGGGCGACCCAGACGAGCGTGGGCAGGTCGTTGACGAGCGGATAGTCCTTGCCCCCGCCGGAATGGTCGATCGTCCGACGGCGTACCCATTCCGGTGCCCCCGGTTCGAGCTGCTTCGCGAAAAACGCCTCGCCGGGGTCCTCGGCGGTCCCGACGCCCTCCACCCAGCGCTTCCTGGTAACGGGCCGATCGATGAGCAGCGGCAGCATCAGCGGAGCGACCGCCGAGTAGTAGGCGATGACCTCGCCCTTGGTCGTGCCGGTCTCGGGGTAGAGGACTTTTTCGAGGTTGGTCACACGCAGTCGCCGTCCATCGACGTCGACCACCTGCGCTGTCATGCCCGCAACCCTAGCCGCCTCTGACATTTGTGGAGCGCACGACGCCGCTCCTGCGCACAGTCGCGGTCAGTGCAGCGCGGTGCGGCTGCTCGCGGTGGCCTCGAGCACGACTCCGTCTGGGACGAACGGCGAGAAGATCGGCGGATGCCACATCGTGCTCACTGTCACCTGCGCCGTGACGTCGTCCGGAGCCTCCGCCGCGACGAGGACGGCATCTCCCGGCATGACGGCGATGAGTGCCGAGGCCTGTTCGCGTACGCCGGCGTCGCTCAGTTCGGCGCGCACGGCGGCACCGTCGACGACGAGCACGAAGCCATCCGCGCCCGCCAGGGCGGCGGCATCGGCGAGCGCGTCGAGGCGTTTCTGGGCGATGTAGAGGTCGGTCGCGCACACGCAGGCGAAGACGACGGCGAGCGCGAGCAGGACGTAGCCCAGAATCAGCGGGAGGACGCTCCCGTCGTCCTCCCGGAGCTGTCGCAGCGCGCTCACCCGGAGCCCCATGTGCGCGACACCTTCTGTGCGGCTTCCGCCTCGATGGGGATCGAGGCCGCGCGGTCGAGGCCGAAGAGAGGAGGGACGAAGGGGAGCTGCGCGGTCGTCGCAACGGTCACGATCACCGTCGCACCTGGGGCGGGGCACCCGTCCGCGCGCGGCGTGCAGGCGATCGAGACGGTGAGTGCGTCGGGGTCCATGCCGTACTCGTCCGCGATTCCGGCGAGCACGGCCTCGGCGCGCGCGGTCGCGGTCTCTGCGTCGTCGGCCGTGCCGATGACGCGGGCGGTGTGGCGCGCGGCCGCTTCGGCGCCGAGCGTCTGCTCCTGGACCATCCCCAGCGCGAGGACGAGATACACGAGCGGGACGAGGAGGATCACGCCGACGACGATGAACTCGAGGGCGGCGGAGCCCTCCTCGTCACTCTCCGAGCGACTCCATCGGAGCATCCGCTTCCACCTCCAGCGCAGAGGGGACACCGATCAGGCCGAGGACCGGCAGCACGGTGCGCACGGTGATCACCGCGCGCGATTCCGCACCGATCCCGGCTGTGGATGCCGTGATGTCGCCGGCGTATCCGTCGCCGATGGCCGTCGCGATCACCTCCGCCGTGCGCTGGGCGCCCTCCTCGAGCGACGTGTCGGCGAGCGCCGCGTAGTGCGCGCCTTCGACGGCTGCATCGTGCACGACGTTGCGGACGTAGATCGCGAGACCGAGCTGCAGCACGGCGAGCGTCAGCACGGTGAGCAGAGACCCGACGAGCACGAACTCGACGGGGCTCGATCCTCGCTCGTCCCACGCCGGACCGCTGCGCATCAGAGCCCGGAGACGCGTGCGATCGCCTGCTCGAACAGGGCGGTGAGCGCGGGGCCCGCCACCGCCCAGATCAGGACGACGAGACCCGCGGTCATCAAGGTGACGAGCACCCAGCCGGGGACGTCGCCGGTCTCGTCGGACGCGATGGAGCGCGCTCTGCCGGAGAGGATCGTCTGCCACTTCCGTGCTCGATTCATGCGTTGTCCTTTCGTCGGGAGTTCAGCCGATGCCGAACCGGAGGATGAAGATGCCGGGGAAGACCGCGAAGAGCACGGAGAGCGGGAGGATCAGGAAGACCAAGGGGAGGAGCATCAGGATCTCCTTGCGGCCGGCCTGTTCGATGAGCCCGCGCTTCGCGTCCTCTCGCGCATCCGCGGCCTGCGCATGCAGGACCGCGGCGAGCGGCGCACCATGCTCCAGCGCGGCGACGACCTGATCGACGGCACGGGAGAGCCCTGGCAGCCGCAGGCGCGAGGACAGCTCGCCGAGCGCGTCCGACAGCGGGGAGCCGGTGCTCACCGCGAGCACGGTGTGCCGCAGTTCCGAGGTCAGCTCCCCGGATCCGATCGTCGCGACCCTGCGGAGCGAATCGAGCAGACTCTCGCCTGCGGAGAGACAGAGTGCGAGGAACTCCAGCGCGGTCGGGAGCTCATCGGCGAGTCGGGCGATACGTGCACGGGCGCGGAAGGTGAGCACGCCGTCGTACACGACCGCAGAGGCTGCGGCGCAGATGGCGGGGAGCAGCACCGTCGGAGCGGATGCCCGCCCGGCGACGGCCAGAGCGATCACGAGCACGCAGCCCGCAGCGAAGCCCGCGACCGTCCAGCCGAGTTGACGAGCGCGGAATGAGATCGGATCGAGCTCGCGTCCGGCCTGGGCGAGTCGTATCCGCAGCGCGTCGGACGAGCCGGCCAGTCGTGCGAAATGTGCGCCGGCTCGCGCCCAGACTCCGCGCATGCCGACGGGAAGCGCACCGCTCATCGGGAGGACCCCGCGCGGCAGAAGGGCATCGGGCACCACGTCGCGCACATACGGCGCGATGCGCACCTCGAGTCTGGCGGCGCGCCAGCTGGGGAGGGTCGCGAGCACGCACAGCGCTCCGATCGAGAGCAGACCGCCGAGGAGAGCGGCGATCGCGACGTCTGTGACGATGTTCATCCGAACCACCGCCGGGGCTCAGGGAGGCGACCCACGCGGACCATCACGCGGAACGCGAGGAAGGACACCGCTGCACCGGCGAGGATCACGAGCATCCCCTCCGGTGTCGCATACGCCTGCGCGCCTTCGGGACGCAGGACGAGCAGGCCGAGGATGATCCATGGGGCGACGGTCCCCAGCACCGCCGCCCCATGGATCCATGACTGCCGCGCCTCGACCTCGCCCCGGAGGGCGGCGTCGGCGCGGACAGACGACGACAACGCCCGCAGCACTCCTGTCAGGTCCGTCCCCCCGACCTGACGGGCCATCCGCAGCGTCTCGACGATGCGGTCGGCGATGGGGTCTGCGAGCGTCGCCTTCAGCCGGTCGATGCTCGATTCGAACCGGCCGGTCGCGCGCAGATCGCGCGAGAACACCGCGAATGCCGGCCGGATCCCCACGGGTGCGGAATCGGCCAGACTCGCGACGGCATCAGGAAGGGCCAGCCCGACCCGGATGGCCGCGATGAGCAGATCGCAGACATCGGGCCAGAGCTGCCTCCGCGCCTTGCGCAGACGAAGACGGCGTCCACGGAGGAAGGCGATCGGAGCGGCGCCGGCGGCGACCGCGGCGAGGGACGCGAGTGCGGCGAGGCCGGTCAGCAGCCAGACCGCTGATGCGGCGAGCAAGCCGCCTGCAACCATCACGGCGATGAGGACGCGCGGCTCGGAGCCGCCGAGACCGGCCTCCGCGAGCAGACGTCGCAGGGGGCTGCGCCTCACCGCCTTCGGCTCCCGGGGCCTGATCGGCCACATCCACGGCGACACGCACAGCAGCACGCCGGCCGCCAGGACGGCTCCGAACAGAAGAGTCATGACGCATCCTCCGCTCGGTAGACGCTGCTCGTCATGATCTGCCCATCCACGACCTCGCCGGTGGGCGCGAGGACCTCCGTCACCCGGCGCTCACCCGACGCGGTCTTCGCGCAGTGCACCACGAGATCCACCGAGCGGGCGATGGTCGGTGCGACGAACGCGCGATCGATGTTCCGGCCGGCCAGCAACGGAAGCATCGACAGCTTGTCGAGCGCCTCCGCCGCCGAGTTCGCGTGGATCGTCGCAGCGCCTGGGACGCCGGTGTTGAGCGCGAGCACCAGGTCGAGCGCCTCCGCGTCGCGGACCTCGCCGATCACGAGACGGTCGGGACGCATCCGCAGCGCCTCTTTGACGAGCCTGCGCAGCGAGATCTCGCCGGTGCCCTCGAGCCCCGCCTGCCTGCCCTGCAACGACACGAGGTCCGGGCCGTGCGCGGCCAGCTCGAAGGTCTCCTCGGCCGTGATGATGCGCTGGGCCTGGGCGCAGGAGTCCAGCAGTGCTGCGAGGAGCGTGGTCTTGCCGGCGTGCGTGGCGCCGGAGACGAGGATGCTCTTCCCTGAGCGCATGGCGTCGCCGAGCAGGCGCGCGATCGCCGCCGGAAGCGCTCCTTGAGCGGTGAGGGCATCGAGTGTGCGCAGGCGCGGCGTGAACTTCCTGATGTTCACCGCCCAGGATCCGCGGACGACATCGGCGATCGCGACGTGAAGGCGAGAACCGTCCGGCAGGGACGCATCCACGAACGGCTGACTGATATCGACCCGTCGCCCCGTGGTCTGCAGCATCCGCTCGACCACATCGCGCAGCTGCGCCTCGCTCATGGTCAGCGGCAGCCGTTCGGAGACACCGCCGCGGGCGACGTGGATGCTCTCCGCACCGTTCAGCCAGATCTCCTCGATCCCGTCGTCGTCCAGCAGCGGCTGCAGCACCCCGAAGCCGTGCACAGCGGCGAGGACGTCGCGCACCATGGCACTCTCATCGTCGATGAGGGCCCCGCCCTGCGACAACGCGAGATCGTTGTGCCGACGCACCTCTGCCTGGGCGATGCGGCGGGCTTCGTCCGGGGCAGTGACGGGGTCGGTGCGTTCCGCACGCAGCCGACGCCTTACGCGCTCGGCGACGGCAGATGCAGGGTGGCTCACGCGAGCATCCTGACAGGATCGGCCGGAGGGCCGCAGAAGTTATCCACAGGACGTCATCGGGTTTTCCCGATCACGATCGAGGGCTGCCTCCCAGGTGCGGTTTCACAGCCTGCCGATAGACTGACGGAACGCTGCGCGGGAGTGGTGAAACTGGCAGACACGCAGGATTTAGGTTCCTGTGCCTCAGGGCGTGTGGGTTCAAGTCCCACCTTCCGCACAACGGTGCCTTCATGCGCATCCGACGGCCGCACGACAATCGACGGGAACACTGTGCTCGACATCGCTCTGCACGCACCGACCGCCTTCCTCCCGGACTGGCTGAGCCCGGCGAACATCATCGACTGGGCAGGCCCCTGGGCGCTGCTCGTGGTGTGCTTCATCGTCTTCGCCGAGACCGGTCTCCTGGTCGGCTTCCTTCTCCCCGGCGACACCCTGCTGATCATCGCGGGACTGCTCACGCACACGAGCAACGTCTTCGGCGTGAACATCTGGATCGTGTCCCTGCTCATCGCGCTGGCGGCGTTCGTGGGCGGAGAGGTCGGATACTTCATCGGCCACAAGGGCGGACCCGCGATCTTCGAACGCAAGGAGTCCGGTCTGTTCAGCCGCAAGAACGTGGAGCGCACCAACGCGTTCTTCGAGCGCTTCGGCGGCATCACGGTGATTCTCGCGCGCTTCGTCCCGATCGTGCGCACCTTCGCCCCGGTCGCCGCGGGCGTCGGGCATATGCCCTGGAAGAAGTACTCGCTCTACAACTTCCTGGGCGCCATGCTCTGGGGCTTCGGCCTCACGATGATCGGCTATCTCATCGCCTTCATCCCGTTCGTGCGAGACATCGTCGTCGAATACATCGACCTGATCCTGCTCGCCGCGGTCGCCGGCACGGCGATCGTGACGCTCTGGCACTACCTCTCGGAGCGCCGCAAGGTCAAGAAGGAGCTCGCCGCCGGCGGCGACCCGGACACCGACGCCGCGGAGGCCGAGGCGCTCGTACTCGATCTGGACGACGAAGACCGCAAGAGCTGACGCGGTTCAGCTCGCGTCGCGCTTGGCCCTCGAGCGCTCCACGCTGGCGCGCAGCGCGGCCATGAGATCGATGACCTCGCCGCCGGCATCCTCGGCATCCGCCGCTGCGAACGTCTCGGAGACGTCGAACGCATCACCCGCCTCGAGCTTCGCGTCGATGAGCGTGCGCAGCTCCTGCTGGTACTCGTCGACGAAGGCCTCGGGGTCGAAGTCGCTCGAATAGCTCTCGACGAGGGACGCCGACAGCTCCAGTTCCTTGTCGGAGATCTTCACATCCTCATCGAGCGAGTCGAAGTGCGCCTCTCTGACCTCGTCCGACCACAGCAGGGTCTGCAGCACGAGGACGTCCCCGCGAACCCGCAGCGCGGCCAGCCTGGTCTTCTCCCGCAGGGTGAAGCGCACGATGGCCGTGCGCTCGCTCTGCTCAAGCGTCCGGCGAAGGAGCACGTAAGCCTTCGGCGATTTCGAATCGGGCTCGAGATAGTACGCCTTGTCGAGGGTCAGCAGATCGACCTGCTCGCTGGGGACGAACTCGACGACGTCGATCTCTCGGCTGCGCTCCGCGGGGAGCGAAGCGAGGTCCTCCTTGGTGAGAACGACCCGCTGGCCGTCCTCCTCGTAGGCCCTGTCGATGTTCTGGTAGGCCACCGTCTCGCCGCAGATCTCGCAGGTGCGCTTGTAGCGGATGCGACCGCCGTCCTCATCGTGCACCTGATGCAGCGAGACATCGTGGTCCTCGGTGGCGGAGTACACCTTCACCGGGACGTTGACGAGCCCGAACGTCAGGGCTCCCTTCCAGATCGACCTCATGACACCAGTGAACACCGGGAGCACCCGGTGCACCAGGGGGAACGATCCCTGGGCTCAGTCCTCGGTGCTCCGGCGCGGGCTGAACCGCGGGATCCATCGGAGGAAGCCGAGCGCGCCGACGAGCCCGACGACGCCCATGACGCCGGCGGCCGCAGGGAGGGAGGCGATCGCGGTCACGCCGGAGACGATGAGAGGGGCGACGGCGCCGCCGGCATCCGTGAGCGTGCGCCAGGAACCGAGGAACGCGGCGGGCTCGTCCGCAGGAGCGACGTCCGCGCCGAGGGTCAGCAGGATGCCGCTGGAGAGGCCGTTGCCGACGCCGAGCACGGCGGCCAGCATCCCGAACCAGAGCACGGCGGCCTCGCCATCGTGCGTGACGGAGAGGACGAGGAATCCCGCGCCCATCAGCACCATCGCCGGCATCGCCGCCCAGAGCCGGCCGAACCGGTCCATCACCTGCCCGCTCGCGTAGAAGAGCGCGAAATCGATGGCGCCGGACACGCCGACGACGAGCGCGATCGTCTGCGCATCGAGGCCGATCGACACGCCCCACAGCGGCAGGACGACCTGCCTGGCCGAACGCACGGCGGACAGCGACGCCGCGGCGAGACCCAATCTGCCGAGCACCGCCCGGTGCAGACGCATCGTGCGGAAGATCCCGGCTCGCTCCACCGTGGGGATCGATCCCGTCACCGCTTCCCCCGAGTCCTCGGCGAGCACATCGGATGCCCGAAGCGGCGGCGTCGTCCTCTCTGGATCGGGGCCGAAGAGGACCAGCACGACCATCGCGGCCAGGCAGATGAGGAAGAACCAGATCGATGCCCGCTCATCGCCGAACAGCTGCAGGAGAGCGGCGGTGACGAAGGGGCCGATGAAGATCCCGAGCCGGAAGCTCCCGCCGAGCAGCGACAGGGATCGCGCCCTGAAAGCCAGCGGCACCCGTGTCGTCATGAACGCGTGCCGGGCGAGGCCGAAGGCGGCCGCGCAGAAACCGAGGACGAACACGGCTGCGGCGAACACCGCCGGCGTCGTCGCGAGCGTCATCCCGAAGACGGCGATCATGGCCACGATGCCGGCGATCACCATGGTGTAGCGCTCGCCGATCCTCGCCACGGCCCAGCCGGAGGGGAGGTTTCCGCACAGCTGTCCGACGACGAGCGCGGAGGCGATGAGGGCGGCGAACGCGACGTCGGCGCCCATGTTCGCGGCGATCACGGGGATGAGGGGGAGTACCGCTCCCTCGCCCAGCGAGAACAGGATCGTCGGCAGGTACACCATCGGACCGAACTGCCTGAGGACCGTCGACGCACTGCTCATCAAGCGCAACTCTACTCGCGCGCCGGAAGCAGGATAGGCTGGGGTGTCATGCTCGAACTAGATCTCTCCGCCGAAATCCAGGCGCTCAGGCACACCTTCGGCGACATCAGCGAGGTCGTCGACGTCTCCAGGCTCCGCGAGGACATCGCCCGCCTCAGCGAGGAGGCCGGCGCACCGGACCTCTGGGACGATACCGAGCGGGCCCAGAAGGTCACCAGCGCGCTCAGCCATCGTCAATCCGAACTCGCCCGCATCACCGGCATCGCACAGCGTCTCGACGATCTCGAAGTGCTCGTCGACCTGGCGAACGAGATGGGCGACGAGGATTCGGCCATCGAGGCGCGCAGTGAACTCGCCGCGCTCACCGAGGTCATCAATCAGCTCGAGGTGCAGACGCTGCTGGACGGCGAGTACGACGAGCGCAGCGCGATCATCACGATCCGCTCAGGCGCCGGGGGCGACGACGCCACCGATTTCGCCGAGATGCTCATGCGCATGTACCTGCGCTGGGCGGAGCAGCACAAGTACCCCGTGAAGGTCATGGATACCTCCTATGCGGAGGGCGCGGGCATCAAGTCCGCGACCTTCGAGGTCGACGCGCCGTACGCCTTCGGCACGCTCAGCGTCGAAGCGGGCACGCACCGCCTCGCGCGCATCAGCCCCTTCGGCTCGGCCGACAAGCGGCAGACCTCCTTCGCGGCGGTCGAGGTCATCCCGCTGATGGAGGAGGCCACCGAGGTGGACATCCCCGAGGGCGACATCCGCGTCGACGTCTTCCGGTCCTCCGGCCCGGGCGGCCAGTCGGTCAACACGACGGACTCGGCGGTGCGGATCACCCACCTCCCCACCGGGATCGTCGTCTCCATGCAGAACGAGAAGTCGCAGATCCAGAACCGCGCGGCCGCGATGCGCGTGCTGCAGACCCGACTCCTTCTGCTCCAGAAGGAGGAGGAGGCAGCGAAGAAGAAGGAGCTCGCCGGCAACATCACGGCGAGCTGGGGCGATCAGATGCGCTCCTACTTCCTCTACGGACAGCAGCTCGTCAAGGACCTGCGTACCGGGCACGAGTCGGGCAATCCGACCGCGGTGTTCGACGGCGACCTGGACGGCTTCATCTCGGCCGGCATCCGCTGGCGCAAGAGGCGCGACGACGACTGACTTCAGCGCGTCGCGTTCTTCAGGGTTCCGGTGGTCGCCTCGTCCTCGGGGTCGAAGATCGAGCACTGCACCGTCCGATCGGCGGCCTTGTTCCAGCTCATCATGGTGGGTGTGATCGACCAGAACTCCAGTTCGGACTCCTCGTACGAGATGCCGGCGAACGCGGCGAACTCCTCGATGCATACGGCGTTCGCGTCTCTCAGGATCGTCTTGTCGCCCGGGTACTCATCGCCTTCGAGAGTGAACTCGTAGTAGATCTCGTCGGAATGCGCGATGTCGCAGGGGACCAGGTCGGCATAGCCGCTCTCCCAGTCGTCCTCGTCGTAGCGCCAGCAGTCGCCGACCTCGATCTCGTCCCAGAAGACCGTCTCCTCTTCGGGGTCGGTGCCGTCTGCAGGAGCCTGCCAGGGGGTGACGGTCGGGCCTGGCTGCTCGGCGTCATCGGAAGCGGACGACGCGAGTACTGCCGAGACGAGCACGATGGCGCCGATCCCCGCGATCGCGGCGCCTGCGCTCACCAGCCCGATGATGAGGCCGGTTCGGGAGCGTCGCACGGGCATCGTCGTCGGTGTCGCCGCGAAGGCCATCGCTCCGGGATGATCGGTGCTACCGGTCTGCCAGGCCACGCCCGCGCCCGCCCCGACGCTCGGCTGCGACGGCAGGACGAAGGGGGGAGCGAACGACGGCGCATCGGGCGGAGCAGGGGTCGACGGAGGGGCCGACGGTGCGGGCTCGGCGACCTGCTCCGTCCATCCCGCGCCGTCCCACCAGCGCTGTCGTCCTGATCCGTCGTCGTACCAGCCGGCAGGCGTGCTCATGATGCGTCCCTCCGGCATCCCGATGATTGCTCGTCAGCTCATCTATAGCAGGACGAGCACTCACCCGGCCAGCGCCGTAGGGCGCCGGTCGGATCTCGTCGCCGAGCGCGCCGAACCCCGTGTCGTGCGGCGGCTGGGCCCTGCCCGCGCTTAGGCTCGTAGCGCCATGATTCGGTTCGAGAACGTCACCAAACGCTATCGGGGCACCAAGCGTCCTGCCCTCTCGGGGGTCGACTTCGAGGTGCAGCGCGGGGAGTTCGTCTTCCTCGTCGGCGCCTCCGGCTCCGGCAAGTCCACCTGCCTTCGGCTCATCCTCCGCGAGGACGTGCCCTCCACCGGCCGCGTGGCCGTGCTCGGTCGGGACCTGCGCTCCCTCGCGAACCGGAAGGTGCCGTACTTCCGCCGCCACATCGGATCGGTGTTCCAGGACTTCCGTCTGCTGCCGTCCAAGACGGTGTACCAGAACGTGGCCTTCTCGCTCCAGGTGATCGGCTCCTCGCGAGGCTTCATCCAGCAGGCCGTCCCCGAGGCGCTCGCGCTCGTCGGGCTCGACGGCAAGGAGAAGCGGATGCCGCACGAGCTCTCCGGCGGTGAGCAGCAGCGGGTGGCCATCGCGCGAGCCTTGGTCAACCGGCCGCAGGTGCTGCTGGCCGACGAGCCGACGGGCAACCTCGACCCCGCGACCTCGGTGGGCATCATGCAGCTGCTCGCCCGCATCAACGCCGGCGGCACGACGGTGCTCATGGCCACCCACGAAGCAGGATTCGTCGACCAGATGCAGCGCCGCGTGATCGAGCTCAAGGACGGCGAACTGGTACGCGATGAAGTGCACGGCGGATACGGTGACACCTCCGCGATCCCCAGGCTCGCTCCCGAACGCGAGCGCGGCGCCGAAGCCGTGGCCGCGCTGACGGCCGTGCAGGAGGTGCAGCGCGAGACGGCATCCCTCCCGCCACTCGACGCCGCCACGATCGAGCGCATGAAGCGCGAACGCGATGAGAGCGCGGGAGTGAAGGAGGCCGCGGCGGCGGACGTCGCTCGTCCGAGCACGCATCCGATCACCCTGCCCGCCGTCGACGTCGCCGAGGCAGGAGTCGCCGACAGGCTCGGCCTCAGAGACGCCGGTGACGATGAAGTGGGGCCCACGTCATGAGGTTCGGACTCATCCTCGGCGAGGCCCTCTCCGGCCTCCGCCGCAATGCATCGATGGTCATCTCCGTGGTTCTCGTGACCTTCGTCTCGCTCACCTTCGTCGGCGCCGCGATCCTCATGCAGGAGCAGATCGGCACGATGCGGGCCTACTGGACCGAGCGTGCCCAGGTGGCTGTCTACCTGTGTTCGCCCGTCTCGGAGACCGGCACCTGCACCGCAGGGGAGGCGACTCAGGATCAGGTGGATGCCGTCCAGGCCGAACTCGACGGCGAGGCGCTCTCGCCCTTGATCTCGGATGTCCGCTTCGAGGACAAGGCGGAGGCCTATGCCAACCTCATCGAGCTGCTCGGCGAGGACCAGGCCAGTGTGCTGACCGAGGAACAGATGCAGCAGACCTTCTGGGTGACGTTGAAGGATCCCGCGCAGTCGACGGTCATCTCGGAGACGTTCAACGGCATGGACGGCGTCGAGGAGGTCGTCGATCAGCTGAAGTATCTCGATCCTCTGTTCTCCGCACTCACCGTGGCGACCTACATCGCCGTGGGCATCGCAGCGCTCATGCTCATCGCCGCTGTGCTGCTCATCGCCACCACGATCCGACTCAGCGCCTTCGCCCGTCGCAAGGAGATCGGAATCATGCGCCTGGTCGGGGCTTCGAACAGGGTGATCCAGACACCGTTCGTGCTCGAGGGCGTCTTCGCCGCGTTCCTCGGTTCCGCGCTCGCGAGCGCGGCGGTCCTCGCCGGCGTCCACTTCGGTGTGAATGGCTACCTCCGAGGCAGGGTGCCGTCGATCACGACCTGGGTGTCGATGCAGGACGCTCTCCTCGTGGTCCCGGTCATCATCGTGATCGGTGTGGTGCTCGCCGCCCTCTCGGCCGGCTTCGCGATACGGAGATGGCTGCGCACCTGATAAGCTGACAGGCTGCTCGGCCGCATCCGGCCGCCGAGACCATCGATGCTTCAGGAGAGAACCATGCCCAGGGAACGCGGGGAGAAGGTCGTCGCGACCAATCGTCGCGCACGTCACGACTACACCATCGAGAAGTCGTACGAGGCGGGGCTGGTGCTCACGGGCACCGAGGTGAAGTCGCTTCGGCAGGGACGTGCGAATCTCTCGGACGGCTATGCCTACGTCAAGGGCGGCGAGGCGTTCCTGGATGCGGTGCACATCCCCGAGTACTCGCAGGGGCACTGGACCAATCACGCGGCCAAGCGCGTCCGCAAGCTGCTGCTCCACCGTGAGGAGATCCGCAAGCTCGAGCACGCCGTGTCCGCCGGGGGCTACACGCTGGTCCCGCTCAAGCTCTACTTCTCCGATGGACGCGCGAAGGTCGAGATCGCCCTTGCCAAAGGCAAGCGCGAGTACGACAAGCGCCAGACGCTGCGCGAGCGGCAGGACACCCGCGAAGCCGAGCGCGCGATGCGCCTGCGCAACCGCGTGGGGGAGTGACCGGGCTCAGAGCGCAGGCTCGAAGCCGAACACCCGCCCGAGAAAGGCCAGTTCGCGCTCGAGCGCGTCGATGATCGTCGCGGCGGTACGGAAGCCGTGTCCCTCTCCCTCGTACACGACGTACTCGTGGTCCACACCGCGCGCGGCGAGGGCGTCGGCGATCGCCTGGGACTGCGACGGCGGGACGACCTTGTCGTCGGCGCCCTGCAGCAGCAGCACCGGCACGTCGATGCGTCCGGCGTGCGTCAGGGGCGACCTCTCGATGTACACGTCCTCCGCCGCGGGCAGCGGGCCGACGAGACCGTCCAGGTAGTACCTCTCGAAGTCGTGGGTGTCCTCGACCAGTGCCCGCAGATCGCTCACCCCGTAGCGGCTGATGCCCGCGGCGAAGACGCCGCCTCTGACGAGGGCGGAGAGCACGGTCCAGCCGCCGGCCGATCCGCCGCGTATCGCGATGCGAGCAGGGTCGGCGAGTCCGGCGTCGGCGAGGCCTCGCGCCGCCGTGAGCACGTCCTCGACGTCGACGATGCCCCAGGCGCCGTTCAGCCGTTCGCGGTAGGCGCGTCCGTATCCGGTGGAGCCGCCGTAGTTCACGTCGAGGACGCCGATCCCGCGGCTCGTGTAGTAGGCGATCGACGCGGATGCGGACCCGGCGACATGCGCCGTCGGGCCGCCGTGCACGAAGACGATGTACGGCGGCAGGGCATCCGAGGGACCCGATTGCTCTGGATGGGACGGCGGATAGGCGAAGGCGTGCACGGGACCACGCTCGCCGTCCACGACGAGTCTCATCGCGGGCGGCATCCACTCCGCGGCGACCGGGTGGCCGCCGGCGATCGCACGGGCCGTGCCGTCCGCGGAATCGATGAGCCAGAGCCCGGCCGTCGTGCGAGAGCCCCCGCCGGTGACGAGGATGCGTGTGCCGACGGCATCCTCCACGCTGGCGTGCCCGTCCGCCGGCACCTGAAGCGGGGTCGCCGTCCCGTCGGCGGAGATCGAGACGATCTCGTCCGATCCGTTCGTGCGGACGGCGATGATGGTGCCATCCGCCAGGGGGCGGAACCAACGGTTCCCGAGCACCCAGAGCCCATACCCGGTATCGGCGTCAGCGGGCGAGATCGGCTCTGGCGATCCGGTCGGCGTGATGTCGGCGAGGCGCTGACGGTGCAGGTTCCACCGTCCCCCGGGGTCGTCGGCGTAGACGAGCTCATCCTTCGAGAGCCATTCCGGCTGCAGGGCGGCGCGGGTGGCCAGCACCTGCGCATCTCCGCCGTTCGTACGGCGGATCGCGATCTGAGCGCTCTCCCACGGCATCCGGTGCTCATCCCACTGCACCCACGCGAGTCGCGTGCCGTCGGGCGACAGCGCGGGGTGGGCGAAGAAACCGGAACCTTCGGCATGAACGACAGACGTGCCGGAGCCGGTGGTGTCGATCTCGACGATGGCGCGCCTATGCGGCTGCGTGACGAGGTTCTCGCGCACGGCGAACAACCGGCCGTATTGCAGGCGCAGGCCTCCGTGCTGCGGTCCGGGGGACGTGAGCGGTTCAGGATCTCCGCCGGGGACCAGGCGGTAGACGCGCTGATCCATGCCGTCGACGAAGTAGAGGATGCCTGAGGCATCCGCGGTCCACGCCCCACCGCCGTACTCGTGCACGCGTGACCGCGCGCTCCACGGTGCAGGGAGGATCTCATCGCCGGAAGAGCTGCGAACGGTCACCCTGCCGCCGTCCGAGGGGACGGACTCCCCCCACCAGATGTCGTCTCCGACGAATCGCCCGCCATCGATCCGTGGAGCCGAGACGGCGATATCCGAGGCGGTGAAGGGGGACTCCCACGATCCGAACGGCTGCGACATACACCGAGCGTAACTGTCGCCGATGGGCGACCGTCACGTGAGGACGAAGGCGGGCTTCAGACCGCCCGGAGGACGGCGACGACCTTGCCCAGGACGGTGGCGTCGTCGCCGAGGATCGGCTCGAAGGCGGAGTTGCGGGGGAGCAGCCAGGTGTGCCCGTCCCTGCGCCGGAAGGTCTTGACCGTGGCTTCGCCGTCGAGCATCGCGGCGACGATCTCGCCGTTCTCTGCGGAGTTCTGCGAGCGGATGACCACCCAGTCGCCGTCGCAGATGGCGGCGTCGATCATGGATTCGCCGGACACCTTGAGCATGAACAGCTCTCCCTTGCCGACGAGCTGGCGCGGGAGCGGGAAGATCTCCTCGACCTGCTGCTCGGCCGTGATGGGCACGCCGGCTGCGATCTGCCCCACGAGGGGGACGAGGGCGGCGTCGCCGACCGGGGCCGCCGCATCTGCGGGGTTCTCGGTGCTCGTGCCAGGGAGGTCGATGAGGACCTCCATCGCCCTGGTCTTCCCCGGGTCGCGGCGCAGGTAGCCGCTCAGTTCGAGCTGTCCGAGCTGATGCGTGACGCTCGAGAGCGACTTGAGGCCGACGGCATCGCCGATCTCGCGCATGCTCGGCGGATAGCCGTGACGGGCGATCGAGGTCTGGATGACCTCGAGGATCGCCATCTGCTTCGCGCTGAGGCTCTTCCTCCGGCGGGTCCGCGGGGCTTCGCCCGCGGCTGCTGCGTCGCTCATGGCTGCTCCTTCTGGGCGGATCGGCCGCTCCTGCGCCGATGTCGGTGGCCCGTGGTGGGGTGTCGTTATCGAAACCGTAGCCGAGATTCGGGTGAACAGAGAAGATCTGTTCGAGCGTGTCGGCGGATTTCGGTACATGATTTCGAAGAATGCTTGACAGTGATTCGAAATCGAAGATACATTCGGTACGTAGCTTCGTATTCCTCGCTCCCGGCCGAGCGGGGAATGCGAACGCTACGCCAGAGCTCCCGTCGGGAGCGGGAACATGAGGAGCAGCATCATGAGCAGCATCACCGTCGCGGCAACGTCCATCCGCCCCGTCGCTCCGGCCACGCGCCTGCGTCTGACGACGCGCGGTCGTGCTGTTCTGCTCGCCCTCGCCGCCATTCCACTCGTCGTCGGTCTGGCGATCGCTGCCCTCAGCGGCGGCTCCGCCTACGCCGGCGGCGAGACGGTGACGACCTCCTTCGAGACGGTCACGGTCCTGCCAGGCGACACGCTCTGGTCCATCGCGCAGGAGGTGGCTCCCGGCACCGATCCGCGAGAGGTCGTCCACGCCCTCGAGTCGCTGAATGCGCTCGACGGCGGAGTGCTCATGGTGGGCGAGGAGCTCGCCATTCCGACTGTCTACGCCGACTGACAGCGACGGCGCAGTCCGCGACGGTTGGCGCGCAGCACGGAAGGCCCGGTCTCTGGAAGGGCGGCGGCCCTTTCGGATCATTCTGCGGCTCTACCATGGGAAGGGTGACTTCCCTCGAAGACCTCCCCCTCCGTACGGATCTGCGCGGCCTGACGCCGTATGGTGCTCCGCAGGCCCCATTGCCCGTCGCTCTGAACGTCAATGAGAACACGCATCCGGTTCCAGACGGTGTCGCGGGCGACATCCTCGACGACATCGCCCTCGCGCTCCAGGATGTGAACCGCTATCCCGACCGGGAGTTCACGGCCCTCCGCGAAGCTTTCGCGCGCTATCTGGGACACGGCCTGACCCGAGAGCAGATCTGGGCCGGAAACGGTTCCAACGAGGTGCTCCAGCACATCATGCAGGCCTTCGGGGGTCCAGGACGCACGGTGTTCGGCTTCGGCCCCACGTACTCGATGTACTCGCTCATCGCGAAGGGGACGGGAGCGACCTGGTCCGCCGGTACCAGAGAGCCCGACTACACACTCACGGCGGCGGACGCCGCGGCGCAGGTCATCGAGGCCGATCCCGACATCGTCATGCTCTGCTCGCCGAACAATCCCACGGGGACCCCGTTGTCGCTCGACGTGGTCGAAGCCGTCTACGAGGCATCCCGCGGCGTGGTCGTCGTGGATGAGGCGTATCAGGAGTTCGCTCCCAGGGACGCTCCATCTGCGCTCACGCTCCTCGAGGGTCGGCCGCGGCTGGCGGTGTCCCGCACCATGAGCAAGGCATTCGCCTTCGCAGGAGCCCGCGTCGGCTATCTGGCGGCGGATCCCGCGTTCATCGACGCCCTCCGCCTGGTCCGTCTGCCGTACCACCTGAGCGCGCTCACTCAGGCAGCGGCCTCGGCCGCGCTGCGCAACGCGGACACGATGCTCGCCATGGTCGACGAGATCATCGAGCAGCGCGACCGCATCACCGCGACCCTGCACGCGCTCGGCTACACGCCGCACGAGTCCTGGTCGAATTTCGTGCTCTTCGGCGGCGTGGCCGATCCGAAGGCCACTTGGCAGGCGCTCTTCGACCGTGGCGTGCTCGTCAGGGACATCGGCATCCCCGGTCACCTGAGGGTGTCCGCCGGAACGGAAGCCGAGACCACGGCGTTCCTGGACGCTCTGGCCTCGGTAGGATCGGCGTCATGAGCCGCACCGCCCGTCGAACCAGAAGCACGTCCGAGTCGACCGTCGAGGTCGAGCTGAACCTCGACGGCACGGGTGCGAGCAGCATCGAGACCTCGGTGCCATTCTTCGACCACATGCTCACCGCGTTCGCGAAGCACTCGCTCACCGATCTCACCGTCCGCGCCGCCGGTGACACGGATATCGATGCGCACCACACCGTCGAGGACATCTCGATCGTGCTCGGTCAGGTCATCCGCGACGCGCTGGGCGACAAGTCGGGAATCTCGCGCTACGGCGATGCTCTCGTCCCGCTCGATGAGGCGCTCGCCCAGGCCGTCGTCGACATCAGCGGACGTCCGTATCTCGTGCACACCGGCGAGCCGGCCGGTTTCGAGCACCACCTCATCGGCGGTCACTTCACCGGGTCTCTCGTGCGGCACAGCTTCGAGGCGATCACCTTCAACGCGGGCCTCACGGTGCACGTGCGAGTTCTCGGCGGACGCGACCCGCACCACATCGCGGAGGCCGAGTACAAGGCGTTCGCCCGCGCGTTCCGCCAGGCGAAGGCGCTCGACCCCCTCGTCGACGGGATCCCGTCCACGAAGGGCGCGCTGTGACCGCCTCGCCGCGGGTCGCCGTCCTCGATTACGGGTCGGGCAATGTCCACTCGGCTGTGAAGGCCCTCGTCGTAGCCGGTGCGGACGCCGTGCTGACGGGTGATCGCTCCGAGGCATTGGAGGCGGACGGGCTCGTCGTCCCCGGCGTCGGCGCGTTCGCTGCCGTGCACGAAGCACTGCACGCCCGCGGTGGTGACGAGATCATCGAACGACGCCTCTCCGGCGGCAGGCCGGTGCTCGGGATCTGCGTCGGCATGCAGGTGCTGTTCGAGCGGGGCGTGGAGCGCGGCACGGACTCCGAGGGGCTCGGTCAATGGCCGGGCGCCGTCACGGAGCTCGATGCGCCTGTGCTCCCGCACATGGGCTGGAACACGGTCGCGCCCGACGAGGGCAGCGTGCTGTTCCGAGGGATCGAGGACGAGCGCTTCTACTTCGTGCACTCCTACGCCGCGCAGAGCTGGGAGCTGGATGTCATGCCGCCGTTCCCCGAGCCGGCGCTCACCTGGACCACCTACGGCTCCCGCTTCCTCGCCGCTGTGGAGAACGGCCCGCTGTCCGCCACCCAGTTCCACCCGGAGAAGTCTGGCGCGGCGGGCATCCAGCTGCTGCGCAACTGGGTGCAGAGCCTCGCTTAGCCGCCGGTGCGGCGTCCTGCGGTTTGGCCGCCGCCGCAGAGCGGACTAATCTCGTTTCTCGTGCCCGCGCCCGGGCTCTCCCACAGCATCCGAGGATGACATGAACGACTTCGCGTCCACCCCCCGTCTCACCCTTCTGCCGGCGGTCGACGTCGCCGGCGGCAAGGCCGTTCGCCTGACGCAGGGCGAGGCAGGGAGCGAGACGAGCTACGGCGATCCGATGGATGCGGCAGGGGAGTGGGTCGATCAGGGTGCCGAATGGATCCACCTCGTGGACCTCGACGCCGCCTTCGGTCGCGGCTCGAACGCGGCGATCCTGCGCAAGGTCATCAAGCAGTTCCGCGGCGTGAACGTCGAGCTCTCCGGTGGCATCCGCGATGACGCGAGCCTGGAGGCCGCGCTGGAGACCGGTGCCGCCCGCATCAACCTCGGCACGGCGGCGCTGGAGAATCCGGAGTGGGCCGCTGACGTCATCGGCCGGTTCGGGGAGGCCGTCGCCGTGGGCCTTGACGTGCGCGGCACGACGCTCGCGGCTCGCGGCTGGACGAAGGAGGGCGGGGATCTCTGGGAGGTCCTCGAGCGCCTCGAAGAGGCTGGCTGCAGCCGCTACGTGGTCACCGACGTCACGAAGGACGGCACTCTTCGCGGCCCGAACCTCGAGCTGCTGCGAGAGGTCACGGCCAGGACCCCGAAGCCCGTCGTCGCCTCCGGCGGAATCTCGAACCTCGATGACATCGTCGCGCTGCGTGAGCTCGTGCCGCTGGGCGTCGAAGGTGCCATCGTGGGCAAGGCACTGTACGCCGGTGCCTTCACGCTGGCAGAGGCGCTGGATGTCGCAGGGGACTGACGGCGCCTGCGACCACGGCGCCGCAGGGCACGAGCACGCGAGCGGCGACTCGGCCGGCGTCCCGTGGGAGGGGCGCAGCTTCGAGCAGAACCCTCACGCCGCGGACGACGGCTCGGCAGACCCTGCGCTGCTCGACGCTCTCCTGAGGTTCCGGCGCGGCGAAGGCTCGCAGGTCGACGTCGTCGACGCCTTCCGGAACGCCCGCGTGCTCATCCCGCTCGTCGCGGAGAAGGGCGAGGAGGGCATCGCGCCGTCGGGGCTGACCGTCGACAAGACGCAGGAGCTCTCCATCGTCACGGTCGCGGCGCCCGATGGGCGTCGGGTCCAACCGGTCTTCTCGTCCGTGCAGACGATGCAGCGCTGGGATCGCTCCGCGCGTCCGATCCCTGTCGAAGCCGTGCGGGCGGCCCTCGCCGCATCGGCGGAAGACACCGATCTCATCGTGCTCGACCCCACAAGCGACACGGAGTTCGTGATACGGCGGCCCGCTGTGTGGGCGATCGCGCAGGGCGAGGCGTGGGAGCCGAGCTTCCTCTCGCCCGAGGTCTTCTCCGCCCTCCAGGAGAGCGTCGCGCATGAACTCGCTGTGATCGATGTGGCCGTCGCCGCCGGGGATCCGGATGCACGACTGCGCGGCCCGGAGCTCGTCGTCGTCCTGGAGCTCGTGGACGGCCTGGACCGCACGGTTCTCGATGCAGTGCTGGCCAGACTCGCGCAGCGGTGGGCGGCCGACGACCGCATCGCCGTGCTCGCCGACTCGCTGACGGTGAAGCTCCGCCGCTCCGCCTGAACTCCGCAGAGCCGCGGCGCTAACGTGGGGGCATGCGGAAGAGATGGGCTGGATGTGGTCTGGGGGGCGTGCTGCTCGCTCTGAGCACGGGTTGCGCTCCCGCAGCCTGTCCGGCGATCGGGTGGATCAACGCCATCACGGTGGACGCTTCCGCCCTCGGTGATGCGGCGTTCGTGCAGCTGTGCGTCGAAGAGACGTGCTCGCCTGCGCCGGATGCGGCAGGCTCCGATTCGTCGCCGATCATGGTCACGAATGACCAGGAGTCCTGGTCGTTCAGCCTGACGAGCATGACCACCCCCGAGGAGGCCTCGATCCGGGTCTACGATCCCGAAGGCGTCCTCGTGCAGGAATCCGCCCATGCGGTGAGTTGGACGCACTCCACCGAGGTCTGCGGCGGCCCGTCTACAGCCGAGTCCATCGTGCTCACTTCTTGAACGCGGTGCGTCCCTCGCGAAAAATCATCTGCGTCGCGAGAAACCTGCGTGAGGATGGTTTCTCGCGACGGAAGTGGTTTCTGGCGGGCCGGAGGTCAGTTGACCGGGCCCGTCCACTTCTCGCCTGGTCCCTTGCCGATGGGGTCGGGAATGGTCGACGCCTCGCGGAAGGCCAGCTGGAGCGAGCGCAGGCCGTCGCGCAGCGAGCGCGCGTGCATGTCGCTGATCTCGGGAGCGCCGGCGGTGATGAGGCCGGCGAGGGAGTTGATGAGCTTTCGGGCCTCGTCGAGGTCGAGCTGACGCTCAGGGTCGTCTGCGAGCCCGAGCTTGACGGCGGCTGCGCTCATCAGGTGGACGGCGGTGGTGGTGATCACCTCGACGGCGGGAACGTCCGCGATGTCGCGCGTCGCGGCCGCTGCGGCATCCTCCTGCCGTTTCCATTCCTCGTGCCGGTGGTCGTCGCCTGGTGCCTGAGTGGTCACTTCTGCCTTGCTTTCCGGAAGGGCCGTGCCTTCTGTTAGACTATGCCGGGCTCCGGAACGTTTTGTTCCGGTACGAAAGAGGATTCACTTCCCACCCGCGCTTGCCGTTCAAGGCTACCGGGTCTTGCACCCCGCCGGCTCCGCTCGAAAGACGCGGCCGGTAGACAGGGTGCCAGCCGGTGTCTGAATCGCCGGTGGGTGGGAGACGAATCCGATTTCGCTCGGGATGCCGACAGCATCCGGTGGCCGAAACCATCGTCTAAGGAGTTCCGCATCAGCGATCCCCGCACCAATGAGCGCATCCGCGTCCCCGAGGTCCGCCTCGTCGGCCCCGCGGGTGAGCAGATCGGCGTCGTCCGCATCGAGGCGGCGCTGCGCCTTGCGCAGGAAGCCGACCTCGACCTCGTCGAGGTGGCCCCCAACTCGAAGCCGCCCGTGGTCAAGATCATGGACTACGGGAAGTTCAAGTACGAGGCCGCCCAGAAGGCGAAGGAAGCACGCCGCAACCAGGCGAACACGATCCTCAAAGAGGTCCGCTTCCGTCTGAAGATCGAGGCTCACGACTACACGACGAAGCTCAAGCGCGCCGAGGGCTTCCTCAAGTCGGGTGACAAGGTCAAGGCCATGATCCTGTTCCGCGGACGCGAGCAGTCCCGCCCGGAGCAGGGTGTGCGTCTGCTGCGCAAGTTCGCCGAGGATGTCGCCGAGTTCGGCACCGTGGAGTCAAACCCCACGATCGACGGACGCAACATGGTGATGGTCATCGCCCCGCTGAAGAACAAGTCCGAGGCGAAGGCCGAGCAGAACGCCGTGCGCGACGCCAAGAAGCAGGCGGCGCGCGACGCCAAGAGCACGGATGCCGCGGTCGAGACCGCGGCGGAGTGACTCCGCCCCCACAGACTCCCGCATCGCGCGGGTGAACACCGTCGCCTGAGAAGGCGCCACACGAAGGAAGAGAAGATGCCGAAGCAGAAGACCCACTCGGGTGCTAAGAAGCGCTTCAAGATCACCGGCAGCGGAAAGCTGAAGAAGCAGCAGGCCGGCATGCGCCACAACCTCGAGCACAAGTCGAGCCGTCGCACCCGCCGCCTCAACCAGGACCAGGTGCTGTCGAAGAACGACACCAAGGTCGCCAAGAAGCTTCTCGGCCGCTGACGCGCCCGAACGCACGAACAGGAACACAGGAAAATGGCAAGAGTCAAGAGGGCGGTCAACGCCCACAAGAAGCGTCGCGTCATCCTCGAGCGCGCCTCCGGTTACCGCGGCCAGCGTTCGCGTCTGTACCGCAAGGCCAAGGAGCAGGTCACCCACTCCCTCGTCTACGCGTACCGCGACCGTCGCAAGCGCAAGGGCGACTTCCGTCGTCTGTGGATCCAGCGCATCAACGCCGCTGCCCGCCAGAACGGCATCACGTACAACCGCTTCATCCAGGGCCTCGGCCTCGCGGGTGTTCAGGTCGACCGTCGCATGCTCGCCGAGCTCGCGGTCAACGAGCCGGCCACCTTCGCCTCGCTCGTCGAGACCGCGAAGAAGGGTTTGCCTTCGGACGTCAACGCGCCGAAGTCGGCTGCGTAAGCATCCTCATCGAAACGGGCGTCCTCCACAGGAGGGCGCCCGTTTCGCATGCCCGTGGCGTGCGGTGTCCCTAGACTGTGAACGTGCTGGAGAATCCCCGGTCCCCCCGCGTCCGTGCCGTCGCGAAGCTGACCAAGAGAAGTGCGCGCAGCGATACCGGACTGTTCCTCCTCGAGGGGCCGCAGGCGGTCCGCGAAGCCCTGGAGTACCGCGCCGATGCGATCGTCGAGCTGTACGCGACCCCGACCGGCTGGGAGAAGCATCCCGATCTGCGCATCGCCGCGGAACAGACGGGGGTCGAGGTCGAGTTCGTCACGGAGTTCGTTCTCAGCGCGATGGCCGACACGGTGACGCCGCAGGGTCTCGTGGCTGTTGCGCGGCAGACGCCGACATCCGTGAAGGACATCTTCGCCTCGTCCCCGCGTCTCGTCGCGATCTGCGAGGAGGTGCGCGATCCGGGAAACCTCGGAACGATCATCCGGGCGGCCGACGCAGCGGGCGCGGATGCCGTCGTGCTGACGGGACGGACGGTGGATCCGTACAACCCGAAGGTCGTCCGCGCGACGACGGGATCGCTCTTCCACCTGCCGGTCGCCATCGGGGGAGATCTGCCGGACGTCATCGAGCGCGCCAAGCGAGCGGGTCTGACCGTGCTCGCCGCCGATGTGAAGGGCGACGATCTGCTCACCGCGCGTGCGGAGGGGCTGCTGGACGGACCGACCGCCTGGCTGTTCGGGAACGAGGCGCGCGGGCTCGAGGACGACGCGCTGGCGCTGGCCGATCGTGCGCTGAAGCTGCCGATCTTCGGACGTGCGGAGTCGCTCAACCTCGCCACCGCGGCGAGCGTGTGCCTCTACGAGAGCGCGTTCACGCAGCGCGCCGCCGCGCAGGAGTGACGGCGGCGCGGCGGATGCGGGGGGATGGATGAGGATTCTGATCGTCGAGGACGACGATCGTGTCGCAGGAGCGCTGGAGTCGTTCCTCGCCCGGTCCGGCTATGCCACCGCGCGCGCGGCCGATGCGGCGTCCGCCATGCGTCTGGTCGGTGCCGACACGGAGGTCGTCCTGCTCGATCTCGGGCTTCCCGATGCCGATGGGATCGACCTCTGCCGGCGCATCCGCGGGAGATCCGACGTTCCCATCCTCATCGTGACGGCGCGCACTCAGGTCACCGAACGCATCAGAGGGCTGCGCGCGGGCGCGGACGACTTCGTCATCAAGCCTTACGACGTCCATGAGCTCCTCGCCCGGATCGAGGCGGTCACCCGCCGCACCCGCGCAGCGGTCCTCCCGGACCCGGGGTCGCGCGTGCTCGTCCACGAGGGGGCGGTGCGCATCGACCTCGTCGCCAGGGAGGTCCTCATCGAGGATCGTCCCGTCGATCTCACACCGAAGGAGTTCGACATCGTCGCGGTCCTGGCACGATATCCCGGTGTCGCCGTCCCGAAGGATCGGTTGATCCGCGAAGTGTGGAACACCGACTGGCGAGGATTCGGGCACTCCCTGGAGGTGCATGTCGGCGCGATCAGACGCAAGACCGGTGACCGGCGCCTCATCGAGACGGTGCGCGGCGTCGGTTATCGACTTGCGGGTGCGTGATCCGTGCGCGCCCGCCTTCTCGCCGTGCTCCTGGTGCCTCTGATCGCGTTGATGCTGTCCCTCGGGTCCTTCGCGACCTGGAGCGTCGCGCACAGCGTGCAGCAGACGTTCTACGCCGAGCAGCTCGGCGACCTGGCGTACTTCGCGACGAGCGCGCGCCAGGCGCTGAGATCCGGCAGCGCCACGGTGATCGAGGGCGAGGCCGAGCGGTTCAGAGAGGTGTACGGAGCCGAGGCGGTCGTCTTCGATCTCTCCGGCGGGGTGCTGGCCGCCGGCGGTGACGAGGACGTCCTGCTCGGCGACGAGGCGGCAGAGCAGGTCGGGCTCGCCCTCTCCGGTCGGCGCGCAGAAGTGCCGGACACCGTGTTCCCCTGGGTCGCGGGGGAGTCCTTCCTCGTGGAGCCGGTCTTCGACGAGGGGGACGTCATCGGTGCCGTCATGATCTCGGCCGATGCGGATGCGCCGCGCAGCGCCATCGTCGGCCAGATGATCGTGCTGGCCCTGGTGGCGACCGGCTCGATCCTGCTCGGCGTGCTCCTCGCCCTGCGCCTTGCTCGCTGGGTGCTCGCCCCCGTTCGGCGGCTCGACCAGGCCATGGTGGCCATCGAGCGGGGCGATATGGAAGCGAGGGTCGCCGAGGACACCGGCCCTCCCGAGCTGCGCCGCATGACCCGTGTCTTCAACGGCATGGCCGGGGAGATCGAGCGCGTGGTCGCGCGGCAGCAGGAGTTCGCCATGAACGCATCCCATGAGCTGCGCAACCCGCTGAACGCGTTGCTGCTGCGCGTGGAGAACCTCGCGACCGGACTCGGCCCCGAATGGCGGGACGAGGTCGACGAGACCAGAGAGGAGGGGCGGCGGATGACGAGGATCCTCGAGACGCTCCTCGGGCTCGCGAGGAACGGGCGCGGCGATTCGGTGTTCTCCGCGGTGGATGTCGCCGCCCTCGTGGAGGGCCGTGCGGCGGCGTGGCGCGATGTGGCGGCCCAGCGCGGTGTCCTCGTGCGGCGGACCGGTCCGGCGATGGTGTTGAGCGTGACCGATCGGAGCGTCGTGGAGAGCGCGCTGGATGCCGTGATCGACAACGCGGTGAAGTTCTCACCGGAGGGGACGACGGTCGAGCTGGACGTCGTACGCGACGAGGGTGCGTGCCGGATCGCCGTGCGCGACAGCGGGCCGGGCCTGAGCGAGGAGCAGGTCGCCCGCGTCGCCGATCGGTTCTGGCGCAGCGCGGAGAGCGCCGACGTCCCGGGCTCCGGTCTCGGTCTCGCCATCGCCACGGAGCTGCTCGCCTCGATCGACGGGAGACTCGAGGTGGAGGCACCGAAGAGCGGAGGGCTGACGGTCACGTTGGTCATCGAGGACGGGATGCCGCAATGACCCGGTTCACGCGTTCGGCGGCAGCGCTCGTCACGCTGGTCATGGTCTGCGTGCTCGGCGCGTGCGCGCCGAGATCGAGCGAGTGGGCGGATGCCGACTACGTGATCGCCGGGGGAGGGGCGACCGGTGTCTACTTCGCATACGGCGGTCAGCTCGCCGCTGCCCTCTCCGATTCGCTCGATGCCGAGGTGAGGGTCGCGGAGACGGCCGGGTCGCTCGACAACCTGATCCGCGTCGCATCGGGGGACGCGCTGTTCGGCTTCGCCCAGGGCGACGCCGCCGCAGACGCCGTGGCAGGGGCAGGCGCGTTCGAGGAACCCCTCGATGTCACCGCGGTCGCGCGGCTGTACGACGAGTACGTCCACGTGGTCGTCCGCGGCGATTCCGACATCCGCACCGTCTCGGACCTCGCGGGGCGCGAGGCCTCGCTGGGTGCGGCGAACTCGGGAGTCACGGTCATCGCGGCCAGAGTGCTCACCGCTGCGGGCGTGGATCCGCGATCCGTGCGCGACGCGCAACTCGACCTGCGCGGCTCGATCAGCGCCATGCAGCGAGGTGAGATCGAAGGATTCTTCTGGGTCGGCGGTCTGCCCACACCCGGGATCGAGGATCTCGCCGCAGACGTGCCGCTGCGGTTGCTCCCGATCGAGGACGACTGGGTGATCGACATCAACGAGCGGTACTCGCACTCCTACCGTTCCGCCGACGTTCCGGCCGGTGTCTACGGGCTGCGCGAGACCACGTCGACGATGGCCGTGCCGAACTACCTGATCACCTCGGCCTCCACGCCGGACGAGATGGTCGCCGACGCGCTCTCCGTGCTCTTCGACTCCCGCAGGCAGCTGGCGGAAGAGGTGCCGGCGGTGGCCCTTCTCGACCGACGGCAGGCGATCTTCACCGAGCCGGTGGATCTGCATCCCGGCGCGATCGCCTACTTCCGCGAAGAGCGCCAATGATCTTCCCTCAAGAAATGCTCAAGAACGACTGACACCGCCCCCGCCGTCTGACAGGGTGAATCCATCGCACGGAACTTCACCGGAGAAGGCGCAAGTTGTCCACTGGGGGGACCGAGGGGCGGTGCAGGCGGATCGGGGGATCATCGCCGGCACCGCCCTCGACGTTTCCGGGGATGACCCGGCACGTCACGAACGGGTAAATCTCGTTCAGGAGCCCTGGAGCGAAGATGACCACCTGGCTAGTTTGGAGAAATGATGACCTCTGGTGATGCCCTCGTCGTGGTGAACAACGTCCAGAAGCACTACGGAGACTTCCAGGCGCTGACCGATATCGACCTCACCGTGAACAAGGGCGAGGTCGTCGTCGTGATCGGGCCGAGCGGTTCGGGCAAGTCCACGCTCTGCCGCACGATCAACCGGCTCGAGACCATCACGAGCGGCAGCATCACCATCGACGGCAAGGAGCTGCCCGCCGAGGGCAAGGCGCTCGCCAATCTCCGTGCCGAGGTCGGCATGGTCTTCCAGTCGTTCAACCTCTTCGCGCACCTCACGATCCTCGAGAACGTCACGCTCGGCCCGATCAAGGTGCGGGGCGTCAAGAAGGCGGATGCCGAGAAGGAGGCGCTCGAACTGCTGGAGCGCGTCGGCGTCGCCAAGCAGGCGTCCAAGCTCCCGGCGCAGCTCTCCGGCGGTCAGCAGCAGCGCGTGGCCATCGCGCGAGCGCTCGCGATGCACCCCAAGGTGATGCTCTTCGACGAGCCGACGAGCGCCCTGGACCCGGAGATGATCAACGAGGTCCTCGACGTGATGGTCGAGCTCGCCAAGGAGGGCATGACGATGATCGTCGTGACCCACGAGATGGGCTTCGCCCGCAAGGCGGCGAACCGCGTCGTCTTCATGGCCGACGGCCGGATCGTCGAGGAGGCGGCCCCCGAGGAGTTCTTCACGAACCCGAAGAGCGACCGCGCGAAGGACTTCCTCTCGAAGCTCCTCACCCACTGACCTGACCACCTGCACACAGCACACGAAGGAGACGCACATGCGACGCACACGGACACTGGCAGGAATCGGACTCGCGGCGGCGGCGCTGCTCGCGCTGACGGGCTGCAACAGCGGAAGCCCCTCGGACCCGGGCGGAGAGGGGGAGGGCACCGGAGACGGCGGTGACTCGACGTGGTTCGAGGTCGCCTCCGACGTCGCGCTCGAGGGAAGCCCGACCTTCGACGACATGGTCGCGCGCGACGGTGTCGTCGTCGGCGTCAAAGAGGACCAGCCGAACCTCGGCTACCTGGACGTCACCACGGGTGAGCGCACCGGCTTCGATGTGGACATCGCCCGCTGGATCGCCGCCTCGCTCGGCTTCGACGAGGACCAGATCGAGTTCAAGCCGATCGCGTCCGCGAACCGCGAGCAGGCGATCGTGAACGGGGACATCGACTACTACGTCGGCACCTACTCGATCAACGACAAGCGCAAGGAGCTCATCGACTTCGCCGGCCCCTACTTCATCACCGGCCAGGGCTTCCTCGTCGGCGCGGACAGCGAGATCACCGACGTCGCCGACGTCTCGGACTTCAACGGCAAGACCGTGTGCTCCGCGACCGGATCCACGCCGATCCAGAACATCAAGGAGAACTTCCCCGAGATCAAGACCAAGGAGTACGACCTGTACTCCGCGTGCGTCGAGGACCTGCTCAACGGCAGCGTCGACGCCGTCACCACAGACCAGGCCATCCTGATCGGCTACGCGGCGATGTACCCGGATGAGCTGAAGGTCGTCGGCGGTCTGTTCACCGAGGAGCGCTATGGCGTCGGCCTCACCAAGGGCGACGACGTGCTGCGCGCGCACATCAACGAGCTGTTCACGGACGGCGGCGAGATCTGGCAGGCGATCTTCGACAAGAACCTGGGTGACTCCGGCATCGAGGTCACCCAGCCCGAGGTCGACGCGTACTGATCCCTTCGCGGGGCGGCCGACCGGCCGCCCCGCGAATCGTTGCGGACTGAGACGGAGTAGGAGGACGCGTGGACGTCATCTTCGGCAACCTCGACCTGTGGGGGGAGGCGATCGGGAACACCCTGATCGTCTTCTTCGGAGGTGGCGTGATCGCCCTCGTGCTCGGCACGATCGTCGGCGGCATGCGGGTCTCGCCCGTGCCGATCGCGCGCGGCGTCGGCACGGTGTACGTGAACATCATCCGCAACACCCCGCTGACCCTGGTCTTCTTCTTCTTCGTCTTCGGCTGGCGGCCGCTCGGGCTTCCTCCGCTGTCGAACCTCATCCTCGGCATCCTCGCGATCGGCATCTACACGGCCACCTACGTGGCCGAGGTGCTCCGCGCCGGCATCAACACCGTCCCTGTGGGGCAGGCGGAAGCCGCGCGAGCGATCGGCCTCCCCTTCGGCCAGGTGATGACGCTCGTGGTGCTGCCTCAGGCGTTCCGTTCCGTCGTCCCCCCGATGATGAGCGTGTTCATCGCTCTGCTGAAGAACACGACCGTGGCCGCCGGCTTCTCGGTCGCCGAGCTGGCCGCGCTCCGGGCGACCATCAACGACGCCGGGAACCGGCCAGGCAACCCGATGGAGGTCCTGCTCTGGGTCGCCGTCGTCTTCGTCCTGCTCGTCATGCTGCTCAGCTGGCTGCAGCGCCATCTCGAGAACCGCTGGAGGATCGCGCGATGACTTCCGTACTGTACGACGTCCCCGGTCCCAGGGCGATCCTGCGCAACCGCCTCCTCGCGGTCGTCACGGTGATCGTCGTCCTGGCTGCCGTCGGCTTCGTCGTCTACCGCTTCTGGGATTCGGGGCAGTTCGACCCGGCCAAGTGGTACGTCTTCACCTTCACACGAGTCTGGGAGCAGATCCTCGGGGCGCTGGGCAACACGCTCGCGGCGTTCGCGCTCGCGGCGGTGCTCAGCCTCGTGCTCGGCTTCGTGCTCGCGATCGGTCGGCTCTCCGAGCATGCATGGGTGCGGATCCCGGTCACCGTGGTGACCGAGTTCTTCCGTGCCGTCCCCGTGCTGGTGTTCATGATGCTGCTGTACTACGGGCTTCCGGTGCTTGGCATCAAGATGGAGCCTTACTGGGCCGTGGTCCTCGCGCTGATGGTCTACAACGGATCCGTGCTCGCCGAGGTGCTCCGGGCCGGTATCGAGTCGCTGCCGCGCGGCCAGAAGGAGGCCGGCTATGCGATCGGTCTGCGCAAGAGCGGCGTCATGCGCCTCATCCTGCTCCCGCAGGCGATCCGCGCGATGCTGCCCGTGATCGTCGCTCAGCTGGTCGTGACGCTCAAGGACACCGCCCTCGGATTCGTCATCACGTACCCCGAGCTCCTCTACTACGCGAAGCTGCTCAGCTCCCAGCAGGGACGGCCGATCCTGCAGTCGGCGATGGTCATCGGCGCGATCTACATCGCCATGTGCCTCATCCTCTCCGGCGTCGCCAAGTACCTCGAGGTCCGCACACGCCGTTCTCCCAAGCTGCAGGCGATCGCCGGTGGCGGGGGAGGCCCTGCCGCCGATGACGAGACGACGCTCACCGAGGCCATCGCGATGCAGAAGGGCGCGGGAAAGTTCGCTCCAGGCCAAGCGCCGGGGCTCTGAGCGAACGGCCCATCCACCGTCCGCCGGTAGACTCGGTTCTCGTGTCAGATGCACCCGAGATCACGCCAGAGGCGGTGGAAGCCGCCGTCGCCGCAGCACTCGACGCGATCGGCTCCGCCGCCAGCACCGCCGAGTTGAAGGCCGCGCGCGCCGCGCACGTGGGGGAGGGATCGCCTCTCGCCGTCCTGAACGCCTCGATGCGCCAGGTCGCCCCCGAGCACAAGGCGGCCTTCGGAAAGCTGGTCGGCCAGGGGCGCGGACGCGTCACCCAGGCGATGGCCGCCAAGGAGGCCGAGCTCGCCGAGGCAGAGACGGCGGCGCGCCTGGAGGCGGAGCGCATCGACATCACCGCCGTGGCCACGCGGACGCGGGTCGGCGCACGGCATCCGCTGACGCTGCTCCAGGACGACGTCTGCGACATCTTCGTCGGCATGGGCTGGGAGATCGCGGAGGGGCCGGAGCTCGAGCACGAGTGGTTCAACTTCGACGCCCTCAACTTCGATGTCGACCACCCCGCGCGTCAGATGCAGGACACCTTCTTCGTCGACCCTGTGGACCGGCACCTGGTGATGCGCACCCACACCAGCCCCGTCCAGGTGCGCTCGATGCTGGAGCGCGAGGTGCCGATCTACGTGCTCTGCCCTGGGCGGGTGTACCGCACGGACGAGTTCGATGCCACGCACCTGCCGGTGTTCACCCAGTTCGAGGGTCTCGTCGTCGACAAGGGCATCACGATGGCGCACCTCAAAGGCACGCTCGACGAGTTCGCCAGGCAGCTCTTCGGCGCCGAGGCGAAGACGCGTCTGCGGACCAACTACTTCCCGTTCACCGAGCCCTCCGCCGAGATCGACCTCTGGCACCCGACCTTCAAGGGCGGTGCGCGCTGGATCGAGTGGGGCGGGTGCGGGATGGTGAATCCGAACGTGCTCCGCGCCGCGGGCATCGACCCAGAGGTCTACAGCGGTTTCGCGTTCGGCATGGGCATCGAGCGGGCCCTGATGTTCCGCAGCGATGTGAAGGACATGCGTGACATGGCAGAGGGCGATGTCCGCTTCAGCGAGCAGTTCGGGATGGTGGTGTGATGCGCGTCCCGCTTTCGTGGCTGCGTGAGTACGTGGATGTCGCGGCGGATGCCGCACCCGAGGACGTCTTCGCGGCGCTCGTCGCGGTCGGCTTCGAGGAGGAGGACGTCCATCGCTTCGAGATCTCCGGCCCCGTCGTCGTGGGTCGGGTGCTCTCCTTCGAGGCCGAACCGCAGTCCAACGGCAAGACGATCCGCTGGTGCCAGGTCGACGTCGGAGAGGCGAACGGCGGCGTGCGCGGCATCGTCTGCGGCGCGAGCAACTTCGCCGTGGGCGACAAGGTGGTCGTGACGCTGCCCGGCGCCGTGCTCCCCGGCCCGTTCCCGATCGCCGCGCGCAAGACCTACGGTCATGTCTCGGACGGCATGATCGCGTCCGCTCGCGAACTGGGCCTCGGCGATGAGCACAACGGCATCCTCATCCTGTCCTCGCTCGGTCTCGATCCGGAGGTCGGCACCGACGCGATCGCGTTGCTCGGGCTGGATGATGTGGCCGTCGAGATCAACGTCACTCCCGATCGCGGATACGCCTTCTCCATCCGTGGCGTGGCCAGGGAGCTCGGCCACGCCACCGGTGCGGATTTCCGCGACCCTGCCGCGCACGAGTGGGAGGACGTCGCACCGGGCACGGGCTTCCCGCTGACTGTGACCGCCGAACCGCTGCGCGATGCACCTGCCGTGCAGGAGTTCGTCGTGCGCGTCGTGCGGGGGGTCGATGCCACGCGTCCGACGCCGCCGTGGATGGTCGCCCGTCTGTCGCTGGCCGGCATCCGCTCGCTCGGCGTCCTCATCGACATCACGAACTACGTGATGCTCGAGCTCGGCAATCCGATCCACGGCTATGACCTCGACAAGCTCTCCGGCGGCATCACCGTCCGCCGTGCGCAGCCAGGCGAGAAGATGACGACTCTCGACGGCCAGGAGCGCACGCTCGACGTCGAAGACCTCCTCATCACCGACGACTCGGGCCCCATCGGGCTCGCCGGAGTCATGGGCGGCGGCACGACGGAGATGAGCGACGAGACTCGCGACGTGCTCATCGAGGCGGCGATCTTCGACCCGATCTCCATCGCGCGCAGCGCCAGGCGTCACAAGCTGCCCAGCGAAGCGTCCAAGCGCTTCGAGCGAGGGGTCGACCCGTTGATCCCCTTCGTCGCAGCACGCCGCGTCGCCGATCTGATGGTCGAGCTCGCCGGCGGTACGCTCGACGAACTCGGCGGTGCGCTCTACACGGAGTTCGAGATCGCGGGCATCGACCTGCCCGCGGAGTTCGTGCCCGGGCTGATCGGCGTCGACTACGAGGACGCCGAGATCACCGGTGCCCTGGAGATGATCGGCGCCGAGGTGACCGAGACGAGCGAGGGCTGGCAGGTCATCCCGCCCAGCTGGCGCCCCGATCTGACCGACAAGTGGACGCTCGCCGAGGAGGTCGCCCGCATCCACGGGCTCGACCGCATCCCCTCGGTGCTTCCGACGCCGCCGTCAGGCCGAGGCCTCACGCCGCTGCAGCGCGGGCGCAAGCGCGTGGCGAACGCGCTTGCCGCCGCGGGTCTCGTCGAGGCGCCGGCCTTCCCGTTCACGACCGAGGTGCAGAACGATCTGCACGGGTCTGCGAGCGGCGAGCACCTGCCGAGCATCCGACTGGCGAACGCCCTCGACGGGCAGGCGCCGTTCCTGCGTCGTTCTCTCGTCCCCGGTCTGCTGCAGACCGCGCACCGCAACATCGCGCGCGGGCTCACGGATCTGGCGATCTTCGAGACCGGCACGGTCTTCCTCCCCGAGCCCGGCGTCGCCTACGGCACGGAGAGCGTCCCGCCGCTCGGGCAGCTCCCGTCGGATGAGACCCTGGCCGCGCTGAACGCCGCGATCCCGCCGCAGCGCCGTCACGTCGCCGCACTGTTCACCGGCCACGTCACCGCGCGTCAGCCCGGTCGTCCTGCTGAGGCCTACGGGCTGTCCGAAGCGTTGGATGCCGTGCGTGTCATCGCCTCGGCGGCCGGTGTCGAGATCGACGTCGTGCAGGGCGCGCGGGCCGCGCTGCACCCCGGCCGCACGGGCGTGCTGAGCGTCCGCGGTGCGGAGGTCGGCTACGTGGGTGAGCTGCATCCTGATGTGGCGGCCGACGCCGACCTGCCCGGCCGCGCCGTGGTCGTCGAGCTCGACCTCGACGGGGTCCTGGAGCTCGCAGGCGAGCGGGTCGTCGTGGAGTCCCTGTCGACGTTCCCCGCGGCGACCCAGGACGTGTCGCTCGTCGTACCGGTCGCCCTCGCGGCCGCAGATCTGCGCGAGGCGCTCGTCGAAGGTGCGGGGGATCTGCTCGAAGCGGTGCGTCTCGTCGACGACTACCGTGGCGAAGGGCTGCCCGCCGACACCAAGAGCCTGTCGTTCGCGCTGCGGTTCCGCGCCTCCGATCGGACCCTGACCGCCGCGGAGGCGACGGAGGCCAAGCTCGCGGGTGTTGCTGTGGCGGGCGAGCGGTTCGGGGCGACGCTGCGAGAGTGAGCGCCTGACGCATCCGACGAGAGCCCGGCCCTGTGCGCCGGGCTCTCGCGCATCAACGCTGTGTAGCCTGGAATCGATGATCACGAGGCGCGCACTCGCGGCGGGGCTTCTGGTGCTGCTTCTCGGCAGCGCCGGATGCGCTTCACCCGGCGAGCCCTCCGTCGATGAAGGTCGGCCGACGGCAGCATCTTCGCCGTCCCCGACGCCGAGCCCCACTCCGCCGACAGCGCTGGAGCTCGCCGAGCAGCGCATCGCTCAGCTGCCGGTCGCGGAGCAGGCGGCCCTCGTCGTGATGGGGTATCACCCCGGCACCGACGGCACGGCGCTGGCGGGCTATCTCGGCACGGGGCCGGCCAGTCTGATCCTGATGGGCCCGAACATCCCTGCGACGCCGGAGCAGCTGCGCGCGATCACGGACGCGATCCATGCGGGGCACTCGGATGCCCTCATCGCGATCGACCAGGAGGGCGGAGACGTTCGTCGGATGCCATGGGATGAGCTGCCTTCGTCGCGGACGCTGAAGGACGAACCGCCCGAGCCGGCGCAGGCGGCCTTCGCCGCCCGCGCGCAGCTCCTCGCGGATGCCGGCGTCGACATCAACTTCGGCGTCGTCGCCGACGTGCCCCGCACGGATGCGTCCTTCATCTACCGCCGCTCATTCGGCACCGATCCCGTCGAGGTCGCCGAGCGCGTCGCGGCGATCGTCGCGGGGGAGCAGGGGCTCGCGGCATCGACGCTCAAGCATTTCCCCGGGCACGGGGCGGCGGAGGGCGACTCGCACCATGCCATCCCCACCAGCGCGATCAGCCTGACGGACTGGCGCGCCACCGACGCGGTCCCCTTCCAGGCCGGTATCGATGCCGGCGCCGAGCTGGTGATGATGGGGCATCTCCGGTTCACGGCGGTGTCGGATGCGCCGGCCTCGCTGTCGCCTGAGTGGTACGAGATCCTCCGAGAGGATCTCGGGTTCGAGGGCGTCGCCGTCACCGACGATCTCGGGATGCTGACGTCATCGGGAGAGGCCGCGTACGCCGACCCCGTGGCGAACGCCGTGAACGCCATCGGGGCAGGCGCCGACCTCGTCCTCATGATCGCCGGTTCGACACCGGCGACCGCTGGGCAGATCGTGTCCGCGATCGCCGATCGAGCCACGGTCGATCCTGCCTATGCCGAGCGGCTGGCGGAGGCCGCCGCGCGCGTGAGCGCGCTGTCCGCGCAGCGGAGCGGATGAGCCGACGCGCGGGCGGGCGCTGTCGTTGGCGCTCCGCTCTGAGCGGACGGCCTTCCGCCTGGCATCCAGACCTGCTGGCATAGGGGGATGACAGATGTTCTGATCCTCGGCGGCACCGGCTGGCTCTCCGGACGCGTCGCGCGCGGATGGCTGGATCGCGGTGCACGCGTCGTCTGCCTCGCGCGTGGAACCAGGCCGACTCCGCCCGGTACCGAGCTGGTGGTGGGCGATCGCGACGATCCGGATGTGTATGCGCGTGTGCAGGGCCCGTGGGATGAAGTGGTCGACGTCTCCTCCCGCGCCGGCCACGTCCGTGGGGCGGTCGAGGCGCTCGGTGCCGATGGCGCGCGCTGGACCTACGTGTCATCGGTGTCGGTGTACTCGGACGGCGCGACCGTGGGCGCGGACGAGTCCGCTCCGGTGGAGGATCCGGCACTCGACGACGACGCCGACTACGCGGCCCAGAAGGTCGCCGCCGAACGGGCGGTGCTGAGCGGTGCCGCGGGCGGCGTGCGCATCGTTCGGCCGGGGCTCGTCGTGGGCGAGGGCGACCCGAGCGACCGTTTCGGGTACTGGGCCGCCGCGTTCGCGCGAGCAGGGGCGGACGCGGTGCTCGTGCCCACGACGGAGAATCGCTGGGTGCAGGTGATCGACGTCGACGACCTCGCCGCCTTCATCGTCGCCGACCGCGGTACCGGCATCCTCGACGCGGTCGGTGAGCCCACACCCCTCGGAGCGGTCCTGGATGCCTTCGGCGCGGCCGCTTCTCACACCGGGCGCGTCGTGGCCGCAGAGGACGCATGGCTCGAGGAGCATGGCGTCGACTACTGGATGGGGCGGCCCTCGCTGCCGCTCTGGCTCCCCGCGGACCTGCCGGGGTTCGCTCGCCGCAGCACCCTCGCATTCCGAGCGGCCGGCGGCTCCGCGAGACCGCTGGAGCGGACGATCGCCGCGGTGCTCGCCGACGAGCGCGGCCGGGGGCTGGACAGGGACCGGCGCGCTGGCCTCTCGCGCACGGAGGAGGAGCGTCTGCTCGCCGAACTCGGCGCCTGAGGACGCGTGCGTCCGTCGCGCGCTGCGCAGTAGACTGCCTGCGAGTGACACGGGGTGCCGCATCCGCGGCTGAGATCACACCCGTCGAACCTGATCTAGTTCGTACTAGCGAAGGGATGTCGCAATGAGCGATCGTCTGCGCCCACCGTCCACCCGAGACCTCCGGAGCGAGGCCGCCGTCCTGCTGCAGAGCGTGCGGGATGCGCCACCGCTCACGCAGTGCATCACCAACGCCGTCGTGACCGGCTTCACCGCCAACGTGCTTCTCGCGCTCGGTGCTGCTCCCGCCATGGTCGACATCGCCGGTGAGGCCGGGGTCTTCGCGCCGATGGCATCCGCGCTCCTCGTGAACCTCGGCACCCCTGTGCCAGAGCAGCGGAATGCCGCGCGCGAGGCCGCGGAAGCCGCGTCCACCGAGGGAACGCCGTGGGTGCTCGATCCCGTCGCGATCGGCGCGCTCCCGGTACGGACGGCGCTCGCGCACGAGCTGGCCGCGCTGGGGCCGACGGCGATCCGCGGTAACGCCTCCGAGGTACTCGCACTCGCAGGTCTCAGTGCCGGCGGACGCGGCGTCGACGCCATCGACAGCACGGATGCCGCGGCCGACGCCGCGCGTGCGCTGGCGGAGCGCCACGGCAGCGTCGTGGCGGTCTCCGGGCCCGTGGATCTGATCACCGACGGGCGGCGCACGGTCCGCATCGCGAACGGCCACGAGCTGCTCACCCGCGTGACAGGAGGAGGTTGCGCCCTCGGCGCGGTGATGGCCGCGTTCCTCGGCAGCAGCGCATCGGACAGCGCCGACCCGCTCACCGCTGTGGCCGCCGCGAGCCTCGTCTACACCCTCGCCGCGGAGCGGGCAGCCGCCGGGTCGAACGGCCCCGGCAGTTTCGCCGTCGCCCTGCTCGACGCGCTCGCCGCCCTGCAGCCCTCGGAGATAGCCGCCCTCGCCCGTGTCGAGGAGGTCGCCCGGTGATCGCTGACCTCTCGCTGTACCTCGTCACCGATGCGACGCTGTGCGGCGACCGAGGCGTCGTCGCCACGGTCGCCGCGGCGGTGGAAGGAGGCGCGACGATCGTGCAGCTGCGCGACAAGAGGCTCACGGATGCCGAGATGGTGACCCAGCTGGTCGAGCTCTCGGCGGTCATCGACGGCAGAGCGCTGCTCGTGGTCAACGACCGGCTCGACGTCGCCCTCGCCGCACGCGCGGCCGGAGCACGGGTGGACGGCGTGCACCTCGGCCAGGGCGATGCCCCGGCCCTGCGTGCACGGGAGGCTCTCGGCCCTGATGCGCTCATCGGTCTGACCGCGAACACGCCGGAGCACCTCGCCGCCGTGCGGGAGTTGCCGGCGGGGACGATCGACTACCTCGGCGTCGGAGTCATCCGCCCGACGGACACGAAACCGGATCATCCGCCCGCCCTGGGCATCGACGGGTTCCGTGCGCTCGCCGCGGTGAGCCCGCTTCCCAGCGTGGCGATCGGCGGGGTCGGTATCGGCGATGTCTCCGCGCTGCGCGATGCCGGTGCCGCCGGGGTCGCGGTCGTGTCGGCGCTGTGCGCCGCCGAAGACCCTCGCCAGGCGGCCGAGGAGTTCGCCCGCCGATGGAGCGAGGGCCGAGCCCCGCGGGTGCTCAGCATCGCAGGCAGCGACCCCTCAGGGGGAGCCGGCATCCAGGCGGACCTGAAGTCGATCGCTGCCGTGGGGGGTTACGGGATGGCGGCCATCACCGCGCTCACCGTGCAGAACACGCGCGGTGTCCGCGATGTGCACGTCCCTCCCGCCGCCTTCCTCACCGCCCAGCTCGAGGCGCTCGCGGACGACATCCTCATCGACGCGGTGAAGGTGGGCATGCTCGCAGACGCGGACGTGATCGGCGCGGTGAGCGCCTGGCTCGCCAGGACGCGCCCTCCCGTCGTCGTCGTGGATCCCGTGATGGTCGCCACCAGCGGCGATCGACTGCTCGCCCCCGATGCCGAGAGCGCGTTGCGCGCGCTTCTCGGGCAGGCGCACCTGGTGACTCCGAACCTTGCCGAGCTGGCGGTGCTCGCGGGCCGCGCGATCGACGGCTGGTCGGACGCGCTCGTCGCCGCGCAGGAGCTCTCCACCGAGATCGGTGCAGCCGTCCTGGTCAAGGGCGGGCATCGCGAAGGGACGGATGCCACCGACGCGCTCGTCGATGCCGGAACGGGGCTTGTTCAGGAGTTCCCCGGTGTCCGGATCGTCACGGGGAGCACGCACGGCACGGGATGCTCCCTGTCCTCCGCGATCGCCACGCTGCTGGCGCGTGGACACGGCCGCACGGAGGCCGTCGCGGACGCTCGCGCATGGTTGCGCGAGGCCCTGCGGCAGGGGGCGGGGCTGCAGGTCGGCGGAGGGCGCGGTCCGGTGAACCATTTCGCCGGACTGTGGACGCGCGGCGGATTGGAGACGTGCCCCTTGCCGGAAGCGGTCGTCGCGGACTGGTGGCAGCGGATCGAGGGCATTCGCCGGGAGCTGGACGAGCTGCCGTTCATCCGCGGGCTGGCGGACGGCACATTGGACCGACAGGCGTTCATGACGTATTTGCGGCAGGACGCGCTGTATCTCCGTGAGTACGCCCGCGTGCTCGCCGAAGCGGCGCGGACTGCGCCCACGTCCTCGGCGCAGGCGTTCTGGGCCGAGTCCGCGCACGGCGCGATCGCGGGGGAGCTCCAGCTCCATGAGGCCTGGCTCGCACCGGGGGAGACGTTCGCGGCGACGCCATCGGCCGTCACCACCGCGTACCTGGACCACCTGCGCTCGGTGGCTTTCGGCGGCGATCATGCCGAACTGATCGCCGCGCTGCTGCCGTGCTTCTGGCTCTACGACGACCTCGGCAGGCGTCTGCACGCCGGAGCGTTCGGCGCATGGGCGACCGATCTCCGGCATCCATACGCCTCGTGGCTGCAGACCTACGGGGATCCGGCCTTCGCGTCTGCCACGGCGCGGGCGATCGAAGAGGTGGGCAGGGCGGCGGCCGAGGCGTCCCCGAAGAGGAGAGAGCGCATGTTTCTTGCCTTCCAGCGATCGAGCGCCTTCGAGCGCGAGTTCTTCGCCGCGCCATTGCGGGACGGCGCGCCCTCTGCGAGCATCGGCGCGGATTTGCGGGTGCGTGTGTGAGCGCGCTATCGTCCTGACATGCCTTCGGCCAGCTTCGACACCGTGACGCCCGCTGCGTGCGTCCTCGTCGTGCGCCGACGCCGCGGCGGCCGCCGACTCTAGGCGACCCCGCGCTTCTGCCTGCACCTCGTGCGGTCCTCGAGCGCCGGTGTCGCCGCCCCGGCTCCGTACCAATCCGCACCGGGGTCCCTGAGTTCGTCGGGGGGCCTGACCGTTAAGGTGGAATCATGACGTATACCGTCGCCGTCTCCGGCGCATCCGGTTACGCGGGCGGCGAGATCCTGCGCCTGCTCGCCGGCCATCCAGACATCGAGATCCGCACCGTCACCGCGCACTCCAACGCGGGACAGCCGCTCGTGCAGCATCAGCCGCACCTCCGCTCGCTTGCCCACCTCGAGCTGCAGGAGACGACTCCTGAGATCCTCTCCGGGCACGACATCGTCTTCCTCGCCCTTCCGCACGGGCAGTCCGGGCAGTACACCGACGCGCTCGGCGACGTTCCGCTCGTGATCGACGCCGGCGCCGACCACCGCCTGACGTCGCAGGATGCGTGGGACGCCTTCTACGGCGGCGCATTCCACGAGCCGTGGGCCTACGGCGTGCCGGAGCTCGTCACCGGTGGGCACAAGCAAAGGGATGAGCTGCGCGGCGCTCGCCGCATCGCGGCGCCCGGGTGCAACGCCTCCACGGTGAGCCTCAGTCTCGCCCCCGGTGTCGCGGCCGGCGTGATCGACCCGGGAGACATCGTGAGCGTGCTCGCGGTCGGCCCGTCCGGGGCGGGCAAGAGCCTCAAGACGAACCTGCTCGCCAGCGAGATCCTCGGCACGTCTAACCCCTATGCCGTCGGCGGCACGCACCGCCACATCCCCGAGATCCAGCAGGCGCTCCGCGGGGCCGGTGCGAGGGACCCGCGGATCTCCTTCACCCCGGTGATCGTCCCGATGTCGCGCGGCATCCTCGCCACCTCCACTGCTCCGATCGCCGACGGCGTCTCGGATGCCGCGATCCGCGACGCGTGGGAGAGCGCATATGCGGACGAGACCTTCGTGCAGCTGCTGCCCGCGGGGCAGTTCCCCCGTACGGCGGACGTCCTCGGAGCGAACACCGCCCTGATGGGCCTGGCGATCGACCGCGCGGCGAACCGCGTGACGGTCGTCGCCGCCGTCGACAACCTCGTCAAGGGCACCGCAGGCGCTGCCATCCAATCCATGAACATCGCGCTCGGCCTGCCAGAGGCACGCGCCCTCACCGTGAACGGAGTCGCCCCGTGAGCGTCACCGCCCCCGCAGGATTCGAAGCGGCCGGAGTCGCCGCCGGCCTGAAGTCCACCGGCAAGCCCGATGTCGCCGTGGTCGTGAACCGCGGGCCCCGCAAGGTCGGGGCCGCCGTGTTCACGAGCAACCGGGCGAAGGCCAACCCCATCATCTGGTCGCAGCAGGTGATCGCGGACCGCACCGTCGAGGCTGTCGTGCTCAACTCCGGCGGCGCGAACTGCTTCACCGGCAGCTTCGGCTTCCAGACGACGCACCAGACGGCTGAGCGGGCCGCCGAGCTGCTGGGCGTGAGCGCGGGGGACGTGCTCGTGTGCTCGACAGGTCTCATCGGCACGGGCGACGAGGTCTTCAGGGAGAAGGTCCTCGCCGGCACAGGGCAGGCCATCGCCCAGCTCTCGACCGACGGCGGCGAGAGCGCAGCCCATGCCATCATGACCACGGACACGGTCGCCAAGACCGCCGTCGTCTCGCAGGACGGCTGGACGATCGGCGGCATGGCGAAGGGGGCGGGGATGCTCGCCCCAGGGCTCGCCACCATGCTCGTCGTGCTCACGACGGATGCCGATCTGGAGGCGATCGAGGCCGATGCGCTGCTGCGCCAGGCGACCGGTCAGACCTTCGACCGGCTCGACTCCGACGGCTGCATGTCGACCAACGACCAGGTGACCCTCCTCGCCAACGGGGCGAGCGGTGTGCGCCCCGACCTCGACGCGTTCGGCGCTGCGCTGCGCGAGCTCTGCCAGACGCTGGCCGTGAAGCTCCAGGGCGACGCGGAGGGCGCAAGCCACGACATCACCATCCGTGTGACGAACGCGGCCACCGAGCAGGAGGCGGTCGAGGTGGGGCGTTCTGTCGCACGCAACAACCTCTTCAAGGCGGCGATCTTCGGCAACGACCCGAACTGGGGCAGGGTCCTCGCCGCGATCGGCACGACGTCCGCCCAGTTCGACCCGTACGACGTCGACGTGTGGATGAACGGCGTCCGCGTGTGCACCGCCGGCGGCCCTGATCGCCCGCGCGAGGAGGTCGACCTGACCCCGAGGGCGACGGACCTGCTCATCGACCTCCGGGTCGGCGAGGCCGAGGCGACCGTCCTGACCAACGACCTCACGCACGATTACGTGCACGAGAACAGCGCCTACGCCTCATGACCGACATCCAGGACACCACGCCAGATGTCGCGGCCGTCAAGGCCGAGACCCTCATCGAGTCGCTGCCGTGGCTGAAGAAGTTCCGCGACCAGATCGTGGTCGTCAAGTACGGCGGCAACGCGATGGTCTCCGATGAGCTCCAGGACGCCTTCGCACAGGACATCGCCTACCTCCGCTACGTCGGTGTTCAGCCCGTGGTCGTGCACGGCGGCGGGCCGCAGATCTCGAACATGCTCGACAGGCTCGAGATCCCCAGCGAGTTCAAGGGCGGCTACCGCGTCACCAACACCGAGGCGATCAGTGTCGTCCGGATGGTGCTCACCGGTCAAGTGAACCCGCAGCTCGTGGGCAAGATCAACTCGCACGGCCCGATCGCGACCGGACTGAGCGGGGAGGACGCCGGTCTGTTCGGCGGACGTCGCCGCGGTGTCGTCATCGACGGTGAAGAGGTCGATCTCGGCCGGGTCGGGGACGTCGTCAAGGTGGATCCGACGCCCGTGCTCGACCATCTGGCCGCCGGCCGCGTGCCGGTCGTCTCGTCCATCGCGCCGGACCTCGATCATCCAGGGCAGTCGCTGAACGTGAACGCGGATGCCGCCGCAGCCGCGCTGGCCGTGGCGCTCGGTGCCCGAAAGCTCGTCATCCTCACCGATGTCGCAGGGCTCTACGCGGACTGGCCGAACCGCGACTCGCTCGTCTCCCACCTCACCTCGGGAGACCTCGTCGAGATGCTCCCGTCGCTGGAATCGGGAATGATCCCGAAGATGCGCGCCTGCCTCGACGCCGTCGAGAACGGTGTGGACGCCGCCGCCATCATCGACGGACGGGTGCCGCATTCTGTGCTCGTCGAACTGTTCACCAGTAAGGGAATCGGAACCGAAGTGGTCCGGGGAGAAGGGACGAAGCAATGACCGTCTGGCAGGAGGACGCCGCCAGGGATCTGGTGCTGAACGCAGGACCGAGACTGGCCCTGCTGACGCGCGGTCAGGGTTCGCACCTGTGGGACGGAGACGGCAAGCGCTATCTCGACTTCCTCGCGGGCATCGCCGTCACTTCTCTGGGACATGCGCATCCGGTCTTCGTCGAGGCCGTCGCCGCTCAGGCGGCGACCCTCGCGCATGTGTCGAACTACTTCGCCACACCTCCCCAGCTCGAGCTCGCCGCACGACTGAAGCGCCTCGCCGGCGCCGGCATCGACGGCCGGGTGTACTTCTCGAATTCCGGTGCCGAGGCGAACGAGGCGGCGTTCAAGCTCGCCCGCCTGCACGGCGGTGCGGAGCGGCCGAGGATCATCGCGCTGGAGAACGGCTTCCACGGACGCACGATGGGGTCTTTGGCGCTGACCGCCAAAGAGAGCATGCGTGCCCCCTTCGAGCCGATGCCGTCCGGTGTCGAGCACATCCCTGCGACGATCGAGGCGCTCGAGGCGGCGATCGACGACCGCGTCGCCGCCGTGATCGTCGAGCCGATCCAGGGCGAGGCGGGTGTCGTGGAACTGCCGGAGGGATACCTCAGCGCGGCCAGGGCGCTCACGCTGAAGCATGGCGCGCTGCTCATCGTCGACGAGATCCAGACGGGAGCCGGTCGCACCGGCGCCTGGTTCGGCTACAGCCACGAGGGCATCACGCCTGACGCGATCACGCTCGCCAAGGGCATCGGCGGCGGGTTCCCGATCGGCGCCCTGGTGACCTTCGGGGCGGCCAGCTCGCTCTTCACCCCCGGTTCGCACGGCTCCACCTTCGGCGGCAACCCGCTCGGCACCGCCGTCGCCAACGCCGTGCTCGGCGAGATCGAACGGGCCGGTCTCGTGCAGAACGCCGCAGAGCGGGGTGCGCAGCTGCGTACCGTCATCGACGGCATCGCCTCGCCGCTGGTCACCGAGGTCCGAGGCAAGGGCCTGCTCATCGGCGTCGGCCTGGCCGAGCCCGTCGCCGGCGCCGTTGTCGCCGCCGCGCAGGAGCGCGGTCTCATCGTGAACGCGGCGAGCCAGGACACGATCCGCATCGCCCCCGCCCTCACCATCGGCGACGCCGAGATCGAGGAGTTCCAGACCCTGTTCGCCGATGCGCTCGCCGACGTGCGGGCGACGCTTCCGGCATCCGACACCGAAGAGGTATCCGCATGACCCGTCATCTGCTGCGCGACGACGACCTGAGCCCCGCCGAGCAGGCCGAGATCCTGGATCTCGCTGTCGAGTTGAAGAAGGACCGCTGGGCCGACAAGTCCCTGGCCGGCCCGAAGACCGTGGCGGTGATCTTCGACAAGTCCTCCACGCGCACGAGGGTCTCCTTCGCCGTGGGCATCGCGGATCTGGGCGGCTCCCCGCTCATCATCACGACCGCGAGCAGCCAGCTCGGCGGCAAGGAGACGCCGAGCGACACGGCGAGAGTGCTCGAGCGCCAGGTCGCGGCGATCGTGTGGCGCACCTATGCGCAGTCGGGGCTCGAGGAGATGGCCGCCGGCACTCGGGTGCCGGTCGTGAACGCCCTCTCGGACGACTTCCACCCGTGCCAGCTGCTCGCCGACCTGCTCACGATCCGTGAGCACAAGGGGGAGCTCAAGGGGCTGACCCTGACGTTCTTCGGCGACGGGCAGAGCAACATGGCGCACTCCTATGCGCTCGCCGGGGTCACGGCGGGGATGCATGTGCGCATCGCCTCCCCGGCCGACTACTCGCCCCGTGCAGACGTCGTGGAGGCAGCTGATCGCCGCGCCGCCGAGACGGGCGGATCGATCACGCTGTTCACCGACCCCGCGGAGGCGGCAGCCGGCGCGGATGTCGTCGTCACCGACACCTGGGTGTCGATGGGCAAGGAGGAGGAGAAGCTCGCGCGCATCCGCGACCTCGGCGGCTACAAGGTCACCGCCGAGACGATGAGCATCGCCGATCCGGACGCCATCTTCATCCACTGCCTGCCCGCCGACCGCGGGTACGAGGTGGACTCCGAGGTCATCGACGGGGCGCAGAGCGTCGTGTGGGATGAGGCCGAGAACCGTCTGCACGCGCAGAAGGCGCTCCTGGTCTGGCTGCTGCGTCAGGGCTGATCGACCGATGCGCCGTGCCGGTGAGCCCCGGACCCACAGGAGCCGCCGATGAGCGCTGCAGGGCCCGCGCAGGGAGCTCATCGGCGCAGCGGCCGTCTCGCTGCGCACTGGCGCCGGCTGAACGGGGCAGGGCGGATCCCCGGGATCGATCTCGCGCGGGGGCTGGCCGTGATCGGCATGCTCGCCGCGCACCTGCTCGAGACCGAGGAGCAGTGGCTCTGGGCAGATCCGTCCACATGGTCGTCGATCGTGAACGGGCGCTCCTCGATCCTCTTCGCCGTCCTCGCCGGCGTCTCGATCGGGCTGGTCACCGGCGCGGCTTCGCCGCTGCCTCGTGAGTGGATGATGATCGCCCGTGGCCGGATCGCGGTCCGCGCCGGCCTGCTGTGGGTGCTTGGCATCCTTCTCGTGCTGACCGGGGTGCCGGTCTATGTCATCCTCCCGGCGTACGGCATCCTGTTCCTCCTGTCCGTGCCCTTCACGGGCAGGGGTGCGCGCTTTCTGCTCCTGACCGCGGGGGGCGCGGGGATCGTCATGGCGCTCCTGCAGCCGCTCATCGAGGAGCTGCCCCTCTGGTACGGCCCCGGCGCGGGCCTGGCGGAGGACCTGCTGGGCTGGGCTTATCCCTTCACGGTCTGGATCGCCTACGTCCTCGCAGGCATGGGGCTGGCGCGTGCGGATCTCACGCGATCTGTGACGCAGCTGCGGATGCTCGTCATCGGGGCGGGGCTCGCCGTGGTGGGCTACGGGCTGTCGGAGGTGCCGGTGTCCTCCGACTCGCTCTATCTCCAGACCGTCTGGCAGGCCGTGCCGCATTCGCAGGGTCTGCTCGAGGTCTTCGGTTCCGGGGGATTCGCGGTTGCAGTCATCGGAGCCTGCCTGCTCGTCTGCCGGCTGGATGCCGTGCGTCTGATCACCCTGCCGATGCGCGCGACGGGAGCGATGCCGCTGACGGCGTACACCGCGCAGATCCTCGTCTGGGCGCTCGTGGCGCTGGAGGTGCTCGGCACGACCTCCGATCTCGGCGCATTCCGGGCGCTGGACCCGTTCTGGCCGGTGATGCTCGGCGTCGTCGCCGGTTGCACGCTGTGGGCGCTGCTCATCGGACGTGGTCCGCTCGAGGAGGTCGTCGACAGGATCGTGAGACTCGCGGTGCCCGGCGATCTCAGCGGCGGGCGACTCCCGCGCGCCGAAGCGCCCTGGCGATGACCAGGCCGAGCGTGGTCGCGATGAAGATCGTCCCCACGAGCAGGCCGATGGCCAGCAGCCGGATCGCCGGGGGGAAGACCTCGGCATCGAGGATGAACCACCAGTACGCGGCGTAGCCCGCGCTGAGGACTCCTGCGGCGACGAAAGCCATCGTCGTTCCCCAGCGACGCCAGAGCGTCACGGCGTAGGGGAGCTCCTGCAGGACCGCGACGAAGATGAACAGGGACAGCGGCCCGAAGCCTCCGGTGAACGGCAGCGCGACGAGCCCGGCGATCACACCGGTGATCAGTGCGCTTCCGCCGCGGGGGACGAGAGCCTGGGCGATCGCACCCGCGAGGACGTAGGGGACGACCGCGATCCCGTAGAAAGGAGGGGCCGCGACCCAGAGCACCTGAGCGAGCCATGCTGTCGGGATCACGACGAGGCCGATCGCGACGCCGATGGCGGCGAGGGTCAGCAGGGTGCGGGTCGCGAGACGGGGCGGGGCCGGGGTGCGTGTCACCGGATCATCCTAGGGCGGAGCGCGGGTGCGGGGATCGCTAGGCTGGAGGGATGAGCGAGGCGAAGAACGACGGGACGAACGAAGGCGCACTCTGGGGCGCCCGATTCGCGAGCGGACCCTCGCCGGAGCTGGCCGAGTTGAGCCGTTCCACGCACTTCGACTGGATTCTCGCGCCCTACGACATCGCCGGCTCGCACGCGCACGCGACGGCGCTCGAGGCGGCGGGATATCTCGAGCCCGACGAGGCCAGGCGGATGCATGAGGGTCTGGACGCCGTGGCGCGCAAGGTCGCAGCCGGCACGATCGTGGCGCTGCCGACGGATGAGGACGTGCACGGTGCGCTGGAGCAGGCGCTGATCGCGGAGCTCGGCGCAGAGCTCGGAGGGCGCCTGCGCGCCGGCCGCAGCCGCAACGACCAGATCGCCACGCTCGTGCGGATGTATCTCATCGACCATGCGAAGGTCATCGCCCGCGATCTGCTGCGCGTCATCGACGCGCTGGTCGCACAGGCCGAAGCGCACCCCGACGCGATCCTTCCCGGTCGTACGCATCTGCAGCATGCGCAACCCGTGCTGCTCGCGCACCACCTGCAGGCCCATGCCTGGCCGCTCGTGCGGGAGCTCGAGCGTCTCGTCGACTGGCGCCGCAGGGCGGGCACCTCTCCGTACGGCGGGGGAGCGCTCGCCGGATCCACGTTGGGGCTCGACCCTGCGCTCGTCGCCGCGGAGCTCGGACTGGATCGCCCGGCGGAGAACTCGCTGGATGGCACATCGGCTCGCGACGTCGTCGCGGAGTTCGCGTTCATCGCTGCGATGACCGGTGTCGACCTCTCTCGTCTGAGCGAGGAGATCATCCTCTGGAACACGCGCGAGTTCGGCTTCGTGACCTTGCACGACAGCTACTCGACGGGGTCGAGCATCATGCCGCAGAAGAAGAACCCGGACATCGCCGAGCTCACGCGGGGCAAGTCGGGTCGCCTGATCGGCAACCTCTCGGGTCTCCTGGCCACGCTCAAGGGCCTCCCGCTCGCCTACAACCGCGACCTCCAGGAGGACAAGGAGCCGGTCTTCGACTCCGTGCAGACGCTCGAGGTCGTCCTGCCCGCGTTCGCGGGGATGATCGCCACGCTGCGCTTCGACACCGAGCGCATGGCGCAGCTCGCACCGCAGGGGTTCTCGCTCGCGACCGATGTCGCAGAGTGGCTCGTCAAGCGCCGGGTGCCGTTCCGCGATGCGCACGAGATCTCGGGAGCGCTCGTGCGCGCCTGCGAGGAACAGGGGATCGGCCTCGAGGACGCCTCGGACGAGCTGCTGGCATCGGTCTCGCCGCACCTGGTTCCCGAGGTGCGCGAGGTGCTCTCGATCGAGGGCTCCGTCGCGTCGCGCACGGGCGCCGGCGGTACCGCGGGTGTGCGGGTCGCTGAGCAGCGGGCCGAGCTCGTCGCCCGCGCTCAGAGCGCTGCCCACGCACTCGGCCTCTGAGCGGGCACGGCCTCCGGAGTCAGTGCAGGGCGTCGTCCGCGGGCGTGCGGGCCCATCGCGTGAATCGCACCACGAGACCCTGACGAGTCGGCGCCGCGAGGAACGGGCCCGCTGCCGCATCCGCGGAGCCGTCGAAGGGCGCCACTCTGACCAGACGCCAGCCCTCGTCTGCCGCTCTGGCCCGGATGATGAGCGCGTCGTCCCATCGGCTGACGCGGACGGTGATCTCCGCCTCTGCCCAGTCGTCGACGAAGCCGACGGACCAGTCGGAGCCACCTGCGGTCACGACGGCCCCGAGGCCGAGATGTCCGTCGGCGTACTCCACCCCGGCTTTGACCCAGTGCTCGTCGTCGGCCTTGACGAACAATCCCGCCTGGTCGAACTGGCCGTCCCAGGAAGCGGTGAAGGAAACCTCCATCGCCTCGCCCACGGCCAGCGGGGTCAGCAGGGCGTGCTCGCTGTCGTGCACGAATCCGTATGCGGTGCGTCGCCACGCATCGCTGCCCTCGAGTGCGGTCGCTTCCAGATGTCCCGCTTCGGAGACCTGTCCCGGGGCGTGCGTCCATTCTCCGGATGCCCAAGGAATAACCTTTTCAGTCATTTTCCTCATCCATAACTAAAACGCTCATATTTATCCATTAGAAGTGATACGGTTATCTCATGGTGATCGCCGTGATCGCCGACATCGTCGGCTCCCGCAAGCTCGAGGATCGAGCATCCGCTCAGCGGATGCTCGACGAGACCATCGCGCGCGTCGAGGCAGATCTGCCCCTCGCCGCGCAGCCGCTGTCGCCCACAGTAGGCGACGAGCAGCAAGGGGTCTATGCGCGACTCGAAGACGCCATGACCTCCGTGCTCCTGCTCCAGCTCGCTCTGCCAGACGGGCTCTCGTTCCGATTCGGGGTCGGCATCGGGAGCATCAGGGCGATCGAATCCGTGCACCGCGGTCTCTCCGACGGGCCGGGTTGGTACGCCGCCCGTGATGCGATCGAGTTCGTCCATGCGCGGGAACAGCGCGCCGCACCGCGGAGTCGGAGCTGGATTGTCGGTGCCGCGGGGCAGGATGAGGTCATGCCGGAAACGATCGCCGCCTCCAACGCCTATCTGCTCGTGCGCGACGAGCTCGTCGGCGCGATGAGCGCGCGCGGGCGTCGTCTCGTGTACGGTCGGGCGATCGGAGCGTCGCAGGCCGAGCTCGCCGAGCAGGAGGGCATCTCGCAGCCGGCCGTGTCGAAGGCGCTGCGCAGTGCGGGAGCGGCGGCGCTCATCGACGGCCTCGCGCCGCTGAGGGAAGGACGCGCATGATCCTCGCCGGGTTCCTCCTCCTCGCCGTCGGCGCGGTCGATCTCGTGCGGCAGTTCGTGCCGCGGCGCTGGATCGGCTACCTCGTCGCGCTCATCGTCCTGATGGTCCTGGGCAGCGTCTCGGACGCGCTCGTCCCGATGCTGCTCGCGATCGTCCTCGGCGCGGCGTGGATCCGTGTCATGCCGAGAGAACGCGACTCCAGGTGGGGATTCTGGCCGGCGGTCGCGCTGGCACTCATCGCGGCCGTCTCCGTCGCGACCATGGGGGAGCGTGCGGATGCAGGCCTCATCGGTCTCGCCTGGCAGCTGACCTCGCCCTTCGGCCCGATCTCCTTCGATCTGGCTGTGCTTGTCATCGGTGTCGTCGCGTTCCTCCTCGAGTCCGCCAACCTGGTCGTGCGCGCCGCTCTCTCCGGAGAGCACACCTGGCGACCCGACGACGCCGGCATCGCGGCCGCCGAGCCGGTGGAGAAGGACAGCGGGGACGGTGCGACGACCGCATCCTATACCATCTCTGCTCCCGTGCGGGGCGGATTCAAAGGCGGACGACTGATCGGTCCGCTCGAACGGGTGATCGTCTTCATGCTCACTCTCACGGCGGCCTATCCGGTGCTCGCCGCGATGCTCGCCGCGAAGGGGATCGTCCGCTTCCCGGAGATATCCAAGGACGGCGAGACAGGGGCGCGCGCGGAGTACTTCCTCGTCGGCAGCCTCGTGAGCTGGGTCATCGCGCTGGGATCCGCGTTCCTCGTGTGGTGGGGTGTGCACTCCTGAGGCAGGATGCCGGCTCTGCGCTGATAGCCTGGAACGCGTGTCTGAAACCGCTCTGACGACCGCGCCGGTGGCGATCGACCCCACGTTCGAGAACGTGTGGGACGAGCTCGTGTGGCGTGGCCTCGTCCACGTGTCCACCGACCAGGAGGCGCTGCGCGCCCTTCTCGCCGGGGACCCGATCACGTACTACTGCGGATTCGATCCCACCGCTCCGAGCCTTCACCTCGGAAACCTGGTCCAGCTGCTGACGCTGCGCCGCATCCAGCTCGCAGGACACAAGCCCCTCGGCCTCGTCGGCGGCTCCACCGGTCTTATCGGCGATCCGCGTCCGACCGCGGAGCGCACGCTGAACACTCGCGAGACCGTCGAGGAGTGGGTCGGTCGCCTTCGCGCACAGGTGGAGCGCTACCTCAGCTTCGATGGCGACAACGCCGCCCGCATCGTCAACAACCTCGACTGGACCGCGCCGATGTCGGCGATCGACTTCCTGCGCGAGATCGGCAAGCACTACCGCGTCGGCACGATGCTCAAGAAGGACGCCGTGGCCGCGCGCCTGAACTCCGACGAGGGCATCAGCTACACCGAGTTCAGCTACCAGATCCTCCAGGGCATGGACTTCTTGGAGCTCTACCGTCAATACGGCTGCGTGCTGCAGACCGGCGGCTCGGATCAGTGGGGCAATCTCACCAGCGGCACCGACCTCATCCGACGCGCCGAGGGCGTGTCGGCCCACGCCATCGGCACCCCGCTCATCACGAACAGCGACGGCACGAAGTTCGGCAAGAGCGAGGGCAACGCCATCTGGCTCGACGCCGAGATGTGCAGCCCGTACCGGATGTACCAGTTCTGGCTGTCGACGGCCGATGCCGACGTGATCGAGCGCCTCAAGGTCTTCACCTTCCTCACCAGGGTGGAGATCGAGGAGTACGAAGAGCTGGTCGAGACCGAACCGTTCCGCCGCGCGGCGCAGAAGCGTCTGGCGCTCGAGGTCGTCGCCACCGTGCACGGCGTCGAGGCCACGGCCGCCGTGATCGCAGCGTCCGAGGCGCTGTTCGGACAGGGCGATCTGACCTCGCTCGATGCGGCGACGCTTCGCTCTGCGCTCGGAGAGCTTCCGCACGCGACTGTCGCGGCAGGGTCCCCGGTGATGGACGCGCTCGTCGCGACCGGGCTGGTGTCGAGCCTGTCCGAGGCCCGCCGCGCGATCGCGCAGGGCGGTGTCTCGCTCGATGGCGTACGTGTGGAGGACGAGGGCGCTGTCGTCGAAGGCGGCCTTCCCGGCGGGGTGTCTGTGCTGCGGCGCGGCAAGAAGACTCTCGCCGGTCTCTTCATCGGCTGAGTCGTGCCGTTCACGCCGAGCCATGCGGTCGTCGCGCTCCCGTTCGTGCGCACACCCCTGGTGCCTGCCGCGATCGCGATCGGTGCGATGACGCCCGATCTTCCGCTCTTCGTGCGGGGGATCGGGCTCGGCTACGGCTTCACGCACGAGTTCAGCAATGTGGTGTGGACGGCGGCGGTCGGGTTCGTGCTGTTCCTGCTCTGGCGGGTGCTCCTGCGTCCCGCAGCCATCGAGCTGTCTCCGCAATGGCTGGCCAGGAGGATCCCGGGGGACTGGCGACAGCGTCCGGTCGACGCTCTCCGTCACGCATGCGGGATCGAGCAGCGCCGCGGGTACCCCGTTCTGCTGGCTCTGTCACTCGTCCTCGGCGTGCTCTCGCACATCGTCTGGGATCTCTTCACCCATGAGGGGCGGTGGGGGAGCGACGTGCTCCCCGTGCTCGAGGAGCAGTGGGGCCCGTTGCAGGGCTTCAAGTGGCTTCAGCACGGCTCGAGTGCGCTCGGTCTTATGGTGATCGCGATCTGGGCGGCGACCTGGCTGGCGCGCCGGAGGCCCGTGGCCGTCGTGGAACGTGATCTTCCCGGTTGGCTCCGTGTCTCGTGGTGGATCTCCCTGCCGGTGATCCTCGTCGTCGCGTGGGTGCTCGGCGCGATCGCCTTCGGTCCGTTCACGGATTCGTTCACTGTTCAGCACCTGGCATATCGGGTCCTCCCGCCCGCCTGCGCGGTGTGGGGTGCGCTGACGGTCGTCCTGTGCATCCTGGTCGGCATACGGCGGCGCTGAACATCCGGCCCGATCACCATTCGGGGGTGTCGCGGCCCCAGCTGCGGGGTGCGGCGAACTCGAATCCCGGGACCGCGGATCGGGCTGTGGTCACGCAGCGGCCGTCCACACAGAACTCCTGGGTGTGGTCCGATGCGACGATGGGCTGTTCCTCCCCGCCACCCTCATGACGGGGCATGCCCAGCAGTTCGGCCGCGACTCTCCGCAGAGAGGCGCGGACGAGGCGCGTCCCTCCATCGCGCCGCTGCGCATTCAGCGCCGTGATGACGCCGGCGGCGAGTCGGTAACCGGCGGAGTGGTCGAGTGCCTGAGCGGGCAGGGCTCCCGGGCGCGTCCCATCACTGGACTCGATCATCGCGATCCCTGACTCCGCCTGCACCAGGCTGTCGAAGCCGCCGCGATCGGGGTGCCCCGTTCCCCATGCGCTGAGCTGTGCGATGACGATGCCGGGATGCCGCAGAGCGATCGCCTCGGGGGAGAGTCCGTGGCGTGCGAGGGCGGCGGGGCGGTAGCCGAGCACGATGACATCGGCTCCCGCGAGCAGATCGGCGAAAGCCGCGGAGTCGGCGTCGAGCAGGGCGCTGCGTTTGCCGTGACCGGTGTCCATGTGCTGCCACTCGTGCTCGGGGAGCGAGGGGGGATCGATGCGGAGCACGTCCGCACCGAGCAGAGCGAGCGTGCGCGTGCAGACGGGACCGGCGATCACCCTCGTCAGGTCGAGGACGCGGATGCCCGCCAGCGGTGCTGCTTCCTCGAGGGCGGGCCGTGGCACCGCGCTCCCGAGGAAGCAGCTCTCGACCAGCGGAGTCCGCCTCAGACGAGCATCGAGGAGGGGATCCTCTCGGCGCACCTCGACGGCGAGGCCTCCGGAACGGGCGATGACCTCGATGGCGTGTGCGCTGGTCATCGAGAGGAGCACGTGGGCGATGGCGTCGGCCTCGCCCTCCCCTCGGACGGAGAGCGCGGCACGCAGGGCTGCCGCGTGGTGCGGGTAGTTGGCGTGCGTGCGCACCCACCCGTCCGCGGTGCGCCAGAATCCGGAGAGAGCGCTCCACACCTGCGGTGGTTCGTCGTCGAGGAGCAGCAGACGGTCGCTCCGGTAGGCCGCCGCGATCCGCGCGTGATCCAGGGCCGCGATGTCCGCGCGTGAATCGCCGATCGCCGCGCAGACGGCGGCGACACTGTCCCATGCGAGAGCTGCGACCGAGAGGCGTGAGGCGAGGTACGGCATATCGCGATCGTAGGGTGCACCCTACGACCACCCCACGCGACGTGGCGGGCGACACGCCCGGGATGCGGCGCTGATTTGCCGGGATGCCCGGATCCTGCGTAAGTTATTACCTGTTCGCCCCACAGGGTTGAGCGAGACCAGAAGGTCAGCTCCCCTCAAGCGGCGGACCACCTCCCAGAACAGTACGAACACTCCGGTGCGAGTCTGTCGCGGGAAGCCTTGCGGTCCACAGATCGCGATCCGAGTTCGCTCGGAACGCCGATTTGACAAACGGAAGCCGTGAGGTAAGATTGAGAAGTTGCCCTTCGGGCCTGGTCGTGAGGCTGGGTTGGGGGAGCATCCGATCCTTGAGAACTCAACAGCGTGCACTTGTCAAATGCCAAATAACCTCGACTCCACTTCGGTGGGGTGAGATTCCTTTGGATCAATTTATATGGATGTCAGTTTGATATTCATTCTTTTGGTCAGTTTCAAACTCGCTGCATGGCCGTTTTCCC